>NZ_JBBPHK010000010.1:0-124256 GCF_038039805.1 Myroides odoratimimus
ACCCACGACCTGCTGATTACAAATCAGCTGCTCTAGCCAGCTGAGCTACACCGGCGACTCATTTTGCGAGTGCAAAGATAGCATGGTTTTTCAATCTTGCAACACAAAATGTATCTTTTTTAAATCTTTTTTTCGATTACATTGCGTTGATTTTCTCAACTAATTGACCAGCAACATCTTCTAGTTTTTTATAAACTCCTTTAAAATGTGCCTTTTTATTTTCAACATTTTTTGCATTCACTGCTCCGATTAATTCATCGAAAGAAACAAACGCTTCTTCAAGTAATGCATTAGTCTCTGCAGTTGGTCCTCCAGTTGTCATTTCTTGAATATAAATTGCTTGGATGATATCACCTAATACATAGTGAATATCTTTTTTTAGGTTCTTTACGCTTGCCATAATTTCCTTTATTTATTATTAATTTTACGCAAATCTACAATATAAAAATGGGGTATACTACTGTTTTAAGAAACAAATATCTCTAAGATTGTAGCCTCACCACTTAAACATATTTGTGATACTGCTGCTGGTATTAGCACAGTCTGTCCACATCGTATAGGATATACCTCTGCTCCTAATATAATCTCACCTTGTCCTTCTGTACATACATATAGATAGAACCTAGAAATATCTTTCTCCTTGTGATACTTCCCTTTTAAAGGAATATAATTTACAGAGAAGAACGGACATTCTACTATTTCATTAGATACATTAATATCTTTAGTATAAGTCAGTTCTACTTCTTTCTTATCATAGTTTATAGCATCTAGTGCCAAATCGATATGCAGTTCTCTAGAGTTACCAGAAGCATCTCGTCTATCCCAGTCATACACTCTATAAGTAATATCTGAAGTCTGCTGAATCTCAGCTAATAGTACACCCGCTCCAATGGCATGGATAGTACCTGTCTCGATGAAGAATACATCTCCTTTCTTTACAGGTATCTCTTTTAATATAGATGGCAGTGTCTTAGCTTCTAAATGATGTAGATAATCCTGCTGAGTCACTCCATCTTTAAAGTCCACTACTATTCTTGCATTCTCATCCGTTTGCATCACATACCACATCTCAGTCTTTCCAAAAGACCCATGGCGCTTCTGAGCTAAATCATCATTTGGATGTAACTGTATAGATAAATCTTCTTTCGCATCTAGAAACTTAAACAAAAGAGGAAACTTCTTATCAAAACGACTTATAATATAATCACCTAATATTTCTTCAGGAAACTTCTGAATTAAATCATTTAAACTTAATCCTTCATATACCCCATTTGCGACAACGCTTACATCAGAAGATACACCAGAAATCTCCCAGCTCTCCCCTACCTCATTTGAATCAATATCTTTACCAAGTATTGACTTTAACTTCGTTCCTCCCCAAATTCTGTCTTTCAGAATCGGTTGAAATAGTATCGGATATTGTTTAAAACCCATATATTAATCACTTCTATTAAAAATAAGCTATTGCTTACCTATCTTTCCCAATCGCTATAAAAAACGAGGGTGCAAGTTACAACTTTTCCCATTAGCATACCCTATAATTAATAATCTCCTTTAAAAGAAACAAAGTTTCTAGCAGTTTCATATAATATTACTTCTAGCTCTTTATCATCATTAATAAAAGGTCTTAATTTTTGCCATATCACTACTGCGATATTTTCTGCTGTAGGGATTAGCTCTAAAAACTCTGGTACATCTAAATTTAAGTTTTTATGATCAAAGTTCTCTTCTATCTCTGATTTTATTAAATCCGACAGCTCTTTTAAATCCATAACAAACCCTGTCTCTGGATCAAGCTCTCCTGTCACCTGAACAATTAATTCATAATTATGTCCATGATAGTTAGGATTATTACATTTACCAAAAACAAGTTGATTCTTCTCCTCCGACCATTCTTTTCTATGCAAGCGATGTGCTGCATTAAAGTGAGCTTTTCTACTAACAGTTAATCTCATACTATTATTTCTTTTGAGCTTCTATAAAATGATAAAACTTAGAAAAAATGATTTTAAACCAAGCTGTATATATATTAGGATTAGCCTCCATATCTTCCTTTATACCCTCTATAGACATCCACTTCCATGCCTCTACTTCTTCTAAATTGATATTTGGTTCATCATCGTAATATCCAATCATCACATGATCAAACTCATGCTCTGTCAGACCATTGTCAAATGGGGCTTTATAAATAAAACTAAAAACATCTTTTAGGGGCACTTCGAATCCCATTTCTTCCATTAATCTACGTCTACCAGCCTCTATATTTGTTTCGCCTACACGTTGATGACTACAACAAGTATTAGTCCACAATAAAGGCGAGTGATACTTTTCTGAAGCACGTTGTTGTAACATTACTTCATTATTTTTATTCAAAATAAAAACAGAAAATGCACGATGTAACAAAGCTTTTTCATGAGCTTCTATCTTTTCCATTACTCCTACTTGTTCATCTTGTTCATTTACTAATACCACTAACTCTTCTTTCATACCTAATAATTTATATCAACCTCAAAAATACAAAAAAGATACGGTTAAACTAATCTCTTTATCAGATAGCATCGTTATAAACCTGTCTTTCTGTTATAATATTCATTTATAAACGACTACACTCCCCTTTTTGTTATCTGCCCTTCCATTTTATCTTGCAATACTATTCATCCGCAGTACTTCTCCACCTAGCATCTTCTACTAATTCTTCAATTATTTCTTCCTATTTTTTGACTACTTTTGTACAAATGACAATTAGAAAATGGAAAGACAAATCAAACTTATTTGGGATTTTAAAGGTCCTGCTGGAGAAAAAACAGCTGAGCATCACGTAATACACCTTAAAGAGTATGTCGCTATAGAACAGCTACCCATCTCTATCATAGACTACACAGTATTAGCACCTGAACACACTATCGCATATATGGTAGTCAATGATGAGCAAATGAGACAACTAAGAGACATCCTAAAACCACATCGAGGAGAACTATACGAATAGACTGCATCTGTAAATGCATATACCAAGAGGTAACCTATATAATGAGTTACCTCTTTCTTTTTTACAACACGACTCTTCTTTCTAGACGTTTTTTAATTATTTTAAAAAAAAGTTGTCCTTTTTTTTATTTTAGAGTCTACATTTCACTTTTATAAGTGCTTTTTCATATTCTAAAAGGTCTTTTTATCTATCATCCCTCCTAAATAGGGACAAAACCCTGTTCTATATGAAAAAAAGGTATACTTTTTTTTCAGTACCCAAAACCACACAAAACACTAATAAACAACACATTAAACAAAAAACTATTTTACAAATACAAACTCACCTAATAGCTCATCCCCATATAATACTAATATTAAAGTCGACCTCCTCGACAATCTATGGACAATTACTCGAGATTAGTGGATCTAGAGGTGCTTTTGTCGAGCAATTCTCCATTTACTAATCATGTATTCTTCAATTACTGAAAATTTACAGCAAATAAACACTGACCTAAATACTCTACCTTATATCCGTAAAAAAAGGTGCTCCATAAGAACACCTTTTATCTATATATCTTTCGTTAAGCTAAAGCAATCAAAGCTTCTTTTAGTACTACATAGTTTTTATAATAACTTTCTATAATCTTGATTTTCTTCTTTCCACTACTCACTTCTATATAACCATCTTGATTAGTCCAGCGGACATATAATGTGTCTATATGTATCTGCACATCCTCTACAGCGATATCTATGACTTTCTTCTGTCCCAATATTTTCTTATAATATATCTTCTCGCTATCAATCACTATCTTATTGAAATACGGATATGTGTTTAAAATAAAATAGACTAATATAGTAATCACCAAAGCTCCACCTGCTATAGCACTCTCGATATTACTCACCCCGATATCGCCTCTCTTTGCTTTTAATATTAAGATTATAAATAAAATATTTATTAGTAAAAGCACCATAGTAGCGATACTAATCTTGACTAACGAAGATCTTCTAAAACACGATTTAAATATTTTCCCCATATTTTTAAAAAGAGTGTATAAAAAAATCTTCAGTAGTCGTCTACTGAAGATTTTTATTATTATATCTCTACTATAAACTAGTTTGCTTCTTTACTAATAAACTGAATACGCATTAATCTCAATTCTTCAGTATCATAATCTCCGTCAAACTCAGTCATCGCAGCCTTAATATTATCTGTCTCTGACTCCATAAAGTAGTCATAGATTTCTTCTTGCTGATCTTCGTCTAAGACATCATCTATCCAATATGATATATTCAACTTCGTACCAGAATATACGATTTGCTCCATCTCTTTTAGCAGACCATCCATATCTAATCCTTTAGCGCTCGCAATATCCGATAGAGATAACTTTCTGTCTACGTTCTGAATAATATAAAGTTTTAATGCAGAGTTAGCTCCGGTAGATTTAACCACTAAGTCATCAGGTCTGATGATATCGTTATCCTCCACATACTTACTGATCACATCTACGAACTCCTTACCATATTTCTTAGCCTTACCTTCACTTACACCTATAATATTAGACATCTCTTCAAGTGTCACCGGATACTTAAGTCCCATCTCCTCTAACGAAGGGTCTTGGAATACTACAAATGGAGGTACGCCATATTTCTTCGCTACTTTCTTACGCAAATCCTTTAGGATACCGATCAGAGCCTCGTCTATCACTAGACTAGCTTTACTAGCAATTACATCCAAATCGTTTTCAGCATCAGAATATTCGTGATCTTCAGTCATCATAAATGACTTAGGATTATCTATAAACTCTAGCCCAGCTTCTGTCAGTTTTAACACCCCATAAGCTTCAATATCTTTGCGCAATAAATCTGCTACTAACACTTGTCTAATAAGAGCTATCCAATACTTCTCATCATGATCTTTACCACAACCGAAGAATTCTAATGTATCTGTCTTATTTACTTTTAGCAATGCGTTGACTTTACCTAATAGAGTGAAGACTATTTCTTTGGTTTTATAAGATTGTTTGGTATCTCTAATTACTTTTAATAATTGAACCACCCCATCTTTAGCCTCTACTTTAGTTTTAGGGTTACGAACGTTATCATCCATATCTGCTCCTTCACCATTGACTTCGTCAAATTCTTCTCCAAAATAATGCAGGATAAATTTTCTTCTAGACATCGATGTTTCTGCATATGCCACCACTTCCTGTAATAAGGCATATCCTATCTCTTGCTCAGCTACAGGCTTACCAGCCATAAACTTCTCAAGCTTCTCTATATCTTTATATGAGTAATAGGCTAGACAGTGTCCTTCACCTCCATCTCGTCCAGCTCTACCTGTCTCTTGATAATAACTTTCTAATGATTTAGGAATATCATGGTGTATTACATAACGTACATCTGGCTTATCTATCCCCATACCGAATGCGATAGTAGCTACTACTACATCTACATCCTCCATTAAGAACATATCTTGATGTTTAGCACGGGTCTTAGCATCTAGTCCTGCGTGATAAGGCACAGCACTGATCCCATTTACCTGAAGTACATTTGCGATTTCTTCTACTTTCTTTCTACTTAGACAGTAGATCACTCCAGATTTCCCTTGGTGTTGTTTAATAAAGCGAATGATATCCGTCTCTACATTTTTCGTTTTAGGACGTATCTCATAGAATAAGTTAGGTCTGTTAAACGATGCTTTAAACGTATTCGCGTTTGGAATTTCTAAGTTTTTTAGAATATCCTCTTGAACTTTAGGAGTGGCTGTAGCAGTCAATCCTATAATAGGTATATCTCCAAGACTTCTAATAATATTGCGCAGATTTCTATACTCTGGTCTAAAGTCATGTCCCCATTCAGAAATACAATGGGCCTCGTCAATAGCTACAAAAGATAATTTCTCCCCTTGTAAAAAGCTAACATACTCTTCCTTAGTTAAAGATTCAGGTGCTACGTATAGCAACTTTGTAATCCCACTTTTAATGTCTTCCTTTACCTGAGCTATCTCAGTTTTCGTAAGAGATGAATTAAGCACATGCGCTACACCATGCTCTGAAGATAAACTTCTAATAGCATCTACTTGATTTTTCATCAAAGCAATTAACGGTGAAACAACAATAGCTGTTCCCTCTAACACCAATGCAGGTAATTGATAACAAAGAGACTTCCCTCCTCCAGTCGGCATAATCACAAAAGTATTGTGTCCAGAAATAATACTTTTGACCACATCTTCCTGAAGACCTTTGAATTGAGAAAATCCAAAAAATCTCTTTAACTCTTTGTGCAAGTCAATTTCAGTTGATTTCATTATTTTTGTATGGTATTTTACATAAATTTGCAGTACATAAAGGTACAAAATTTCTTTAGTTCAATCATAATATTTAACATTCGCTGATTTTGAATACATCAATTAACATATTAAACACCGCCAAAAACACTTTACTTTCTGAGAGTGAAAGCATTAAAAAACTAATCGATTATCTAACGGATGATTTTGAAAAAACTGTTAAAGCGATTTTCAACTGCAAAGGGCGAATAATTGTGACAGGAATAGGCAAAAGTGCACTGATTGGAGCGAAAATAGTAGCTACATTAAATTCTACAGGAACTCCGTCTATCTATATGCATGCTGCTGAGGCAATGCATGGAGATCTAGGTCTAATCCAACCAGGAGACTGTATCATCTGTATATCTAATAGCGGTAATAGTCCTGAAATAAAAGTACTAGCTCCTATCCTAAAAAGACATAACAATACGCTTATTGCTATCACAGCTAATGAAAATTCTTTTTTAGCAAAAAGCGCAGACTATATTCTACTATCTAAAATAGATAGAGAAGCAGAACAGAATAATCTAGCACCTATGAATAGTACTACTGCTCAGCTAGTTTTAGGAGATGCTTTAGCAGCATGTCTTATAGAATTGAGAAACTTCACAGCAGAAGACTTCGCAATGTACCATCCAGGTGGAGCATTAGGTAAAAAATTGTTACTTTTGGTGCAAAACATACTAAAAAGCGAAAACAAACCTGCTGTCTCTCCAGACTCTTCTATCCAAGAAGTAATCGTAGAGATATCAGAGAAACGCCTAGGAGTGACTGCTGTAGTAGATAATGAGCAAATCGTGGGAATCATAACAGATGGAGACTTGCGCCGTATGCTACAAAAAAGTAGTAATCTAAACGATTATAAGGCTAAAGATATAATGTCTATCAACCCTAAGTCAATAGAAAGCTCTGAACATGTATCTAAGGCTTTGTCAATATTAGAGGACAACTCTATCACGCAGTTATTAGTGACACAAAACAACAAGTACGTAGGCGTAATCCACCTACATGATATATTAAAAGAAGGGATCGTATAAATATGGCAAACTCAGATAAATCAAAAAAGGAAATGTCTTTCCTAGACCACTTAGAAGAATTAAGATGGTTATTAGTTAGATCTTCAGCATTTATACTAGGAGGAGGGGCAGTCGCTTTTATTTTTAGTGATTTTATTTTTGACAAAATCATTTTTGCACCTAAAAGAAGTGATTTTGTTACCTATCAATTCTTTTGTAAAATAGCACAACGTTTTGATTTTGATAGAAGCTTTTGTCTACAAGACTTACCCTTCGAAATTCAGAATAGAACGATGGATGGGCAGTTCTCTGTATTAATTTGGACTTGTATTTCCGCAGGTTTTATTATTGCAGTTCCTTTCATTCTTTGGGAAATATGGAAGTTCATCAGCCCCGCACTTTATACAAAAGAAAAAAAATACGCTAAACTTTTTATCGTTGTATCTTCTTTATTATTCTTTATGGGAGTAGTATTTGGATACTATGTTATCACTCCTCTATCTATTAATTTCCTTGCGAACTTACAGGTGAGTGATATCGTTAAAAACCAAATAGATATCAACTCTTATATCGGTCTTGTAAAGACTACTTCTATAGCATGTGGTTTAGTATTCGAATTGCCGATTATTATTTACTTCTTATCTGTGTTAGATTTAGTTACTCCACAGTTCTTAAGAGACTATAGAAAATACGCTATCGTATTGATATTAATCATCGCAGCTGTAATTACACCCCCAGATGTAGTGAGCCAGATTATAGTATCTATTCCTTTACTTATACTATATGAAGTGAGTATTTATATCTCCCTCTTCGTACACAAAAAGAACAAGAAAATAGAAGCGAGTAAAACAAAACAAATTGACTAATCTCATATTTTAAAATCATGAAATTAAGAGCTGATAATTTAATCAAGATGTACAAAAAACGCAAAGTCGTTAAAGGTATATCAGTAGAGGTTAATCAAGGAGAGATTGTAGGGCTATTAGGACCTAATGGTGCCGGTAAAACTACTTCTTTCTATATGATCGTAGGATTAGTAAAACCCAATAGTGGGCATATATACTTAGACAACACGGATATAACCGATTTTCCGATGTACAAACGTGCTCAACACGGTATAGGGTACTTAGCACAAGAAGCCTCTATCTTTAGAAAACTAAGTATAGAGGATAACATACTAAGCGTACTTCAATTAACAAAACTCTCTAAAAAAGAACAAGAGGCTAAAATGGAATCTCTAATAGAAGAGTTTAACCTAAACCATGTACGTACTAATCGTGGAGATGTATTATCTGGTGGAGAAAGAAGACGTACAGAGATCGCTAGAGCCTTAGCTACAGATCCTAAATTCATTCTTCTAGATGAGCCGTTTGCAGGAGTTGACCCAGTAGCAGTAGAAGATATCCAAAAGATCGTTGCTAACTTAAAAAACAAAAACATTGGTATCCTTATTACAGATCACAATGTTCAGGAGACACTAGCTATTACAGACAAAACCTACCTGATGTTCGAGGGTGGTATCTTAAAAGCAGGTGTTCCAGAAGAATTAGCAGAAGATGAAATGGTACGAAAAGTGTATTTAGGTCAGAACTTCGAACTACGTAAAAAGAAACTAACGTTTTAAATAAAAAATCAGAAGCTACTTTTACATATTTAACAACTATTATTTATAGTTCTTTTAATTTCTGAGATTATTGTGTTTTTTATAATTAGAAAAAAAGCGAATTATCCTAAAAACAATGTGCTTTTTGCGAAAGCAGCATTTTATCTCTACTAAGAAAAAACTATATTTGACACTTTAAATGGTAAAACTCTTTTTTTTGACTATTTAGAAACTATATATTTGCAAAAAAATAACAATGAAAAATATAATTGCGCTAAAACTATCTCTTTTCTTCTGCACTATGCTATTGCTAGGTTCATGTGCATCTAAAGAGAGCATTGTATACTACCAAAACGTTGAGGATGTATTATTAAAAGAGTCTAATGACAATAAATTCGAGACTCGTTTAAGATCTGATGATTTACTAATGATCATTGTATCTGCTGAAGATCCTGAAGCAGCAGCACCTTTCAACTTGATGAATACAATGACCACAAATCCTAATAACCCAGCTGGAAGCGGTACAATGACTCAACACTTATACTTAGTAGATAGTGATGGAAATATAGAGTTCCCTGTATTAGGAACGATTAAAATAGGTGGTAAAAGCAAAAAAGAAGCTGTAGAAATACTTACAAAACAAATAAGCCAATATATCAACAACCCTATTGTCAACATGAGAATCATGAACTACAAAGTGACAGTACAAGGGGAGGTAAATAAGCCAGGAGTACACACTATCAATAGTGAAAGACTTACATTAGCTGAAGCGATAGCGCTATCTGGTGACTTAACAGTATATGGAAAAAGAGACAATATATTATTGATAAGAGAAATAGATGGTAGAAGAGTACCAATTCGTGTAGATATGACTAAAGCCGACTTTATGGTATCTCCATACTATTATTTAAATCAAAACGATATTGTATATGTAGAGCCTAACAAAACAAAAGTTAACTCTTCTGTAGTGGGACCTAACTTAAGCTTAGCTATCTCTGCATTATCACTTTTAGTAACTGTAATAGCACTAGCCGTAAAATAATACAATGGAAAACAAATTTGACAATCAAGAAAATTCTAATATTAACATAAGAGAAGAACTAGAGAAATATTTAGTTCACTGGAGATGGTTTGTATTAAGTGTTTTTATTACTGTAGCTTTAGCTTTCGTTTATTTACGTTATAGCCAGAAAATATATTCTATCAGTACTTCTATCATTGTAAAAGATGAGAAAAGAGGTGGTGGAATAGCTTCTGAAATGGCAGCATTCGCTGACTTAGGAATGTTCTCTGGTGGTAAAAGTAATGTAGAAAACGAGACACAAGTACTACAATCAAGAAGTCTTGCAGAGAGAACAGTTAGAAGATTACAATTAAATATAGCCTTAATCAATAACGATAGATTTGTAAAAAAGGATTTATATGGTAATAGTCCTGTTTCTATCAACTTTGTGGAGCGTGTTTTTGACTTTGATGATATCGAGTATTCTTTTATTATTAAAGATAGAACTGAATCTTCTTTTCTACTATTAGATGAAGAGGAAGAAGAAATAGGTACTTTTAAATACGATGAACCTATTACTACTATACTTGGTAAACTTATCGTAACTAAAAACGCTCCTAAAAAAGAAGGTACATTAGATGCCCTTAAAAAAGAAGGTGCTGAAGAAACTGTAAATGAAATATTGGTACAGATAAAGCCTGTACAAAAAGTTGTTGATTACTACGTAAAAGAAGTAAAAATAGCTCCTACTGATAAATTCTCTACAGTACTTGAGTTATCATTGCTAAACGCTACACCTGCTAAAGCAAAAGATTACTTAAACACCATGATTACTCTATACAATGATGGTGCTATCGCTGATAAACGTTTTATCTCAGAGAAAACTTCAGAGTTTATTGATTCACGTCTAGTTCTAATTACAGATGAATTAGGTGATGTAGAGAAAAATGTAGAAGGATATAAAGCTAGAAATAGTATTACTGATATTCCTACTGAATTAAAAATTCACTTAGAAAATGCTAATGTTTATGAAAAGCAAATTATTGAAAATGAAACTGAATTAAAAGTTATCTCTTCATTAATTGAATTCTTAAAAAACAGCAAACCAAACGAATTACTACCAGGTAATATAGTATCGACAGATGTAAGCTCAAATAGCTTAATTAATCAATACAACCAGCTAGTATTAGAAAGAAATAAACTAAGTACTAGTACAACTAAGCTCAACCCAGCTATCGTAAAATTAGACGATCAAATCAACTCTATGAAAGCTTCTGTATTAGAAAGCCTTTTAAGAGCTGAGAGCAATCTAAAAATTACACGTAGAGAGTTAGCATCTAAAGAATCTGAGTTAAAATCTAAACTATCTCTTGTACCAAAACAAGAGAGAGAGTTCAGAATCATCGATAGACAGCAAAAAGTAAAAGAAGCTATCTACTTATACCTATTCCAAAAAAGAGAGGAAACTGCAATCGCTTTAGCAGCAACAGAACAAAATGCTAAAATAATCGATGTAGCTAAGAGTAGTGATAAACCAGTAGCTCCTAAAAAAGCAATTATCTTATTAGCTGCTCTTATTATGGGAGGACTAATTCCATTTGCTCTAATCTACTTACGTAACTTATTAGATACTAAGGTTAAAACTAGATTAGACATTGAAGAGAATACTCAAGTACCATTCTTAGGAGATATACCACACTCTAACGATAATTCTAAAATCGTTAATATTGCAAGTAGAACAAGTACGGCTGAAGCTCTTCGTATTATCAGAACGAACCTTGAGTTTATGTTAAGTGGTGTACAGGAAGGTAATGCTAAGATGATATTCTTAACTTCTACATTCCCTAAAGAAGGTAAAACATTTACATCTGTAAATATTGCAGCTACAATTGCACTATCAGGTAAACGAACACTTCTTATCGGATTAGATATTCGTAACCCTAGATTAGATGATTATATCATGCTTCCTACTAAAGGGGTATCTGACTACCTATTAAGAAAAGAAGATGATATCAACCAGTATGTTGTAAAAATAGATGGTTACGAAAACATGTATGCGTTACCAGCAGGTACTATTCCACCTAACCCAGCAGAATTACTAATGGGAGATAGAATAGGCGATATGTTTGAGACTCTTAAAAAGCAATATGACTATATTATCGTAGATACAGCTCCAGTGAGTTTAGTTACGGATACCTTGTTAATAGCGAAATACGCAGATACATTTATCTACGTAGCAAGAGCAAACTACCTAGACAAACGTATGCTTAAATTACCAAATGACTTACATAAAGAAGGTAAACTTCCAAATATGTCAATTATCTTAAATGATACTGAAACAAACAAAGGATATGGTTATGGATACGGATATGGTTATGGCCAAGATCTAGAAGTAGATAAGCGCCCATGGTGGAAAAAACTATTAAATCTAAAATAAAAACAAAGGTCACTCTTTTATAGGGTGACCTTTTTCATTAATATGATAAAATATTATATCAAAATGTACTAAAACAGAAATATAAAAAGTATGAATTATCAAATTCGTAATTCAACTCTAAAAAGGGTATTAAGCATCAACAATAACCTACATATTTAGTATATTTGCTATATAAATTTCAAGTTTTAAACAAAATATATTTAACGATAATATTGTTTTCATTTAAAGTAAATACAAAATGACACAAAAATCTAAAATCCTTTACACGTTTACAGACGAAGCTCCAATGTTAGCTACGTATTCGTTCTTACCTATTGTACAAGCATTTGCTAAAACAGCAAGTATAGATGTTGAAACAAGAGATATATCTTTAGCAGGACGTATTCTTGCAACTTTTCCTGAGTTCTTAAAAGAAGAGCAAAGAATCGGTGATGCATTAGCTGAATTAGGAGAATTAGCTAAGACTCCAGAAGCTAATATCATTAAACTTCCAAATATCTCTGCTTCAATACCTCAGTTGAATGCTGCTATTAAAGAATTACAAGCACATGGCTATGCTGTACCTAACTACACTGCAGATGCTAAGACTGAAGAAGAAAAAGAGATAAAAGCTAAATATGCTAAAATTTTAGGTTCTGCTGTAAACCCTGTGTTACGTGAAGGGAATTCAGATCGTAGAGCTCCTAAAGCAGTTAAAAACTATGCTAAAAAACACCCGCACTCAATGGGAGCATGGTCAGCTGATTCTAAAACAAGAGTTGCTTCGATGTCTGAAGGAGATTTTTATGGTAGTGAGAAATCAGTAACTATAGCTGATAACTGTAAATACAAAATTGAATTTGTAGGTACTGATGGTGCAATTAAATTATTAAAAGATTATGCGCCTTTATTAAAAGGTGAAATCATTGATTCATCAGTACTAAACGTAAATAAATTAAAAGCTTTTGTTTCTGAATGTAAAGAAGAAGCTAAGGCAAAAGGTATCTTATTCTCTACTCACTTAAAAGCTACAATGATGAAGGTGTCTGACCCTATCATCTTTGGTGCTGTAGTAGAAGTTTACTTCAAAGAAGTATATACTAAATATGCTACTTTATTTGCAGAATTAGGTATTATCCCAAATAATGGATTAGGTGATTTATACGCTAAATTAGCTGGACATGCTCAAGAAGCTGAAGTAAAAGCTGCTATCGACACAGCTATTGCTAATGGACCTGCTATTGCAATGGTGAACTCTGATAAAGGTATCACTAACTTGCACGTTCCTTCTGACGTTATCGTAGATGCTTCTATGCCAGCTATGATCCGTACTTCGGGACAAATGTGGAATGCTGAAGGAAAATCACAAGACACTTTAGCTATCATCCCAGACCGTTGCTACGCAGGTGTATACCAAACTGTAATCGAAGACTGTAAAGCAAATGGTGCTTATAACCCTACTACTATGGGATCTGTTCCTAACGTAGGTCTTATGGCTCAAAAAGCTGAAGAATATGGGTCTCATGACAAAACATTCCAAGCTGATACAAATGGAGTAATCCGCGTATCTGATGATAAAGGAAATATCTTCTTTGAGCAAAATGTAGAGTCTGGAGATATATTCAGAATGTGTCAAACTAAAGATGCTCCTATCCAAGATTGGGTTAAATTAGCAGTAAATCGCTCTCGTTTATCTGATACTCCTGCTATCTTCTGGTTAGATGAGAATAGAGCTCACGATAGAGAAATCATCGCTAAAGTAAATACATACTTAAAAGATCACGATACAGCTGGATTAGATATCAGAATCTTAAACCCAGTAGAGGCGACTAAAGTATCTGTAGAAAGAATCCGTCAAGGACTAGATACAATCTCTGTAACAGGAAACGTATTACGTGATTACTTAACAGATTTGTTCCCAATCTTAGAAGTAGGTACATCAGCAAAGATGTTATCTATCGTTCCATTAATGAATGGTGGTGGATTATTCGAAACAGGAGCTGGAGGTTCTGCACCTAAACATATCGAACAATTCATTGAAGAAGGATATTTACGTTGGGATTCTTTAGGAGAGTTCTTAGCTCTAGGTGCTTCATTCGAACACTTAAGCCAAACTCAAAACAACCCTAAAGCGATGGTATTAGCTGAGACATTAGACGAAGCTACTGCTAAGTTCTTAGACAACGATAAATCTCCTGCTCGTAGAGTTGGGTCAATTGATAACCGTGGGTCTCACTTCTACTTAGCAATGTATTGGGCTGAAGCATTAGCTAACCAATCTAAAGATACTGAGTTACAAGCTAAATTTGCTCCTATCGCAAAAGCAATGATTGACGGTGAGGCTAAAATTAACGAGGAATTAATTGCTTCACAAGGTAAAGCTCAAAATATTGGTGGTTATTACCAATCAAATGTAGCTGACACAGCAAAAGCTATGCGTCCAAGTGCTACCTTAAACCAAATTATCGACACTATCTAATATAGCGGAATATACTAAAAAAAGCTCCTCAGTTAACTGAGGAGCTTTTTTTTATACTTATTTTACATCTAATAAAATCTGATACTTGCGTCCTATAGGTACTTCGTCTCCATTTTCTAGAATAACTTTACTCATGAATCGCTCTTTTATACATTCTTTATTAATAATAAAAGAACGGTGTACCTGAACAAAGTTATCCCCTATTAATTCTGTCTTAAACCCCACAAGAGACCCATAAACAAAATAACTCTTACGTCTACTTTTAGTAAATATCTTTATATAGTTACCTGCACTTTCAACATAAATAATGTCAGACATTTCAATAAAATAATCAAAGCCATCTTCTTTAATTAACACTTTTTGAAGTTCACTCTTGCGATTATTTTCTTTTCTATCTTTACAAAATACCTTTGCTTTTTCAACTGCTTTTAAAAACTTACTAAAAGCGATAGGTTTTAATAAATAATCTACTGCATCATTCTGATAAGATTCTAATGCAAAGTCTGAATAAGCAGTTGTTACTATCGTGGTTGGTTTAATAGGTAACATTTGTAACAATTCTAAACCTGATACTAAAGGCATATTAATATCTAAGAATAATATATCGACCTCATTACTTTGTAAAAAAGTTAAAGCTTCTTTTCCACTATAAGCATGCCCTATACATTCTAAGTCATCACATTGTTTAATATGACTTAAAAGTACCTGATGTGCAGGCTTCTCATCATCTACTATTAAACATTGGTAGGTAATTCCCATAATTCTAAAGTGGTTTTATAATAATTTTTTGATTTGCTTTTTGTAAACTTATATCTCAACTGAGATACTTCTAATCTTCGCTCAAGGTTTAAAAGACCAACTCCTGTTCCACTCTGTAACATTTCGTCAGGTAAACAGCTATTTTCTAATTCGAATAACAAATGATTTTCTCTAGCATATCCTCTTAACTTTATAAAAGGAAAATCTGTCTGTAAGGCAAATTTAATAGCATTTTCAACTAAACTAAAATACAAAAGAGGAGGGACTTGAAACCTCTCAATATCACCTTCATATTTAATATCAACTACTAAATCATTTGTTCTAAACTTATAGTAATTAAAATACTCCTTAAGAAATCCTATTTCATGGTCTAAAGAAACAAACTCTCTTTTGGTTGCTTCTAACTGGTATCTTAATAAATGTGATAATTGTAGAATTCGCTCAGGTGTTTCGCTTGGATTAGTTAAAGCCTCACCGTATAGATTATTCATTGCATTTAAAAGGAAATGAGGATTTAGTTGCATCTTGAGAAAGTCTAATTCTGCCACAGTATTTACTAGACGCTTCTCACGAACTGTAATATCATTGAATACCCATAAGTGAATAAAATAAGTCCCGGACCCCAGAAACATTAAAAATATAGTATTGAGTATTTCACTTAACCATGAATCAAATCCATCAATAAACATATTTAACAGCCCCGTACCAATTAAAACAACAATCCAATAAATAATAAACAATGGTAAGAAAATATTGTATCGCTTGGTAATCATATATTTCTTAATTAGTAATATATTACTAATTAAAATACAGCCATATACAATAAAAAAGGAAGGAACTAATTCTTTCCATATTTCAATTAATGAGCGATCACTTTTATCTACAGAAGCGACGAATGTGAACACACTAAGAAGTAGAATGATAACAGATACATTCCTCAACCAAAAGTTAGAATAAAATTTCCATAATGACTTCATAAAAACAAATGTAAAGAATCATAAATAATTTCATTATCCTTTCAATACTATTTATTTGAAAACCATTAAAATAATAGTTACTCCATCAGCGTTTAATTAAACAAATAGCAATAATTACTTACTTATTTTTGCATTGAAACATAATAAGATAAACGAATGATTAATCACAAAAAGTTGACCAATTATTTATTGGGACTGAGTTTATATGTGTCTACTATCCCCCTTCATGTACAACATACAATGGCTAATGTCATTAATGAACAAGTACAAACTACATTAATAGGAAAGGTATTAGATAACAACTCTCCCCTTATAGGAGCTACTGTTTATATAAAAGAACTAGACCAAGCAACTATTACCAATGAACAAGGAGAATTCACAATCTCTATTCCATCTGGACAATATACCGTTCAAGTATCTTATTTAGGTTATACCACTCACCATTCTAAGATAGATACAGCTAAAGATAATACATTAAAGATTATTCTAAAACCTGATACAGCGCAATTAGACGAAGTAGTGATAGTAAAGAACACTACTAAAGCAGATATTAGAACACCTGAGATGAGTGTTAATAAATTATCTATAGAAGAAGTTAAGAAAATGCCTGTCGTACTAGGTGAAACAGATGTTTTAAAGTCTATCTTACAACTCCCTGGTGTAACAAATGCTGGTGAAGGAGCATCAGGATTTAATGTTCGAGGAGGTAGTGCAGGACAAAACTTAGTACTTTTAGATGATGCGAATGTATTTAGTTCTTCTCACCTATTTGGTTTCTTCTCTGTATTTAACTCAGATGCACTACAAGACATTAAACTTTACAAAGGAGGAATACCTGCTAGATTTGGAGGAAGAGCATCTTCTGTATTAGAAGTATTCCAAAAAAACGGTAATACTGAGGAATTTCATGGTACAGGAGGTATAGGCGTAATATCTAGTAGATTAATGGCTGAAGGCCCTATGCAGAAAGGAAAATCTTCATTCTTAGTAGCAGGAAGAGCTTCATATGCACATTTATTCTTAAAGTTAACAGACAATAAGAACTCAGCTTATTTTTATGATCTAAACACTAAGTTAAACTTTGATTTAAACGAAAATAATAAGTTGACTTTATCTGGTTATTTTGGACGAGACGTATTTAGTTTTAGTCAGCTATTAAAGAACACCTTTGGCAACTCTATTTTAAACCTTCAATGGCATCATTTATTCTCAGATAATCTAAGTAGTAAACTTACCACTTCATACAGTGACTATGTATATAATTTAGATATGGAATTAACCAGTTTTAAATGGGATTCTGATATTAAAAGTTATCAATTGAAATATGATCTTACCCATGATATCAATACTAATCTTCAACTAAAATACGGAATAAGTGGTCTTTACTATGATTTTTCACCAGGAGTAATTAAACCAACAAAACCAGATTCTTCTATTATTTATAAGAAAATAGATTCTAAATACGCTTTTGAAGGGGGCGTATACTTAGAAGCAGAACAAAGTATTGGTCAACACTTTAATTTAAACTATGGCGCTAGGTTTTCCACATTTACTAATCTAGGAAAAGAGAATATTAATCTATATCATAACAATCAACCTGTAAGATATGATAAAGAACTAGGCGTTTACAAAATGGCAGATATTATAGGTACTGAATCCTATAGCAAGGGAAAGAGTATTCAAAGTTATAATAATTTTGAACCACGATTCGGTATTGCCTACATTATTAATGATGATCAATCTATTAAGGCCAGCTATAATAGAATGGCTCAGTACCTTCACTTAATGTCTAATACAGCTGCTCCTACTCCATTAGATATCTGGACACCTAGTGGTAAATATATCAAACCAGAACTCGTTGATCAAGTTGCATTAGGATACTTCAGAAACTTTAAAGAAGGAAAATATAGTTTAGAAACAGAGGTTTACTATAAAAAAGGAGATAACAGAGTAGATTATATAGAGGGAGCTCAACTAATAGGTAATGATGCTTTAGAACGCGTAATTCTGACTGGTGAATCTAGAGCATACGGATTAGAACTATTGGTACGTAAGAATTTAGGTAGACTTACAGGATGGGTATCCTATACCTTAGCAAAATCAGAGCAAAGAACACCTGGTAGAACGCCAGATGAGCCAGGAATAAATAATGGTCAATGGTATAGAACTGCTTATGATAAAACACATGACTTTTCTGTTACAGCTATGTACCAATTAAATAAAAAATGGGATCTTAGCGCTAGCTTTACCTTACAATCAGGACGCCCTACATCTTATCCAGAAGGAAGATATGACTATTTAGGTCAGAGTGTTCCTAATTTTGGAAAAAGAGGAGCTTATAGCCTACCTGCTTATCACCACCTAGATGTATCAGCAACTTATACTCCTACAAAAAACACAACTAGAAAATGGCAAAGCGAATGGGTATTCGGCATATACAATCTTTATGGTCGAGCTAATGCCGCTTCCATTTCATTCCGTGAGCACAAAGATCGCAGAGGACAGAATGAAGCTGTTAAAATGTCTATTTTCGGAATGGTTCCAAGTGTAACCTATAACTTTAAATTCTAATCAGATGAATATTTTCAAATATATAAGTATACTCTCTATTCTAATATACCTTACTTCTTGTGAACACGTAGTAGATATAGATTTACCTACAGCTCCTCCAAGATTAGTTGTTGAAGGTAATCTAGATTTTGATGCCGAAAACAAACAAGATACTCTAAGCATCAATCTCTCTTTGACTACAGATTTTTATAATCCACAAGCACCTAAAGTCCATAATGCAACAGTATGGGTAGAAGATGGTAATGGAAATAAACACCAGTTTAAAAAACTTAATAATACTGGAAGATATATCTCTACCTCTATTAAAAAAGACTTTGTGAAAAACAAGTATAAATTACATATAGAGTATGACAATGATATTTATGAAGCAACCGAAAGTTTAGTTGAAACTCCTAAAATAGAAAGGTTAGAACAAAGAAGAGAAAAATTCTTTAATGATTACTATTATACAATTAGAATATACTTTCAAGATACTGATAAAGGTGATAACAGATTAAACTATTATTACACTAATTTACTTTGGGAAAATAAAAGGCCTACCTTAAGTATTCGTTCTAACGAGTTTTCTAAAGGCCAACTAATAGAAGACATTTCTACGGATAAAGACTATAAGCCTGGTGACAAAATACAAATAGACTTACATCAAATATCTAGAAACTATTATGATTATATGTGGCTCATAACTGATGCTTTAAACAATGGAGGCGGTCCTTTTCAGACACCTATTTCTAAAATAAAAGGAAATGTCAAAAACCTTACTACACCTGATAAAGAAGCACTAGGATACTTTAGAGTAACTGAAAAGCAATCTATACATCACACGATATTTGAACAACCTAAACCGTAAATAATAAAAGCCATCTTGTGATGGCTTTTTTCTATTTTGACAATAACTCTTTAGCATGTACTAAGGCAGAATCACTAATATCTTTACCTGATAACATTTGTGCTATTTCATTTACTCTACTATCGTAATCGAGTAGTATTAATTGAGAAGTCGTTGTCTCTTCATCAGATGTTTTGTATACTTTATAATGCTGTTTCCCCTTTGCTGCTATTTGAGGTAAATGGGTAATTGCAAACACTTGCATATGATTACTCATCTCTTTCATAATCACCCCCATCTTATCAGCTACTTCTCCAGAAACCCCAGTATCTATCTCATCAAAAATGATAGTAGGCAAATTAGAATACCTAGCTAATATTGCTTTTATCGCTAACATGATTCTAGACAATTCTCCTCCTGAAGCAACTTTCTTTAGCACGCCGAAGTCCATTCCTTTATTAGCAGAGAATAACAATTGTAACTCATCTTTTCCATTAGCTAAAAAGTTCTTGGCTACAGTGAAGTCAAACTTAAAGTTGGCATTAGGTATTCCTACTAATGACAATATCTCTAATAGTTGTTTTACTAAAACAGGAACAGCCTTTATTCTCGATTCTGAGAGCTTATCTCCTACTTCATGTAAAACAATACTCAACTTGTCAATTTCTCTTTCTAATGAACTTATTTTATCATCTATCCCACTAGCTAGATCTACTTTCTCTTCCAGTTCATTTCTAATGGCTAATAATTCTTCTACGGTAGCTACTTGATGTTTTCTCTGTAGATTATATAGTAATTGTAAGCGATCATTAATTAAATCTAATTGTTCAGGATCTGCAGACACATTATCTAGTTGACGTTCTATCTCATCAGACAGGTCTTTCAACTCTATTTCTACACTAGTAATACGAGTATATAACTCTTCATACTCTTTAGAGATAGTACTCGTTTTCTGTAATAATTGCTTTACCTCCTTTAATCTATAAACTACTCCTACTTCATCGTCTGTCAAAAGATTAATTGATTGTCCAAAGCTTTCTCTTACAAACTCAACATTATTCAGTTTCTCGTATTCTTGCTCTAATTCTTGTTGATTTAACCCATCAAGATTTCCCTGTATTAACTCTTCTAAAAGAAAAGCATTATAGTCTTGTTCTTTAATTAAATCAGCCTGCTGCTGTTGCAAATTACGTAATTGTGCTTGAGCTTTCTTATATAATACTAAATGCCCTTTATACTCTTCCAGAATAGCACTATTACTTGCAACTGCATCAACAATTTGCATTTGGTAATTTTCATCAGACAATTCCATTGTTTGATGTTGAGAATGTATATCAATTAAATGTTCACTTAATCGTTGCAAATCAGATAAATTAACAGGGCTATCATTTACAAAGGCTCTAGATTTTCCAGAAGGAGATATTTCTCTTCTGATAATGGTCACATCCTCATATTCTAATTCTAATTCATTAAACAAGTCTTTCAATCCATATTTACCAATGCTAAAATGACCTTCTATAACACACTTCACCTCTTTATCTTTTAGAGAAGATAAATCAGCACGTTTTCCTTGTAACAGACCTAAAGCTCCTAATACAATAGATTTACCCGCTCCAGTTTCACCCGTAATAATAGAAAAACCATTAGAAAAATCTATTTCTAATGTATCTATAAGTGCAAAGTTTTTGATTGTTAATGATATAAGCATACTACTTAATTTTAGAACTAAAGACTATTCCATTTTAATCCATTTAATGGCGCTAATTTATTCAACAATTCTACGACACGTTTCTTATTTTTATCTGTCACACCACCATATACACCGATTAGCTCATCTGTCTTAGAATCAAAGAAAACACGTGTCAAAAAAGAATTTGGTCGAGTAGAATTAAAGTTTTCCAAGGCTGTTAAAGCCTGTAGGATACCATCTCTTCCATCTACAACATTATCACTCATTCGATCTAATCCTAAACGGTGATATTTATATAAAGCCTCCTTATAAGCCTCTCCTACTCCCGAAGCTAGATCACTAATAAAAGAGTATCTCGTATTATTACCATCCCCTTGCTTCCATCCTCTATAATTTCCTTGTTGAGCAATAGAAGCTATACCATTTGCCGTCTGTAAATAGGTACTTCCACCACCTCTACTAAATGTTTCTGCATCTAATCCAATAATTAGATTAGCGTAAAATCCAATCAAAGAAGTCAAATTAGAATCGTATGAATTAGGATTGTAATAAAGAGATTCAAACTCAATATAATTAAAAACAATATCCTTATCGTTGAACAATAATACTTGTGTAGAATACCCAGAGCCATACACTGGCCTAGATGACTTTACCTGAAGTGTCCCCGATATAGTATTATTACCATAAGTAGTTACATTCAGAAAGAACATACAATCTATTTTCTCCACAGAAGAAAACTTTTTAGACGTCCAACTCGTATTGTTTATAAAATCTTTGAGTGATTTCTCTAGAGATTTGAAATAAGCTTGATTACTATTCCCTACTTGGCTATGGTTAACCGTTACTGTTGCATTAAGTTCTTGAGCATAACTACTTAAAACTAAAAAAAATGAACCAAAAAGCCAAATAAGTTTATTCATAATGTTTAATTATCTTATATATAATATCCTGAGCTACTTCTTCTTTAGATTTTAATTCTTTAGGTTCTATATTAAAATCTTTATCTATAAAGGTAACCTTATTCGTTGGTTTTCCAAAACCTGCTCCTTCATCTTTCAAAGAATTTAAAACGATTAAATCTAAATTCTTTTTTTTGATTTTGACTTTAGCATGTTCTATCTCATTTTGAGTTTCTAATGCAAAACCTATTAAGAACTGTTTTTCCTTTATAGCACCGAGTGAAGCTAATATATCAGGATTCTTATCCATTTCGATAATAAATTCCTCACTGTTCTTTTTAATCTTTTCAGTAGCTACTTCTTTAGGTCGATAATCCGCTACTGCTGCTGCAGCAACCACAGCATCCACATCAGAGTAATACTGATGACACGCCTCATACATCTCTATAGCAGACATAACTGAGACCAGCTTTACCTTATCGTGTACTATTTTCTGATTACTAGGACCAGATACTAATACTACATCAGCACCTTGCTTAGCAGCCTCTAGAGCTATATCATATCCCATTTTTCCAGAAGAATGATTACCTATAAAACGCACAGGATCTATAGGTTCGTATGTAGGTCCAGCAGTTATTAATAATTTTCTTCCTTTTAGAGGCAAATTATTTAACAACACATCTTTTACAGCCTGCAAGATTGTCTCAGGTTCAGCCATACGGCCTTTCCCAACTAAACCACTTGCTAGTTCACCTTCCTCAGCAGGAATGATAAGATTACCATAACCTTCTAACAAAGCTAAATTACGATCTGTCGTAGGATGCACATACATATCTAAATCCATAGCAGGTGCAACCATTACAGGACATTTTGCAGATAGATATATTGCTATTAATAGGTTATCACAATATCCATTAGCCATCTTCGCTAATGTATTTGCAGTAGCAGGAGCAATGACCATTAGATCTGCCCAAAGTGCTAAATCAACATGATTATTCCATGTCCCTCCTTCACCAGCATCATTGAAGAAATTTGTATATGCTGGATTCTTTGATAAAGTAGATAAAGTATAAGGAGTTACAAATTGATGAGAAGCAGGTGTCATGATCACTTGGACCTCGGCACCTGCTTTTATAAGTAAACGCACTAAGTGTGCCGTCTTATACGCGGCAATTCCACCAGTTACACCTAGTATTATTTTTTTACCGCCTAAACTTGACATCACTAAGTATTATTTATGTTCTATTGTACTTTATATGAAACTTTACCTTCTAACCACTCTTCTACAGCTAACGCTTGAGCTTTAGGCAATTTTTCATAGAATTTAGACACTTCTATTTGTTCTTTATTTTCAAACACTTCATCTAAACTATCATTGTAAGTAGCGAACTCTTCCAACTTGTCAACCAACTCATTTTTGATTTCTGTGTTGATTTGGTTTGCTCTCTTAGCAATTATAGTAATAGCCTCATAAATATTTCCTGTAGGCTCTTCAATCTTACTTTTATTATAAGTAATTGTGTTTACTGGAGCATTTGTTTTCTTTAAATCCATCTCTTTCGCTTAAGTTATTTTGAAAATTTTGCTAATTCTTCTTGTATATTTTCAAGCATACCATCTGCTTGCTTTTTGTATTTTGTTTCGGCATTAAAACGAATCAATACATCGTACATTGACTTTGCTGTATTCAGACGTTCTTCCATTTTATAATGTACACTGTTCATTGCTAATTTATAAGCTGAATCGAACTTATAAAATAAGGCATCCTCCTTATATTTTGTACCTGGATAATCATAGATAAAATTATCAAGTGCTACGATAGCAGCATTGTAATTTCTAGTCCAATCTCCAATAGTATTTAATTGCTTTGCATTCTCATAAGTCTTTCTCTCAATCTTCTCATTCATCTCTTGCATAATTGAATTAGCTTCAAAAACAAAATTAGAACCAGGATATTGATCAATAAACCTTTGTAATTTGTCTATTACATCATACGTCACTCGTTGATCCAAAGAGTACACAGGTGATAATGCAACACCAGACTTAATCTCTTTTAAAAGAGCCTCTTCTCGTTTCTCACTTCTTGGGTATGTAGCCGCAAAGTTTTTAAAACGAAACCCTGATAATTCATAGTCTTTTGTCAAATAAGTCGCCTCAGCAAAGTTAAAAAACATATCTTCTGCTTTAGGATTCGCTCTATAAACTGTTTCTAATTGTTCATAAAGACGAATAGCATTTCTATACTTTTTCTTCTCAAAAAACTGATTTGCTACCTCCTTTTTATATTCATAATCCTCTGATTTCAAAGCCTTTTGCATTGGACCGCAACTCGCTATTGAAAGCACAAGAATAGATAATCCTATATATTTTTTCATAAATGTTTTTCGTTGTTTTTGACAAAAGCATTTCCAAGATAGTCCTGTAAAAGCAAATGCAAATTTAAATTAATAATTGCATTATACAAAAAGCTTTTTATATTAAAAAGAAAAGATGTCTAAAATGACATCTTTTCATATAAATCATTATTCCTTAAACGATTAAACTGTCGGGTTATTATTCGCTTGTTGGTTAAAATTTTTAATATCATTATCAAATAAGTATAAACCTCCTTTATCATCACCAATAAGGTTTATCTTATCAAGAATTGTACGGGCAGTAGCTTCTTCTTCTATTTGTTCTGACACATACCATTGTAAGAAATTATGAGTTGCATAATCTCTCTCTTCTAAAGCAATATGTACTAACTCATTAATACTTTTTGACACAAAAACCTCATGTTCAAATAGTTGTTTAAACAACGCTTTAAATGATGTGTGATCTAACTCTGGTTTTGTGACTGCAGGAATAACAGCTTGTCCTCCTCTTTGGTTCACATATTTAACCAACTTAAGCATATGTTGACGCTCTTCATCTGACTGTGCAAACATAAAAGTAGCAATCCCTTCAAATCCTTGAATCTCTGCCCAAGAAGCCATCTCCAAATAAATTTGAGATGAGTCTCCTTCTATTTTTATCTGTTCATTAAGTGCTTTTTCTAATTTTTCTGATAACATAACTTTCTTTTTTTAATTAAGTATTTTATTTTCTTTTTCTATTCTTGAAGCTAAGTCTGTATCTACATTAACTAATGGCAAGCGAAGCGTATTTTGCATCACTCCCTCTAATTTTAAAATCTCCTTAATTCCTGCAGGATTCCCTTGTTCAAAGATCATATCGATAATTGGCATTAATTCATATTGCAATTTAAATGCCTCCTTGATTTCTCCTTTTAACCCTAGACGAATCATCTCTGTAAATTTCTTAGGAACACCTTGACCTATCACCGAAATAACTCCTGCTCCACCAGCTAATACTAAAGGTAGTGCTATTGCATCATCCCCTGATATTACTAAAAAGTCTTTACGAGTACTTTGACGAATTAACTCCATCCCTTGTACCATACTTCCTGCTGCCTCTTTTATACCAATGATATTCTTAAACTCATTTGCTAAGCGAACTACAGTGCCTACTGCCATATTACTTCCTGTTCTACCAGGCACATTGTATAAAATAATAGGCAATGGACTTTTCTCTGCAATCATTTTGAAGTGCTGATAAATTCCCTCTTGTGTTGGTTTATTATAATATGGTGACACTGATAATATAGCATCAAATCCCTCTAAATTCTCCTGTGTTAATTCTTCTAATACAGCATGCGTATTATTTCCTCCCACTCCTAATACTAATGGCAATCTTTTCTTATTAGCCTTTATTACGGTACGTTTGACTAACTGTTTTTCTTCCTTGCTAAGAGTTGCTGACTCTCCTGTAGTTCCTAAGACTACAAGGTATTCTACCCCTCCTGCTATTGTATATTCTACCAAATTCTGTAATGCTTCTACATCTACAGAAAAATCGCTGTTAAATGGCGTTACTAATGCCACTCCCGTACCAATAAGTGATTGCATAGTTCTTCTAATTATTAATTTTTAAAAACGTTAATATATTTAAACAAATTGTCTACAAAATTATCTACATCTAATCGCTCTAAAGCTAAACTAAAATGATTCAATTGTGTATTTTCTGAGGAAACCCCCACTTTAAAAATAGCATTTGACTTTGACGTCACCCACAATAAGGGCAAAGTTTGATTCGTATAATAGCTAATCAATAAATCACATTTCTTTTCAATAAATTCAAGTACTTCTTTGTTCTCTGTACTCCCTGTTAATGTGAATTCATTCATCCCAAACAGGTGTTCTTCATTATTCTTCTTGCTATCTTTTGCATAAACCAAGAAATGTATTTTTGCACTTGGTATCCCTCTTTTTTCTAAGTTTCTAATCAAATCTGGAATAACCTTAGCTTCTGCTTTATCTACGACAATACCAATTTCTCTAAAATCATATTTAAAATCTACTGGTACTGCTTTTAGTGTTGACTTTTCTACTACTTTTTGAAGTGATCTTTTCTTTAAAGTATTAAACCACATATAAGTTACTGTTTTTGTAAAGATAAACAAATAGCTAATTAGGTAATACTACATTTAACATCGAATTATTGAATTAACTCGATAAACTCCGCTTCTGTTAATATTTTAATACCTAATTTATTTGCTTTTTCTAACTTAGATGGCCCCATATTATCTCCCGCCACAACATAATTAGTCTTAGACGTAATAGAGCTCCCCACCTTTCCTCCATGATCCTCGATAGCTTGTTTAATCTCGTCACGAGACATCTGTGCAAACACGCCCGACACTACTAGTGTCTGTCCTAATAGTGCATCTGATACCACGGTAGACTCTTTTTCTTCTAACACAAATTGTAGACCATACTCTTTTAGTCTAGCAATTATTTCTTTATTAATATCACTACTAAAGAAGTCTATTACACTTTGTGCTATTCTTTCACCAATTTCATCTACTGTTATCAACTCCATTAACGGAGCTTCTGCCAGAGCATCTATTGTCTTATAATGATTAGCTAATTTTTTAGCCACAGTCTCTCCTACATAACGAATCCCTAATGCGTATAATACACGCTCAAAAGGAACTTGCTTAGAAGCCTCTATCCCTTTTATTAGATTATCCGCAGACTTCTCTCCCATACGTTCTAGACCTAGAACATCCTCTTTCTTCAACTCGTATAAGTCAGCGTAGTTTTCTACTAGTTCATTCTTATATAACAGTACCACCGTTTCCTCTCCTAAGCCATCTATATCCATTGCTTTACGAGAGATGAAGTGTTGTATTCTACCTGCTATTTGAGGTGGACATCCATACACATTTGAACAATAGTGCTGTGCCTCCCCTTCATTTCTCTTTAACTTAGTACCACATTCTGGACACTCCTTAATATATACTGTACGTTCAGAATCAGCTGGTCTAGCCTCTAAATTCACTCCAACTATTTTAGGAATAATCTCACCTCCTTTTTCCACATATACAGAGTCATTTACACGAATATCTAACTTCGCTATCTGATCTGCATTGTGCAAAGAAGCACGCTTCACTATTGTACCTGCTAACTGCACAGGCTCTAAATTTGCCACAGGAGTTATAGCCCCTGTTCTACCTACTTGATAAGATATAGAGTTTAATACTGTCTCTACTTGTTCTGCTTTAAACTTATATGCTATAGCCCATCTCGGTGCTTTAGAAGTATATCCTAATTCATCTTGATAATGTAATGAATTGACCTTAACCACCACGCCATCTGTCTCATAAGGAAGTTCATGTCTATGAATATCCCAATAATTTATAAACTCTAATACTTCTTCTATATTCTTAGCTAGCTTAGAGATAGTAGGAACTTTAAATCCCCATGCTCTAGCTTTGTCTAAACTTTCATATTGTGTTGTCACCCCTAGGTCACTTCCTACTATATTATATAATAGACAATCCAAAGGACGCTTTGCCACCTCAGCACTATCTTGTAATTTCAAACTACCAGAAGCAGTATTTCTTGGATTAGAATAAGGTGTCTCTCCAATTTCAATCAAATCTTGATTCATCTTTTCAAACCCAGCTAAAGGCAACACTATCTCTCCACGAATATCAAAACTCTTTGGATAATCTCCGTTTAGTCGAATAGGAACTGATCTAATTGTTCTAATATTATTTGTCACATCATCCCCTTGCACTCCATCACCACGTGTCACCGCTCTTACTAGTACTCCATCTTCATACGTAATCGTAATAGAAGCTCCATCGTACTTTAATTCACAAGTAAACTCTACTGGTACATCTCCTAATACTTTCTGTACACGCTGCTCCCAGTCTAATAAATCTTCCTTAGAATAAGAGTTGTCTAAAGAATACATTCTATAGCGGTGTACTATCGTATCAAAGTTCTTAGTCACCGTACCTCCTACTCTTTGAGTTGGAGAGTTAATATCAAAATACTCTGGGTGAGCTAATTCTAACTTTTCTAATTCTTTTAACTTCTGGTCAAAATCGAAATCTGAAATCGTTGGATTATCCAACACATAATAATTATAATTATGTTCATTTAATTCTTTGCGAAGTAAATCTAATTGTGCTTTAATATCCATTTTTTAAAACGATTACAGTTTCAACATTTCTTTAAATTGACTATATAAATGACCATCACTCAGAATAGCTCCTTGTTGGATTAAACTGAAGATCTCTTCATTCCTATTTTCTCCAAAACTCTTGCCTCCATGTCTCACCTCTACATCTTCTGTAAATACTGCATCTGACAACCACTGCAATCCTTCTTTACTTAAAAGATCTATATCAGATTGTTTACTCTTAATTACGATAGTCTTGATTTCCTTATCGTCGAAACCAAACAAAAATATATGGCTCTTAGAATAATGTTCTAAGTATTTAGCATTCGTTAATACCCCTTCCCAAATCAAATCTGAGAAAACATCTAACTCTTGTTCTGCTACTTCTGGCTTTTCTTCTTTTATCTTATCCCATTCATTCTTATCTATCTGCTGTGCAGACAAGAAATTAATAAACTCTGGGTGTAATTCTTCAAACTGCTCTTTCGTAAGCCTACTGTATTTCATAATATAAATTGCATTTGAAACAAAGATAATACCTTCATTTCAATTCGTATAATGTGATAAATTAATTCTGTACTATCTCTGCTAATGACTTCTTCATAGACACTGCATACTTTAATGGCACGTAATCAGCCTCCACAATATCCATTTCATAAAATGACAACGTTCTTACATCAAAAATGAATGTACCCACTGTCACTATTCTATCTTCATAATTCTCATAAATAGTGAATTGATAGTAATTTCCTCTTTTGTCAGAACCATCATTCTTTGCGTTTGGAGATACATCTACTCTCACCACTACTCCCTTACCTCCATTAGCGATTACAGCCTTATTAAAGTCTTCACTTAAATAATCTTTAGCCGCAGTAGTCTTTAATGCAGCTAATACTGTCTCTAGTCCATCTTTACTAACAGATATCTTATTCGACTCATCCATTAGCGCAACGGCTTTCTTATTGTCGATCTTGAAGATCTTTTCAGTACTCTTTAGAATAGCAGGCTCTTGCTCGTATAAGTTCTGCCATGGCGTAGTTATATCCTCTTCTTCTGTCACCTTCTGTTCACCAGCACTCTCATCCACGACAACTGTTTCTATCACCTCTCCTTCTTTACCAGAAGTATCTTTATCATCCTTACAAGCAAATAAAGACACCCCGATAACAACTATACCTAAAACTCTTACTAATCTATTCATAACTATTCTTTCTTTTTAAACACTACTAAATCGACTACTTACTCCCTATAAATGAAGTATTAAGCTGTTTTTTACAGCTTAGTTTTATACACTTCCAAGATACAAAAAAACACTAGTAATCAACCAACCTCTCACACATAATTTAGCTAAATTATATAGCAAAAAAAAAGGCCTCCCAAATGGAAGGCCTTTTCTATATATAATCTTTTAAGACTATTCTTGCTCAGCGATTACTTCGTAATCAACTTCAACGATTACATCACGGTGTAAACGAACGTTAGCAGTATATTTACCTAAACGTTTGATAACTCCAGAAGTGATGAATTTTTTATCAACTGTTTGACCGTTTTTAGCGAAAACTTCAGCGATATCTGCATTAGTTACAGATCCGAATAATTTCTCACCACCAGCTTTAACAGCAATCTTGATTTCTAAAGCTTTTAAAGCTTCTGCAACAACTTGTGCATCAGCGATTAATTTAGCTTCTTTGTGCGCTCTTTGTCTTAAGTTCTCAGCTAATACTTTTTTAGCAGATGGAGTAGCCAATACAGCCATTCCTTGAGGGATTAAATAGTTACGTCCGTATCCTGGTTTTACAGTTACTACGTCATCTTTAAATCCTAACTTTTGAACGTCTTGTTTTAAGATAATTTCCATTGTTGATGTCCTTTTTATAAGAAGTTAGGTTTCACGAATGAAAACCAACAACTTTATGATTTGTTATTATTTTAATAAGTCAGCTACGTATGGCATTAAAGCTAAGTGACGTGCTCTTTTGATCGCTACAGATACTTTTCTTTGGTATTTTAAAGAAGTTCCTGTTAAACGACGTGGTAAAATTTTACCTTGCTCGTTAACGAATTTTAATAAGAAATCAGCATCTTTATAGTCGATGTATTTGATTCCTGATTTTTTGAAACGACAATACTTTTTAGTTTTGTTTGTTTCAATATTTAAAGGCGTTAAATATCTGATATCTCCGTCTTTTTTTCCTTTTGCAGATTGCTCTATACTTGACATAACAATTAAGCTTTTTTAGATTTTAATTTCTCTCTTCTTCTCTCAGCCCAAGATACAGCGTGTTTGTCTAAAGCTACAGTTAAGAAACGCATAACTCTTTCGTCACGTCTGAATTCAGTCTCTAAGTTGATGATGATATCAGCAGGTGCTGTGAATTGGAATAAGTGATAAAAACCACTTTTCTTGTGTTGGATTTCATAAGCTAATTTTTTTAAGCCCCAGTCCTCTTTAGCTACCATCTCAGCTCCTCTAGAAGTAAGAAATTCTTCGAATTTCACTACTGTTTCCTTTATCTGAGTTTCAGATAAAACGGGATTCAAGATGAAAACAGTTTCATAATGATTCATAAATACTAAATTTTATTTGTTACAAAATTGGGTGCAAAAATACAACTTTATACATACTATCCAAAACTAATTCGATCTTTAATAAAGTTTTTTTCACTCCCTCTTATTTATCTTTCTATTTTCTTGTCTAATAATGCCTCTGCTCTCTGATACATTCCTTCTATAGACAACACCTCTAAATCAGGGTGATTTCTCAACCACTTCGCATTTAACTCTACGATATCTTCTTCTAGATTATAGAAGTCATCATTCTTCAACAGATCTCTTGTAGGATTCGTACCGAAGTAGTCAGACTCACAGAATGCCTCTAATACAGTTTCATCAATATTATTTAAAACTTCTAGTTGCTTCTTTAAAAGAGCTAAATTTTGTGTAGCTCCTATTTTCTCTAACCCATCAGCTATAATAGCAAAAAACTCATAATCAGCCTGAGTATTCCAAACAATCTGAGAGAAGTTTCCATTCTTATATTGAGCCAAATAATAATCTAGATAATAACTTAGGATTGCATCAGGATGAATTGTCTCTTCCATTAACCCTCCTTCTTCTCTTACCAAGTTAATAAACGTGATATTTGAATAAACGATATCATAAGCCTCTTGACTATTAAATGAATCTTGTGATACTACAATTTTTAACTCCATACTATGTTTCTTATTTATAACATTTTTTTTATTTTATCCAACAGAGAGATGATTAGTAAAAGTCTACATTAGCAACTACCTTTACAGAGCGATATTGTCCTATCGCTTCAAAACTCTTCAATATTTTTCGAACATTCTCTTTTGTCTTTATCAGAGGTACATTCTGAGGAATTTTAATTAAAATCACTCGTATATATTGATTGCGTATCCTATTAATCGCAGGCTCTTCTGGCCCTAAAACAGGTACACCTAGCTGCTCCTTCAGGTTGTTATACAACCAAAATGAAGCCTCTTTTAACTTCTCGAACTCTTTATGTCTTAGTGTCAGCTTAACTAATCTATAGAAAGGAGGATACTTAAAGTTATATCGCTCATACATCTGCTCTTTATACATTCCCATATAATCATAATGAGTCACTTGCTGTATGATATTGTGATACGGATTAAACGTCTGAATGATCACTTTACCCTTTTTATCCTTTCTCCCTGCCCTACCCGCTACCTGCGTCATCATCTGATATGCTCGCTCATGCGCTCTAAAGTCAGGGTGATACAGACTGTTGTCCGCATTCATTATTCCGACCAAATTCACATTGTCAAAATCAAATCCCTTCGCCAACATCTGCGTTCCTACTAGAATATCTATTTGTCTCGCTTGAAAGGACTCTACTAATTTCTCAAAGCCATACTTCCCTCTAGTTGTATCTTGATCCATACGCGCAATACGCTTATTCGGAAACAACTCTTTTAATTCCTCCTCTACTTGTTCTGTACCAAACCCTTTTGTATTCAGATCCACACTGTGGCATCTAAAACACTGTTTTGGCATCGGTAGTGTAAAACCACAATAGTGACACCTCAACTCATTTTTATACTTGTGATAGGTCAAACTCACATCACAGTGAGGGCATTCTGGTACAGCGCCACAAGTCATACACTCTACGACAGGAGAAAAACCTCTTCGGTTCTGAAACAGAATAACCTGCTCCTCTAACGACAACGCCATATTTATCTCATCAATCAACTGATCTGAGAAATGCCCTGTCATCTGTTTTCGTTTATATTTATCTTTTACATCTACCAAAACAATCTCTGGCAAGACTACATTTGTATAGCGCTTCTTTAACTCCACTAGACCATACTTGCCCTGTGTAGCGTTGTAATACGTTTCTAAGCTCGGTGTCGCAGATCCTAAGACTACTTTAGCATTGTGTTGTTTTGCCAATACGATAGCAGCATCCCTTCCGTGATATCGAGGAGCTGGATCGTGCTGTTTATAGTTTCCTTCTTGTTCTTCATCTACTACTATCAACTGTAAATCCTGAAAAGGCAAGAAGACAGATAACCTTGTACCGATAACCACTTTTGCTTTTTCAGACTTATTCAATACCTGATCCCAGACTTCTAATCGTTCATTGTGAGAATACTTTGAGTTATACACCGCTACTTCATTTCCAAAATAACTAGTCAACCTCATCACTAATTGTGTTGTAAGCCCTATCTCTGGTAACAGAAATAATACCTGACCTTCATTTGCCAAATATTTCTCTATAAGTTTGATATATACTTCTGTTTTACCAGAAGCAGTTACACCGTGTAGTAAGACTACATCCTTCGTTTCTAATGACTGCCCGATCTCCCAAAGAGCCTTACTCTGCTCATCACTTAACTCGATAATATCTTGTACTGCATCACCAAAAATTATGCGATCTTGGTTTAAGTAATAATCTTCAAATATCCCTTTATCAATAAGCGCTTTGACTACTCCAGATGTAGATCCTGATTCTTCTACTAACTGTTTGACTGTAATCGGCTTTTTGTGTACAGCCTGCAATTGAAAATATTTTAAGATCATCTCTCTTTGCTTTTCAGCACGAGAGACTACTTCCATCAAATCTGCCAAACCATTCTCAGCCAAGTATTGCTCCGCTAGTTTGACATACCTAATCTGTTTCGGCTTATACTTCTCTACCATCTCTTCTTGTAAGAATATCATCTTCTTTTCTAGAAGAGAGTTAATCACAGGGAAGACTTTCTTTCGATTCAGTACTGCTATAATCTCTTCTACTTTAAGAATAGATTGTACTTGAAGTGCCTCATATATTAAATATTCTGCATCATCTAGTTCTTCTGCTTTAATAGTACTATCTGGATTATACTGTATAAGTGTCTCACTTTCTAAAAGTAGCTGTGATGGCATGGCACTTTTATACACATCCCCTATCGTACACATATAGTAGTCCGCTATCCACTTCCATAAGCTGATCTGTTTCTCAGTAACAACAGGAGTCAGATCTATAATTTCATTGATCTCTTTTGCCTCATAATACTGAGGTACTCTATTGTGTTTTTCGATTACCACAGCCGTATATACTTTAGAACGACCAAAAGGAACAGCTACGCGCATCCCCACTTGGATAAACTCGTATTCTGCCTCACTTACAGCATAAGTAAACGTAGGATCTAAAGCTAATGGAACAATAACCTCAACAAAGTAATTCATACTAATAGTACTATTTTTTAGAAATCAATAGTTACAAAGATAATCGCTTTATTTTTATCTTATCCTATCAGTACTATATTCGCTCTTATTTATCGCAAGGTTATATATAATCACAAATTTCTAATCTGTAAGGTACAACATCTAAATACCTCATAAAAAACAGCATAACTTTTTTATAGTCTAAAAACAACACAAAACACTAATAATCAATAATATAAATAAAAAACAAGCATTTCTATCCTAATTGCCCAACAGTTCCTAACAGCAGTGTATATAAGCGATGACCTGATTTCCTTCAATACTTCTTCAACAATACCCCAAGATTGCTCTACTAGAAGGCTTGTTTGTTGAAGCAATGTTGAAGAAGTGTTGTAGGAGTGTTGAAGAAATAGAGTTTATGAATAACAATATCCTTACTCCTGATTAGACAGCTATAATAACACGTTTCACTCCCTCGCCTCTCCCTGATTATATACCATACAAGACTTCTATCCAAAAGAAAAGGTCATTAGCGAGTGTTAATGACCTTTATATCTTTTAAAAATATTTTAAATAATCTGTCTCAGTATGACAAAATAGCTTTTAGAAATACTTCACTTATCTTTAATCTGCTTTTTTCCATGTCTGGGTTCTACCTATCAATGATAGTCCGATATATCCTCTTACATCCAGCTTATCCTTTCCATTTAGTTTTACAGTACATTTATACTGTTTACCACTCTCTGGGTCAGTGATTTTACCACCTGTATATTCACTTCCTTTTTTCTGTAGGTCTTTAATAATAACAAGCCCTTCGATAGGTTTTCCCTTCTCATCTCCTTCACAGTTATCACATTTTGGATTAGGCTTAGAAGGATTTAAAAGTTTCTTTACCTGTCCGTAATATTTACCGTCTTTCTCGTAAATTTCAACAATAGACTTCTCTTTTCCTGTACTATCATCTATCGTTTTCCACTTACCTACTATACTTTGTGCATGTGCTGATAAAGACACAGCTAATACCAACACAATTGTCGTTAAAAAATTTCTCATAGTTCAGCGTTTAATTTTAAGGTTATAACCCAAATATAGCTATTTTTTTGACTTTAATTTACTTATAGCTAAATTTAATTCAAAACCTAACAATAGAATCATACAGTTAATCCACAAGTAGAACATTACTACTAATAACGTCCCAATAGAGCCATACAACTCATTGTATCGGGCAAATCTCAATACATATACTCCAAAGAGGTAAGAGGTAAGAATGTAGAGAATGGTCGTAAATACAGACCCTATAGAGATGAACGACACCTGCTTCGTTTGTTTCGCTCCAAACTTGTATAATATAGAGGTAGTCATCAGTACTACTAACAATAAGAATATACTTCTAGACCACTGTATCAGCATAGAATCTAGGTTAAACTTATACATCACAACCTCTAGTGTCACAAAGAATGCAACAGAGAAAATGACTAGTACAGCTAGACATACAGATAAGACTAATGCGACAAGATACTGTCTAATCAGATTGCGAGAGACAATAATGTGATACGAAGACTCGAATCCACCTATGATCGCAAAGACCCCATTCGTCATTAAGAATATAGATAACAAGAATCCGGATGATAGTAAAGAGCGATAACTGTTATTCATAATATCGCTTAGAATAGATTCTATCGCACCAAAGGTATTCGGAGGAACAGAACTCTCGATAAAGTGCATAAAGTCTACCTGAAAATTATCTATCGGGATATAGGGAATCAAGTTCAGTATAAAAAGTGCAAACGGAAATAAAGCCATAAAGAAACTGAAGGCAATAGACCCTGCCCTATAAGAGAATGCTCCCTTTATAATCCCTAAGACATACAATTCTATTAAATCATAAAGTGAATACCCCTCTAACACCTTAAAACGAATACATTTTAAAGTCCGGACTATCGTGCGTATGACAGGTATTCTGTCTAATCTTTCTTCTATTTCCTGCGACATTTAATCTCTTTTCTTTTTATCAAGCTATTTTTTAGGATGTGCTATATTTCCCTTAGTTGTATCATAACCTTTATGGTCACGCTTAAAGAAAAAGCTCACTGCCATAATCAAAAATAAGGCTACTACTATTACTATTCCAATGGTCTTATAGGTATTGACTAAATGTTCTGAATCAAACATCTCAATTCCCCAAAAACCTAAAATAACATATAATGCTGTTATTAGTACTAAGATACAAACTATAAAACCGATAATATACTTCATACACTATAGTTTTGATAATATTTCTTTCTTTTTTTGATCATAATCTTCTTGTGTAATGATTCCTTCTTGTAATAATAAATTTAATTTCTTTAAAACTTGAAGTCCATCATCTCCAGACTGCTCCAGCACTTGATTAGAGGCTATACCTAGCTGCTTCCCTAACTCTAGCCCTGCTCCCATCTGTACTCCTGCCCCTGCTAGCCCACCTTCATTACGAGCAGCATCTCTCAGAGCCTTTAGCTTCTCTAACTCTGCATACGTCATGCCTGCTGCCTCTGCTGCTTTTACATCAGAAGTTATATTAGACACAGTGGCAATACGCTGTTGGGTCTTAGTATCGAATACTGTTCCTAGTACTTTAAAATCGGTCAATGCAAGCCCTAAAGCAGCAAACTCTTCATTTAGTTTATTCTTGATTTCGGTAGAGATTACTTCTAGCTGTGCATCTATCTCAGTATAGCCAAATGAGGCTCCTGATAGATAAGTAGTGATAGCCTGAGGAATGCGTTGAATAAGGATATCTTTTAAGTCCATCGCTGTATACACGTTCGCATTGCTAATAACCTCTCTATAAAGAAAGTTAATATCCTGTATCTTAAACGAGAATGTCCCATTCACTCCTAATTCTATCGGAATATCATAATGCTTATCTACATACTTAATCGCGCTAGGTGTACCCCAAGACTGATTAATAATCTGAGATTGTCTAAAGAAGAACACTTTTAACTTATGCTCACTTTCAAAATTCTGACGAATATTAATCAATGTCGTAATAAAAGGATGATTAGCTGTACTCAGACTAAAAGTTCCTTCTTCTAGGAGTATATCCTGTACTTTTCCATCGTATACTAATACGCATCCTTGGCTAGGAGCTACGATTAACTTAGATGCATTCTTGATCTCATCTGTCGGCGACGGAAATTGATACCAAACGACATCTTGTGGTTGATCCTTCCATTCTATAACAGAAGCTAACTGTTTTTTAAAAATATTGAATAATCCCATAGTTATATCTCTTTTCCTACTGTCTTTAGTTCATAAAGGTCTGAAGTCATTATAATCTCTCCATCCTTATTTATTAAAACAATATTAGTACTGTCTAACCTTACTAATATATAATCTCCTTCTACGTCAATACTGCGGATATCTTTCCAGTCCGTTTTTTTAGTCCATAACACACTCCCATCTACCCCGCTTATCTTCTGTAGTGTTATGGTCTCGTTTTCCAATACAGACATTTTCACAGCGATGATAACAGACTCTGCATCTCCGATTAGCACACGCGCTCCCTCTACATAAGTATGATTAGGAGTGAGGTCTTTAATAGAAACTATTTTCGCCTTAGATTTAGTATACGGCATCACTAAAACTTTCTTATAAGGAGACTTTTCTGTGAATATACCTGATCTACCGTAATCTTTACGCCAGCTAAAATTTACATTGTATTTTGGAAAACCTTTTTGAGTCCAATGTTCATATTGTATCAGTTGTATTTCTTCTTCTGGAAAATCAAAACCAATTCGTGTAAATTTATAGGATGTAGTCTTAACTGGATCCGTTAATTTCTTATCGTATATAGCAGAGATTTTATCTATAGGTAGTACAACATCTATATCTGGAAATAAGGCATATTGTTTTCCTTTATTATTCGTAACTGTCAGACACTGATCAAAAGTTCTAGACTCTATCGCTGCCACACCACCTGCAAACTCAGGGTACTTAACAAAGAAAGATTCTGTCACATTCTCAAATACTTTCTGAGAAGGATTATACAAAAACAAATAGTAGCTATTCACGATAAGGAATAGCTCGTCATTAGCTCCTCTATAATACTCTAATCTACTGCTATGTGTACCTGCTCCTTTTATAGATAAATCAACTTCTAGAAGTGTACGACTAATTTCCTCTCCTGTAGTCGCATCTAGTAAGATCGTGTACACCTCATTTTCCTTGCCCTTCTCTGCAAAGATATCATTAAACCACCCTGTAAACACGATAGTATTCTTCCCTTTGGGGTTGATCATTAAGGCAACATCTGAATAACTAGCATTGACATATCTCACATCTCGCTTAGGAGGTGGGGTAGTACTAGACTCTACTGTAGTAACAGGAGGTGGTGTAGAATCTGCAAATACAAACCTACTGATCTGATAACCGAAATAGATAAAGATAACAACAGAGAAGCCTATAATGGCTTTTTTAGCGATTTGCACTCCTTGTTCATTACTCAGTTTACCAGTATTATAATTGTGATTAATAGTAATATCATCATTATCTAGAAAGAACTGTGTATTACAGCTTCTACAGATATAGTGGTCTTTCTTAGTCTCATCAACCTGATTACTCCCACACTGAGGACATACTATTTTCTTGATTGTTTTTGCCATGTTTCTCTTTTACTACAATACTGCTTTAAGGCTTAAGTCCATATTGTACACTGAGTGTGTTAATGCTCCTGAAGAAACATAGTTAACGCCACATAATGCATACTCTCTAACTGTGCTCTCATCGATATTACCTGATGACTCTGTTTGGCATTGGTCACCTATCAGTGCTACAGCCTCACGCGTCATCTCATAGTCAAAATTATCCAATAAGATACGGTAAACATTATCACAAGCTAAAATTTGCTTCACCTCATCGATACTTCTAGCTTCTACGATTATCTTTAGGTCTTTATTATTGTCTCTTAGATATTGGTTTGTCTTTTCAATCGCTTCTTTGATACCACCTGCGAAGTCAATATGATTATCCTTCAACATAATCATATCATAAAGAGCAAAACGGTGGTTCTCTCCCCCAGCTATCTTTACTGCCCACTTCTCTATCGCACGTATACCCGGTGTAGTCTTACGCGTATCTAGTATCTTAGTTCCCGTTCCTTCTAATAAGTTTACGAATACGCGGGTCTTGGTAGCTATAGCACTCATGCGTTGCATCGCATTAAGCATTAATCGCTCAGCCTTTAAAATAGACTGAGAAGCCCCTGAGATATATAATACTATATCTCCTACTTCTACTTTAGCACCATCCTGAATGCACACTTCTACTTCTAGAGTAGAGTCTACATACTTCAATACTCTTTGGGCAAACTCTACTCCTGCTATATACCCTGCTTCCTTTACTAATAGTTTTGCCTTACCTGTAGCTGTAGGTGGAATACAAGCTAATGAGCTATGGTCTCCATCTCCTACATCTTCACGTATAGCGTTCTTAATAATTATATCTAATTCTGCTTGAAATTGTGCTTCTGAAATCATATTTAAAAAAAATTTGCGATGCTAAAATAAGAAATGTTTTAGCAAATCTTATTATAGAACATCGCAAACTATGAGTTATAATGACAAGCTTACCCTATCACTACACCTAACATTTTATAGAATTCTCTAAGGATATCAGGGTGCCCAGGCCATGCAGGAGAAGTAACTAAATTACCGTCTACGACAGCTTTATCTACTCCTACTTCTTTATAATGACCACCTGCTAAAGTGATATCTGGGCCTACTGCTGGATAGGCAGTTAGTGTTCTCCCATTTAATACACCTGCAGGAGTTAATACTTGAATACCGTGACAGATAGCAGCTACTGGTAAATTCTTTTCAAAGAAGTATTTCACGAAATCAATCACCTTGCTATTCAAACGGATATACTCTGAAGAACGCCCACCACAGATATACAGTCCATCATAATCTGCTACATTCACTTCATCAAATGATTTATTAATCACAAAATTATGACCTCTTAATTCTGCATAAGTTTGATATCCTACAAAGTCGTGTATAGCAGTAGCAATCACTTCATTCTTCTTCTTTCCAGGACATACCACATCTACTTGTACTCCCACTGATAATAGTGCTTGATAAGGAACCATTACTTCATAATCTTCTACGAAGTCCCCTGCTAACATTAAAACTGATTTTGCCATATTGTTTATATTTAAGTTAATACCCTTCTAAGGTACACAATTATGAGTAGCACTAAAACAATAACTTAAAAAATAACCATATAATAACATCCGCTACGAATACTTTTTAGTAACTTTAAAAATCTAATTAATCTTATTTATTTTGACTATGAGAACAAAAATCGCATTAGTAGCCGCTGCATTCTTTACACTAATCAGCTGTAACCAAAAAGTAGCCCCAACACAAGATGTAAAAGTCTTAGATCTTTATACAATAGAAGTACCTGGTACATTCGCACCTATGCAAGAATTATATCCTGATGCTGATATCCAATATGGAAATACGTTTAAACAAATGTATTTAATCACTACACATCAAGACAAAAATAAGACGGCGAACTTCGAGGAATACGTTACACAATCTTTAGCTAGTTATAACAAAAGAGAAAACTATGAGATAATAGTACAAGAGGATGTCCGAATAAATGGAATACCTGGAAAGAAATATGAACTACTGATGTCTCAAGATAAAGATATGATGTATATGATCCAAGTAATATTAGATGGCAAAAAAGCTAATTATCAATACATTACATGGACTACAGGACAAAATAAAGAAGCGCAAAAAGACAATTTCTTAAATACTTTGGCATCTTTTAAAGAACAGCAATAGTTTTAACAAATTTTAAACATTAAAAAAACTTCAATAATATTATTTATCGTACCTTTATAGTACTCAAAATGAGCACTTTTAATCGCTCAATAAATAAATAATATTATATAAAATAATTATGAAAAAATTAAACTTAGCTTTAGCTGTTTTAGCAACAAGTACAATGTTATTCTCATGTGGTGAGAAAAAAGCAGATACAACAACTACTCCAACAGAAACTCCTGCTGAGACACCAGCTGCTCCAGAAGAAGTAACAGGGATACAAATTTCTCTTAACGCTGGAGATGATATGAAGTTTGACCAAAATGAAATTAAAGTTCCTGTAGGAGAACAAGTAACTTTAACTTTCAAACATACTGGAAAAATGGACAAAGCTGTTATGGGACATAACTGGGTACTATTAAAACAAGGTACTGATATGGCTGCTTTCGCAGAAGCTTCTTCTCAAGCTGCTGATACAGATTATATCTCAGCTAAAGATGCTGATAAAGTACTAGTTCATACTAAAACTTTAGGTGGAGGTCAATCAGAAACAATTACTTTTACTATCACTGAAGCTGGTACATACGATTTCTTATGTACATTCCCAGCTCACTTCGCTTTAATGCAAGGTAAATTAATTGCTGAATAGTAATATATTTTAATGCAAATCTTTAAATGGGGTGTTTAGTAATAAACACCCCATTTTTTTATTACTCTATTTTAAAGAAGTAGCTCATCTTGTAATCTATCCACTTAAAAGAAGATATTGTCATTTAATTTCATCAAAAAGTACAAAAAAATGTTAATTATTATACTTTTAAAGCTTTTTAGCTCAAAATCAGTAGTCATTTTTTTCTGACTGATTGCTTATTCTTATTTAAGCATGTATATTTGTATTAACAAATTAGCATATAAAATGAAAAAAATTGTATTATCGTTAGCTGTAATCGCTACATTAACTCTAGCATCTTGTGGAAACAAAAATGCGGATAAAGCAACAACTACAACAGAACAAGAAGTAACTGCACCTGCTGCTGATGCAGTGAGCTACAAAGTAGCTACTGCTGATTCAAAAATTGATTGGGTTGGTGGAAAAGTATCTGGTGACAACCACACAGGAACAATAGCTTTATCAGAAGGAGAAGTTTTTGTAAAAGATGGAAAAGTTACTAATGGAAAGTTTGTAATTGACATGAACTCTATCGTGGTTACTGATATTACTGACGCAGAAATGAAAGCTGGTTTAGAGGGACACTTAAAAGGAAGTTCTGAAGAAAAAGCAGATCATTTCTTCAATGTATCAAAATTCCCAACAGCAACATTCGAATTAACTTCTATTGCTGAAGCAGATGGAAAACAAGTAGTTACAGGTAACTTAACTTTAAAAGAAGTAACTAATGCTATTTCATTCCCTGCAGTTGTAACTGTAAGTGATGCTGATGTAACTATTGCTTCTGAAGAGTTTGAAATCGACAGAACTAAATGGGGAGTTAACTTTAACTCTGGTTCAGTTATCAAAGATTTAGCAGGAGACAAAATCATCAATGATGGTATCAAAATTAAAATTACTACTAAAGCTACTAAATAGTCTTTAATTAGCATAAAAATTAGGAGTTACTCTTTAATGAGTAGCTCCTTTTTTTTTGGAGCATTACTAAAGGAATAAGAATAAAGCCGTAACTTTGGTTTTTGCGAATAGAAAATAGATACAATGAAGCATTTTGACATTATAATTATAGGAGGTGGTCCTATAGGTATAGCCTGTGGACTAGAAGCTAAGAAGAATGGACTTTCTTATCTAATCATAGAGAAAGGATGTCTAGTTAATTCTTTATATCACTATCCTGTCAATATGCAGTTCTTCTCTTCGTCAGAACTATTAGAGCTAGACAAGATCCCTTTTATTAGTAAAGAGAATAAACCTCGTAGAAGTGAGGCTTTAGAATACTACCGCAGAGTAGTAACAACGAATGAACTAACGATAAACTTATTCGAAACTGTCTTAGAGACGACTAAAAACTCTGAAGGATTATTCGATGTCAAAACTTCTAAAGATAATTATACAGCTAAAGACATTATCGTAGCGACTGGATTTTATGATATTCCTAATCCATTGAATGTACCAGGTGAAGACTTATCTAAAGTTTCTCATTACTACACAGATCCACATTATTATGCCGGTATGGATGTAGTGGTGGTCGGTGCAAGTAACTCTTCAGTAGATGCAGCCTTAGAATGCTATCGCAAAGGAGCAAATGTCACTATGGTTGTAAGAGATAAAGAAATTAGCTCTCATGTGAAATACTGGGTAAAACCTGATATTGAAAATAGAATTAAAGAAGGAAGTATCACTGCTCTGTTCAACAGCAATATTAAAGAAATAACTGATAATACGGTTATAATCAACACAAATAACAAAGAAATAATAATAAAAAACGACTTTGTCCTTGCACTTATAGGATATCGTCCTAACTTTGCTTTTTTAAAACAATTAGGAGTTACAATATCTAATGATGCTAATCAGACTCCTACTTACAATACAGAAACTATGGAAACAAATGTGACGAACTTATATTTAGCAGGTGTAGTATGCGGTGGTTTAAACACGCACACTTGGTTTATTGAGAACTCTAGAATTCACGCTGTTACCATTCTTACACATATCATCTCTAAGTATCGATATTGTCGATTTTAGGGCTTGCACTCCTTACACACCCCTTTAGCTACTACGTCTATATCATCTAGCTGAAAACCAGCCGGTACTTCTATCTTAGGTATAGATACTTGTGTTAAACAGATTGTCTTTTTACAATTATTACACACAAAATGTAGATGAGTATCGTGATGATTCTTTTCATCACACCCCTGAGCACATAATGCATACTGTGTAATATTATTAGTCGTAATACTATGAAGCAAACCTTTGCTCTCAAATGTCTTTACGGTTCTATATAACGTTACACGATCAGATTGTTCAAAGCTTGCCTCTATATCAGCAAGTGATACTGCACCTTTTTGTTGCTTCAAAAATTTTAGAACCAATAAGCGCATTGCAGTAGGATTAATCTTTTTAGCTTTTAATTCTTGCTCTAAATTTAGGGTACTCATACTCTCTTATTTTGTGTATAAACAAAGATAAACAATGTTTGGTTATCAAGTCGTTTTTACGTAATCAGATTCTATTTAACAACTTTTTAGCTTAAAAAAAATCAAAATATTTTAATACAAATAAACATATTTGAGTGTTGTAGTAAATAATAAAAACATATATTTATTTTTTTTACAACAATCAAACTAAAAACATAAACTCAAAGTGAATAGTAAACTTATAGGTAGTTCCCTTATTATAGCGGGTACAGCAATCGGAGGTGGAATGTTAGCCATGCCGATTATTTCGTCTGGAGTAGGATTTACAGGCATTACGATAGTAATGATCTTGATATGGTTAACGATGTGTTATACCGCTATTCTATTAGTAGAAACATATAAAGACAATAACCCTGAAGATGGGTTGAGTACGATGACTTATAAATACTTAGGTAAAGCAGGCTCTATCATTACAGGGATAAGTATGCTAACACTGATGTATGCCTTAGTTAGTGCTTATATAGCAGGAGGAAGTGATATTCTAAGACTAAACTTAAGTAACTGGTTAGAGACTGATATCAGTCCACAGGTTACTGCTTTTATCTTTACAATATTATTTGGTGGTATAGTTGGTCTAGGTGCTCGAATAGTAGATATTGCTACAAGGTGGATATTTATTATCAAACTAATCTTTCTCTTGATTGTTATTATTGTAATGGTTGGTTATGTCAGAATAGATAACCTTATACAGCTGCCTATAGAGAGTAAGCTATTCTTCTCCTCTATTCCTGTTATTTTTACTTCATTTGGTTTTCATATTGTGGTACCGAGTATGGTAAAATATTTAGACGGTGATATTAAGCTACTTAAAAAAGCGTTTATCTATGGTAGTCTATTACCTCTAATCGTGTATATCATTTGGCAACTATCTATCTTGGGAAGTATAGACTCTAATACCTTCTTCACAATTATAAAAGAGACACAAGGCTTAGAAGCTGTCATCATAGCTGTAAATGGTATATCTGAATCTAAGTGGATGAATATTCCTCTAAACATTTTCTTTGCAGCAGCTATCCTTACTTCTTTCTTAGGAGTAGCATTAGCACTATTTGATTATGTAAAAGATTTAAGTAAAAAGAAGGCTTTTGGAAAAAATAAAGTAATTATTTACTTAATTACTTTTATACCTCCATTATTATTCGCACTTTACTATCCTAAAGGTTTTGTGATAGCACTAAGCTATGCAGCTATCTCTGTAGTGATAACCTCTTTGTTTATTCCTGTACTGATGTATATCAAAGTCAAGAAAGAAAGACAAGAGACTATATCTTTTTTACAAAAGATAGCTTTTAGCCTGATTTTTGCTTTTGGAACAAGCATCTTAGTAATACAAGTTTTAATGACAGCGGGAGTACTCCCTATTTTAGACTAATGAAACAAAAAATAAATTCGACGAATTAAATAAATTTAAATAAATAGAAATGCAAAAAATTATCGGAAGTATTCTTATTGTCGCAGGAACGACAATCGGAGCAGGAATGTTAGCAATGCCCATTATATCAGCAAGTGTAGGCTTTACCTTTATGGCCTTTATCTTGTTCTGCATTTGGTTTGCTATGTATTATACTGCTATACTTCTGGTGGATGTATATAAATACAACCCTCCTACAGATGGATTAAATACCTTAACAGTAAAATACCTAGGTAACTCAGGAGCTGTTGCTACAGCGCTAAGTATGCTGATACTGATGTATGCCTTAGTAAGTGCCTATATCACAGGAGGAGGTGAAATATTTAGAACTAACTTAGAGAATTGGCTACAAGTAAAAATATCATCTCATACTTCTGCTTTTCTATTTACAGCAATATTTGGTAGTATCATAGCATTTGGTACACGTGTTGTTGACTTCAGTAATAAGATAGTATTCACAACTAAGCTAATTTTCTTGTGTATTGTAATGGCATTATTATTACCTAAAGTAGAAATGATTCACTTACAACATTTACCTACTTCTAGTATTCCTGTATTAGCCACTATTCCTGTAATCTTTACTAGCTTTGGGTTCTATGTAGTCATTCCAACATTGGTAAAATACTTAGACGGAAATATCAAACAACTAAAGCTCGTATTTTTAATCGGAAGTATCACTCCTCTTATATTATACTTAGTATGGGAACTTACATTCTTAGGAAACTTAGATAGTAATACCTTTACTGCTATACTACAAGAGAACTCTAAAATGGAAGGCTTATTAAAAGCAGTAAAACAAGTACACAACTCAAAGATGATTGGTGTTTCTTTTACACTATTTGCTTCTGCAGCATTACTTACTTCTTTCTGGGGTGTAGCCATGGCTTTAAAGGATTATATCCAAGATTTAGGGAAAAACAAACCACTAATCAAGAATACAATGTCTGCAATGCTATTGACATTTATTCCTCCATTAGTATTTGCAGTATTTTATCCTGACGGATTCGTAATAGCACTAGGATACGCGTCTATCCCATTAGTAGTCCTTGCTTTAATCATGCCGATGCTAATGCTACAAAAAGCACAAAAGCAAGCAGGAGTTAAACAGCCCATTTTACAGAAACTAGCTTTTGTATTTTTATGGGGACTATCACTTTTGATATTTATACTACAAGGTCTTATGGTTGCTGAGGTTATACCTGCTTATTAAGCAAGAAACAGCCTTTATACAATATTAGCCGACTTAACCTAGATTAAGAAATTTCTAGATTAAGTCGGCTTTCTATTTTTAAACCATTACTCCTCTGTACCTTTGTCTTATAAAAATAACAATGTATGAAAAATATAGTTTTGATAGGAGCGTCTGGTTATGTAGGTAGTGCTATATTAAACGAATTGATACAACGTCAATACAACGTTACAGCAATCGCTAGAAATACCTCAACAATATCTAATAGCGCTTTAGTAAAAAAAGTAGCATTAGATATAACAGATCAAAAAGAACTCGTGAAGATAATAACAGGTGCAGATGTAGTCATCAGTGCTTTCAATGCAGGATGGTCAAATCCCAACCTATATGAAGACTTCACAACAGGAATACAGACTATACACAATGCTGTAAAAGAAGCTAAAGTAGAGCGTTTAATTGTCATCGGGGGAGCAGGTACATTGTATATCAAACCGGGATTACAATTAGTAGACTCAGCAGATTTTCCAGATTTTATTAAACCAGGTGCTACAGCTGTAAGAGACTATTTTGAACACACATTAAGTAAAGAAAATAGTTTTATATGGACATACTTTAGCCCTGCGATAGAAATGAATCCCCAAAATCCTGGAAAGCGAACAGGACACTTTAGACTAAGTAGCAATACTCCTGTCTATGATAGCGAATGTAGAAGCAGAATATCTGTAGAGGATGTAGCTGTCGCTATAGTGGATGAGGTAGAGAATGAACAGTTTAAAAACACACAGTTCACAATAGGTTACTAAATTTCATAATAAGTCCCCATAAGGGAAACAACAATTCAACAACAAAATACTAGCAATTCTTCCCTTACTAAAAAAGGCTGTAAATCTAATTGATTTACAGCCTTTTTACTTTATTATTTCGATAAGATATATCTTACTACATGTTCTGCTGAGTTCAAACCAAACAAGGCTGGCATCCAACTATTCGTCCCAAAGAATGACTTTTTAAAGTTACTACCATCTGTCATCTTTAAGCTACTCTCATCAGGTTTCTCTGTAGAGAATATTGCTTTTACCCCAGAAGATATCCCTTCTTTCTTTAAGCGCTTTCTAATTTGTTTTGCCAATGGACATACATCAGTTTTACTGATATCTTTAATAACGATCTTATTTGCCATCATCTTTCCTCCTGCTCCCATCGCACTGATTACCTTTACCTTCTTGCGCTTAGCTGCCAAAATAAGGTTAATCTTAGGTGTAATGCTATCTATACAATCTAATACATAATCGAAGTCCTCTGTCACAATCTCATGAGCACGCTCAGGAGAAATAAACTCTTCTATACGAATCAAGTTAAGCTCTGGATTGATATCCATCAGTCTATCTCCTACAACTTTCACTTTTGGCATACCTATAGTAGAATGTAAAGCTGGCAACTGTCTATTGATATTCGTAATATCCACAGTATCTCCATCTACGATAGTCATATTTCCTACTCCTGCTCTAGCTAAAAACTCTGCTGCAAATGATCCAACTCCTCCTAATCCAACGACTAATACTTTTGCATTTTTTAGTTTTTGCAATCCTTCTTCCTTAAAAAGTAATTCTGCTCTTTCTTGCCAAATTGCCATTTATTCTACTTATTATATCAATCTAAGACTGATGTTATCTATTAAAAACTGTTTTATAATTCTGTTCTATGATCGCTTCTATATTAGTATCTAATGCACTTGCTACAGTATATACATCCTCTATGGTTATCTCCTTAGCATCATCTGTTTCTAAAAACAACTGCTCTCTTGGTACTTTCAAAAAGGTATTCCTCAATGTCTCGTTATAAATAAGATGTTTACCAAAAGACAAATAGAACCCATTCTTCCACAAACTCTCTGCTACCTGTTCTTTTTTATTAAAACCATGTATTATAAGAGGAACCGTCATCCTCATCTCCTTCTTGATCTGTATAACTTCTTGATAAGCTGAAACGACGTGCAAAATTACTGCTTTTTTATACTTTTCTGCAAGTAGTAATTGCCTCTTAAATACTTCTATCTGTAGATTTAACGAAATATTGATCTTCTTATCTAATCCACACTCTCCTATCGCTAAACAATTTGGCTGTTGTAACTGCTCTTCTAACAAGGCAAACTCTTCCTCTAGACGTTCTTCATGGATATACCATGGATGTATCCCAACAGTATAAGTAGGAAGAGTATTATCCACTGTTAGAGGATACTGATTGATGATTTCTACTATCCCCTGCTGCCCTGTAATATGATGAGTGTGTACATTTATTTTCATACATACGAAGATAAAAAAAAGCCTCTAATTAGTGAACTAACTAGAGGCTTCTATATCTAAGAGATACTAGACTATTTTAATCCAGCTAAGCTGTGTTCGATAGTTGCTATTTTAGCTAAAGCATCTGCTTCTTTCTTTCTTTCGTTCTCGATAACCTGAGCAGGTGCACCACCTACGAACTTCTCGTTCGATAGCTTTCCTTGTACAGATTTTAAGAATCCTTTTAAGTATTTCAACTCTTCTTCTAACTTCGCGATTTCTTCTTCTAAGTTCACACTTCCTGTTACAGGAATGAAGTACTCATTAGATTTCACACGGTAAGATAGCGCACCACTTACTTGCTCTGTTACATACTCTATAGCAACTATGTTACCTAATTTAGAGATGATACTGTCGAAGTATGTAGATGTTTTCTCGTTGTTGATTACTTTTAAATCTATCGTTTCTTTGAACGAAATATTCTTATCTTTTCTGATAGTACGGATACCAGCGATTACTTCAGTAGCGAATTCAAACTCTTTAATCAAGTTCTCATCGAATGACTTCATCTCTGGCCATGCAGATACTACTAATGCATCAGCAGCTGTACGCTCATTAATATGCTGCCAAATCTCTTCTGATAAGAATGGCATAAATGGATGTAACAACTTAAGATTAGCTTCTAACAACTCGATAGTCTTGTCAAAAGTAGCTTTGTCTATTGGTTGTTGGTATCCAGGTTTAATCATTTCTAAGAACCAAGAACAGAAGTCATCCCATACTAATTTATAGATTGTCATTAATGCATCCGAAATTCTGTATTTAGAGAAGTGATCTTCTATCTCTACTAAAGCACTTTGTAACTTCGCTTCATACCATGCTAATGATACTTTTGCAGACTCAGGTTGTACTAATGTCTCAGATACTTCCCATCCTTTGATTAGACGGAATGCGTTCCACACTTTATTAGTAAAGGCTTTCCCTTGAGCACATAATTCTTCATCAAACATAATATCATTACCCGCAGAGGCTGATAATAATAATCCAACACGTACACCATCAGCACCGAATTTGTCTATTAATCCTAATGCATCAGGAGAATTACCTAATGATTTAGACATCTTACGGCGTAATTTATCTCTTACAATACCAGTAAAATATACATTCGTAAACGGTTTCTTACCAGTATACTCATATCCTGCCATAATCATACGTGCCACCCAGAAGAAGATAATATCTGGTCCAGTCACTAAGTCATTTGTTGGATAGTAATAGTTGTACTCTTCATTCTCTGGATCTGTGATTCCATTAAATACAGACATTGGCCATAACCAAGAAGAGAACCAAGTATCTAAAGCATCTTCATCTTGTTTTAAATCAGCTGCGGTTAAAGCTGCATTACCAGACTTTACTTTTGCTAATTCAACAGCTGCTTCAATAGTCTCTGCTACTACGAAATCCTCTTTACCAGCTCCATAGTAATAAGCAGGTATCTGTTGTCCCCACCATAACTGACGAGAAATATTCCAATCGCGGATATTCTCTAACCAGCTCTTGTAAGTATTATTATATCTACTCGGGTATAACTTCACATCTTCAGTCTCCATAACAGCATCAAGTGCAGGCTTAGCCAATTGCTCCATCTTAAGGAACCATTGGTCAGAAAGTCTTGGCTCGATAACAGCTTTTGTACGCTCAGAAGTACCTACATTATTTACATAGTTTTCTACTTTATCTAAAGCTCCGATAGATTCTAACTCCACTTCTATCTCTTTACGCACTACGAAGCGGTCTTTACCAGCATAATGCATACCTAATTCGTTAAGTGTCGCATCAGCATTAAAGATATCTATTATCTCTAAGTTATGTCTCTCGCCTAAGTCTTTATCGTTTACATCGTGAGCAGGTGTCACTTTAAGACATCCTGTTCCGAATTCCATATCCACATACTCATCAAAGATGATAGGCACCACTCTATTACAGATAGGTACAATAGCCTTCTTTCCTTTTAAGTGCGCATAACGCTCATCATTAGGATTAATACAAATAGCTGAGTCTCCTAAGATAGTCTCAGGACGTGTAGTCGCGATAACTAAATGCTCATTAGAACCTTCTATTTGGTATTTTAAGTGGTATAGTTTCCCTTGGCGCTCTTCATAGATTACCTCCTCATCAGATAAAGTAGTCTTCGCTTCAGGATCCCAGTTTACCATACGGTATCCTCTGTATATTAATCCTTTGTTGTATAGGTCAACAAATACTTTTATCACTTGTTCAGACATCTCTGGGTCCATAGTAAACTTCGTACGATCCCAATCACAAGAACATCCTAATTTCTTAAGTTGCTCAAGGATCACTCCTCCGTACTCTTCTTTCCACTCCCACGCATGTGCCATAAACTCTTCGCGTGTTAAATCGTTTTTATTGATACCCTGCTCTCTCAATTTTGCGACGACTTTAGCTTCAGTAGCGATAGAGGCGTGATCCGTTCCAGGTACCCAACAAGCGTTAAGCCCTTTTAAACGAGCACGACGTATTAATACATCTTGAATCGTATTGTTCAACATATGTCCCATGTGTAATACCCCAGTCACGTTCGGTGGAGGGATTACAATCGTGTAAGGCTCTCTGTGGTCAGGAGTTGAGTGGAAAAAATTGTTCTCCATCCAGTACTGATACCATTTTTGCTCTACTTGCTTCGCGTCAAATTGTGCAGGAATTGTCATTTACTTATTAATTTTACTTGTTTTTAACATTTTTTAAAGACACATCCAAAGATAACAATACTTTAATCAAATTTTAATCTAAGCACTGTTTCTTTTTACGTACCTTTGTATTATGCAAAAATATGGATTACTATGTAATTACAAAAGATAACACATTACTTTAAATGTTTATTTTTATTTGCGAGTATTCCTAAAGTTTTTAATTTTACAAAACAACAAATAGAAAAATAATGAAAAACATTTTAGCATTATTAGTTTTGGTTTTGACAAGTGCAGTAACATTCGCACAAAAGGGACCAAAAATCGAGTTTAAAGCAGAGAACAATACTATCGATTACGGTACTGTTGTAAGAGGGAAAGATAATGGAGTTAGAACTTTTGAGTTTACTAACGTTGGTGATGAGCCATTAATCATTACAGCTGTAAGATCTACATGTGGATGTACAGTGCCTTCTAAACCTGAAGAACCAATTTTACCAGGTCAAAAAAGTAAAATAGACGTACAGTATAATATGGCTCTTGGTAAAATCAGTAGAACGATCACTGTAGAATCTAATGCTGTGAACTATACTAACGGTGTAGTAGCACTACGCATTAAAGGTGAAGTTGTAAACAACTAATCAGAAAATAGACAGAAAAACAAAAGGGATTGCTCACGCGATCCCTTTCTTATTTTATACAATCAGCAATTCTTTATTTCTTAAAGAAGATATTATTAGCTATTGCTTTCTCGAAGTTCTTCACTTCTTTAATCTGTATTTTAGCATCAAAGCCTTTGATATGTTTTGTATGGTGAATATCAGATCCTACGAAGTCTATCATATCATTGTTCAACAGATAGTTTGCAGCCTCTAATACATGACTTCCATAATATCCTGTAGTAGACAATAAGTTCATCTGAAACTTACACCCAGATTTTTTAAGCTTCTTATACATCTCTGTATTCTTGTGATAGAAGTTATAACGCTCTGGATGCGCTAAGATAATCTCATACCCATTCGATTTTAAATGAAATAGAATATCCATTAACTGTATAGGAGGGTTGATATAAGACATTTCTACTAATACATAATTATCTTTTAATGTCAATAGCTTCTCTGAATGAATGCGTTGCAAGAAGCTCTCATCCATCATATACTCAGATGCTACTCTCAGCTGAAGAGACTCCGCCTCTGTAGGTAGTACCTCTAATACCTCATCATATTTAGATAATATTCTTTCTTTTGTATTATCCCATACTAGCGGTGTAGTATGTGGAGTGGTAATCGCTTGGTCAAAGCCCATCGCTTTCATAGACTCTATAATAGTCTTTGTATCCTCTTTAGTCTGCGCTCCATCATCAATACCAAACATTAAATGAGAGTGAATATCTACATAATTATTTGGAATTAATGTTTTAAGCTCTGGTTTAGATTTAAATAATCCGAACATATCTTTATATTATTTTTTCTGATTAGGTCTACTTGTTATACTTCTTAGCGATACGCATCTCTATAGCCAAACTCACAAGGGTCAACAATACTAATGGCAAGGTCACTAATAGCTTATCGCTAGTAATATTCAATACGATATACAAAACTACGCAAACTAAAGTTAACAACTGAAGTAACTTAGCTATCTTGACATTCTTTCTTATAAAAGGTAGCACTAAAAATATAGGACTACACAGTAGCACTGTATTATTACTTAACAGTTCGCCATGTAGAGAGTAAAAACCAACTGCAAAAAAGAAAATACCTAAAAGCCCCAAGATGACAAAATACACACTTCTAACGCCTCTCTGAGTCATTAGCCCTGCTAGTACTAAAACGACAAGACTAAAGAACCACATAGAGTTTACGCTTATACCTGATTTTTCTACAGGTACTTCTGGCTTAAAAACAGTGACTGTCTCAGGAACCAAAGGTTTTCCGTTGACTTTAGTTTCTGCTAATCCTTGCATAAACTTATCTGGTAGAAACAATAAAGTAGAATGAGCATCTACCTTAGAACCAAATATTAAATTAATCCCAAGCATCTCGAAATATCTCTTATTCAGATACGAGTTTAAGATAGTTCTATAAGTAGCAGTGTTTCCTTCCACATCTACTTTTACAGGTGTAGAGATACTACTATTAATAATATCCACCACCTTAGTAGTACAGTTCTGATCTATAAACTTATAGATATAAAACTTATTATCTTCTTCTAAGGATTCGTTCAGTTTTTGCCATATCTCTTCTTTCTGAGTTGGAGTCAAGTCTAATGCTTGTTCATACACCGCTCTATTATCATATACATAACTCCCAATGAAGTTTCTATACGTAGAGTAATCTGCATAGTATAAAAGGTCTCCCTTCACAAACTTTCCATAAAAGTTAGGTGTTCTAAAATCAAACATACCATAATTATACACTCTATCTATTCCTTCAAAAGGGTCATTCACACGTATCGCTGTATGACCAAATAGAGAATACAATTCATCTCCTGTACCACAAGTAAGTACACTTATCTCTGCTCTATCAGAGAGTGGTCGTTCTTTAGAGAAAGCCATCTGCACCATAAAAAGGCAGAAAAGCAGATATGTCATTTTTTTTATCATGTATTCTTCTTGATTTATAACTAAGCGTTCTATTTGGCTCTTACAAAAATACTTTACTAATCTCTGATTTACAATAAAAACATATATGCTATGCTATTTAAAAATAACCTCTCTCTGCACTATCGAAAAAAGAACATCTCTTCAACAGATGTTCTCCTCTTCTTTCTATCTTCTTCGCAAGAACTAAATTATATCAACATGATATCACCATGGTGCCTCCGTTAAAACTGTCTATAAAACGGACTCACTATGGACTCATGATGGACTCATGACGGACTCAACACAACTAAAACCTGTCTCGTCCTACTATAACTGTACAGCTATAGTTAATAATCCTACTTAATACTGTACAGATTTTTATTAATCCTTTTATTACTGTACAGGTTGTTTTTTTTGTTTATTAGTCTTGTAATAATTCTTCCATCTCTTAGCAAGAACACCTGTCTTTAAATGAGCTTGATTTGGAGTTAACCTATCACAACTATCATGAGGTCTAATTTGGTTATAAGCTTCTATACTATTCTTAATTTTATCAATCGTTTTCTGATAACCTAAACTTGAATAGTTTAAATCAAATTCACCTTTAATTATACCATTTACTCGCTCTGCTATGGCATTATCTCTTGGTTCACCACTTTGTGTTGTACTAATAGATATGTTGTTTTCTATCAGTAATTTAGTATAAATACTGCTGCAGTATTGACATCCTCGATCTGAATGATGAATAAGCTTCTCTGTATAAATCCTGTTCTTTAATGCCATTTTCAAGGCTTGTAAGCATCCATTAGTAGTTAAATCTAAACTAAAACTATAGCCCATTATTTTATGAGAATAAGCATCTGTGATTAAACTTAAATAGCCCCAAGTATTATTTAACCTGATATAGGTGATATCACTTACCCAAAATTGTTCTGGCCTGGTAACTTTTACTCCATTATACAAGTCTAAATACTGTCCTCTCCAAGCTCTGGAGTCTGTTGTATATGCTTTGCGCTTTCGTTGTCTAACCAACATTTTATGACTGTCTAATAAATCAAACAGATAATCTCTTCCTACGCTTATATTGTGTGAACCTAAGCGTTCTTGTAACATATGTTGAAGTTTTCGAGTACCTACTCTTGGTAGAGTAGCTCTAATATTTAAAACTTCTTGAAGAATAATCTCATCTTTAATAGATGTCTCGTACTACTATAAGTATAGTACTAATCATAACTACTTTTATCCTGTAATTATATTTATCTAATGTATCCTTATTCTCTATATACCAAAGATAATAAATATCTAATAAACGTATAGTTACCTAAATAGAGTACACAGAATAATAAAAACATCTGTAAAGATAAACGGCATTATCTAAAGTAATCCTTATAAACACTATAAAATTTAGTAACTTTATGATACATTTGTATCAATAAATACAATTAAACTTTATAGAGTTTATATAAACAAATAAATTTCAGTTATGAAAAAACACATTCCTAATGCTATCACTTTATTAAACTTACTTTCAGGATTAATTGCGTTAGTGTATGCATTTGATGATAATATACACATGGCTTTCTTATGGGTATGTATTGGAATCTTTTTTGACTATTGGGATGGCTTCGTAGCGCGTATCTTAAATGTAAAAAGTGAGATGGGATTACAGTTAGACTCACTAGCTGATATGGTGACTAGTGGGGTAGTTCCAGGATTAGTAGTTTATAAGATGCTTGCTAATATTCAAGAAAACCAAGAGATCTATAACCTTACACCAGAGACCTACTATATGGGAGTAGTTCCATACTTAGGATTTATCATCACATTAGGAGCGGCGTATAGATTAGCTAAATTCAACATTGATACTAGACAAACTGATTCTTTTATTGGATTACCTACCCCTGGTAATGCATTATTTATCTTAAGTATTCCGATGATTATCTCTACAACCAAGTCTGAAGAGATTATCTCATTATTAAGTAATCCTTATTTATTAGTAGTCATTAGTATATTAAGTGCTATCATCATGAATGCAGAACTACCATTGTTCTCATTAAAAATAAAACCTAATAATCTAGGAGCTTATAAACTTCAGATAGGATTTATGTTACTGTCATTAGTACTACTAGTTACTTTATTATATCTAGCTATACCTATTATTATACTAGTATATATCTTACTATCTATCATGATGAATATAACAAAAAAACAAACTGCTAACTAAAAATAAGAAACGCTATCTTGAGAGATAGCGTTTTTCATTTGATCTATATCTAAAAAGTGCCATATCTCATCATCATGATTATATGGCACTTTTTTTATGACCTTCTATAACTAAATATTAATTATTCTCACTTTTTAATTAATCTTAAACTTTATATTCTCAATAAGAGTAATTTGCTATAAAACAGCTATTTTCATTATAAAAAACCAGTTATTGGCACACTTGTTGAAATATTTATTACAAACTTTTTTTTCATACTACTTTTTTTGCCCTATACACCTTACCCCTTCGTATAGGGCTTTTTTTATTGACCTTTTTACACAATAGAACCAAGATTAGAATCATCATGATTTCCCTCTTCATGAAGAGTTAACTCATCACAAAAAACTATCTTCTCCTTTTCTACTACAAATGTTGCAATCACTTTCACCTTACTTACAGATCCATCATTTCTATGTACTAATACACTGTGGTTAGTAAACACTAAATTTCCTTCTTCAGCCATATAGTTAAATGTAATAGACAGTTTTTCAGTCACTTCTTTTAATTTTTTAATATGATTACTAAAAATGGTGTAGTCTAATCTCTTTCCATCAACACATTGGATGTAATTAGTAGAAAAATATGTCGCTATCACCTCAGGACGATACTGAGGGCTCTCTAATAAATTTACAAAGCAGTTCTTGATTAACTCTTTATTTGTCATATTTCATATTTTAAATTAGAAATACGAAAGTAGAACTCTACGAATAAGGAGACGATAACAATTGTTATCAAATAATACCTCTATAGATACACTATGTGTAGAGGGACAACTACTGAATATGACAGGCTGTCCTATAACTAACTTTTAGATAACACTACTCATATAGAAGCTTATTCTCTCAGAATACATCAACAAAAAGATATAACGACTTACATTATTACTATTAATGGACAAGCCATAATGACTTCTTGTAACTTTTATTCTTTAAAAAAAGAATACTACAATATATATAAGTATCTAAAAAGTATAATAGTTTCATTTTCAGTTTACTTATATTTATAAAATTCATTCAAAAAAGAGGAATATTAAAATACACTATTCGTAATTAAACTAAATAATCTGGTCGTTCATTGTATTATTTAAAATAATTAAATAAATTTAGCAAAAAAATAACAACAATATGTTTGAAAATATAGATCCAACTATTATAACATTTTCCATTTATTTAGTGGTTGTGTTAGGAATAGGTGTAATTGCGTATTTGCGCACAAAAGATTTTTCTGACTACATCTTAGGAGGACGTAGTTTTGGTCCAGTAGTAACCGCTTTATCAGCAGGAGCCTCAGATATGTCTGGATGGCTACTAATGGGATTGCCAGGTGCTATTTTTGGCAAAGGTTTATCTCAGAGCTGGATTGCGATCGGTTTAATTATCGGAGCATACTATAACTGGAAGTTAGTAGCAGGTCGTCTGCGTGTACACACAGAAATTAATAATAATGCATTGACATTACCAGACTTCTTCCACAACAGATTTGGAAAAGATGGTCAGTTAGTAAAAACAGTATCTGCTGTAACTATCCTAATCTTCTTCACGATATACTGTGCGTCTGGTATGGTAGCTGGAGCTAGATTATTCGAAACACTATTCCACATGGAGTATATCAATGCGTTATATCTAGGGGCTTTAGCTACGATAGCGTATACGTTCATCGGCGGATTCTTAGCAGTAAGTTGGAGTGATACGATTCAGGCTACTTTAATGTTATTCGCGTTAATCTTGACTCCTGTGATGATTATCCTATATATGGGAGGATGGGATGCTATCACTACTTATACAAATGAAGCAGCTATTGCTACTAATATTTCGTATTCAAGTCTGACACATAATGTAAGCTTTATCGCCATTATTAGTGCTGCTGCATGGGGACTTGGATACTTCGGACAACCACATATCTTAGCACGCTTTATGGCTGCTGATAGTGTAAAGACAATGAAGAACGCTAGACGTATAGGAATGTCATGGATGACACTATGTCTAGGAGGAGCTGTAACAATCGGTTATTTAGGAATCAGCTACTACTATAAACATCCAGAAATAGCTGGTGTAGTAAACAAAGACAATGAGATGATCTTCATCGAGCTAATCAAACAACTATTTAACCCTTGGGTAGTAGGTATCTTACTTTCTGCTATTCTAGCTGCTGTGATGAGTACATTAAGTGCACAGCTATTAATGTCGTCTAGTACCCTTACCCAAGACTTCTACAAAGCTTACTTCAGAAGAAGTGCTAGCCAAAAAGAGCTAGTATGGACAGGAAGATTTGCTGTACTACTAATCGCTTTAATCGCAATCATAATCGCGTACGATCCAGATAGTAAAATTCTTGCTTTAGTAGCACATGCTTGGGCTGGTTTTGGAGCTGCCTTTGGTCCTGCTATTTTATTCACTCTATTCTGGAGAAAAACTACAGGTATGGGAGCTTTCGCAGGAGTATTAGTAGGAGCGGTAACTGTAATCGTATGGCCTATTCTATTCGGAGATACGGTATACGAAATCATTCCAGGATTCTTATTTAGTTCGATTGCGATCTACTTAGTATCTAACTATGGAAAACAAGCGTCTACAGAGATGATAGAGAAATTTGACACTGCTGATGCTTTATATCACAAAGAGAAATAATTAGATAAAGTCTATTTATTATAGCCTAAACTCTAGGTATATAACAATGATAAAAGTGTTATATACCTAGAGTTTTTTGTTTATCCCAGAATCAGCAATAAGTAGATAAACGAAAAGTAATTATACAAGATAGGTCTGAATTAGCGATTTCAGCATACTATAGTATGGTTATAGAGCTAATGAAAGAGCTATGAAGTAGAATTGCTTTGTAGTATTTGGCTAATGTTGATTCTGGGTTTATATGAACAACATAAGATTAACATTGTACAAGAAAATGTAAACCAATAACTTTGCACCTCATAAAAACGATATACGTGTCTAGATTTAATTCACATCCTATATACAATACTCAGTTTATACTAGTATGCTTAAGCTCTTTACTATTCTCAGCTAGTTTTAATATGCTTATACCTGAGCTACCTGATTATCTATCAGGACTAGGAGGTGCTGAATACAAAGGACTCATTATTGGATTATTTACAATCACTGCTGGTATCTCTAGACCCTTTAGTGGTAAGCTAACAGATAAGATAGGACGTGTGCCTATTATGGCTATTGGGTCGATAGTATGTTTTGTGTGTAGTTTATTATACCCTATACTTACCACAGTATCAGGCTTTCTATTCTTGCGATTATTACACGGATTCTCTACAGGGTTCAAGCCAACAGCTACAGCAGCTTATGTAGCTGATATCGTACCTAGAGAGCGATGGGGTGAAGCATTAGGCCTTCATGGGATAAGCTTTAGTACAGGTATGGCCATAGGTCCAGCCATCGGTAGTACTATAAAGATGTACACCTCTATAGACTTTCTATTTTATACTTCATCTGCTTTTGCTCTACTTTCTATTGTTATCTTAATGAATATGAAAGAGACCTTACAAGTAAAAGAAAAGTTCTCTTTTAAATTACTAAAAATATCAGGCAAAGATATCTTTGACTTAGGGGTATTCCCTGCAGCCTTCGTGACTTTTATGTCTTATATCGCTTATGGAGTTATTCTTACGCTAATCCCTGACTGGACAGGACACTTAGGCTTAGAAAATAAAGGGATCTTCTTTATGATATTTACTATTTCTTCCTTACTAGTAAGATTTGTCGCAGGTAAAGTATCTGACAAATATGGACGTGTTTTAATCATCAATATAGGATTAGTACTTCTGATTATCTCACTAGCTATTATAGCATTCTACGAATCTACTAATGGGTTATATCTAGGGGCATTTATATATGGTATTTCCTTAGGTATCTTATCTCCTGCATTAAATGCCTGGACGATAGACTTCAGCCAACCAGATCAGCGAGGGCGTGCTGTATCTACTATGTATATCGCTCTAGAAGCAGGTGTGGGTGGAGGTGCTTTCTTAGCAGGGTGGTATTATAAAGACAATATCACTAATATCCCTACCATTATGTATGCTAGTGCAGTAGTTATTATCTTGAGTTTAGTCTATATGATGTTTAGAAAACAACTTTCCTTTACAAGAAAAGCATAGGGTAGTATTATTTTCTCAGGATTGATTTCACTTGGTGTTGTAGTACTGGTACAACCTCTTGTTCAAACCATTTGTTCTTCGCTTTCCAGATATTATTTCTCGGAGAAGGATGAGGTAATGGAAAATAAGTAGGTAAATACTCATGGAAGTTATTTACATTCTCTGTCAGTGAATCATTAGTCTTTAAATAATAATCTTGTGCATATTTCCCTATTAGTAAGATAAGTTTGGCAGCAGTTAATTGTTCTAACAACTGAGCATGCCATGTAGGTGCACATATTTTCTTAGGAGGTAAGTCTCCACTCTTCCCTTTACCTGGATAACAAAACCCCATAGGGATAATAGAGAAGTTAGCCGTATCATAGAACTCCTCTTCTGTCACTCCTAGCCATTGGCGCAGTTGCTCTCCACTTTTATCTTTAAAGGGAATACCTGATAAATGTACTTTTAGTCCAGGTGCTTGACCTATAATAATGATTTTAGACTGCACGCTAGATAATACCACAGGATTCGCTCCTAGAGGTAGCTCTTCTTCACATATCTTACAAGCCCTAATATCACTTAATAATTCATCAAAACGATCCATATCTCATTCTATTTATTGTTTTATTAAATAGCGATGTGGGGTAATACCAGCGTGTTTTTTAAAGAATTCTATAAACGCACTATCAGACGAAAACTCCAATACATCAGCTACTACTGAGATAGACATATCCTCAGCCAATAACTCTAAAGAGCGATAATACTTCCATTGCAATCGCCAATCCTGATAGACCATCCCTGTTTCTTTCTTAAAGATACGAGAGATTGTCTTCTCGCTTGCCCCTACCTCTTGGGTTAGCTCCTTGAGAAATGGAGGGACTCTTTTATCTATGATAAACTGTCGGATAATATCTTTTAATCTGCCATCTTTAGGTATCTTCAGATGATAATCTTCTATATGTGCTGCGTTTAATTCATTGCTAAACACTTTTGCTATAGCGAGCTGCTCATCAGTATAAGCCTTCCATTCCCAAAAACATATTCTCTCTATTAACTGTTCTAATAGAGGATTGACTTCTAATACCTTAATTGTATCTGCTATCCACAATTTCTCTTTTGCCGTAAAGTAAATAGAGCGATAAGCAACTACATTTCTAAAGAATACACGATGCGATAGCCCTGCAGGTATAATCAGCATACGTGTAGGTGGTAAAATCACTTGCATATCATTAGTCAATAGTGTCATACATCCACTAGGAGCATAGAGAAGTTGCTGGTGTTCATCATGCTGATGAAAACCAGAATCATGCTGAACTAAATCAGAAGCTAGACCTATAACAGGTAAATCTATTAGTTCTGGATGAAATTCTTGTTCTGAATGCAGATATGCCATTTGTCCGTAAACTGTTACTTAATGAGTTTATAGTATTATAAAGATACAACAAATTCTAGAGACCTTTGTCCAAAATTAAAAACAATGAAAACAAAAAACAGTTTAGCTCTAATGGTTGTACTGATGATGTTCCCACAATTCGTTGAGACCATCTATAGTCCTGCCTTAACGCATTTAGCTAAAGCATTTGATGTAACAAAAGAGACTACATTACTAACGATAAGTATATACTTTATAGCCTTTGCACTTGGGGTTATCTTTTGGGGAATACTAAGTGACTACATTGGTAGAAGAAAGGCGATGTTAAGCGGATTGGTAACCTATACACTCGCTTCAGTACTAGCCTTATTGGCTACTAATTTTGAAACAATACTTATCGCTAGATTTATTGCTGCATTTGGTATAGCTGTAGGATCTGTAATTACACAAACAATGATGAGAGATAGTTATACCGGAGTAGAACTAGCTAAAGTATTTTCAATAATGGGGATCGCCTTATCAGTAAGTCCTGTTATAGGATTGCTAATGGGCGGAATTCTATCTAATCAATTTGGATATTGGGGAATATTCACTGTATTAGCAACATTATCAATACTATTATTCAGCACATCCTTTTTCTCCTTACAAGAAACTAAACAACATAGTGACAAAATCACATTAGATAAAATAATAACCTTAGCTAAGACGATGTACACTGACTCTCTATTGTGGAAATATGCTTTATTAGTCATGGCGTACAATGTGCTTCTATTTAGTTATTACTCATTTGCTCCATTTATATTTGAACAAGAAGGTTTAAGCCCAACAGTATATGGATATAGTGGTATTGTACTAGCCACAGGTTCTTTTATAGGAAGCTCTCTAAACAAGAAATTACTAGAGAGAGGATATTTACCAATTACATTAATGAAAATTGCTTCAACTATAGCTATTGTAAATGCTTTAGTGTTAATTCTAATAGGAAATACGCTTTACTTTCTAATCCCAATGGTATTTATTGTAACTGCATTCGGGATAGCGATTCCAAATATCCTTAGTCAAGCCCTACTAGAGTACAAATCGTCAATAGGTACAGCTAGTGCATTATTCGGATTATTATATTATATCTTGATTGGGACAGGCTTATACATTAGCAGTACTATGCCTAATATCGCAGTCGTAATGATTACTTTCGCAACTATAGCGACTTTAGTTTCACTACTAATTAAAAACAAAAAGACGACTTTATAGCCTTGCTGTAAAGTCGTCTTTCTCTTTCTTAGTTCTTCTTGACATATCCCATTCCTCTAGAGACAGGCCATACTTCTTTAAAACCATAATGCTCGTATAGCTTATAAGCTTCTCCATCTGCTATTAGGTTCACATAACATGATTCTGGCAAATTATCATTAATAAATTCTGTCAATGTAGTCATTACTAACTTACCTAATCCTTGTCCTTGGTACTCTGGTAATACACAAATATCAACAATCTGACAATGACATCCACCATCACCTACTAATCTTCCCATCCCTACGAACTTATCATTATTCTCTGTATCTAGTATCGACACACAGCATAGAGAGTTGGCAAGACCAATAACTGCTGCCATAATTCTCTTTTCAGACAAACCACAGGTTACACGCATATTTATATAGTCCTCTGGTTCTATTATATCATAACAAATCTTATATCTCATATCTTCTTTAATCTTTTAGATAAACAAATATATAATTGCTGTTATTCTCTTCCTAATCATTTGATTAGAATGTGATAAATTGTAGCAATACGATGACTAAATGAATTACTCAAAAGATAACCAACAAAAAAGGACAGTACGAATACTGTCCTTTATAATTATTTATCTTCTGATTGTTCTTCTTTCTGTTCTTTAGTTAAAAGACTTAACTCAACTTGTTCTACTGAGTTACGATACATCTTAAGTATCTTTCCTTCGTAGTCATCAAGTCTTATAATATCTCCTACTTTAAACTCGTCATCAGGACACTCTTCGCTGATTAATCCTGCTAGTGTATCATAGTGTTCACTTTCTTCAAACTTAACAGGTACTAGTCTATTAATATCTGATAGGTTATAGTGTGCACTAACTACGTATCTACCTTCTCCCATACTCTGTACTACAGGCTCTTCATTGTCATATTCATCTTGAATCTCTCCTACCAATTCCTCTAAAATATCTTCCATAGTCACAATACCAGTAAACTCTCCTACTTCATTCGTAGCAATAGCCATCTGTAAGTGCTTCGCTTGGAATTGTTTTAATACATTTTTAATAAGTGCGTTCTCCGAGATATAGATAGGCTCACGAAGCAATGAAGCTAAGTCGGTATTACTCTTGTCTTGAATCATTGCTTTCATCAAGTCTTTTGTATAAATAACACCTTTAATATTATCTAAATTATCTTCATATACTGGAAAACGAGAATATCCCTCATTAATAGCATAATCAATAGCCTCCATTACACTTGTATTAATTTCAATAGCAGACACATTCTTGCGCAAGCTTTGAATATTATTTACACGTCTGTCATCAAAGTCGAATACATTCTGAATCAAAACACGTTCTGTTTCTTCAATAGCTCCTCCTTCTTGACTCTCTGTAATAATCATCTTTAGCTCCTCTTCAGTATGAATATCAGCTCCGTGAATTGGGCTAATACCAACGATACGTAATATCCCATTAGCTAAACCATTCATCAACCAAATAATCGGTCTAAAAACGAAATAGAAGATACGTAAGGGCAAAGCTACTGTAAATGTAGTTTTGGTCGGGAAGTGAATAGCTAAAGATTTTGGTGCTAATTCACCAAAAACGATATGTAAAATGGTAATTATAGCAAAGGCTACTGGAAAAGAAACACTTTTAGCTATACCGTACCACTCAGGTCCAGTGAATCCAAAAGCTTCAAACAAATACATAATTACAGGTGTCAATGAGCTTTCTCCTACCCATCCTAACCCTAGTGAAGCAAGGGTAATACCTAATTGTGTAGCTGCTAAATATGCATCAAGATTAGAAACAATATTCTTAGCAATACCTGCTACTTTAGAATTTAGTTCTTGATGAACTTCAATTTGAGAAGTACGAACTTTAACAATTGCAAACTCTGCTGCAACGAAAAAACCGTTTAAGAAAACTAAAAATAAAGTAAGTAATAATTTACCTACTGAAATCTCTTCGTGTACAATGTTAGAACCAGCCAACATTGTAATGATCTGGGCGTATGTATCCATTTTAAGAATTAAAAAAAGCCAAAGGTTAAATATTTTTTAATGGCTTAAGGTTTATACCATTGTGATATAAATCTCGTATCAAAATTAATAATTTAATTGACACAATATCCATCAATATTTACTAATTTTTAAAAAATATCACAATGCTTATAAATATAGTCAACTTTGTACTATTATTATAGTACAAATCGGAACTCGCTTAACAAAATAAATACGATTAGCTCTTTTTATATCCTTTACATAGAGTCTTTATCAAAATGAAAAGGTAATATATTTACTAACGAAGGAGAATAACATACTTTACCTTCTGCTCCCATAAAAAACATCTCTATAGCAGAGTCTTGTTTTGTTTCGTATTCTAATATACTCTGTCTACATGCTCCACATGGAGGAATAGGAGTATTCGTAACTTTTAAATCTGATGATGCTGAAATAGCTATCTTCAAAATTCTTTTATCAGGATAATTAGCCCCTACATAGAATATAGCTGTACGTTCTGCACATAGTCCTGATGGAAATGCGGCATTCTCTTGATTAGACCCCACTACAATAGTTCCGTCTTCTAATAAGATAGCTGCACCTACTCTAAACTTAGAATAAGGAGCATAAGCCTTCTTTCTCACTTCTACAGCCCTATTCATTAACTCTTGATCTTTTTGTTCTAATTCTGCTATTGAATCATATTCTAAGAACGTTGTTACGATTTCAATTTTTTTCATAATCCTTGACTATTAGAGATAAAAAATCCAAACTCATCTTGTTGGGGATGGTTTGGATTCAATACAAATATACTATTTTTTTTAACCTCTTCGATAAGTTTTTCTACCTAAATCGAATGTTAGTGAGAATCTCAATGTATTCTCCATTGGGTTATTTATTTTTGATGTTGAAAATAAATACGATAGGTCTATAGCCATCATATTATATTTAAAACCTGCCCCTAAAGTTGCATATTGTCTCGCTCCTTTTTCTGGACTCTCGTGAAAGTACCCAGTCCTAAAAGCAAACTTATTATCATACCAGTATTCTGCTCCTAAAGACCATGCTACCTCTTTCAACTCTTCGCTAAATCCATTAGGCGCATCCCCAAATGATTTTATCACTCCTTTAAGCCATCCCGTATCATTATATTCTATAAGTGCTTCTGCATCATTTCTATGCTCTGGTGGTGTTGGAACTAATAGCTTATTAAGCTCTCCTGAAATAGTCAAGGTATTCTGCTGATCAATAATAAAATCAAAACTACCTCCCAACTTTAAATTTGCAGGAAGAAAAGAACCAAATTGTTCATCTTCATACTTTATCTTAGGCCCCAGGTTTTGAATATTAAATCCTGCTCGCCATCTACCATCGAAAGTACTAAAACGAACTATATCTGATTCATAGAAACCTGCAATATCTACAGCTACTTGACTAGCCATAGAGTTAGAACCATCTAGCTCTGGCATTCTAAGGTTAGAATTGATAAAACGCCCTACAACAGCCATACCAAAACGATCACTTAATTTCAACGAATAAGAGATATCAACAGCAAATTCATTTGGTTTTTTTATAATTGAACTTGATTGATAACTATCTCTAAACTCCATTTCTCCCATTCCAAAATAACGCAAACTTGCACCGATTGCACTACGCTCATTGAACTTATTAAAATAGGTTAATTGACCTAAAGCCATATCGCTACTCACTTTAGACATATAAGGGCTATAGTTTACAGAAAAACCTTGAGCTTGTGTAGCAAATGCGTACTTCGCAGCATTATGTTGTTGAGAAAACACGTCACTAGAAGTTGCAACCCCAATGTCTCCCATTCCTGATGATCTTGCATCGCCAGATATTAATAAGAAAGGTACTCCAGTAGTTATAGGTCTTACTACTTTCTGAGCGTATATAAACTGCCCCGCTAAAACAGTAAGAAATAAGGCTGTAACTTTTTTCATCTTTATTTTTTTAAGATTCACAAATATAATCTTTTTAACATTACTAAAATCTCACTCCAACTATTATTATAACTTACAAAAACAACAATTATTATTTTATGCTTCTTTATAAAAAGAAATATAACATCTTACTTGATAAGAAACTTATACTATGTACATTTAATCCTATTTTTATTCTCTTGTATAGAGTAAACTTAATACTATTTAAAATTATTCATGAGTCTATTTACTTTATAATTCAAAGATATTTACCTCATTTTTATACTATTAAAAGATTCTATCTCTAATTCCTAATTAATAAGCTTACTACAACATAGCTTATTCATATTATACTTATTTAATAAAACGCAAAGAAAGTCAAGTTCACTAAGAGAGAAACAGCCTCCCTCCTCCCTATATTGTCAATTATTTTGTATGGCATTTAAGTAATTCGAACTACATTTGCATAGCGCATAAATTCGTACATTATACAAAACAATTATTTTTTCATTAAGCAATACAAAATACTTTTAGACGTTATAAGTGTAATTGCTTATTAAAAAATAAAAATTATTGATACTTTTTCGATTAAATGAAAGTATTCACATTGCTAATTAAACGTTAATTATTAAATTGCGTACAATTTTATATCCATTTATAACGAGATGAAGATTAAAGAACTTTTAAACTTTCGATTACTGGCAGGTATATTAGTTGCTGCTAGTATTACGAGTTGTGGAAATTCAAACAGCAACGTATCAACGGCTACTGGTTGGAAAATCAATGATAGTAAAGGTGGTTTTCAATACAACACCAAATACGAACAACGCACTCCTAAAGGAATGGTTGCTGTAGAAGGAGGTACATTTACAATGGGACGTATACAAGAGGATATCCTTGCTGATTGGAATAACAATCCTAAAGAAATGTACGTACAATCGTTTTATATGGATGAAACAGAAACTACCAATATCATGTATAACGAATACTTATACTGGTTGCGTACTGTATATCCTCAAAACAATGAATTATATCAAGAGATTTATAAAAGTGCTATTCCTGATACTACAGTATGGAGAGGACCTTCTGGTTTCAACGAATCACTTATCACTAGCTACTTAAGACACCCTGCTTATGCTAACTATCCTGTAGTAGGTGTTACTTGGGTGCAAGCAAATGACTATGCTAAATGGAGAACTGACCGTGTTAACGAATTAGCTCTAGAAAAAGCAGGTTATTTAAAGAAAGATGCTAAAATTCTTGAAGCAGGATCTGATGCTCACTTTAGCACAGATACGTACCTTATCTCTCCAGAGTCTGTTTATGGAGGGAATAGCGATATCGCTTATAGAGGAAAAGGAAACAAAGCACAAGAAGGTGATCGCAACTTATATGCTACACAAAACTCTGGTTTATTTACCTCGCAATTTAGACTTCCTACAGAAGCTGAATGGGAATATGCTGCTATAGGATTAGTAGGTAACAGAGAGTACAACAACTATAAAGGACGTAAAAAATACCCTTGGGATAAAAGTAGCAAACGCAAAAAAGGAAGACCAATCGTTCAGAACACTAAGTATGCTAACTATAAACAAGGTCGTGGTGACTATGGTGGTATAGCAGGTTGGGCTACTGACAATGGTGATATCACTAATGCAGTTAAATCATACCCTCCTAATGATTTCGGTTTATATGATATGTCTGGTAACGTTGCTGAATGGGTAGCTGATGTTTATGATCCAAATATTGATCTGAATGACACCGACTTCAACTTCTATAAAGGAAATGTATATTATAAAAACAAAATAGGTGCTGATGGTAAGATTGAAATTACAACAAATGAAACTGTGAAGTTCGACACATTAAGCACTGGTAAATTAAGAGTTCGCAATCTACCTGGACAAATTGCTCAAGAAGAATTAGATCCTTCTATATTTGATGACAATATCCAGACAGGTTTAGGTGGTAAAATAAAAGGTGAAGGACCTAAGCCACTTAAAAAGGTTACTCTTTATGATGAGAAATCTCGTGTTATTAAAGGAGGTTCATGGAAAGATAGAGCATATTGGTTAGACCCTGCTACTAGAAGATTCTTCCCAGAAGATCAAGCTACAGATTATATCGGATTTAGATTAGTAATGACTAAAGTAGGTCCTAAATCTGATAAACGCAAAACGAAGAATTAACATATTTTAAAATATTCTTTTTTCAAAAGCCCTAATTGTATTAGGGCTTTTTTTTATACTTTTGATTCATGGATATTACTGAAATTTACCAATGTTTTTTACAGTGTGATGGTGTATCTACTGATACTAGAAACATACATCCTAACTCCCTTTTTTTCGCATTAAAAGGAGATAACTTTGACGCTAACGAGTTTGCTCAAGACGCACTTAATAAAGGTGCTGCCTTTGTGATTATGGACAATAAAAAGCTGATAACTGATCCAGCTAAAATGCTTTATGTACCAGATGCCTTAGGTGCTTTACAACAGTTAGCTAAACACCATAGACAACAACTAGGCTTGCCTATTATAGCGCTAACAGGAAGTAATGGAAAGACTACTTCTAAAGAACTTATCGCTACAGTACTAAGCAAAAAATATAAAGTAACGGCTACTAAAGGAAACCTAAATAACCATATCGGTGTACCGCTTACATTACTTTCACTTACAGAAGAGACAGACTTAGGTATTATAGAAATGGGGGCTAACCACAAACAAGAAATAGCTTTCTTATGTGAATTAGCTGATCCTGACTTTGGGTATATTACTAACTTTGGAAAAGCACACTTAGATGGCTTTGGCGGTTTTGAAGGAGTTATTAAGGCTAAAAGCGAATTATACGACTATTTAGAAGACAACTATAAAACAGCTTTTGTCAATTTAGATGATCCTAGACAAGATGCTAAAACAATGACCTTTAGCCGTTATACTTTTGGTACAGATTCTTCTGCTGATATTGTTATTGAACAATTAGAAGCTCAGCCTAACGCTACAGTATATTATAAAGGAGAAGTAATTAACTCTAACCTTACAGGAATTTATAATGCGACTAATATAGCTGCAGCACTGACTATAGGTCAATTCTTCAATGTAGATTTAAGTGAGATTAAAGAAGCTATAGAACACTATGTTCCTACTAATAATAGATCGCAATGGATTACTAAAGAAGATTCTATGATTCTATTAGATGCTTATAATGCTAACCCTAGCAGTATGGACGCTGTATTAACTAACTTTGATCAACTAAATGATCAACGTGATAAAGTGTTCGTCTTAGGAGATATGTTAGAGTTAGGTAAAGAAGGCTATAAAGAGCACAAAGATATCGTGACTAGATTAAGTGAGGTCAAAAACAAAACAGCCTACTTTATAGGAAGAGAATTCTTTAAAGCCTCTATTAATGTCACACAAGAAGACATACACTTCTTCGAAACGTTTGACTTGTTTAAACAACATATTCTTGACCATTCTAACGAAGTGTTTAAGAATAAACTAATCTTGATTAAAGGATCAAGAGGAATAGCGCTAGAGAGAACCTTAGACTTAATATAACGAAAAAGAGCTTAAATCATGATTTAAGCTCTTTTTATTTATCTTCTTGGCTATCGACTTCCAACCTAGTAATTAACGGGAAGTGATCCGAATTTTTAAACTCTGGATAAGTCTTAAATGACTTTACATGAATACGAGGATCGACGAACACATAGTCGATACGCATTGGATAAGCGAAGTCATACGTCTTCCCAAATCCTGTTCCTCCTTCTACAAATGCATCATTTAGATTCCCTTTAATATTTCTATACACATATGAGAACGCACTATTATTCATATCTCCACAGATAATCTTAGGAATAGACACGTCATTCATATGAGACTGTACTAGCTCAGACTGCATTTGTTGTTCTTTAAACGCCTTGGCTATACGATTAACGATTAGCTTAGACTTAGCCTCATCTATACTCTCATGGATATCAGGACTAATACTGATAGACTGCAAGTGAATACTATACACTCTTATCGTATCTTGATCTTTTAGAATATCCGCAAAAATCACATTATTGTTAGAGCTAGGTAAGTTAATCTCCCCTTTGTCAATAATTCTAAACTTAGAATAGATAGCCTGTCCTGTTTTTATCTTATTACCATGTGAAGTAATGAACTTATAAGGATATTGACTGAACTTTATATTTGTATTCTTAGAGTATTCTTGAAAGCACAATACATCAGGATCATGTAGTTCTACGAACTCTTTTATCTTATCAGGGACATGCTCATCTGGTATCCAATTAAACAAGTTAAAAAGACGAACATTATAGCTCATTAGAGTGAACTCTTTTCCTCCTACCTCTTCATTTCTACCTGAGAACTTATAGAACTTATTAGCAAAAGTAATTCCAAGGACTAGAATTAAAGAAGACAGCCATATTTGCCTTTTTAATTGAATTAACCAATAGATAAAGAAAGCTAGATTAATAATCAAAAAGAAAGGTAATACTAACGTAAACACAGATAATAACGGAAATAACTTAGGTGCTAAAAAAGGCAAGAAATACCCTACTAATGACATAATCGCCATTAGTATATTGATACCAAATACAAACTTGTTAAACCAAGATAGGTTCTTCATATTTTACTCTTTTCCAGCTCTAAACAGAAAGTCTTTCTCCTCTTTGGTAAGGCTTTCATATCCAGATTTACTGATTTTATCTAATATTCTATCTATTTTATGTTGTCTATCATCCTTATTATCACTTACTGTTTTTTCTTGGCGATTCTTCTTATTGTTTACATAGACCTTCTTAAAACGAGTTCCTTGATTTCGTTTAAATAGATTACTTATTTTATCAAAGATAATGCTTAAATCGGTTCCTGCTTCTAACATTTTAATATAGATCAATCCCATTAGAGCACCTCCTAAATGAGCCAAATGCCCTCCTACATTACTTGTGTTCAACTGGATAATATCTAAAACGATAATAAAAGTAGCAATATGCCACATCTTCACATTTCCGATTAAAGCTAATCGCACCTGCATCATAGGGGCATGTACTGCCACCCCTACTAATGGTGCTATAGTAGCTGCCGAAGCGCCTACTAGTATAGATCCTGTCGATATAAACGTCCCTCCTAGCAAGAAGAGCACACCTCCTAATAAAGCCCCTAATAGATATAAGGTTAAGAACTGCTTGTCTGTAAAAAAAGTTGAAAATAACTTTCCTACAAAAAACAAGACAATCATATTAAAAAGAAGGTGAATCACCCCTGCATGTACGAATGAGTACGTCAACAACGTCCATGGTTTATACAATAGTGACATAGGATTGCTCCCAAGAGCTAACCATGATAATAAACTAGCGCTAAAGGAAGAAAAGAATACTTGCAACAACATAATGATTACTGAAATACCTACATTCCAGTAAATCAACTTTTGCACAATACCACCAGCTCTATACTGGTACTTCAAATCATCTAATAGCTTACTCATTATCTATCCCAACGGTTATTGTTAAACTGTGTCTTCTTATAATACATCATTAATAAATACCCCATCAATGCTCCCCCTATATGAGCGAAGTGAGCAATACCGCCACCGCCACCGAATAGACTGAAGCTACCTGCTACACCTCCGTATAAATCTATCAATAAAATACCAGGTACAAAATATTTAGCTTTAATAGGCACGGGAATAAACATCATCATTAATTCTGCATTAGGGAACATAAATGCAAAGGCTACTAACAACCCATACACAGCTCCTGAAGCTCCTACTACAGGCGTATTATATGCAGAGAGAAAATTATGTAACTGACCATCACCTAATATACCTCCCCATCTTAGATCGTATTTTCCTTCTTTTAATAACGCCATTACATCGCTAGCATTATACCCATTATCTGTAAGTGTAGACACAGCAGAGTGAACGCTAAAGTAATTCACTCCTGTATGTAATAGCGCTGCTCCAAATCCACATAGCAAGTAAAAAGTAAGAAACTTCTTACCTCCCCACATCATCTCTAACGTACTACCAAAAGAGAACAGAGCAAACATATTAAACAGAATATGCATTAAACTCCCATGCATAAACATATGAGTTAAAGGTTGCCATACATAGAATGATGGGCTTTCAAAATAATACATAGCAAATAATTCTTTGATAGCTGGTATAAACATACTAGCCCCAAAAAAGATTATATTCACTATAATTAAATGCTTTACGGTCTCTGATATTCTCATTATAATGCGAATTTTTTTTCTATATCTTCTACTTTCATAGTCACAAAAGTAGGTTTCATAAAAGGTGATACACTTGGTTCTTGACAAGCGAATAATGAGTTCACAATATTCTCTTGTTCTTCATCATTTAGCACAGTTCCTGTCTTCACAGATAAGCTATGTGCTAATGATTTGGCAATGCGGTCACTTTGTCCCATTGCCGTCTTAGGTACTCCATCTTGGAAATCACTAATCAAATCTTCTAATACGATAGAAGCCTCACTCTCTGATATATTTACAGGTAGTCCGGAGATAACCACATAATCTTGTGTCATGTGTTCAAATCCAAAACCAGTCTGTTGTAACATCGGATATAACTCCCTCAATATTTCTACCTCATAAGGAGAGTAATACAATGTCAATGGAAACAATAATTGCTGAGAAGAAGCGGTATGGTTCTGTATACTTTCCATAAACTTCTCGTACAGTATACGCTGATGTGCTCTTCCTTGATCGATGATTACCATTCCTGATTTTATCGGGCTTACAATGTACTTTCTATTAATCTGGAAGCGTTTCACTCCTGTGATTTCCTCCTGTTTATTTTCAAACAGATTACCTGTCACAAAATCACTCTCTAATTTTATGCCAGAAACATCTAAATCTTCTCCTGACGAACGAAGTCCTTCATAGAGATTCTCCCACCCTTCTATATTACTCTTAGAAGACAACGCTCCTTTAGCAAATGAAGATGATGAACTCTTCTTCACAGAAGGCTTATTAAACTTAGATTCTATAACATCAGACTCTCTATTTACTTTAGACCCTAATGTGATTTCTTCTTTATATTCATTCTCTATTGAGCTATTGCCTTTGCTCTCTAGCACTTCACCTAGAGCATCACTATCATCTAAAAAGCTATGATTACTTTTACTCTCTAACGTCTCACCTAAAGAAATATTTTCTTCTGTATTACTTTTACTTTCTAGTACATCTATAAAGCGGTTATTCTCTATATCATTACCCTTATTCGTCACCTTATCTCCAAAGGGATTCATGGATACGTACGTCTCGTTATTCTCCAGATCATCTATAAAGCGGTTATTCTCTATACTACTATCCGTAGCTCCGATAAACATAGCCGCATTATTATCAAATGGATTATATTCAAACTTATCAGACTCTGTAAGTAACTCTCTGTGAAAAGGATTAAAGTTTCTATCCACTTCTATAGTAGGAGTCGATGCTTCTTTTCCCTCAAAATCATACGGAGTATCTAGACTAGCATCTCTCTGAAAATCTAATACTGGCGCTACATTAAACTGTCCAAGACTATGCTTAATGATAGAACGAAGAATACTGTATAAAGCTTGTTCATCGTCAAACTTTACCTCTGTTTTTGTCGGATGTATATTTATATCTATACTATCCGGTGGTACATTAAAGTAAATGAAATAACTAGGATGTGTTCCCTCTTTTAAAAGTCCTTCATAGGCCGCCATAATAGCATGGTGTAAATAACCACTTTTAACAAAGCGATCATTCACAAAGAAGAATTGTTCTCCTCTACTCTTTTTAGCAAACTCAGGTTTCCCTACAAATCCTGTCACCTCTACGATCTCTGTATTCTCTTTAATAGGTACTAACTTTTCGTTTGTTCTTGTACCGAATACATTGACTATACGCTGACGAGCATTAGTAGGCAATAGGTTAAACACTTCACTCCCATTGTGAATTAAAGAAAAGTGTATATTGTGATGCACTAACACGATTCTCTCAAATTCGTCAATAATATTTCTAAACTCTACATTATCTGACTTTAAAAAATTGCGTCGTGCAGGTATATTAAAAAACAAATTCTTCACTGAAAATGAAGTCCCCGCAGGAGTAACAGCTACTTCCTGACTCACTAGTTTAGTCCCTTCTATGATGATATGGGTACCTAGCTCTGCCTCATGTGTACGAGTCTTTAACTCCACATGGGCAATAGCCGCGATAGAAGCCAAAGCCTCTCCTCTAAATCCTTTAGTACTTAGCGCAAATAAATCTTCTGCTTTGGAAATCTTAGAAGTAGCATGACGCTCGAATGACATACGTGCATCGACATCAGTCATACCCTTACCATTATCAATAACCTGTATTAAAGTTTTACCAGCTTCTTTTAGAATCAACTTAATCTCTGTAGCTCCAGCATCGACAGAGTTCTCTATCAATTCCTTAACCACAGACGAAGGGCGTTGTACTACTTCCCCTGCTGCTATCTGATTCGCTACGTGATCTGGTAGTAAACGAATAATATCTGACATCTATTTGCTCCTCTATTATTAATCTAATTGTTTAGATAAATTCCACTTAAAGGACAAATTTAAAGAATTAAAAATTCCTTTACTATTTCTGTATTGTAATTTATTTCTAAAATATAGAAGACACTTTCTGAATCATAGAATTAAACACTACACATCTCACCCTCTAATACCCTTTTAAAAAAAATCACCTAATAAATAACATCAGAAGATAAGTTCTAAAAACGATTACAATGATAACACATTCACTATCTTTATCATTCTACACATGCTAAGAATCTAACCTTAAACTGATGTAATTACCCCAACTCTACTATACCTTAGGTACTCATTCTTTATTATTCATTTTAAATTCATAGTTATAACATTCCTACCTTATCCTTAGAGGAGAATACTGTATGAATAAAAGGAGCATTCTTGGACTAACACGCTCTCTGCTTGACTAAATACGGAGTATTGTCCATCTATTGTCGAAGGGCTTTAATTGAATCCCCTATTTACAAGGGTTTAAAGCCCATATAAGTAAAATACAATTCTGACCAAAAACTAAATAACCAACTAAAAATCAGTCATTTAATTAAAAATCAAGACTAAAAAAAAGTGTATACTTTCTTTAATTTAAAGTCCAAAAACAAGGAAAACAGAGGATATTGAGTAAAAAAGAGGAAGAAGTTCTCCTTAAATCCCTAAAAATAGAATCAAAATACAGCTACTTATTAAAAAAACAAGAAGGATTATTTTAGAAAAGAAAAAATATAGAGGAAAGCAGTACTCGCTAAACAGTATTGAAAACATGACATTCCCTCTTCTTGAAAAACATAAAACAAAAAAAGAGGATTTCTATTTTTAGAAATCCTCTTTCTTATATACTATAAATAGATTGTGCTTACGCTTTTCTATTTAAATCTATCATTTTTAAAGCTGCAATAGCTGCTTCTGTACCTTTGTTTCCGTGTTCTCCACCACTACGAGCAATAGATTGTTCGATATGGTTATCTGTCAGTAGACAGAAGATCACAGGGATATCAGAGATTAAGTTAAGGTCTTTAATACCATGTGTCACTCCTTCGCATACGAAGTCAAAATGCATCGTCTCTCCCTTAATCACACACCCTACTACAATAACTGCATCTAAGGTCTCATCTACTTCTATCATTTTTTTTGCTCCGAAAATTAATTCAAAGCTACCTGGTACATTCCAGCGAACTATGTTTTCAGCTAATAGACCACAGTCTAATAAGGCTGCTTCTGCACCAGAATACAGTCCATTAGTGATTTGGTCATTCCACTCTGATACTACGATACCTACTCTAAAATCCTTCCCGTCAGGAAGTGTAGTTTTATCGTACTCAGATAAGTTTTTATTTGCTGTTGCCATACTTATTGTGCTAAACCTATCAAGGCATCTACTCCTCTGTATTCTACAGACCCTTGGTAGTTATTTTTAATCTCGTTGAAGTTCTTAAGCGCTTCATCTTTTTTACCTAATTCTAAAGCAACTAAACCTGCTTTATTTAAATATCTCGGTGTAGTAAAATCGTTCTTCTGTTTAGCAGCCGCTTTTTGATAATATTCTAAAGCTTGTTCTGGTTGCCCTAATTCAGAGAAAGCATCTCCAATAGCTCCTAAAGCTAATGGTGCTAATACTGCATCATTTCCTTTGAATTTCTCTAAATGCTCGATTGCTTTAGGGAAATCACCTTTATGTAAATATGCTGTACCTGCGTAGTAGTTTGCTAAATCTGCAGACTGTGTACCACCGTAATTTTCTATAATTCCTAAGAATCCTAGTTTACCTTCTCCACCATTAAGTGCTAAGTTAAATAAAGAGTCTTTAGCAGTACCATTCATTAAAGCATCGTTATAATAACTCTGTGCCTGAAACATTTCGTTCGCAGCGTCATCATTTTTTGGCTCAACAACAAATTTGTCATAACCAACATACCCCAAAGTAGCCAAAGCAACAGCACCTACGATACCAAAGATTACTTTTTGGTTGCGCACTACCCAGCTTTCCATTCTATTTGCTCCTTGATCTAAAGAGTTAAATACCTCAGCTGTCTTACTGTTAGATGAATCAATATTGTTATATTGTTCAAACTCATTATCTTCTTTTTCTTGTTCAGGTTTAGGGGCTTTATAACCTCTTTTATTATAAGTTGCCATTTATACAAAGTTTAATGAGTCGCAAAAATAGGATTTTTATTGTAATATAAAAGTGCTTTCTATCTATATTTTTGATAATTTGCACCAAAATTTGATAAAGCACTCTCTAAAACGTTAAAATAACTAGTAACCACGTGTATTTAAAAAAATTAAACATATTAAATTTCAAGAATATTAGCGATAATACTTTCTCTTTTGACCAGAAAATAAACTGTTTTATTGGGTTAAATGGAGTTGGTAAAACTAATATCTTAGACGCTATATATTATATGGCTTATGGGAAGAGTTACTTCAACCCTATAGCTGTGCAAAATATCAAACACAACGAAGATTTTTTTGTAATCGATGGTACATTCATTAGAGACGAAAAAGAAGAACACATCGTATGTAGCCTAAAAAAAGGACAGAAAAAAATCCTGAAGAGAAACAATAAAAATTACGAACGATTCTCTGATCACTTTGGTTTTATTCCCCTAGTGATTATCTCCCCTTCTGACAGCGACTTAATTACAGAAGGAAGTGAGACTAGACGTAAGTTTATCGATAGTGTGATCTCTCAGATGGACAGCAACTATCTACAGCTACTTATACAATACCAGAAGCTAATCAGCCAGCGTAATGCCCTTCTTAAGAGCTTCGCTCAAAATCACTATTTCGACGGAGAGACGTTGGCAGTCTATAACGAGCAGATCGCAGAATTGGCACACCCTATTCACGAAAAAAGAAGAGATTTCATCAAAGAATTCACTCCTATATTCTCTCACTATCACAGCTTGATCACGGAGAATAAAGATGATGTATCTCTAAAATATGAGACGCAGCTAGATGAGAAATCTATGTTAGATCTATTCGCAGAGAATCTAGCCAAAGATCGTATGCTACAGTACACTTCTGTCGGGATACATAAAGATGACTTGGCGTTCGAACTGACAGGACACCCTATTAAAAAATTTGGTTCACAAGGACAGCAAAAGTCATTCTTAATCGCACTAAAATTGGCTCAATTTGAGTTTTTAAAAACACAACGAGGCGTGGCTCCTATCCTCTTATTTGACGATATATTTGACAAATTAGACGAGAATAGAGTCCGCAAGATTTTAGAGTTAGTTAATTTAGATACCTTTGGTCAGCTCTTTATTTCGGACACACACGCTGATCGTACAGAAAGCTTACTAAATAGCGTAAACCAAGGTTACGAGATTTTTAAAATTCAACAAAACGAAGAATAAACTAATAATACCCCTAAGACAATGAATATTCACGAGAATGTATCGCTAAAACCATATAATACGTTTGGATTAGATGTAAAGGCTAAATATTTTATTGAAATAAAACAGATAAATGATCTAAAAGAAATAGTCAAAGCTAATAAAAGTGACAAACTGTTCATCTTAGGAGGAGGTAGTAATATGCTACTAACACAAGACATCAATAAGATCGTCATCAAGCTAGATCTAAAAGGAATCAATATCATCAATGAAGATGACGACCATGTATATGTAGAGGCTGAAGCTGGAGAGAATTGGCATGAGTTCGTCTTATGGTGTATCGAGCACAACTATGGAGGCATAGAGAACTTATCTCTTATACCAGGTAATGTAGGCACTACACCTATCCAGAACATTGGCGCTTATGGAGTAGAGATTAAAGATGTGCTATACAGCTGCAAGGCTCTTAACATGGAGACATTAGAAATAAGAGATTTCAAGAATGCTGAATGTGAGTTTGACTATAGAGAAAGTGTGTTTAAAAATGCACTAAAGAATCAATACATCATTCTATCTGCAACATATAAATTAACTAAACAAAATCACAATCTAAAGGTGGAATACGGCGCTATAAAAAGTCAATTAGAAGCTGATAATATTACCTCTCCTACTATCAGAAATATTAGTAATGCTGTGATCTCTATCAGACAGAGTAAGTTGCCTGATCCTAAAGAAATCGGTAATAGTGGTAGCTTCTTTAAAAATCCTATCGTAGACAGAGACACCTTTGAGAGACTATATAGAGTATATCCTAGCATGCCTCACTATATCATCAATGAACAAGAGGTAAAAATACCTGCAGGGTGGCTGATAGAGACTAGTGGCTTTAAGGGATACAGACTAGGTGATGCTGGTGTACATGAGAAACAAGCTCTAGTGCTAGTCAATTATGGAAAAGCAGAAGGTGAGCAAATCAAGAAATTAGCAGAAACTGTTCAACGAGAAGTTTTTAATCTATTTGGTATTTCTATTCATGCAGAAGTCAATATCTTTTAAAAAATATATTTAGCTTGTTTAAAATACCTGTATGTTTAAAGATATATACTACTTTTAAGTGAATTGATGTAGAATTTCTTTTGGATAAATATATCTATCTAAAAAAACACAATATAATGATAACCTAAAAAGTAGTATATTCAAAATATATAAACTATTTTTAAACAGGCATCTATATTCTTTTAACAGATTAATCGTACATTTGCAGACCTTACGGGAATAGATATTCACTATGCTAACACTTTTATTTTACATTTTCATTGCTGTTATAGTTATAGAAATATTACAGTATATTATCATCTATGGACCACTAGCTATGTCTAGTAGTCTACCGACTAAACGATACGCTGATCTAGAACCTATTTCTGTCATTGCTTATGTAAAAGATCAACAAGAGAAGTTAGAGAACTTCCTTTCTGTTCTTATACAACAAGATTATCCCGAATATGAAGTCATACTAGTCTATAGTGCATCTGATGACGAAAGCTTAGAAATATTAGAGAAATTCTGTTTGACTTATCCTAATACTAGATTAGTTAATGTAGAAAATATAGAGGCTTTCTGGGGCAATAAGAAGTATGCCTTGACTCTAGGTATGAAGGTAGCTAAGTATGAGCGCTTCATCTTTACAGAACCTGCAGTTACTCCTATATCTGATAAATGGTTACTAGCCATAAGCAAAGGATTCTCTTCTACTAAGAAAGTGATACTGGGACATACTAAAATCGAAAAAAAGAAAAGGTCTTTTATCAATCAATTGATCCGTTTCCAAAATACGTATAAGACGATAAACCTATTCTCATGGGTATCTTATGGTAGACCTATCCATGGAAATGCTTATAACCAAGGATATAATAAAGAGTTGTTCTTTAAGGTAAACGGCTTTATCGATCATATGAAGACTCCTTATGGTGATGAATATGCCTTCATCAATCAAATAGGGACAAGCAGTAATACAACGACTGCACATGACCGCGACAGCTTCGTATGCTTACAAGTGGAGAGCAAGACAGCTACATGGACAGATAATATAAAGAAGTATGACTTACTCCTTAGGACTTCATCTATCTTCAATCAGTTTAAGCTTAGATTCTTTAGTCTATGTCACCTTCTGTTCTTCGGATTATTTACTACACTGATCAGCTTTCTATTTAACTGGGAGATTGTACTAGGTCTATTTGTATTCCGTTATTTGATTATATACATTTATAACTACAAGTTATTTAAAGTATTTGATGATAAAGATTTGTTGTGGACACTGCCATTCTTAGAAATTATTCATATTTTTATCACTACGTATTACTCAATACTACATTTTATTACACGTAAAAAAATTTGAAAAACTTAGTTCAAGAAAATATCCTAGCAGCTCAAAAGGGAGATCAGATAGCATTTACCTTCTTGCTAAACCATTATTGGTCTGAAGTATATAACTTTATGCTAAAAAGAACAGCTAATGAAGTGGATGCTGAAGATATTACTATTGAAACTTTTTCGAAGGCGTTTACCAATATTAGTAAGTATGACCCTACTTACGCCTTTAATACTTGGCTGATTAGCATTGCTAAGAATGTGCATATCGATATGATCAGAAAGCGCAAAAATATGTCTTTCTTAGATATCAATGACGAGGAGAATCAACAGTATCACGATATCATAGATGATACGATGAACAAAGAGGATGAACTGATACAAGAACAAAATCTAGTGATCTTTAAAAGTTATATCAACTTACTTAAACCGCACTACCAAGAGGTAATAGATATGCGTTTCTTCCAAGAAATGTCTTATAACGAAATTGCCGAAGCCTTAAATGAGCCTTTAAACAATGTAAAGGTCAAGATCATGCGTGCTAAAAAACTATTAGCAGAAATCATTCTGAAACAAATAGATCAAAACTTCTCTATCTAGTCTTCACAAACTATAAAACCCTATAATTTGGTATTAAATATGACTTCTTATATTCACATATTGTGATGTCGCCTCAAAAGAATTCATATTATTTTTATTTATCTCCCTTTGTTTTACACACAAGATTAGCAACACACCCATATAACAACCAGTTATTTAGCTAAAATAATTAGAATCCTATAATTATTTCATAACGAGTAAAAAAAGTTCATTCAATTTTTAAAAACTGATATTTATCACAATAAAAGACAATAAGGTCTTTTATCTTTGGTATACAAAAATGAACAAAAGAACACAGTTATGAATACAAAGGTACAAACACTAAAAAGCAAACTTGGAGTACTGCTATTATCTCTAGGTTTACTAACAATCGGAGGCTGTCAACAGAAAGACAAAACTCCTACAAAGATGACTCCAGAGATGGCTGAACAAATAGTAGTCAAAGGAGAAGCTGAAGCTGAACTAACTGCACCTCCCCTAGTACCTAAACCTGTAGGCAAAAGGGATGCAACGAAACTAATTGTGAATCTAGAGATCTTAGAACAAGAAGGCGAAATGGTAGATGGGGTAAAATATATGTATTGGACCTTCGGTGGTACTGTACCAGGTAGCTTTATCCGTACCCGTGTAGGTGATGAAGTAGAGTTCACACTTAAAAATCACCCTGACAATAAACTTCCTCACAATATTGACCTTCACGCTGTGACAGGTCCTGGAGGTGGAGCTGCATCATCACTAGTAGCGCCTGGACATGAGGTAACGTTCTCTTTTAAAACACTACACCCAGGTCTATATGTATACCACTGTGCTACTGCTCCTGTAGGGATGCATATCGCTAATGGAATGTATGGTCTGATCTTAGTAGAGCCTGAAGGTGGACTACCTCCTGTAGACAAAGAATACTATGTGATGCAAGGGGACTTCTATACGAAAGGAAACTATGGAGAGAAAGGATTACAACCATTCGACATGAATAAAGCATTAAAAGAACAACCTGATTATGTAGTATTCAATGGGCATGTAAACGGATTAGTCAATGAAAATGCAATCACTGCTAAAGTAGGAGAAACAGTAAGGTTATACGTAGGTAATGGTGGACCAAACTTAGTGAGTTCTTTCCACGTAATCGGAGAGATTTTCGATAGAGTACATGTAGAAGGTGCTGATCTAATCAACGAAAACGTACAGACTACACTTATACCAGCAGGAGGTGCTGCAATAGTAGAATTTAAAGTAAATACACCTGGTACATTTGTATTAGTAGACCACTCTATCTTCAGAGCCTTTAATAAAGGAGCACTAGGAATGCTAAAAGTAGAAGGAGACGAAAACCAGAAAGTATTTGCAGGTAAGATAAAAGAAGGAATATACCTACCTGAAGGAGGTACTATACAAAATATGCCTAAAGAACCTGCTAAAAAAGAAGTAATAGAAAACAAAACTCTAGCGCAACAAATAGCAGATGGTAAGAGCGTATTTACTAGAACATGTTTTGCTTGTCACCAATCTGAAGGGCAAGGTATAGAGAAGATATTCCCTCCTCTAGCAAAATCTGATTACTTAAATGCAGATGTGAATAGAGCGATAAAAACAGTTATAAACGGACTACAAGGAGAGATTACAGTTAATAAAGTAAAATATAACTCTATCATGACGAGTCAGAACTTAAGTGACCAAGAGATTGCCGACGTATTGACTTATGTGTACAATAGTTGGGGAAATAATAAAACTGTAGTGAGCCCTCAAATGGTTCAAAAAAATAGATAAAATGTTTTTTCTTGATAAATCAAACTTCATTGTGTGTCTTCTGAGCATAGTATCCTTAACAGGAATATATGCTCAGAAAGCGACACCGATGGTCACTATCAAAAGTGGAACTTTTGTTCCACTTTATGGTAGTACAGAAGAAGGCTATGTAAAAGTAGCTTCTTTCAAAATGGATCAATACGCTGTGACCAATGAACAGTATGTAGAGTTCTTAAAGAAAAACCCAAATTACCAACGCTCACAAATCAAAGCGTTATTCGCTAATAAAAGTTACTTATCTCATTGGAAAAGCGATTTAGACTATGGCGATTTAAAACCTAATGCTCCTGTGACCAATGTATCTTGGTTTACAGCTAAAAAATACTGTGAGTTACAAGGCAAAAGATTGCCTACTATGGATGAATGGGAGTATGTAGCTATGGCAGACGCAAAGAATATGGATGCTCGCCAAAAAGAAGAATACAATAAGTATATCCTCGCTTGGTACGAGACTCCTAAGACTTATGTCAATCCTGTAGGGAGCACCTTTAAAAATTACTGGGGTGTTTACGATATGCATGGCTTAATATGGGAGTGGGTAGCAGACTATAATTCAATCTTCTTGTCTGGAGAAAGTCGCAAAGACAAGGGCAACGATGAGAACTTATTCTGTGGAAGTGCTTCTATTAATGCTTCTGACCTGATGGACTATGCTGCCTTTATGAGATACGGTTTTAAAGGTAGTCTTAGAGCTAACTTTACAACAAAAAACTTAGGTTTTAGATGTGCACAAAACCCTTAAAAAAGAACATCATTATGAAAAAGACATTGATAGCATTACTAAGCTGCTCTACTTTACTACTAACTAGTTGTAAAGAGACTAAAGCTACAGAAGAGCAATCTCAAGCTACAGAACAAACTACAGAGTCACAAGAGATTTCTGATTTGTCTATTTACAATCTACCTTCTACCTGGACTACACAAGACGGCAAAGACATTGAGCTAAAAGACTTACAGGGTAATGTACTAGTCATGGTGATGATTTATACCTCTTGTAAAGCTGCATGTCCTCGATTAGTAGCTGATATGCGTAATATCGAGGAAAGAGTAAAAGGTAAAAACGCAGATAAGGTAAAATATGTGTTAGTCAGCATTGATCCACAAGTAGATACCCCTGAACGTCTAAAAGCATTTGCTAAAGAGAATCAAATGGATGGTCCTCAATGGGTATTCTTGCACTCTACTGAAGAAGACACAAGAGAGTTTGCTGCTACTCTAGCTGTGAATTATAAAAAGATCTCTCCAATAGACTTCTCTCACTCTAATATCATTAGTGTATTTAATACCAAAGGAGAATTAGATTATCAACAAGAGGGACTTGGTATAGACTACGCCCCTACTGTAAAAGAAATAGAGCGACAACTCGCTTTAATTAAATAAGAAAGTTAGTTATTAGTTTGATAATATACTGCTCTGCTTCTGTACTGAAGTTGAGCAGTATTTTTGTTTTAATTCACCTTGTTAAACTTGACAACAAAATAAATCAACACCAAGCTTAGCAAGGCAAAAATCAACATCGCTAAGGGCAAAAATTGTAAGCCATAATAAGCTATTACCTTTCCTCCAACAAAAGTTCCAACAGCAATTCCCAAGTTGCCAAAAGAAGTAGAAAGACTACTGCCTAATTCAAAAGGCAGCTTGGTTGTCTTCTGTAAGAATGCAGTTGCATTCAAGTATACAGGTGTATAAAATAGGCTCCACATGGATACAATTAAAACCGTCAAGATAGATTCACTTCCCGAAATATAAAGAAGTAAAGCTATTAGAGCTGCTCCCATAATGTAAAACACATTGCTGTAAACCGCACCTTTAGACAATACCTTCCCTCCTATGTACATGGCTACAACACCTATCAATCCAAATAAAAGCACCATATTCCCAACCATCAGACCAGACATATTCTTCTCTTTACTCAAATAGTCTGCAAAATAGCTGTAAACGCTAAACCACATCGCTAAAATAAATAAATTAACTAATGCACTTCTTATAAAAGAGAGATCTCTAAAAACTACTAGTTCTTTAGTGTTAAACACTTTTGTGTCACCTGGAACACAAGGTAAAAAGATATAAATAGCCATAAAGGCAATACTACTCACAATTCCCTGAATTAAAAAAATGGCTTCTAACCCATAGCCATTTGTCAAGTATGTAGCCAAGGGAATAGTAGTAAAAGACGCAATAGTAATACCGCTAAATACAATACTCATCATCTGACTGTGCTTATCTTTTGGTGAAAAGCGAACCGCTATAGAAAGCGCATTGGCAATATAGACTGGCTGTAGTAAAGCAGAGATAAGCCTCAGAGTAAACAACAACCAAAAAGGAGGTAAACTCACTGAGATAAAACTTGAGATTACAAATAAAGCTAAGGCTAATAGCATTACTTTCTTTTTGTCCATTCGAACCGTTAAAACAGTCATCAAAGGACCTAAGAAGGCAATCACTAAAGCAAATCCACTTAAAAGCCAACTTGCTTGATCTATTGAAATTCTATAATGTGAAGCTATCTGTGGCAGTACTCCAATAACACCAAACTCTGTTGTAATAATACTCAGCAGTCCTAAGGCTCCTACGTAGGCATATTTCTTCATAAAAATTTAATCCATACTTTTGCTTAATCAAAAGCAGTTATACATCTCATTGTATTCTGTAAATACTAAGGCAAAAGTAAAGAGCGAGTTTAGAGTAAACTATACAAGCGATTTTTGTGAGTAACTAACAATTTTGTAAGTAATGGCAAAAAGAAAAGAAAATTCAACCAATAATATCAATAGGGAGTACATCACAACTAATTGTGATGCAATCTATACAATCTGCAAAATAGGTGGAAGATGGAAGATGATGATCTTATTTTACCTTGAGGAATATGGCACACTGCGCTTTAACGAACTAAAAGAGAAAACTGTTGGGATTACTGACCGCATGCTTTCTCTACAATTAAAGGAGTTAGAAGCTGACAACTTAGTTACAAGACAAGTATATGCGGAAGTCCCTCCACGAGTAGAGTACTCCTTAACGAATATAGCTAAAGACCTTTTGCCTATTTGGCCAGCATTAGAAGATTGGGGAGCAAAACACCGTGCTTTAAGTGCTGTAAAACAAGAAGATTCAAAATAGCCTTGAGGGAAATATAACGTTATATACCGCCATATCTGACAAAACTACCAAGTATCAACATCACAATGCTAATGATCGTCACAGACAAGATGTGAAAAGTCATTAAAGGCAACTTTTGAATATCAGTCTTTAGGCGTGGTAATACATAAAACTGAGCACTTAATGCAAATAAAGCAATCGTGATCAGGCAAGCTAATTTTAGTGATACTACACGTTCTATGGGTGTTTCAAAAGTAAACCAGTTTGCCAACTTTACATTGTAGATATAGGCCATGCGTACACCTGTCAACAACATTACAAATAACGCAGGCATACCAAACCACTCATATCTACTCTCAAAGTTAAACAACTTCGCAACTGACTTCTCTTTCCAAACTTGAGGTAGTATCACAACACTTAATAAAATATGCCCTCCTACCCAAATAGTCGCGCCTAATAAGTGAAGTATTAATAAAAGGTGTAATTCATTCATAACATGCTATTTTTTTAAATATGATATAAGAAAGCTCAAGACACTAATAGGCAAAAGTACTGAAGCCCAAAACAAGGATAAAGGAGTATTCTCTATCCAAACAATATGCATAAAACCTTGTAAGCCCTGAACAAACAATAGAAATTCAGTAAGGACAAACCCAAATAGTAAGCTGAGTATCCCTATTTTAGTAAAAATATTAACATACATTTTTTTCTGTTGTATCATCAACCATAAGCCAAACCCACTCAAGACTCCTAACATATTCAAATGGATAAACCCCACAATCCAACTGCGCAATGCTTGCAATTCGTTGGCTATAGATTCTGATATTACTAACAACTGTGTTCCTATACGCATTGTAAAGCATATTCCTGCTAATATTAATAAAAGCCACACAAAGTTAGCTTCGTTATTATCTCGTTGCTTAAACATCTTATAAACGGGATTTAATAAATACCCCACAGAATAAAATTGCAATAAAACGCCTACTGCATTTAAGTAATGAAGTATAGGTAATTCTACATACCAACTCACGGGTAGAGCATAAGTGAGTATTACAGATACTATCCAAGTGTAATAAAAAGGTTTAAACTTAGATAAAGAGTATCCCTTAAATACAATAGCAAACAACAACGTCAAAAAGGCAGTTAAGAACCAACCGTCAAACTGGAAGTGCAAAAAGAACTGTATGCAAATTTGATAAAAGGCACTTGCTTTACCCATCATGCCAACTGCTGGTCCCAAACACCAAACACCTAAAGTAGAAAATGCCATAAAGAACAAGGACGTTTTTAATAAAACACCTTGCTGCGTTCTTGAGACAGTGTTGTTCTTCCACAGATGCACGACAAATACATAAGAACAGATAATGTGCAATGTAGAAAAGCTAATAGAAGCAGTGGCATATCCCATAAAGGGAAAAGTCACCCCCATTCCAAGCACAGCCAATTGGGTTACCCAAAATAGTCGCGTGTAAAATGTATTTTCCTTATCGTTTTTTAATCCAAACTGTTGCACAAACAATACGTAAACCAGTAAATACAACCAACCTAATAAAGCAATATGAGAGTGCGTATGTAAAACATATAAAAACGTCACTCCTTCTATCGGATAAACGAAAATACTTCTCAACAAAAGCCCCAACAAAGCAGCTATTAAAAAGTTGAATAGAGGAATGATATAATAGATTGGTTTCATATGTTATAATACAAGAAGTGCCTTATACTAAAGGTAAGGCACTTCTATCTAAATTGAAAATCTTAACTAAACTTTTGTTCTAATGCAACTGCACTTGGAAATAATATGTTGTTTTCTAAGTGAATGTGTTTGTGTAAATCCTCTTCAAACTCCTTCAACATAGCATAAGTTACCTTATAAGTATTACATCCATCAGCTGGAGGAGTATAATTATTAGACAGTGCTGCTATTTTGCGGAAGCGATCTCCTTCACCATCGTGCTCATGCATCATCATGGCAACTGGATTTTGAACACTCCCAAAGTGAGGAGTATCTAATGGTTGTCCAGAGATAGTAGCAGATACCATTTTGCGAATAAATGGGAAAAGTACTAATTCTTCTTTCTTCAAGTGTTGACTTAATTCACCAGCACATCCGATAAACAGTTCATTAATTTCTATTAATTCAGGATGTCTATCTCCATGTACGCGACTAAGCTTATTCAAGAACTGTAACAATACTGGTATCTTCTCCTCCACATAGCGATGGTGAGTCTTCTCAATATAATCAGCTAACAAATCCAAAGGCCAGTGTCTAAAGTCAATATTGTTTTCAGCTTGATGCGTTAACAACTTTTCTAACTCGTTAATAAGTTCCTCTTGATCTACTGATTTTCTCTCACATACTTCATCAATAGTACGTCCTCCTTTACAGCAGAAATCAATTCCATATTTATTAAATACTGCTGCTGTTCTAAAATCTTCTGCTACAAATGAGCCCACTGTTCTATTTTTCATGATTGTCTTTTTTTAATGTTAATTTGAATACAAATAATACGATTGCAAATATTCCGACTGTAAAGATTACATCCCCTATTGTACGTAGCCATTTCAGCGTATTCATTGCCGGTAATTGCATTAACTCACTTGAGCGAGCGTACCACATACCATGTTGAATACTTTCAATAGCTTGCCATATACCGATTGGCAACAAACTTAATAGTGCCATTAGTAGCAAACCTAAGTTCAATCCCCAAAAGCCTATTTTTAATAACTTCTCATTCCATTGTACATTCCTGTAGATACTTCTTAATACGAAAAGCATTAGTCCAATCCCCAACATTCCGTACACACCAAACAAAGCAGTATGACCGTGAAGAGGGGTTGTATTTAACCCTTGTACATAATACAGTGCTATGGGTGGATTAATAATAAAACCAAATACACCAGCTCCTAAGAAGTTCCAAAAAGCGACAGCAACCATAAAGTATATTGGCCATTTGTAGTCTTGTAACCAACCTTTATGTGTAGATATTTTATAGTTCTCATAAGCCTCGTACCCTATTAAAGTTAATGGCACAACTTCTAATGCACTAAATGTTGCTCCTAAAGCCATTACTGCCGTAGGCGTACCAGAAAAATACAAGTGATGGAAAGTACCGATAATACCACCTGACATAAATACAATGGTTGAGAATAAGGCTCCATTAGTCGCTGTTTTCGTTTTAATCAATCCCATTCGAACAAATAAAAACGCCAATACTACAGTTGCAAATACTTCAAAGAAACCTTCAACCCATAAATGCACTACCCACCATCTCCAATATTCTGCAATGGCTAAGTTTGTTTGTCTTCCCCACATTAATCCAGCACCATAAAATAAGGCAATGGCTCCACAAGAAATTAAGAATAAGATTATCAAATTGCGGTGTTGACTGCCCTTTTCTTTCAATACGGGGATAAGAGGTCTTATCATTAAAGCTAACCAAACAAATAATCCCACGAATAAGAATATTTGCCAAAAGCGACCTAAGTCTACGTACTCATATCCTTGATGTCCAAACCAGAAGTTTTGTACCAAGTCGAGCTTTTGCATAATCCCAAACCACTGTCCTATCATAGATCCCAATACAATAATTAGCAAAGCAACAAATAGGAAGTTTACTCCGAATACCTGAAACTTTGGATCTTTTCCACCGACAGCCGGAGAAATATAAAGTCCTGTTCCTAACCAAGCAGTTGCAATCCAAAAAATAGCTAATTGAGTATGCCATGTACGAGTAACAGAATAAGGTAAAATCTTATCTAATGGAATACCGTATAACCCTTGCCCTTCTACACCATAGTGAGCCGTAATAATACCTAATCCCACCTGTAACAACATCAATAAGCAAACAACCCAGAAATACTTCTTCAGAATTGTCATACTTTTAGTCACTGTTCCATTTGATACTGGGTCTTTGACTGGTACCATTTCTTCTTCTTCCTGTTTAGAGGCTACGTGATAATACACCAATACCCCAACAGCAAAAATCAATAAGATAATACTCACACCTGACCAGGCTAACAGAGGTGTAGTAGCAACATTTCCAACCAAGTCCTCTGCAGGCCAGTTGTGCGTGTAACTGATATCGCTATCAGGTCTATTCGTTACCGTAGCCCATGTTGCCCAAAAGAAGAAAGCATTCATTTGCTGTAATCTCACTGGGTCAGTAATTGAATTATTGGGAATAGCATAGTCTTTGCGCAATTGTGCAAATTCAGGGTCATCAGTGAATAACTTGCTATAATACTCCTGTAAATACAGCCTTGCCATATTGCGTTCAGGTGTTATCGTTAATATCCCTGTTGCTTTATCATACGTATTAGGTCTGATATTAGCTTGTAAGTGTGCTTTTAAATAAGCTTGTTCTTCTAAAGAACTTTCAGCATAAGTTTTATCATACTTTTCCTTTGCGTAATAATCTAATAAATACAAAGCTTCGCGATGTAAATAGTCTGCAGTCCAATCAGGGGCTACGTAAGCACCATGTCCCCATACAGATCCAACTTCCTGACCACCGATACTCTGCCAAACATTTTGACCGTCTTTGATATCTTTATCAGATAAGATTACTTCACCAGTAGTCGTCTTGACTTCTGTTGGTACAGGAGGAGCTTCTTGGTAAATTTCTATACCATAATACCCCAGTACCCCAAACGAGAATAACATCACTATCGCAAATGCTATCCATAACTTTCTTTGTTTATTTTTCATACCTTTTAAATAGAAGACTTTTTTATCCTTTATTGCTTTGTAAAAAAAGGGAAGTTACTCCCCGCGTATAATTACAACTTCAAAAAAGTATCACCAGACTTGGTACCATTGGCTAACTCTCGCAAAGTAGTAGTTTCTAACATATTTCTCAATCCTTCTCGGATTGCTTTAAATTTAAAGTGAACAGGACAAGGGTGTGTTTCAGAACACTGAGCCAACCCTAATCCACATCCCTTGTAGATAGAATCACCATCGATCACATTCACTACCTCACATAACTTAATATTATCTAAGCTTGCTATCGGAATTTCAAATCCTCCTCCTACTCCCTTAACCGATTCAATCACTCCGCTTTTAGAAAGCTTTTGAAGTATCTTAGCTGTAAAAGCTTCTGGAGCATCTATTTCTTTTGCTATTTCTTTAAAGCCTACACGCTCCCCTTTCAGTGAAGATACTGAGATAAAAACAACTGAACGAATAGCGTATTCACAAGCTTTAGAAAACATATCATTTATTTTAATAATACAAATATAAAACAATTCTACATATAAAAGACAATAAAGTCCTTTATATATGAAATAAAAAAAGCAATATTAATCCAATAGACTAATATTGCTTCTTATATAGATAACTATACGTTATTACTTATCTAAAAATTATTTCTTTTATTACCTCTCTTCCTAACTCTTCATTTATCATTCTAATTATCTTACTCTTTCCATAAGTTAATTCCTCGCGTACAATAGGAGAAGACAAAGCTACATAAAGTACATCACGTTTTAAGAGTATATCTAATGTATAATTAGCTATTCCTGGTCCTAACAGATTCTTCCAAGCGGCGCGAACATCAAGATTATCAATTCCTTTATCTAAGTTATTCTCCTTTATAAAAATCTTTAAAAGATCCTGAATACTGCTCTCTTCTCTTAATCGTTTATTTACATCATACTTTTTCAATGCTTATACTATTTTAAGGTAAAAGGTACTGCCTTTTTATAATAATAGATGATATCATTTTCATTTTTTACAACGAATTCATCTTCATCTAATTTTATCAATTCTTCCTTCCACTCAGAGAACTCAGTCTTATACATTAACCAAGTTTTTCCAGACTCCTTAACTATAGTAAGATTTTCTTGCACCTCATTAGTTAAATATTCACCATTTACCTGTGGCATTACTTTCTGGCGAAAACCTACTCCTTTATCATTGATTTCGAAGAAATCAATAGAAGAGTTAATGGTGTAATCTTTCTCTTCGCCATCTGGCAATTTTGCTTTCTCTATTTCCCAATAACCATTAATTTCTTTTAAATCTTCAGATGTAAATTCTTTTCCACAACTTGCCATTAAAAAGAGTACACTAATGAAAAGCACTTTATATAATCTATACATAACTATTACTTCTATTTAAAAAAAGAATCAACGAACTCATATTTATTAAATACCTGTAGATCTTCTATACCCTCTCCTACACCAATATATTTAACTGGTATTTGGAATTGATCAGATATACCTATAATAACCCCACCTTTAGCAGTTCCGTCTAATTTAGTTACAGCCAAACAGTTTACTTCTGTTGCAGCTGTGAATTGCTTAGCTTGTTCAAAGGCATTTTGTCCTGTAGAACCATCTAACACCAACATTACATCATGAGGAGCATCTGGGATAACTTTCTGCATAACACGTTTAACTTTAGTAAGCTCATTCATCAAATTCACTTTATTATGCAAACGACCTGCTGTATCAATAATCACAACATCTGCATTCTGAGTTACTGCTGATTGCAAAGTATCAAAAGCAACAGAAGCTGGATCACTTCCCATTTGTTGTCTTACAATAGGCACTCCTACTCTATCTGCCCAAACTTGTAACTGGTCAATAGCTGCTGCTCTAAATGTATCAGCTGCTCCTAACACAACATTTAATCCTGCTTTTTTAAATTGATAAGCTAATTTACCTATCGTTGTTGTTTTTCCAGCACCATTTACACCTACCACCATCAACACATAAGGTTTTTTATCTTTCGGAATTTCAAACTCAGTAGCTTCACCAGATTGAGTCTCTGATAACAACCCTGCTATCTCATCTCTTAGAATCTGATTTAACTCATCTGTTCCTACATATTTATCTCTTGAAACACGTTCCTCTATACGCTCAATAATTTTCAATGTAGTATTAACACCTACATCAGATGACACAAGTATTTCTTCTAGATTATCAAGTACATCATCATCTACTTTTGACTTACCAGCAACTGCTTTAGTCAGTTTGGAGAAAAAAGAAGATTTAGACTTTTCTAAACCTTTATCTAAAGTTTCCTTCTTTTCTGAAGAAAATAACTTCTTAAAAAAACTCATATTACTTTTATTAACTACTGCAAATATAAAGAATAAAAAGTGAATCAATTTACCCAAATTACAGGATAAATAAATAAACAACTTTTACTCTTTTTATTATAAATAAAAAAAGCATCCATAAAAGGTGCTTTTAATAAAACTTCGGTATTGTAAATATATACAAAAAAAGCTGTCTATAATAGACAGCTTTTCAAGATCTTTATAATGGTAAAATTACTTCTTGTTTAAGAAATCATCCACAAAGTCAGGAGCCATAACAGCTTCAACGAATGTGTAAGCTCCAGTTTTAGGAGATTTAACCATTTTAATTGCTTTCGTCAACTTTTTAGAAGATGTTCTTAAAGTCGCTACGGTTTTCTTTGCCATGACTAATAATTATTTAATTTCTTTGTGAACTGTTACTTTCTTCATGATAGGATTAAATTTTTTAATCTCTAATCTATCAGGTGTGTTTTTCTTATTCTTAGTCGTGATGTATCTTGAAGTTCCTGGTAAACCAGATGCTTTGTGTTCAGTACATTCTAAGATTACTTGAATTCTGTTCCCTTTCTTTGCCATCGTATTCTATTTTTTAATGGTATGAATTATTTTACTAATCCTTTTGCTTTTGCATCTTTCAATACAGCAGTAATACCTTTTTTGTTAATTGTTTTTAATGCAGACGTTGATAATTTCAATGTTACCCATCTGTCTTCTTCAGCAATGTAGAAACGTTTTTTAACTAAGTTCACAGAAAACTTTCTCTTAGTTTTATTCATCGCGTGAGAAACGTTGTTTCCAACCATTGCTCTTTTACCAGTAATTTCACAAACTCTTGACATTATTTCTTATCTTTTATTTCAATATTCAAAATCAGGGTGCAAAGTAACGAAAAAGAAAATTATCTTACAAATTCTTTTAGGTTATTTTTTTAATATTTCATTATATATCAATTCTAAACCCTTTGCTATAGTGCTATTTATAACCTTTTCTCTCGGTTGGCCTAATTCGTATTTTTTTGCAAACACTCTTGTCGGCGTCGCGATTCCCACACATACAGTTCCTACCTCAACATCAGAATCTCCCTTAGATGGTCCAGCATTTCCAGTAGTAGCGATTGCATAGTCACTATTAAATTTTAATCGTGCTTGCTCAGCCATTTCCATAGCCACTTCTTCACTTACTACCGTATATTTATTTATTGTATCTTGATTAACTCCTAGTATATTCACTTTACTCTCGGTCGCATAACATACTATTCCTCCTTTAAAGTAAGCAGAAGAGCCAGGTTTAGCATTAAACATAACAGCTAACTGCCCACCTGTACAACTTTCTGCAAAAGAAATAGTTTTATTTCTAATTTGCAACTCTTTTGTGATAATTTCAGGAAAGTCAATATCCTCATAAGCTCTAATATACGCCTTCACAGACTCAGGCATCCTATCAATCTGCATTTCAATACTTTGAAACAAAAAATCTTGATTAGCACCTCTACTCGACAGACGTAATCTAACTTTTCCAGGGCTCGGCAAATAAGCTAACTTTATATCTGACGGTAAGTTATTCTCCCAATCTTCAAGATATTCTGCTAACAAACTTTCTCCAATACCATATGTAATTATCGTTTTATGGATATTAAATATCTCTTTAAAGTGATCCTTAATATAGGGAACTAGTTGCTCACTAAATATTGTTTTCATCTCAAAAGGAACTCCTGGAAAAGAAACAAAAGCCGTATTATCTTTTTGCATTAACATACCTGGAGCCGTACCTACTGCATTAAATAAAACAGTAGAAGTAGAAGGTACTAAAGCTTGTTGCTTATTAACCTCTGAAATAGGCCTTTTATAATAATCTTCTATAAGTATCGTAACATGAGCTAAAACTTTCTCATCCACAATTAAATGATCCTCAAAAAAGTCACAAAACACTTTTTTAGTCACATCGTCCTTAGTTGGTCCTAATCCTCCTGTCATTAAAACTAAGTCTACCTGTCCCATTTGAGAAGACATAGCTTGCTCTATTGATTCTCTTTTATCAGAAATAGTTATAATTTCTGTCACTTCAAACCCTAATAAATCAAGTTCTTTAGCTAAATACGTAGAATTAGTATCTACAATCTGGCCGATGAGAATCTCATCTCCTATAGTGATTATACTTGCTTTCATACTCTTTTTTTACAAACTAAAGTCTTTCTGTATTTCTTTGCGAGCTTTCTTTACTCTTTCTTTAAATATTTTAAAAGTCTCCTTCACAGCCTTAGTCTTACCTTTTTCCTGGGTCCATTCTTCTATTAAAGAAGCTTCTTCAATAGCCTGTTCCATTCCTAAAAACTCTAATGAAGGCATTAGTATATTCATACTTTCTGCTACATCACCATAGTTCTTTTCATTGATTCCTGTCTTTATTTTTTTGACCAATTCTTTAGACTCTTCAACAAAAACGATTAAGCCAGCCTTCACTAGCTCTTGATCATCATTATAAGTCTGTAATATAGGTCCTAAATCATAATGAAGTGCCATACGCTTATTTTACATTTAGACGAAATAACTTTTTACCTGCTAGAGTTCCTTCTAACACATCCCCCTCATTTACTTTACCCACTCCTTTTGGAGTACCTGTGAAGATTAAGTCTCCTTTCTTCAAAGTAAAATATTTAGATACTTCTGCTATAGTTTCATCTATATTCCAGATCATCTGTGCAGTACTAGCTTCCTGAACTGTATTACCGTTTTGTATTAATGAGAATGTAGTGTCATAAAGATTTTCTAATTCTCGCTTGTCAATAAACTCGCCTAACATTGCAGATCCATCAAAAGCTTTTGCCTTCTCCCAAGGCAACCCTTTTTCTTTTAATTTACTCTGCATATCTCTAGCGGTAAAATCAATTCCTACAGTCACCTCGTCATAATACTTATGAGCAAATTTGGGCTCTATATATTTACCTACTTTAGTAATCTTAACAACTACTTCTATTTCATAATGAATGTCATCTGAAAACTCAGGAATAGAAAATGGACACTCTCTACCCAACAATGCAGAATCAGGTTTAATAAATAATACAGGCTCTGAAGGTCTTTCATTATTAAGCTCCTCAATATGCTCTACATAATTTCTTCCTATACAAACTATCTTCATAAAGATGTTATTACAACTTATTATTTAATTTTCGCAATTTTAGACCAGTCAATACTTTCTTAGTATACAATGGAAAATCAGCATTCTGAATCCAACCATAATACCCTGGTTCATTTTCTAAAACATCCTCTACTAAAGCCCCTTTGTGCTTTCCAAAAGTGAAAATTTCTTTACCTTCTTCATTTAATGCTATGAATCCAGCGAAATCAACACTTTTCTTACGAGTAGTAAACTCAGATAATGACTTCATATCGTTCTCTAAATCTTCATATCTATCTAATTGTGCTTTTAATATTTCATAAGTAGCATTCGTATCAGCAGCTGCAGAGTGAGCGTTATCTAAACTCTTATTACAATAGAAACGATAAGCAGCACTTAAAGTACGCTCTTCTTTTTTGTGGAAAATTGTTTGGATATCTACAGATACTCTATTTCCCATTTCAAAATCTACTCCTGCTCTCAACAATTCTTCTGCTAATAACGGAATATCAAAACGATCTGAATTAAACCCAGCCAAATCAGAGTCTTTAATCATATTATATACTAGCGGAGCTAATTCTTTGAACGTTGGCTCGTTTGCTACCTTCTCATCTGTAATACCATGTATAGCTGTAGATTGTGCAGGTATAGCTCTCTCTGGATTAACTAACCATGTTTTACTCTCTTTATTTCCGTTAGGAAACACTTTTAATATCGATATCTCTACAACTCTGTCTCTCGCTACGTCTATACCAGTTGTTTCTAAATCAAAGAAACAAATTGGTCTATGTAATTTCAACTCCATTATTCTATTTTTATTTAATTACAAATATAATAAATGTAAACTTTAGCAAATTAAAAACCAATGCTAACTTTTTTAACATTAATAACTACTATTGATATATTTACTTTTTAGTATAATTATAATTTTACAATACTTATCACAAATAATAAAGGCTATTCCTAAATAGAATAGCCTTTATCCAAACATTAAAAATAACTTATCTAACCAAACCTATGATTCGAAAGGTGATTTTTTTACCTCATCTTTTATATCACTAGACAAGCTTCCTAAGAAAATTGTAATATCATCTATTTGTTCTTGACTCAACTTTACATTAGTCTGCAAACTAGCCATAATGCGAACAGCTTCTTTTAAATCTCTGACAGAGCCATCGTGAAAGTATGGCCATGTATGCTCTATATTTCTTAATCCAGGTACTTTAAACAAATACTTCTCTGTATCTTTTTTACTTAAATCAGCTAATCCATTATCTATCTTATCTGATTTAGTTTCTTGCCAATAATCATCATACACTCCAAATTTCTGAAACATTTGCCCTCCTAATGCTACTCCATTATGACAAGTAATACATCCTACAGAAATAAAAGTCTCTAATCCCTTTTGCTCTTGTGCTGTTAAAGCCGTTACATCCCCATCTAAGAATTTGTCAAACCTACTTTCAGGCATTAATGTACGCTCAAATGCACCAATCGCATTCGTAATATTCTTAAATGTAATAGGTTCTTTATCCGATTTATATACTATAGCAAATTTCTCCTTATACATATCGATTTTGCGTAACCTGTCTTCTAATTCCTTTTCATCTTTAATATTGTGTTCTACAGGATTTAGAATTGGCCCGCCAGCTTGTTCCTCTACATCTTTTGCTCTACCATCCCAAAATTGCATACTGTGTAAAGCTGCGTGAAATACTGTAGGTGAATTACGCCCTCCTAAAGATCCGTCATCTCCTGGTGAAAATGCTAAATTATCTACCCCATACGTATTTAGATTATGACATGAGTTACAACTGATATTTCCATCTTTAGATAAATTCGTATCAAAATATAAATATTTTCCTAACTCTACTTTCTCTGGATCCAAATTTGCATTCTCTACAGAAGAGATTGGTTGAAAGTAAGCTGAGGCTTTTGTCAACAGTTCTGATTTTACTTCTCCTTTATCTTCAGAACTACTTGTTTGGTCTTTTTTACAACTTACCAATGCCAACAAAACAGTCAATAAAACTAGATGTTTTTTCATATTTTACACTTCTTTGATTTATGATATCAAGTTACTTAGTATAAAGAGCAAGAAGAATGACATATATCACCTTACATCACCACTTCCCGTTTTAGCATTTTATCAACTTTCCTCTTTAATAACAATCATAAACCTATAAAACAGCTTCAAAAAACAAATATTAGCCAATTAACATTTTGTTTTATTAAATATTTACTTTATTTTGGCTATAACCAACAACGATAAAATACTATGAAAACAATTTATTCTCTTCTTATCCCTTTCTCTTTAGCGATAATTTGCACGAGTTGTCACACCACAGAAACAATAGTATCTACACCTTACAAACTAAAAAATGAAAAAACAGTAGTCTATTCCGCTAAAACCTTTATGTTTAAAAATTACTTTTTCACCTATGAGAACGGTGAAGCTACTTTAGTATATCAACAAGATGCTAAACTAAATGAAAAAACAGAGCCTGTATACTTGACCCTAAGAGAAAATAAAGAAAATACGAGGTTTCAAGAGTTCACAGATAAGACTAAACAAATCACAGTTAAAATAATTAGCGATTATGAAGTGAGGCTACAACTAGACAAAGCCAGATACACACTCTATACATCAGAGCATCTAAAAGAAGTTAATGCTGATACGCAACGAATACTAGCGGATATCGCTTTATGGAGAAATGACAGATACTAATGATATTCATTTATAAAAAAGCAACTATAGTTCCATATATAGTTGCTTTTTTCTTATAGTCCTGGTTCATAATTTTCTATCTCTTCTCTTAACCAAGTCGGAATCTCTATTGTTTTTTTCTCTTTGATATCTATCATCACCTGCGTGCTTCTACCTATAGCATGTAAGATTAAATTTCTATTCTCTCCTTCACTCACAATAGCATACTCAATCTCAAAACTCTTTCCTCCCATTTTTGATATTCTCACGCCTACTCTAGGATGTTTTACATTTAGCTTAATCTCCTTAATATAGTTACAAGAGATATTAGCTATCACAAACATATGTTTAAACCAATCCCATGTCTTACTGGCTGCATTCATATAATACCCTCTACCGATCTGAAAATAGTCGATATACATCACATTATTAACATGTCCTAATGCATCCATATCACTCCATCTAATCTCTAAAGGATGAAAAAACCTAAAATCATTACTATTAAAATCCATATTTACTCATCTAAAGTTAGATATTCAAGATATAAAAAACATCTTAAACCATAGTCTACTTTCTTCAGAATATCTAAACTTCTCCCAGAAAGTTTTTTTTCAGAAGTGTATTGATGTTATTCTTCATTTAAAGTATTGTTCACATCTTTTATTTTATTTCCAAATATTGCTTCTTTCCAACTGTAATCTTTCTGAAGAAATTTAATTTCTCTTTTTAAATTAAATCTCTTGATAACAGTAAAGTTAAATGTACTTGTTAACAACCCTGTTTGATAATCCTTCTTCATGTTTAAGAACAATCCATTGGCTACTGCAGATGCACTAACAATCCACTCTTCCCCTATATAACCAAGAGAGAATCGGCCTACCACAGAAGGGTTAACTGTAAAAATAGTCTCGTTCGTTAATAAATTCTCTTCTATGGCTCCATTCACACCAAATGTAAATGCGCCTGCTACCAATACTTTTTTATAAGGCCCCCAGTTATACCCATACCCTATATTAGGACCAAAATGATAAGTACGCTTGTCATAATCATTTAACTTTTCTGAAAGAACCGGAATATTTCGAAGCGATGAATAAAACATTCCACCCCCTAATAATAGAGAACCAGCCGACTTCATTTGTACTTTGCTTAAATCGTAGGCTGCACCTAATGAGTACTTCTCATTATTCCATACATATTGAAATAAAGCCCCATACATATGAATCTTAAAATCCGGAAAAATATCTTCTGCTGTAGGAGTATCATCCTTATTATTTTCTTTATATCTATAAAATCCCTTATTTCGTTTATAATATAAGTCTATCAGAAATTTATCTCCATAATGATGGTATTGAAAATCTGTTGCTTTTGTCTTACCCTTTTCCTTCTCTCTCATAAAAGAAAAACCATGACTAAAACTAAAAGAAGAACTTCCCCATAAAAAGCCTACACCTATGCTCACCGGTTTATTAGACTCAAATGTCTGTGTACTCTTTTTATCTTCTAGAGTATAATCTAGTGCCAATACATCTTTACCAATTGCAAACTTAACACCATAAGGCTTTATATGATCTTTCACATAAGTAGAATCAACCTGTGCAAACACAGAGATTGAAAAAAGAAAGAATACTAGCGCTTTTAAATATCTCACTATAGCTAAACAATTAATTACCACGAAACAATATTAATAAAAAAACCTCTAGTATAAACTAGAGGTTCATTAAGTTTTTAATAGACTAAAAGAGTTAGTTTACATCATAATAGTCATATACATGATATTCATTGAATGCAACTTCTTCATCACATTCTAAAGTTGAATAATGCTTTTCACCAGCATCAAACAAAACTAGATTTAAACGTTTAAACAATAAATGCAACATTTCTTTTTGTCCTTCTTCGTCCAACTCTAAGGTCAATTTTACAATATGCTCTTTACTCTCTGTGCTTTTTTCTTTATCTACACAGATTAGAGTTACTTTAAAGTCACTGATTCCTGTTAAAGATAATCCTACAACTTTAAATCTCTCTTGATCTACATCAAAGTACTCCCCAATACTACTGATGTAATTCCCTTTTTTTGCTGCGATGATATCTGATATATCAGCCGCGATACTTCCTGTGAAGTCATTGAATTGTACTTCTGCTTTCATAAAACAACAAAATTTAATTTTCTTTTCACTGATAAAGATAGTAAAACATTAGTTATCACAACATTATATATTATTTTTAAATTACTTTTTACTTTTAAGAAAGTTTGAGACTTTATAAGTTATTTATTTAGATAAATAATAACATTAAAATCAATTATATCTTAAATACACGTAATTATATCCATTTTATTAATACTCAACAACATCGTTTAAAAAAGTCAAACCCTTATTTTTATCAAAAACACAAAAATTAAACATAAATCGTAAACAATAATTTATTTTCAAACAATAACAAAATTAATAAGTCAGTATAATTTCATTTTTAAATTTATATCTGAATAAAAAGTATTAAAATACGATAACAAAAAAGTAAAAAACAACATTAACAATTCACATAACGTCAATTATTGACATTAAAGAAATCTCATAAAAGAGCAAGACCATGAATTTTTATTTAAAAAATATATTTATTTGTAATCTACAGACTTCGCTTAGCCTTCTTTATTATGTATTGAATACTCTTAGAATTATAGTGAGTTTCCCATTTATCACAGACTTCTAACACAAAAACAGGTTGCGTTTTAGCAGCATCATTTAGCCAATTACCTACACTATCCATCACATACTTAGACGAATCCTCTTTTAAGGCTTCTAATAAAGGAAGGCCTATTTCTGGATTTTCTTTTAATTTATCAATATGCTTACACCATACTCCTCTAGGACGTGTAGACTCAGTTACAAATCTTCTTATATATTCATTCTCATCCTTAGTCCAGGTAAGTAATATTGTTATACTCTCTTCTAACTTATCTATAATATCAGCACGCACAGCCATCCAACAGATCTCTCTAACCCCAAAATGTCCATCCGCAGCAAAGTATTTAATTTCTTCTAGTTTCTCATTTATATTTAATGTATCATTATAACCTATAAAATAAGTCGCCCAACATCGTACTAAATCACTTTTATGCTTTTTTAATAATTCAAACAATTCTCTATCATCATTTTCCTTTGCTAAACAGTACAAAGTGTAACCTATACACTGATTAATAGAATTTACTGTTGGCTTTTTTATGCTTTCTATTGCATCTAATACGATGCTTATGTACACATCTTTTTTTAAATCTAACAATACATATTGGACGAGTTGCCTTTGATCAATTGCTAACCACTCTGTCAAATTCACACTTGATAACTCTCCTTTATTTAACAATACTAAGACATCTTCAGGAATGTCTTTGATTGATCTTGCTCCTTTTCTATTTTCCATAATGAATGATTCTTAAAACAAAATAAAGCTCAGAAGAGCTTTATTCTTTATATAATGTACTTTTTAAATTTACTAATAAACTATCCTAAGATAAATATACTAACTAAGTATTATAAACTATTCACTATTTCACTCAAATCTAAACGATTACCATAATTTACATCCATATATCTAAAGCTAATTCTTCCTTCATCATCTATTAAATAAACAGCTGGTATATTTAATTCTGTCTTTTCTGTTTGATTCAAATGTTTTAGATCTATTCCAAGCATCTCATAATGAGGCTGTACAAAATCTTGTAGTTCAAATTTGATATCTAAGGCATTACCTAATACTAAGTTTTTATCTTGAACAATTGGAAAAGACATCTTAACCTCGCTCTTCCAATCTTTAAGTAGCTCTATACTCATTGGAGACACTACGATCACCTCAACGCCTTTATCTTGTAACGTTGGATAATAACTCATTAAATGAGCTATCTCTATATTACAAAAAGGACACCAATTTCCTCTTACAAAACTAACTAAGGTCTTCTTACCTTTAAACAAATCAACAATAGGAGTCTGCTGATTACTTTCTGTCACTACCTCTACTGAAGGAAACATCATTCCTACTTCTGATGTTGTTCCAAAACTTTTTGTTTGTAAATCCATAATAGAATTACCAAAAGCATTCATAGTTTCTACAGGCACTTGAGACTGCATACCTTGAGTTATTGTATCTAAAGCTTGTTTTATTTCTTTCATATTAAAGTCTTATTTTTGCAAAGATGATAATCACTTTATTATCATACAATACCGCATATATTCACCCCATAGGGATAAAAAAGTCACTTTTATGAATACAAAGGCACGAACAATAGAAGAAAAAATTTGTCCACTTGAATTTGCAGTGAATGCCATCAGTGGGAAGTGGAAAATCCCCATCGTTTGGCAGATTAACCAAGGGCATAAACGCCCAAGCGAAATGCTTAAAGGAATTATGAAAGTAGACCGCCGCGTGCTTAATCAACAACTAAAAGAATTAGAACAAGATGGAGTTCTGTATAAAATAAGCTATAATGAACTTCCTCCAAGAGTAGAGTACCTCCTTACTCCACTAGGAGAACAATTAGTAGAAGTATTATGGAAATTAAATGCCTGGGGAGAGACCTTATTAAAAGAAAAAGAGACTACTGAATAGTCTCTTTTATATTTTTTATTAATATAGCTCTTTACTCTTTAAAGCAATCATCATTTCATTATCCTCTACGATCATCTCAGTGTTAGTAAACTTAGCAGGGATGTTCGTAGGATACCAGTTGCGATCAGGTGTCACCATAATAATCAAACCTTGATCATCTCCCAGTGCCAAGAACTGTTCTGTAGGTTCTGCTTTTTTGAAATAACTTAAATTGTATTCTTGAATTAACTTCTCTGCCGACTCCATTGGCTTCTCTACCACTACACCTATCTCGCTAATACACGTAATCTGTACAGGATCAAAAGGCCCATTCAATGAAAGCAAAATATCCTCTCTCGCTATAAACTCTAAGATATTCCCGTTATTATCAGTAAAATAAATAGACTTCGCCTTCCATGTTTCAAAATTAGTAACCAAATTCCCTTCTATGTTCTCTATTAAATCAACATGCTCTCTTGACCAGATCAATGCTTCTTCTATCTGATTAGAAGGAATATTAAAAGCAAAGTGATATACATTGACAGGAGTATCCACCTCTTTAAACGTAAGAATAGTTTCTCCTGCTTGTACAGCGAAGCTCCCTTTCACCTCTTCAATAATATCAAAGCCTAATACTTCTGTATAAAACGCTTTTGTTTCTTTTAATTGATTTGTTTCTATATCTAAATTTACTATATACATCTTCTATTCTTTTTTTATAAAACAAATATCCTTAAATAGACTCATACTTACATATTAATTCCTCAACATTTATTTATTTCTAAATAGATAAAGATTATTAATCTCTTACTTACCTTATATTACTATAAAGCATATATGTATTATAGTACATCTCTCCGTACTTACTATCACTTAGCAAAAAATCAAAACCAAAAATACAATCATACTTAACTTCTCCTGATTTTGCTTCATATTTCTGAGCCAAAACTGTTACCTCTTTCTCATTAAATAAATGTATCTCTAGAGTAGATCGATCTATATCCATTGCAGCAACAGCTTGCATCTCTTTACCATCAAACAACAGCGGTATACGTACTTCATTTAATTCTAAACTTTCAATATAGTTTATTCTATTTTGACTCAAGTCATACTTCGTAGTATGTTTCTTTTGAAACCAAAAATTATCGATTCCAGCACGTTGTTCATCAAGACTATATCTAAAGTCTTTATTTAAAAAAGCAATTTTATCTTTAGCAGAGTCATAATGATAACGATGTTGTCTTACTTCTGCATCATTTAAAGAAGCAGTAATTAATTCTTCCGCAACTAAAGTATACTCATTGATAGGTCTACGCTTCTTATCTGCGTTTTTCTTATAAAAAACTACACCTCCTATAATTAAAATAATCAACAACAGATACATCATTACCCAAAACTTAAACTTGTTCCTCTAACTTAACATATAACAATAAAAAACTATCACCTATTTACTCCTACTTTTTTTTCATTCTGTAGTATCTATTGTAATAATCATTTCTATTCAAATCACCTCATCTATCTATAAGCTCCACCATTTCCTCTTACCTCAAACTCTTCACAACAATTTATCTCTTGTACCCATTCAATAAGATCGCTTTCATCTACACATAAATCACCATAATCTTCCTTATTACCTACTTCAATATACTTTTGCTTCATATGCTTAAAACACATCATTGTACCAAAAGAACTATTTCCATAAATACTATAATCTCCATATAAGCAACCATAACAATTCATTAATGAATATCCCTGAGGCAATTGATCCTTCAATTGATCAAACGCAATCTCAACAAATCCGCTCTTCCCTACCAAAACCTTTTCCTTCCACGTCAATTCAATCCTAACTTCTTCATGAAAACTTGTAGTATTGGATTCTATATTGCTACCATGACTAAAGCACATCATTAACTCTACAGGTTCTGTAAGCCCATTTGCTGACAATAAGTATTGAGATACCGTAAATTCAAATTGACAATCTGTCAAACAATTATCTAAATCTGAGGCGATAGTTATCCATGTACTATCAATAGTTTCCTCTCCTAAATCCCCTTGATAACCCAAATCAGTAAACTCTCTTCCTTTAAAAAGTAATCCATCTATTTCTACAGAGAGATATTCTCCATCATTATGTATTTCTATAGGAATACTCTTATTCTTATGTGTATAAATACCCTTATAAATCATAGCAATTTAAAATTCGAACAATAAAAAAAAACTAAAAAGGCAAACCAATACTTGTAACAGTCTAATCCTACTATTTACTATGACGGCTTTCCCAACCACCAGATTTTTTAGTTTTAGGCTTGATATGATCTAAAGGCTTTCTTTGCGGTTCTTCCTCATATTGTTTTTCTCTCACAAAAACACCTTCATTCCAACAAAATCTAAGAAAAAATAACAGTAAAAAACCTATTGCTAGAACTATAGCCCACAGGATAGAGCTTTTTCCCATAACATATACGGAACCACCTAACATAATCATTCCCATATACTGCATAGGTATCCAAAAAAGAGTATGGTTATTCTTTTGAATATAGTACTGTTGTTCCTCTTCATTAAAAATGAACTTCTCTTTATTCCAGATAGAACCAAGAAGCCAGTTTACTATACCAGCAATACTTAAAGCAAGTACAAACCGATATTCATTCCCCATATCTCTAGGAAAAACACTTTCCCCTATCACTATAGAAATACCAAAAATAACTACTCCAACTATCCCTCTACCTGACCATACTAACATCTATAATACGTATTACTTAAAATACCAACTAATTAAAACAAAATTAAATCAATTTCTTAAATTAGGTTTATCTCTTTTGGATACTTTACATAGCAGTACACAATTCTATTAAGAAGCCATTATTATCCAATACATACCCTACCGTTTGTCCCCAAGGTTTTATTGTCATAGGCTCATATACTGTACCTCCTGCCTTTTCTACCTTCTGTATTGCTAATGCTACATCATCCACTACAAATCCTAACTCGATCCCAAAAGGTTTCTCTTTATTCACCTGTTGATATCCTTTACTCAAATTACTACTTGCCAACTCTACTTGTGCAAAAGCAATCGTAGTATCTCCTGATACCAACTCTCCATAATCAGCCTCCGGAGTAACGAACTTACGTACAAATCCAAATGCCTCTTCATAAAACCTTACAGTAGTCTCCACATCTACCACATACATGATGGTATAACTATATTTTATCATTTCTTTCTATTTAAAAAATTCTTCTTCTATTTCTTTAAAACCCTCTTGCTCATAGCATTTGACGCCTCTATTCTTTATCATAAAAATAGCTTGACAATGTTTATATAACACATCTGCTATATGAGAAGAAATAAATACAATACTCTCTTGAGACAGATGATCTAGATACTTCATCAAATAATAATTAGCCTCTATATCTAGCCCATTAAAAGGTTCATCTAGTACATACATCTTATACTCTTTCTGAAGTACAGCATTGAGATAGACCTTTTTCTTCATCCCTGTAGAGAATTCCTTTATTAGCTTATCTGTAGGCAACTCAAATAACAATTGATTACCCTGTCTTTTTTGTTGTATTAAATGTTGGTAAAAAGTATAAAACTCCTCTGCTGTTAACTCATCATATACAGCAGGTTCGGCACCACACCACCCTACTTCTTGCAGAGAAAGAATCTTGTCATTTAATTCAACAGTTCCTTTATATTTTTCTAAACCAAGCATACATTTAAACAGCGTAGTCTTTCCCTCTCCATTTTTCCCCATTACCCCATAAATGCCAGGTTTATCTATAGTAAATTGAATGTCTTTTAGAACAAGATGATTACCATAGCTCTTTTCTTTAATATTTACTTTCAACATTCTTTATCTGATTTAATTGACGAATTGCTCGTTTATATAAAAAAGGCATTGCTAATAGCGGTAAACCTATTCCTATAAAGCAACTTGCTATAAACAATTGATGTTTTAATTCACTTGTATAAAAATAATACTTTAATACCGTGTTACACATTGGTAAAACTAGAACTAGTACTCCCCAAAACACATAATTCCAATCAAATGACAATACTAAAACCAATAGTAAAATGGGCATTATAACTAGTAAAGAATTAAACATCTGAACTTTTACCTGTTGCTCTAAATACTCTCCCCCACTTAGTACACTTGTCATAATCTCTATTTCCCTTTCTCTTTTAAAAGTTGGCACCATTGTTAAGATTCCTGCTAAGATAAAACTCCCTATAACCAAGTTTTCATTACTGTGTTTCACTCCCATTACACTAAACAAAATCACTATAGGCAATATCCACAACAATTTAAACTTCCTAAAACTAATCCTCCAAAAGGGATCTACTAAAGAAAAAGGATACTTAACCACTGCTGATTGTTTCTTTGGGATAAAAGACAAGAGGTAGTATAACACAACTACACTCCCCAATCCTACATACTCTTGTTTTACTACCAACACGAGTAGAAAAGGTAAACTATAAACCAAATACTCTAGCCATAACACTACACGATAATGTTTATATACTTTTAATAACTCTATATCTAATCTACCCAAGTGATATAGAATAGCATCTATAAATACAAAATAAAATATACCTTTTACTATGGCGTAATTAAAATAGGCTAATACCGCAGTACCTATATAAAGCCCACAGATCAACATCATCGCTATATAGTCTCCTTTAGACACATATTTTCTAAATCGTATTTCTAGTAAATACTTCAAGAGAGTTAGCATATCTTCTATTTAGTTTATACCACAATATAAGTATTATAAACGTTCTATTCGTTACATACAAAAACAAAAAAAGTCGAAGCACAAACTTCGACTTTTTTTATATCTTTTTATTAGTTACTGTGTACTGTTAACAGTGCACTGTAAACCAACTCCTATCCCTCAAAATCGCCACAATCGTGAACATCAAAAGACTCTAATAAACTCTTTAAAGTATAAAAGCCTGCAGGTCTATACAACTCTTGATCAATTACCTGTCCTTTTACAGTTAATTGATACACAGGATAATCATCTACTCTTTCAAAAACGAACTCATTTAATGGAGTATGTATGGTTATCATTTTATCCTTCTCCTCTATTTTAGTAATCTTATAAGAGATCTGCGTTTGAATATCACATGCATTCATTAAGTTTATCATCTCTCCATCTATAATAATATTAGCAACATCACAGGCGTAGCAAGTTCCTCCAAACTCTAATCCATACTTCTTAGTCACTTCTTTAGCCTCCTTATCACTAATCTCCATCGGAACTAATAACTCACTTTGTAACTGCTTTATTTTCTCACTTTCAGTAGCAGACACTGTCGTCTCCATACCAGTCTGTTCTACAGCTTTCTTCTCAGTTGTATTATTCTCCTTGCAGCTCATCGTTATAGCTACTATACATATCAGCATTAATGCTCTTTTCATACCTTCTATATTTTCAGCAAATGTAGATATTATTACAACTAAACAGTACCCCTAAAAACAACTAATTTGAATACTTTTCTTAATCCAAAATCAACATTAGACAGCAACTATACAAAAACAAGCCTGAATTAGTAACAAAAATATATTGTAATACTAGAACTATTAAGTAGTATTTAATTAACGTTGGCTCTTGGGCTTTATCTGATAAGGATATAATTCATACATAGCATTCGCTTCATTGATAGAGTATCCCTTCTTATTATATTCCACGAATAACTTAAATGTATCATTTGCTACATTATCTTTTTGCTTATCTTGACAAAGAGCTTTATAATAATAGGCATCCGAAAACTCTTTATACTCCTTAATCGCCATATCAAAATAGTCAATTGCTTCTTGATATAATTCCTGTTCATACTTGACAATCCCTAGATAAAACAGATCAACATGGTGTATATCCTGAAATACCTCTTTCTGCTTCTCTACTGCTCTTAAAAAATATTGTTCTGCTGTAACAAATTCATTCAATTGCAAATAAGACAGCCCTATATAAAAAGTATATGTGTGATCCATTTCATACCTATCTCCCCAGCGGGATAAACATTCCTCAAAATCTGCAATTGCATCTTTATACGTTTTAAGGAACACACATTTAATAAAAGCTCGATAAGGCAAATAACGCTTCACATCATAGCGTACAGCTTTATCTAAATATTCCATACCTACCTCATACTTCCTATTTTTAAAATAAGGCATTGCTTTTTGTTGCCATAGATAAGCTATAGTACTATCCTTCTTAAGCCCCTCATCTAAATTGGTTTGCCACTTATTCATATCTAAATAGTAGTTATACTGATGAGCACCATTAGTAGCATATTTAGCAATAATACTATCTTGCTTCACTGCTTGCGCCTCACTAAGTTGGCGTTCTTCAATATACTTCTGCTTCTCTACAGATGGTTGACATCCTACTAATACAAATAATCCAAAGACGATAAAAAGATATTTCATAACTATCTACATCTAATTTAGTTATTTAAAAATACTCATTTTTAAAATAATAAACATATAATCAAAAGCAACTATACAAAACAAGCCTGAATTAGTAACAAAAGCATATTGTAGTACAACTAATAAAAGAGCTATGAAATAAAGTTGCTTTGTAACATTGGACTAATACGTATTTTACGTTAAACTACTTATTCATTTTTCTGCATTAGTTCTATCTTATACATAATTAAATCTATTGCTTCATTTCTCCAAATAATATCCCCATACTCTACAATAGCCTCACTATCTATAAAAATCCCTGTAGGATTGCTCCAACACAGCCATGCTATCATTTCATCTCGTGTCCAAGTAGATAACTCCTCATTAATCTCTACTGGAGACATACCACAAATCCTATAATTAGGATGTAAATAAGCTTCTATATCCATAACTAAGTATTTTATAATTAAACACTTAATCAACATCAAATAACATTCCAAATTAATGAGTAATAGAAGAATTATCATCATATACCCATAAAAAAAGCACTGTTTATGACAGTGCTTTTTTTATGGGTATATCTTCTAAATATACTTATATCTCATTAATCTTTTTGACAATCAATTCGCAAGTATAATCACTAATAGCTTTTATATCCTGCGCTTCTAATTGCTGATCATATTCTTTCTCGAATACAGTACCATTGCCTAAGTCTATCACATAAGTCACTTCAGTAAACACACAAGTTAAACCTACTTCTATAGCTTCTGCTCCTTCTATTAGTTTGAATCCAGCTAAACGGATAACAGATTGTATACCTTCTGCTCTATCCCATACAATAATTGGATTACTTAAATCTATTTCATTAGAAATCTCTTCTAATACCACATCCTCTTCTATAACTATCTCGTCCTCACCACTCTCATCTTCAGCTACAACACTTTCTTCCTCTACTGCCTCTTCCTCCTCAATAGTCATAGGCTCTTCTACTACTACTTCCTCTTCACCAGCAATAGACTCCTCTTCTTGGTGCTCTATTGTTTCAGAAAGTAGTTCTTCTTCAGTTAACTCTTCTATCTCCTGTTCTGAAACATCTAAAGTATACTGTCCTATAATCTCTTCAAATAGGTCTCCAAAACTCTCTGTTACCTTATTCTCGACTTCTGTAAATAAAGGGCGTATCGAATGAGTAAATATAGAATCTAGCCATGCCACTGATCTTACTTTACTCTGCTCCTCCTCTTTTGCTTTTAGTTGGCGCTTAAGCATTTCTATTTGATTGTAGAACTTTTCAGACTCTTCAATAGATTTACCCTCTTGTATATCTACAACCATCTGTTGTGATCGAAGAATTTGCTGACCTATCAATCCAAACAAATCGTCTTTTGCTCCTTCATAACGCAGTACATCAGCGATATACTGATGATAAGCATCAAGTTCTTTATCGGTAATCCAAAATGGCATATAGACAAACGCAATCAAAATCTGATTACTCAGCATACGAGCAATAAGCCCATTTCCTTTCTCAAAAGGACTAATCTTCAAGAAATCTACGTGAAAATTCAATGCTACATCAATAGGGTGAGGCGCATATTTCTTTCCTTTCAGTATATAATCAATAGCTTCATTTGTACGATTGATTAGTTCTTTCATTTCTGATTTAACATCAGCTACACCTACATACGCATACCTATCCCCCTTATAAGTCACCATTTCATTTGGCTCTTGTTTCCACTGCCCTAATGCTACTCTCTTCTCACTATTCTCTTCATACATCAATTTTGAATGAAGCTCTTTAATATACTTTTCTGACAGATGTACCTCTACTACACTACCTCCTAAGATATCTTTTAAAACCTCATCGTGCTTCTTGACTTCCATCAAATCACTTAAAGGTTTATTATCTACCTTAACTATCCCATCTAGCATGCTGCGTATCTCTTCCTTTGTCAATGTATTTCCCTCAGCACTTGTAGAATAATAATTACACTCCAAACGATACTTTTTAGACAATACCGAGAACTGTTCACTATTTAATCCACCTTGAGCTTCTACCTCCTGCTGTAAGTTATCTATCTTTATTTTTACTTCTGTATAAGTCATCTTCACTGATTAATTTAAATCTATATACCTGATTCTATTATCCTTATAAAAACAATGTATATAACCTCGCTATTTCTAATCTCACACTCGTTATTTAGCACAAAATACAAATAGCTAAACAGCCCTCTAAGTCCTATTGTTTACTACAAAAACAACCTTCTTATAAACTGCTCCTTTTCGGCAGGCGAAGGTAAGAATTATCCCTCATCCTAAAAAATCATGTAGTATACTATTTAGATAATATTCTGAGAAAAATAAGCTTTAAATTCTTAACGCTAAACCAGTACACTTACTCCTTCACTTACTTTTAAAGAATTTTTATTCCACACTCCTTTAAATATTCAAAAGTCTGATCATAATACACTTTAGGTCGTGTATGGTCAGTATCATCAACATTTGGGACAAATATCACCATTCCTTGTCTTGCTCTGGTTAAAAGTACTCGATAAGAATTTAATAAATAATCTTTATTATCTTCTGCCATTTCGCCCCCTTAAAACTTTGATAATTCCAGTTATTGCCAGTATAATACAGATTAATATCCCATGCCACACAAGTATAATCTATTTCTAAACCTTGAATATCAAACTCTGTCGCAATATCTTCTAAATAATAAGATGAACGTACATCATTCATATCATTTAGAAACCAATCTGCAGGTTTTATCTCATTTTTGACATTTATGCCTTCGTTTTTTAATCTCCTTGCTCCTGAACTAGCTATTAAACCTATTCTCTCTGATCCCTTTGACTTCTTTTTTAACCAGTCTTTTGCTAATGACAAATTACGAGTAAGAACAATAGGATAATTGTCTTTTAATAGAGTATAAACCTCTATTGCTTTTTTACTTTGATTAGCCAAAACATATTGTACAAATAAAGAAACCTGTTCACTTCTAAATGATCGGAGTGATACTTCTAAATGAAGACCTACTTCCATTTTTCCTTTTCCTTTTAACCAATCTATTAATTCTATATTATCTAAATAAGTACTACTGTCACTTAAAATCTTATTAGAATAATAGATATTCCAATCATTAAAGTTATTTTTCAAAGAGTATAACCATTCTGATATTCCAGCTTCTCCAGTATTAATCTCCTGTCCTCCTCCTATTAAACAGATTATTGTACACCAATCCTCGTGTCTATTCATTACACTAATTAAATACTCTGGTTCTGACATTTCAAAATTGTCTATACCTTTTTTTGTTTTCATAAATTTTGAAACTTGTTCTTTCTTCCAAGCTCTTTGAGCTTCGTCGAAAATGACAACTTTTTCAATAGGTGCTTTATATGTTTCTAAATTATCATCTCTAAAATGATGTATATTTTGAATAAATGCTTTTGCTTCTCTAGTAGCATCTGTGCGTGTCAATTTTTTACTACTGAATTTTGCTACTTTAATCGAATCTCTTATTAATGCTTCCCTTAATACGTCAACCAAAGGACCATTACCTGATAAAAACACCGCATGTTCTGACTCATCAGATTTTAATCTCTCATTTGCTATATTTAATCCAGCCAATGTTTTACCTGCGCCAGGCACACCAGTTAAAAAACATATAGACTTTTGTTTTTTAATCTTGGCATCATCTATAATTTTATTTATAACCAAGCTAGTTTGATATAAATTAATTGCTCCTGCATCACTTCGAGAAATATCTTTAACATTATGCCCTTTATATAAAGCTTGGGCAGCTTCTATAATAGTTGGTGTTGGTTTATATCTACTTTCATTCCATTTGTCAACATTTAACTTATCTGATATTTTAATTTCCCTTAAAGCTTTCTGTAGAATATTTTTAAAATTTTTCTCATTACATAAAATACATTCTTCTAATTCTATAACTTTTTGAATATTACTGACCACGTTAGGCCCTTTTGTAGCAATTAAAATAGGTATAACACTTTTATTATGACTTTCTTCATGAAAATTCAACAAGTCTAAACAATAGTCTATTGTCTGATTCTGTGCTTCTTTAGTAAATTTATCTTCACCTACTTTAAATTCTAATACAAAAATGATATTGTTTATCAACAATATATTATCAACTCTTTTTCCCATTCGGGGTATAGAGAACTCAAAATATATATTACCTTCAACATTAATAAGGTTTTCTTTTAAAAATCTAATCTGTTGGATCCATGCTTTTTTCTGTAAATCCTCTAAATCATGTTGATGATTCCTAGCTAATTTTCCAAAAACAAGATCTATATCTTCTCTTATAAAATCTTTAATTTCTACTTGATAATAACTTCTTTTCATTTATCCTAGATTATTTTCCCTTTACTTTTGTTATTAAAACTACTATTTTTCTAGTTTAGAAAGCTAAAAAAAAGTGTTTCTATTCAGTTTTTATCAAATATAGTTATTGTCGATAAAAACTATTACGGTTTTCCATAACCACTATCTCACCATTCAAAAATTACACCCTATTTTATTCTTCAAAAAAACACCCTACCTTTCACCATATCAAAACATTACCCAGATAAGAAGTCGTTTTATAATAAAAAGTTATGTATGGTTGAGGATAGACTGTATCTAGCTTTAACTGAAGTCCTTCAACACTTCTTCAACAATACTCCAAGATTGCTCTAGGAGAGAGGTAGTTTGTTGAAGGAATCTTGAAGAAGTATTGAGGCAGTGTTGAAGAAATAAAAAACAATATAAAGAGGCGATAGTATCAAGAATCAAAGTTTTAAAGCAATATATCCTCCCTATTTACAGATAATATCTTTGATTTCTTTATTTTATAAGCAACTGATTATCTATACCTTGTATAGAAACTAAAAACGATAATTATGGCAGAAATTAAAGAAGGTATCCTAGGTGGTGTACAGGGTAAGGTAGGTACAGTAGTTGGATATAAATACAGAGGAAAGAATATAATAAGAAGCTTAGCTCCAAAAAGTAAAAAAGAAGCGAGTGAAAAACAGATTATACAGCGAAGTAAATTAACGGTAGTAGTCAAATTTTTAAAAGAGATAAAGGATTTTGTCAACAAGCATTACCCTGTATTGGAAACAGAGAATAAGACTAAAACAGGCTATGATCAGATTCGATCTGAGATTATGAAGAACGGAGTATTTCTGATTGATAATATGATTCATATTATTCCTCAGAGGGTATTGCTATCCATAGGGGTACTAACCCCTGCGGCGATACAGAAGATTAGCTTTTTAAAAGAGAATAAGGTAAAAGTCAAATGGGATGATTCATTCATTAATTCGTTGACAAATACTGATGATCTATTGACGATGATTGCTTTTAACGATGAGCTTAATACTTTCTATATCGCTGAGAGTATTGGACAAAGAGCAGATAAACACACTCATTTTGAGCTTCCTGCTAATTGGCAGACGGGTACTATTCACTTCTGGAGTGTGTGGAAATCTGCTAATCACACTATGCACAGTACTAGTGTATATCATGTACCTATAGAGTTACCCCGCAAATGAGATGATCCTACTAAATCTATAGATAAAAAGTAATGTAGTAAAGACTAAATCAAAACACATTCACTACTTATTTTTAAAGATAGAGTTCTTTGTTCTAATTTTATGAAGAACTCTATTTTTTTAATACCCACTCGTATTAATTATAAGAAAAAAGTATATACTATTTCTAGAGTTTTATCAATTCGTTTATACTTGAATAATTGGAAAAAGAAAAATACCAACAATTACTTTTTATAATTCAAGTAGATAATATAGTCACTTTTAAATCAATCCTGGCAGAATGAATAATAACGAATAGCTCACTAGATATATGTAGTTCGTTATTTGCTATAAAAAAGTATCATTAGCACAAACTTTAACACTAAACTGTATTATCAAAACTAAAAAATCACAAAATAACATGCTTTTTTTATATCAATGTGTAATAAACACACCTAAAAGTCTTTTTATTGCAATTTTAATTTGTTTAAACTTGTTACATTTGCACACTTTAGAAGCTCATCTTCTAAAAAGATAATATATTCGCAATAGAAGCTTATAATACATTTGCTTTAACGAATTAGGGAGCGATTAAAAACTCCTAACAAAACACACCACTGATTTAGCCTATTAGAATGCCTCTTGTTATTGAGGCATTTTTATTTTGTTTAGGGTTTGCTTTGTGTCATACACTTTTCATATAAACTAAGAATATTTATACGAGGTGCAACTGCCGATAAGACTTTATACTTTTCTTCTTCCTTATAATAGATATAGGCTTCTGTAAATCGCTGTACGAAATAGGACGTTAAAAAAGAATCTTCTTTTTGTTCTTTTACTAAAAATGGAGATGTCTTCTGATTAGCTGTAGAACACTTTTGTCTGAGTTGGGGTAGCGTACTAATACTAACATTGCGTTCTCTGACCAGATTTAGGTTATAAAACTCTTCTGTCATCTCTGGCTCTATCGTTAGTTTATCATTATTATTCACGCTAAAACTATACCTATACCCCTTAGCATCATCATACTTCAGTACAGTATTGTATTCGTATTGAAGAATATTAATCAATTTGTCTTTATTCTGATTTGGCACAAAAAGCAACTTCTGATTAGAGACTACTTCCTTGTGCTCTACCTCTCCTGTCAATAGGATATCTACTGTGATATTGAGTTCTACATTCTTATTATAGATATAAGGTTGATCAAAGCTTATCACGGGATAAAAAGAAACATCAGCTTGATAATCCCAAGTGTGCTTAGCAATACCTGACATTACAATCTCATTACTTTCATTTAATATGGCTATACACACATTCCAATCTGAGGTATTTGAAGTCTGATAAGGAATAAGATATACAAAATGAGAGGAAGTAAGTGTGCTTTCTTTAAGAGCAATATTGTCAAAATCCACGTATTGGTAATAGGTATCAATATCTAAATGAGTCATGATGAGCTCTACACTTCGCTGTAATTCATTAGATTCTAGAGTCTCAATGGGTTTAAGGGTATATATGTATTCTTTCCTAGCATAAATATAATTTATACTGATAAGGAAAAGAAACAAAACCACACGATATAAAACCTTCATTAACTTAAATTAAACACCTATACGCAACTCATTAACTAATTTAACAAATATATACGTTTTTACTAAGCTAAAAACACCTAATACTAAATATTTTTTTAACATTTATGTGGTAAAGTCTGTCCTATTTTTAAGTGAATCTTTTAATTGGTATTTATATCACTATACTTCATTCCATAGTATACCTATTTGCTCTGCGATAGCGATAAAAGAAAGGATTAAAAAGAAGGTTATTCTATCATGATCTAGGTTTGACCATATCTGTCAGTAAATGCACTCCCTTACTATAGTTATACAATCTAAAAGAAATAAAAATATAGATCAACAATGTAGTTAATAAGGGCATTAGACTATAATGCAAAGTGTAAATAATAGACTCCCTCATAGAATATGTACTCCATGAAGCTTCTCTATCCATAAAAACACTTAGACACTGTAAAAACCATAACCCCAAAAGTAGAATACTGTGAATAATAAGCTGAACACTAAAACGCGGAATCTTATGAATAAAAATCAGTATGGAAATATATAAAATACCTGCAAATAAAGAACCTAAGAAGATGTCTTGAAAGAAACTAAACGCAATATCTCCTGAAGGCTGATCTTTAAAAGAATACATCGCAATACTAGTCTGTGTAAAAGAAGTGATGATAAACAATAATCCATAATAGATAAGATTGTTCCACTTTTTAGTTATTTTTTGTTTATTCTGGTTCATCTTGTTAAAATGACTATTTACTATATTGCTACATATTTCAAAAACGAATCCAATGTACGATAAAACATTTGATATTATAAAATTTTCTGCTGATAAACGTCAGTATATCCCAGCTTCTCTAGGAAGACAAAGTTGGATGAAAGAATCTGATGTATTACACACAGAGATAGATATTCCTTTAGGACAATCTCGCTATGGCGGACCAGTAATAGACTTACCTCCTGGAGTAGATCATCCACAAGGATTATACTATGCAGGCCAAATAGATTTAGCGGCATGCTCTCCACATGATAAAACAGGATTATTACCCAAAACAGGGCAACTCATCTTCTTCGCAGACATTATGACCGATACTGGTAAAGTTATCTATACTGATATTCCTAACCAACAATTGGTAAGACATATCGTAGAGCATGAGGACAATTTCTTCTATGGCGTTCTTATCAATGAAATCAGTGCTGATACAGAGCTATTCTCTGATCGATATAGAGAGCCTGAGGATGAATATGAAGAAGACGATGTAGATGAGGATGGAATGTACTGGGATTATTTCGGAGGAACCTATCTCTCAAAAATATTCGGTATATTCACTCATTGCCAATTAGGTAAGGAAGAGGTAGAAGAGTTTATTCATTCTGATAAAGTAGTACTGTGGCAGATAGGAGAGAACAACTTTAATGACGATGGAGTATTCAGTGTACTAATCAAAGAAGAGGACTTAAAAAACCGAGACTTTGACAACTGTGAGTTCTATTGGGCACAGTCTTAAAAGGAGAGTCAAAATAGAGAAGTAAATACAGATGTAATATAATTTTAAAGATATTTCCTTGTTAAAATAAATTATTTTTAAGGCTAAATCAACCAACAAATTATGACAATAAAAAGAACTTTATTAAGCTTGTTCATACTGGCTTCCTTAACAAGTATAGCACAAGATAAAGAAGTTATTCCTTTCTCTTATAACAAGAATAGCAATCAATATAAAGGACTCTCTCCTATCACTAATGCTATAAAAGATCATACAATAGTGGCACTAGGTGAAGGAACACATGGTACTAAAGAGTTCAATGATTTAAGAGTAGAGTTAATCAAGGACTTAGTCACTAATCACAACTATAGAATTATATCTTTTGAAAATGCCTATGGGGATACCTATATGATTAATAAGGTTATTAACTCTAATGGAGATCTACAAAAAGAGATGAAAACAAACTTAGTCTCTGTATGGCAAACAAAGGAGATAGAGAATCTATTCTTATGGATAAGATCTTATAATAAAAAGAATAAAGACAAGATTACGCTAACTGGTGTTGACACCAATTTTCTTCACAATAGCGCCTTGATTCTATTAAGTGAAAAAGATTTAGCACGTAATAAAACATATTATGAAAGCTGTTTAAAATTATCTGAAGCAGCTAAGGATCTTGATTATAATTGGAAGAAACCCAATGATGAGGCTTTTGAGAAAGACTATGACAACTTAATCAAAGTAGGTACACAGGCTTTTCAATTAGCAAAAGAAATGACTACTAAATACGGTGATAGACTTTCTACAGATGCAAAGATTGCATTATACAATTTAGAACTAGGATTTAGAATGTTATATGAAGTTGGCCAAAGAAATGAAAGTTATACTCGAGATTATGCTATGGCTGAGATAGCCATGAGAACACAGTCTTTATATAACCAAAAGATGGTTATCATTGCTCATAATGGTCATATTGGCCTTACTCCATCTTTTATTGACCCAATGGGAGAATACATCAAAAAGCAATATGGTGACCAGTTTTACTCTTTAGCAACTTTTACTGCACATGGTACCTTCAGTGCGATGAACGATAATATAGATGTAAAAGAAAGCAAATACGATTCATATGACTTACCTACAGTACAAGATAATTCATTAGAACAACAGATGGAGCAGTACACTGAAAAGAACTATTTTGTCAACTTTAAAAATACTCCTTCAAGTATATTTGATACACCTAAAAAAATGAATTAGATAGGGTATAAAATAATGACTCAAGAAGAACAAACAAAATACATGACTATTCCTAATGTGAAACTAAGAGAACACTTCGATGGTTTTATCTTTATGAATACAACGAACGCTTCAGAACATTTTTAATTATTAAAAAGCCTACTAGTAAAATACTAAGTAGGCTTTTAAAATTATTTTTTATCAATACATTTTACTAGTGATTCAAAAGCTTTAGTATCTACTTTTAACTTTTTAAAGTCAGGCTCCTCTGGGTCGAGGGCATTCATAGATTGATATATTCCATCGCGCTGAGGTTGTATAATAAACCAAGACACAACACTTTCTACCATCTGAGGTTTCTTAGGATCTTCTGATAAATTATTTCTGACATACACTTTAATAATCACAGTTCCTCCTGTAGTATCCTCTATTCTTACATAATAATCCTTATTGGGATATTCGAAATCACTATGTTTTATTATTTCAGCTAATTGAGTATTACAATCTTGCTTTACTATACTTGTTTTCTCTTTTGCGAATACACTTATACTACATACCAAAAGAAATAGGGTAAAACAACTTCTTATAGCTTTTCTCTTCTTCATAAATCTCCAATTTTATTATTCCTAACCTAGTAAAAGTAATTATTTCAATTGAAGAGTCATACAAATAACAGTCTAAATTATCCTATTTTAATAGTTTGTATCTTTTTAGGATACAAAAAAAGCTGTCGATTGACAGCTTTTTTTAAAGAGTTGAAGTAAACTGAGTACTTCTCTTTTTGGTTTTACTAAAATTAAATGAGTACTTCAATTTAATTCCAAGATTATAATTCTTATACGATACTTTCTCTACTGTCTGCTGAAGAGAAGAATTGATCAAAAGAGGATTATCTAGTTCTCTATCATATCCAATGAATGAGGTCTTCGCTGTACTTGTAGGTTGCTCTACATCTTTCGCAAGATTGTTTAATCCTATATCGAAGTACATGCCTATATATAAAGAACTCTCATCTGACAACAACTGCTTCACTCCTATCTCTGCCACATAAGCCCAACGATTCTTAAGTTCTACTTCATTCTTCTCTGCAACTCCCTTAAACTCTCCAAACCCAACAAAACTTGGTTCAAATAATTCAACATCATATTCTGTATAATATCCTGAAGTTCTCAAGGAAGTCATCTTAGTACGAGACACTGCATCCTCTAATTGTAACCCATAAGATACTCCTGATTTCACAAAGAAACGTACTGACTCACCCGCTGTCTCATATTGTAACATCAGAGGAATATTTAACTGCTTCACGGTTACTTTCTCTTTTAGATTTTGACCTTGATACTTTAGAATAAAAGCATCATTATCTCTATCCACTGTACTCAAGTTTCCTTTAAAACTATTCACTCTAGACTGAGTGTGGTACTGTGCATAATTAGGCTCTATGTGAATACTAAAGTTTTTACTTAAATATTGACCATAGCCTATTCCTATATTCAAACCATTTCCCACTACTGCTCTTGCGCCATTATCATTACCATAAGACTTAGAAAAGTGAGGAGTAAAGAAAACCCCCCATTTCTTGTGCTGTAGAAGTATAGTAGCTCATCAGAGCTACTATACTAATATAAATTATCTTCTTATTCATATTACTTAATTGTAAATCGTATTGTTTGTTTTTTACCATTGATATCTATTACTGCTAGGTAAATTCCTGAACTTACTTGACTAGGGATTACGATGCGGTTTTCACCAGTAAACAATTCTTGTCTATAGATAAACCTTCCATCCACTGTTAAGATTTCAACTCTACCATTCTCAAACTGCTCTGGACTGTATTCTACCATAATATTAGTAGTCATATCACTAGATGAAACAGGGTTAGGATATAGTTTAATCTCTTTACTAGCTTCTTCATAAATATCAATACGAGTACTGTGTATTTCCTCCCCTGTATTGGTTCTTACTACTAAATAGTAATTGTCTTTAGGATCTAGTTTATTTTGTCCTCCTTGTCCTACAGAGTAACTCTGCTTCTTACCTACAACAACTCCATTCTTATACCACTGATAACTGACAAATGTATATCCTCCATTAGTAGAAGGGTTATTATTCAGTAATAGTGTATTTTGGAATTTCTGTAAAATAATCAGTCTATCTTCAATAGGTTTAATCAGCTTAATAGTATACGTTTTCGTAGTTTTACCATCTTCTGAAGTTACAGTTACCTTTGTATAATAAACTCTAGGATCACTTGTATCAACAATAAATGAATCAGGTACATTTAATGAAGAATACTCTGAGAATGATACTACTCTTACTTCTGCATCATTTCCTTCTGCCGTTGGTTCTAATGTATACTCAATAACTTCTCCTGGGTTTTTGAACGAAATACCATTAATTAAAAACTCGTGAATAGCAGCATCTTTACTAGGAACACGATCTTCTTTAATTTCAAATTTCGCCTCAAGTACTAAGTCATTATAGTTAATACCACCATTGATTCTAGCGATTGCATTATAAATCCCTACCTCAGTTTGTTTTGCTTTTTCGTACAGAACAGAAACTCCTGTAGGTAACTCTCCTATAATCTCAATTATTTGCTCTTGCTTATTATAAGAAACCACTTTATCTACAAAACTTATTCCTGTAATATTAGCTTTACTAATGCTTAATACTGTTTCTAAAACTAAATCTTCGTAATTATTACCTCCTTTAAGAATAGCTTTTGATTTATAATCACCTGCATTAGTTCCAACATTATTTTCATAAGATACTTCTACCCCTTCTGGTAATTCTCCTGAAACTTTAACCTCTTGTGGGTTACCATTATAAACTACTGTTTTACCGTTGAAAGCAACATTATTAATAAGTGCTTTGGTAATCGTTACTGTTGATGTTAAAGTCAAGTCTTCGTAGTTATTACCACCTTTGACAATTGCTGTTACCGCGTACTCTCCTGCTTCGGTTGGTGCTTCTGTTAATACATCACCTGCCTTATTTTTATAAGTATAGTCAACAT
>NZ_JBBPHK010000011.1:0-122480 GCF_038039805.1 Myroides odoratimimus
TAGGTTCTGATAATCAGCCTCATATTCTTGATTTAAGTTCTCAAGAGGTTGATACCTTTGTATTAGAAAATATTGATCCAGTTAGTAAGAATATAATTAATTATGTTTACTTCGGAGAAGCAGCTATTACTGAGTGGCAGAAAGCAAATCCTAAATTCGCTGATGAACCTAAGAAGTATATGAAGGCTACTGATGCTGGTGGTGTTGTTATCGATGTAGTAGGTGCTGTATCTCAAAATTTCGAAGAGATTATTAAGCATGGGGATAACATTAAAAACTTGACAGAAGTTATTCAAAAAACTGAAGGTAACGTAACTGTTAAGGAAGTAGATGGAAAAATGGTAATTGAGTATATAGGTTCTGATAATCAGCCTCATATTCTTGATTTAAGTTCTCAAGAGGTTGATACGTTTATCCAAGAAGTAAAAGATACTACTGGAAAAGTAACAAACTATATCTATTATGGTGAGGCAGCTATTGCAACTTGGAAAAAAGCAAATCCTAAAAAAGCAGAAGATTATAAAGAGTTAATGAAACTTGCTGACGGAGGTGTTCTTATTGATGTAGTAGGTACAGTGGCTAACAACTTTGAAGAAATTATCAACCAAGGAGATAATGTTAAAAATTTAACAAATATTATTAATAAAGAAGGCGGTAATGTATTTGTTGAAGTAGACGGTAATGGTAAAACATATTTAGTTTATAAGGATAAAAATGGTGATAACCAGAAAGTCGATCTTTCAACTGTTGAAACACTTACTTTCATTAGAGATGTTAAGAAAAAACAAATCGTTAACAATGTAGAGATTGAGAAAGTTGTTGGTTATGTTTATTTCAGCGAAGAGGCTATAGCAACTTGGCAAAAAGCAAATCCTAAAAAAGCTGAGGATTACCAAACTGAGATGAAAGATACTGATGGTAAGGTAATCGATGTAATCGGAGCTGTATCTCAAAACTTTGAAGAGATTATTAATCAAGGAGACAATATCTCTTATATTACTCAAGCTAAAGGCAATGTTACTGTTAAAGTTGAGGGAGATAAAACGTTCTTAGTTTATAAAGACGATAAAGATATAGAACAAAAAGTTGATTTAAGTTCTAATGAAACATTGACATTTATTAGAGATGTTAAGAAAACAGTAAAAGTTGATGGTAAGGATGTAGAGAAGGTTGTAGGTTATGTTTATTTCAGCGAAGAAGCTATAGCAATTTGGAAAAAAGATAATGCAGGCTTAGTTGATGTTAATAAGTATAAAGAGCTTATGAAAGATAGTGATGGTAAGGTGATCGATGTTGTAGGTGCTGTATCTCAAAACTTTGAAGAAATTATCAACCAAGGAGATAACATTACGCATTTAACTAAAGTAATTGAGAAAACTAAAGGAAGTGTTTCTGTAGAAGATAGAAAAGGTAAATTAGTTCTAGTTTATGTTGATGAGAATGGAAACAAAGAAGAGTTTGATTTAAGTACTCAAGAAACAGAGACTTTTGTGAGAGTTGTACCAGGAAAAGATAGTAAAGGAAATGCTATTAATCTTAAGTATGTTTATTTTAACGAAGCTAAGATAGCTGCATGGCTAAAAGCTAATCCAGGCAAGGATTATAAAGCAGATATGCCTGAATCAGAAGGTACTGTAATCGATGTATTAACTGATGTTACTAATAACTTAGGGGACATTATACAAAAAAGTGGGGATGTATTCAATAATATTTTGAATGAGCATTTAACTCAAGGTGGTACTGTTTACTACGGTAAAATTGATGGTAAAGCTGATGATGTTCTTTATTCAATTGTGAAAGATGCAAATGGAAAAGAAGAGAAGAAGTTGATTGATTTAAGTAAAACTATCAAAGAGATTCTTAGTACAGAGAATAATGAATTAATTACAGAACTTAAAGAAGCTGTTAGTTATGATATTACAAATGCTATAGCTGAAACAAATATTAAGTTTGGTGGTAAAGTCGTAAGCACTTTCTCTAGTATTGCTCAGGTTAAACTAAATGATGCTGAAATTCTTGGAGTTGAAGCTCCAGAAGGATTAGGTAGAGCAGATATTAATGTTTTTGACATTAAATTGTATACTAATGCAGGTAAATTAGTTACTGTAGGAATTACTGATATTAAGTATGATAACAGAAGTGGATTACTTGGTTTTACTTTAGGTAGTGGAGATATTTATACTCCAATAGCTGCAGGAGATTATAAAGTTGTAGTTTACTTTACTAAGTAATAACTTATAATAAAGAGTAGTAAAAAGCCTCTAGACAATGTCTAGAGGCTTTCTCTTTGAAAAGATAAAGGTCTTAAGAATGTTTCTTAAGACCTTTATTGTATTATTTAACTTGGTAAGTACCTATCGGAGTTGTGTAGTCTTTATAAATGAAATCTACTCTACCACTACCTGCATCTTTAGGAATTTCAAAGTGTACTTCTGTTGGTGTTACTTTAAAAATATAGGCTGGAGTAGGAGTGTCTGATGCTCCAGGTTGTAATGCACGAGTTCCTTTTTCAGCATTTGTTTTTTTACTTGGTAATTTTTTAGTAAAATTGATTGTGTATTCTCCAGTTTTACTTTCATCAAAACCTTTTCCTGTTAAAATAGCTGTACCGCCAGGTAGTTTATTAGAAAAGTCTACATTGTTTAGTTGCTCAGGGTATCCTGTAGGTTTTGGGTCATTCTTACTATTGTCATCACTAGAACAGCTTACAACGCTCAAAGAGATTGAGGTAATAAGGAATAAAAAAAGTTTTTTCATAAAATTGATTAGTTAATTGTTTAGTACTCTAAAGTAGTACCTTTTTTAATTCTAACAAATTATTATATATTTTTTATTAGTTCATTTAGGATTGAATTTAATCCTTCTGAAGCAGTGTTTTTAAGAACTGTTAGTTCACAAGGTGTATGTTGTACTAATGCAGGGTTAGTGTCTATATAATAAGCGTGAGCATCTGATCTAGCGTAAGATATTAGCGAGGCTGCAGGGTATACTTGCATGGAGGTGCCTATGATGATGATGATGTCTGCTTCTGCTACTAAAGGAATAGCTCTTTCTAACTCAGGAACCATTTCTCCAAACCAAACTATATGAGGCCTTAAGGAGTGGCCTAATTCGTTAGAATCATCTGCTAGGAGATCTTTTGTCCAAGGGTATATTAGCGTTTCGTCTTGTTCGCTACGCACTTTCAATAGCTCTCCATGTAAATGAATAATATTAGTAGATCCTGCACGTTCGTGAAGATCGTCTACATTCTGAGTGATGATACTTACATTATAGTATTGTTCTAATTGACTTAAAATATAGTGAGCTTTATTCGGTTGACAACTTAAGAGTTGGCGTCTTCTATCGTTATAGAATTGTAAGACGAGTTCTTTGTTTTGTTGCCACCCTTGTGGTGAGGCTACTTCCATGACATCATGTCCTTCCCATAAGCCATCCGCATCTCTGAATGTTTTAATACCACTCTCAGCACTCATTCCTGCGCCTGAAAGGATGACTAACTTTTTTTCCATAATATTCTTACCTTTGCAATTGTCTAAAAAATAAATATATAATGAATATTTCAAATAAGCTATTTCAGGACGTTGATTATTTAGAATACTTAGAGACTTTCTTGACAGAAAATAGAGTGGAACGTTTTAAAGAAGTTTTAAAGAATCGTACCAATCATTTTACGGTTGTAGCTGAAGATGTGTATCAATTACATAATACGAGTGCTGTAATGCGTAGTTGTGAAGTTTTTGGTATACAAGACTTGCATGTTATAGAACAAAAGTTTGGAAAGCGTATAGATAAAGAAATAGCGTTAGGTGCTGAGAAATGGGTAGATATTCACCGTTATGCTTCTATACCTACAGCCATTGAAGATATTAGAAAAAAAGGGTATCAGATTGTTGCAACTACTCCCCATGTAGAAGCAAATCATTTAGAGGACTTTGATATTAGTAAACCTTCTGCTATATTCTTTGGAACTGAAAAAAATGGATTGTCTCCTGAGATTATAGAACAAGCAGATGCTTATATTAAAATACCGATGGTCGGCTTTACTGAAAGTTTAAATATATCTGTATCAGCTGCGATTATTATTCAGAATTTGACAACTAGAGTGAGAAAATCTGATATAGATTGGAGATTAACTGAAGACGAAATTTTAGCAAAGAGAATAGATTGGGCTAGAAAATCTATAAAGGATATTGATTTTGTAACAGAACGTTATTTAGAATCTAAGCAATAATATAAAACAAAAAACTCCTTCAATTGAAGGAGTTTATGTTTTATACAAGTGATATTATTTAAGTACTAGGATTGCTCTTTTTGCGCAGCTTCATATTAATAAACTCTACAGCTAGCGAGAAAGCAATAGCAAAATATAAATAACCTTTCGGTACAGCTCCTATTTCTTGACCAGCTAGTACGGCATGTGAAATATGCATACTTTCTGTAGTAAGCATGAATCCAATAAGTATTAAGAATGAAAGAGCAAGAATCTGAATAGAAGGGTTCTTATTCACAAAGTTACCTACAGGTATAGCAAATAACATCATCACTCCAACAGAAACGATAACTGCAGCAATCATAATGTATAGCGCACCTTGTAAGCCATTAGTCATACCTACAGCTGTTAGAATACTATCAACAGAGAATATAATATCAATCATTAAGATTTGCATGATAATATTGCTAAATGATTTAGTAGCTATTTTTTTTGCACTAGGAGCCTCATCTATAGGGTGATGATCATGAACGTGAGCCACCTTTTCGTGTATCTCTTTGGTCGATTTATAAATCAAGAAGATTCCTCCTCCTAATAATATTAAAGCTTGCCCATTGAAGTCTGCGCTAAACCAACTCCAATTGATACTGAATAAAGGTTTTTTCATAGCGATAAGCCATGTAACACCAAATAGTAATGCAATACGCATAAACATGGCTAAAAACAGCCCTATTTTTGTTGCTTTTTTTCGTTGTTCTTCAGGTAATTTTCCTGTGACAATAGAAATGAAGATGACATTGTCTATTCCTAATACAATTTCTAAGAATGTCAATGTAATAAATGCTACTATAGCATCTGCAGTTAAAAATACTTCCATAGTATTTAGTTGTGGATTAGATTATAAATCAGCTATTTTTTTAATAGTTCCTCTTTCTCTTCTAGCATCTCCTACATATCCGTATTCGAAAGTACATAGATCTCCATCTGTAGTAATTATCTTAATACTAACAGGTTTTTTATCAGCCATGGTTTTAGGATTGAGCTTCTCTAAGATAAATTCACAATCGTTTACCCAGCGGATAGCTGCACTATCTGTTTTACCTTCGAATGTTTCTATCTCTAGTTCTTCTGTTCTTACGAAAGTAGAAACTTTCTTTTCACCATTAATTTCGGCAGTAAATTCAAATTTACCTGTTTTAAATTTAGCACAGTTTCTTTCTTGATTATAACAAGAGGCTAATAAAAATAAAAAAGGTAAAAAGTAAAGTAGTTTAGTTTTCATGATTTTAATTTCCAAAAAGTGATTTTATAATAGTTTTTAATCCTTTAAAAAACAATAGCATAGAGCTTAAGCATATCAAGCATCCTAATATAAGTATAGGATAGAACAAGGGATGGGCTTGATTTTTTAAAGAACTATGAATAACAATAGGTCCTAAAAACATAAGGGGTAAAGTAATCATTAAATATTTTACACCTTTGCTTAATAGTTTTCGATCAGTTTGTTGTTCTTCCATTATTTATTTGATTTAAAGCTTTCTATCGCTAGGCGTACATTCTGATGTTTGTCTAAAAGTTCTTTAGCGATAGTGTAGTCTATATTTAATTCATTTATAATCATTTGTATTCCTCTTTCTTGTAATTTAGCATTGGTCATTTTCATATCGACCATTTTATTGCCTTTTACTCGACCAATTTGTATCATGCTACTGGTTGAGATCATATTTAGAACTAGTTTTTGGGCAGTACCTGCTTTCATGCGTGAACTACCTGTTACAAATTCTGGACCTACGATTACCTCTATGGGATAATCAGCTACTTTAGAAAGAGGACTTAGAGGATTACAAGTTATACAGCTTGTAGTAATATTATTTTTTTGACATTGTTCTAATGCTTTAATTACATAGGGAGTAGTACCTGATGCAGCGATACCAATGACAATATCTTTTGGATTGACATTGTATTGTTGTAAATCTACCCAACCTTGTAAAGGATTGTCTTCTGCATTTTCTACAGCATGTCTAATGGCGTGATCTCCACCAGCTATGATTCCTATAACTAAATCAGGTGATACTCCATAAGTAGGGGGGCATTCTGAGGCATCCAAGATTCCTAACCGTCCTGAAGTACCAGCTCCAATATAAAATAACCTTCCTCCACTTTGTAATTTAGAAACAACTGCTGTAACTGTAACTTCTATTTGAGGGATTGCTTTTTCAACAGCTAAGGGAACAGAAATGTCTTCTTGATTGATATTAGACAATAATTCATGAATAGACATTTTGTCTAGGTTATCATAATTAGAAGATTGTTCTGTAATTTTTATAAAACTCACTTTGAATAGTTTTTAAAAAAAGTATGAACACAAAAGTAAACAAAATAGTTTACTAACCCTTATTTATGTAGTTGTACAACGGTATAATTTTATGCCAAAAAAGTAGATAATTAGAGAGGAATGATTTCTATAAAATTATATTTATGTTTTTATTAAGCTAGGTAAGTGTTTCTTTACTAAAGAATAAGGGATATTTTTATATTATTAGTTTTAAAATGATAAAAGAATACTGGTGAATAATTTTTTGTGTTGTAAGAAATGAATTACTTTTGCAGAGAGTAAACTGCCTTATCGCTACTTTCAGTAATGAAAATAGAGGAAAGTCTGGACACCATAGGGAGGCATAATGGGTAACGCCCATCCTTGGCTTGCCAAGAGGACAAGTGCAACAGAAAGTATGTACAGGTAATGCTGTAGTGAAACCAGGTAAACTCTATGCGGTGAAATGTCATGTATATTTAGCGTTTGAGGGTTCCCGCCCGATGCTTTAGGGGTAGGCAGATAGAGCTATCGAGTAATTGATAGCCGGGATAAATGATAAGGGGGTACTTCGGTACTTACAGAATCCGGCTTATAGGTTTACTCTTTATTTTTAGTATCTAATAGGTACTAAAAAAGGACTATTATCTTAGATAATAGTCCTTTTTTTATATGTTAGTATGATATTTATTCATCATCGTCTTCTTCATCCTCATCTTCTAGTTCGTATTCAAAGAAGGTAAATACAGATCCACCATAGTTTTTTTCGAAAGAGAAATGTTCTAAGTGATCCATTTTGGTGAACTTAGAGTGTTCTATAACAACCATACCTTGTTCATCTACAAGCCCTTTCTCAAAAATATCCTTAAGTATTTTCTCAAATTGTTCTTGGGTAAAATCATAAGGAGGATCAGCAAACACAATATCATAAGAAGCTTGATGCTTCTCTATAAATTTAAATACGTCTGACTTTAGTGGGATAATATTAAGGTCTAATTCTTTTGCAGTTTTTTTAATAAAGTTAACGCACCCCATATCACCATCTACACTTACGATAGATTCTGCTCCTCTAGAAGCAAATTCGTAACTGATATTTCCTGTACCTGCGAACAGGTCTAATATGGTTAGTTCACTAAAATTAAAGTGATTATTTAGAATGTTAAATAGAGATTCTTTACTCATATCCGTTGTAGGGCGGACAGGTAGATTTTTAGGGGGCGAAATACGTCTTCCTTTTAGTTTTCCTGATATAATTCTCATGAATGGAATAAAATGTAATATTGTTTAGGTACTTGATGATGTAATAATAAATCATCGCTAATAAAAAAATTATTATCTACTACATTGACTTCTCGAATGTAGGTATATGCTTGTTTGTAATAAGAGTCATCCGTATCTATTCTTCCCATCAAGTAGAGTGGAGTTGACTCTGTATTTAATTCTAATTGTTCATAAGTAAACAAGATGTAATAAATAAAATCTTGTGCTGTCTGATATTGAAATGAATTAAAGAATATCAATTCACCATTGCAAACGATTACTAATTCAAAATGATCTTTTTGTAAAAAAGCATAGACTTCTTTTTGAGTATTTTTACTTGACTTTTTAAGTAAAATCTCTACTAGTAATGTATTAATGTTGTGATAGGTAAAACTACCAAATTTATCAATTAAATAATTATTGATATTGACATAAGGAACATATACATTGTTAATAGGACTATTCTCTAATTCATCAAAAGCAAAGAAGTCTGTTGAGAATACCTTGGTTGAATATTGAAGGTAATGTCCCATAGAATCTTCATTAAAAAAATCTCTTGGAATAAATGTATTAAGTGTATTATCATGTAGTACAATTACTTCATTGTATTTTTCTGTTAATTCTATATGCTTTTGAAAAATTTTATCTAATTGTTCCTCTATAGATTTAGTTTGAGAGATAGCTTCAGATGCAAAGTGAGTAATCTCATGTGCTAATTTGTCTTTAATAGCAAAAGAGAATTTATTTAAAGAAACTTGTATTAAAAGTTTATGGTAATTCTTTGACATCGTGAGTTTAAAATATTATTTTATAATACATACAAAATTACACTTTTTTATTGCATTCTTCTAGTCAAGGGGTAAAAAGCTTAGTATCTTTGGAGCTAATATTAAAATTAAGGTTTCATAATTATGATAGACCAACAGTTTTACAAACTACTACGTCAAAAATTCCCATACGAATTAACATTAAAACAAGATGTTTTTCTTCAGAAGATTGCAGATTTTGTAACTAATGATCACCAAGATGAACTATTTGTGTTAAAGGGATATGCAGGTACAGGTAAAACTACTTTGTTGTCAACTGTGGTGAATGAATTAAGATGTGTTAACAAATTTTCTGTGATGCTTGCTCCTACAGGGCGTGCTGCTAAGGTGATTAGTAATTATTCCAATCGTTCTGCATTTACTATTCATAAAAATATATATTATCCAAAGCCAAGTAAAGCAGGAGGTACTTTTCAGTATACTATGCGACACAATAGAAATCGAAATACGATATTTATAGTAGATGAGGCTTCTATGATTGGAGATGCAAGTGCAGGGGATACCTCTATGTATCCACATGGTTCTTTATTAGATGATTTAGTTTATTACGTGTATTCTGGTTTTAATTGTAAGTTGATATTGATAGGAGATACCGCTCAGTTACCTCCAGTAGGAATGAGTATTAGCCCAGCATTAGACATAGAGCAATTACGATTTAATTACGATATGGATATCCAACATATAGAATTAGACGAAGTAATGCGACAAGAGGTCGATTCAGGTATTTTATATAATGCAACAGAGTTGCGCTTGGCTATAGGATCTTATTTTGCTGATACTTTTCAGTTTCAATTACAAGGATTTAAAGATATTATTCGTCTAGTAGATGGTTATGATATTCAAGATGCCATCTATTCATCATATTCAAATAGTGGACCGGAGGAGACTACTTTTATTGTTCGATCAAATAAGAGAGCAAATGCATATAATCAACAGATTAGAGCTCGTATTTTAGATAAGGATAGTGAGATATCTGCCGGTGATTTACTAATGGTAGTTAAGAATAATTACTTCTGGCTTAAAGATTCTACTGTTACTGATTTTATAGCCAATGGTGATATTATTGAAGTTTTACAGATCTATAGAACCATAGAGTTATATGGGTTTAGATTTGCTTCCGTACGAATTAGAATGATTGACTATCCTGATATGGCTCCTTTTGATACCATGATTTTTTTAGATACTCTAACTAGTGAATCTCCTGCTCTAACATATGATCAGATGAACAAACTGTATAATGAAGTACTATTAGATTATGAGGATGAGATAACTAAGTATCGAAAAATGCAAAAATTAAAAGAAAATGAGTATTTCAATGCTTTACAGGTTAAGTTTGCATATGCTATTACTTGTCATAAGTCTCAAGGTGGGCAATGGGAAACAGTGTTTATTGAACAACCCTACTTACCTGATGGAATAACTGAAGATTACGTAAAATGGTTATATACAGCGATAACGCGTGCTAAAGATAGATTGTATTTAATAGGTTTTCAAGATGAATATTTTCTTCAAGATTAATAGACAAGATGGTGTAGCGTAACACAATTATTATTAACTTTATTTCGATTAAAAAAAAATATACATTAGTTTAGAAAATCTTTACTTTAAAGAAATATAAGTAGGGGAATATAGGTTGTGTACAACAGGTATTAAAATCTTTAAAACTAATATATGAGTTTTGATTTTGTTTATATTTATGAATGAGATAATAGTGTTCTGCTTGCACTTCTTAGCGGATTACTAGGAGAATTCTAGGGCTTTCCTCGCCCAGACGGTGTCTTTCTCGAAGAAATGTGCAAGAAACCCTCTAGCAATCCTCTAGCTAATCAGTACATAACTGTCTTTAGTCACTTAATACATACTGATTAGAAAGAATTTTCTTATGTAATTGTAAAAAACTAATTGTTAATCGAACTCAGGTTATTAACAACAACATAGTATATTTGAATATTAAAAATATTAGAATGAAAGTTATAGCAGTAATACCAGCTCGATACGCGTCAACACGTTTTCCAGCAAAGTTAATGAAGGATTTGGCAGGGAAAACTATTATCCGTCGTACTTATGAAGCAACATTAGCAACAGGGCTTTTTGACAATGTATTTGTAGCTACAGACTCAGAATTGATTTACAATGAAATTATTAATCATGGAGGAAAAGCGGTGATGAGTGTTAAAGAGCACGAGAGTGGAAGTGATCGTATAGCTGAAGCTGTAAAAGATATAGAAGCAGATATCGTTATTAACGTACAAGGGGATGAACCTTTCGTAAGTAAAGAGAATTTAGTGAAGTTAATTGATATATTTCAAAAGGATCAGGACAAACAAGTAGACTTAGCTTCTTTAATGACACCAATTGATGAATGGAGTACGATAGAGAACCCTAATAATGTAAAAGTAGTTGTAGATGATACTAATACAGCATTATATTTTTCTCGTTCTGTAATTCCTTATCCTAGAGATAAAGAGGTGAAAGTACAGTACTATCAACATATAGGAGTATATGCTTTTAGAAAAGAAGCTTTGCTTGAGTTTACAACTTTGCCAATGAAGTTTTTAGAGGCTTCTGAGAAGTTAGAACAGTTGAGATACTTAGAGTATGGAAAACGTATTAAAATGGCAGAAACAAAACATCTAGGTATAGGAATAGATACGCCAGATGATCTAGAAAGAGCTAAGCAAATCATAGCGGATAACCCGGAATTGAGATAAAAGAAAGAGGCTTGAAAGTAATTTTATTTTCAAGCCTATTTTTTTATATGGTAGAATCGATTATTTCTTCTTTGTTTTTTGTTTCAGTATTTACTTCCTGAGTATGATTGCTGTTTACATTGTTTTGATAAACAGGAGCTGGGATAGTAACTTCTTTTTTCACAATAGGAACTTTGATTATAGTTTCCCATTCTGCTGCTAATCTAGAGTCAATAACAGACTTCTTTAACAGTAAGATAATAGGTTCTTCTGGTATAATGTTTAATTCCTTATCACTAATTTCTGTTCTTGTTTTACGCATTGCTTCTGGTAAGAATGTGTAATAACCGATTAGTGTTGATTCAAAATAACTTTGTTTATCGAGTTTGTCTATTTTATATTTTTCTTCTTCGTTTAAGTATATATTTCCTTTGATAGGTAAGGCAAATCGGTAAGTAAGTGTATTTTGTGCTTTCGAATTATTTAATATCAGATATGGGTCTCCTGCTATATCTATTTGATTAGTAGAGCAGAAATTAGTTAGATCATTATTTAGGGAAAGCAAGTCTTCGTTTAATGTACCTATAGAAGAAGAAGCTTCTAAATATAGATACTCAATGCTAGGAGTTGATTTGATAGTGTCTAATATTACTTCATATTCTTTATATTGTTTGATAAAATAAACAATGAATGCATCTATATTTTTGTTAATGCTATTAGTAGCCACTTGATTTGGTGTTCCTTTAAAAAAGGAAGTAAACTTAGTTTGTAAATCTAAGGTACCATTAAGCGTAAATGTGATTTGGGTCTTATTTTGTTGACCTTTTAATCTCCAGACAATATTTGAAATTTTGTTGTCATTTAAAATATCTTGAGACAAACTATCGTATGGGTGGCTATATTCAGCTCTTATATGATATGACCCTAAATTTTCTAACTCTATTTGATAAGTACCATTATTGGACTTTTGAGATTTCATCCAATCAGTCCAATTGTCTAAATCATTGATATAATTATAGACTATCTCCTTTGGAGCATCCACAGTGAAAGTTCTTTCTACTTTATATTCAGGACTTTGAGTAAGTATGAATACGAAAAGAGAAACCAGTGCTAATAGTAGTAAAAGAGAGAAATACTTTAGAATTTTCATAACAATTTAGAGCTATAATGATTTACTTCAAAAAGTTTTTTAAAATAAATAAAGAACCTATAAATGATAAAAAGGCAACTAGTACCCACAATCTATTTTTGTAATAGATACGATGTAGTTTTATATCTTTTCTGTACATAATAATCATTACAATGGTAAAAGTAATAATAAAGAATATAGCAAACTTAAGTTGTCCAGGTGTAAACATAATTAATTTTTAGCAAAAATAGTCAAAAGAGTTAGATTGTAGATAAAAAAAACGGCAGAATTACTGCCGTTTTTTAATAAGGTAAAAGAACTTTTAGATTAGATTTTTTCTGTCCATCCAAAAGTATCTTCAATATTCTTTTGTTGAATTCCTTGAAGAGCTGTTTTTAATTGGATTGCAAAAGAATTTTCATCTGATACTTCTGGTAATCCATAGTAGTTATCTTGGAAAGCAAATCCTTCGATTTGTCCTACTGTAACAGCAGTTCCTGCTCCGAAGATTTCTTTTAATTCTCCTTTAGCATGTGCATCTAATAAATCTTGAACAACGATAGATTTTACCTCTACGTTAATTCCTTTGCTTTTAGCGATGTCTAACAAACTTTTTCTAGTAACACCATCCAAGATTCTTTCACTAGTAGGAGCAGTGATTAAAGTATCTCCAATTCTGAAGAATACATTCATAGTACCCGCTTCTTCTAGTTTAGTATGAGTAGCATCATCTGTCCAGATTACTTGTTGGTATCCTGCTTCTTGAGCTAATTTAGTTGGGTAGAATTGTCCAGCATAGTTACCAGAACATTTAGTGTAACCAACACCACCATTAGCAGCACGGCTATAGTGTTCAGCGATTTGAACTTTTACTTTTCCTGAGTAGTAAGTACGTGCAGGAGAACAAATGATGCAGAACATAAATTCGCTAGATGGTCCAGCTACTACACCTTCATGAGTTCCGATCATAAAAGGACGAATGTATAACGCATTTCCTTGTCCTTGTTTAACCCAATCTCTATCTAGGTTGATTAGAGCTTTTAAGCCATCTACGAATCTTTCTTCGTCTATATGTGGCATAGCCATACGCTCTGCTGATTTGTTGAAACGAGCCCAGTTCTCACGTGGACGGAATAACCATACATCTTCATTTGCATCTTTGTATGCTTTCATTCCTTCAAAGATAGCTTGTCCATAGTGGAACACATTTGTTGAAGGTGCAAAAGACATTGGCCCATAAGGTTTGATTTCTACTTGTCCCCATTTACCATCTTTGTAGTGGCAAACTAGCATATGGTCAGTAAATACAGAACCGAACTTCAGATTTTCGAAGTCAACTGATGCTATTTTTGATTTTTCTACTTTCTCAATAGAAAAAAGGTTGTTTGTTTGTAAACTCATTTCTTATAATGTTTTTTTAATTGTCTGTTTGAACTTATGCTTGCAATGTAACAAAAAAGCAATACATTACAAAATTATCAAAAAAAGTCCATTAAAATAGTTCGTTGTTGAACTTTATCTAAAATGATGTGATAAATATTGTTTAATCGAAATTTTTTACTGAATTTATCATAATCGATATAAGATGTTTAAATAAAGTATTTGTTTTTGGTGTTTTTTTTTGACTTATTTTTGATGTAATATATAATCTTAGTTTATCATGAATAGAATAATTGCTTGTTTAAGTTTAGTGGCCTTGGTTTTTATGGGATGTAAAAAACAAGAGAATAAAGAAGGAACTTCTCTAGTAGAAGTTAAGAAAAACTATGAATATTTTGGAGATAGTATCGTGATGAAAGAGGTACTGTCCAAAGAAACAATGTTAGAGAAGTATCAAAATCTTAAAGAAGGAGATACTATCAAAGTACAATTTGAAACAACAATTAATGATGTATGTCAGAAGAAAGGTTGTTGGATGAATGTAGAGTTACCGGGAGAAAAGAAAGGTTTTGTTCGTTTTACAGATTATGGGTTCTTTGCTCCTATGAATGCGGCTGGGCATGAAGTTATAGTAGATGGTAAGGCTTTTGTTTCTGTAGTTTCTGTAGATGAGCTAAAACATTATGCTAAAGATGCTGGTAAATCTGAAGAAGAAATAGCAGCTATTACAGAACCTAAGATTACTTATGCATTTACAGCAGATGGTATTGCTATTAATAAAGATAAGTAATAGAAAGTGAGAAGTAAATCAATATTGTGTCTTATTTTATTAGGATTCACGGTTTTGTTATCTTGTAAAAATGAGATTAAACAAATAGAAGAGACTAAAGAATTGATGGTGAAAGACACACTCGCATTTAAAATGTATAATATGGCTCCAATGGCTTCTCTTATGGAAGAAATGTATGCTCAAGGAGTGTTTTTGAAGGCTGAGATAGAACAAGGAAACAAAGAATTGGGATCTTTGCCTGAGAAACATAAGGATATACTTACAGCTAAGATGACAGATCCTAGTGATAGAGATATGTTTTTCACTGAGCAAGCAGAGCAGTATTTAAAGTTAGAGCAGACCCTCTATCAAGAGAATCAAGGAGATAAGATCCAGCAGTTTAATGATATGATAAACTCATGTTTAGCATGTCATCAGAAGAAATGTGGTGGGCCTATTCCTCGAATTAAAAAATTATTGATACAGTGAAAAGAAAAATAGTGACAACCTCAGATGGTTCTACATCTATTGAAATAGAGGAATGGGGAGAAACGTATCATTCTATTCATGGCGCGATTCAGGAAGCAAGACATGTCTATATAGAAAGAGGTTTTGATAAGATAGAGAAACCTACTATTAAGGTATTAGAAATGGGGTTTGGTACAGGACTAAATGCTTTTTTAACACTAGTAGAGGCTAGAAGAAAGGGGAAAATAGTAGAGTATCACAGTATAGAAGCTTTTCCAGTGACAGAACTAGAAAGCGCGGCATTAGATTTTAGTGCTTTATATGACAGAGATGGAGATGATATGTTGTTTAAACAAATGCATCACTGTATTTGGGATGTATCACATGAGGTTACAGTAGAGTTTACGTTGCATAAGATCCATAGTACCTTTGAAGAAGCAGTAGTCAATCAGTCTTATTTTGACGTTGTTTATTTTGATGTCTTTGGATATCAGTTTCAGCCTGACTTATGGTCAGTAGAGATATTTAAGAAGGTTTATGCTGCATTAGGAGATACAGGTGTTTTAGCTACTTATGCTTGTAGAGGACCAATTAAAAGAGCGATGAAAGAAGTTGGTTTTACAATAGAGAAGGCGTCTGGACCTCCTGGTAAAAGAGAGATGTTAATAGGATATAAACGTTAATCTACTTCCATAAAATGACAAAAAAGAAAAATGTACTGTCAGTTGGAGATTTATTTAATCCTGAAAAATAGTGGTTATTTATTTGAATTTAGATTAACACTAATGTATTTTTTTAGTTTTTTTGTGGTTATTTTTTTGTTATTCTAGTATTAATTTTGTGTAATTAAATGTCTTTTAAGGTTAAGGCTTGTGTTATGTTTTTTATTTTAACATAAAGTGTGTAAGTTTGTTCGTAGAAAAAGAAAAAAATAATAGTTATGAACAAACGAATGATGTTTGAGTACACTACTCATGTACTTAAAAATGTCAGTTTTGATTCCGCCTTGTTTTCTAAAGAATTAGAAAAAGCAATGCATACATTATTACCTTATGATTTAGGACAATTAATGATTTGGGTTAATGAATTTTTAAAAGGACAACCTAATCTTAGAGCTGAATTAGCTTTATTAAACAGTGAAATAATAGAAGAGCTTGCCTACGCATAAGGCAAGCTTTTTTTGTTAATATGATAATTTGGTTCTTAAAAACGACTCATTGAGTTTTTAATTTATATTTTTACCAAACTAGAAAAGTATAAAGAATGAAAAAAATAGTTTTATTAGCTATAATATCTTTAGGAATATTAGCTTCCTGTAAGGATAAAAATATAGAGCAAGGAGAGAATAGTGTCTTAGAACACCATGATGTACCTGAAGTTACGGAAATAGATGCCTCTGAAGAGGTGAAGGTATTATATGTAGCTTCTAAACTGGATGAGTGTGCAGGTATTGCTCCTAAAAAATGTATGATGGTCAAAGAAGAAGAGGACGCGCCTTGGGAGCTAATGTATCAGGAGATAGAAGGATTTAATTATGAAGAGGGGTATGAGTATAAAATAGAGGTGAAGCGAGTGGATATAGCTAACCCTCCTGCTGATGCGCCATCGTTTAGATATGTTTTAGTGACTGAAATCTCAAAAGAGAAAAAAGCGTAGTATCATGGAGGATATCGTTTTAATGGATGATCGAGTAATTCTTAAGCCACTAGAAGCTTATAATTACAATGATTTAGTAGGATTCGCAATTAAAGAACCTGAAATATGGAAATATGCTACTGTGGGTGTTGAAGGAGCTGAAGGTATGAAGAAGTATATTAGCCAAGCATTGGAAGATAGAAGTAATAGTAAAGCGTATCCTTTTATCGTTTTTGATAAAAAAACAGAAGAGTATGTTGGCTCTACTCGTTTTTATAATATTGATCACAAGAATAAATCCCTATTAATAGGGTATACATGGTATAGTAAGCTTGCTCAAGGGACAGGAGTGAATAAGCACTGTAAGTATATGATGCTTAAATATGCTTTTGAAGTTATGGGGATGGAAAGAGTAGAGTTTAGAGTTGATAATACGAATGAGAGAAGTAAAGTTGCTGTTCAGAGTATTGGTTGTAAGCTAGAAGGAGTATTGAGAAGTGAAATTATTATTAATAGCGGTAGACGTAGAGATACTGCTATATTTAGCATGCTAAAAGACGAATGGTTTAGTTACGCTAAAGAGTCTTTAGAAGCAAAACTATAGTATAAAAAAAGACGATTTTTAAAATCGTCTTTTTTTATACTATAGTTTGTCAATAACTTTTCGTCTTTCAGCTCCAGTGGTTTTAAAATGTGTTGGAGTCAATCCTGTTACTTTTTTAAATTGTTTGCTTAAGTGCGCTACGCTACTATAGTTTAATTGATAAGTAATTTCTTTTAAACTCAATTCATCATAGACCAAAAGTTCTTTGACTCTCTCTATTTTTAGTTGGATAAAATATTGCTCTATAGTAGTAGATTCTAATTGAGAGAACAGCAAGCTTAGAGCGTGATAATCCATTTGCATTTTATCAGTTATATAAGCAGATAGTGGTACTTGTAGATTAGCATTGTGTTTTTGTACTAATTCTATTAGGACAGTTTTTACTCTGTCTACAGTCTTACTTTTTTGATTGTCTAAGAGTTCAAAACCAATTTTTTGTAATTTAGTTTCTACTTCTTTTAGCTGAGAAGAGTTCAAGTCTTCTTGTATTTCTACTTCTCCTAATTCTATTTTAGTTGGTGTATATTTTGATTCAGTGAGTAGACTATCTACAGCCATTTTACACCTTTCGCACACCATGTTTTTTATATATAACTTCATCTGAAAATCCTTTTAGAAACTCAAAGATACTAAATCACATTTGAACATAAATATAGAGAGAGGATATAGTTTTACATCAAAAGTAGTATTTTTAACTTTTACTATTTAGTTGATTTTATAGTAAATAATCATTGTTTTACTATTTTTTTGATATAATTAGTATTACTCAAAGTGAGAATCAATACGTTTGTTCACACTTAGATAATTCGGTGGTATAGTAGTGTATAGCTCTGTTTTCAATAGTTGTATTTGTTACCTTTACTTGTGATGATTAACTATAAGTAGTAATATGAAAATTTTTAATACAGCACAAATGCAAGCATTGGATAAAGAGACAGTGTCCAATCAATATATATCTTCATTTAAATTGATGGAGAGAGCAACTACAAAGGTTTTTGAGAAGTTACAAACTAGATATAAGTTGTACCAAACATCTTTTGTAGTTTTTTGTGGAACAGGAAATAACGGTGGAGATGGACTAACATTAGCTAGGCTCTTAAAAGAAGGAGGTGCAATGGTAAAGGTGTTTTTAGTTCAAACTAAAAAATACAGTCCAGATAATGCTCAGAATCAAGACCTATTAGAAGATAGGGATATCAATATAGAAAAGTTTACTCCTAAGAGTAAATTGAAAGTTAAGAAAGATGATGTGATCATCGATGCCTTATTTGGTATCGGATTACATAGTCCACTAGATGAAGAATGGAGAGCTGTATTTGATTTTCTAAATGAAACCCCTTGTCTAGAGCGAGTATCCATAGATATGCCGTCAGGGTTACTGGCTGATGTAAGTACACCTAAAGATGCTATTGTATTTAAAGCTGATGTCGTATATACGTTTCAACTTCCTAAGCTAGCATTGCTCTTATCAGAGGCTAAGGAATATGTAAAAGAATTAGAGCTTTTAGATATAGGCTCAGATCTGGACTATTTAGAAAATACGAAGTCTGATTACTTTTTTGTAAAACAAGAGAAGGTTAGAAAATTAGTCAAAACAGGTACTAAGTTTAGTACGAAAGATGATTTTGGTAGAGTGTTAATAATAGGGGGGAGTAAAGGAAAAATCGGAGCAGTGACACTTGCAGCAAAATCTGCTTTGCTTACAGGAAGTGGTATTGTGACTGCTTATGTTCCTAGTTGTGGATATACTATTTTACAGACAGTATTGCCAGAAGTGATGTGTGATACTTGTGATCATACAGATTATATAAAAGCATTTCCTTCTATAGAATACTATGGTGCAATAGGCATAGGATGTGGTTTAGGAACACATGAAGATACAGCCAAAGCATTAGTAGCTTATTTAGATGCACATAAAGATAAAAAATTCGTTATAGATGCTGATGCTTTAAATATTATAAGTGAACAAAAGTGTTTAGATAAATTACCTATAGAGAGTATTTTAACTCCGCATGAAAAAGAACTAAAAAGACTTATCGGCGAGTGGAATGATGACTTTGATAAGATCGATAAAGTGAAGCAATTGGCTAAAAAGCACAATGTGATTTTTGTAGTAAAAGGAGCACATACTATAACGATAGCACCAGACGAAACTGTTTACTTCAATTCTTCAGGCAATTGGGGAATGGCTACAGCAGGGGCAGGAGATACTTTGACAGGAATGATCACTTCTCTTTTAGGGCAAGGGTACACCAGTAAGGAAGCTGCTATACTAGGGGTATATCTACACGGATTAGCAGGGGATATAACTGTAGAGAATATTCATCCTCATAGCCTTATCGCTAGTGATATTAGTAAAAATATAAGTGCTGCTTATAATCGATTAAACGACAAAATATAAAAATGAGTAAAAGGCTATCTAATTATGAAGATAGCCTTTTATTTATTTGTTTAATTTAGAATAAACGAGAGAATCTAAAAATAGACCATTGAAGAACCAGTTTTCTTTAAAGTGAGCTTCTTTCTCAAAGCCACATTTCTCTAACACTTTCTGTGAACCAATATTGTTAGGATCTATTACAGCTTCTAAAGAATGAAATTGCAATGAGTGAAAAGCGTATTCTATAACAGCCTTAAGAGCCTCTGTAATGTAACCTCTGCCATTAAAATCAGGTAGAGACATATAACCAACTTCTGTTCTGTGATGTTCTAATTTCATGCGATATAAACCGATTGTTCCGATCATTATTTTCTCTTCTTTTAGTTCTATCGCCCAGCTAATACATTCTTTGTCTTCCATTCTTTTATCTAGTGAGGAGATATATTGTTTAGCTTCTTCAGTTGTTTGGGCAGGTGGTGCAGGTATGTATTTCATTACCTCTGAGTTAGACAATAGTGAGAATACAGTATCTATGTCATTCGGTTCTGTATGTCTTAGGTAAATTCTTTCTGTTTCTATAGTTGGAAATATGGTTAAATCTATATTTAGCATGTTTTTTGAATTGGTTTAAAAACAAATCTAATTAAAAAATGGCATAGACAACAAGTCTATGCCATGTTATATCATTTTTAATAAGTAGATCTATTTAGTTACTTCATCTAGTAGATAGAATATAGACTTAAAGTTTACTCCTCCATATTCTGTTAAACCTATTTCGCATGTACGACTAGTAGAGAAGGCATCTTTAGTACCACAAGGTATTTGCTCTTTCAGATGTCTATTGCCATGCGCATTGAGTTCAGGAATAGTAAATCCTCTATCTCCGGCAAACCCACAACAATTACTATCGATATAGTTTACATTTTCAGCACATAGTTTAGTTAACTCTAATAATTTGCCCTCTAATCCTACTTTTTTGACTGAACATACAGGAAATACAGTAATCTCTTTTCTAGGATTTTTGACAGGTAGTATTGGCATGACATGGTCAAGCATAAATTCTATCGGATCGTACATTTTTAGTTTACCTCCTTGATGTGCTTCGTGGAAAGTATAGAAACAAGGGCTCATATCGAATAGTACAGGATACTTGCCGTCTTCTGTTGCTTTGAGTAAAGCCAGTTCTAATTCAGAAGATTTTGTATGTCCTTCTTCTTTCATTCCTTTGCTACTAAATGGCATACCACAGCACATATTATTTACATTTTCTGGATAAATAATAGTATAGCCAGCGCGTTTTAATAGTTCTTCTGTTTTTGCAGTTAGATCTACATCGGATTTAGGATAATCCTGAGATTTTCCCATTGTTCTGTTGATACAAGATGGGAAGTAAACAACTTTTCGGTCTTGTCCTGGATTGATTATAGATTCTGTTATTTTGTGTTTATTGCCTTTAGGCATAGCCACATTCCATTGCGGAATTTTGTTTGCAGATATTTTGCGCATTCCACTGGATACGCTTGTCATGATCTTGTTACCTAAGATATTCTGGAACACGCCAACCGTGTTTAGTGCTTTTCTACCCATAGCAGTTACGCGATCCATATTTTCTACAAAATACTCCGCATTCTTTCTATCTTTTTCAGTGATTTCGCTATGACGAATATCTTTAATATACTTTCCTGTATCAATTTTTACGGGGCAAGCTAAGGCACACAATCCGTCTGTCGCACAAGTTTCATCAGCATAGTAATGTGCACTATTCACTAAATGCTCAAGTTCATCTGTATTTTTACCCAAATTTTTTAATCTGGCAATCTCTCTACCAACTACGATACGTTGTCTTGGAGACAGAGTCAAGCCTTCAGATACACAGTGTGATTCACAGAATCCACATTCGATACACTTGTCCACAATCTCATTCGTAGCAGGAGAAGCTTTAAAGTTCTCTAAGTGTACATGAGGGTTTGCGTTGATAATAACACCAGGATTGACTAAGCTGTGTGGGTCAAAGATAGCTTTGACTTTTAGCATAATGTCATACGCCTGCTCACCCCATTCCTTTTCTACGAATGGCGCCATATTACGACCAGTACCATGCTCTGCTTTTAGAGACCCATCGAAGCGGTCTACGACTATCTCTACCAAGTCGTCCATTAGCTTCGCATAGCGATCTATTTCTTCTTGTGTAGAAAAGTCCTGAGAAAACACTAAGTGTAAATTTCCTTCTAAGGCATGACCAAATAAGACAGCATCGTCGTATTTTAACTCCGCGAACAAATTCTTCATAGCGATACAGGCATCTGCCAATTTCTCTACAGGGAATGCTACGTCTTCGATGATACAAGTAGTACCTGTTTCTCTCAAAGCTCCAGTTGTTGGTAATAGACCATTTCTGGCTTTCCAATTAAAGGCATATTGTTGAGGTTCTGAAGTGAACTCAAAAGGTTTATAAGTAGGAGTAGGCGTGATGGCCTCTCTAATTTGTTGTTGTTTGATAGCCATGTCTTCTGCACTCTCAGCTTGTGCTTCTACAAGTAGGATACAGGCTGTATCTGGCAGTGTTTTAAAGTATTCAGGAGCCAATGGCTCGTCTTCTATAGACTTGATACTGTTTCTGTCTAACAATTCTACGGCGGCTACAGGACTCTTTTTAAGATACGGAACAGCTTGACACGCTTTTTCAATAGTCTCAAATATCATCAGTGTACAAGCCTTGTGCTTGAAGTTTACGACTGTATTATAAGTAATATCAGAGATGAAAGCAAGAGTTCCCTCAGATCCTATCATAATGTGTTTGATGATTTCGTAAGGATCGTGGTAATCAATAAAAGCGTTAAGGCTATAACCTGTAGTGTTTTTGATTTTAAACTTTCGTTCTATTCTTTCGTATAATGTGCGGTCTGTGTGAATAGTATCTCTAAGGCGTTCGATTTCTTGGATAATTTCGGGATGCTTCAATGCAAACTCTTTTTTACTTTCTTCACTGGCAGTATTTAATATAGTACCATCGTATAGTACGATGGTGATATCAGCAATGGTGTTGTAAGAGTTCTGAGACGTACCACAGCACATCCCACTGGCATTATTAGCTGCGATACCTCCGATCATTGCAGCATTGATAGAACCAGGATCTGGTCCGATTTTACGGCCGTAAGGAGCCAAAATAATATTAGCTCTTCCTCCAATAATTCCAGGTTGAAACTTAGCTTGTAAGCCGTTATTTAAAATTTCGTATTTCTTCCACTTATGTGTTGCTACCATCAGTACAGAGTCTGTTACAGCCTGTCCTGATAGACTCGTTCCTGCTGCGCGATAAGTTACTGGAACATTACACGCTGTTGCTGTCTTTAGTGTAGCGACAGCCTCCTCGTGATTGTGAACTTGAACAACTATCTTGGGAACTAATTTGTAAAAACTTGCATCTGTACCATAAGCTAACAATTGTATAGGATTAGTGATAATCCTATCTGCTTCAATGTAGTTAGCTAATTCGTCTTTAAATTTCTGATATTCTAATGGTAACATATTTTGTGATTTTATAAGCGTACAATTTACAAAACATCTAAAAAAGATAAGAGAGAAGAGCTTTGTTTATACTCGGTATAAATAAGTTGGTTGAAGCAATAGAGTTTAATAATGTAACCTGTTTTATAAGATAATTGTATGACTAAAAATCTAACTAAAACTGAATTGACCTTGAATAGGTTTGATCAAGTAATTCTTTTTGGATGCGTTTAGTAGGGGATTGCTAGGGGTATACTTGCACCTTTCTTCGAGAAAAAGGCCTTCTAGGCAAGAAAACTCCAAGGAATCTCCAAGAAAACCCCAAGAAAGTGCAAGGAAAAGACGATATGGTTTGTATAGAGTGCTTATTAAAGTTTAGTGAGGAGAGGAGATATGTAAACTGTTTTATCTTATATGGTTAGGTATGAGAATAACTGTTAGGTTATCTATCCAGATCTAAATTGGGGTAAATCAAAAAATTGAGATTATGAAGATTGATTGAAAGTTTCGATAGTAGTAAATGTAGATTTAGAAAAGTGTTGGCAAGCGGTTTGTATGTTTTATAGATTTAGTTATGCTTTATTGTTGAGGTTTACTATTATACTCAAAATAAACAGCTATAGCGTTACAAGCTATGATTTACTGTATTAAAATAGAAAAGCCTATTTAAATCATTTAAATAGGCTTTTCTATTTTAGAGAAGAGTATTATATTACAGCATAGGTGTAAAGATACCTGCATTTTCAATTAAATCATATTCTACTTGATAAAGAGGTTGTGTATACTTCTCTCGATCTTCTTTCTTAGTTAAGTCGTCTTTTCCTGCATATTTTCTAACATGTACTCCTTTTTTTACAAATGGATCTCTTACCTCCACAGCATCTGGAGATATTTGAGGACGATGGTTATCAAAATAAATTGCCCCTCCTTTAAAGAATCTAAATGTTACTGTTACTCTATTTTGATCATCCTTATTAGCTCTGTATTCTGGCCAATACCAAGAAGCTCTAGTTTGGAATTGAAATTCTCGATTGTTTTTAGAAGTTAATATGTCTTTAGTAAGTGTATTCATATGTAATAAAGCATATTCGGTTCTAGTTGAACCCTTATGAGTTCCAGAACTATATAAGAAAGGAACTTTCTTATTAGGGTCTGCGTTAGTACTGGCTGAACGATAATCTACGTATTCAATATCGTATAATCTCTTTTTTCGATAACCAACAAATTGATCATCTACTTCTTCGTTTCCTGTTCCTCTAAGTTCAGAAGAAATACAAATATGTATGTATGAGTTATTATTCCCACCATTAGGATCACTATCTTCCGCATAAACACTTAATAGGATATAATCAAAATCAGGCAAACGTACAAACTCTGAGTTTTGTCTCACTGTTATGGTACCTGTAAGATTATGGTCATCAACATGGGCCACTGTAATCTGTCCATCTACGTTTCCTTCCTCTTTAGCAGTACCTAATTGGAAGATTAGCTTTCCATCTTCCAATTTCGGTGGTATATCCCAGTTAAAAACATCTTTAGAGTAACTCAATATTTCCCATTTCTCTTGTCCTCCATAAACAGACACAGCGTTCTTAGAGGTAACTAAACCATCCTCTGGACCTACACCAACTTTTAAAAGAGGACTATTAATCACTAACTCAAGGTTGGCTACTTGTAGTTCGGTAGCTCTATCAGGGTTGTTTTTTAAGGTAAAGGTATATGTCTTATTCCCAAAAACTGTATTTGAACGATTAAAGGTCATCGTTGTCGTATTTCCACTCGAGCTTGAGGTCATGGTAGAAGAATCTTCTAAACCAGACACTGTTTCGTCCCATTGAAGTCCTGGTTCACTTGGCGTTATTTCGGCTGTCCCACTAGTTTTGTTTTTAGTTAAATAGACGGTCTTTGGATAGATATTTATGGTGCGAGGAATTAAACCTAAACCACTCCAATTACTACCATTCCAATGATAAACTCCATTACCATCTCCATTAAAGAGATTGTCGTTCGTATTAAATACCATTAGTCCCGAATGGGCAGAATCTAATTCGGTTTTGTTATATCCAGCCGAAAACATAGGATATAGGTTGTTTACATCCGTTAAGAAAACCCTTGGAAGTAACAATCCTTTATTGGCATTTTCTAAATCAGTTTGATTTGTCTCTAAGTTTTGTAATTGTAATATTGATCCTGGTGCAGGTATGCCCGGCTTACCTATGATGACCTGTCCGCTGACAGTATCTATAGATAAGAAAAGGCTTAATAGCGCTAATATTGCAGTATATATTTTTTTCATAGTATTGATTTGTATTTTATACATGCTAGTATAAGAACAGCATGTATGTATGCTTACTAAGTTTAATTCCGTGAATTGGTTACATTAGATTAGAAGCGAAAACTCTATATCAGTGTTTTCGCTTGACTATGGTATGTGCCCAAAGTGAATAGTAATCTAATTTACTCCTTCCATCGGTAAGAATAATCCCGCTTTTTCCACGAAGTCATACTCTATTTCATACAGTGGCTGCGTTAAACGATCTCTAACAGCAGGGTCAGTTACATCCTCTTCACCAGATGCCTTTCGAACGTTTATGTCTTTTTGGGAGAATTGATCTACGAGAATTCCTCCTACAATTTTAGGGATATCTTGATCTTCATCCCAAACTAACCTACCTCCTTTGTAGAATGTGTAACTTACTGTAGCTTTATTTAGTGAGTTGTCATCAGCATTGGTTGTTGGCCAAAACCAAGCAGCTCTACTCTGGAACTTGAATTCTCTATTGTGTTCAGATGTTAAAATTTCGTTAGCCAATAAAGACATGTTTAATACAGCATATTTGGGAAGACTATAACTTTCTCTGTGTCGAGAGGTACTTAAGAACTCCACTTTTTTAGAAGGTTTTTTATTTGTATTTGCGTAGCGTTCCATTATAATAACAGGTTCGTTTAAATCGGGATGTTCTTGTTGGTATCCTACGAATTGATAGTCAACTTCTGGATGTCCTGTGCCGCGAACTTCACTCGTTAAACACAATAAAACATATTGAGGATTCATACCTCCATCTTGAGCATAGAGTTCAGCTACAATATAATCGAAATCCGGAAGTCTTTTGAACTCAGAGTTTTGTCTAACAGTAATTTTTCCAGTTAAGGATTTGTCGTCTATGTGCGCTACTATAATTTCGCCTTCTATGTTTCCTGCCATCTTAGCCTCACCTAGTTGAAAAGTTAACTTTCCATCTTCCAGTTTCGGAGGTATATCCCAGTTAAAAACGTCTTTAGAATAACTAATTACTTCCCATTTTTCTTGTCCTCCATGAGCTGTAACAGCGTTGCTTGATTGTACAATTCCATTTTTATCTCCTACACCAACTTTAAAAAGAGGAGTGTTAATCACTAACTCAAGGTTGGCAACTTGCAGTTCGATAGCTCTATCAGGGTTGTTTTTTAAGGTAAAGGTATATGTCTTATTCCCAAAAACTGTATTTGAGCGATTAAAGGTCATCTTCTTTATATCTCCATTTGAATCAAGAGTCATAGTAGAAGAGTCCTCTATACCAGACACTGTTTCTTCCCATTGAAGACCTGGTATACTTGGAGCTATTTCGGCTGTCCCAGTAAGTTTGTTTTTAGATAAGTATACTATTTTTGGTGAGACATTAATGGAACGAGGAGTTAACCCTATACCATTCCACTTCTTACCACTCCAACTGTAAACACCTTTTCCGTCCCCATTAAAGAGGTCCTCATTAACGTTAAAAACAAGTAAGCCTGCATGAGCAAGATCTTGTTCTGTTTTATCATACCCTGGTGCGAACATAGGGTAAAGATTGTTTATATCGGTAAGCTTAACTCGAGGTAATAGCAATCCTTTGTTTGCGTTGATTAAGCTCGTAGCGTTTGACTCGATATTCTGTAGTTGTAATATAGAGCCTGGCATCGGTACTCCTGATTCTCCCATAGTAACCTGCCCCACAGAAACATCTATTCTGAAGAAAAGAATTAATAGGAGAAAGGAAATCAAGTATTTATTTTTCATAGCAAAAGTTTTCTTTTTTTTAAATGTTATTACAGCAGAATAACATGATACACTTTTTAATTATAGATTAAGATCTAGATTGGTCCACTTAGATCCGTCCCAAACGTAAATTCCGATACCTTTTCCGTTAACTAAGTTTTCATTGACATTAAAAACGAGTAAACCCATATGTATTGGATCTAATACACTTTTGTTATACCCTGTTGAAAACATTGGGTATAGGTTGTTTATGTCTGTCAGATTAACACGTGGTAATAACAGTCCTTTATTGGAATTAGTTAAGTCGTTCGGTTGGTCAGGTAAGTTCTGAATTTGTAATAGAGTACCTTGCTTTGGTAACACTTTTTCTCCAATGACTATTTGTCCAAATGAATTTACTGCTATAAAGGCAGTAATGAGTAATGAGATGAGATAGTTCTTTTTCATATTTTTTCATATTATGCAATTAACAAATGTATGTAATAATGTTATTAATTGTTAATTTAATGTATTTTTTTGTTTAAAATATGTTATTTTGTTTTTTGTTTTGTTGTTATTGTTGTTATTATGTAGTTTTTTTTATAAAGACTTTGTTTTTTAGAACAAATAATTGTGTTTAATGTAAGGGCTTGTTTATGAGCGAAGAAGGTAGGAGGTATAGCAGCTAGCTATATTTTAGTTTATAAGATGTATATGTCTTATTAAATGCTCTACTTTTAGGATTAATAAAAGTAGAGTTTTTAGGAGGTAATTGGTTTATATTTAGTTTGTTACTGTGTGAAAGAATAATGCTTTTTTGATTTTTTTAAATCAAGATTTTACCACTATGAAATCCAATGTTAAAATACTACCTTTGCACCAAATTTAGACACACAACAACACAAAGTCATTTCGTATGTATAAAAGCATTATTAAACCTATTCTTTTTAGGTTTGACCCAGAGAAAGTACACCATTTTACTTTTGGAGCTCTTAAATTCGTAAATAGTATTCCTGGTGTATCCGCACTTATTCGCGCTAATTGTCAAATAAATGATCCTCGTTTAGAGAGAGAGGTTTTTGGACTGAAATTCAAGAATCCAGTAGGACTTGCCGCAGGATTAGATAAAGATGCGAAATTGTATAGTGAGTTAGAGAACTTTGGTTTTGGTTTTATAGAAATAGGGACTCTTACTCCAAAAGGACAACCTGGAAATCCTAAAAAGAGATTATTCCGTCTAAAAGAAGACAATGGTCTTATCAATAGAATGGGATTTAATAACGGTGGAATAGAAGAGGCAATAGAACGTCTAAAGAAGAATAAAGGAACGCTGATAGGAGGAAATATTGGGAAGAATAAAGTGACCCCAAATGAACAGGCAAATGAAGATTATGAGATCTGTTTCGAAGCGTTGTTTCCTTATGTAGATTATTTCGTTGTGAATGTGAGTTCACCTAATACCCCTAACTTACGTGCATTACAGGATAAAGAACCGCTGAAGGCGCTACTTCATGGATTACAAGTTAAAAATAATCAGAAAGAGGCTCCTAAGCCTATTTTATTAAAAATAGCACCAGACTTAACAGATGATCAGTTATTAGACATCATAGAGATTGTCACAGAAACAAAAATAGCTGGAGTAATCGCTACGAATACTACTATCGATCGCAGTAATCTGAAGTCTATTCATCAGCAAGAGACAGGAGGACTAAGTGGAAAACCTCTGACGAAGAGAAGTACTGAGGTTATTCGATTCTTATCTGAGAAGAGTAATAAAGCATTTCCTATCATCGGTGTGGGAGGGATACATTCTGCAGAAGATGCGATAGAAAAATTAGAGGCAGGAGCGAGCTTAATTCAGCTTTATACTGGCTTTATATATGAAGGACCAGGCTTGATTAAAAAGATTAATAAAGCCCTATTATCTAAATACTAGAATTAATTATGTCAACAGAAGTATTATATACTTTTTTTATAACTTGTTTTTTATTGATTATTACTCCAGGGCCAGATATTCTATATGTGGTTTCGCAGAGCATTACCAGAGGGCGTAAGTATGGATATGCAGTAGTGGTAGGACAGGTAGGAGGTTTACTATTCCATTTATCATTATTTGCTTTTGGGATTTCTGCCTTAATTACGCAATCTGAATTACTGTTTAAAGGAGTAAAGTTATTCGGAGCCTTATACCTATTCTGGTTGTCTTATAAAGTATTTCAGGAAGAGAATGTAATCGTTATTGATGAATCTACTTCTGGGCAAAACGATAAGACTTTTATGGGATTTGTCAGAAAAGGGTTGCTGATGAATGTACTAAATCCAAAGGTGATGATGTTCTTTTTGGCTTTATTCCCAGGGTTTATTACAGAAAGTGCGGGGAGTGTACAGAAACAAGTTTTTGTGCTAGGTACAGTGTTTATTACAGAAGCAGTAGTCATTTTCTTTATCATCTGTACTATAGCAGCTAAGCTGACAGATTATATGAGAGATAATAAATATGTCAACTTATTTTTAAAGTGGCTTCAAATCATCGTTTTTAGCGGGTTAGCAGTCTTCCTACTAGTAAGCTAAGAAGAAAATAATAATAAAAAAGGTTCTAAGGATAACGTCTTTAGAACCCTTTTTAGTTCTATGTGTCAGATTATCAGTAGAATGTTGTTATCAGATAATGAGTAAATAAAATAAAGGAAATCACATTGTAAAATTGTGGCTTTTCGTTTATATTTGGATTATATGAAACCAGCAGTAAAAATTATAGAATGTCCTCGTGATGCTATGCAAGGCATCAAGATGTTTATCCCAACAGAAAAAAAGGCGCAGTATATACAGTCTCTTTTAAGAGTGGGGTTTGATACCATAGATTTCGGTAGTTTTGTTTCTCCTAAGGCTATTCCTCAGATGCAGGATACAGCTCAGTTATTAGCTCAGTTAGATTTGAGTAAGACAGAGAGTAAACTATTAGCTATTATCGCAAACACAAGAGGTGCTGAACAAGCTGCTGAGCATAAAGAAATCCAGTACTTAGGATTTCCTTTTTCTATATCTGAGAACTTTCAGATGCGTAATACACATAAGACTATTGCAGAATCTATCGTTACCTTAGATGAGATATTGAATATCGCTACTAAGGCAGATAAAGAGGTTGTTGCTTATCTATCTATGGGGTTTGGTAATCCTTATGGAGATCCGTGGGATGTAGATATCGTAGGGGATTGGACTGAAAAGTTGTCAAAGATGGGAATAAAGATTTTATCATTATCAGATACTGTGGGAAGTTCTACGCCAGAAGTGATAGATTATTTGTTTAGTAATTTGATAAAAGCATATCCTGATATTGAATTTGGAGCTCACTTACACACCACACCAGATAGCTGGTTTGAGAAGATTGATGCGGCGTATAAGGCTGGATGTTTACGTTATGACGGAGCAATCAAAGGGTATGGGGGATGTCCTATGGCAAAAGATGATTTGACTGGAAATATGCCAACAGAGAAGATGTTGAGTTATTTTACAGCAAATAAAGTAGATACAAATTTGAGTGCTATGTCATTTGAAAGCTCATACAATGAAGCTTTAAAAATATTTAATTTTTTTCATTAAAGTTTTTTATTACATAGAAAAAGAGTAAATTTGCGTGCAATTCAACGACATTGCACATGAAAGCACACACAACTAAAATCATCGGTCAAGGACTTACTTACGATGATGTCTTATTAGTTCCGAACTATTCGGAAATACTTCCAAGAGAAGTTAGTTTAAAATCAAAATTTTCAAGAAACATTACTTTAAACGTTCCTGTAGTATCTGCTGCGATGGATACTGTAACGGAAAGTGAAATGGCTATTGCTATGGCTCGTGAAGGAGGAATAGGAGTGATTCACAAGAACATGACTGCTGAAGAGCAAGCAAAAGAAGTAAGAAAGGTAAAAAGAGCTGAGTCAGGTATGATTATAGACCCAGTAACTCTTCCTCTTACAGCTACTGTAGGTGATGCGAAAAAGGCAATGGCTGAATTCGGAATCGGAGGTATTCCAATTGTTGATGACAATGGGCTTCTTAAAGGGATCATTACAAATAGAGATATGCGCTTCGAGAAACAAAACGACCGTGCTATCACTGAGGTAATGACTAAAGATAATCTAGTAACTGCTGCTGAGGGTACTACTTTAGATCAAGCAGAAGAAATTCTTCAAGAGAAAAAAATCGAAAAATTACCAGTAGTTAATGCTGATAATAAACTAGTAGGTTTAATCACTTTTAGAGATATCACTAAACTTACTTTAAAACCAAATGCTAATAAGGATAAGTTCGGTAGACTACGTGTTGCAGCTGCTTTAGGAGTGACTGCTGATGCTGTAGATAGAGCTAAATTATTAGTACAAGCTGGTGTAGATGCATTAATTATAGATACTGCTCATGGACACTCTCAAGGAGTGGTAGGGGTATTAAAAGCGGTAAAAACTGCTTTCCCTGAAATCGATGTAGTAGTAGGTAATATCGCTACTCCAGAAGCTGCTTTATTCTTAGTAGAAAATGGTGCTGACGCTGTTAAAGTAGGAATCGGACCTGGGTCTATCTGTACTACACGTGTAGTAGCAGGTGTAGGGTTTCCACAGTTCTCAGCTATTATGGAAGTAGCAGCTGCTTTAAAAGGAACAGGTGTACCTGTGATTGGCGATGGAGGTCTTCGTTATACAGGAGATATCCCTAAAGCATTAGGAGCAGGAGCAGACTGTGTAATGCTAGGATCAATGCTAGCAGGTACTAAGGAATCTCCAGGTGAAACTATTATCTTCGAAGGAAGAAAGTTCAAAGCCTACCGCGGAATGGGATCTGTAGCTGCTATGAAACAAGGTTCTAAAGATCGTTATTTCCAAGATGTGGAAGATGATGTAAAAAAACTTGTACCTGAAGGAATCGAAGGTAGAGTGCCTTATAAAGGAGAACTTAGTGAGAGTATGTTACAGTTCATAGGAGGTCTTAGAGCAGGTATGGGATACTGTGGTGCTAAAGATATTCCTACATTACAAGAAGTGGCTAGATTTGTTCAGTTAACAGCTTCTGGTATTGGAGAGAGTCACCCTCACAATATTACGATTACTAAATCTGCACCTAACTATTCTAGATAATAATTACTTTACAGTTGATGGTTTACTGTTAACAGTAGAAATAATAAAATAACAAAAGGCTATTTCTCTCGAAATAGCCTTTTGTTATTTTATCTAAGTTCTGTTTACCTCATGACGTAAGCTCAGATTCATAATTCTTAATTAAAAATTATGCTTTTACAGCATCAACTAAACGTCTGATTTTAATATTTAATACAACATAAGTAAGAGATACAAATGGAGAAATGATATTAAAGAATGCATAAGGCGCATAAGTCATTGTATCAATACCTAATACCCCTGAGTGATAAGCTCCACAGGTATTCCATGGAATTAGCACCGATGTCACTGTCCCTGAATCTTCTAGAGTTCTACTTAAGTTTTCAGGTGCAAGTCCTTTATCTTTATAAGCTTTAGAGAACATTTTTCCAGGGATTACTAATGATAGGTATTGCTCAGAAGCAGTTAAGTTTACCACTACACAGCTTGCCATTGTACTTGCGAATAGCCCAAAAACTGACTTTGCTATACTTAATAATGTTTGTGTTATTTTCTTTAAAGCTCCGATAGCTTCCATTGCTCCACCAAAGAACATTGCACAGATAATTAACCATACTGTATTTAACATACTTTTCATTCCTCCTGCTTCAAATAAGCTATTTAAGCTTTCCATGGGAGATAAAATAGCAATATCTGTAGTAATGGCATTCATAATCCCTTTATAAGCTGTAACTGGTGTTAATGTAGTTCCTTCTCCTACAAAGGCTACTATATCTGGCTGGAAGAATAGAGCAAAAACAGCTCCTAGTAAGGTTCCTAGAAGTAAAGCAAGGATTGGTTTCATCTTTTTTAATATTGCTCCAATTACAATCACAGGAACTAAGAATAACCAAGGTGTGATATTGAATGTTTGATCAATGGCTTGCAATGAAGCAGACATATCTATTGTATCAGGTACATCAAGATTAAAACTGATGATGATAAATATAATTAGTGTTACTACATAGGTAGGAATAGTGGTGAACATCATGTACCTTATGTGAGTAAATAAATCTGTGCCAGCCATAGCAGATGCTAAATTAGTAGTGTCCGATAGGGGAGATAATTTGTCTCCAAAGTATGCTCCTGATATTACAGCACCTCCAATTAGTGCAAGGTCTATTCCCATTGCATTACCTATACCTACTAGTGCAATACCTACAGTGGCAGATGTGGTCCAAGAGCTACCAGTTGCTAAGGCAATAATGGAACAGATAATCACTGTTGCAGGTAAGAATATATGAGGTTCTAAAATCTGTAAACCATAGTAAATCATCGTAGGTATAATACCACTTAACAACCAGGTTCCTGAAAGGGCTCCTACTAATAAAAGAATATAGATAGCTCTAGTAGTTTCTCTAACGTTTTTAGTAATTTTTTTAATGATATCTTCGTAATCGACTTTATTGTATAAACCTATTCCAATGGCAATAAGTCCGCCTATTAATAGAACGAATTGGTTAGAACCAGCTAAAGCAGCACTACCATAAACGAATACATTGGTACCTAATAGAGCGATTAAGACGATCATAGGTATTAAGGATTGTAATAAGGTTATTTTTTTGGATTTGACTTTAGTTTCAATATTCATGATTGTTTTATGTTGTTTGTAAAGAGCTTGAAGATACATAAAAATCAATAGAATTTAATATCTGTGTAATATTATTTAGAATAAAACTACATATTGCTGTTTTATTGCTAATCTTTCAAAGTATGCCTTTTGTGTGAGAAGTGTTTATAATGAATATGTTGTAATAAAAAAGCCTCATAAATTTAATTATGAGGCTTAGTGTATTAACTAATATTAGTTTAATTTTTATTATAAGAAGTTGTTAGAATTCCTTCCATTTTTCCGATATACATTTTGTAACTAAGAATTAATCTTGGCGTTGTAGCTTTGATCTCTCTTTCTTCTTTTTTATTACCTTCAAACTTTATGATATCATCTTTTAGAGTACCTTTTGTACTAATCTTTTTACCAGATTTAGTTAATTCTGTTAAAGTTACATCAGTTCCTTTAATTTCGAATACTTCTTCTGTTACTGGATCTTTACCAAAAGGAATTTGCTCTAAGTTATAATTTTCTCCACTATGTACTTCATTTCCTGACTCATCATAAGCAACATAAGCAACTTTGTGAGAAATCCAAGTACCATCTGCAGGAGTTGTATTTCTAACAGGAGCATTGTCATCGCTAGAACATGCTGTGAAAGATAGAGTAGCACTTACGAAAAGTACTAAAGCCATTAATTTTTTCATTGATATTAAGTTGTTAGTTTTTTTGTTATTATTTAAAGCCTTTTACGCTTTTGTCGTAGATTTTATCTTTGTCTTCTTTAGAAAGGTCTTTTCTGTATTGGAATAATGCCGCTTCCCAATCTCCATAACTTGTATTCGGTAAAACAATAAATTTTTTACCAAATTGCTCTCTATTGTTTTTTACATTTTCGATTCTCTCTTCTTGAGTCTTTTTGTCCCAAAGTGTAGAGAAATCAGATAAGTTATCTCCTAAAAGCATTACGATTTCATGAGTTTCGCTTAGTTTTTGGCGTCTTGTTTCTTTACTAGACTCAGCAGTTCTAACGATAACGTGTGTATCATCTGCATAAGGATAGTTATACTTTACTAAGTTTTTCATAGTACCAGGTTTGTCATTCTGGTTTCTATTTGTGATATAGAATACTTCTACACCTTTAGACTTAGCATAGTTAAAGAACTCTAAACTTCCTAATAGAGGTAGAGCTTCTCCTTTAGAAGTCCATTCTGTCCAAGTTGCTTGGTCATAAGATTTACCTTCTCTAGCCATTTGTACAGCATAAGGAGAGTTGTCTAAGAATGTCTCATCGATGTCAGTAACAATAGCAAGAGGCTTATTGTATTGTTCTGTAAGAATACGATCTAGTTGTAATGTAGCAATATTGAAAGCTTGAGCAGCTAAAGCTTGATATTCAGCAGCATTTTGTTGGAATACAGCTGAGTATAATTTCCCATTTACTTCAATATTGTTTAAGGCGTTTTCTGAAGATGTAGTTGTTCCTTGTGGTACTGACTTACATGCAGTTAAAGCTGTAAAAGCTAAAGCTGTTATTAGAAAAGATCTTTTAAGCATGTGATTTATTATTTTCTGTTACGAGTACAAAAGTACAATAATAATCTGGAAGAGTGCTACAGTTACTACAATACAGCTTAGTCAGGGATATTTAAAAAATGTTAAAAACAGAAGGCATAAAAAATAAAAAAGGGAGTTTATGATTAAACTCCCTTCGTATATAGTGTATTATAAATGTTATTTTATTTCAGCTGCTTTTTCATCAAACAATTCAGAAACAGACCAATATCTTTCGCCTGTATCATAGTTGAATGTTAGGACAGTAGCTCCTTTTTCTATTGTTGGTAATTTTTTAGCAATAGCAGCTAATGATGTACCTGTAGATATACCTGCTAAAATACCTTCTTGACTAGCAATTTTATTGGTATAAGCATAAGCCTCTTCTTTGCCAATCGTGATAATACCATCAAAGATATCTGTATTTACTACCTTAGGTACAAATCCTGCACCAATACCTTGTAATGGGTGTGGACCAGGTTTTCCTCCACTTAGTACTGGAGAATTCTCAGGTTCTACAGCAAATACTTTTAAGTTAGGAAATACTTTTTTTAACTCTTCTGCTACTCCAGTGATATGCCCACCTGTTCCTACTCCAGTGACTAGATAATCAATACCTTCAGGGAAGTCATTGATGATTTCTTGAGCAGTAGTTTTACGGTGTATTTCAGGGTTAGCTAAGTTGTTAAATTGTTGAGGAACCCACGCATTCTCCATTTCTTCTGCTAATTCAGTTGCTTTAGATACAGAGCCTGATGTTCCAAGTTCTTTAGGAGTAAGTACAAATTTAGCTCCATAAGCAGCCATAAGTTTTCTGCGTTCAATACTCATTGACTCAGGCATCACTAAGATTAGCTTATATCCTTTTACAGCACAAGCCATTGCTAAACCAACTCCAGTATTACCAGAAGTAGGTTCTATAATAGTAGTATCTTTGTTTATTATTCCTTTTGCTTCAGCATCCTCGATCATTGCTAAAGCAATACGATCTTTTAAACTTCCACCTGGGTTTTGTTTTTCTAGTTTGATCCAAACGTTAATATCATTTGGAAACAATTTGTTTATTTTAATATGAGGAGTATTTCCAATTGCCTCAAGTACATTATTTATTTTCATGATTCTTAGATTTTTTGTTTAATTAAATTATGAAATTTATTGGTTCAGGATAATTTTCTTGATCTTTAGAATAACTTTTACTTTTGCTATACATAATAGAGTTGGGTTTCACACTTTTGGTTAACCATACATTACCACCTATTACAGTATCATGACCTATTATAGTATCTCCTCCTAATATAGTCGCACCAGAATAAATAATAACATTATCTTCAATATATGGATGTCTTCTAGTATTGGCTTTATCTTTAGATACAGAAATAGCTCCTAAAGTAACACCTTGATATATTTTTACGTTCTGACCTATAACACACGTTTCTCCTATTACAATACCAGTTCCGTGATCTATGCAGAAATGAGATCCGATAGTAGCAGCAGGATGGATGTCTATACCTGTTTTACTATGAGCGTGTTCAGTCCATATTCTTGGTAATAAAACTACTTTTTGTTGATGTAATTGATGTGCAAAGCGATAAATTGCAATCGCATAGAACCCTGGGTATGCTATGTAAACTTCTTGTAAACAAGTAGCAGCAGGATCATTTTCTAAAATGGCTTGTGCATCTGTTTTAAGTATAAAGAAAATATGTGGTAAAGCTTCGAAGAAATCGTTAGCTATCTTTTGAGATTTATCTACATCATTATTAATTTTAAAAACAATAGAAAGTAATTCTAATCTTAACGTAGATAAACGAATATTGATAGCTTCTTCTGATAAGTATTTTTTATCTTCTAGTTGGAATAGAAAATGAAATAGAGTATCAGTGAATTTTTCAATTCTTTGTTTGTCTAAGAATGATTGTGAACTTTCATTTTGTGTCAGTATTTCTCTAACGAAATCATTTTGCATGAATAAACGTAATTTGAATTAAAATAATTAGAGTCTATGTATAAGGAGAATACCTTTTGTATACACATGGCTAATAGTAATATTTGATAATAAATATATACATTATTATGTAAATGTAAGAATTGTAAAACGAAGGTTGAAGAGTGTTTAACAAAACTTTCGATTTATTTATGAAATGTATTTATGGTAGTTTATCTAGAGCCATATAGTGACAAAGTATCTATTTGGGATAATAGTTGTTAAAAACAAATATTATCCCTTTTTACTATACAATATTATTTTATCTTTGTTATAGAATTACAAAGGCGAAGTAATTCAATCAGTTATGTGTTTTGTTTCTGAAATAGATTTTTTATTTTAATTTCTTTTGAGCTGGCTACTTAAAAAGGGATTTGGTTTTGTTGTTTTGTTGTTCTATTTCAAAATTTGTGAAACAAAAAAAAATACATACTTAAATAAAAAGGGTTCCTTATAAAGGAACCCTTTTTTATTCTAATAATAGTGACTTTAGGTTGATGCGATATGCTTTAAGTAATTCAGCTTTAACGAGGTAACCTAAGTACTTTTTGTTTTCTTGTACTAATACAAACTCTAAATTATTAGTTTCTAAAGTTTGCATAATGATTTTAGATGAATCGTTCTTAGATACTATTATCGGTGTTTCTATTAGATCCTTGATAGGTGTGAATTTGGTTTGAAATTCACTGAATATAATAGGTCTTACACTATCTAGATTAATAATACCTATGATTTTTTGCTCATTATCTAGTATAGGAATAAATGTTTGTTTCGTATTTGCAAAAATATCAACAACAGCAGCAGTAGTATGTTGTAGGGTTAATGTCTTGATATCATTCTTAATATAATCACTTGCTATAATAGTTGATAAGATATTAGAGTCTTTGTCAGAAGTAAATACCATTCCCGTTGTAGCTATAGACTTAATATCCATAGAATATTTTTCCATATGTTTAGAAATAGCGAAGCTAATTGAAGATACAATTAATAGAGGTACCATTAATCCATATCCTCCTGTTATTTCTGCAATTAAGAATATACCTGTTAAAGGGGCGTGAAACAGCCCACTGATTACAGCTGCCATTCCTACTACAGTAAAGTTCTGAACAGGAATTTCTTTTATTCCTAATAGTTGTAACAGTTTGGCTAGTGTAAAACCAAGATAAGAACCTACGAATAGAGAAGGAGCGAAGTTTCCTCCATTTCCCCCACTTCCCATTGTTAATCCTACGGCATAAGTTTTTACTAAGGCAGCCCCTCCTACGAAAAGTAATAATACCCATTGTTTGTTAGAGAAATCAGCTAATAATGTATTATTAAGGATAGATTGAGGTGTGTCACTAGTTAGTACTTTGATGCTTTCGTATCCTTCTCCGAAAAGTGTTGGAAACAAAAAGATTAAGACAGCTAACATAGAAGCACCTATTAAAGCTTTTTTATAAGCTCCAAATTTCATACTTGATATATAGTGTTCTGTCTTTCGGAACATTCTAGCATGGTATACACAAAAGAAACCTGATAGAATACCTAATAAGATATAATAAGCCGTGTTACCTGTATCAAAAACCAATTGATTTTTAAAAGAAAGTAATATGTCTTCTTTGATAATTAAGTTCGTTACAATAGTACCTGTAGCAGCAGAAATCATAATAGGTATAAAAGCAGATACAGAAACATCAACTAAGATAATTTCTATAGCAAAAAGAACACCAGCTATCGGTGCATTAAAAGCTGCGGATACTCCTGCAGCAACACCGCATCCTAATAATAGTATACGATCTTTATAATTAAGCTTATAGTTCTGAGCATAATTAGAACCAAAAGCTGCTCCTGTAATAGCAATTGGAGATTCAAGACCTAACGAACCTCCCATACCTACAGTCAAGGAACTTGTGATAATCTGTGAGTACATCTGCTTACGTGGCATAATACCAGACTTCTTAGCAACAGCAATCATAATTTGATAAGTACCCTTTTCGATAGAACCATTTAGAAATTTCCTAACTACAAATACTGTTAATAGTATTCCTATGATAGGTAAAATACTATTCATATAAGGTAGGTGAGAGATGTTATCTATATATGTAGCAAGTTTAAATACATTATGAGCAAAGTATTTAAGAATGGTAACAGCTATAGCAGATGAAGCTCCTACTAAGACACAAGAGAAATATAAAAACTGTCTATTACTTAAGATAGATTTCAGGAAGAATAGTATTCCTTCAGCATACTTAAATACTTGACCAGCGTAGTACTTTATTTTCTGTGGATTTATAATTTTCATATTGCAAAAATAATGTAAAAGAAAACCCTTTTGGTAATAATTATCTAGTTTTGTTATTTGTAATAATAGAAAGTTATAAGATAAGATATTATTTTAATAAGTAACGCTCTGTTTTTCTAAAATCAATTAAATGTTCTTGTAACTCTGTAAAGAAAGTAGAGAAATGCTCTTCGAATACTTCATAGTGTTCTACTAGTTCAGTTGTTGCAAAGGACATTTTAGAGATTCCTTTTGTTCTACGGTCCATTTGGGTTAATATATACTTTAATCCTTCTATAGAACGATATTTTACAAGCCAATTCTCTTCAAGCATAATGTGTAAAAAGTTTTGAACTTTGATAGGTAAGATATCATAGTTTTCTTGTAGTTCGGCATAGAAATGATTAGCATATTCTTCTAATGAGATGGAGCTGTATTGATTCCAATTTTTAGCTAAAAAGTGATCATAATACATATCTATTAGAACCGCAGCATAATGATTATATTGTGGGACGATGAGTTTTTTACTTTTTCTCCAAATTTCATGCGCATCTGTATAGGTATCTATTTCGCGATGCAAGATGACTCCTTGCTGAATTTTAGTAGGATAATTGAGGTAATCTTTTCCTCGAATACTATCGGCTACAAAGTTTCCTATTTTAAGTAAAGTATCATCTCCAGAGAGGTATATATGGGCCAAGAAGTTCATAATCTCATTTTGACTATAAAAATACGGTATTTTACAAAATTGTTCAGGTTGTCCCATCTATAATTCTATATCTTTGTGTTATAAAAAATAGTAATTATGACATTGATTAAATCTATATCTGGTATACGTGGTACAATAGGAGGAAAAGTAGGAGATAATCTTACTCCCATTGATGCCGTAAAATTTGCATCAGCTTATGGAACTTTTCTTAAGAACAATTCAAATAAAGAAAACTTAAAAGTGGTTATTGGTAGAGATGCTCGTATCTCAGGACCTATGATACATAATTTAGTAGTTAATACTTTAGTTGGACTAGGTATTCATGTAATCGACTTAGGTTTATCTACTACACCTACGGTAGAGATAGCTGTTCCTTTGGAACAAGCAGATGGAGGTATTATTTTAACTGCTTCTCATAACCCAAAACAGTGGAATGCCTTAAAGTTACTGAACAATAAAGGAGAATTTCTAAGCAGTGCTGAAGGACAAATTATTTTAGAAATTGCTGAGAAAGATGCATTTGATTTTGCAGACGTAGATAGTTTAGGGATTATAGAACATAAGGATAACTATATGGACATCCATATAGAAGAGATATTAAAACTAAAATTAGTAGATGTAGAAGCTATTAAAAAACGTAAGTTTAAAGTAGTAGTAGACGCTGTTAACTCATCTGGAGGGATTATTATACCTGCTTTATTGAGAAGGTTAGGGGTAGAAGTAGTAGAGCTTTACTGTGATCCAACAGGACACTTCCCTCATAACCCAGAACCACTAAAAGAACACTTAGGTGATATCTGTGCCTTAGTGAAAAAAGAGAATGCTGATTTTGGTGTAGTAGTAGATCCAGATGTAGATCGCCTTGCTTTTATATCTAATGATGGAGAAATGTTTGGAGAAGAGTATACTTTAGTAGCTGTAGCAGATTATGTACTAAGTAAAACCCCAGGAAATACAGTCTCTAATTTATCTTCTTCACGTGCATTAAGGGATATTACTCAAAAACATGGAGGTACTTATAATGCATCAGCTGTAGGAGAAGTAAATGTAGTGGAAATGATGAAGGCTACTAATGCAGTAATCGGGGGAGAAGGTAATGGAGGTATTATCTATCCAGAGACACACTACGGACGTGATTCTATCGTTGGTGTAGCTTTATTTTTGACACATTTATCTAATTTAGATATGACTGTAGCAGAATTAAGAGCTTCATATCCTCAGTATTATATGAGTAAGAATAAGATTGAACTTACACCTAAATTAAATGTAGATATGATCTTAGAACAGATTGCTGAGAATTATAAAAATCAAGAAGTATCTACAGTAGATGGTGTGAAGATAGACTTCCCTTCGTCATGGGTACATTTAAGAAAGTCTAATACAGAGCCGATTATTCGTATATATACAGAAGCTGGGACGCAAGAAGATGCGGACGGTTTAGCTTTGCGTATGATAGACGAGTTAAAAGTGATTGCTGGAATATAAATATAGCATTATAGCAAATAATAAAGGGAACCAAATCGGTTCCCTTTATTTGTATAATAAGTATTCATCGAATTCTGCATAGTAATGTTAATGCAGAATCACTTACCTAGCGCATGAACAAAAGTATCTTACTTCTATGGTGTAATGATACGGAAATCATCATTCCGAAATAAAAGATATTTACAAATCATATTTTCTAAAGATACCTTCTTGAAAGGGAGTCCATAAACAAGCTTTCATCTTAGCTTTTTTTAGACCAGAATTAGCCCAAGTGTTACAAGTATATAAAAAGCTGTACTTTCCTTCTCCTTCATAAAAAGAATCATTTAACCCGTATGCCTTATCTGTTTTGATATTGATTACATTGTTATCTGTATCTCGTTTAAATGAAGATAAAATATAGTCGATGAGTATCTGGTACTGTTGTTTGGATAATTTTACCTCTCTTGTATTTTCATCTAGATCTATATTAGATAAGTAAGTAGAGTGTATAGCAGTAGTTCCTAACCCTAACGCAGCATTTAAAGCTATACTTGGTTTTACGCTATCCCAATCTTCTACATCTAAAAAGAACCCTTTATCTCCCCAACCTAACGCAATATAAGCGAAGTTTCGACCTTGTCCTTTTGTATGCTCGAATTTTAGTTCTTTACTCCAGTCTATTAAATCTGATTTGACCGGAAATACAAAGTCTGTATGCATACCATTAGTGGTAAGGTACATGGTGAATTCTTGAGGTTCTTCTTGTATTTCATTTACAGTAATATTAGAAAGACCTCTTGCGGCTAAAAAGTAAATAATAACACATATCCCTAAAGTAGATATTGAAATTAAGATTATTTTGATTAATAGTTTTATATATTTCATAAAAAAAAACTGGATACTTATAGTTTGTTAATGTACTAACTTACAATGATACAAACGATGTGGACTTACTTTTATTGTAAATAAAAAATCCTTTCTAATCAGAAAGGATTTGATGATATTATTATTTGATATTAGCAGGTTTTTTGCCTCTGTGTTTCCATCGTTTATGTGTCCAGAAGTAGTATGCAGGCGCTTCTATAATTTGCTTTTCTAATTCACCTAAGAATCGATGAGTCAATTCATAATTAGGAACATCCTCTAGTGCTTCTCCTTCTTTTAATAAAGGAACAAAAGTTGTCTTATAATGTCCTCTTTTAATATACTCTACTTTAAGATACATAGGTACCATATCGAATTTCTTACACAGTGCTTCTCCTCCTGTAAATACGGGAACTTCTATTCCCATAAAGTCTTGCCAACAATTGGCTTTACTCACCATAGGAGATTGGTCACTAATAAAAGCATAGACTCCATGATTTTTGTTCACTTCATTTTGTCTAATTACTTTTATGGTTTCCTTCATCTCAACAAGTACAGTATTAAAGCGTGAACGAATCTTTTTGATTAATTTATCGAAATAAGGATTACCTATTTTTTTATACACAGCATAACCTTGGGATTGGATAAAGCGGTCTAATATGATAATCCATTCCCAGTTAGCATAATGCGCACAGAATAGCATCACGCTTTTACCTTGTTTCTCTACTTCTAAGACAGTGTCTAGGTTAGTAAAGGTAAATCTCTTTTTAAGTTCTTCTTCAGAGATAGTAAACGTTTTGATCATTTCTAAGAAAATATCACATAAATGTCTAAAAGATTCTTTCTCTACTTTTTTAAGCTCCTTTTCAGAGAGGTGTGGCATAGTCATTCTGATATTCTCTCTCACTGTTTTTTTTCTGTATCCGACGATTCTATATAATAATACATAGAAGATGTCAGAGATAAAGTAAAATATAGGGAAAGGCATCTTAGAGATGAGCCATATTATAGGGTAAACAATTATATATATAAGGAAATTCATTCTGTTTGATTTTGTACAAAGATAGTTTAATACCATAATCTAACACAAATTTAATAGGCGAGTAGAGAACAATTCTTTATTTTTAACCAAATATTTTTATATGGATATATCTACGATTACCTTAATTCTTTTGGGATTAAATGGACTTGTTACTTACAAGGGGTTAAATGATTTTAGCTTTTTTAATAAGTATTGCTTTGATATTAATCAAATTAATAGAGGAGAGCGCTATCGCTTTATAACATCAGGCTTCTTACATGTTGATTGGATGCACTTCGCATTTAATATGTTGACCTTGTATTTTTTTGCAGATATTATTATCCATGTTTCAGGAGTACTATACTTTTTGATAATTTATATTGCAAGTTTATTAGTGGGAAATATATTGACTTATCAGTTTTATAAAAACCAACCTCATTATAGAGCAGTAGGGGCATCAGGAGCTATTATGGGAGTATTATATGCTTCTATTATGCTTAATCCTTCTATGAGTTTGTATATGTTTTTTATACCGATTCCTATTCCTGCTTATATGTTTGCAGTGGGGTATTTACTGTATTCACTTTATGGAATGAAAAAGAATAATGATGGCATTGGACATACAGCACATATTGGAGGTGCACTAGCAGGATTAATCTTGATTGTTTTAAAATATCCTATCTTGATCCAAACACAATTTAAACTAATAGCCATACTGTTGATACCTGTACTGATTTTAGTAGGAATGTATAGAAGCAAAAGGATTCAATAGACTTTTTTTGGCAATTATTTATGACTTGGGTACTATTTACAGTGTGTTTTTTAGATACATTTGTAATATAACAAAGCAAAAAGAAAGTCACAAATGAAAAAAATGTCAATTATGTTTGCGTCATTATTAATGACAACAACGGCTATCGTAGCTCAAAATAACAACGGTGTAGTTGTACCTCAGATTCAAGTAAATGGAGTAGGAAAGGTAAATGTAACACCAGATAAAGTAGTCATCAGAGTAGGAGTAGAGAATAAAGCGGAAGTTGCAGCAGATGCTAAAAAAGCAAATGATAAAGCTATCGCAACTATCATTAAGTACATAAAATCAATGAAAATAGAGGATAAAGACATGCAAACAGAACGCGTAAGTCTTTATAAATCTAGAGACTATGAAGAGAAGAAAGATTACTTTTCAGCATCTCAGACTTTATCTATTACATTGACAGATATTTCTAAGTATGAGAAGTTAATGGTAGGACTTACAGAGTCTGGAGTGAATAGAATCGATGGAGTAGACTTCCAGTCTTCTAAGACAGCAATGTATGAAGCAGAAGCTCGTACACTAGCAGTAAAAGAAGCAAAACAAAAAGCTACTGATTATGCAAATGCATTAGGTCAAAAGGTAGGTAAAGCTATTTTAGTATCTGATAGCAGTGCATCTACACCTATTATTGTTAGACCGATGGCAATGATGAAAGCATCAGCAGATTTCGGAGAGCAAACTATCGCATTAGGAGAGTTAGAAGTTGTGTCTAATGTGTCTATTAGTTTTACGTTAGAATAGTAAGTTTTTTATTCATAATTAGGAAGGGCTGTCAGATATCTGACAGCCCTTTTCTCTTCTCTTATTTTACGTAGTCAAACTCTAGTTCAACTTCTTGTTTTTTTGCAATTCTTTCAGCTTGTAGCGCTCTTAGTTCTACGCGCTTTATTTTACCACTAATAGTCTTTGGTAGTTCTGTCACAAACTCTATTTTACGTGGCATCTTATAAGGTGCTAGATGTTCACGAGAGTATTTAAACAATTCGTTAGCTAGCTCAACAGATGCTTTAGTATGATCATTTAAGATAATAAATGCTTTTACTTCAAATCCTTTTACTGGATGAGGACTTGCTACTACTGCTGATTCTACTACATCATGATGTTCTAATAATACACTTTCTACTTCAAAAGGGCCAATGCGGTAATCAGAAGCCTTTATTACATCATCATCTCTACCAATAAACCAGATATAACCATCTTCATCTTTATACGCCTTGTCACCAGTGTAGTATAATCCATGTTTAAATACTTCACTTTGTTTTACTTTGTCATATAAGTATTCTTTGAATATTCCGTTTAGCTGTCCTGTACCAGTTCTTACACAGATATTCCCTTCTTCATTAATCGCTACTTCTTTTCCATCATCATCTGCAATGACAATGTCGTATAAGAAGGTAGGCTTACCCATAGAACCATACTTTAGCTTAGCATTAGGGTAGTTAGCGATCATACATGTACTTTCTGTTTGACCAAAACCATCTCTAACGATTAAACCAGTTCCTTCTTTCCACTCTTCAATGATCTCAGGATTTAGAGGTTCACCAGCCGCTACACATTTTTTTAGGCTAAAGTTATATTTCTTTAAATCCTCTTGTATAAAGAAACGAAGTACAGTAGGAGGAGCACATAGTGATGTTACCTCATGTTTTTCTATCATCTCTAATGTTTTGGCCGCATTGAAGCGTTCTTTTGTTGCAAAAGCAAATATAGTAGCTCCCACATTCCACGGTGCGAATAAACTACTCCAAGCAAATTTAGCCCAACCAGGTTGTGAGATATTATAGTGAATATCATTGCGAGTAAGTCCTATCCATGAGGTAGTAGTAAGATGCCCTAAAGGTTGGCTTAACTGAGTATGACATACGATCTTAGGCATTCCTGTAGTACCAGAAGTAAAGAACATAAATAGGGTGTCATCAGGCTTAGTCATTTCACCTTTTGCCTCTTTGCTTTGTTCATCTAGTACAGTAAGTGGGTACCATCCCTCTCTTTGTCCATCTACAATAATCTTTACAGGAATTACTATACCAGACTCTTTTTCAGCCTGATCTATCTTTTCTACATTATCACTATCTGCTAATATTACTTTAGGAGTTATCTTTTGAAACCTGTATACTAGATCTTTTACCCCTAATATGCTTGCAGCAGGTGATAATCGATATCCCGCTTTTATTGTTGCTAAATGCGTTACCCAGTTTATGCGTTGTAGCATCATCTGTGTGAGAATCACATCATCTTTTTGAATCCCTTTAGAACGCAAAAAGTTAATCAATTGATTATACCTATCATGTAAAGTCTGAAAGGTGTAGTGATGAGTCACCTCTCCATCTGTCCATAATAGGGCTGTCTTTTCAGGTGTCTCTTTTACGTGTATATCTTCATACACTTCTTGTACCCAGTTAAAGTACTCTGGCTTTTCGATTTTTAGATCATGTAAGGCATCGTAGTCCTGATCGATGAGTAATTCACCGATTTGTTTATACAAATCTTTCATTCTTTATTAAATTAGTTTTTGGTAGTGGTAATTTACAGAATTAAGATGTATATAAAAATAAAATAATCAATTATGAATAGATAAAGTGCTTGTTTTTAGTGATTTTAATTAATTAAAATGTAATAAAAAGCATTCTAATGTGATAATCAGATAATTTAAGTTCTGTCAGGAGAGTTGTTTTTTAACTATTATTAATAAGATCTGTTTATCTCTTTAAAAATGATAAAAATGAATTTATACTAGTTAATTTGTATTTTAATTGAAATTAATCAGCTAGGTATGTATATTTTTTGAAGTAATTCTTCGTATTCCTTTTCTACTTTACTAGAAGAAGTAATTCCTCCGCCACTTTTGTACACCAGTTGATTAGCTTGTTGCTCTACAAAACGAATCATCACAGCACTATCAATACTCTCGCCATCATAGATACCACATACTCCTGTATAATAATTTCGATCGTATTGCTCTGCTTTGGCTATTATATTTACTGTACTCTCTTTTGGAGATCCAGTGATAGAGCCCGCAGGTAGTATTTTGCTAAATATACTTCCTATCTCGTTGTGCCAATCAGGTGATAGCTCACCTGTTATCTCAGAACTCATCTGTAAGATAGCACCTTTAGAAGTCTCTAGTTTATCTAGGTATTTAAAGCGGTTTACTCTCACTTTTTTAGAAACGATATTTAGATCATTTCGGATTAAATCAACAATAGTGTAATGTTCCGCAGTCTCTTTCTCATCATTTAAGAGTAACTCACTAGCATTGGGAATATCAGCTTTAATAGTTCCTTTCATAGGATATGAGTATATCGCATTATCCTTGATTTGAACGAATATCTCAGGAGAGAAACAAGTGAATTTATCTTTTACCAGTAGTTTATACTTTGCCTTAGTGGTATGATAGATATCTTCTAAGGTATGTGCAGAAGCTAGAGGTGTAGCTACAGTTAGATTAATAAGGTATGTGTTTCCTAACTGTAATTCTTTTTTGACGATATCAAACTTCTGTTGATATTGCTCAAAGCTGAGAGGGTTTACTTCTATTGTTAAATCATTGCTACGCTTTTTTGGATGTGTATTGCTTACCCCATTAAAGTTGTATTTGATTTGTTCTTGATCGATATCTTTTAGTGGTTGGATGATACAGTCCTTTCCATCATAGCTAATAATAAAGAGGAAAGGAATTCTCTGTGATCCCAATGAGTTCATTAAAGAGATAGTTGTATCTTTGAGCACCATATTTAATCAAGTTTAAAGGTTCAAAAGTACAAAATAGTTTATGAGTGAAATCAAACAAATTGTTATAATAGATAATCATGACTCGTTTACTTATAATTTGGTTCAACTCTTTGATGAGAACGAACATTGTGATATAACAGTGATTCCTCACGATGAGGTTGTGTTAGAATCTTTGGATAAGTTTGATATGTTTGTTTTATCTCCAGGGCCAGATGTACCCCGTAGTTACCCTATCTTGTTTCAAATATTAGATAGATATAAAGCTGATAAACCTATCTTAGGGGTTTGTCTAGGTCATCAGACTATTGGAGAGTACTTTGGAGCTACTTTAGAGAATCTGCCTTATGTCTATCACGGGCAGTCTACTACCTTACATTATAGGGTAGAGGATACATTGTTTGCGACTATAAAGGATACCATATCAGTAGGGTTATATCATTCGTGGGCTTTATCAACTATTGATTTTCCAAAAGAATTAGAGATAGTAGCGCTTAGTGATGAGGGAGTTATCATGTCTATCCGCCATAGAGATTACAATATTAAGGGAGTACAGTTTCATCCCGAATCGTATATTACCTCTCATGGTAGAGAAATCATAAATAATTGGGTGTTATCGCTGCGATGATTAAATTATTTACTGCATTTTGCTTGTAATAGCAATTTTTTATCAATCATTATAGAGATTGTCTATCAAATTTTGTTATACGTATTCTATAATAATTATCTATCTAATAATAGTAGAGCTATAAAAATTCTATATTAATAAAGAAAGAGATAGGGAAATGTATAATTGATATTACTACTGTTTTTTCATCATTTTAAAGCCTGTTTAGGATAAAAAATATCTATCTAATTCATTAAATAAATGAGAATAGATACTCTAATTTTGCACTGTGAAAAAGAAATTATTAATTACTAAATGATTTAGAATACAATGCAAGCAGGAGTAATAAAAGATGAAAGAACACGCAAATATTTGCCATGGTTAGGAGCTCTAGCCATCTTTATGCAAGCACTAGATGCTACAATTTTAAATACAGGACTACCTTCTATAGCGAAGAGCTTAGGAGAATCCCCTTTAGGAATGCAAAGCGTTATTGTTTCCTATACATTGACAGTCGCATTACTAATTCCTTTGAGTGGATGGTTAGCTGACCGTTTTGGTACGAAGAGAATATTTATTCTAGCCGTAGGACTATTTACTCTAGGTTCTGTATTCTGTTCTATATCGGCTACCTTAGATCAGCTAGTTTTAGCACGTATATTTCAGGCAGTGGGAGGTGCGATGATGGTACCAGTGGCTCGGTTGACCTTAATTTATGCGTATCCTAAAAATCAATTATTAAAGGTGATTAATTTTATCACCATCCCAGGATTAATAGGACCTATGCTAGGGCCTGCTGTAGGAGGTTTTTTAGTAGAGAAGTTATCTTGGCATTGGATATTCCTTATTAACGTACCAGTAGGTGTGATAGCAGTACTTTTTGCTAGAAAGATTATCCCTAATTTTACTAATACAGTAGGCCGTTTTGACCTTCTAGGATGGGTGTTGTTTAGTGGTGGACTGACTACCTTGACTTTAGTGATAGAGAAATGGAATAGTCCTACAATATCATCAGTACAATTGATTACCCTATTTATTGTAGCGATGCTGATGGGAGTAGCTTATGTATTCTATGCTAGAATGACAAAAGAACCTTTGATTAAATTGAGCTTATTTAAGATTACCACACTTCGTTTAGGTTTAATAGGTAACTTAATTACGCGCTTCGGAATAGGGGGGATGCCACTGATGATCCCTTTATTACTACAGGTAGGATATGGATATTCGGCAATGTACGCAGGGATGATGATGATTCCACAAGCCTTGTCTAATTTAATCTCTCGTAACTTTGTAGTCCCTATTGTGAGACGTTTTGGATACAGAAGTACGTTGATTACGAACACGGTATTGACAGGGTTGTTAATCAGCTGTTTCTTCTTTATAACGCCTACTACACCTTATTGGGTAATTATTTTACTAATGATTGGTAACGGTGCTTTTAACGCTATACAGTTTACCTCAATGAATACCATTTCTTTAGCCGATTTAGATCAAGATACGTCTAGTGAAGGAAACAGTCTGCTATCCGTGACACAGCAGTTAGCAGTAAGTCTAGGGATATCTTTATCAGCGATGGTGTTGATGTTGTTTCAGAACAGTCAGATTGCAGAATCAGGTGATAAGATAGGTGTGTTTAGATATACTTTCTTAGTTATGGGATTGATTACGATACTGTCTAGTTTAGTATTTACTAATCTGAGTAAAGATGCAGGATCAAGTATGTCTGGAGTGCGCTCGTATAAAAAAGAATAAAAACATTGTCTCTGTTTTTTAAAATAGCAAGAGATTGAGATATCAGAAGGATGGAAGTCAATGATAATGCTATAGTAGTTAGTATTTTAGAACAGATAGGATGTCCCAAGACCTTAAGTTTTATACCCATAGAATATCAGAAATGAATAATTGTGAACGAGAGTTACTCTTAGAGATAATATCTCTTTCATTAGTTCTAAAACCGTACTATAGTATGCTTTACTCACTAATTCAGAGCTATTTTGTATAATTACTTTTCGTTTATATGCCTATCGCGAATCTAGGTTAAAGTAGAATTTCAGTCTTAGAGAGATAAGACAGAAGATATATATTATGAAGCAGTAGTAGACTTTGGTTTACTACTGTTTTTTTATACACTCTAGTTTTGTATTCTTAGAAAATTACTTCTCATTTTTTTCTTTTTGAATAGAAAATAGCCTCTTAAAACATCGTTTTTATAGTTTCTAAACTCCGTTTTTTTCATTTTAAGGTTGAAATCAGGAAGATATCTATGTTTTTTATAAAAAAATAGTAGTGTTTTTTTATAATGTGTTTTTAATTAATTTACTGATAATTAGTGTTTTATTTGGTTTTTACTATTGTTGCTATATATGTAGAGTAGCTTCTAGTCCTAGTATTTTAGGGTATTATAAGAAAGTCCTTGGACAATACATGGACAATAGCTCGATAATGGTGGAGCAGAGCATGCATTTGCCCAATAAATATCCTTCTATACTCCACTTATTATTCTTGTATTCGGTGTTGTGATGAAATCTAAATTAGATGGGAATGGAAGCCCCATTAGTACGCTTATTTTGTTTATTCTAGTTTAGATACACTTCTTAATAGGGACTTTTAAAAGAAAGAGAAGGGTCGAAGTGTAAAAATGAGGATTTTGCAATCTTCTTTTTTAGTGTTTGAATGGCAAAAAGAATAATCTTCAGGAGATGAAGAGCTCTTTTTTAGACTATATTCTCAATATGAACTAGTAATAAGGAAACATGGTTTTGTGTATAAAAGATGAGGAAATGAAACTTATTTAGGTTTATTACAACTTTTGTAAAGAGTTATTTTATTCAGTTTAGACTGTTTTTTAAATATGTATAATTAATACTTGAAGCTAGCAAATGAGAGGTTTTTGCGGTTTTATATGTTTATATATTATGAATAATATAATAGATTCTTTTTTTAATGATATGAAATGAATATAATGATATTTACTGCTGTTTGATTGTATTTCTTTAAAAGAATACATAGAGAATATGGTGTATTGCTATCTGTTGTGGTAATTATAATTGTTAAAAAGAGTATTGTGGTATAGAATTTGATTTTTTGTTAAAAGAATAGAAAGTTCTTTAGAAGTTATAGTACTATTTATAATGATTATATACTTTATTATAATTAATTATTTTTTTGAGGAACGTTATTTATGTTAAAAATATTTGATAATTTTAAATACATGTTCACATTGATTGTAATATTATATTGATGTACGTTAATGTATGTAGCTAGTGAACAAAATCAAATGAGGGCTGATATATGTCATCTTTGAAATAACACTAAAATTATACTTTTAACATATAAATAAAGAAAACGATTAGAGTCTGTTTGAAATTAGAATATAAAATTGTTTATAGGATATTTTTGAGTGTATCTAGACATTTTTCTCTTATAGAGTCGATATATCTAAAAGAAGTAAAAATGAAGAAATACTCTATAATAAATAGAAGTAAAATATAGTACTGATTTTCTAAACAGGCTTTTAGTAACAATAATAAGGATTCATTAATTATTAAAAACAAAGTACAAAGATGAACACACTCTCACGCAAGATTGTAATGGCCGCGACAGGATTATTTCTTTGCTTTTTCCTATTAATTCACTTTTTAGGAAATACACAGTTATTTTTAGAGCCAGAACACGCAAGACTTAGCTTTAATGCGTACTCGCATTTTCTAACCGGAAATCCATTGGTAAAAATGGTTTCTTATGTTTTATATGCTTCTATTATAGGACATGCCATCTATGCTTTAATTATTACTTCTAAGAACAAGGCTTCTGGAGGTACGTATAAAAAAGATAATAGAGGTAGAGCTAGTAAATGGTACAGCAGAAATATGGGAGTACTAGGGACAATAGTTTTAATCTTTATTGTTCTGCATTTTCAAAACTTTTGGTATGTGTATAAGTTTGGAGAAATAGGCATCGATGCTAATGGAAACAAAGATTTATACGCAGTAGTAGTTACAGCATTCCAAGAGCTGTGGTTAGTAGTGGTTTATGTTATCGCGATGGTAGCATTGTGTTATCACTTGATTCACGGAATTACGAGTGGAGTAAGAACGTTAGGATTATTTCACCCAAAGTTTGTACGCTGGGTTAATATCTTCGGAGTTGCTTATTCAGTAATTATCTGTGTTGGATTTGCTGCAATGCCAATTTTTATTTACATCACTAATCTTAAAAACTAGCTATGAAATTAGATGCAAAAATACCTCAGGGACCATTAGAAGAAAAATGGTTTAACTATAAAAAAACTGCTCGTCTGGTAAACCCTGCGAATAGAAAAAAACTTGATGTAATCGTTATCGGAACAGGATTAGCAGGAAGTTCATTAGCTGCTTCTCTAGGAGAGATGGGCTATAATGTAAAAGCTTTTTGTTTTCAAGATACACCTCGTCGTGCGCACTCTGTAGCGGCACAAGGAGGGGTGAATGCTGCAAAAAATTATAAAAACGACGGTGACAGTGTGTACCGTATGTTCGTAGATACACTAAAAGGAGGAGACTTTAGAGCGCGTGAGGCTAACGTGTATCGTCTAGCAGAGTGCTCTCTTAACTTGATCGACCAAGCGGTAGCTCAGGGGGTTCCTTTCGGTAGAGAATATGGAGGATATTTAAACAATAGATCATTCGGAGGTGTTCAGGTAAGTAGAACCTTCTACGCAAGAGGTCAAACGGGACAACAGTTATTATTAGGTACTTATCAAGCGCTAATGCGTCAAGTGGATAAGAAAACAGTACAACTATACTCTTCTCATGAGATGCTAGATATCGTGGTAATCGATGGTAAAGCGAGAGGGGTAGTAGTGCGAAACTTAGAGACTGGAGAGATAGAGAAACACTCAGCACATGCTGTAGTGTTAGCGACAGGAGGTTTTGGTAAGATTTATTACCTATCTACTTTAGCGATGGGATGTAATGGATCTGCTATCTGGAGAGCACATAAAAAAGGAGCATATTTCGCTTCTCCTAGCTGGACTCAGATTCACCCAACTTCATTACCACAGTCTGGAGACTACCAATCTAAACTAACATTAATGTCAGAATCACTGCGTAATGATGGACGTATATGGGTACCTAAAAAAGCAGATGATACAAGAGAAGCTAATGATATCCCAGAAGAAGAAAGAGATTACTACTTAGAGCGTCGTTATCCTGCATTCGGAAACTTAGCACCTCGTGATATCTCATCTCGTGCAGCTAAGGAGCGTATCGATGCTGGACATGGTGTAGGACCTTTAAAGAATGCAGTGTACTTAGATTTCTCTAAAGCAATCAAAGAACAAGGACAACCAAAAATCGCTGAGAAGTATGGAAACTTATTCCGTATGTATGAGAAGATTACGGGTATTAATGCCTATAAAGAGCCGATGAAGATATCTCCTGCTGCTCACTTCTCTATGGGAGGATTATGGGTAGATTATGAGTTAATGACTACTATTCCTGGATTATTTGCATTAGGAGAAGCAAACTTCGCAGATCACGGAGCAAATAGATTAGGAGCAAACTCATTACTTCAGGCTTCTGTAGATGGATACTTTATCGCGCCTTATACGATCGCTAACTATTTAGCAGATCAGATTAGAGTAGGTAAGATCTCTACAGATCATCCAGAGTTCGATAAAGTGGTGGCAGAAAATAAAGAAAAAATAGACCAATTATTAAATATAAAAGGGGATAAGTCAGTGGACTACTACCACAAAAAATTAGGTAAGTTATTATATGATTACTGTGGTCTAGCTAGAACAGCTGAAGGGTTAACTTATGCAATCGAAGAGATTAAGAAGTTAAGAGATGAATTTTATAAAAATGTTCATGTTCCAGGAGAGAATGATACAATGAATGCTGAATTAGAAAAAGCAGGGCGTGTAGCAGATTATCTAGAGATCGGTGTGTTGATGTGTTATGATGCATTGACTAGAAACGAGTCTTGTGGAGCACACTTTAGAGAAGAGTACCAGACAGAGGAAGGGGAGGCTGCACGTAATGATGCTGAGTTCCAATATATCTCTGCATGGGAGTGGCCAGGGTCATTAGATAAAGAGCCTATCTTGAATAAAGAGGAGTTAAAATTCGAATTCGTACAACCAACTATCCGTAGTTATAAATAATTAAAAAAGTCTATGAAACTGCATTTAAAAATTTGGAGACAAAAAAATCGTAAAACACAAGGAAAACTTGTTGATTATACGTTAGAAAATGTAAATCCGCATATGTCTTTCTTGGAGATGTTGGATACATTAAACGAACAATTAATTGTAAATAAAGAAGAACCAGTAGAGTTTGACCACGACTGTAGAGAAGGTATCTGTGGACAATGTGGTGTAGTAATCAATGGTAATCCTCATGGACCATTAGAGAATACAACTACATGCCAGCTACACATGCGTGAGTTCAGAGATGGTGAGACGGTATTAATAGAACCTTTTAGAGCAAAGGGATTCCCTGTGAAGAAGGATTTAAAAGTGGACAGAAGTGCCTTTGACCGTATTATCTCTGCTGGAGGATATGTGTCTGTAAATACAGGACAGGCTCCAGAGGCGAATACAATCCCTGTGTCACATGAGACAGCAGAAGCAGCTTTTGACTCTGCGGCGTGTATCGGGTGTGGAGCATGTGTAGCTACTTGTAAGAATGGTAGTGCGGCTCTATTCACATCAGCTAAGATTACTCAATTAGCCTTGTTACCTCAATCTCAGGAGGAGCGCAAAGAAAGAGCATTGAGAATGATCTCGCAGATGGATGCAGAAGATTTTGGACACTGTTCTAATACAGAAGCATGTGAAGTAGAATGCCCACAAGGTATTTCTGTACTAAACATTGCACGTATGAACTATGAGTACAATCGTGCTAGCTTTTTAAAGTTTAAGAAATAACAAATAAAAAATAAGCCTATGAGCACTCTCACACTCTATAATAGCTTAAAATTTAGAATAATAGTAGGAGCAGGATTATTCTGCTCCGCTATTTCATTCGCACAAGAGGTCAAGACAGATACAATCAAAGTCTTCGAAGAGAAGGTTATTATCAATCCTGAACCGCAGAAATATCCTAAGTTTAAGGTAGGAGGGGTATTCCAGACCCGATACTTAGATAACTTTAAAAAAGGTGTGGATATAGATGGACTGCATCACTCAGAAACGCCAGAAAAGACAAGTTATGCTAACAATTCTTTTGATATCAAGAGAATGCGTGTTTCTATGAATGCGAAGATTACTGAAAACTTAGAAGTAACAGCTCTTGTTAATTTTGCAGACTTTAAAAATAAAGATGTAAGTACACGAGTTTTAGAAAATGCTTATGCTAAGTATACGGTTAACCGTTACTTCCAGATTACAGTAGGACAGTTTAGACCTCTATTTGGATTAGAAGAAACCTATGCAGTAGATATTGTTAAGTCAATAGATTACTCTAATTCTTATTATCTATTCGGAAGTAATGGATGGATGAGTTTCCAAGTAGGTGCTGCTATTACAGGTAGTGTGGATTTGGGCAAAGTGCCAATGAGTTATGGATTCTCTGTGACGAATGGTAATGGAAAGAATAAGACAGATAGTGATGATGGTAAGCACTACTCAAGTAGACTTTTATTTAACCTGAATAAGAAGCATGATTTTAATGTAGGTATTAGTGGAGGTATAGGTGAGGTGCAAAAAGAAAATGTATATGCAGTAGGAATAGAGGCAGCAGCTAAGTTTCCTATTGGAGATCGTTGGTGTTTTGATTTTCAAACAGAGGCCAAGCAAGGAACTAATCATGATGCATTCTTTAAATTGGCAGCGGACAAGCGCTTAGGTAAATTAGATGATTATGTGATGAAGAGTTTTTATGTGCTACCAAATATTCGTTATGAAGTAGGTAAAAAACACTTCCAAGCTATAGAATTCGCATGTCGTTATGAATATCTAGATGCGGAGTCACAGTTAAACTCTAATGCACGTCAGACATTGACACCTATGTTTAGTTTGGAGTTCCTTAAAAATTACGGAGCGAGAATCCAACTAGGGATGCAAATAGACAACTTTAAAGAGAATATAAAAGATTCGAAAACTTATAATTCTAATCTAGCATTTATCCAATTACAATGTAGATTCTAATTGTACCACAAAGACGTATAAGTGATGAAAGAAGTAAATCTTAAGAATCTTGTGATTACAACTGTAATCGGGATTGCATTATGGTTTTGTCCAATTCCAGAAGGAGTGACACCAGATGCCTGGCATTTATTTGCCATATTTGTAAGTACCATTTTAGGTATTATCTTAAAAGCTGCACCGATGGGAACGATGTGTATGTTAGCAGTAGGTCTAACAGCATTCTTTCAATTGTTAGCACCTGGAGATCCAGGTAAATCAATAGCACTGAGTTTGAGTGGTTTTGGAGATAAAGTAATCTGGTTAATCGGTATCTCTTTCTTTATTGCAAGAGGTTTTATCAAAACAGGATTAGGGAATAGAATTGCGTTTTTATTTATTCGTGCCTTTGGAAAAAGTACATTAGGGTTGGCTTATGGATTAGGGTTAGCAGACTTAGTACTAGCACCTGCTATTCCTAGTAATACAGCTCGTGGAGGAGGAATTATCTATCCTATTATGAAGTCTATGGCTATGAACTTCGGTTCTGATGCTACTAAACCAGAAACGCATAAGAAATTAGGTTCTTTCTTGACATTGAATTGTTATTATATGAACTTGATTGCTTCATCAATGTTCTTAACAGGTACAGCAAGTAACCCAATGTGTCAGAAGTTCGCAGCTGATATGGGAATAAATATTTCATGGATGTCATGGGCAGCAGCAGGTTTTGTTCCTGGATTGGTAGCCTTTATCTTGACTCCAATAGTATTGTATAAGATCTTTCCACCAGAACTTAAGAAAACAGGAGATGCACCTAAAGTAGCTGCTGAAAAATTAAGAGAAATGGGTAAGTTAACTGTATCGGAGATATTGATGTTAATGACTTTTGTTATATTGCTAGTGCTTTGGATCACAGGAGACTTATTTAGTATTGATGCTACTACGACTGCTTTTATTGGTCTAGCAATCTTATTGTTGACTTCTGTGTTGACATGGGATGATGTAAAAGCAGAAAAAGGAGCTTGGGATACTATCGTGTGGTTCGCAGTATTAGTGATGATGGCGAGCTCATTGAATAAATTAGGATTCATTGGATGGTTCAGTGATTTAGTAAAAGGTAAGATGGGCGATATGGATTGGCATTATGCTTTCCCTATTATCGTCATTGTATATTTCTTTAGTCACTATATCTTTGCGAGTGCCACTGCTCATGTAGCAGCTATGTATGCTGCCTTATTAGGAGTAGGGGTATCACTAGGAGTGCCACCTGTATTATTAGCGATGATGTTAGGTTTTATGGGATCTATCTACGGAACACTAACACACTATGGACACGGTCCTGCACCGGTATTCTTTGGAAGTGGGTATGTAGAGCTAAAGTCATGGTGGACTTATGGTCTAATCATCGGAGTAATGTTACTGGCTATTTATTTAGTAGTAGGTACGAGTTGGATGAGTCTGATAGGAGCTTTTTAATACATAGTTTATAATTTATAATTTGATTTAGTAGGGCTAAGTATTCTTTTATATCTTTCGGGAATAAAAGAATGCTTAGCCCTTTTTTTATAAGCTAATATTAAAATATAGTGGTAAAATGGAAAAAATAGAAGTAGTAATAGTCTGGTTTAGACGCGATTTAAGATTAGAAGACAATGTTGCCTTGTATCACGCTGTACAGAGTGGATATCCTATTTTGCCTTTATTTATCTTTGATAAAGATATTTTAAAACAGTTTAGTCATGTAGAAGATAGGCGAGTACAGTATATTCATGAGCAGATCGGGAAGATAAATGATGAGCTTAAGAAGTATAATTCAGGTATTCAATGTTTGCATAGTACTGTATCTCAGGCATTCGTCCAGTTAAGTGATACATATCGAATAAAAGCTGTTTATAGCAATGAGGATTATGAACCTCAAACTATACAGAGAGATCGAGAAGTAGCTTCTTTCTTTCAACAAAAGAATATTCCTTTCTATCAGTATAAAGATCACGTCATTTTCAGAGGAGGAGAGATCCTAAAACAAGATGGTACAGCATATCAGGTATACACTCCTTATGCTAAAAAGTGGAGATCATTATTGACAACGAATCATTTGTTTGACTACACTGTGCCTTTAGAAAAGATTTTGTTTCATCATTTTCAAAGTGATATTATTTCTTTAGACCAGCTAGGGTATCGTTATTCAGAGTATATGCATGTAGCTAATGCAATAGATCTAGCTGTTATATCAACCTATGATCAGTATAGGGATTATCCTAGTATTAAAGGAACTAGTTTATTAGGCACAGCATTGCGTTTTGGAAGTTTATCTATTAGAAAGTGTGTGCGTATTGCTTTAAAAGAAAATGATGTATGGCTATCGGAGTTGATTTGGAGGGAGTTTTTTAGTCAGATTATGTATTTGTATCCAGAGGTAGAAAAGCATTGTTTTAAACGTAAATACGAAGGTATAGAATATCGCAATAATGAAGAAGACTTCTTAGCATGGTGTGAAGGAAATACAGGTTATCCATTAGTGGATGCAGGGATGAGAGAATTAAATGCTACAGGATTTATGCATAATAGAGTGCGTATGGTAGTTGCTAGTTTTTTAGTGAAGCATTTATTGATTGATTGGCGTTGGGGAGAAGCTTATTTCGCTCAACACCTATTAGATTATGACTTAGCTTCTAATAATGGAAATTGGCAATGGGTAGCGGGCTGTGGATGTGATGCTGCACCATACTTTAGAATATTCAATCCTACAGAACAGGCAAAGAAGTTTGATAAGGATGGTAGCTATATGGATAAATGGGTTCTAGAGTGGCGAGAACTTTACTATAGAAGACCAATAGTAGAGCATAAGTTTGCTAGAGAGAGGGCTTTAGAAGTGTTTAAGAGGGGATTGAAAGAATATTAGTATAAATTGTTTTTAAAATATAATATATTAATAAAATAAATGGTAAAAACAGTGTATAAGATTATTTTTTTATATTTTTAGCTTTTCTTAGAATTAGGAAGTGTAATGTTTAAAAAATACATTTTATATTGTTTATTAATATCCTTTTGTTTTAGTTGTACTAAGAATAAGGAAAGGCAACTAGATGTACAAAAACACACTCAGGAACTCGACTTGATAGAGAAAGAAGAGGATAGTGATTCTATTCATTATTTAGAGTCAGGCCGATTGGCTAAACGTCTACTATTATTAGGTAATGCATATTATTATAAGCAAAATACTTTAGCTAATAAAGAAGATGTATACAATGAAAAAAACAGATTGACTTATCAGTATATCAATGCTTTAAAAAATAAGGACAGCGTATCACTAGCAAGTACTTATTTTGAGTTAGGAGAGCATTATCAATACACTGCTATTTCAGATAGTAGTTATTACTATTATAATAAATCAGCACAGTATTATAAGAGGATAAAGGATATTAAAAACCTTCAAAAAACCTATTTATATTTCAGTATATTACTTTCTAGTAGAGGTGTTTACTCAGAAGCTCAATTGCAGTTGTTACAAGCAATAGCATTAAATGGAGATAGTGTAGATAAGCACACTTTATACAGCCAAACATTTGTATCAGCTGTAATAGAATTGGGCTTAGAAAGGAATGATAAGGCTATAAGTATGCTAAATAAAGCTGAAGCGTATTTAGATTTTGAAGAACTTAGAAATTTCTATTCAGAGGAACAGATACTGATGAATAGGATTTCTATTAGAAATAATTTATCTCGTGCATATATAGATAAAGGAGAGTATGATCAGGCAGAATTAGCAATTCAAGAAGCTTTTAAGTGTTTAGAACAATTAGATAATAAGGATAAAGAATCTTTTTACTCTATGCTTTTGCATACGAATGCCTTACTTCAGTTAAAAAATGAACAATATGATTCGGCTGTAAGTTATGTAGTTGAAGCTATGGATCATAGTCTAGCTATAGGGAATCTACATGCTTATAACTTGAACAAATTACTATATGCAGAGTATTTATTAGAAAGAGGAGAGCATGTAAATGGAGTGAAGTTGTTAGAAGACATACTCTCATCTGCTGCTGAATATGATGATTTAAAAATACAGAAGAAAACTATAGAATTGTTCATGATGTATGATAAAGTCGACTCTAGGTCTAATCTTTATTATTATAAATATATCAATGAATTGATAAACAAGGATATAAATACGGTTAGAAGCAAGTTTGCACGCTTACAATATGAATCCGATTTACTTATTCGTTCAAATCAAATTTTAAAGAATCAAAATAACCTTATTACTTATGCGAGTATTGCTCTTGTTTTTAGTTTTATCGGGATACTATGTGTCATCTTTTATAGGAATAAGGCAAAGGAAATAGCGTTGGTTCAAATGTATCAAAAGGACACAGAAAAATATTATGATTCTATTATTCATATTCAAAATAGTATAACTAGAGCACAAGAATTAGAACGAAAGAAATTTGCTAAAGAATTACACGACGGTGTCTTGAATAAGCTATTTGTTACACGATTTTCTCTTCTGCAATTAGAAAACGACAATCTAGAGACAATTAAAGCATCTTTAGTCAAAGAGGTGCAAGAGGTAGAACATTTTATTAGGAATAGTTCTCATGCCTTGTACAATGAAGAGAAGTTTCTAGTTAGTAATTTTGGACAACTTTTAGAGGAGTTAGTTTATTTACAAAATAGAAATGTTAGTACAGTTTTTAGTTTTAAAATTGATTCTAGAATAGAATTAGAAAAACTAAGTCATAAGGTAAAGATTAATATTTATAGAGTTCTTCAAGAAGCATTCCAGAACGTTCAGAAATATGCTGAAGCTAAAGAATGTAGATTGGTAGTGGAATATTTATCTGATCAATATTTCAGAATTGAGGTTATCGATAATGGTAAAGGATTTAATGTTAAATCTGTCAAGCGGGGATTAGGAATTAAAAATATGGAAGAACGACTTCGAGGGTTGAATTCAAAGCTTATTGTAAGGAGTAAAAAAGGAACAGGTACTTCTATATCTTTTACTATTCAGAATCGTTAGACTTATAGCCTGTATATCATCCAAATATTGGGCTCTGTATAATATCCCTTATTAAGTTCAACATTTACTTTAAGCGTAGTAAGTCCCATCGGTAAAATATATTCTCCAGAAGACTGAAAGGTATAGCCAGTCCATTTTTCCCATTGTAGTATAGTTCCTTCAACGTAGAAGGATGAAGAGCAAATCCCTTGAATAATAGCTCCGCTGACTACATGTTTTCTAATTTCAATATCGTATGGCAATCCCGAATTATTAATCCATTGAGAATAATTCATTATATCTTGTAGAGGATAATGCTGTTTCATCTTAGGTCTTATGGGACAGATAATGTTTTGATATCCTTCTTGAGTAGAAGTGATTTTTAAGTTATTCATTATATATTGGTGTACCTCATTTTCTATGTAAGATTTATCTGTAAAAATAGATAAACAACACAATGTATTGGTTTTAAGAATACGTTCATGGTCAGCAAAAGATTTTTCCAATGCCCATCTCCATCCACCATCTGAGAGTTTAGCAAATTCTGTTTTAGTTAAATGTAAAGGAACACAGTGTACAGTAGCAACAAGATTATTGTTCTCTAGTACTATAAACTGATGAGCAGGAAATACCTTAAAAATAGTGTTCCAATATTTAACTTTAACACTGTCAGCTTTTAAGTATAGTGGAAAGCTGTCTAGTTCTATGAGTTTTTGTACTAAGTTATCTTTCTGAACTGAATTTAATTGATCAAAACATATAAAGCTAAATTCTGCTGTATTCATTGTGTGTAGAAAATTACCATTTGCTAAGAGTTAGAAAGATACTGCATTTACACAGATAAATATATTTTTATTTAAATTTTTATTAACTATTTTATAATCAGACAATAAAGTTAATGTGCTTTAAAAAAACGTATTTTAGATATAGAAATGGCGTAAAATTTGAGTGTAGTATATAAATTCAAATATTGAAGCTATTTATAGTTTTTTAAAACACAATAGATTTAATCAATAGTTGTATTGAATCAAAGTATGCTGAAATCTAGTTATCAGTATATTATAGCTGTAAGTTTGTAAAAGAAAAAGAGAAATAAACGACAAAAATAAAAATTATGAAAGAACAAAAATTAACGACAGCTTCAGGAAGACCTTATGTAGATCACGAGGATTCATTAACAGCAGGTGCTAGAGGTCCTGTATTATTAGAAGATTATATTTTACATGAAAAGTTAGCTCACTTTAATAGAGAGCGTATTCCAGAGCGTATTGTACATGCTAAAGGTTCAGGTGCTTACGGTACATTTACAGTAACGAATGATATTACCAAATATACGAAAGCAAAACTGTTCAGTGAGGTAGGAAAACAGACAGAAGTATTTGTTCGATTCTCTACAGTGGGTGGAGAGAAAGGATCGGCAGATTCAGAAAGAGATCCACGTGGTTTTGCAGTGAAGTTCTATACAGAAGATGGTAACTGGGATTTAGTAGGTAATAATACACCTGTATTCTTTATTAAAGATGCTAAGAAATTCCCTGACTTTATCCATACTCAAAAAAGACACCCAGGTACTAATTTAAAATCACCTACTATGGTGTGGGATTTTTGGTCATTGAACCCTGAGAGTTTACACCAAGTATTAATCTTAATGTCAGATAGAGGTACTCCTTTTGGGTTTAGACATATGAATGGATACGGAAGTCATACATTCTCTATGATTAATAGTGAAAATGAAAGAGTATATGTGAAGTTTCACTTTAAAACAGCTCAAGGAATTAAAAACCTTACTGGGCCAGAAGCTGATCAAATGAGAGCGACTGATATGGATTATGCTCAACGTGATCTATATGATAATATCTCTAAGGGTAATTTCCCAAAATGGAATTTGAAAATTCAAGTAATGACAGAAGAGCAAGCTAAAACAGCTGTAGTAAATCCTTTTGATGTTACTAAAGTATGGCCTCATGGTGACTATCCATTAATTGACGTAGGTGTAATGGAATTGAATAAAATGCCTCGTAACTATTTCCAAGATGTAGAGCAAGCTGCTTTTGCACCAACACATATTGTAGATGGTATTGGTTTCTCTCCTGATAAGATGTTACAAGGACGTATTTTATCTTATCCTGATGCACAACGTTATAGATTAGGGACAAACTATGAACAAATACCTGTGAACCGTTGTCCATTTATGACTAATAATTATCAAAGAGATGGTTATATGAGAGTAGATGGTAATGGTGATGATGCACCAAACTACTTCCCAAATAGTTTTGATAATATTACAGTAGATCAAAGTTATAAAGAACCAGCTCAAGAATTGAATAGCATAGTGGCAGATAGATATGATAGAAATGGAGAAGGAGAGAATGATCACTTCAGTCAACCAGGAAAGTTATATGAGATCATGACTGCAGAGGAAAAAACAAATACCGTTGCTAATATTGTTGCAGCAATGGGGGGTGTAGAAGGACCTAAGCGTGATGAAATCATCGGAAGACAGTTATGTCACTGGTTTAGAGCGAATGTTGAATTAGGGACTAGAATTGCACAAGGACTTAACTTCGATATTAGTAAACACATGAATTCATAATAGTTATCTATATATTTTAAAAGATCCCATATTGCCTTCGGCATTTGGGATCTTTTTTATGGTAAATGTTACAGATTGTATTCTAAATTATTATACCTATTTTTGTTAGTAACAGTAATATTAATATTTATGCGTTATTATACTTTTTTTACGATAATACTTATATCATTTTTTTTTGTAGGATGTTCTTATCAAACCTACCAACCTATTTCTTTTTCTGATTTAGATAAAACTGATAAGGTAACAGAAGGTAAAAAAGGTTATATGGTACAATTGGCTCCTGATGAGAAACTTGTTCTTGATCAACATACTCAGGTGGAGACAGAAGTAGGTAAATATTTTGTACATACTAGTGAGAGACAAGTATATCCTATTGTATCTAATCATGATACTATTTATCAATCTAATAGACATATTGAGTTTAAGAAGGTTCATAATTTTCGAGATATGGGAGGGATTATAAATAAAGATGGAAAGCAGATTGTATGGGGGCACTTTTTTAGAAGTGGACATTTATCTAAGTTAAAGAAAAGAGAGTACGCTAAACTTGATAAGCTAGATGTAAAAACCGTTATAGACTTGCGTACAGATAAAGAAGTGACGAAAAAATCGGATAGAATACCAGAAGGCATAGAATACAAGAATGTCCAGGTATATGATGATTCTGAAGATATGTTTTCTAAGACTAAAAAGGATGTACTGAAAGGGAAGGTTACTCCTGTACAGTCAGATAGTCTAGTGATGGAATTTTATAAACTGTATATGACAGAGAACCCACAATTAGTGAGGGAGATAATGGATGATGTTTTTGAATCAAAACACGCAGTATTATTTCATTGTTCGGCTGGTAAAGACAGGACAGGTATGATAGGAGCCATGATACTTAGCATTCTAGATGTAGATAGAGAGACTATCATTTCTGAATATATGTTGTCTAATAATTATAGAGTTAGCGAAGTCGAGGGTAGAATGAAACTCGCTAAAGTAGGTAAAGTGATTTTTCCAAAGATTAACTATCAAGTTATAGAGAACTTCTCTTGGATTAAACCAATCTATATTCAAGCAATGTTTCAAGGGATAGAAGAGAAGTATGGTTCTGTTGATAATTATATTGAGCAAGGATTAAAAATAACTAAAGAGAAACGAGCTGAATATATTCAGAAATTTACGTACTAGTTATTTTGTGTTCACTTTCAATTGTTTTAATTTAGAGAAATTAAAAGGAGAATTATGTATAGAGTAGTATTTACTATGGTAGCCTTTCTTAGTGTAACACTTCTGTTTGCACAGGAGCAGTCTTTTAGCAAAAAGATTGGTCAATTAATGGAATTGGTTACAGAGGAAAATGTTGATAATGGTCAAGTAAGAGAAATATTAAAAACATTAGCTATTGCTCCTAAAGAGATGAAGGAAGGGGCTATGGATTACAGTATATATGATAATTATGAAGGAGATACTTTGTATTATATCCCTTATAAAACCGCAGATGAATCTCGTTTTTCTGTTGAAAAATTAAGACAAGGAGATAAATTGTTTTATACGCTTCAGTTTTTAATGAAAAGTACTTATACAAGAGATGCAAAAGGCGAAGTAGAGTTTACAGATCCTACATATCTTTATAATACAACAATAGAAGAGCTACAGCCTTACTGTACTACCCCTATGAAGTATAAGAATGGTAAGGGAAACAGTCCTGATTCTCCTTTGTTAAGCTGTGTTTATACTAATCCTAAGAGTAATAGAAAGCTAATGTATTGGGTAGTTTGTGAAAATAAAATAGGAGATACAAAAGGGAATACTATCAAAGAAATTAAGATACAAAGTCAAGAGCTTTGGAGATAAACTATAAATACAAATTAGAAATATGTTATTGTCTAATGTGAGTAGAGGAGATGTTTTACTTGTTGCGATTAAGTTATTGATAATATCTTCAGTAGCAAGTTTAAACTGTTTATTAATCCAGTACAATATATATACTAAAGTGAATCTAGGTGTTCAATATATGAATAAGGATTTAATAAGGTTTGAGACCATAAATTTTATTGTCACAGTCTTGAATATTGTAGCAGCTCTCTTTTTCTTTATAGTATTCATTATATGGTTCTATAGAGCTTATATAAATATGCAATCTTTAGATACTCGATTACGTGATTCTAAGTATTGGATAATTTTCGGATGGTTGTTGCCTGTTTTTAATTTAGTGATGCCTTATCGATTATTGAATAAAATGACTATCAGTTCGGTATCATATATACATGAAAATACCAATACTAGATTAAAGAAGTTTAGGTCTTATTGGATCTTATTACTTTGGATTAGTTTCTTATTGATCTATTTGTTGCGTATGTATCAGTATAGTATAGCTTCTAGAGTGGATGTTATGTATATAATCGAACTAGGAGTGATTATTAATGCTCTGTCATTACTTACTCTTTTTGTATTTGCGTCATATTTTAGTTTCTATAGAAAAATGGAGGCCTTGATCTATAAGTTAGAACATGAAAATAACGATGAGGGTACAAATTGTATTGAATTAGTAAGAGAATAAAATACAATCTTTTAAACTGTTTTTATGTCAGGAAAACAAGTTTTTTTACAATTCGTCCACAGTATCAGTGTACGTTATTTACAGGAAGGGTTTGTAGCTACACAAAAAGGTATGATACTAAAACAAAGAGTGGAAACTTCAGATTTTGAATTCATATTGAAGTTTCATGCTATTCAGAGCGAAGTAAAAAATAGTGTACAGTTATCATGTCTTGTCATGGTATTATCAGAACAGCTAAAAGGATGGAGATTACAAAAGTATAGAAGTAAAGATTTAGCAGTAGATACTGTTTTTATAGCTAATCTCAACGATATTATATCTGTTCAATCTAAGAAATTTAGTTGGGAAATTAACTCAAAGAATATCGATGATCAAATAGCCGTTTTTAATAAACTTCTATCGACTTATGTGAATCCTATATTTGAGCAGTTTAGAAATAGAGAATCACTTATCGCTTACACTATAGAGCAAGGATGGAGGTTTAATGTACATATGTCCCCTAAACAGTTTATTTATCCTATTGATTTTATGACCTGTTTCGCTTCTTATGAAGAAAACTGTTTAGGATTTAATAACTTTATAAAGCAAGAAGGACTAATAGGGCAGGCTAAACGCATCTATAAAGAAATGAGCTCTCCTAAGTATAAAGGGTATATTAGCAGTGATGCTATAGAGGATAAATTATTTCAACAAGCTTATCTACATAAAATACCGATTTGGTGATAGGCAATATAGAAAAGAGGAAAGTACATTTTTATGATACTTTCCTCTTTTTTTAGGTTTGAAGGTATAAATTACTTTAAATCTACCCTTTTATATGTGAACTCTTGATTGTTTTTTTCTAGAACTATTATATTTTCACTAGTTGCTTTTACTATAAAGCGGAGTGTATCCTTATTAGAAAGAACTAGCAGTTCGTGATTCTGTACCCACCAATTCTTATATTCGTTATTGATCATATTCACAGAAGTTGCTTCTCCATTTTCTTTCAATGAGAAGCTCTTAGGCTTATTCGCATTAAAAGGAGTGAATTCTGTCCAATCCCCAATAATAGCCTTGCTTAATGACTTTTCGTGTTCTGACATTTCAGGAAGTTTAAAACTATCTTCCTTTTTACAGCTATAAAGGACTACTCCACATAAAATAATAAAAATATAAGTCTTAAATGCTTTCATATTAATTGTTAAAATAAGTAAATACTAAACAAATATAGTTATAATAATTAAATATCTCTGCTTAAATTGATGTGGGTTGCTTTCTATTTAGAAGGTTTTAGAGCATGTATGGAACGATAGAGGATATCTAGGTTAACTTCCATTTCTTCTTTCGTTAAATGACCAAAACCTAACCTTACTCCTGTTAATTTCTTATCTTGATAGAGTAATGTTTTAGGGAGATACAGATTATTTTTAGCACACTGTTTATGGAGTTGCATTAGGTTGATAGGTATATTCCATTCTGTCCAAATCGCTAATCCACCAGCAGGTACTGTAAAAAGGATATCGTCATTGAAAAAATGTTGTAATAGCCCAGCAAAAGAGTCGCGTCTTTCCTTATATATTTTAGAAGCTTTTTTTAAGTACCTAAAGATCTCGCCTTCTTCTATTAATTCATTTAATACCTGCTCCATGATGATGTCTCCCCTAGGATCTAGTAATCTTAGGTATTTCTGCATTTCTATTAATACACTTTCTGGTGCTACAATGAACCCATGTTCAAAAGTCGGGGCTAAAGATTTGCCAAATGATCCAATGTATATTACCATCCCTTCTGAGTCAACACTCGCCAGTGGTAATACAGGACTCTTATCATAATGAAAATCATAGTCATAATCATCTTCTAAGATAATAAAGCCATATTTACGTGCCAAGTTAAGTAGTTTTACTCTGCGTTGTGCACTTAAAGTTACGGTAGTAGGGTAGTGATGATGAGGTGTGAGATATAACATGCGAATAGTGTGTGATTTACATATTTCTTCTACAGCTCGTACATCTATACCATATTCATCTACTGGTACTGTTAGTACGTGAGCTCCTGTTTCTTTGAATGTCATATTACTAGAGTAATAGCTCAGTTTGGCTACGATAACTTTATCACCAGGAGAGAGTAATACCCTACATGCTATATATATACTCATCTCAGTATTGCGTGTAATGAGGATATTATTCTTACTTATATGTAGTCCCCTAGATAAGTTTAGATAATTAGCCATATTACTTTTGAAAGGATAATTATCTTCACTTTTTATATTGTATAGTTTCTTTCGATTGCTTTTTCTTTTCAGATTAGCACTGTAAAAAGAAGATAATTGGCTCAGTTGACTTATTCTAGTATCTGTTGTTCCCTCGTTAAATATATAGTTACAATGATTTGTCTCATAAGGAGAGTCTAGTACATTATTGACTTGAAAGGAGTATCCAGGTTTATCAGGATATTGTTGAATATTTTGATAATCAATATCAGTATTTGTTTTAGGTCGAATTGATTTTTTGCTTAATACAAAACAGCCTTTATTAGGAATCATTTCTATCCATCCTTGCGCTGCTATCTCTTCAAATGCGGCGATTACTGTATTTCTATTTACAGAGAGCAATGTAGCGATTGTTCTAGTTCCAGGTAGTTTAGTTCCTTCAGGGATAAAGTTGCGTTGTATCGCATTACTAAATTGATTAGCTATCTGCATATATATTGCAGTAGATGAGTTTTTATCTATTTTTATAAAACTCTGATAAGGGATTTTAGCCGGACTAGCCATCATTAGAAAAATTAAGTGTAATCTACACCGGCAATATACAGTTTTTAGCATATAATAGTACCTTTTTAGAACCAATATTTTTGAGAATATTGGCATTTAGTTTTTTGTGTCGTATTCTATATTTATATAATTTAGAGCTTTATTTTATAGCTATGAATGTATCGATACTTCAGATGGTTAGTGTAGTAAGTTATTCTAACGCATATTTAAATGATCGCCTACCAGAGATTTCTAATCAAGGAGAGAAGATTTCTATGTATTGTAATAAAGTGTTATTTCATATTCCTGTAGTAGGCGATAAGAATCAATATACAACTCAGGCACCTATAGATTGGTTTATTTCTCTAAAATTTAGAGGAGTGAAGCAAGTGAAGTTATTTTATCAATCTTTTGCTAAACCTAATACTCCCGAGTATATGACAGCCGGGTTTGTAGGAGGTGGAGGAGTATGGATGGTAGAGACTATTCTAGAAGATCGATCAGAATTTTGGTATAGTAAGTGGGAAGTCAATGAGGATAAACGTCAGCTAGGGGCAGATAGGGTGTGGGATGTAATCTATAGACTTGCCCCTATCCATGAGTTGCCTAGTACTAAATATGATGTGACAGAACAGAGTGTTGCCCTTGCGTCTGTATTAGATGCATTAGTAGCTTTCTGTAAGGCAGAAGAATTGTCTAATTGGGAAACCATATTCGCAGGAGCTAAGCAGGTATTAGAGAGTAAGAAGCCTTCTACTAATACTTATCTAAAAGATATGATAGTAGAAGGAAGTTATACAGAAGAGGCTTTAGCTTTAATGGAAGCTGCTGATCGAGCTTATGTATTTGGAGGAATGGGGTCATGGAATGATATAGGGCAGCTAAGTAGTGAAACTCAAGAGAAGAAGTATAAAGAACTGTCAGAACAATTATACTCTGTCTTAAACAGAAGTATTCTCGCATTTGCTAATTCGTGTTTATAGGATAAGTATAATTTGCTTTAACCTATGAATTTCTATATTGAAAATAAATGAGAATTTTATTTTCATTTGATAAAAAATAATAAAATTATATTATCCACCTTTGCACGCTTAAATTTTTAGAACAAATGAACTGGATAATTTTAATTATTGGTGGATTATTTGAAGTAGGTTTTACTTTTTGCTTAGGTAAAGCTAAGGAAGCTACAGGAACAGAAGCAGTGGGATGGTATGCCGCTTTTTTAATAGCCTTAGTTTGTAGTATGGCTGCTCTTGTAAAGGCAACTCAATCCTTACCACTAGGAACAGCTTATGCAGTATGGACTGGTATAGGTGCTGTAGGAACGGTATTAGTAGGTATTTTTGTATTTAAAGATCCTGCTACTTTTTGGAGGATGTTTTTTATAGCTACTTTGATAGGCTCTATTATTGGGCTTAAAGTAGTTGCTGCATCATAAGTAGTACTAAAAAGTGTTTTTTATAATCTATTATAGATAAATTAAAAAAGGGGCTATCATTTGATAGTCCCTTTTTCATGATAAAAAGTAGTTAATTGTGTTATTAATAGTAGTAACTATAGATTAAGACCATCTAACCATTGATTGTCTCACCCTAAAAGTAATAAAGCTTTTTATAATATAAAACACAGATATTTGTTAAGCTTCATTATAAATTGATATTATTTGAAAAATGATATCTTTTGTTGTAAAGAAAGCTTTTTTAAACATTTTTATATTGCGCTAAAAGGTGTTTCTTTGTTTTTTATTTTGGAGCAATGAGTATAGAGGAGCAATATTTTCAAGTTTTTAAAGCACATTTAAGACAGACTATTACACTAGATGAGCAGGCTGTGAATAGAGTATTAGATAGTGTAGAGATAGTCAAATTAAAAAGGAAGGAGTTTCTGCTTACACCAGGACAACCTTCTAGATATATGCGCTTTATAGTAGAAGGAAGTGCTAGATGTTATTATCTAGATGAGAATAGTCAAGAGCACACCTTACAGATTGGTATTGAGAATTGGTGGATAAATGACTTGTATAGTTTTTTGACACAAAAGGATTCTCAGATGTATATTCAGGCTATAGAACCTGCTGTAATCTTACAAATCAGTCAATCCAATCTAGAACAACTTTATCAAGAGATTCCAGAGATATCTACGTTTTTTAGAATTAAGATTCAGAATGCATATGTAGCGCTACAAGAACGTATGTTAGAAAATTTAAGCACAGAGGTTTATACTAGATACCAGAAGTTTATTAAGGATTACAGAGATATAGAACAGCGAGTACCTCAGTATATCATAGCTTCTTATCTAGGTGTTACTCCTGAATTTCTAAGTTATTTAAAGAAAAAGCACTTATAATAGATCAGTTTCTTACCCAATAAGTGTTTCTTAAGTTATCTTAAGAAGTACGTTGTCTTGAGCTAATACATTTGTCCTGTACAAATAAGGATAGAAGACAAATGAGATTAGCTTTTTTTTATGTAGTAATTTTAATGATTTTTGGGCAAGGTGTTTTAGCTCAGAAATTTTCATATAATCCAGAAGGAATGGTAGGGCACCGTTCTTACTTTTACACCCATACATTTAATTATCAGATTAGTGATAAGGTAAAACTTCAGAACCTTATTCTATTCGATACAGAATATGATAATGATAAGCACAATATTCTATTCATGCGTAATACGCTAGCTTATCAATTCTCAAAACACTTTAGTTTAAATACATCTATAGGAATTAAAAATCCAGGCAAATTTGCCAGTATGTTAGTACAGTATCAGGTTGCGAAAAAGGACATCTTGTTTTCTTATGCGATTGGGACAACTTATCAAGCAGGTTTTACTCTAGAACAATCATTGTTATTTGAATACAGCCCGCAGATTACAGATAAAGTAAAGGGACTATTTAGAGTATCAGCAGTAGGTAATATGAATGCAGAAGAATACACCAGAGGATTTCAACACATTCGATTAGGGGTGAAGTATGAGGAATATAGCTTTGGGGTTGCAGTCAATTTAGAACAGTTTAATAATTCATGGAAACACCTTGAAAACGTAGGAGTTTTTGCAAAAATAAATCTTTAAAATACAATAGAAATGAACAAGAATCAAGACATCGGTTTATTAATTACGCGTATTAGTATTGGCTTTCCAATGTTGCTATACGGGATAGGAAAATTGTTTAACGGTATTTCGTTTATTCAGAGCGTGTTATTGGATAAAGGACTTCCTGCCTTTTTTGGATATGGAGTTTATGTAGGGGAAGTAATAGCACCACTTCTGATCTTAGCTGGTTATAGAACACGATTAGCGAGCTTAGTATTTGCTATTAATTGTATTACAGCTATGCTATTAGTACAAAGCGCAGATATCTTTAGTCTAAATGATAATGGTGGATGGAAGGTAGAATTATTAGGTATCTACGCTTTAGTCGCTGTTGGGTTATTTTTTACAGGAGGAGGTAAGTTAGCCTTGTCATCTGAGCATAAATGGGATTAAATAAAAGAGGTGGAGTAGGTATCAATTTTATTTTAAAGTTTTCAGAAAAAAGCTGTATCGGTTGAATACAAGGCTTTTATGTGGATAATCAAGATTGTAAGGTAACGATTTGGTAACGGTGCTTATTACTTTGCTTTTCAACGTGTTTCCGTTAGCTCAAGGCAAATATACAAAAATAGAAGGATAGGTTTAATTTTCCTATCCTTTATTTATCACTCCTAAATATTTTTGATTCTTATGAATGCCTCCTAGAATAAAACATTAATTTCCTGATATTCCATTAACAAAAGTGTCTACGAATCCTATGATTTTATTTAGAATACGATCTCCGATTTCCTTAGATTTTAATACACTCGGTCTCCCTTCTTTTCGCAAATCTAAAATTTCTTTTCGCAAAGGTTCACGTTCTGTAAACAAATAATTCTCTATCAGTCTTTCTGTTTTTTCTTCGGAAAGATTTTCTGTCTTGACCAATTCCTGAAGTGCCTTTTCTTGCTCTACAGTCCAGAATTTTTCAAACTCTTCGGGAATGGTATCCGTATCTTCAATATGTGGTAAACTTTCCTGAATAAATTTTTCAATCAATTCTCTTTTACTTCTTAATGAGACTTCGGTGTTCAGTAAATTGAAAATGTCTTTTTCAATACTTTCTTTGTCTTTTGCACTATGTTTCGAATTGAATTTAATCAATAACTGAAGTATGTAAGTTACATTGATGGTATCACGTCTAATCAATTCCAATTCAAAATCTATATCATTGAGAATAGACGCTTTTTTAGACGGGTCAGTAGGATCAAGTCTTTCCTTTAAATCCAAATATTTGCTCGTGTAATCTGCAAAAAGCTGTTCTTCCATCTGTAAATCATCCCAAGTAAATTCTGTATAATGGCTCATTTTTTTGTGCAAACGCATCATGGCACGGAAAGCCAAAATAAATTGTAGCTGATCTTCTTCCGAATATAAACCGTCGACAGATACTACTTGTGGAACGATTTCTAATAATTTCTGCGTGGCTTCGTTGAACTTTTCTACATACGCTTCGTATGGTTCCACTATAATTTCGTCAATTGCTTCTTTATTGCTGAATAAAGCGATGGCTTCGTCTGTTTTGTCTTTAAGGTTTCGGAAACATACAATATTTCCCTGTGTTTTATTCTTATCCAGAATACGATTGGTACGGCTAAATGCTTGTATCAATCCATGATATTTCAAATTCTTATCAACATATAAGGTGTTTAAATATTTACTATCGAACCCTGTCAAAAACATATTGGCAACCAACAAAATATCTGTCTCATTTTGTTTTGACTTCTTTGCTACTGCATTGTAATAGTTGTAAAATCCTTCGGTATCTTTTACGTTCTGTTTCTCTCCAAATAGTTCATTAAAGTCTTGCACATACGTTTCTAATAATTCTCTACGATGTGGCTTGTATCCGTATGCTGCTTGTGGTTCGGCAACCATTCCTAAGTGGGAATAAACAGCATCTTCCATTTCCTCTTCGTTCTGAGCAAAGCTAAAAATAGTCGCTATTTTTAAATCGTGCTGTCCTTCTTGTTTTTTACGCTTGAAAATTTCATAGTATTGAATGACGGAATCAATATCCTGTACACACATCATGGCACAAAACTTCCTGTTTTGCGTTTTCTGATCGTGGTATTGAATGATGTAATCTACAATGGCTTCCTTTCGTTCAGGAGCTTCAAAAACTTCAGTTTCATTGATTTGTTCTACTTTTAAATCAATGATATGTTCTTTCTGTTTGAAAGTCTGAATGTATTCTACAGAAAACTTCAGTACATTCTCATCACGTATGGCATCTGTAATTACATATTTATGCAGACATTTTCCAAACAAGCTTGCAGTTGTTTTTTCTCCATCTGCATTCTCTGCCAAAATAGGTGTACCTGTAAAGCCAAATAATTGAATATTGGTAAAATAATTGACGATGTTTTTGTGGGTATCACCAAATTGCGAACGATGGCACTCGTCAAAGATAAAAACCATCCTTTCGTGCTGAATGGATTTCATTTTTGATAAGTTTCTACCTGAAATTGCATTATTTAGTTTTTGAATGGTGGTAACAATGATGCGAACATTCGGGTCGTTTAATTTACGAATAAGGTCATCCGTATTAGTAGCAGAACTTACCGAGCCCTTACTGAATTTATCATACTCCTGATTGGTTTGATAATCCAAATCTTTTCTATCTACCACAAAAACCACTTTTTTGATAGCTGGAATTTTGGATAGAATCTGACTGGCTTTGAAACTGGTTAAGGTTTTTCCACTTCCAGTTGTATGCCAGATGTAGCCATTTTTTTCGATATTATAGCCATTCAGTATTTCGTTTTCTTTTACCTTTTTGATAATACTCTCTACCGCATAATATTGGTATGGGCGAAGTACCATCAGACGTTTATCGGTTTCATTCAGAACGATATATTTACAGATCATTTTACTGATATGACAAGGTTCTAAAAAAGAATCGGTAAAGCCGTTTAAAATATTATTTAATGGATTATTTTGTTCGTCTGTCCAATGAAAAGTTTGAAGATATTCCTGTTTATGTGTTCCAAAATTGCTAAAATATTTAGTATTTACACCATTGCTAATAATGAATAACTGTACAAAATGAAACAAACCCTTTCCAGCACCAAAGCTATGTTTTTGATAGCGGTTGATTTGGTTGAATGCTTCTTTCATTTCCAAACCTCTTCGTTTCAGCTCGATTTGCACTAAAGGCAATCCATTCACCAGTAAGGTAACATCATAACGGTTTTCATATTTTCCTTCTTGCGTGATTTGATTGGTTACCTGATATTTGTTCTGACACCAATGTTCTACATTGAGAAATTCAAAATACAGATTATCCCCATTATCCCGAATAATATGATGTTTCTTTTCACGCAATACTTTGGCTTTTTCGAACACAGAACCTTTATTGAGTATATTCAATACTTTTTCAAATTCACTATCGCTAAATTGTATATGATTGTGCTTTTCTAATTGTGTTTTCAGGTTTGCCAGTAAAGCTTTTTCATCAGCAATAAAAGCGTATTTATATCCCAATTTCTGTAATTGGTCAACGAGTTGCTCTTCTAGAATTTGTTCGGACTGTTTGCTCAAAATAATTATGAATTAGGAGTTTATCTTATTCTTTTCATCTATGTACAAATTTAACAAAATAAAATGTTCTCCTAATCCATAATCTAAAACTTATCTAAGAGCCTTAAACATCTGCTCAATAGCTTTCTTCTTTTGTTCCATATTAGGATGTACATAAAGATTTAACGTGGTGCTGATGTTGGAATGCCCTAATAGTACACTTACCGTTTTATAATCGCAATTACTTTCAATACATCGGGTTGCGAAACTATGTCTTAACCCGTGAAATTTAAGTTCAGGCATTTTTAATTCTTTCATTAAATTTTTGTAATAGCTTCTATAGGTTCTCGGTTCAGTTGGTTTAGCATCGTTTGTCAATACAAAAAAGGACGGATTCACAATCTTTTTAAATGGTTTCAATATTCTTAATAAATCCTTACTTATCGGAATTTCACGAATAGAATTTTTAGTTTTCGGGGTATCCAGAATCAATTCCGTTCTACGAGTTCCATCCTCTATCACATAAATACGCTGGATAGTTCTGTTAACACTGATAATTCCGTTATCGGTATCAATATCTTCCCAAGTTAAGGCACATACTTCCCCAATACGCATTCCTGCACTTAAACATATATATACACCTAAATTTCTAAATGTAAAATGTTCTTGTATATAGTTCATTATTTTTTTCTGATCAGTCTTGGTTAGCACTTCAATATTATGCTTTTCTCGTTCAGTAGGAAACTGAATATCAAAAGGGGTATACTGTAACCATTTGTTTTTAGCTCCAAATTTCAAAATCATTTTCAGAACAATTAAAATATCCTTAATTGTTTTATGACTTAAACCCGTTTCCAATTTTTGAAAAACAAAGCTTTGAACATCAGCTTCCTCAATCGCAATTTTGTTCCCGAAATTAGGCAGTAGATGATTTTCAATCAATAGCGTATAAGCTGAGAAACTTGATTTTTTTACATACTGTTTTTTGTCTATTTTCCATAGATCGATAACTTCTGAGAGTTGTTTTTGTTCATTCATTATAATTTAATTTTTTAAAATCTCAAAGGAAAGCAATTAAGGACACTTTATCCCCCAGATAGATTTGTGACTAAGGTTCCTAATTTGAGATTTCCTGAATTTACAGAGGAATGGCAGTCAAGTAGATTAGCTGATACATGTGAGATAAACCCTAAAAATGAAGGGTTACCTAGTTCATTTGTCTATATTGATTTAGAAAGTGTTGAAAATGGACGATTATTGAAAGAAGATTTTATTTCAAAATACGGAGCTCCAAGCAGAGCTCAAAGAGTGTTGTCGAAAAATGATGTCCTTTTTCAAATGGTTAGACCGTATCAAAAAAATAATCTATTTTTTGATAAAGAAGGAAAATATGTAGCATCAACAGGATATGCACAGATTAGAACAAAACAAAATTCTCGGTTTATTTTTCAATATTTACATAATCAAAAATTCGTTGATAATGTTATTGAAAGATGTACAGGTACTAGTTATCCTGCTATCAATTCAACAGATTTAGGAAATATTAAAATAGGTTACCCAAGTCTTGAAGAACAAACTAAAATTGCATCATTTCTATCTCTGATAGACGAAAGAATTCAAACCCAAAACAAAATAATTGAACAATTAGAAACCTTAATTAAAGGGCTTTGTCAGAAACTAATTCTAAATCAAGTACCAAATAAGAAAATAAATAATTGTGTTTCTTGCTATTCATCATCATTAACAGAATCTGATGTAATTGATAAAAATGGAATTTACCCAGTTTATGGAGCTACAGGTGTTATTGCATTTACGGAAAATTCTCAAATTAATGAAGATGCGATTTTAATAATAAAAGATGGTTCTGGAGTTGGAAAGGTTCAATACGCATCGGATAAGTTTTCGCTTATTGGTACTTTGAACTATCTAACTGTAAAACCAGATGTTAATTTGAAGTATATTTTTTTCTGTTTAAAATTCTTCAACTTTGAGAAATACAAAGTTGGCTCTGGGATTCCACATATCTATTTCAAAGACTACGGAGAAGCTTTTATATATTGTCCTTCTGTAGAAGAACAAATTAAAATAGAAAGGTTATTATCTTCTATTGATGAAAAAATAAAAACTGAAAAAACTTTACTACAAAAGTATGAGATAAAGAAAAGGCACCTACTACAAAACCTGTTTATATAAACAGGTTTTGTAGTAGGAATTGCTTTTTAGATTGATATTTATCCAAAATATTTTTCTCTGTTTGGAGCTTTTGGTCAATGCTTGATAAAAATCGAGCGATAGTAATTTGTTCTTTTGAACTAGGCAATGAAATTGTTAATTTCATTAATCCAATTTTAGACATATTATATCGAGTACTCCCTTGGGCTAATTTAACTATTTCGTTTCTAAATACGGAACTTCTAAACAGGTAACTTGCAAAAAGCGGATTTAGAACTTGAAGTGAGAAAGGTCTATATCCAAAACAAAAACTATTCAGGTACATTTCATTCACTTCATCTAATAAGACCGAGGACATTCCTATTTCATCAGGAGTTTCAGATGATATGGTAAAAAAAATATCACCATACTTCACACTGTTTTGATTTTCATTTTGTGCAATTTCTACAAGTCCGCATTTTTTTATTTGAACTGTGGCAGAGTCAAAGATCTGTTTGTATTGAATATAAGGTATGCCTTTCCCAAAATCCTCTTTAGTTTTTCCAGATAAACCATTAAAAGTATTGCCCATTTCTCCCAAACTCTTCACTTTCCATTCGTCAGTAAATTCCTTAAATCTAATTTTCTGAGAAAATATCTTTTCACTTAGCCCTTTAATTAGGGATTTTATTTCCTATGTGATTACGCTTCGCAATCAACTATACGAACAAATTCTTAATCAAGAAAATGAATATGTTCAAGTTAAGGATACTTTAAACTATGAACAGCCAACTAAATATTTGGTTACAAATACGGATTATTCATCTGATATTTCGCTAATTCCAGTTCTAACTGCAAATAAAGCTTTTGTATTAGGATATACTGATGAAGAATTTGGTATTTATGACAAAGGTCAATGTATCATTTTCGATGATTTTACAATGGATATAAAGTTTGTTAATTTTCTATTTAAAGTAAAATCTTCAGCAATTAAAATACTGACAGCGAAACCAAATGTTAACCTAAAATTTATATTTGAGTATTTGTCATTTTTAAATCTATCATCAAATGAACACAAACGGCATTATATATCCGAAATTGAGCCTATGGAAATGCAATTACCAAATTATGTTCAACAAACATATGTTGCAGATTTTCTATCAAGTATTGACGATAAAATAAAAACTGAATTTGAAATTCATACGCTATTACTTAAGCAGAAACAATACTTGTTAGCTAGCTTATTTATATAAATAAATTAGCTAACAAGTATCTCTTTTGTTCTTCAAATTTATGCAATAGTTGGCTTTCAATATCAATCTTTGAATCTATAGATGAAAGGTAATCAGCAATCTTTTTTTGCTCTTCAATACAAGGTAAATCAAATTTAATTCTCGCAAAATTGTCATAGAAAAGATAATCTCTTACTCCTCCTTCAACATTTTTTAAAACTTCTCTATTAAAAAAATCTGTCTTTAGATATTGATATAGAAAGTTATCATTTACGATGTTATCTGTTTTAAAACAAACATACAATGAACTGATAATAATATTCTCTAAGTTTTCACTATAGCCAATAGATCCCACATTAATTCTTGCTGGATTATAGGCAAAGGTATTCTTGTCAATTATTTTGTATAATTTAATATCGTAACCTCTATCTTCACTATCAACTCCCTCGAATTGCTCACTTTGCGGAACGAATCCTAATTTGTTATTTATAGAATAAACAGGAAACTTTTCGTTATTTTTATTTCTCCTATTTATAAGAGTTGTAACCTCTCCCAACTTTTTAGTATACCAATCTATATAATTTTCATTGTTTCCATTTTTAAATCTCAATTGACGTAAGAATAATTTCTTACTAATCGTAATCTTTAATAATTTCAACTCCTCAATTATTTTGTTTTGGGTTTGAATTCTTTCGTCAAGTAAATCCAAAAATGAAGAAATTCTATTTTGCTCATTAAGCTTTGGTAGACTTAAAGAAATAGAAGCTAGTTGACTTGAATATAAATGTACTACGGAAATACCTTGTGCTAAATTAGCTATTTCCATTTTCTTTTTACTGTTTAGATAATAAGACAAAAAGATTCCATTATTATTCGTTTTAATAATATTCAAATCACCCCCTAGTGCAATGCCAGATTTCAAGACACAGGAAGCTGTTGCAATATCGATTGTTGTTTCGCCAGAAGCAGGAATTATGACGTCATTCTTTTCACTTAAGACTAAAGTCGATGGATTTACATTAGTCTTGGATTTTATCTCGTTGATAACCTCTCTATAATGCGTATAGAGTTCGCCATATCTTATACATTCAATAATTCCATCTTCTTCTATATCACTTTTAGAAATTCCCTTTCCTTTTGAAAACGTAGCAATCTCCCCCAACTTCTTAGTTTCCCATTCCTCTGTAAATTCAGGAAATCTCAAATTAGGAACGTTACCTACTTTTAATTTTTTATTTATCATCTCGATGATTCAATTTTCGTTAGTAAAAACATTAAGGATGTAAAAAATTAAAAAACAAGTCCCAATTCTTTGAAGTATACATCAATCTCTTTGTCTAGTTCCGCTCGTTTTGCTTCTAAAGATTTAATTTCCTGCATTACGGCTTGGATATCGATTTCTTCTTCGGCTTCAAACGTGTCTACGTAGCGAGGAATGTTGAGGTTATAGTCGTTCTCTTCAACTTCTTTTAAAGTAGCTAAGTGACTGTATTTTTCAATAGTCATTCTGTTACGGTAGGTTTCTATAATCTTATCGATATGTTCTTCCCGCAACATATTTTGGTTCTTTACCTTTTCAAATTCTTTACTGGCATCGATAAATAAGATATGGTCAGGATCTTCTTTACATTTTTTAAATACCAGAATACAAGTCGGTATACTTGTTCCGTAGAAAATATTGGCAGGCAAGCCGATGACTGCATCCAAATAATTTTTCTGTTCAATCAAGTATTTACGGATATGCAGTTCTGCTGCTCCACGGAACAACACACCATGAGGCAGAACAATAGCCATTGTTCCATTCTCTGCCAAATGATAAATCATGTGTTGCACAAACGCAAAGTCGGCTTTACTTGAAGGAGCTAATTTTCCATATTGGCTAAAACGGTCATCATTTAAAAATAATGGATTGGCACTCCATTTCGCTGAGAAAGGAGGATTTGCTACAATCGCTTCAAACGGCATATCGTTCAAATGCTGTGGGTGTTCAAGTGTATCTTCTTGCTTAATATCGAACTGACGATAATGCACTCCATGCAATATCATATTCATTCGAGCAAGATTGTAGGTGGTACGGTTCATCTCTTGTCCGTAGAAATTATTGACATCTTTTACTTCTCTTGCAACCCGTAATAATAATGATCCCGAACCGCAAGTTGGATCATATACTGATTTTAAACGATTTTTTCCAGTTGTAACGATTTTTGCAAGAATCTTAGAAACTTCCTGAGGGGTATAAAACTCCCCCGCTTTTTTTCCTGCACCGCTGGCAAACTGACCAATCAAATACTCATAAGCATCACCTAATACATCTAATTCTGTATCATTCAATTTGAAATCAATTTCATCGAGATGCTTTAGAACTTTTACGATAAGTGTATTTCTAGCATCAGCCGTTCTCCCCAGATTATTACTATTCAAATCCATATCAGAAAATAAGTCCTCAAAGTCTTCTTCACTTTGTGTCCCCATTGTACTGAGCTGGATATTGGTCAGGATTTTTTGTAAATCTTCAAGAATAAAATTGTTATCACCTCTTTTGGTAATTTCGCTAAATAGCTCAGAAGGTTTTAAAAAATACCCTAATGTTTCCAAGGCTTCTTCTCGAATAGCTTCAATATATTCCAAGCCTTTAGGAGTATCTTCTTTAATATCTCTGAATTGGATTTGATCCTCCTCCAAAATGGAATTCGCATAGATTTCCATTTTTTCAGCCAAATATTTATAAAAAATAAATCCCAAAATATAATCTCGGAATTCATCTGCATTCATTTTTCCACGTAACGTATTGGCTATATTCCAGAGCTGTTGCTCTAATATTTTCTTCTGTTCTTCTGACATTGAAATAAGCGTTATTTGATTAGGGATTTTTAATCCTTAAGAATCCACTAAAATAGTAAACTTTTAGCTACTAAACATTATGTAGGCTGTAAAAAAGGTGGTTGTTTGAATAGATAAATTCAGTCTAGAAAATTTTAAAAATTCGTTTATTACAAGTAATACTAAGAGAAGTCGTCTATTTCTTTCATTTTATTCATCTGTTTCCTTATATGTTTTTTATAAATCTTTGTCCATATATTCTTCTAAAGAAGATTTCAGTTGGTCTAAAAATGCGGTTCGGGAGCCGGCACGGTATTTCATTCGGTGGAAAGAATTGTGCAAATCTCCTAATGTAATCTGGAATAATTTTTCTAAAGTCAAACTGATTTTTCGTATTCCTACTTTACCATAGGAAAGAGAGCCATTCGCATAAAGAGCATAAATTAATTCTATCAAGGCATTTTTGCTATCCGTCCAAAGAATACCATCGGATGAAATATCCCTTGCAGAAAGAGAACCTGTTATTTCATCCTCATTAATTTTTTGGAGAATGTAGGTATAGAGTAGTTCGTTGGCTATTATCCGAGCCACTTTGTTATCATAATAGGTTGAAAACAATGGGTCAATTTCAAAGACAAAACTATTCAAGCCGTCGTGGAAATTGATGTTGCCCAACCTAAAGTAAGTTTCATCACGATCGGTTCTTCCTGAGCGATAATATCGGTAAAAGTCCGAATTATAGATGTGTTCCCTGTATTCCTGTTTTAATTCCCTTAATTGTTCTGAAAAATAACTTGTGTACATTTTTCCTCCTTCAACAGGGCAGGCTGTCTGTATGCGAAATATCTTATTGTGGTAAATGAGTTTAGAGAGGATATATGGCTTGATATTGCGAAAAAAATTGATTTCCTCCCAGTGGTTTTTAAAGCCCTGCTTGGTAATATCCTCTCTTATCGACCACAAGTACTCTTTCAGATAAATCGTCATTTGATATGCTTCATCAATTGCATTAGGAGCAGACAACGAAATAGCATTTTCCTTTCGTTGTATCTCTGAGATGATATGATTTAATGAAGATGTCATTTTGTTAGTTTATTTAATTTCCTTCTTTTCCAATCTCATTGGAAAGTCGAGGCATCCGATTAGCCTAAAATTTATGTTTACGATTGTCACATGAATTATACTTCCATATGATTTTATCTGCTTTAATAAAATTAATAAGGAATATTACCTTTTCTTAATCTCAAAACAACGTTTTGAATTTGAGGTAAAAGAAGTAAAACAACAATTACGATAATCACAGCTGTCAGCATCCAATCATAATAATCTCTGGTAGCACGAGCCAATATTTGATGACCTACCATTTGATTAAAATAGCCTGAGGATACTGCTTTTGAAGTATAGATATCGCTACCGGTATTCATATATTGATTTTGAATATCGAGTAAGGTAGTTGGCAATTGAGGGTTGGTTTCCGTAACTGCTTCCCGAATCTTTTCGCGAACTGCTGATTTTGCAAATAATTGAAGTTCGTTATTCAGTGCCAGACTAGCTGTAAACCCTGTAAACCTAGCCAATATACCAACGAGCGATGCATTGATAGCAATTGCTGGCGGTGCTGATGAAGCGGTAAACGAAACAATAGGAACAAATAAGATTCCTGTTGCCACACCATAAATAAACATCGGTAAAATGAAATCCATTGTTTCGCCCTGTACAGAAACAAATAGTATCATATATGCATAATAAATCGCCATAATTCCAAAGCCAACAATAATCATTCTTATCAGGTTATAACCCATCAAAACAAATCTGGAAGTAACGAACATGCTCAGTGTAGTCCCTAAAATTACAGACGTCCATATCGGAATGGTGCTCAATGGGTCATTTCCTAAAATCACTTCAAGATAGCCGTAGGCAAGTCCTGTACTTCCTTTAAAAATATAAAATGTAAAAAGGAGTAATAGACCAATGACAAAATTCTTGGTCTTGAAAATCTGTAAGTTGATTAATGGTCGTTTAAGTTTCAGTTCTCTAATGATGAAAAGTGAAAGAATAATTAGATTGATTACACTAAGCGTAGTGATTAATGAACTACCGAACCATCCCAATTGTCGCCCATAGACAAGGATGTATCCCAAGATTAAGATGAAAGACACGTAAAACAGATAGCCTATCCAATCCACCTGATACAATGGAATCTTTTTGGTAAATCGAGCTTTGCTGTTCATCGTAAGCAATATTGTAATCGTTAGAATGAAGAGTATGACGATAAATCCGTAGAATAGCCAGTTAAAATCAAAAAAATGAATGATTACACTGGTAAAAATAGAATAAAAAGGAACGGCAATCTGTATGCTGCCATACAGTAGACTAAAAGCAATCACACGGGCACGTACAGATTGTAATCTTGGAAAAATGAGTTGTAACACAATTCCTGACATCAATGCACAGGTAATTCCTTGAAAGAACTGGCAAATAACAAACAATGTCCAATCTTTAAAATGAAAACAGAGCACAGAACATATTGCGTTTACAGCAAGGGCAATCAGTAAATATTTCCTAGGTGCAAAATATTTTACGATCCGAAAATCAAGTGCCAGGAAAGCTACAGTAGAGCCATAGATAACGACCATGCCATATTGCACATCGGTAGGTTGTATACCGTAAAAACCCATCGCAGCAACTGGATTACCGTAATAAGCAAAGCTAAACAGACAGGTCATAAGAATGGCAAATATGACAGATCTCGCCACCCATTCAGATAACCAGGATTTGAAAATCGGTATTTTATGTGCTTGCATCATTAATCTTTTAAAACATAAACATTAGCATTCATCCCGGCAGAGAGTTTCCCTAATTTTTCAGGCGTATCGGTCAGTTTAATTCTTACAGGAATCCGTTGGATGATTTTGACAAAATTACCTGTTGCATTATCTGGTGGAAGTAGCGAATAACGTGAACCTGTGGTGGGCGAAAGTGATTCGATAGTACCTTTGAATTTTTCATTCGGAAAAGCATCAACTTCAATAAACACTGCTTGTCCAATCTTAAAGTTGCCAATCTGTGTTTCTTTAAAATTTGCAATCACCCATTTTTCCTCGGCTTTGTTCACCAAAAAAGCCAAAGTTTGCCCAGCTTGTATCAGTTGCCCTTCCTGAATGGTCTTTTTACCAATTTGCCCATCAAAAGGTGCAGTGATAACCGTATATCGAATGTCCAATTCTTGTCTTTGAACAAGTGTCTCTTTAATTTTTATCTCTGCCTGTATAGCATTATGTTGAGCTCTGAAATCATTCAATTTAGATTCTGCTACTTCTAAAGAAGCTTTAGCCTGATCATAATCTGACTGTGCAATGGATAAAGAAGCATTGATGTTGTCGAATTTTTGTTGTGTGGTAGATTCATCCGCCAGTAGATTTTTATAACGGTCAAATTCTTTTTGCTGTTGGTTCAATCTCGCCTTAGCTCCTGCTAATTGTGCTTTTATAACCTCAATACTTTTAAGTTGCGTTTCTTCGCTCGCAGTTAAAATCGGTAATTTAGCGTGTGAGCTCATGAGTTCTGCTGATGCCGCGTCTTTTTTCAGTCCATACTCGTCCAACTCAATGACCACAAGTGTATCACCTTTTTTAACAAACTGATTGTCCTTGTAATATATTTTGCTGATATAGCCACCCACTTTTGCGTTTATCGGTGAGAGATAAGCATCTACCTGTGCGTCATTAGTTTGTTCATAGCGATATCCTTTAAAGAAATAGGTAGCTCCCCAGATAATGATCCCTACGAATAATGCGATACCAAACCATTTGGTTAGGCTTACAATAATTTTATCTGTTTTATTTTTGTTCATAATATTTGTATTAAAGAATTCCTATAATTGCTAATAGTCTGATATGGGTTACTTTTACGTTTGTTTGTGCTGTTGTCAGATTGAATTTTGCTTCCAATAAGGCATTTTCTGCTTCCAAAAGATCGGTCAGTAATGATTCCTGATTTAGGTAGCTACTTCTGATAACACGAACGGTTTCGGCGGTTTTAATAATATTTTGTTCTGCCGTTAGCACACTTTCCAAAGCCTGTTTTTGCTGTAAATAAGCTTCTTTTACCTGAAGAGAGATTTCGTCCTTCTTCATTTCTGCTTTTTCTTTCGCTTGATTGCTGACAACTTGGGCACGAGCAATGGTATGTTTGCTTTTGTACAAATTATCAATAGAATACTGGACTTTAATTCCTGTCTGACCAAATCCCCACAAATCGTTTGAATACGGATAAAAGGAAATCTGTGGATAGTTGTAATTATAGTTAGAGTACAAAGAAACTTTGGGTAATAGCGTAGCTTTCACTTGTTTTACGTTCAGTTCACTCCATTTGATGTCACTACCAGCCATTTTGTATTCTGGGGATTTGTTGAAAGCAATGTCTACATAGTAATTGTAGTCACCGTCTGTGATAGTGTTTAATTCAATTGTATCTTCGTATTTGATTGCTAGCCCCATATCATTTTCACGTCCCATCAGAATATTGAGCCGTTGTTTGGCGATTTCAATCTTTTTCGTAACATCGGAAAGATTAAGTTCCAGTTGAGACAATTTCACGGAGGTTCTCAGTACATCACTCTTTAATACGGTACCGTTTTTATGCAGACTTTCTATCAATCTCAATTGCTTTTTTTCGGCTTCAATCTCTGCATGAAGAAAATCATAGAAATGCAAAAACTTATATAAATCAAAATAAGCAACTGCGACATTATATTTTACACTATGCTTTTGCAGATCCAATTCATATTGTTTTCTTATTTCTTCTTCCTTTTTCATGGCAATGTTTCTTTTGTCTTTACCACCATTGTAAAGATTAAAGTTCAAGTTGTAACCTACTCCGTAACCATAGCCTTTTACAGGCACATCCTGTGGAGAAGAGAATAATCCATTGTCGTAAATCAGAAACTTGGAATTGAGCTTTACGTCTCCACCTACTGAAAGTTCGGGCAACAAACGGTCTTTAGCTTCCAATATTTCTATTTTACTTTGCTGATGATTTAGGTCAGATAGTTTTAGTTGTCGATTATTCATTTCAGCAACTTTCCATATTTCTTCCAAACTTAAGGGTTGGACTTCTTCTGTATGCTGAGCGTAAATAGAGGATGTAAATAACAGCAACAGTGTGCTCAAAATCGAAACTGCTTTATATTGTTTCATTAGTTTTGTTTTTATAAATAATTGGTTTTTTTCTCTTTTCAAAACATTGTTTTATAAGTTTTTTCAACTCATCAAAAGCAAAGCTTAAATCGACCATTGGCATAAAGGGACTGGAATAGGCACAAGCCAGCCAGTAGATATTGGTTTTATCTATTTCTTCATCTGTATGAGGTAATTTATGTTCAGATTTTCGGGCTTGTATTTCAAGCTCAAAATCTTTGTCAGGTTTTATGATTTTATATTTCATAATGATTCAACTACTATTAACACAGCAAAATTATTAAGCACATCAATCTATGTTTTTATATAATTAGCCTAATATTTGCTATATTTGGCCATATGGAAATTCTTAGCCAATTAATACAAATTGTGGATCAAAATCCTGATTCCATCCTCGTGATGCGACAGCAGACGGAACAGCGTTTGCCTGCTCATCAGCACGATAAGGCTCAGTTATTATTGGTTTATGGGGGAATTGCTTACCTACAAACAGACGAAAAGGACTTGTACATTCCAGCTAATCATTATATTTGGATACCAAAAAATTATCCGCACAACCTGATGTTTAATACACAAGATTTGTACATTATCAATATTTACTTTCCAAACAAAAAAGCGGATAGTTTTTATGATGAACTGGGTATTTATCCTGTGAGTAAGCTTCTGGCAGAGATGCTCTCATTTAGCGAGAAATGGCAAGGTGATTATTACAAAGGTTCATGGGAATTTGAGTTTTTATTAATGCTTAAACGAGTATTATCAAAGGAAAATCTCAAAAAATTCTCCATTCAACTTCCTACAACGGACGATCAACGGCTTAATACCATAATCGACAGCTTTAGAAATCGATTAAATGAAAATCTAAGTTTAGATAATATTGCCCAGCAATCGGGAATGAGCGTGAGAAGTTTGACCAGATTATTCCAAACGAAATTGCATATCACTTTTGTTCAATATTTAAAAATGCTTCGTATTATCAGAGCGATGGAACTGATAAAAGATACCGATTTGAATATGACAGAGATAGCCTATGAAATAGGGTATTCGAATATATCTGCGTTTAGTAATAATTTTCATCAACTGACCAATATGAGGCCTACTGAGTTTAAAATGCGTTCTTAATACGTAAAATAGAATTTGTAAATAGTTGATTGTAGTCCTATTATTTTTTTAATCTTTAATCTCTGCTAACACTTTATTAAGCAATTCAGTTAGATTTTTTAAATCATCTTTCGTTAAGGTTTTAGAAGCTTTTTTAGCTACTGTCTCCCTAAAATTCTCAGAATTATCTATAATGAATTTGCCTTTATCCGTTACACTCAAATTGAAAATTCTACGATCGAGTGATGACTGTTGCTGTTTAATGAAATTATGCTCAATCAAAAATTTGAGCTGTTTGGAAATAGCAGGCGGACTTATGTTAAACGCTTTAGCAATCTCCTTTACGATACATTTATCATTGCGGTATATGTATTCGATAATGTTATAGTGAGTTGCTGTTACTCCATTTATATCACTCCTATTCATATTTGCCAAGATGAAGCATTGTAAATCTGTAAACACTTCATAAAATTTCTTTTCAGCTTTGTTCATAGAATGTAAAATAGTTAACTTTATTAATAATTTCCAAAGTTAATTAATATGGCGCATATTAACATCATAAATGCAAGGCAAAATAATCTGAAGAATATTTCTGTACAGATACCTAAGAATAAAATTACTGTTTTTACAGGTGTTTCAGGTTCGGGTAAATCATCTTTAGTATTTGAAACGATAGGAGCTGAAGCACAAAGACAGTTCAATGAAACACAAGGCAGTTTTATCAGAAACCGCCTGCAACATATCGGCGTTCCTGATGTGGATAAAATAGAAAATCTTAATGTCCCTATTATTATCAACCAAAAAAGATTAGGCGGAAATGCAAGGTCAACCGTTGGTACAGCCACTGATGTTTATGCATCTTTGAGATTGCTTTTTTCCCGGATGGGAAAGCCATTTGTGGGATATTCCAATGCTTTTTCATTCAATAACCCTTTGGGAATGTGCAAGGAGTGTGAAGGGCTTGGCATTGTGCAAACTGTCAATATAGATGCACTTATAAATAAAGAAAAGTCCTTGAACGAGGGTGCGATACGATTTCCGACTTTTCAACCTGACGGTTGGCGTTTGACACGATACACATTATCAGGTTATTTTGATAATGATAAAAAACTGAAAGATTATACTACGGAAGAATGGGATATACTTTTGAATGCTACCGAACACAAACCGAAGAACCCCCATAAAGAATGGGGGAAAACGGTAAAATATGAGGGTATAATCCCCCGAATTGAAAAAGCATTCTTAAAAAAGCAATCAAAGGAAATCATCATCAGAAAAGAGGCTTTGAAAAATATTATCATTACCAAACCTTGTCCTGTATGCAACGGGCAAAGATTGAACGACAAGATTTTGTCTTGTAAAATAAACGGTAAAAATATTGCTGACTGTACGGCTCTTTCGATAGATGAACTTTTGGAATTTGTTGGTTCTTTACAATCCAAAACTTTTGATATAATTATTACTGAACTGAAAAAGAAACTTCAAAACATCGTAAACATAGGTTTACAGTATTTGACATTGGACAGAAGAACAGACTCCTTGTCGGGTGGAGAAAGTCAAAGAATAAAAATGGTAAGAAATCTTGGGAACAATCTTACGGATTTACTCTATATTTTTGACGAGCCAAGCATTGGACTTCATCCAAAAGATTTGCAAAATATCGCTACAATTATTAAGCAGATACGTGACAAAGGCAATACGGTATTGATTGTTGAACACGACCCTGATTTAATAAAAATTGCTGATTGGGTTATTGATATGGGATTACAATCAGGGAAGAATGGCGGAGAAATTGTTTATGAGGGCACATTTCAGGGATTGAAAAAATCAAAAGGAAAAACAGGTATGTACTTTGCAAAAGCACCTGAAATCAATAACAGTCCAAGATTTGCAAGAGGATATTTGGAAATCAGGAATGCTAACCTGTATAATCTTAAAAACATCAATGTAAACATTCCCCAAAACGTAATGACAGTAATTACAGGCGTTGCAGGATCGGGTAAGAGTACACTGATTAACAAAGTGTTGCCCAAATTTTATCCTGAAAGTACCATTATTGACCAATCTTTGTTTGCTACAGGCATACGCTCCAATCTGTTGACTTATCTGAACTTATCTGATGACGTAAGAAAACGGTTTTCAAAGGTGAATAATGTATCCGATAAACTGTTTAGCAGAAATAGCGAGGGAGCTTGTGAAAACTGTAGAGGTATCGGTATGGAAAAAATTGATTTGGCATTTATGGATGATATTGAACAACCTTGCGAAGTCTGTGGTGGTTCGGGTTTTAAGCCAAAGGTTCTGAAATATCATTACAACAATAAAAATATTGTTGAGATAATGGATATGACCGTAGAAGAAGCCTTTGATTTTTTCCCTGACAAACTCTATCGTCAATCTTTTGATATGTTACTTAAATTAGGTTTAGGGTATCTTACTTTGGGGCAAAGATTAGACAGTTTTTCGGGTGGGGAAAGACAACGCTTAAAACTGACCAAAGAATTGAAAAATTCCAATAAAATAATTGTTCTCGATGAACCAAGCACGGGCTTACATCCAAGCGATACTGAAAAACTATTACACTTTATAAATGGGCTTGTTGACAACAATAATACTTTAATCGTTATAGAGCATAATCTTGACGTAATTGCTCAAGCCGATTGGGTTATAGATATTGGGCTTGGAGCCGGTAAATACGGTGGAAATATTGTATTTACAGGAACGGTTTCTAATTTGTTGAAAGACAATGTTTCGGTAACGGCAGAATGTTTACGGCAACATCTGTGTAAGGTGGAATAGTCGCTTCACAACTTCCTTCGTTTCTTTTTCTTCTTCATTCGATTGGCAAACTGTTCTTCCTCGTAATCCTCGCCCTGTGCATCGGGCAACAGGCTGAACAATCCCCAATCGAAATTAGACGAATGTTTCTGTGGACTAAACTCAAAAAGGTCTTTCGTTGGCAAATCGTCCGATGTGTTTGTTTTGGAAACAAGGCTGTCCTGTATTTTTAGTTCGGGTTTGTTGCCGTTGTGCCACCATTCGTTAAATACATTTGCCGACAGGTTTCTGTCCAACTGTGAAGCGTTCCAAACGTTTCTACTTTCGTGGTCGATAAAAGTCATTCCATAAATTCGCCCGCTTTCGTTCCTGCGGACAACCGTATTAATACCTTGCTCTACAAGTTGCTTTTTAAACTCCGTTTCGCTGTTTGTGGTATGTATCGCTAATTCAATGGTATTCTTTAGGACAGACCTTACAGGATTGGTTTTCATTTTTTCTTTGGACTGCCCAAAATGTTTTTGAAGCTGTATTACTCCTGCATCTTTTCCAAAAAGTGATGCTTTGAACGGATTACTTACCTTGTATCCGTTCCCATCTAATACCATGTAAACCAATCCGTTTACAGGCTGTCCGTTCCGCTCTCCTTTGACTTCTTCTGCTGTGATGTTGAATAGAGAAAGCAAAGCATTGTAACTACCCATAGTAGAATAGCTATAATACTTTGGTAGATGACGTACTACCGAAGCAATCTGACTTTTGATGTCGCCATTTTCATGATTTACAGGCTTAAAAACTTTGTTGGCTTGTTTATGCTCCTGCTCGGTGGCTTTTTTTAGGTTATATTTGATTTCCAAATCCCGACAAATAGCCATTGAACGTGGGTGATCGTAATCATCGGGGATTTTCTTACCGTCAATTCCCACACAGGTCGAAACGATATGGATATGTGTACGGTCTATATCCGTATGCTTGAAAACAATATACGGCTGATTGCCGTAGCCCATACGTTCCATATACTCTTGTGCCATTTGGGTAAACTGTTCATCGCTTACCGTGTCTTTCGGATCGGGGTTCAATGAAATGTGCCGTACCGTTTTTTCCGTTTTGATATTGGCTGACAAATACGGTTCAAAACATTTGTTGAAATATTGGGTAGAATACCTGCCGTTCATTGTATCTGGTATCTTATTTAGCAATAGAACAGCTCCGTTTTCATTATCCACTTTTTGTTGATTGTATAAAATCGCTCCGTACATATTGCTTCCTTTTCCAATTTTTGCAATCATAACTTTACTCTTTTTTCAAATACTTCTCTTCAAATTCCTTTGTCAAACGGATAACCTCTTTAGTAACTTGTACCAATTCTATGGTTTCCTTTTCCAATCTAAAAAGATATGTTCCTGCTTTTTTCTCGGAAAAATTGCGGTATAATATCTTCACAATCTGATTGTAATTTGTTCCGATTGCTCGGAACTGGCTAAAAAATCGGGTCAACTTTTCGTGATATTCTATTGCATCCATATCAATCTTTACGGTCTTTACGGTCTTTTGAAAGATGCAGGCGGTAATAAAATGGGCGATTACTTTCATATCTGATTGGTCAAAGAGGGCAATAAATTTAGCATTATCCTCATCATTCAGGTTAAAGGAATAACGATGTACCGCAGGGTCAATCTTCGGTTTTCTCCCTGTCTTTTTAATCTGTTTTCTGTCTTTCTCTTCCATAACAAATCCATTTTAATTTTTAAACAAACGGGCGACTTCGGAGCCGTTTCCAGCCCCCTGCAAGGGCAAGTGCTTTTGAGGTGCCGAAATTCATTTCGAGGACCTCAAGAGATAACTTGCTCTGAACACGGGTTCAGAAAATCCGTTTTGCAAACGGATTGGAGTTAGTAGGGAAAATCCATCGCTTCCGATTACAAAGTTCGATAAGACTATTTGAATAACAGCTACTTACAATTACGCCAAATAAAGCCAATGAACGCCAAATAGTACCACCTCTATACACATTGGGACTGCCTTTATTTCCTTTGTATATGGTTAGCTGGTTGATTGGTTATATCCTTAATTAAGTAAATGAATAGAAAAAAAACCGACAGCAAATCTGCCTGATTGAATGCAGGCTAATTACAAATTTTTGAGTTAATGAACTAGCCAATTAAGGGTATGCAAGTGCTTAGGTAGATAGGTAGTTATATAGATACAACTGTATATACAGCTGATTGCTTAGTTAACCAAACAGCTAATTGGATATAATATTAAAAATAAGAGATATGATACACGAAGAAAACAAAAATCAGCAACCCGAAAAAGAGGACTTTTCTATTGAAAATTTCCTAACTGATGAAAAGAAACAACCTTTGACGGAACAACAGGCAGCAATACATCGGATAGATTTTGCCAAACCCGAAGTAGACGAGGAAGCACTGATGAACATAATTGCAAGGGAAGAACCCAAGGAAATAGCAACAGAAACGGAACAAACCAAACCGTCAGCGAAGACCACGAAAAAAAGTACCTCCAAGCCAAAGAAGCTGACCAAAGAGGACTACTGCGGACAGTTTTTCAAAATCCCGACCACAACGGCAAGCAAAGGAAAATCTGTCTATGTTCGGCAGGAACACCACGATAGGTTTAACAGGCTTACAAGCATTATGGGAATTGATAAACTGACGATTTATGCGTATTTAGATAACATTATCGAATACCATTTTCAGGAGTTCGGGGAATTGATTAGCGAAATCTACAACGATAAGCACAAACCGTTGTTTTGATAGTGGTTCGGTGTCGGGCGTGGTGCGTAGCTCCCCTTAAAATTATTTTCCAAAACAAAAAAACAGAAAAAAAAGAAAGCCATTCTAACAAGGTGGACAGGCGGAAAGACCAAAAGGAAACGGAATAAGTCCCGAAGGGTGGCAGGGCAAACGCAATAACTCGGCGAAGCCACCATATTTGCCCTGCCATTATGCCGTAAGCTTTTGGTGGGGTGGTGCGGTGGCTGTACGCCTTATCTTTGCTACCTTTTGTTCTTTTTTTAATCCCATTCCAATAAATGAAAGGTTACTAAAAACACGTATGGGATAAGTATTGGGTGTTTTTGGTATGCTTTCCCTTATCCGTACAAAACTTTTTAAATGTGAAGGGGCTTTGCGAGGAAAATTTAAAGTGTTTTGAGGATTGCTTTCCATTTATATTGTGCCAACACAAGCCAAATACTGCCACATAATGCCAAAGCAAGACAACACATTTACCTGTGTTCTATATTGGGAAAAATTTTGAACCTATGGCACAAAAAGCAACAACCGACAAGGAGCAGAAAGAGAAAGAACAAATCAGGAAAAAAGAGAGTAGCCCCCTGATACAGGTTGACAAACAAGGCGACCCGATTTCCAATTTTATCGCCAATTTCAAACGCCAGTTCAGGGAAGCAAAAGGTTTACTAAATTGGGGCAAGCTGTTCGGGAGCAAACGTACTGAACCGCCAAAACTACCTGCCCAGCCCGAAAGCATAATTGGTGCAACAAAAACGGTTATCCGTTCAGATTACAAAAACGCTGACGACAATCAAGCCATACAAATCAATAAAAAGCCTGCTTTGAGAATGGGCAATACGGTCAAAACGCAACAGGCTCGCCCGAAAAACAACAAACCAAAGTTAGGATTGTAGTACAGTATTCGGCATCTGCACGCCAAATGCTACCTCTGAAAGCAACATTGGAAATTACTTTATAAGTAGCTTTTATTTTTGAGGTTTAAATGATGCAGATATGGAAATAACGGTTTTAGACATTCAGATTTTGAAAGCATTGCACAGGGAAGTAAAGGAAGTTTCTTTATTGATTAAGGAAATAACTGCACCCTACAAAGCATTGCAACAGGCAACGAAATGGCTCGACCAGCAGGAAGCCTGTCAACTGCTAAATATCAGTAAAAGAACTTTACAGACGTACAGGGCAAAAGGTATTCTTGGAGCAACGCAAATCAATCGGAAAACGTATTTCAGATTGTCCGAAGTGGAATTACTGATGCAGGGAGAGCGACCATTAAAAAAGCAAAAGAAATGAAACAGATTGGAGATTCAAACGAAGATATGCTTGCTCTGCTCGAAGCTGTGGTAGGCATCAAAAATGAACTGTTGTATATCAGGGAATATTTCCACCCTTTATTGAAAGGGGAAATCTACCTGTCAGGTGAACAGGTTTGTCAAATGTTACACATAAGCAAACGGACGTTGCAGCAATACAGAGATGACGGGCTGATACCGTTTATCAAACTCGAACGGAAAATCCTTTTCCGTGAAAGTGATATTATAAAAGTATTGGAAGATAACTACCAGCGTTAGCTGATTGTGTGAAACTGTAATCGTATCGGTAAAAAAACAGCCCACTGCTTTAAGAAGTGGGCTGTAATATTTATGATTGAGGTGCTTCTGATTCAGCAAGAACTTCGACTCCAATGCTTAAAAGTAAAGCTTCATATTGTTCACAGTCTTTTTCTTTGATTTTATCTAAAATGAATGTTGCCGTTTTTTTCATTTCAGGTATATCAATGGGGGTCATACCTTTTTCAAACAATGCTTCTAAATGTGAAAATTCATTATTTATTCTGTCTGTTAAGCTTGAAGCTTGTCTATTCCCTCCAAAAAATCTTATTAGTTTATCGTCTTTTTCGACTGCGTTTGGATACTTGTAATAAAGAAACGCTTCTAAAAACTTTCGTGTATTGTTTCCGAAGTTGTAAAATAAGTTATGTTGGATTTCATCATCAGCATTGGCTGTTGAACACAAATAAATTTGATGAAACAAAAAATTAAATTCAGTTACATAATCCTTTAAATAACGTGGCATTATTTTGATTTTACTGCTTTCTTTTTCTCGTGTAATCAAGAAGTATGCACTCTGATTTTTGTTTAAAGCACTCGGCAAACGTTTCAAGTATTTTAGAAAATCAAGGTTGTGTGTAGAAATGAATATTTGTTCAAACTCTTGTTTGGCAATAATTTCAGCATTAATAAGAGAATAAACGAAAAAAATGTGATTACTATCTAAACTTGAAATTGGATCATCAATCCAGATGATTGGTTTGCTTCCTTTGGTGTCAACATCTTCAAGTTTTGCCATGAAGTAACAAAATGCAATCAAACTACATTCACCTTCGCTTAGGTGGTGTGCTTTCTTTCCGCTTCTTACTATTTCAAATCGTATTTTTTTACCGCCTAAAACATCTGCATCTTCTAAGGCTTGTAATGTTAGAAAATCATGTCCGAAGAAATTGTTTAGATATTCATTTACTTTCAACGCTCCTTTTTCTTCATCTTTCATCAGGCGTTCTTTATCTTCAATCTGGGTAATCTGTTGTCTAATTTTCTCTTCTACAGCTTGCTTGCCCTGCCTTTCGTTTTCGGAAGTTTCTTTCAATGTCTGTATTCTTGCGGTTGCATTCGAATATTGAATTGTTGTTACAAAATCGAAGACTTCACGTAATCTCAAAAGTTTTTTTGCTTCTGTTTGTTCGCTGCCCAAGGAATTACTATAACCGTTTGCTTCATTTTTATATTTTTCAAAAATTTCCCAACACCATTGAATTCTCTTACTATTATCAATAATATCAATATATTCTTTAGTATTTAAAAGGTCATCTTTTCGTTCTTTAAGGCTTGTAATAATGCGATTTAATTCTATTTTGATTTTATCAACGATGTTTTGTCTTAGTGAAATTAATCTATCTAAATCCGAATGAAATTTTGAATAAAAAGCACTTTTGTCGATTTGAAGTTGTGAATCAACATCGCGAATTGAATTTTCAACTTGAGAAATTAACACATTGATTTCTATTTCTAATTTCTCAGATTCTTCGTCAAAATGGCTGTCCAGTTCGTTCCAACGATTCTCTGAGATATCATTGCCACAAAAAGCACATTGTTCAAGTTTATCTTTGTGTATTTGTCGTCCATCTTTAACCCAACGATTAAGAATAGCATCTTTCAAAAGTTGCTCAATTTTGTTAGAACTGCTGATTGATTTCGTAACCAGTTCTTTCGCCTTTGTATTAAGCGTGTTTAAATTTAAATTTGGTTTTACAATTGTGGGAATATCTGCATTTGTTCTTTCATTCAGTAAATCTTGTTTTTCTGTTATTTCGGTATCTGTTAATGGTAGAAACGAAGTTTCTAAAACAGTGGAAATATCATTTTGAAGTTTATTGATGTTATAATTTTGGTCACCAAACTTTTCAGATTTGTATTTTATTCCATTAGGGTTATTAGTTGCTTTATGGCTCAGTTGTTGGCTCAAACTACTGTTCTCTGTTTGATATGCTTGTAATGCTGTGTTTGCAATTGTTGTAGCATTTTTAAGTTCAAGATAAAATCCAGTTTCGTTTGCTTCTTCGTTGCTCCCTAAATCATTTTTTAATGTTTGTATTTCTTCTTCAATCGTAGCATTACCTCCAATTATTGCAAATGGGGTAATACTTTCATCCGAATTCACAATGAAACGAAGGTTCTCTTTTACAAAATCTTCATTAAACACTCTGATTTTCTTTCCATGTGCCGTTAGATTATTTGGAGTGGTGTCCGTAATGTCTTGAATACTAACTTCAAATTGTGGATTTTCGTATTTATCAGAAATGTTGCCTATTTCTAATGCTCTTACTATTCTAGAAAGAGTTGTTTTACCAGAATAGTTACGTCCGTATAAAATGTTGATGGGTTTAAATAAAACTATATTATTTCCATCATCGCGAATAGCTGTGTCCCAATTGAAATTTTTGAAAACAGCAAGGTTATTGATTGATTTGAACTTCGTAATCATTATAGCATTATCTGAATTTATGATTTAAGTATTATAATGGATAAACTACGAATATAATGAAATATAACTATTTGTTATGATGATGAAACTTACAAAATCTAACATCTGAAGAATATTGTATTAAAGTTGGGTCATAAAAGACTGCTCCATACCCTTAAATTTATGCGATACCTTTTGCATATCCTTACCGACTTTCTCGTTGAGAATTTTGGCGTAAATCTGAGTGGTGGCAATATTCTTATGCCCTAACATCTTGCTCAAACTTTCCAATGGAACGCCCTCGCTTAAAAACAGTGTGGCAAACGTATGCCGTGCCAAATGAAAGGTTACTTTCTTTTCTTTTAGGCAGTCGATTTGTTGTGATATTCGCTTTAGGCTGTCGTTACAAACTGTATTTGATGGTACGGAAAATACCTTTTCGTTCTTTGAAAATCCTGCATATTTTTCAATAATCATTTTCGGAATATCCAAAAGCATCACGTTTGACGATGTAGCAGTTTTCTTCCTGCGTATAATAATCCACTGGTTACCATCAAAGAAATCCTGAATATTACTGTTTCTAAGCCCTTCCATATCTGAATAAGACAATCCTGTAAAGCAACTGAAAACAAACAAATCTTTAACCAATTCGTCTTTCTTTTTCTCGCAGTTGAACTTTACAAGCTGTTCCAATTCGTTCCGTAACAGATAACCTCTATCTTTATCCTTTTTGGTATTCTTGTATTCGCTGAACGGATTGAAGGCAAGGTGCTTTCTGCTCATTGCCAACCTGCAAAGTGTGATAAATCCAATCATATACAGCCAAATGGTGTTGTGGGTTAAACTTTGGTCGTCACGTAGATAATAATCAAAGTCCTGCACAAAATCAGAGGTAAGGTCTTTGAATGATAAATCAGAGTAACCGTATTTCGCAAAGGCAAAATTACGCAGGTGTTTTAGAAGTGTTTTGTACTTACTGCGTGTGCCATTTACCCGAAGTCCGCTGTTTACTTTTTTCTCATAATCGGAAAGGAACTGTTCGTAGAACTTGAAAAAGGTCAGTTCTCCACTTTCCATACCAAGAACGGCATTTTTAAGTTTAGCACTATTTACCGTTCCCTCGTTCTTTAGGGTTTTGGAATAGCATTCCTCAATACCTAAACGAATTTTGTGAAGTTTGTTGTTTGTGTCTTGGGCTTCTCGGCTTTTTCCTAAAACCCTGCCATACTTCAAATCCCAATTTGTTGCAGAAATATCCAACTTGGTACTGAATGCAGACTGTTTGCCGTTTACGGTAATTCTGCACATAACCGTAACTTTTCCGTTCTTCTTCGGGGCATTCTTTTTAAGGTAAAACAATACCTTAAACGTTGATTTTTTTGTAGTTTCCATACTCACAATTCTTAATGATAAAATTAAACTTCTGTGAGCTACGGAACAATATGAAAAACTATGCAAAAAACTGAAATACAGTATTTTAAATGTTATTTTTATGTTTTCCAAGAGTAACGTTTTAGTAACCTTACTTTTGCCAAACCTCGCTTTTTACTGCTTTTTACATCATTCCCAAAAAATCATAAAACGGTTGTAAAGTCTTTATTTACAACCGTTTTGCCTGTTATTAATCTTTGATGTATTTTTACTGAAAATTTATTTTAAAAAGAATAATGTAACTATATAGGTAATAAAATACTCTAAAATACTATATGTGATAAAAATAGCCTTACCCTTTGTCAATACTCAAGTTTAGTGAACTAATTGATGAGGTATAGTGTAGAATTATGAATAAAAAATCATTCTATTCGCTCAAATTGCTTTTTTGGCACAGCATTTGTTATTCTATAAGTGTAGTATACAATTTCATAGTTATTTTTTTTTGAGCGATGTTAACCTAGTTAATTAACATCAGATAAGTAATAAAGATTTTATTATTTAGGTTTTGTTTATAAAGCATAAGTTTATTGAGTTGACTTATGCTTTATTTTTTTTATATATCACTCATGAGAGTAGAGACTCAGTCTCGGTGTAAGATGCTAGGAGATTCTTTGCAGGTTTCTAGGAGTATTCTTGCTGAAAAGCGTGCTTTGGGCTAGTAAACTCGAGGAATACCCCTAAGAAACCTCAAGAAACCCGAAGGGAATATGAGGAGGAAGTCTATTTATGATAACGATGTATTGTTATAAACGTTAAAAAAGTGTTTTCCACTATACAGATCCTAGAGAATCAGTATCTTTAAAGAGAAGAGTTTTAGGGAGAGGATCAAGCAGTTCTTAATCTATATTAACTAGTAATGAGTAGAACTTCTATACTTTTACACTAGAACAATTAAGTTTTCAATCAATTAAATATTCATATTATGTCAAACGTAGATTTAGTTATAGAGGAACGTGCAGCAAGTATTGGTAATTTCTTAGTAGGTAGATTATTACCTTTTAGACAAAAGAGAACCGTAGGACCATTTTCTTTTATAGATCATATGGGGCCTATATCCGTAGCAGAACACGATAATTTAGATGTAGATCCACATCCTCATATAGGTCTATCTACATTGACTTACCTATTCGAAGGGCAGATTATGCATAGAGATAGTGTGGGAAGCGTAGAACGTATCACACCAGGAGCAGTAAACTGGATGACAGCAGGTAGAGGAGTGGTGCATTCTGAGCGTATGCCAGAAGATATTCGTACGACTATGCCTGATGCTATTCTACACGGTTTACAGATTTGGATAGCGTTACCTAAAGAGTTAGAAGATATGGAACCTTCTTTTGTACATATTGAAGCAAAAGATTTGCCTAGCTGGGAAGAGGATGGTGTATCGTATAAGCTGATAGCAGGAGAAGCATTAGGTAAGAAATCACCTGTGCCTGTATATAGCCCACTATACTATATTGAAATTAAATCTACAGAACATAAGAAAATCAATATTGGGAGTGGACTATTTGGAGAGGCAGCGATGTATATTTTAGAAGGAGGAGTGAAAAGTGGAGAACATGAGTATGAACCTAAAAATATTCTGATTTCTAATGATAGTACATTATGTGAGTTCGAAATGAAACCGAATACGACAGTGTACATTTTCGGAGGTGAACCTCTACCTGAGGAGCGCTATATATTGTGGAACTTCGTATCTCATGATACAGACAAATTAGAGAAAGCAAAACAAGATTGGATTAATCAGAACTATGAGGTATTTCCTTTGATTGAAGGGGATAGTGATAGTTATGTGCCATTCCCAGAAGGGATGAAATCATTTAAAAATAAGAAGTAATATGGACGTGACAGTAAAAGCCGTTTTAGGTACAGAATTATACTATACAGAGGTTACTGCTGGTAGTAATGTGTTAATTACAGATGAACCAGTTGATTTAGGAGGACAAAATAAGGGATTTAACCCATTCGAAGTATTAGCTACTTCACTAGCTAGCTGTACAGCTGCTACCTTGAGAATGTATATGGATAGAAAGAAGTGGGAAGCTGAGAAGATCGTGGTGGAAATAGAAATGACTAGAGATACTACAGGGACAAAGACTACATTTAATAGAAAAATATCTTTTGAAGGAGCTTCATTAGATGCTGATATGGAAAAGAGATTGGCTATTATAGCTGATAAATGTCCTGTACATAAGGTATTGACAGGGGAAGTAAGCATTAATACAGAGTTGGTTATTTAACTTTAGTAAGTTAGGAAACAGGAAACATATAATAACATTAATCAATAATAAGATACAGTATGGAAATAAAACATGAAGCTCAAGAGACAAAGGGTGCATTTGTAGCGTATGTAGACGGACAGCGCGCTGGAGAAATGACTTATTCAGTAGCGGGTACAGATAAGATTATCATTGATCATACGGGAGTAGAAGAGGCATTTAATGGTAAAGGAGTAGGGAAGACTATATTACTTGAAGGTGTAATCCCTTATGTAAGAGAAAAAAATTTAAAGGTATTGCCATTATGTCCTTTTGCATCAGCTATGTTTAAAAAGATGCATGCTGAGATAGGAGACGTATTAGTATAATTAAGAATTAAGTTTTTTCTTATAGACAATATGTACTTAGTGTCGTGAGGCAGCTTGTGGTTATTGTGAGGTTTGATTACCACAGATTAACTTGCCATCATCATTACAATACTATACTGAAGACAATTCTGTTAATAGATCACTGTACACTGTAAGCTAAATAAGTTTAGTGTTATAGAAGTATGTCTATATTGTTTTTGCTACCTTTGCATAAAATTAAATGCTTTAAATCTTATGAACGAAAAAACATCTTTTGGATTAATATCTACAATAGAAGTACCTTACGCGTTGAGTGTAAAGGGGAGCTGTTGGAATAAAGAGGGATTGTTAATCGCAAATTATATTTATTCGAATGAAGGAGATACTAATACTTTTGAATTAGTATATACGATCATTGATAAAGATGGAAATACAAAAGAGGAGAAAGAGACTAGAGGAGTATTGCCTACTTTATTTTTAAGTCCTGCTAAGGATAACTTTGTTTCTTTAGTTAATGGAGAGGAAGAAGAGATGACTTCTTATGCTGTATTTGATAAAAGCGCAAAGGGATTTAAAGGGAGTAAATCATTTGATGGACGTTTCGTTGGATGTACAACTAATTACAGTATTTTTTATAATGTAGATATCTGGAGCGAAAAAGCAGCAGATGTTATGAATGTTATAGAGTTTAAAGATGGTGTATTGGTGAATGAAAAGAAAGTGGAGATTCCTTTCCCTAAAGACAATAAAATCTGTGTGCGAAATGGAGAGATTCATATCATTACTGAGGTAGAGGATGGATGGCTTCACCGTCAGATAGATGAGAATGGGGAAGAACTGAGAAGAAGATTATTAGAGTTTGATTTTCCTTTTGTACACGAAGCTTTGACACTTTCATTTGATGAGAAATCATATTTATTATGTGAGGAAAATGGTGAAATAGGTATCGTAGAGATAGATTCAGATGGAGAAGGGATGTACGGAGATTTATTTAATATCGGTGATGAGTTCTTCGGTACTTGGCATCCACAGCGCGTAAGTGATGATACTAATGCAGTACAATTCACTACTGAGTTTGGAAATGGATGGTTAGTAATCAAGAATGATGAGCTAGTGGAACTATTCTATAACAAGAATAAAAAAGGGTATCAAAACTTATTGACTAAAGAAGTGTTGTCTATTGATAATAACGATTTAGTACTATCAGGGATTAATCCTATTACTGATGGTAAGATAGGCTTAGTATTCTATCCTCGTAAACAACGCAAAGAGACTTATAATAAAGCTTTCGTATTACAACACGAGATATAATTAAGAATTAAGAATTAAGAATTAAGAATTAAGAATTTTCTGACTTAATGTACTTGATTTAAAGATATAATAAAGGTCACTAGCTTCAGTTAGTGACCTTTATTTTTTTGTGTTTATCTACTATTTAGCAGGCATGTATTTATTGATAAACTTCACTAGTTCATCATTCTTCCATACGATCGCTTGAGTATGCCCAGCACCTTCTACTAAGATGATCTCTACACTAGGTGAGCCTAGGTCTTGTAAGCCTTTTACCATTCCCTGAGTCACAATAGCAGGTACATTTGTATCCGCTTGTCCTTGGATGACTAAGATAGGTTTGTCTATTTTCTTAGTACCTGGTTGACTATCTAGTAAGAACTTTTGGATGACAGGATCATTCTTAAATTTCTCATTATTAAGACCAGGATAAGTCATTACTTTATTACTAGGATCTTCATTCATATACTTGATGATGTCAGCCATAAAAGCTTGACGTACTCCATCTAGACAGTCACCGTCATCACCATTACTTCCCTCGGCTAGTTTGGCAAAACCTTTAGCTCTTTCTTCAAATATCGCAGTATAGTCATAAGAAGGAGTTTCTGCTTTAATACCCACCCCTGCTAAGGCTGCATAAGCTAATAGGGTAGCATAAGATGAAACAGAACTTCTTTGCTCTAATGGTCGCCCTCCAGCTATTTCTTGAGCTTCTAATCCTGCTAAAGCTACTGGAGCTACTTCTAGAATAATCTTTCCTAAACTAGAGGCAGGTGCACCAGCTACAGCCCCTTTATAAGTGGCATCAGTATTCGCTAATTCTGCTATACCTAGAGAAGCTTGCCCGCCTTGAGATTGTCCAGCAGACATCCAGTCTCCGTTAAATTCGCTAGTGTATTTTTCTTTTACAGCTTTGATAGCATAAGTAGCAGACAGCGCTTCACTCTTTAGGTGTAAATAAGGGTGTATACCAGGAGTACCTAGTCCTTCATAATCTGGAGCTACGATGACATACCCTTGCGCTAATAAGGCTTTAGCTGTTACTTTAAAGTTCTCTCCTAACGGATTATTACTTGGAGCACAAGCGTCTGCTACTCCTACTGTACCATGAGCCCATACCACGATGCGGTAACCATCTTTTGGCTTCGGTGTTTTAGGGTACATGATAAGAGCTGTGGCACTTTGGTTTTTTCCATTTAAATAAGGCATATTATAAGTCATTACTTTAATAGACCCTGCTTCATCCAGTTTATCTAGACTATATTCCTTCTCAGAAACGAAGTGTTCTTCTTGTGGTTTGTTTCCGTTGTCATCATTCTTGTTACAAGCTGTTAATGACGTGAATATAAGAGCAGAGCACAGAATCGTACTCACTAAAAAAATTCTTTTTTTCATAATAGTTCACGAGTTTAAAAATTCGATATGTTTTAGTTATATTACTAAATATAGTAAATAGTTTTTATTGACAATAAAAGGCAGTGTGTTAAAATTTTAAGAATGATAGTAATTACAAGATATTTAAAAAATTCAGTTGTATATTGTATAAGAGTTAAATTGACATTTTATTGCAATAAAATAAGAGATAGAGAGTTATTTTAGATAAAATCTATATTATGAAGAAAAATGTATTAATACTATTATTAGGAGCTATTATGTTAGGTAGCTGTAATACTGCGAAGAAAGAAAGCTTAGGAAATGAAATAGAATTAAGTGATACAGATAAGTTACAAGAGGTGGAATATGAGTTAGCTCATGGATATTTTGTAAAAAATACAGTTAAGAATGATAAAGTAGAAAGTCTTCGTATTACTTCACAAGATCATTTTGAATCTTATTTTGGTGCAGCGGCTACAATGGGAGAACAAGAATTACCAACGTCTATTGATTTTAAAAAATCATTTGTTTTAGCCTTAGTAGGACAACCTACAGATAAAGATACCTCTTTTGAAATAAAGGAATTAGTAGCAAAAGGTGAGGTATTAGAATTGTCTTATACAATTAAGCAAAGTCAAGAAAATAGGAGCTTTACTATACATCCATGTGTTATTATAGTGGTGGATAAAACGAAAGAAAAGGATGTTCATTTTATAGCTGAATAAAGATTAGACTTTTCTACATATGACAATAGAATTAATAAAGAAAGAAGAAATCACAGCTAATGTTTGGTCTGGAGGCAAAACCAATGAGTATGTGATATACCCCAAAGGTGCTCAATATGCGAATAAGGATTTTATGTTTAGAATAAGCAGTGCGACTATAGAAGCTGTTCCTTCTGAGTTTACCCGTTTTAAGGGGTATAAAAGATATTTATCTATGCTAGAAGGAGATTTAGAACTATATAGACAAGGGAAAGAGGAATATTATACTCCCAATTCTCTTTTTTCATTTGGATCTGAAGAGGAGATTATTTCTTATTCACTAGGTAAGGATTTTAATCTCATGTTACATCAATCTATAAAGGATGAAATCGTGGAGATTAGCTCTGATGGGGTGAATATTAATGCTGTATACCTATTTATATTTGCATTAGCAGATAATACTGTAGTGGTTAACGATGTGTGTTACTCAATGCAAAAATATGATTGTTTATTAATTGTTAATGAAGAATCTAATGAAATATCTATTACTTTAGCTCAAAAAGCTATTATCGGATATTGGTAAATATAAAAACACTAAAAAAACAAGATAATGTTTAAATAAAGCTTGTATTATATATGATTAAGGTTAAAAAGTTTGATTTGTTTCTTTTTTATTGTGATTTTAATGATTTAGTTATAATTACTTAAGATTTTGGTTACAATACAATGTATTATATATAGTAATTTGGATAAAGATAACTTTAATCTGAGTTGTATATGGAAATGTCTTATATCGTAGTACCTTTAGTAGACTGTAATGAGAATGCCTTTAATCATGAATTGAGTATGTTATTTCCCTCTAGTAATATTGTGAATGTGTTATGTCATCAGAAACAATTCTTAGTTGTATATAGAGATATTGATACTCTAATACACGAAGTAAAGGATGTATCTGCGTATGACAATGGAATAGAGTCTTTCAGTAGACGACATCCTTATTTAGATATAGCTGTTTTACAAGTATTGGGAAAGGAAAAGACTTGTTTTTATGATGGTTTTATCATGAAAAATAAGAAGAAAATAAAAGAACATAGTGGTATGCACAATGCTTATATTCCTTTATTAAAACATTTTATACCTGAGTTTGACGGAAGTGATTTAACTATATTTATTGGAAATTTGTAAAATGTAAAAGTGATGAAAGAGAAGATGATTGTTATACAAGGAGACATAACACAACAGAATGTTGATGTAATTGTTAATGCTGCTAATAGTTCTCTATTGGGCGGTAGTGGTGTAGATGGAGCCATCCATCGTGCTGGAGGAGAAGATATTCTAGCAGAGTGTAGAATGATTAGGGCTAAGCAGGGGCAATGTGAAACGGGAAAAGCAGTCATTACAACTGGGGGTAAATTAAGTGCTAAGTATGTTATCCATACTGTAGGACCTGTGTGGAATGGAGGGACTAAAGATGAGGCTATTCTATTAGCAGACTGCTATCGAAATAGTCTAAAATTAGCAGTAGAACATCACTGCGAAACGATTGCAATTCCCAATATTAGTACGGGAATATATGGTTTTCCAAAAGAGTTGGCGGTTGAAATAGCAATACGTGAGGTAAAGGCGTTTTTAGAACACAATGAGAGTATCAGAGTAGTAGTCTTTGTGTGTTATGATTTTGAGAACTTTAGTTTATACAGAAAAAGATTTGAACAAAAATAAAGAGAGACATCCTTATTGTAATATTAAGATGTCAGGAATAGAACAATATAGTCAAATCGTGAGATTGACTGAGGTAGAGAAATATAGAAAAGAAGGATGGTTAACTTATCAAGAGATACAACTACCTGAAGGTGATGAGGAAGCCTATCTACTGTATGGAGAGTTTGACCCTATAAAGGAAACACTGATGTTTAATAAGCCTAATCAACTAGAGGATGGCACGTCGTTAGTGGGAAGAAGTATTACTTCATATAGTACTCATTTAGGTACATATGGTATGGGGGGACCTGGATTCTTTGGACTTTTACTTGATGATCGAGAATACTTAGTATATACTGCTTGGGACTCTTCGTCATATGTGGAAGTTAATAAGCGTATAGTGTCTTGTAACCCGAAGTATTATGATGAGGCGATACCTTGGATATCTACTTATGGAGAGGGTTTATCTTGGGATGAATTGAGTGAAATATTAGTAGGAGCTGTAATTAGTGAGGTGATAGATAGTAGAGGGAAATTAGTAATTCATGCAATAAAAGATAAGGAATTATTAGAGATAAAGTACCTTCGTTCTCATCCTTATCAAGTAGGTCGAAAAGCGTATAAAAAAGGAAAGTTACAAGACTATATTCTGTTTCAAGATAAAGAAGCAATTCTCATAGTATAAAATACCTTTTTAAAGGGGGATTATTAAAGTGTAAAAATAGTTTCTTTGTAGTTAGGAAAAGAAAGTAATGAATATACAGGTTAAAAGAATAAAAGATAAGCTGGCTACGATCAAGGATTTTGATAGAGACTATGTGGTTTTTGGAGCGGATTCGCATGAATATGAGATAGGAAAGGTGGTAAGTCAAGGAGAAATAAACCATTTCGAACAAGAATATAATATAAAGCTACCTGAAGCTTATGTGTCTTTTCTTACCCAAGTGGGAAATGGAAATGATGGAGCAGAAGCTTATGGAGGAAGTGCTGCAGGACCTTATTACGGTATTTATCCCTTAGGAGAAGGGTTAAATGATATCAACGTAGAAGACTTTAAAAGTGCCTTGTCTAAGCCGTGTATTTTAACTCCTAAAATGACAAAAGAGCAGTGGGAAGATTTGACTAATCCTCTATCTGGAGACAAAATATCTGATGAGGAATACTATGCAATCCAAGAGAAGCTATTTGGAGGGTTACTAGCGATAGGGACTCAAGGATGTGCTATTACTACTTGCTTGATAGTGACAGGAGAGTATAAAGGAAGAATCGTTTATATCAATGAAGATTTTCAACCCGTATTTGCTTATGAAAACCACTTTTTAGATTGGTATGAACGCTGGTTAAACGAAATTATATCAGGAGAGTTAGTAAGTAAAGACGCTGGATGGTTTGGGTATTCTAGAGGAGGAAGTAGTGAATCTTTATGGAAGTCATTTAAGACAGCAGAAGATCAAGAGAGAAAGTTAGAATACTTAGAAGGACTGATTAAGAAAAAAGACATCAGTGAATCTATTCTCCAAGAGATAGAAATTATTCTTCCCCATACTAACCATGATGAGGTTAAGAATAGCTTAGTTATGATTCTAGCAAAGGTATCGTTTAAAAGGGCTATTCCTTTTGTCAAAGAATTAATTAATCGAGATCTACTTCACTCGTTAAAAATAATGCATTGGTATGCAGAGGACATGGCGTATTGGATGCCATTTATCGTTCCCTTAAATGATAAAATAAATGATGAAGAGACTTTTCGTTTTTATACTTACGTTGTGTCAAAAGCAACAGAAGATTTCGGGAAGTATGTCTTAGCAGGACTTCAGTCTTCTAATGAAGCTATCCGTAGACAAGCGATTTATACTTTAGGGCAAGTGAGGAATAAAAAAGAGTATCTTGATTATTTTATAAAGTGTTTAAATGATCATGATGATAGCGTAGTCTTATATACTTTACAAGGATTAGGAGGAATAGACGATATGCAATTACTGTCGTGTTATAAAACAGTATATAGCAAGTATAAAAATAGGGAAACGGAGAACTATATTATCACTAATCTAGAACATAGATTAGAAGAATTAGGATGTTCTCTAAAAGATTTAGAATAAAGAATGGATGAAATAAGAAAGAAGAGTATAGGTAAGTTTCTAAGTTTAGTGCTTAGACACGAACCGAGTAAAATAGGAATACAATTAGACGATAATGGATGGGCTGATGTAGAGGAATTAATCAGTAAATGTGGTAAACACAGAGTCTCATTTACCAAGAAAGAGTTGGATGAAATCGTAGAGACTAATAATAAAAAGAGATATGCGTATAGTGAAGACGGTACTAAAATAAGAGCTAACCAAGGACACTCTATAATTGTTGATTTAGAGTTTACATCTGTAGAGCCTCCTCAATTTTTATATCATGGAACAGCAGATCGCTTTTTGAATAGTATAGAGGTAGAGGGGATTAAGAAGATGAGTAGACAGCATGTACACCTAAGCCAAGATAAAGAGACAGCAATCAATGTTGGCTCTCGCCATGGTAGAGTAGTAGTGTTAACTATTTTAGCGCATAAGATGTATGAAGATGGGATAGCGTTTTTCCAATCCGCTAATGGAGTATGGTTGACAGATTATATCGATCCTAAGTATATCTCTAAATAAGCAAGGAACATTAAATCTGTGTTAATACCCTATGATACTTGTTTTGATTACTTGAATATGTAAAAGAGATAAGTATTTTTGCACAGTAGGCTAGTAGGATTCTAGTAGTCAAAATTAAAATATAAAACACTTAGTATGGAAAAAGAGAATCCAGTTTTTTACGCAAAAGGAGATGACCCTATTTTAATAGAGGCATATAAGAAAGCTCAAGATACCTTCAAATACTTTTGGAGAGAGTTATCTTGGGAATATAGAAGAATAGTACCTGCTTTTGATATGGCAAGTGTTAAAGTGGCTTTCACACAAGAGGTGGAAGGTGAAGTAGAGCCTGTAGTAGAGCATATGTGGATAGGTGATGTAGATTTCGATGGAGATATTATCTATGGAGAGTTATTAAATCAACCGAATCTGCTTACGAATATAGAAGAAGGAGAACAAATAGGAGTAACTCTTGATCAAATCAGTGACTGGATGTTCATCAGTCAAGGTAAATCTTTTGGAGGTTTTACTGTTCAGGCTATGCGTTCTGTGATGACTGAAGAAGAGAGAAAAGAGCACGATGAAGCTTGGGGATTAGAGTTTGGAGATTTTAATGATGTGGTCTATGTTTATGAGCAAAAAGAACATCCTGAGAACCTTATAGAGCACTCTATGAGTAAGAATATGAAAGAGAGCTTAGAGAAATTCTTAGATGAGAATCCGGATGAGGTAACTAATAAAGATGAGGCTGGATATACATTCTTACACAAAGAAGTTATCGCAGGAAATCTTACCAGTGTTGAGGTATTATTAGCAAAAGGCGCTAATAAGAACGAACCAAATAATGAAGGTAAGACTCCAATAGACTATGCTAAACAATTAAATTGGGAGCATATCATCCCTGTATTAGGATAATCAATTTTTAAATAAAAGTAGGAAAGCTCTAGTAGATAATACTAGGGCTTTTTTTTGTTTACAGCTTACGGTTAACGGTTTACAGTCAACAGTTATGGTCACTTTGTAAGTTTGACGGTTTTTAGTTACTGTATTTGGTATGTTTAGAGGATTAGTATATTTGCATTTATGGTTATATTTGAACATCAGTAATAATCAAAATGACACACAAAGAGCTTTATCAGATCGTATTAGAAACAGATATACACATTAAGAGTCGTGTAAACACTTTAGCAGTTATTGGTAGTGATGAGGAGGTATTAAAGTTCTTACTGAAGTATAGTTTCAAATACGATGATACTATACATGTGATGTCAACTGTCTTGTTGCAAGATATTTTAGATAAGGATATCTTCCGTTTAGAACCTTATTTAGACACTTTTATAGGGAATGTAGAATTCATTACTAATGAATCAAGTAAGCGCCTAATAAGTCGTATATGTTGGTTGATAGCTAAGAGTAAAAAACTAGTCTGTACTTCTGTCCAAGAAAAACAATTAATAGATGCTTCTCTATTGTGGTTGTCTACCGATTCTAAAGTAGCCTCAGAAGCTTTTGCGATGGATATTTTGATGCTATTAGGACATAAGTATAAAGAGGATATGAAATTAATCAGTGAGGTGATAGAGCTGAATTATCCTAAGCGAACAGCTGCTTATCAGAATAAAGCGAAGAAGTTTATGCGTTATTACAGTGCTTTATAGATACAAGATAACTTATTTAATACCGTGTTTCTTAAGGAATTTTAATGCCCAATCATAATGGCTAGAAGTAGCGGATACAAGATAAGCTCCTAATGAGGTGCTTCCTGTCCAATGATATTTCTTCTTCTCAAATAATTCTTCGTCTGTGTGCTTTTGAATAATTTGAAGTACAGTACAGTGAGACTTTTTAACCTTTTGAATACTGTCAATTACATTAGTATTTTGATACTTATGGTTGATAGCACTGTTTAATTCAGGTGTAGTTTTCCATGTATACCCCTCAGCGGGCATAGTTGGTTTGTTTCCTGTCATACCTACTTTATACCAAGATAGAAACATTATGTGCCATTCGTATAAATGGGTGAGTACATCTCTCACATTTTTGTTTAGGCTATGTGATGTAAAATTGTCATTTAAACGCTTATTATCTAACGATTCGATAATTGACATCAACTGATCGAATAGATGATTAGAAAGCGCTAATAATTCCGTTTTGTTTGTAGGTCTTGCCATGGCTTTTTATTTAAGCATATTCTTATCTAATTGTTGTTTAATGACAATCGCTAATTCGATATCAGATACGTTAAGCATATTTGTATTAATGAAGATAGATGTACCATGGGTCTTTAAGTTAGCTTGCATAGATTTTTTCTTGATAATATTCTTTTGTTTAGCGATATATTCTTCTGGATTCTTTACATAGACTAGTACAAACTTTTGACTTTGCATTTTATAGAGTTCAACAGAAGTAATATCCTGCCAAGGGATTAGCCCATTTACAACAGCAGTAGCATTCTCAAATATACCTTGTTCATTAATTACAATACCTGGTTTATTACTAAAAAGTTTACTGATAAACATTACAGAAGCATAGCCAAAGAATAAAATAGCTAGTATAGCGATGCCGTAGGTGAGTTCAATAGAACCTAAAAGATATCTGCCTTGCTCGTGTAAGCAATTATATAAAACAAGTATTCCTGCAGCGACTAGAAGTATTGCTCCTAAAAGATACAAAGCCACTTTAAATTTGTTAATCGAGTAGATAATAGGTAGGGATTTATTCATGCTATTTAATAGTTAGAGTGAATTGCTGCATCTCTCTCATTCTGTTTTTTAAAGGACTAGGTTCTATAATAAAGTCGTAGGTATGAGTAAAACCAAATTTACTAGGGATACTAACACTAGCTTCATTACCTTTTTCTACTGCATATAGAATAGATGAAGTATTAATCTCTGATTTGGTTATTTCTATTAGTTTTTCAGTCACTTCAGCGCCATATCCTTTACCTTGTTCAGACGCTTTAATCCAAAGTCCTATTTCTACAGATTCATCGTTGATATCACTTAATCCACAACTTCCAATGAACTCATTAGTTTCTTTGTTTAAAACAACTAATACTAATGCGGTTCCATTAGCTATTTCGATGCGTGAGCGTCGGATGTATTCCTTTAATAAGGTATGATTACCATTAACATCAAAGCTTAGAAACTTTGTGATTTCTGGAGTTAAGTTAGTTAAAAAGTCTTCTAGATAAGTATCTTCTACAATAACATATTTTAGATGTTTGCTAGTCCAATTTTCGTTAAAAGAAATTATGTTTCTTTTTTGATCTTTGACCATTTTGATTACAGTGAGTATGTCATAAATAAGTCCTTGTTCTATGTCATCACGAGCTATTAATTGTTCTAAAACAGGCTGATAAGCACAAAGCACTTCTTTTGTATAATACCAAGCATGGTCAAAAACTTTTTGCATATCAGTAGCAGCCCATATTATAGCATCTTGTTCCCTAGTTTCGAATTCAGGCCATAAGAAAGAAGATTGATTACTGTATAACTCCGCTATAGAAGGAATAGAGTCAAATGCATTACTATCTCTAAAATGTTCCCATTGAAAACCAATTGCCTTAGCCACTTTTAGAACAACACGCAGTAGCATGTCTTGATTATAAGGCGTCTCTTTAAACAACTGAAACAAACGTATTAGTACAATAGGGGTAGTGGTAATCACTGTACCTTTGTGTTCTATATTATTTGCTAGAGAAAAAAGAGCATATCTACTATCTCTAATATCACTACCAGTAGCTTGATCAAATAAGGGAGGTAAATCATCTGCACGTCCATTATAATGGACTAGAAATTCCCAAGGTATGGTATTAAAGTCGATTTGTTCTAATTCTATTATTGTGTAAGGCATAATTTTAATTATAATCTCTTAAAAAAAAGTTCAAGTAAAACTACTTGAACTTTGGTTTATTATTTCTTTTTATTGTCTTTGCGGTACTGAAGCATATTAAGTGTCTTCTCTTCACTAATGTTTCTTACAAAATCACTGTGATATACGTATCCTAATTTCTCAGCTATTTTAATACTTCCATGGTTATTCTTCTCTACATTGTAGATAAGATAGTCCACAGTAAGGTTTTCGTTTACATAAGTTTCTAACGCTGTTATAAGTTCTTGTCCATATCCCTTGCCAAAAGCTGATTCTTTTAACCAGATTCCTAAAGAGATAGACTCTTGATTCACATCGTGAATACCACAACATCCGATGAATTCCTTTGTATCTTTATCTACTGCTACTAAAGTAATATCAGTCCCTTGCTCTAATACACCTAGGCTATAATCAATAAATCCTTGTGTATCCTCTATTTTACCTGTTGGTATAAAAGGTAAAAACTTAGCTACTGTAGGTGTTAACTCACGAAAAATATCTTCTTTAAAGCTATCATTTACTACTAAGTAAGATAGTCTATCAGAAGAAAACTGGATATCTCTACTAAATCCCATATTTGTTATTATTTGTTCTTTTTAAAATGGCAGTACACGAAGTTCTGTTTGGTGTCAAATGGCGTAATATGATCCTCATAAAAGCTGTCTTTTAGTGTAAAAGAATCTTTAAAAAGCTCATTTAAATCTTCTGCATTGTATTGAATTATATCTAATCCACTACACTTCAGGGGGCCTTGTTTAGAGAAAGTAGCTATAATAAGATTCTCTTTTACTGTCTTGGAAACTAATTGTGTATAAATCTGAGTTTCCTCAACTGTCAGAAAGTGAAACACAGCTCGGTCATGCCATATTTCATATTGTTCAGTAGGTGTAAAAGTAGTGATATTACTTTCTATCCACTTTACCTTTTGAGCTTTATTACCTAATCTCTTCTTAGCTCGTTCTAGTGCTTCTCTAGAGATGTCTAACACTGTGATATCCGTATATCCCTCTTCTAGTAAGTAGTCAACTAAATTACTATCTCCGCCACCGATATCGATGATTTTAGCATCTTTAGAGATATTGCTATTCTCTATTAGGCGAAGTGAGTTAATCGGTTTTACTTGTGTCCAACTTACCTGATCGGGTGTTTTAGTTTTATATACACCTTCCCAGTGTTCTTTTATATTCTCCATGACATTAAAATAGTACTAAATAACAAAAATAGTAATTCCCTATACAAGATTCTAAATAATATAAAACAAAAAAGTCAGATAAGAGATTTATCTGACTTAAAATGATTAATTGAATTAGTTAGCGTGTATAGTTTTTATATTTATTATAAATATCGTCTATACTAGGATACTCAATATTTACTGCTAATATCATAAAAATAGTAACAGTGGGTTGAATACTCTGATAACAAATATACGATTTATTTTCATTATTTATTATTTGCTCACTATTTAGATTTATTATTACTATTTAGATTAAATATGTAACACTTATAATAAATCAAGATTATAAAAGATTAGATAGAAGTAAAGAGAATATAAAATCTAAAAAGAGTTGGGTTTTATAGAAGAATTATTTTAAAGAGTGATTCCTATTAGTCAAATGTAAGGCACCCTAAAAATCGGACAATTGTTGATTTGATTAACGGTAAATAAAAATGTCAAATAAATAAATTTGGTTATGCTTTATTGTTTTTCTATATTGAAACCTCAATCAAACACAGAAAATCTTCTGTATTGTATAAAATACAAACTCACTTATAAAGTGCTTTTTAATAAGAGCAGAATCTTTATAACCTATTTTTTTAATACATAAAACATAAAGTATGAATACCATAAAAGTCTTAAACTCGGAAGACATAAAGCAATTAGTTTCTATTGAAGAAGCAATAGAAACTGTTGTAGATGCCTATGTTGAACTATCCAATAATACAGCTGAAATGCCTGATCGGGTAATAACTGGTCTTGGCAAAGACTATCTTGATATCTTTTTTAAGCCGTCATTAATTGCTAATATTAATACCGCAGGTGTTAAACTCTTAAGTATACGCAAACAAGGTGGCGTGAACGGCCATCCCGCTATACAAGGGCTGGTGATACTAATAGACTCAGAAAATAATCTTACTCAAGCGATAATTGATGGTTCCCATCTTACTGCCTTAAGAACAGGAGGTGCCTCTGGGGTAGCAACTCGTTATTTAGCCAGAAAAGACTCATCCGTAATGGCTCTATTTGGAGCTGGGGCACAAGCTTATACACAATTTGAAGCTGTATGTGCAGAAAGACCTATTAAAAAAGCCTATCTATTCGGTAGCTCTAAGACAAGTAAGTCCGTTCAAACATTCATTGAATATTACAAAGACAAATCAGATGTGGAAATTATAGCTGCAGATGACTTAGAGGTACTTGCTCATGTAGATATTATTTGTACAGTTACTCCTTCTGCAACGCCTTTATTCAAAACCTCCCAACTCAAAAAAGGAGTACATATCAACGCGGCTGGGTCCTATAGTCCAACTATGCACGAGTTACCTGAAGATATCTTTATGAATAGTTCTTTGTTTGTAGATCACAAAGATTCTTGTTTTTCATCAACTGCAGATATTCTTGTTCCCCTTGAAAAAGCATTATTACCTGAGGAGAATTATAAAGGAGAAATAGGAGATCTAATTCTGGGTAAAATTCAAGGAAGAACAAATGACGCTGAGATAACAGTCTTTAAAAATGTTGGTATCGCAATCCAAGATTTAATTACTGCTAAATATGCCTATGACAAGGCTTGTAGAGAAAACTTAGGTACTTCTATAAGAATGTAAAAAATAGAATTTAGATTATATAATCACAAAAGCACTTCGTTTTTTACACTTTAATAGATTATCAACCAGTGTTTGCCTTAAAATTAAAAGACGTCTTTCAACATTGACGTCTTTTTATTACCACAAGATCTTTTAATGCAAAAATTAAATACTTCCGTATGACGTATAAAGGGGGTAGAGATAAGAAGTTTTTCCTGTTTAGATTAACTAAACTTTTTGCGTAGTCCCCAACTTTTGACACTGATCCCGTTTTTCCTGTTTAGATTAACTAAACTTTTTGTGTAGTCCCCAACTTTTGACACTGATTCCTATTACTTTGATATATAGAAAAAAACAAAAAATCCGTAAATATCAATTATTTACGGATTTACGAGTGATTTAACACTATATAAGTCGGGGTGGCAGGATTCGAACCTGCGACCTCCTGCTCCCAAAGCAGGCGCGATGACCGGGCTACGCTACACCCCGATTGGGTCATCTATATTTTTTTAACTAAGTTATTTCGTCGGGGTGGCAGGATTCGAACCTGCGACCTCCTGCTCCCAAAGCAGGCGCGATGACCGGGCTACGCTACACCCCGAAAAACTTAGCGGAGAGACAGGGACTCGAACCCTGGCATCGGTTACCCGATGACAGATTAGCAATCTGCTCCGTTACCACTCCGGCACCTCTCCGTTGCTTAGATTATTACTTCTCTAATGCGGTGCAAACATACTACGAGTTTTTGAGTTCTGCAAATTTCATGAAGATAAAAAAGACAGTATTTATATCATTTTCTTTGACATAAATCATATTTAATTATAAATGAGCAAAGTACTATAAAAATATTTTTATTATTTTTTTTATAAACACTATGTTGATTTTAATCGTTGATTTTCTTTAACGAGAAGAGAAGGTTAAATACTATATAAATCCCTGCTTTTTTGCCTCTCTTAGAAGCCCACTGTTTTCGGTTACATTAAAGACTTCTTTCAGTAATCCAATATTGCGTTGTACAGAGCTTAGACTTTTATGTATTAATGCTGGTATTTCTTGCACCTTATATCCTTTGTCTAGTAACATTAAGATTTGGATATTGTCTTCTTGGAGTAAGACCGCGCGTTGATTCATCGAGATTAAGGCTTGTTGTGCCTTAGTAGATCTATAGATATCCCCTTTGATCGTATTTTCTATCGCTAGAATGAGTTCATCAGTATTTACATCTGATTTTATTAATAAAGCGTGGGGTCTTACTTTTTTGTGAATATTATAGACTATCGTAATTTCTTCATGTGCAGTGATTACTAATATTTTTAATCCATCATATTTTTCAGCAAAGAATTTAGCTAAGTCTATTCCATTTTCTATATCATTATAGGGCTTACCTATATTGTAATCTAGTAATAAAAAGTCTATTTTTTCTATACTATCTACTAGTGTTATGGCATCTTCAATATTAGTAGCTTCATAGAAGGTTGGTGCCTCATATTTGCTTTGGATAATAGCTTTATAGCCATTGATAATCATCGGGTGATCATCTATGATAAGGAATTTATAAGATAGCTTCATTTATAAAAATTAACATTTTTGAAGTTTTTCAAGTCATTAGATTGAAAAACTCGTTTGTATTTTTGAAAGGATGTAAAAAAGTAGTGTAGTATGATACACTGCTTGTCATATAAAGTAAAAGTATAGAAGAAGAATAACAAAATAAAATAATATGAACAAAAAAATTATTTACGCTTGTGCTGCTATCTTGAGTTTAACAGTTTACTCATGTAGTGTTGATCCTTTAGAGAAAGAAAGTAAACCTCTAAATGCTTCAGATTCATTTAAAGGAGGAGAGTTTAGTATAGTAAAAGATTCTATCAAAACAAGATCATTCGGACAAGAAATGGAAAGCACTGAAAATTTAGATAAGATTATTGATAAAGGAAAGAAATAGTATATACATCTGAATTAGTTAGTCTAAAAAGGTTAAAAGATGTCATAGATTTATTCCATCTGTATATACAATGTCATCGAATTTAGTTCGATTTTTTAAAAAGAGAGGTTATCGCATAGATAACCTCTTTTTTAATGAGGTATATTAATGATAATTACAGTTCCTTGAGCTGTAGAATTTACCTCTAGTGAGGCATGAAGCTGTTTGGCTCTATTACTTATGTTTTTGAGTCCATTGCTATTTTTAACTTTAGCGTAGTTAAACCCTATTCCGTCATCTGTGATGGTTATTCTATCTGTAGTTTCTGTTTTAAAGATAGAGATAATACAGTTTTTAGCTTGGGAGTGTTTGATCACATTTTGTATTGCTTCTTGTAGTATTCTATAGATATTTATTTTATCATCATAGCTAGTCTTATCCCATTTATAGTTTTTGGATATGATAAGCTGAAATTTTTGAGATTCAGTACTGTTTTGAACAACTAATCGGGAGATAATCTCAGAGAATCCTTGTTGGATGAATTCATGATTTTTGAGGTCATGGGAGATTAGTCTGATTTGATTTTGTACTTTTTCTATTTCGTTTAGTATGGGTAGGTTATCTTTAGAATTTCCTAAATTTAAGCGAATAATAAATAGAGAGTTAATAATGCCATCGTGTAATTCCTGACTAATTCTTTCTCGCTCTTTTGTTAAGACATCTTGAGACAATTGTTCTTGTTCTAATAGTAATTTGAATATTAATTCTTTATTTTCTTGATCTTGTTTTAAGAAGGTGTATTTTTTTATTTTATTTCTGTATAGGATGATAAATAGTAGAATAATAGCTAATAATATAATAATAATAGAAGTGATCAATAGTTGAGAATTCTCCTTTTTTAGATTAACGATATTCTTTTCTAATTTCTCACTTTCATATTTAATTCTTGCAAATTTATTTCTCTTATTGATCTGTAGTTTATTGATACTGTCATTAAAAGCATAATAAAGACTAATGTATTTGGTAGCGTTCTGCTTGTCTGTTAAACTGAGTGCTTTTAAGCTTTTTAGAATAATATTATTTGCGTGTGTTTCACTTGAAAATCTATATGCTTTTTTGTAGTATTCTATTGCTTGAATGCTATCTTTCTTTTTTAAAAATAAATCACCTAATCTGAAGTTATTAGCTGTTAAACTTTGTTTGTAAGGATTATCAGAGCTAATTTTTAGGGATTCTTTTAATAGTTTTTCTGATAACTCTAGATTATTGAGATTCGCATTTAAAGTTCCTAAATTTGTTAGAACAATGGCATAAGGCTCTTGCTTGATATTAAGATCTGTAAGAATATTGTAAGCATAGTTTAAATAGATTTCTGCGTTTAAATAAGCTTTTTGATTTAGGTATAATCCTCCAATATTATTATAACAAAACGCCTTAGAGATTTGTAATTCTTCACCAGTTATTATATTTTTTTTGAATATATCCTCAAGTATTTGAATTGCTTCAGAGTAGTATATTAAAGCTTCATTAGATTGTTGATTTAAATCTAAGGTGTTTCCTAGGTTTAGATGTATTTCATAAAGTAATTTATCTTTTGGTAATTTTTTAAGAATTTCAAGGGCTTCTAATGCTTTATTTTCTGCCTCATTGTATAATCCTTCTCTAAATAAGACTATTGATTTATATTGTAGCATTTTAGCGACCTCTAGATGAGATTTAGTGTTTTGATATATTTGTTCTGCTTTATCAAAGTATATGTACGCACTATCTAATTGCATTTTATAATCGTAGTAATCTCCGATATACCATAATGATTTAGCGACTAGTAAAGAATCATTGTTTTTTGTAGCTATTTGATTGATTTCCTTAGAATATCTATAGTATTGATCATATAGCTCTAGATTATATGCTTTAGATGCAATATCTATTAATTGTGGACTCCTAGGGTCAGCTTCTTTCGTTATTGAGAATAAGGAGTCTAGTGTATACTGGTTTTCGAGTACTGATTTCTCATTAGACTCTATATTGTCTAATATTTTTTGATTGCTATGATGATTGGTTTTGGTTGTTGTTTTTTGGCAACCCAACATGACTATAACTAGCAGGCTATACAGGATATATTCTACATAGTGTCTTGCAGATTTTTGCTTACAGTATTGAGTAAGATGACTGTATAGTGCTAATATAGAAGAGCTAGAATACATGCTTAGAATTTTAAAAAGATTTAGGTTTGACTAGTATGATGAAGGCAACTCTAGTTGTAGTAAAAGTAGAATAAAAATATATACAGTACAAATAGCGAATAATAGGAAGCTTATTTTAGAAATACATATAGTTAGAACTGATTTTATACATGATTTTCTTGATAAGAATGAGGATAGAGGTATTGTATTAAGGTGTTGAATTATAGCTTGTTTTGAGATTGTGTTATCTTCATATGGCTTTAAAATTAATGTTTTATTAACATTTTTAAAGTTTTAAACTTGTACTTTCTTAAAGTATGAATTTAGATATAAATTATAAGTGAGAACACCATTATATTTGTACCTGTAAATGCTAAGCAAATACTCAGATTTAGAAAAGCGTTATGAGAATTACTATATAACATGAAGAATGATACAATGTTTAGTAGTCTATTTTATTAACTATCTGCCCAATTGTTGTTTCCAGATAAATAGGGTGGAAAAGAATATATAGCTAACTATGTTGTATATTATAAAGTCACTAAAAGACGATGATGGTAATTGTGGGGACAAATATTAAAATAGATTGTATGGTATACTATTTTAATATAACCATCGGAGTCTACTACCTAATATAGGGAGTGACTTTATTTTTCTTCAGCTATGAAAGGTATATTTTGTATCTTTTTAATTATGATAGCTTCTAAAGCTATATTCTTTACTTATTTACTACAGGAGACATCAGATTACACTTCGTAATTAATAGTATATTTGTCTCTAGTCTAAGATTCCTCTTAAACAGAAAACTACAGTTGTAATATTTAGAATCAACTATGCACAAAGTGTTTGGTTGGGGGGAATCTTGGTTTAATATAAAGAACAAAATATCACAATATGTATTTAGAAGAAGTATACCCTCACTATAAGGTTGAGCGAATAGAAAATAGCCTATTATTGCCTTATCCTTTGTTATTATTAGCTGATGAGACTGTTCAAGCGATTGATAAATATGTTTTTGATAGTGATGTGTACGTTGTCAGAGCAGGAGGTCGTGATTTAGCAGTATTCTGTCTTTATTCTATAGATAAGGATATAGTAGAACTGAAGAATATAGCTGTGTCTGCTGAGCTTCAGGGCAAGGGAATAGGGAGTCTATTGATTAAAGAAGTTATCCGACTTGCAAGAGTAGGAGGGTATCGTCAGATTATAGTAGGTACAGCAGATTGTGGAGTAGATCAAATACGATTTTATGAACGCAATGGCTTTGTAAAGTATGGTGTAAAGAAAGACTTCTTTATAGAGAATTATGAAGAACCAATTATAGAAAACGGAATTCAGCTTCGCGATATGGTTATGCTAAAAATGAGTATATAAATAAAAAGCCCTTGTTATTTTTAACAAGGGCTTTTTCAGTGATCCAATCAGGATTCGAACCTGAGACCTACTGCTTAGAAGGCAGTTGCTCTA
>NZ_JBBPHK010000012.1:0-116177 GCF_038039805.1 Myroides odoratimimus
GCACAACACTTTTAATGTTGGGGTCCTGGGTTCGAGCCCCAGTCGGGTCACTAAAATAAAAAATCTATTTCAAAAACGATATCGGACTCGATAGCTCAGTTGGTAGAGCACAACACTTTTAATGTTGGGGTCCTGGGTTCGAGCCCCAGTCGGGTCACTAAAGCTATTCTAATAAGAGTAGCTTTTTTTGTTTTTTGAATATTAATTTTATTTACCTTTAGTAAGGTGTAAGTAATAGTATTCGTTTAAGGCCATGTGGAGGAATTGGTAGACTCGCCATCTTGAGGGGGTGGTGTCGCAAGACGTATGGGTTCGAATCCCATCATGGTCACTTAAGAATAGAAGTGCTGTAGAGACCTTTTAAAAAAAAGCTACTTAATTCAATTAAGTAGCTTTTTTTTTACTGTTGATTTGTCTCATCACTATTCTCATCATTTTTCTTAGAAGGCCCCATTAGTAAAAATAAAGCCACAACTAGACCTACACAGACTAATCCAAAGATAATAATCATGAAGGTACCGTTGTTGAAGTTGTAAAGAGGTAGGTTTTGTAAAGTCATAATCTGTTTATTTTTGTTATTTTAACACTAAAGTATAGAATATTTTTAACATTTAAAATGATAATTGTCATCTTATTTATATGTGAGTTATTTGATGAGGTGAAAACGAGGTTATATCAAGGTTTGGAAGGATAACTCCTTGTGTACTAAAAATGTACGCTCTTTGTTAAATAATATATGATAAATTAAATTGAATGTTTATGGTCTAAAAATAGAAAATGTTTAAAAATGGTATCTCTTCGTGTAGTTGGAAAGCTTATTCAGATTAACCATTATTCTTAAAAAAAACAGTAGTAATGTAGTTTAATTAAAAAGTTTGTAATTTTTTTTAAAATGCTATTAATTCATTTACTGTATTTTACGTCTATCCCTTGATAAGTCTAGGAAAAAAGGTTAGTTTGTAATTTGTGAGGTATAAAAAAAGGACTACCTTTGCATAGCAATTGAGAAACAAACGGTTTATCAATGACTCGATAGCTCAGTTGGTAGAGCACAACACTTTTAATGTTGGGGTCCTGGGTTCGAGCCCCAGTCGGGTCACAAAAAAAAGCAGAGATTATAATCTCTGCTTTTTTTTGTCTTATATTCTTATATTACTTTATTTTGTTTAAGGAATCTCCGATAGGTAAATTCATTTTAGATGTTAAAGACGATATCTCATTTAATGAAAACTGTCCTGTTAAAATCATTACTATGTTCTCTTTACTATTTTCGTTGAAAAGAAGAAGGTTACTTATGTTGTTAGCAGAACCATTTTGATTTATATATATCGTGATATTACTACCATTATCTTTATTATTAGAGTATTCTTTTAAAGAAGCAGAAGAAACATGTTTCGATACTGCAGTTTTCATTTCTTCTTTTAAAGAAGCTGAAGTTGTATTAAATACTCTTAATGAAGTTAATTTCTTGATTAGATTTAAATATGCTTTTTCTTCTTGGCTAGTAGGTTCTACCTTTACGTTAGCCATCATCTCGAACATCTTTTGATTTACAACTACTGCATTTACTTGTTTGTTTTTTTCAAATACTTGAAATACATCTTGAGCAAAGGTGTTAATAGTACTAAATGTAAATAAAAAGATTAATATTGTTTTTACTATATGTTTCATGGTTGCTTTGTTTTGTTAGTAGGGATCCCTTTATTCAGATCATTAGAAAGTTGAATTAGTAATTTTTGACATTCTTTATAAGCCACTTCTGGATTAGTAAATGTTCCATACTCATTTTGTTTTAAAGTAGAATTAGTGTCAGTTTTGGCAGGGAAGTATATAAAAGCGATTATAGCTCCTAATACTAGTGTTCCAAAGAAAAGTAGGTTTTTAATAGATGTCTTTTTTTTCATTTATATTGAACTATATGTACAAACATAATATAAATGTAAATAAGTTTTTGAATAATTCCTAAGTAGTTTTAGAAAATCGTATTGGATTAACCTAATAACGAAGTAGTCATTTTATATTTTTAATGTTTAATAATGTTCTATTTTTGTACTTAAACCAATTATATAATTATGAGAGACAGGAAGATTTATTCTATGTTATTCTTAGTGGTTACTTTATTTGTATCTTGTAAAAAAGAGAGTAATACAGTAATAACTTCAGATGTTAAGTCTAGTACAATAGAATATGCAAAGGGATTTACTATAGAAAAGTATGACCAATATTCTGTGATAAATGTAAAACAAGCATGGGTAGGTGCTGATAAAAAATTTAAATATGTGTTATATAAGGAGGGAAGAGAGGTTATACCTGATTCATTAAAAACACTTCCTAGTCTTAAAGTACCTGTGCAGTCTATAGTTGTTACTTCTACTACCCATATACCTTCATTAGTTGTATTAGAAGAAGAAGAAACGTTGAGGGGGTTTCCTGGGCTAAATTATATATCTTCTCCTTCTATAAGAAAATTAATAACTGATAATCACATTAAAGAACTAGGCCAAAATGAACAATTAAATACAGAGATGTTGTTAGATTTAAATCCTTCAGTTATTGTTGCATTTGCAATGGATGGGTCTAATCAAGCTTTACAATTAATTGAAAAAAGTGGAATACCTGTATTGTATAATGGTGATTGGGTAGAACAGACGCCTTTAGGTAAAGCCGAATGGATTAAGTTATTTGGTGCTTTATATGATAAAGAAAAAGAAGCTGCTGTTTTTTTTGATAAAATAGTTGAAGATTATAAGGAAGCACAAGCTTTAGTAAAAGATGCTAAAAATATTCCTACTGTGATGAGCGGTGCTATGTATCAGGATGTGTGGTATACTCCTCAAGGACAAAGTTGGATGGCTATATATTTTAAGGATGCTAAGTCTGATTATTTATGGAAGGAAACGGAAGGTACAGGTAGCTTATCTTTGTCTTTAGAGGTGGTGTTAGATAAAGCTATAGATGCTTCTTTCTGGATTAACCCTGCTCAATACGAAAGTCTTCAACAATTAATAGAGGCGAATCCACATTATGCTAAGTTTAATGCTTTTAAAAATAAGAATGTATTTTCGTTCTCTCCGAGGAAAGGAGAGACAGGGGGAAGTCTATTCTATGAGTTAGGGCCAACTCGTCCTGATTTAGTATTGAAAGACTTGATTTATATTTTACATCCTGAGATTTCTATACCTAATTATCAACCTGTATTTTTTGAACAACTAAAGTAGCTATGAGTAAAAAAATAGGTGTCATAGGTTTAATAGTAGTCTTGTTAACTCTGTTTATTCTGAACATATCCATAGGTAGTATACATATTCCATTTAATAAAGTGGTAAGTGTATTATTTGGAGAGGAAGAGGTAAAAGAGACATGGCGATATATTATTCTTAATTATAGATTACCTAAAGCGATTGTAGCTGTGTTAGTAGGAATAGCTCTTTCTATAAGTGGATTACTTATGCAAACGCTGTTTCGAAACCCTATGGCAGAAAGTTATGTGCTAGGAATTAGTTCTGGAGCAAGTTTAGGTGTAGCTATATTGATCTTAGGTGTGTCTTTTTTGCCAACAACTATTGTTTCCATTTTTACTTCTACTTATGGTATTGCCCTAGTATCTATTTTAGGAAGTTTAGGATTGCTGTTTTTGGTATTATTAGTTTCTAATTCTGTCCGAAATACAGTTACAGTTCTTATTGTCGGCCTTATGTTTGGAAGCTTTGCTAATGCGATAGTAGGTATATTGACTTATTTTAGTTCTGCAGAGCAGTTAAAGCGTTTCGCTTTTTGGTCATTGGGAAGTTTAGGTAATTTGAGTTGGGAAAGCATTACACTTTTTGCTATTGTTGTTGGAATAGGAGTATTAGGGAGTATGTTACTTATTAGAGCTTTAGATGCTATGCTACTAGGCGATAATTATGCTTCTTCTATGGGAATTAATGTTAAGAAGGCGCGTAATATAATTATTTTGGTCACTAGTCTTCTGGCAGGGATTTCAACTGCATTAGTTGGACCTATTGCTTTTATAGGATTAGCAGTGCCACATATAGCAAGGCTTATATTGAAAGTGAGTGGACATCGTTATTTACTTATTAGTACAGCATTACTAGGAGGAATTTTGATGTTGATATGTGATATGTTGACTCAAATAAGAGGAGAGCAATTTTTGTTACCTATTAATGCTGTCACTTCTATATTTGGGGCACCTATTGTAATATGGCTTATTTTAAGGAAAAAAGTTCATTAAGAGCTCGTTTGAGTGTATAATAGAAAAAAATATTAAAAATTAAAAGCATCCATAGTTTTGCTTTATCTTTGCGAGTTGTAAACAATAATTATGAAGTTCGATTTATTACATACAGACGTAAATTCTCGTGCACGTGCTGGGAAGATTACGCTTGATCATGGTGTTATTGAGACACCTATTTTTATGCCAGTTGGAACTGTAGCTTCAGTAAAAGGAGTTCACCAACGTGAATTATCAGAAGAGATTAATCCTGACATTATCTTAGGTAATACTTATCATCTTTATTTAAGACCTAAAATGGAGATTCTTAAGCAAGCAGGTGGGTTACATAAGTTTATGAATTGGGATCGTAATATCTTAACAGATAGTGGAGGATTCCAAGTATATTCACTATCATCTAATAGAAAGATTAAAGAAGAAGGAGTTAAGTTCAAGTCTCATATAGATGGATCTTATCACTTCTTTTCACCAGAGAGTGTAATGGAGATTCAACGTACTATTGGAGCTGATATTATTATGGCATTTGATGAGTGTACTCCTTATCCATGTGATTATAGATATGCTAAGAGATCTATGCATCGTACACATCGATGGTTAGATAGATGTGTAGACCATTTAGCTAAAGTACCAGAAATGTATGGATATTCTCAAACTTTATTTCCAATTGTACAAGGAAGTACTTTTAAAGATTTACGTGAGCAGTCTGCAGAGTATATAGCTAATATTGGTGCTGATGGTAATGCTATTGGAGGATTGTCAGTAGGTGAACCAGCAGAAGAAATGTATGCAATGACAGAGTTGGTAACGAATATTCTACCACAAGATAAACCTCGTTATTTAATGGGGGTGGGTACTCCAATTAATATCTTAGAGAATATTGCTTTAGGTGTAGATATGTTTGACTGTGTAATGCCTACGCGTAATGCTCGTAATGGTATGTTATTCACAGCTCATGGATCTATGAATATGAAGAATAAGAAATGGGAAGATGATTTTTCTCCTATTGATGAGAATGGATATACATGGGTAGATACAGCTTATTCAAAAGCTTATTTACGTCACTTGTTTGCGGCTAATGAATCATTAGGTAAACAAATTGCAACTATACATAACTTAGGATTCTATTTATGGTTAGTACGTGAAGCGCGTCGTCAGATTTTAGCTGGTACTTTTACAGAGTGGAAAAATAAGATGGTGAAACAAATGGATAACCGTTTATAGTTTAATCAAAAAGATAAAGAAGCATCAAATTATACTTATATGAAAATATTAGATTGGTATATACTCAAAAGATACTTAGTAACGTTCTTTGTGTTATTATTGCTTTTTGTGCCTATAGGAATCATAATTGATGTTTCTGAAAAAATAAACAAGATATTAGCAAATAAGGTACCTTTACCAGCGGTATTAATGTACTATCTGGACTTTACAATCTATTTTGCTAATATGTTGTTTCCTATATTGTTATTCATTTCTATTATCTGGTTTACTTCTAAGTTAGCTAATAATACAGAGATTGTAGCAATACTTAGTTCGGGAATTTCCTTTACTCGTTTTTTACGCCCTTATATTATCGGCGCTACTTTCATTTCTATTTTCGCTTTAGTAATGTCTGTTTTTATTGTACCTAAAGCTAGTCAAGGGTATAATGATTTTCGTTATAAATATATGAAGAGTGCTGAGGTACGGGAGAGTCAAAATGTATATCGACAAATTAGTCCTACTGAGTTTATTTATGTAAGTAATTTTAACTATAATAGCAAGACCGGTTATAACTTTTCATTAGAAGTATTTGATGGAAATAAGATGATTTCAAAAACGACAGCTAATCGTATTGTATGGAATCCTGATACAGAAACGTATACTTTATTTGCTTACTTTAATAGGGAGATAGGAGAAACCGAAGATCGTTTTGAAAGAGCTGAAGAGAAGGAAATGAAGCTTGATTTTGATATAGATGATCTTACTCCTGTAGTGTATGCGGCAGAAACGATGCAACTTGGACCTCTAAAGCGTTTTATAGAAAAAGAACAAATGAGGGGTTCTTCTAATATCAATGTTTATTTAGTTGTTTTGTATAAAAAGTACAGTGTACCTGTATCGGCATTTATTTTAACCATTATTGCTGTATCTGTTTCTTCAATGAAGAGGAGAGGAGGAATGGGGATGAACTTAGCCATAGGGATTGCTTTAGCTTTTATTTATGTATTCTTTGATAAGATATTCGGTACATTGGCAGAAGCATCTAGTATTCCACCTTTAGTGGCAGTATGGTTGCCTAATGTTGTTTTTGGTATTCTAGCAATATTTTTACTTCGAAATGCTCGCAGATAATATAAAAAGTCAAATATATCTCCATTTAATTGTTTTTATATGGGGATTCACAGCTATTCTAGGACAATTAATATCTCTAGAAGCTCTACCATTAGTATGGTACCGCATTTTAATAGCAGTGATTACTTTGTTAGTGTTTTATGCATTCACAAAACAAACTATAAAAGCCCCTAAACACCGTATTATACAATTTCTAGGAGCTGGAGTGGTTATCGCTCTACATTGGCTAACTTTCTTTTTAGCCATAAAGGTGTCTAATATTTCGATTACATTAGCTTGTTTATCCACTGGAGCATTTTTTGCTTCTATTTTAGAACCATTAATTTTAAAGAGAAGGGTAGTAAGCTATGAAGTCTTTTTTGGCTTTATAGTAATATGTGCTTTGACTTTAATATTTAGTGTAAGTGGAGAGTATGTAGAGGGGATATTGTTAGGGCTAATCGCAGCCTGTTTGTCAGCTTTGTTTTCTATTATTAATAGTAAACTAATTGTGCATACAGCAGCTCCAGTTATTACATTTTATGAAATGTTGGGTGGGCTTATAGTCCTTTCTGTAGTATTATTGATTACGGGAGGTTTTACTATAGATTTTTTTGAGGTTAGTCTAAATGATTGGATGTGGCTTTTACTTTTAGGTACAGTATGTACTGCATTTGCTTTTTTAGGCTCTGTATATATAATGCGCTATTTAACGCCTTTTACTGTGATGCTGACGATTAACTTAGAGCCAGTTTATGGTATTTTATTAGCTGTGGCTATCTTTAAAGATAGCGAAAAAATGACGTTAGAGTTTTATATAGGAGCCTTGTTGATTTTGAGTACAGTAGTACTAAATGGTATTGTTAAAAATAGAAAAAAGAGAAAACTTAGTACTAGATAGCTTATCTATCCGAGTATTGTTTTATCTTTGTCATTCGTAATTGAAACTAAAACTTAATCATAAATGGAATATTTAGATTTTGAACTTCCAATTAAAGAGCTTGAAGAACAGCTGAATAAATGTGCTTTGATCGGTGAAGAATCCGATGTTGATGTATCAGCAACTTGTAAGCAAATTGAGAAGAAATTAGAAGAAACTAAGAAGAATATATACAAAAACTTGACTGCTTGGCAGAGAGTTCAATTGTCTAGACACCCTAATAGACCTTATACATTAGATTATATTAAGGCTTTATGTGGAGATACTTTTCTAGAGCTTTTTGGTGATAGAAATGTAAAAGACGACAAAGCAATGGTAGGTGGTCTTGGTAAGATTGGTGATCAAAGTTTTATGTTCGTTGGCCAACAAAAGGGGTATAATACTAAGACTAGACAGTATAGAAACTTCGGTATGGCTAATCCAGAAGGATATAGAAAGGCTTTACGTTTAATGCAAATGGCAGAGAAGTTTAATATTCCTATTGTTACTTTGATCGATACTCCAGGTGCATATCCTGGTTTAGAAGCAGAAGAACGAGGACAAGGTGAAGCTATTGCTCGTAATATCTATGAAATGTTCCGTATTAAAGTACCTATTATTTGTATTATTGTAGGTGAAGGAGCTTCAGGAGGAGCCTTAGGTATTGGTGTTGGTGATAAAGTAACAATGTTAGAAAATACTTGGTATTCTGTAATTTCACCTGAATCATGTTCTTCTATTTTATGGAGAAGTTGGGAATATAAAGAAAGAGCGGCAGATGCTCTTAAGTTGACTTCTTATGATATGAAGAAGAACAAATTAGTAGATGATATCATTCCAGAACCACTGGGAGGAGCACATACTAACAGAGAAGAAACTTTCGCTACTGTTAAGAAGTATATTGTAGATACATATAGTAGTTTAGCTAAGTTATCAACAGATAAGTTAATAGAAAAACGCATGGAGAAATATTTCGAAATGGGTGAGTATAAAGACTAGTTCTGACTATATAGTAATATTAAAATCCGAGAGTCTTTCTCGGATTTTTTTTTCACTAATTATTAGTTATCTTATTAACAAGCTAATTGTATAAATTAGAATTGAGTTATCATCAAAAAGAATTAATTTCGCATTATGGAACAAGCAAAAGAATTTAGACCAAAGCAATCTTTTTCTAGAGAAGTCGTGTCTTTAGAGAAAGGAAAACTTCCACCACAGGCTATTGATTTAGAAGAGGCTGTGTTGGGAGCCATGATGATTGATAAGAAAGGTATTGATGAGGTTATTGATATATTACAACCTGATGCTTTCTATAAAGATGCTCACAAACATATTTTTGAAGCAATCGATCAATTATTCGTGAGTAATCAACCGATAGATTTATTAACTGTATCTACGCAATTGCGTAAAAATGGTAAATTAGATCAAGTGGGAGGTGATTACTATTTGGTTAGTCTTACACAAAAGATTACTTCTTCTGCACATATTGAATTCCATTCACGTATTATTTTACAGAAATTCATTCAACGTAGTTTGATTCGTATTTCGAATGAAATAATTGAAGATGCTTATGATGAGACAAGTGATGTATTTGACTTATTAGATAAAGCTGAATCTAGATTATATGAGGTAACTCAAGGAAATATAAAGAAAAGTTCGGAGACAGCTCAGTCTTTAGTGGCACAAGCAAAGAAGAGAATTGAGGAAATCAGTACTAAAGAAGGACTAAGTGGATTAGCAACAGGTTTCCATAAGCTAGATGAACTTACTTCAGGATGGCAACCAAGTGACTTGATTATTATAGCAGCTCGTCCAGGTATGGGAAAAACAGCTTTTGTATTATCGATGGCTAGAAATATCGCTATTGAGACTGGTGCAGGTGTTGCAGTTTTCTCATTGGAGATGTCTTCTGTACAGTTGATTACACGTCTTATTTCTTCTGAGACAGGATTGTCTTCGGAGAAATTGCGTACTGGTAAATTAGAAACACACGAGTGGGAACAACTAAACGTAAAAGTAAAAGACTTAGAGCGCGCTCCTCTATATATAGATGATACTCCGTCTTTATCTATTTTTGACTTACGTGCTAAAGCTCGTCGTTTAGCTTCTCAACACGGAATAAAATTAATTATTATTGATTACTTGCAGTTGATGACAGCTGGAGGGAATTCTAAGGGGGGAGGAAACCGTGAGCAAGAGATTTCTACTATCTCAAGAACGCTTAAGGCATTAGCAAAAGAGTTAGATGTACCTGTTATTGCTTTATCACAGTTATCTCGTGCTGTGGAGACACGTGGTGCTTCTAAAAGGCCTTTATTATCCGATTTAAGGGAGTCTGGAGCGATTGAGCAAGATGCGGATATTGTATCGTTTATCTATCGTCCAGAGTACTATAAGATTGAAGAATGGGATGATGAGGAAAGAAGTCCTACAGCTGGACAAGCAGAATTTATTGTTGCAAAACATAGAAATGGTGGACTAGATAACATTCGCTTAAAATTCTTAGGACAATTCGGTAAATTTGATAATTTAGATGATGATGTTATTGGATTTGGTAATACATTCTCTTCAGCAATGAATGATCAAGAGGGAGGAGACTATAGACAGAATTTTGTTGGGAATTTACCATCTGGTGATTCTGTATTTGGTTCTGCTCCTAATCAAGGTGGTTACCAAGGAGGCTATCAGAATGATGATGATGTTCCTTTTTAACTATATATACAAAAAAACGCCTACTTTATAAAGTAGGCGTTTTTTTGTATATAAGAAGTCTTATTGTTGAACTTGTGTAACAGGATTTACTGTAATAACCTTAGGTCTATAAAGCTTATTAGCATAGTCCCAATTTAAATGCTTAAAACACATTTCTAAATAGGCTGTAATATCTTCTTCATAAGTAGGATAATAGGCATGTTCCCATAAATCTATTCCTAAAAGAGGACTTCCTTTGGCTACTTCAGGCATCATAGGAGATTCGTTATTTACAGTTGTGACAACTTGTAGTGTTCCATTTACCTGTACTAACCATAACCAACCTGAACCAATTAAAGCATTTCCTTGAGCTATAAATTCTTTCTTAAACTCTGCCATAGAACCAAAAGATTCTGTTATAGCATTTTTAAGACTCTCATTAGGAGCTTTTTCTTCTAAGGGAGATATAGAGCGCCAATAGATATTATGATTGTAATATGCTCCTGAAAGATTTTTGAGCTTAGGATAATTGTTGTCAATCTTGGAAACTAGTCCTGATATACTATCTCTTTCAAATTGAGTACCGTGTACTGATGTATTTAATTTATTCGTATAGCTAAGGTGGTATTTATCATAATGTATATAAACACTTTCTGGCTTTAGTATATCAACATAATCACTAAAACTATAACCAATACCTTGCATTTCAAAAGGGCCTTGTTTAGTTTTTATAGTATTAGGATCTGGAAAGTTAGAACTTTTAGTAATAAAAGACTCTCTTTCTGGAATCTGTACTTCTGTTAGTTCTTCCTTATTATTACAAGATGTAAGTAGGAGACTGTTCAGAGCGATTATGATGATTAAAGTTACCTTAAGCTTTTTCATTACTTAATATTTCTTTTGCTAGTTTGATATATTCTAACTTAGCTTCTTCTATTGTTAAATGACTTACTTGTGTCCAAGCATTAAATTTAAAAGCACGTTTAAGATCACTAGACATATCTTCGAAATCTTGGTGGCTCAGTCCATTTGTAGCTTGTTTGTAGAAAGCATAGATACGCAACATGACATCAGGAGGAAGGTTCTTAGCCTCTCTTGAAATTCGCTCGTATGCTTCTGTAAAATCTAAATCTAAATTGCTCATTATTTACTTGTGCGCAATAACAGTTTTATTACCAATTGCTTTTTGATTTAATACCACATCAACTTTTGTGCCTAATGGTAAATATAGGTCTACTCTTGAACCGAATTTAATAAATCCAGCATCAGTACCTTGTACTACTTGCATACCTGGTTTAGCATAGTTAACGATACGTTTAGCTAATGCTCCAGCAATCTGTCTGTACATAACTTCTCCAAAAACTGGATTCTCAACTACCACTGTAGTACGTTCGTTTTCTTCACTAGCTTTTGGATGCCATGCTACTAGGTATTTACCTGCATGATATTGACTATATTTGATAAGCCCACTTAGTGCGTAGCGTGTTACGTGTACGTTGATAGGGGACATAAATACAGATACCATTAATCTTTTGTCTTTAAAGTATTCTGGTTCATATACCTCTTCTATAACAACAACTTTACCATCTACTGGTGCTAAGATTTTATTATCATCAGCTGTTACAGTTCTGTCAGGGTTTCTAAAGAATTGTAATATTAGAAGTAAAAAGATTAATACTATAGATTGCAGGACTACTCTTAGCCATGGAATACTAGCGCATAACACATCAGCTAAAACTACTAATACAGCAGCTATTACTAATGAAAAGAAAATGATTTTAGTTCCTTCTTTGTGAAACATAGTTATAAAATTTGATATATTAAATACAAAAATGGTGCTACAAATATAACACTATCTAATCGATCTAGAATTCCACCATGCCCAGGCATGATAGAACCGCTGTCCTTTACGCCAGCCTCCCTTTTGAAATGAGATTCTACTAAATCTCCAATCGTTCCAAAAATGCTGACAAAAATAGCACTACTTATCCAAATTACAATATTAAAAAAGTCAAAATATTGACTTAAGATCGTTCCTGCAATAATTGTAAACAACATTCCTCCTAGAAAACCTTCTATTGTTTTCTTAGGTGATATTCTTTCGAATAACTTATTTTTACCAAATTTCTTTCCTGTGATATAAGCAAAAGTATCATTAGTCCAAATCATTATTAAAATACCAATAATTATTTGTGGTACATATATTGGTTGATTACCATCTTTGACAAATGGCAAATATTGAAGTGTAACAAATGATGATATTACATAACCTAAGAATATAATCATTTTGATAGGAAATGATCTATTAGGTTTTTTTGTAGTAAATAATTCAGCTAGTAATGCAAGCAGTACTACTGCTGAGAATATTGCTATCGCATTAATAGGTAATATATCTCTATTCCATGCTAGACATGCAGAGGCCATAAGAGAGATAATCATAGCTAATGATTTTGGTAGCTTGATTAGTTTTGCAAATTCATAGGATGCAATGAACATAAATGCTCCGAAAAGAATTTCAAAGCTAGTAGGTGAGTACAATGTTGCTCCAATCAAAAGCGCAATGTATACAACGCCTGATATTGCTCGAGTAACAGTTTCTGACATATTATAGATCTTCTAAAAGTAATAAATACAAATTCTTGGGAGTTCTACCATAACTTAAAAAATCGCTTTCATTGGTAGACTGTTTGAAGCAATTAAATGTTGTAATGTTACTAGGTAGCGCACTACCATATTTTCTTTTGATTTCTCTTAAGCCATCACTTTTTGTTCTAGTCATTTGACTAGTCTTAGCTAGGACTACAATATTATCTGGTAAATCATGAGCTTTATTATTCTTAATTTGTTTATCACAAAAAAGAATAGAACCATCTTCAGCTATTAAGTTTTCACACCCAGAGAAAAAGAAAGTAGGGTTCTTTACTTCGCCATATTTTATATTGTTCTCTTGTAGCATAGAGTACAGAGGACTTTCATACGTTTGGGCTTCTGTTTCAAACCAATCATTCTCTACGAGAATATTGATAAAAGATTCATTTAATTCATCTAATGTTTCGCAGTATAAGAACTTGCCTCCATTCTCTTTAAAGTTTAAAGTAAAAAGTTCATCCACAGGAAGTTTTTCTTCAGGTAAGTATTGACTTTTATGCACAGCAGGGTTTTCCTCTACTGGGTCAGAAGGTTGAAATACTTTTAATAACTTCTTGAAAAAACTCATATTAAAATAAACTCCGATGAAATAAATTGATTAAGTATTCAAAGATAAAAAAAATCTTAACTTAAAGTTGCCTTTAGGTTAAGATTTTTAATGTTTATAGAGGTTGAGTCTCTATTATTCTATGTTATCTTCAGTTTTTGTTTCAGTAGTTAGATTTACTTCTACTGCTCCTTCTTTATCAAAAGGCCTTGGACCAAAGATGTTTTCTAAATCTTGTTTGAAAATTACTTCTTTTTCACAAAGCAAATCTGCTAGTTGTACTAGCTTATCTCTGTTTTCTGACAAGATAGAAATAGCTCTTTCGTATTGACCTTCTATTAGAGTAGATATCTCTTGGTCTATTACACGAGCAGTTTCTTCTGAATATGGTTTAGCGAAGCTGTATTCACTTTGTCCAGACGAATCATAATAAGTGATATTACCTAATTTTTCGTTCAGACCGTAGATTGTAACCATAGCTTTAGCTTGTTTAGTTACTTTCTCTAAGTCGCTTAATGCTCCAGTAGATATCTTGTCGAAGATAATCTTTTCAGCAGCACGTCCTCCCATAGTAGCACACATTTCGTCTAACATTTGTTCTGTTCTCACGATTTGTCTTTCTGTAGGTAGATACCATGCAGCTCCTAAGCTCTGTCCTCTCGGAACGATGGTTACTTTCACTAGTGGAGAAGCGTGCTCACACATCCAGCTTACTGTAGCGTGACCTGCCTCATGTATAGCGATAGCATATTTCTCTTCAGGAGAGATGATTTTGTTTTTCTTCTCTAGACCTCCGATGATTCTATCTACAGCGTCTAAGAAGTCTTGCATATCTACTTCTTTTTTATCTTTACGAGCAGCTGTTAATGCAGCTTCGTTACATACGTTAGCAATATCTGCTCCAGAGAAACCTGGTGTTTGTTTAGATAAGAAGTCGATATCTAAGTTGTCAACTTTTTTAATATTGCGCAAGTGTACTTTAAAGATAGCTTCACGCTCTTTAACGTCTGGTAAGTCTACATAGATCTGTCTGTCAAAACGTCCAGCTCTAAGTAGTGCTTTATCTAAAATCTCAGCGCGGTTAGTAGCTGCTAATACGATAACGTTAGTATTAGAACCAAAACCATCCATCTCTGTTAGTAATTGGTTTAATGTGTTTTCTCTTTCGTCGTTAGATCCAGAGAAGTTACTCTTACCACGAGCGCGTCCTACAGCATCGATCTCATCAATAAAGATAATGGCTGGAGATTTCTCTTTAGCTTGTTTAAATAAGTCTCTTACACGAGAAGCACCTACTCCTACGAACATCTCTACGAAATCAGATCCCGAAAGAGAGAAGAATGGAACTTGCGCCTCACCAGCAACAGCTTTTGCTAATAAAGTCTTACCTGTACCAGGAGGTCCTACTAATAGTGCTCCTTTAGGTATCTTACCTCCGATAGAAGTATATTTTTCAGGGTTCTTTAAGAATTCAACGATTTCAACGATTTCTTCTTTCGCACCCTCTAATCCAGCTACATCTTTAAAGCTAACTTTAATGTCGTTTTTCTCGTCAAATAATTTTGCTTTAGATTTTCCGATAGAGAAGATTTGACCTCCGCCACCAGCTCCTCCGCCACCAGTCATTCTTCTCATCATGAATAACCAGAATCCGATGATGATGATGATAGGTAAGAAGCTAATTAGGATATCTCCCCAGTTACTTTCAGGTTCAGATTTATATTCTTTAATTTTTCCTTCAGTAGTAGCTTTGTCTAGTTTTTCTTGAAACAATTTAGAATCTCCAATGTCAGTTAAGAATTGAGGTCCTGCATTTTCTCTTCCAAGTATATTGTTTTTGTTTAGATCTTCAAACTCTTTGCTCTTTTGAGCTTCTGGTGTTAAATAAACTTTAGCTACAGAACGGCTAAAGTCAATTCTTTCTACATATCCTTTATCTACATATTCATATAGCTTAGAAAGCCCCAATTGTCTTGAGTTTCCAAAGCTGCTCCCATTAGTAAGGAAATTTATCACCAAGATAATCACCAAGATACTACCATATAATACCCATGGATTAAATCTTGATTTATTTTGGTTAGGTTTCATATTTTCCGACATGAAATTTTGGTTTAGTGGTTAATACTGGCTGTCAATAGTAGTGATTTTAGCGTCTCCCCATAAGCTTTCAATGTTGTAAAATTCACGAATGTGTTTTTGGAACACGTGTACAACAACGTTTACATAGTCCATTAAAATCCATTCTGCATTATCTTCACCTTCTACGTGCCAAGGTTTATCACGTAATTCTTTAGAGACTAATTTTTGTACAGAACCTGAAATGGCATTAACTTGAGTGTTAGAGTTACCATCAGCTATGATAAAGTAATCGCAAGGAGTGTTGTCTATTTCTCTTAAATCGATTATTGTAATGTTTTCACCTTTAACTGATTCTATCCCTTTTACAATGTTTGCAATCAATTCGTCGTTATTAATATTTTTGTCTGCCATTTATTTTTTGTCTTATTTTATTCTAGTTTAAATGTAATGTTTGCTAATTTTGGATTCAAATATAATGAAATCGATCAGATTAGTCTATAATTATTTTACATGAATATTATCAAACTCGATGCCATAGGGTCAACGAATACTTATTTGAAGGAAATATTAACGCATTCCAATCTTGAAAACTTTACTGTTGTTGTAACTGAAAATCAATTTCAGGGAAAAGGACAAAGAGGTAGTGTATGGACAGGAGAAGTAGGTACTAGCCTTACATTTAGTGTGTTAGTGAAGGATCTGTTAGAGACTCCTGAGCATGTTTTTGATTTAAATGTTCTTGTTGTATTAAGCGTTTATTCAGGGATTAAAAAGTTATATAATCTGCCATTTAGCATAAAATGGCCAAACGACATATTGTCATATAATAAGAAGATAGGTGGCATTTTGATTGAAAATATTATCAAAGCTTCAGGAGAAACACTGTCAGTAGTAGGAATAGGTATAAATGCTAACCAAGAAAACTTCGATCAATTACCTCAAGCGACCTCTTTATTCAAATTATGCGGTAAAAAAGTGAATAAAGATGAAATAATGCATGCTATATTGGCTTCACTGAAAGAGTACTGTCAGAAGTATGTCACTTTAGGTAGCTCATTTATATGGGAAGAGTATCATCGTAACTTATATCGTATTAATATTCCTAGTGTTTTTGAACTACCTAGCGGTGTTCGCTTTATGGGGATTATACTAGGAGTGACAAAAAATGGATTACTACGAGTGAAAAAAGAAGATGATAGTATAGCACTATTTGATATCAAACAAGTAAAGTTATTATACTAATCAATAAAGAGTAGGCAGTGCTCCTGCTTCGTGTCAGTACTGTCAGAAAGTATATGACCACTCTCTATATGGCTACAAAGTAGTAAGAACTAGCTAAACTGTATGGATAGGCAATATCTCAGGACTAGTTGTTTGTATATTACTTTATGGCTCTTATGTTTGTGTCTTGTTTTAAACTTATACGGGAAGTGTATTTAGTGATAGTCTGATAAGTAGGTGATGACTGCGTTATATTCTACATTTTAACGGAGTGAGTACTGACTCATAGCGGACTTACTACGGACTCATTTGCTACTAGATAGTAACATGAGTGAACTAAAATAGGAAGGAAACAAACAAGAAAGAGAATAATGAAACCATTATTCTCTTTATCTATATTTATTCTTGTTTTTTGAATTTTAATGAGATGGAGTTCATACAGTATCTCATACCTGTAGTCTCGGCAGGCCCGTCTGGGAAGATATGCCCTAGATGCCCATCACAGTTAGAACAAGTCACTTCAACTCTCTTCATTCCATGTGACAGATCTTCTATATAGTTAACAGAACCTTCTATCGCTTTATCAAATGAAGGCCAACCACAATGTGCATCAAATTTAGTATCGGAGTTAAATAATAGCTGTCCACATCCTGCACAGTGATACGTTCCTTGTTCGTTAAAGTCGTTGTATTCTCCAGTGAATGGACGTTCTGTTCCTTTCTCTCTTAGTACATAGTACTCAGCAGGAGTTAAGGCTTGTTGCCATTCTTGCTCGGTTGTTGTTTTATCTTTTTTCATTTTTGGTATCTTTTGATAGTTTGCATCTTTACAGGCTAATATACTTAGAATGATACAACTGAATACAACTGTTTTCATTGTTTTATTGCTCTATGAAAGATTTGATGCGTTCTATGACTTTCTTATCTCCTAAGATCTTGCGGTGACCTAGACCAGAAGTAATCATAAGTTCTGCATTTTTACTGTGTTTTTTGATCGCGTAAGCAGCACTTACATTTACGTCTAGATCATCTTCGTCATGCATAATTAGAAGAGGAATGTCAATCTCCTCTGCTGCTAGATGCACAGTGTAGCTCTCCATAGTTTGATTAAACTGAGTTTCGAATCGCTCTTGAATCTTTTTAGCGATAATAGGTTTTAGTTCTATTTGTTTAACGAAATCATCTATTACATCCTTTACTACATCTCCACTTCCTAATATGACTGCTTTTTTAGCTTTTAGACCACCTCTAAGAGCATTCATAGTAGTCATTCCTCCTAGTGAGTGACCGATAACGAGTTCGAATGGACCGAACTGCTTTTCTACTTCGAATGCAGAAGCGATAAACTCAGTCATATTAGTCTTCGTCTTAGGAGACTTACCATGACCAGGTGCATCGAAACTTACGACGTCATATCCAGCTCTCATTAGCATATTAGCGATAGTTACTAGCTGTGTACCTCTACCATTCCATCCGTGTATCAAAAGAGCTTTTTTATCAGCAGCTTTATTGGTTCCGTATTGATATACAACGATGTCTTTGCGCAGTGCAGGTACAGTTATTTTTGTGACAACACTTTTATCAAACATCTCCTTCTCTCTTTTTGGTGGTTTAAATTTAAGAGGAGTGATGAATAAGTTCTGAGCAAATCTAGTCGCTAGGTTATTTGAAAATAATTGTAATGTTTTTCCTATTACTATTATGCTTTTTGGTATTTCAAGCGATTGTTTTGGTTTTTGACTTTGCATTATAATAATGTTCTAAGGAGGTAAAATTACAAAATAAAAGAATCTAAAAGAATTATTATAAAAGTAAAAGTTTTTGAATTATGCGAATTCCTATTAATTTTGAAAATAAAAAATAATGAAAAAAATCGTATTCTCTATCGGAACTATTTTGTTGTTAACTGCTTGTGCAACAAATCCTTTTACAGGAAAAAAAACTATGGCGTTTACTTCTAATGCTGAGTTGTTTCCAATGTCTTTTTCACAATATGATACTTTCTTAAAGGAACATAAGGTGATAAAAGGGACAAAAGATGCACAACGCGTAGCTGACGTTGGTGTAAAAATTAAGAAAGCAGCAGAAGTTTGGTTGACAGCTAATGGGTATGGAAGTTATCTTAATGATTATAAATGGGAGTATAACTTAGTAGATGATAAGGAAGTGAATGCGTGGTGTATGCCAGGAGGTAAGATAGTGTTCTATACCGGTATTTTGCCTTATTGCCAGACAGATGCTGGGATAGCTGTAGTGATGGGGCATGAGGTAGCTCACGCGTTAGCTAATCACGGACAACAACGCATGAGTGCTGGAATGCTACAGCAGGCTGGAGCTGTGGCAATAGATGCTGCTACTGCTAAATCTAGTGCTACTACAAAGCAGTTAAGCGCTGGGCTATACGGGTATGGTAGTAATGTGGCAGGAATGTTGCCATTCAGTAGATCACATGAGACAGAGGCTGATAAGATAGGATTGACACTAATGGCTATCGCGGGGTATAATCCTGAGGAAGCAGTTAGTTTCTGGAGTAGAATGGCTGCTAGAGATGGCAGTGGAGGTGGGAGCTCATGGATGAGTACTCACCCTAGTAATGAAGAGCGTATAGCTAATTTGAAGAAATTAATTCCTGAAGCAAAAGCTGAAGCAGCAAAATTTGGTGTATCTTTCGGAAGATAAAAATAGAGTAAGCTACCTTCTGGTAGCTTATTTTTTTAAATAGAATAGACTATGAAAAGTTTTGTAAAAGGGGATAAAAAACTTTTAAATGCATGGGCGTTTTATGATTGGGCCAACTCAGTATATGCCTTAGTTATTTCGTCATCTATCTTTCCGTTGTATTATGGATCTCTATTTAGAGAGTTAAATATTGATAGTTTTGATTTTTGGGGAACCTCTATTAAGAGTGAATCAATTATCAGTTATATCACTGCGATAGGATTCTTAATAGTATGTATACTGTCGCCTATATTATCAGGAGTAGCAGATTATTTAGGGAATAAGAAGTTTTTTATGAAACTGTTCTGTGGTATAGGGTCTATATCGTGTATGCTTCTTTATTTTTTTAGTTTAGATTATATGTTGTTGAGCTTATTGATCTATATGTTTGGGTTAATAGGTTTTTGGGGAAGCTTAGTATTTTATAATTCATACCTTCCAGATATCGCTTTTACAGAGCAGCAGGATAGAATAAGCGCAAAGGGATATGCGCTAGGGTATATAGGCAGTGTTATACTACTTCTGTTAAACTTATTGTTAGTGATGAAGTATGACACCTTTGGCTTTACTACTGCAATGACAGCTATGCGCTTCTCATTTATACTTGTAGGTCTGTGGTGGATAGGATTTAGCCTTTATACTTTTAAGTATTTACCTGATTTTAAAAATGAGAAGAAAATTACCCGATCTTTATTCTTTAAAGGCTTTAGAGAGTTAAAAAAAGTATGGGGAGAGCTAAAAGAATATGTTGCTCTGAAGAGATATTTAGTTGCTTTCTTTGTCTATAGTATGGCAGTACAGACAGTGATGGTAATCGCAGCCTACTTTGGAGAAAAAGAAATCGCATGGGAAAATGATACTCAGCGTACGACAGGCTTAATATTAAGTATACTGATGATTCAGTTAGTAGCTGTAGCGGGAGCCTATTTGACTTCTCTATTGTCAAAAAAAATTGGCAATATTTATACGTTATGTGTATTAAATGCGTTATGGATTATAATATGTCTATATGCATATACTATAATCACGCCTAATGAGTTCTATGTGGCAGCTAGTTTTGTGGGATTAGTAATGGGAGGGATACAATCATTATCTCGATCTACATATTCTAAACTATTGCCGGAGACTACTGATACGACTTCCTTCTTTAGCTTTTATGATGTGACAGAGAAGCTAGGTATTGTGCTAGGGATGTCTATGTATGGGCTGGTAAGTGATATCACTGGTAAGATGCAGAATGCTATATTGTTTTTGATCCTGTTTTTTGCTGTAGGTTTTGTTCTGTTATTAAGAATACCTAATAAAAAGTAGAATTAGTATTAAAAAAGAAATAAGATTGTATTTTTGTTATTGAAATATTTTTAAAAATTGATTACTTTACGAATAGTAAGTTATAATATGAAAAAGACATTTAGAATATTAGCAATTAGTTTATTTTCTATCACCGCTATGACTGTAGCTTCATGTGATAATGAATCGTATGATACTATCATAGAAGGGGAGCAGGGAGTAGGTAAGCCGATTATGACTATTCATAATCAAGGAGAGACTATCCTTATGCGTGAAGGAATAGTGGCTGAGTTAGATAAAAACGGACGTTTAGAAATAAAAGTGAAGTTAGCAGGAAGTGAGAATTTTGAAAATGATGAGTTGATACTTAGAACTTTAAAGTTTCAGTCAGGTAACTTTCCTACAAATGTGAATGAGAGTAATTACTATTCGTGGGAGAATAAGCTACTGTATACAACGAAGGATACATTGCGTCCTAATATCGTGACAGGGATTATGTCTATCGGTAATATTAATAGAAAAGCAAGAGTAGTATCAGGTGATTTTGACATTAAGCGTATGATGCCTAGTAATCAAAATAACCCAGACTTAAAGTCATTTCCTATAAGTGGAAGCTTTGTAGATATTCCTTTTGTTAGAAAAGAAGCTACATATTTAGAAGCATTTGCAGATAATGAGCCTTTTACTAATCCTGAGGAATCTGTAGAAGTAAAGGGCGGAAGAGCGTATGTGTCTAGTATAGATGGAGTAGAGAAGACACAGAAGATAGTGTTGGATTTTCCTTATAATGAAGATATAGTAGTATCGAATGATCCTAAAGAGTTTAAGAAACTAGGATGGTTTAATGTAGAGTACACTTCTCCTTATGGAGTTAAGTACACTTCTAAGGATGTGGGTGAGAACGAAGGTTTCTTGCGTTTTGATTATGCACAGCGAGATGAAAAGGATCCAAATAAGTTTTTATTAAAAGGTAGATTTGAAGCTAATTTAGTAGGAGTGGAAGAAGAGGATCAAGATAAAAAAGTAAAAATCACTTATGGGGATTTTTCTGTTATAATTATTTCTTCTCCAAGTAAATAATATTTTGTATTTTAACATAAAAGACAAAAAATCCTTGCCATAATAGTAAGGATTTTTTTATGGCATAAAGATTGAAATATTATATAGGTAGAACAATTAAAAATTAATTTTTTTGTTGGTAATCAGTTAGTTATGGGTGTGGTTGTAATTGGGCTATGTCGAAATAAAATTGTTAACTGACAAAATGACGTAAAAATACATATGGCAAATCAAAAAATAATAACATTTGACAACTTGTCGTTACAAGATTTAGGAGATGGAGATTCAGAGTTTATTCCGATTTTTTCAAGTGAAGATGAAGAGGAGATGAATAAAGAAGAATTACCAACCTCACTTCCGATATTACCATTGCGAAATATGGTATTATTTCCAGGTGTAGTGATTCCTATTACAGCAGGTAGAGATAAGTCTATTGAATTATTAAATAGAGCAAATAAAGGGGATAAAACGATAGGTGTAGTAGCACAGATAGATGAAGGTACTGATGATCCTGGTATCAATGAGATATACCATACAGGTACAGTGGCTCGTATCATCAAGTTATTAAAGTTGCCTGATGGAAATATCACAGTTATCTTGCAGGGTAAAAAACGTTTTGAAATCACAGAATTGACACAGGAAGAACCTTATATGAAGGCTAATGTGGTAGCTCGTGAAGAGAAGCGTCCTAGTAAGAAGAATAAAGAGTTCTCAGCAATTGTTGAGTCTATTAAAGAGACTGCTTTAGAGATCATTAAAGAGAATCCAAATATACCATCGGATGCAGCATTTGCTATTGAGAATATTTCTAGCGAATCGTTCTTGATTAATTTTGTGTCTTCTAATATGAGTATGGATATTGGTGATAAGCAACGATTACTTAATATAGATGACCTAAATGCTAGAGGTTTAGAAGCTTTAAAGATGATGACTTTAGAGTTGCAAAAGCTTCAGCTGCGCAACGATATTCAGACGAAAGTGAGAGTCGATCTAGATCAACAGCAAAAAGAGTATTTCTTACATCAACAAATGAAAACGATCCAAGAAGAATTGGGTGGTTTTTCGAATGAAGAGGAGTTTGAAGAGATGCGTAAGAAAGCTGCTAATAAAAAGTGGTCTAAGGAAGTACAGGAGCGCTTCGATAAGGAGTTAATGAAGTTCCAAAGAATGAACCCTCAAGTGGCTGAGTTTGGTATTCAACGAAACTATTTAGAGCTGTTCTTAGAATTGCCTTGGAATCATTATTCTAAAGATGTCTTTAATTTAAAAAATGCTCAGAAGCAGTTAGATAAAGATCATTATGGAATAGAAGAGGTGAAGAAGCGTGTCTTAGAGCACATGGCAGTCCTTAAGTTAAGAAATGACCTTAAGTCTCCTATTCTATGTCTATATGGACCTCCAGGAGTAGGTAAGACCTCTATCGGTAGATCTATAGCAGATGCATTAGGTCGTGAGTATGTACGTATTTCTCTAGGAGGGTTACGCGATGAGGCAGAGATCAGAGGACACAGAAAGACTTATATCGGTGCTATGCCTGGACGTATTATCCAGAGTCTGAAGAAGGCAAAGACATCTAATCCAGTGTTTTTACTAGATGAGATAGATAAGTTATCTTCTAGTCATAATGGAGATCCTTCTTCTGCATTATTAGAAGTATTAGATCCAGAACAAAATCACGAGTTCTATGACAACTTCTTAGAAATGGGATATGACTTGTCTAAAGTGATGTTTATCGCGACATCTAATAGTTTAAGTACTATACAGCCTGCATTGAGAGACCGTATGGAGATTATCGAGATGACGGGGTATACGATAGAAGAAAAAGTAGAGATAGGTAAACAGCATTTGTTAGATAAACAATTAAAGGCACATGGAGTTACTTCTAAAGATGTTGTGATTGGTAAAAAACAGATGGAGTTTATCATTACGAATTATACAAGAGAGTCTGGAGTACGTGGTTTAGATAAGCAGCTAGCACATATCGCTAGAGGTGTAGCTAAGAATATCGTGATGGAAGAGGAGTATAATGTGAAGATGACAGAAGAGGATATCAAAAAAATCTTAGGTACGCCGCGCTTTGAGAATGATAAGTATGAGAATAATGATGTAGCTGGTGTTGTAACAGGGTTAGCATGGACTAGTGTTGGAGGGGATATTTTATATATAGAATCTATTATTTCTAAAGGTAAAGGAGAGCTTTCTATCACAGGTAACTTAGGTACAGTGATGAAAGAATCTGCTACTATAGCACTAGAGTATATTAAGGCTCATGCAGAAGAGTTAGGTATTGCTCAAGAAGTGTTTGACAATTATAAGATACATATCCACGTACCTGAAGGGGCAACTCCTAAAGACGGACCTAGTGCGGGTATTACGATGCTGACGTCTATGGTGTCTTCATTTACTCAACGCAAAGTGAAAAAGAATTTAGCGATGACTGGAGAAATTACCTTAAGAGGTAAGGTGCTTCCAGTAGGAGGGATAAAAGAGAAGATTCTTGCAGCTAAGCGTGCTAATGTCAAAGAGATTATTTTGTGTAAAGATAATAGAAAAGATATTGATGATATTAAAGAAGAGTATCTTAAAGGATTGACATTCCATTATGTAGACAAGATGGAAGAAGTTTTAGAGATTGCTATTACAAATCAAAAGGTAAAGAATGCTAAGAAGCTAGAAGTAGCTAACAAGTAAAACTTATTAGATAGGACAAGGAAAGCCTCACTTTTATAAAGTGAGGCTTTTTTTCGTTTTATAAGGCTCTAGACTGTATTTTGTCCCCTTAAAATGATGTGAATTTTTACAGATTAACTTACTTTTGCTAGCCATTATTGTAGAAAATAGTTGTATTTTTAAGGTGCTTTTTTAGTATTTGTTTTATAGTGAACGTATTAAAAAGGTGTTTTGATTAAAAAGAGCTATTTATAAAGTGTTTTTAAAAAGATACGAAAGGTTATAAATACTACTATATTTGACAATTCAATGAGTTTAAACTAATTTTAAATTTTTCAATTTGAAAAAGATTACTATAGCGATTGATGGTTTTTCCTCTACCGGGAAAAGTACATTAGCGAAATCATTAGCAAAGTCTCTTAGCTATGTATATATAGACACAGGAGCTATGTATAGAGCAGTTACTTTGTCTGCAATGAGAAAAGGCTTGATAAAAGAAAATTACTTCAATAAAGAAGGATTAATAGAATCATTACCATCAGTAGAATTACACTTTGAGTACAATCCTGAAAAAGGTTTTGCAGAAGTGTTTTTAAACCAAGAGAATGTAGAAGGTGTAATACGCAGTTTAGAAGTATCACAGTTCGTAAGTCAGATAGCAGAAATACCTGAGGTAAGGAGAAAGTTGGTAGAACAACAACAAAACTTAGGTAAGTCTAAGGGAGTAGTAATGGATGGAAGAGATATAGGTACAGTTGTGTTTCCTGATGCAGAGTTAAAGATATTTATGACTGCATCTCCAGAAATACGTGCTCAAAGACGCTTTGATGAATTGAAGGAAAAAGATCCTAATGTGAGTTATGATGCAGTGTTTCAGAATGTAGTAGAAAGGGATAAAATAGACACAAGCAGAGCAGATTCACCACTAGTAAAGGCAGGTGATGCTATAGAGGTAGATAATTCTAATTTAACTATAGAAGAACAGTTTGATTTAATTCTGGATTTAGCGCAAAAAAGAATTAAATAAATTAATATAAACACACTTATAAAACGAGGTTTAAGGGCGTAAACTCTTAAACTAATAACACAGAAATAATATCACACGTAATGAATGTAAAAGCAAAATTGACGTTGATGAGTTACCTCGAATTTGCTGTTTGGGGAGCTTATTTAACATCTATGGGTAACTATTTAGGATCAGTTGGGCTAGGGCCTAAGATTGGTCTTTTTTATGCTATGCAAGGTATAGTATCTATTTTTATGCCTGCTATCATGGGAATAGTAGCTGATAGATGGATACCAGTTCAGAGGTTGTTAGGATTGAATCACTTAGCCGCAGCTATTTTTATGATTGCTACAGGTTATTACGGTTTTATAGCAGGAGGCGATGTAGACTTTACTACAATCTTTACACTTTACACTTGTAGTGTAGCTTTCTTTATGCCTACAATAGCTTTGTCTAATTCGACTTCTTATGCAATTTTAAAACAAAACCATCTCGATACAATTAAAGCATTTCCACCTATACGTACTTTTGGTACAGTAGGTTTTATATGTGCGATGTTGTTTGTTAACTTTTTTGGGTTCCACAGTGATGGTTCTTTAGGTTTTAATTTTGGAGGAGATATCGCTTTTGAAAGTTTTCAGTCTAATTATTATCAGTTCTTTGTATCTGGTGTTTTAGGAATAGTTCTTTTCTTATACAGTTTTGTATTACCTAATTGCCCTATTAATAAATCTAATGAGAAGCAGAGTTTAGCAGATGCATTTGGGTTAAAGGCATTCAGTTTGTTTAAAGAGAAGAAAATGGCTGTATTCTTTATCTTCTCAATGTTGTTAGGAGTGTCATTACAGATAACGAATGGATATGCCAATCCTTTTATCACAAGTTTCTCCAAAGTACCAGAATACGCTGATTCTTGGGGAGCACATAATGCTAATGCGTTAATCTCATTATCTCAAGTTTCAGAGACATTGTGTATCTTATTGATTCCATTTGTTCTAAGAAAGTTTGGTATTAAAGTAGTAATGTTGATGTCAATGTTTGCTTGGGTTCTACGCTTTGGATTCTTTGGTGTAGGTGATCCAGGAAATGGAGTATGGATGTTTATTTTGTCTATGATTGTTTACGGAATTGCATTTGACTTCTTTAATGTATCAGGTTCTCTATATGTAGATAATGAGACAAGTGAAGATATTCGTTCTTCTGCTCAAGGGGTATTTATGATGATGACTAACGGTTTTGGAGCAACAATAGGTATGCTTATCGCTCAGTACATTGTGAATCACTTTGTATATAGTCAAGAAGATGTTACTCTGCAATTAGAGGGGTGGAGACATTCATGGCTTATATTCGCTGGATATGCCTTAGTGGTGACTATATTGTTTGCTATTATATTTAAGTATAAACACAACCCACAGGCTGTGGAAGAAAACATGAAATAAGTAAATGATGTATTCTTTCTTTTAAGAGATTAGAGGAGAATATGTTTAGATATAAAAAAAGCGTGCTAAATCTTGATTTAGCACGCTTTTTTTATGGTTTGATTTCTTATTTGTTTTTGCGTTTAGCAGCTCTTTTAGCTTCTACAGCTCTGTTACGAGGCTTGGTTTTACGAGGATTACGTTTACCAGGACCTCCAAGATTTACCTTTTGGTTTTTATCTTTTTTCTCATGGAAAGCAGCTCCTTTTTCGATAGGTTTTTTAACCTTAGCAAGTTGTTTAGACTTTAACTTCGATTTTTCAAACTCCATAAGAGACTCAGAGATAACTACTTCCTCTGGAATTGTCATTACCCTAAGTTCTTTCTCCATCAAAATCTCAGCAGCTAATTTTACTTCTTCCTCTTTAGGGTCTACGATAGAAATAGCTGTACCTTTTTTATCAGCTCGCCCTGTACGTCCTATTCGGTGAATATATTGTTCTGGAGAGTCAGTAAACTGTAAGTTGATTACGTGGCTAATATCAGAAATATCAAGTCCACGAGCCATAATGTCTGTAGTTAGAAGTCCTCTTAGTTCATTCGCTTGGAACTCAGCCATAGACCTCATACGGAAGTTCTGAGATTTGTTAGAGTGAATTACAGTGAACTCTTCAGGAAAGGCTGCATCTAGTTTTTCCATTACAACATCTGCAAGACGTTTACTATTGATAAAGATAAGTACTCTATTAAACTCTTCTTTGTTATTAAGTAAGTGCATTAATAGATTTAACTTCGTGTTGAAGTTAGGTACATTATATATCTGTTGATCTATATTTTCTAATGGAGTTCCAGAAGGAGCAAGAGAAACCTCTTCAGGAAAGTCAAAATATTCGTCCAGTACTTCGTCTACTTCTTCTGTCATAGTAGCAGAGAATAAGATATTTTGACGTTTTCCTTTCATCATTGTAAGGATAGACGTAAGTTGAGTTCTAAAACCTAAGTTTAGTATCTCATCAAATTCATCAATAACTAACTTCTGTAAGTTATCAAAACGCAATACTCCGTCTAGAGCCAAATCCATCATACGTCCAGGTGTTCCTACCAGGATATCTACACCTTCATAGACAGCTTTTCGTTGTGTATTGATATTGGTACCCCCATATACCCCTAATGTCCTTACAGACATATAGGCTGTAAGTTTTTGTACTTCATCCACCACTTGTACTACAAGCTCACGTGTAGGTACTAGTATAACTACTCTAGGAGAATCGGCATGGCTAAACTTCCATTGTTTTAAGATAGGAAGAAGATAGGCGAATGTTTTTCCTGTACCTGTTTGGGCAATACCCATCATGTCTCTTCCAGAAAGAATAACTGGAAATGATTTAGCTTGTATAGGTGTTGGTGAAATAATATTAAGCTCATTAAGAGCTTTGTCAAGTGCTTTCGGTAGATTAAATTGCTCGAAAGTATTCATATATGTCGATATTTGCAGCAAAGATACGTTTATTTTTTTTGCAATATCAAATACTTTCTATTGTCTTAACGAATAGTTTTTGAACTAAATAGACTAAAATAGTCAATAAAAAAGCAATTATGTAAGTCCTCGTAACGAATTGTGATCCCCATTAGAAAAGTGGAGATATAAACTCGTTATAGGATTAAATAATTTTTTTGATTACCCTTAATTTATGAGTATGTCTTCCAGAGTCGATATTGTAAATTCCTAAATGATCTAATCGGTCTATACGTACTTTTCCATGAGCATGTATAATATAGTTGTTCTCCATGATTATACCTACATGGATGATATTTCCATCAGCATTGTCAAAGAAAGCTAAATCGCCTATTTCGCTTTCCTCTATAAAGCTTAAGGCTTCTCCTATAGCTGCTTGTTGTGAGGCATCTCTGGGAATTCTATATCCATTGATTCTGTAAACCATTTGGGTGAAACCAGAACAGTCTATTCCGAAAGGCGTTTTCCCTCCCCATAAGTAAGGAGTGTTTAAGTACATAAACGCAGTCTTTAAAAAAGTTTGTTTTGTAAATTGACCTGTGATGGTCAGTCCTTCATAAGTGAAGTTATCTGTATTGATACTATTCTTTTTTAACCCTGTAAGACAGCTGCCAAGCGGTACTGCCATTAAATGGTTGTTATTGGAAGAAATAAAGTCTACTAACTCGGCAGAGTGAATAACAGATGTGTTTTGAAGGTATTTATAATCTTCTTCAGAGATTTCTTGATATTGTTTATTATCTATCCAACCTTGGTACTTGTCGAAAGCTAATTCTATTTTCGACCACTTCTCTGTTCTTTCTAAAATAGTAAAGTGTTCACCGAAAAGGACTTGAGATACCATTTCGCTTCTGTCGCTTGGTTCAAGTCTTAAGGGTACAATGGCAAGGTTGCAATATGCAAACATAATATAGGTTTGAATTAAAGTACAAAAATAAAAGATGAGTTTGAACTAATCAAACTCATCTTGAATATATTATTAAAAATTAAGCTCTTTCGATAACTAATGCTGATGCACCACCACCACCATTACAGATAGCAGCAGCTCCTATTTTTGCATTGTTTTGTTCTAATACACTTAATAATGTTACGATGATACGAGCACCAGAACATCCTAGAGGGTGACCTAAAGAAACAGCTCCACCGTTTACGTTTACCTTTTCTGGATCGATATTAAGTAATTTGGTATTCGCAATACCAACTACAGAGAACGCCTCGTTAAATTCGAAGAAGTCCACATCTTCGATAGCTACATTCGCTTTTTTAAGCGCTTTAGGCAATGCTTTAGCAGGAGCAGTAGTAAACCACTCAGGCTCTTGAGCAGCATCTGCATATCCTCTGATATAAGCTAGAGGTTTTAATCCTAAGCTTAATGCTTTTTCTTCACTCATGATTACTACAGCAGCAGCTCCATCATTGATAGTAGAAGCATTAGCAGCAGTTACAGTTCCTTCTTTTGTAAAAGCAGGGCGTAAAGAAGTAATCTTATCTAATTTTACATTTGTGTATTCCTCATCCTTAGAAACTACGATTGCATCTCCTCTTCGTTGAGGTACAGATACAGGAACTACCTCGTTGTTAAACTTACCAGCATCCCATGCTTTTGCAGAGCGCTCATAAGATTTAATAGCGAAGTTATCTTGTTCTTCTCTTGAGATATTGTGTGTACTAGCACATAAGTCTGCAGATACTCCCATAGCATTATTGTCATAAGCATCTACTAGACCGTCATTTTGTAAACCATCAATGATAGTTGCAGGACCAAATTTGTTACCATTACGCATGTGTACATAATGAGGAATCATACTCATATTCTCCATTCCACCTGCTACAACTATTTCTGCATCACCTGCCATAATAGCTTGTGTCCCTTGCATAATAGCTTTCATACCTGATGCACAAACTTTATTTATTGTAGTACAAGCTACCTCTTTAGACAAACCTGCTTTTAAAGCCGCTTGACGTGCAGGTGCCTGTCCTTCTCCTGCTTGAACTACATTCCCCATCAATACTTCATCTACTAGATTAGCATCAAGGTTGATCTTATCTAGTGCTCCTTTAATAGCAGTAGCACCTAATACTGTAGCAGGTACAGTTGATAAACTTCCTAAGAAACTTCCTATCGGTGTTCTAGCAGCAGAAACAATAACTACTTTTTTACTCATAATTTATAGAATTAATTAAGTTTGATTTTTGTTTTAAAACTTTAGACCTTCTGTAAGGTTCAATAAAGATGTGGGAAAATACATAAAATATCTTGAATTCGGATAATTATCTAAGAAATAAAAAAATAATGTTTTTTTTATTTGTGTTTACTTCATTGACTATGAATAGGTTTGTTTTTATGTGATATTTTTTTGTTATTTTTTCTTTCAAAAGCTTGCATAGAACCAAAAGTAGTGCTAAGTTTGCATCCGCATTAGAGAAGTAATTCTCTTAGCAACGGAGAGGTGCCGGAGTGGTAACGGAGCAGATTGCTAATCTGTCATCGGGTAACCGATGCCAGGGTTCGAGTCCCTGTCTCTCCGCTTCTTTCGGGGTGTAGCGTAGCCCGGTCATCGCGCCTGCTTTGGGAGCAGGAGGTCGCAGGTTCGAATCCTGCCACCCCGACGAAAGAAAAACATTTAATGTTTTTTGGTTAGGTCCAATAGCTCAGCTGGATAGAGCAACTGCCTTCTAAGCAGTAGGTCTCAGGTTCGAATCCTGATTGGATCACAGAAGCCTCAACGATAGTTGAGGCTTTTTTGTTTTCTGAAATGTATATCTTTTTTATTAACTTTCTAATATTAAAAAGAATTAGAAATAATATATGGAAAAAGAATTAATAATAGAAGGCTATTGGTGGTTGCCAGAAACGCCAGAACATCGGTTAGCAGGAGAGTTATATTTGGCTTCTAATGAGGTGTTTAAGTTGAAAGTTTTCGGTGATATTCTTAATTGTTCTAATTCTCTAGTTGAATTTATAAAGGATAAAGAATCAATACCTAATGTTGTTTTTGGAAAAGACAGTAATGGAAAAGATTGGACTTTGTTTGTTTCTAGTAGAGGTGGAGGTTCTTTTAACTTTTCAAGTACATTCCCTTTAATATATTTCAATATTAGACAATGCCTTAAGGGAATTCATACCTTATCAATCGAGGATAAGTGTTTTAAAGAAATTAAAGTTGATATAGAATCTCTTACATCGTGGGTTAATTATTATCCTTTACAATTAAATATTCCTTGTAGTGAAGATAAAAGGGTAATAGGTTTTAATTTATCATATTCTAGTTTAGAAGGTGATAAGGAATATAATATAGGTGATGATTATATGATGACTATTTGTGCAAGTGTTTCTTATCCTAATGTACATAGTGAAGAAGTGATTATTATGCAAAAACAACTTCTTGTTTTTGAAAGTAAAAATAGTGTGAGTTGTTCTGAACTGTTGAATAAGGTTTTGCGTTTTCAAATGTTTTTGAATATAGCTACTTTTAGAATCAATAGAATTTTAAGATTAAGATTATATAAACATGATTTAGATAATAAGGTAAGTAAGACTGACGAGGGTGTAGAATTATTTATTAGACAGGATGTTTATGATAGTAATGATTTTAAAAAGAAAGATGATGTAAATAGTTATTTATTTCAATTGAGTACAATAGAAGATGTTTTTTCTCAAATGTTAGTAAAGTGGTTTAGTTTTGACAATAAAGTAATACCAATTTTAAGACATTTGATGGATAGTATTCCTAATAAAAAGACTTTCAAGAGTACTGATTATTTAATTATAGCACAAGCATTAGAAGGTTACCATCATCGTTTTGTTGAAGTTGATCCTAGGTCTAGGCGTAAATTACCTGAAAGATATAAAGATATCATTCGTATATTTAATAATGAAGTGAAGGCTATAAGGAGTATTAATGTAAAAGAAGCTGTTGATACTAGAAATTATTATTCACACTTTTATGAACCACATGAAAGTCATAAAATTTTAATAGGTAAAGAATTGTATCAATTGACTGAAAAAATGAGATATCTCTTAATTTGTTGTTTATTGCGAGAAATAGGTATTAGTAATCCGCTGATTAATATTATACTCGAAGAATATTGTAGTAAGAAGTAGTATAATTTCTATTGCACACCCCAGATATCCTTTTTATTTTTGAGACTAACGACAATAAAACTTACCGTAAATGATTACAGCTATTCAAGATTGTGTCTTAGTCAATCAAAAGAATATTTTTTATAAACACTTTTTTTATCAAGGAGAGAGTAAGTACACACTAGTATTATTGCATGATTCTTTAGGCTGTGTTACCCTGTGGAGAGATTGGCCAGAGTTACTAGCAGAACGATTACAGTGTGATGTATTAGTATATGATAGAGTAGGATACGGGCTGTCAGATAAGATGGATACTACGAAGAGAGAAAAAGATTATCTAAAGCAAGAAGCTGTATTCTTAAAAGACTTGTTGGAAGAGTTAGAGTTAGAGCATGTCGCTTTATTGGGGCATAGTGATGGTGCGTCTATTGCTTTGTTGTTTGCAGCGATGTATCCAGATCACACTTTGGCCTTAGTGGCTGAGGCAGCACATATCTTTGTAGAGAAAGTAACTTTAGAAGGAGTGCAAGCTGCTAAGACTGCTTATGAGACTACAGATTTAGCTGAGCGCTTAGTGAAATATCACGGAACTAAGGTAGATGATGTAGTCAGAGCTTGGGTAGATACTTGGTTATCTCCAGAGTATCAAGATTGGACAGTAGAAGAGGAGATGAAGGGAATACTGTCTCCATTGTTATTTATACAAGGAGAACAAGACGAGTATGGTAGTCTTGATCAAGTAGAGAAAACAATAGCAAAGGCTCAAGGAATTGCAGAGAAGGTTATTTTTCCTAATGTAGGGCATACTCCACATAAAGAGATAAAAGAGCAGACACTAGAAGCAATAGTGTCGTTCTTTCAAAAAAACATTTAATTACAGTGCTTTTAACGCTTCTATTTTGTCATAGAATAGTTTCTCTAGTCTTGGGTCAACACTACTTAAGTAAGCACTTTTTAAGCTTTCTAAGTACTTGTTTAGATCAGGAACAGTACTTCCAGGATCTAGGTGAAAAGGTGTACTTAGATTCTTAGAAAGAATAATTTCGAATGCGTTGTTGATATATTGTTGTTTATCCATGATTCTACAGATGTAATTAAAGTACAAAGGTACACAGAATTCAGAAGCATTAAAAAAACAAAGAGCGCTTATTTAATACATTAAATAAGCGCTCTTTGTTTTGGCTTTATATCTAGATTAGATTCCTTTAGTTGGAATTTCGATTTCGTATACTCTACCTTTTACTTTTAAACTAGTGTTTACTAACCATGGGTTGTATAGTTTTAGTAATTTGTAGTTGATACCTTGTTCTTTTGCGAATAAAGCTAAATCATCTATATCGTAAGATACAGTTACTTTTTTAGTAGGTACGATTGGATATTTTTCAGATTCAGGAACGTCAAAACCGTATTTTACAGGGTTAGACATAATTTCTTTTAAGGCTAATATTCTGAATACGTATCTAGAAGTCTCTTGGTTTAAGAATAGGTCATAATAGTCCTCCACATATTGACTTTCCATGGCACGTGACATACCTGCCATCCCTCTGTTATAAGATGCAGCAGCCATCGTCCAGCTACCAAAACGGTTTTTAGCACTTTGGAAGTATTTACACGCGGCTTCTGTTACTTTGATTAGGTCGTATCGTTCGTCTACGTATTCATCTATGTATAAGTTAAAGTCCTTAGATGTCCCTTTCATGAATTGCCAGAATCCACTAGCTCCAGCAGGAGATACCGCATTAGCTAGTCCACTCTCTATCACGCATAAGTATTTAAAGTCATCAGGAATACCATTCTTTTTTAAGATTGGTTCAATGATAGGGAAGAATCTATGTGCTCTTTTTATCGTTGTTATGGTCGTACCGTGAAGATTCGTATTGATAATCATTTCTCGGTCAAATCTTTCTTTTACATCTATCTTGTCTAAAGGAGCTTTTTCTCCAGCGAAGTTAGCAGATAGCGGTAGAGGATGAGCGTGTAAGGCAGCTTCATTATGATCCTCCGTAGCGCTAGATATAGTAGTAGCAAACATAAATGATGAAGCTACAGCTATAATAGCAGCGGTTACAAATACAGTTCTAAGCGTCTTTTTCATTATTTTTCTTAAGTATAATCGTTTCTAAATTTTCATTAAACCATTTGTGCTTGATGATAATCATCGCATGAGTGCCCCCTTTTATCTCGATGGCAGATTGTATATTCTTGTAAGGGAATATTTCATCTTTAGTTCCGTGTATGTGTACTACGTTGGCTAATGGTTTGTCTTGTTTCCAATGTAGCACTTCTCTTATACACCAGTCTACATATACCTTATCTCTTATCGGGAGGTAACGGTCATATAGTACTAATCTTTTCTTCTTTTTCTCTGAAGCTATTTTTTTGATAAGGCTCCAGAGAGTAGGGATAAAAGATGTAGGTAAGCATTTATAGAGTCCTGTTTTTCTAGCAATGTGATAGAGCTTAGGGAACTCTCTATTAGAACGTACGCTTGAAATAATAATTGTCTTTCTTACAGAAATTAATTTACTTATTTCTTGAGCTATAATTCCACCAAAAGACACACCTATTAAAATAGGATTATCGCGTTTGATGAGGCAGAGATAACGCTTTGTGTATTGTTCTAGTGATTCGGATTTATTTATAGGTAACCATTCTAAAAAGACAATTTCAAACTTTTCTTGATTCAAACAAAGATGTTCAAAAATCAAAGAAGTAGAGGACATACCTGGGAAGAAATAAATAGGTATTTTGCTCATTATAAATATTTTAAATCGTTTTTATAAGGTTATGTGGAAAAAAATCCCGAACTTTGCTAAATATAGAGATTATAGTAACTTAAAAAAAGAAATACTAGATATTTTATTTTTTACTACAGTTCTAACGTGAAATAATCCAATAAGTACAGATTTATCGTATACATATCATGAGGTATATTAGTGATTTTAGATAATCATTAAACGTACCTGTGGTATTGGTATATGCTTTAGTGTATGAGTTGGTTGTTAGAAGGTAGAGGTGTACACTTACCCTCCTAATTTTTTAGGAAGCACAGCAGTTATTATAATTTGTTTTGTAATCATAAAAACTTGGAGATATAATGGAAATTAAAGACAATGAGTTACTACGTCAGTTCGAGTATGAGACTGAGCAAGGGTTGCTTAGTGTAGAGTATTCACTACAAGAGAGAAAAATTTTTCTTACAAAACTTACTGGACTAGAAGAAGCTTTGCCAACACAAGCATCTGATTTTTTAAAAGGTATTTTGGAGATGTTAAGAGAGAAGAGATTAAGAGTAGTACCTACACATCCTAAGATTGTTTCTTTCTTTAGAAAGAATCCTACGTATAAAGAGATGTTACCTCCTGGTATCCGTATCTAAGTAATATTATACACGTTATAGCCTTTTAAAATAATAAGGACTATAGAGTAATGATATAAAAAAGCCTGTTTAGAAGATTCTAAACAGGCTTTTTTATAGTCTCTATTTTCTTTGAGTTCACACAGATTATAAAATGAGACAGACTGTATACCGCCTGTTTCATTCACTAAAGATGTTTACTAGGCATTTTTTAATGCCCTGTCCTGTTACTTTTTAGTGTCAAGACAAAAAAGTAAATGACTAAAAAAAGCCAACTAAAGATTAGTTGACTTTTTCGATATTTTATTAAAGAGATATTATTATTAGATAAACTCTAATCTTACGATACCATCCTCATCTATTTTCGTTAATTTCACTGCGTGTAACGTATTTACTAAGGCTGGATCCCATGGTGTTTTTACTTTCACATAGTTCTCTGTGAATCCGTGGATATATCCTTCTTTATTCTCACCTTCGAACAGAACTGTTTTTTCTTTTCCGATTTGGGATTCATAGAACGCACGGCGTTTCTTTACAGAAAGTCCTCTTAGCATTTTACTTCTCTTATTACGTACATTCATAGGTACTACTTCATCCATATCCACAGCCTCTGTATTATCGCGTTCAGAGTATGTAAATACGTGTAGGTACGAAATGTCTAATTCATTTAAGAAATTATATGTCTCTAAGAATTTCTCGTCAGACTCCCCAGGGAATCCTACGATCACATCCACACCGATACAGCAGTCTGGCATCACTTCTCTGATCTTCTCTACTCTCTCTACATATAGTTCGCGTAGGTAACGACGTTTCATTTTCTTTAGAATGTCGTTACATCCAGACTGTAAAGGAATGTGGAAGTGAGGAACGAATGTTCTACTTTTCGATACGAAGTCTATCGTCTCGTTTTTCAATAAGTTAGGCTCGATAGAAGAGATACGAAGTCTTTCGATACCCTCTACTTTATCTAACTCTTGTACTAATTCTAAGAAAGTGTGTTCGTGTTTCTTATTCCCAAACTCTCCTTTACCATAGTCACCGATATTCACTCCTGTCAGTACGATCTCTTTTATGTTCTGAGCAGAGATCTCTGCCGCATTTTTCAGTACATTATCCATAGTATCACTACGAGAGATACCACGAGCTAATGGGATGGTACAGTATGTACATTTATAATCACATCCATCCTGTACTTTAAGGAAAGCACGTGTTCTGTCACCTATAGAGTAACTCCCTACGTAGAAGTCAGCCTCTGATATTTCGCATGAATGTACTTGTCCCATTTCATTTTTAGACAAGTCATTGATGTAATCTGTTATTTTAAACTTCTCTGTCGCTCCTAATACTAAGTCCACTCCATCTACAGAAGCTAGTTCTTCTGGTTTTAATTGAGCATAGCATCCTACAGCAGCTACGAAAGCTTTATCGTTTTTCTTCTGAGCCTTTTTTACTATTTGCTTAAATTGTTTATCTGCATTTTCTGTAACAGAACATGTATTGATAACATATATATCAGCCACTTCTTCGAAATCTACTCTATCGAATCCTTCCTCTGCAAAATTTCTAGCGATAGTGGAAGTTTCTGAGAAGTTAAGCTTACAACCTAATGTATAAAAAGCTACTTTTTTTCTATTTTCCATAATGATTACTTACTAAGTAGTAACTTTGAATTATATTTACTTTTTCAATATTGAAAAGGTTTGCAAATTTACGTACAAAAATCGGTTTGATGAAATCAATAATTCATTACGTTTCAATATTTTGTGTCTGTGCACTGACGTTTTCTTGTCAGAAAAAAACAGCTGATCAAGATAAAAAATTAGTTTTTAGATATAACGAGAATGCTAATATTCAGACACTAGACCCTGCTTTTGCAAGAAATATGGCTATCATCTGGCCGTGTAATCAACTCTTTAATGGACTAGTGCAGTTAGACGATAGCCTGCATATACAGGCAGATATAGCCAAGTCATGGACGATCAGTGAAGACGGTAAGCAGTATGACTTTATGTTGAGAAGGGATGTCTATTTTCACAAGCATAGCCACTTTGGGGCAGATAGCACTCGTACAGTAGTGGCTAGTGATTTCGAATACAGTTTTAACAGAGTATTAGATGCAGATGTGGTTTCGCCAGGAGCGTGGATATTCCAGAAGGTAAAGAATTTTAAAGCAATTAATGATACGGTCTTTCGCATCGAATTAAAAGAAGCTTTTCCTGCATTTTTAGGATTGCTGTCGATGAGGTATGCCTCTGTAGTGCCTAGGGAGATAGTAGAGGACAAGGCGATAGACTTTCGTTCTAATCCGATCGGTACAGGACCTTTCTATTTTAAATTTTGGGAAGAAAACATTAAGCTAGTCCTTCGCAAAAATCCTAACTACTTCGAAAGAGATGATCAAGGCAATGCATTACCTTATCTTGAGGCAGTAGCCATCACATTTTTGCCAGATAAGCAGAGTGGTTTTTTACAGTTTTTGCAAGGTAATCTAGATTTCATATCTGGCTTAGATACTTCTTATAAGGATGATATTATCACAGAGAATGGTGAGCTAAATCCGAAGTATAAGGATAAGGTGCAGATGGTGACGGGGCCTTATCTAAATACAGAGTACCTAGGCTTTAACCTAGAAGCACCTAGTGCTATACAAGACGTGAGAATACGCAAAGCCTTAAATATGGGGTTTGACCGAAACAAGATGTTGTTGTATCTACGTAGTGGTATGGGAGATGGAGCAGTAGGAGGAATTATACCACAGGGTCTAGGGGGACATTTTAGTACAGGTAAACTCTATCGTCCAGAAGAAGCTAAGGCGCTAGTAGATGATTATAAGAAGACAAGTAAGGAGAATAAGGTAGAAATCACCTTGTCTACGAATGCTAACTATCTCGATATCGCAGAATATCTACAACGCGAGTGGAAAAAACTAGGGATAGAAGTAATAGTAGATGTGACACCACCAGCTTCTCTACGACAGGGTATGGCATCAGGTAAGGTGTCATTCTTCAGAGGGAGTTGGATAGCAGACTATCCTGATGCGGAGAATTACCTTTCGTTATTTTATTCAAAGAACAAGGCACCTAATGGACCTAACTATACTCGCTTCGCTAATCAAAAGTTTGATCAGCTCTATGAACAAGCTTTTAAAGAAGTGTCAGAAGAGAAGCGAAATAGTATCTATCAGCAGATGGATCAGATTATAGCAGATGAGGTACCCGCGATCATCTTGTTTTACGACAGAGCAGCGAGGTTCTCTCATCAGAGTGTAAAAGGACTAGGCATTAACCCTATGAACAATTTATTTTTAAAGAGAGTTTACAAAGAATAATATAGTCCCGCCGCAGTACCTACTGTGGGATAAGGATATAAAAAGTCAGTTCACACAATCTTGTGTGGACTGACTTTTTTGTTTTTAGAAGTATATAAGCTTTGTACGTATTTAGGAATAGGTAGTATGAAATCATTTAGAGAAGTTTCGAAATTGTTTTCCCTTATTCAGATGAGCTTGTTAGAGGAGGATAGGTGGTGTATAAAAGAAGCATTGCTCGACAAACATGCTTCTAGCTCCACCATTCTCAAGGTATTGTCCATGTATTGTCGAAGGAGTGGAAGTTAATACTAGGTTTTTTAAGGGTTTAGGTTACTTTATGAGTAAGTATATAATTAGGAGTTTGGGGTTTAATGTGTTGGTATATAGTTATTTGTGTTTTTAAGCGTTATAAAAAAATGAGTTGGTTTTTTTATTAATTGTTCTGTTTAGGAGGTTTTTTGGGGTAGAAGTAGGAAAAAGTAGAGACTGAAGTGACTTTCTTAGTGTTTATAAGTCTATATACTTGCTAAAAAATAAAAAAGTAAGCTAATTAATTTTGATTACATCTTACGGAAATAGGAGCTAAGAGAACTGTGATAAATAGGATGAATATTATTGTTTATTAATATCAATAGATGTAGTGTGGATATAGATGTATTGTTTATTTTTGCGTATACCACCATTACTATAAAATAAATACCTTACTGACATGATGAATGAATTAGTTGTTTTAGTTGTAGATGATGAACCTAAAGTAGCTGAAGTACTTAAAACTATTATAGAGAAAAAAGTAGTATACCACGAAAGAATTGTGGTACATACTGCTCACTCAGTACAGGAAGCTGTACAAGAAGTGAATGCTATTTTGCCTGATATTGTATTCTTAGATATTCACATGCCAGAAGAAGATGGTTTTGAGTTATTTAATTATGTTGATCAAAGTACCTTTGAGGTAGTGTTTACTACAGCGTATGACCAGTATGCCATAGAGGCTATTAATAAATATGACTGTCTGAAGTATCTACTGAAACCGATAGGAATACAGGATGTACAGAACGTATTCGATAAATATAAGGAGCTAGAAGGATATCATTACTTTTATAAAATAATAAAGAATAATCAGAAGCGGTATATCGTACGAGTAGAAGATATCGTCTACTGTAAGGCTGCTGATAACTACTGTGAGATTTATTTAAAAGATCAGAAATATTTAGTGTCTAAGACATTAAAAAATGTGGAAGATAAGATAAAACACAAAAACTTTAAACGTGTTAATCGCTCTTATTTAGTGAATGTAGATCATATTGATTATATCGATAAGGATACGAATGTAGTTTGTTTTAAAGAGCAAATAATAGTGAATCACGAAAAGGTGGATAATGTGATTACGGTGGCTTCTGCTATGATGAAGGAGCTTAATAGCCTTAATATATGAGATATTTACTAACTGTATTTTTTGTATTCTTTTATTTCATAGGATTCGGGCAGGGGATTATCACGAAGCAGTATACCATAGAGAATGGTCTGATGGCTAATGATGTACGCGCACTCTGTGTGGATTCTAAGGGGATAGTGTGGATAGGATCTCGATCTGGTCTAACACAAAAAGTACAAGGACTAGTAAAAGCTAATGAGGATGCCTCTCGATACCGATATACTAATATAACTGATATCATAGAGGATGATAAGCAAGGTATCTGGGTAGGGAGTTATGGACAAGGTATCTTATACAGAGGTAAGGGAGAGGTGCGTATCATCAGTGTACAGCATGGACTGATCTCTAACAGAATAAGACGTTTATATCACAATGGAGACTATATATATGTAGCTACCTCTGATGGAGTATCTCTAATCTCTAAAAAAGACTTTTCTGTTACTACTCCTAGTTTTGTTACGAATAAGCATCACCCATTTGAGGTAAGTGATTTTTTTGAGTATCGAGGAGAGGTGTATGTAGCTACGATTAATGATGGAATATTTAAGCTCGTAAATAATGAGTTGGTTCTAGTAGAAAAAGAGGGAAGAATATTTGCTGCTATAGGCTTTGACGATAAAGTATTTATCGGAGGTCAGGATGGTTTAGTAATCAAGGATTTGTCTACTAAAAAAGTGATAGCAAAGTATGATATCCCATCAGTAAAGGATATAAAGAAAGCAAATAATCAACTGTATATCGTCAGCGGTGGAGTAGATGATAATAATGGAAGACTGTATAGATGGGATGGGGTTTCATTAGATAATATCACAGAGTACTTAGGAGTGTTATCTACAGACTTCTATTCTGTAGGATATGATGAAAAGAATGACTTCTTATATATAGGGACTAAATCTCAAGGGGTATTTCAGATAGACTTATTCTCTCCTCTGAGTTATGATGACTCACACGGAGCAGTATCTGTTATAAAAAAATTGAAAGACAGAGTGTTCTTCTTCACTCAAAAAGGAGTGTTGATACAGAATAAAGATGAGGAAGTAGGAACTATACCTCTATCAGCATTTAAGCATTATCAAGAACAACATTATCGCAAACATCTAGCTATAACTACGAAAAACAATCACTTTTTTGAGATTGATTATACAGTGCCTGCGGATAAGATTATATTTTACTCAGCAGTAGAGTATAATGGTACGATTTGGGTTAGTAGTAATATAGGTGTATTTCAGATAGGGTATAACGGCTATATTTTATCCTATCACTCTATTCATACTTATCAGTTTGGTTATTTTCAAAACCGATTTATTGAGACTAATCCTTTTGGAGGAGTGAGGGTGTATAAGGATTTGAATAAAATGGACTATCAATATCACTTTAGGGTAGATAGTGATGATATACCTAGAGATATCGTAGATATAGAATATGTAGGGGACAAGATGTTTTTGGCAGGAGCTCTAGATGGATTGTATACCTTCGATGGAAAGAACTTTATGTCCTTGTCTAAGCGAAATCTGTTTCCTGAGAATAGATTAAAGAAGATAGAGAGAGGAGCTAATAATACGCTTTATGTAGCTACAGACTTTAATGACATTTATATACTAGAGACGCAGAGCGGAAAGTATATGGTGAAGGACTTTATCTCAAATAAAGATATTATAGGAGCTAATATAACCTTGCTTAAGTGTATAGGACAAAAGATCTTAATAGGAACGAGTAAAGGACTAACGGTTATAGATGGTAATCATAAGTTTCAATTCAATAAAGAACAAGGTTTTGGCAATGAAGAAATCTTATCTTATGAGCTCAAGGATAATTTATTATATATAGGTACGGTAGATGGGTTATATACTTTAGATATCACTTATTTTAAAAGAAGAAATGTTCAGTATGAGGTCAATATTTCGGATATTACAGTCAATGGGTATGAATTAGAAAAAAATGGAGAGGTCTATCATCATATACGCAAGTTAGAATTAGATAGTAGAGAGAACAATATTCAGATAGGTTTCGAAGTATTAGGAACTAAATTTCCAGGAAAATTAGAGTTTCAATACCGCTTAAAGCTAGGTGAGAATTGGATCAATGTAAAAGAGAATAAATTAGATTTACATTATCTTGAGTCAGGGTTGTACCCTATCGATATTAAGGTATATGACTATGATAGTGGTAATGAATTAATATACCCACTCTTATTAGTAGAGGTAGATAAACCTTTCTATGCAAAAGCTTGGTTTATTCTATTATGTGCCTTTCTACTATTAGGTATATCTTCTTTGTTCTATTTGTTTAGATTTAAACAATTGAGAAAAGTTCAAATAGCAGAGCGCAAAAAACTAGAGTACCAAAAGAGACTTGCAGAGGTGAAGTTACAGTCTGTACGCAGTCAAATGAACTCTCACTTTATATTTAATGTATTGAGCTCTATTCAATATTATATTATCAAAGAAGAGGTAGATGACGCACTCTTTTATTTAGAACGTTTTGCTCAATTAATTAGGACAACACTAGATATGTCTACTAGAGAACGCATTACCTTAAAAGAAGAATGTGAATACCTAAGTACGTATGTCGAGATTGAAAATATGCGATTAGACGGGAGGGTGAGTTTCGAGATAAATGCAAAAGGAGTAGACCTAAGAGGTATATTAGTTCCTCCTTTATTATTACAGCCTTTCGTAGAGAATAGTTTAGTTCATGCTTTTCCTCAGCATATAAAGAGTCCTCGTATTGTGATTGAAATTTATAAAACAGAAGAAGAATATTTAGCCATAGAAATAAAAGATAATGGTGTAGGAGATACTGCTGTGAATAATAAGAAACATGAGTCTAAAGGTATGGCGATCGTAAAGGAGAGAATTTCACTAATCCAATCTTATCTAGATGAAGATCTGATTATCAAGTATAATAGTGAGGGGACAATAGTGAGAATAGTATTAAAAAATGTTTTAAAATAATCAATGAAGAGATTTCTTTTTATAGGCATATTCATTATGTATATGCTATCTAATGCATATGTGTTTTTTAATTATAGTGCGTTAGTTAGGGATAGTGATTTTAGTGTTAAGGTACTGTTTCGTGTTATAGCATTAACGATGTCGTTAAGTATACTTATATTCTATAGTGTAGGGAAGAGAATGCCTGTCTATTTAGCGTCGTACTTCTATAGAATAGGCACTGGTTGGCTTATGTTAAGCATATATGCTTTTATGTTGTGTTTACTTTTTGATATAGGAGCATTAATTAATCATTTTACACAGCAGTCTACCTTATTTATCTATGATCATTATTCTTCTGCCCGTGGTTCTCTATTGATATTATTGACGTTAGTAATTGCGTTTATAGGACATATTACTTACCTTAAAAAGAAGAGAAAAGAGATAGTGATAAAGGTGAATAAAAAGTTGCCTAAAGAGCTTCGATTTGTCTTGTTGACAGATTTGCATCTAGGATATGCTATAGAGCATAAAGAGTTAAATAAATGGGTAGATACTGTCAACGCTGAGTGTGCTGATGCTGTACTTATTGCTGGAGATGTGATAGATGTAAGCCTGATACCATTACAATATTATAAGTTAGATGAGGTTTTAAAGAAGTTTAAGAGTGAGTATGGTACGTATGCGTGTCTAGGTAATCATGAATATCTAGCTGGAGTAGAAGGCAGTATTACGTTCTTAAAGTCTGCAGGGATAAATATATTACGCGATCAGGTAAAGGTGCTAGAAGATATAAACGTGAATCTGATAGGACGAGATGATAAGACGAATCGACACCGTAAAGAGTTAGGTGAACTGATGAAGGGGATAGAGGAAGATAAACTGAATATTCTCTTAGATCATCAACCTTATGCCTTAGAAAATGCCGTGAACAATAGAGTGGATATACAGTGTTCTGGACATACACATAGAGGGCAGATGTGGCCTGTGTCTTGGATAACAGATCAGTTATTTGAGAATTCGCATGGGTATCTAAAGAAAGAGGATACGCATATCTATGTCAGTTCTGGTGTAGGAATATGGGGAGGTAGATATAGAATAGGTACTGTGTCAGAATACGTCGTAATCAGAGTACAAGGAATATAATAAAATAAAGGCTATTTTTGTAAAAAATATTAGATTGTGAATTATTTATCGGTTGAGAATATAGCGAAATCCTTTGGTGCGAGAACATTGTTCGAGGATGTATCATTTGGGATTAATAAAGATCAGAAGATTGCTTTCGTAGCAAAGAATGGAACAGGTAAAACAACCATTTTAAAAATCCTGACAGGAGAAGACTTTCCAGATGCAGGACAAGTAGTCATGCGCAAAGGTATCCGTATGGCCTTTTTGCCTCAGGAGCCTGCACTGCAAGATGAATTGACAATAGAAGAAAGTATTTTTGCTTCAGACAATGATACATTAAAAATCATAGAAGAATACGAGAAAGCATTAGAAAATCCAGAGGATGCAGATGCTTATCAGAAGGCATTCGAGAAGATGGATGCTCATAATGCTTGGGACTTTGAGACGCAGTATAAACAAATCTTGTTTAAACTGAAGTTAGAAGATCTAAAAGTAAAAGTAAAAACTTTATCAGGGGGTCAACGCAAAAGGTTAGCATTGGCTATTATATTAATTAATAGACCAGATTTATTAATCTTAGATGAGCCTACTAACCACTTAGATCTAGAGATGATAGAATGGTTAGAGAATTACTTTGCTAAGGAAAATATTACTTTGTTTATGGTGACGCACGACCGTTTCTTTTTAGAAAGGGTTTGTAATGAAATTATCGAATTAGATAATGGCAAGATCTATCAGTATAAAGGAAACTATTCTTATTATCTGGAGAAAAAGGAAGAGCGCCTAGCTATAGAGAATGCGAGTATAGATAAGGCACAGAACTTATTTGTGAAGGAGTTATCTTGGATGAGGAGACAGCCTAAGGCGCGTACTACTAAATCTAAGTCTCGTATTGATGACTTCTACGTAATTAAAGAAAAAGCGCATAGTAGAAGACGTGAACATCAAGTAGAGTTAGAGATTAATATGGAGCGTATCGGTAGTAAGATCGTGGAGCTTCATAAACTACATAAGAAATTTAAGGATAAGGTCATCTTAAATGACTTTAGTTATAATTTCAATAAAGGTGAGCGCATTGGTATTATCGGAAAGAATGGTAGTGGAAAGTCTACTTTCTTAAATATCCTTACTCAAGGTATACTGCCTGATGCAGGTAAAGTGGTAGTAGGAGAAACCATAAAAATAGGATACTATACACAAGGAGGGATTAATATAAAACCAGAACAGAAGGTAATCGATGTGATTAAAGAGTTCGGTGAGTATATTCCATTAGCGAAAGGTAGATCTATATCGGCAGGACAGCTTCTAGAGCGTTTCTTATTCGATAGAAAGAAACAACATGACTTCGTAGAGAAATTAAGTGGAGGAGAGCTAAAACGTCTTTATTTATGTACAGTATTGATTCAGAACCCTAATTTCTTGATTCTGGATGAGCCTACGAATGATTTGGATATTGTTACGTTAAATGTATTAGAAAGTTTCTTATTAGACTATCCAGGTTGTTTAGTTGTGGTTTCTCACGATAGATACTTTATGGATAAGATCGTAGATCATCTATTCGTATTTAGAGGAGAAGGAGAAATAGAGGATTTCCCAGGTAACTATTCTGACTTTAGAGCATATGAAGATAGTATAGAACCAGTGAAGGAAGAGTCAACAAAGGAAAAGGTAAACTGGAAAGAAAGTCAAGTTAAAAAAGGATTGACATTTCAGGAGCAAAAAGAGTTTCAAAAAATAGAAAGAGAGATTGCTAATTTGGAGCAAAAGAAGGTGGAAATAGAGAAATTATTTTCTGATGGGAAAGTAGGGGATGATGAAATCGAATCTAAAGCAAATGAACTCCAGAAAGTGCTAGCAGAATTAGAGGATAGAGAAGAGAAATGGTTTGAGCTTTCTTCTAAAATGGAGGAATAAAAAACACCATAAATAAGAAAAATAAGAAAGGTGCAATATTGAACAATATTGTACCTTTTTTTTCGTTAGTCAGCTGTTATTACTGATGTGAGCTCTAATAATTTAGGGTTTATTTATGAAATAAGCAAGATTTAAAAAGTTAATTTTATATTTTTTAAACTATTGATTTTTAGTTGTTTGTGTATATTTTTGGTGTTAAAAAATAAAAAGTGATATTAAAAAAATAGGAGAATGAGAAAAATGAAGTAACTTTGCAGACAGAAATTTCAAGTGGTGACAGGGCTTGAGAAATTAGTTTTAATGAGAAAAAAATGTTCTTTTTTTATTGGTATTGTCCTATTAACAGGGGTAGGTGTTTCAGGTTTTAAGCAATATGAAACTATGCTTTTAGAGGAGTATAAAATAGTTCCTGAAGGTCCCTTATCTTATGATTTTCCATATAGTGATTTAGCTATGGAGGAGTCAGGAGAGTTATTAGCAATACCATTTATCGGAAAGACTTATGTCGGTTTTAAACAGGCATTGGCAGTACGCGAATCTTATGGATTGTACAGAATAGTAAATTCATATGGTTACATGGGCAAATACCAGTTTGGTAAAGTGGCATTACGTTCAATAGGAGTAACGGATACGACTAATTTTTTACATGATCCAGTAATGCAAGAAAAAGCTTTTGACGCTTTAGTTGCGAAAAACAAATGGATCTTGAGAAAAGAGATTGAAAAATTTGATGGTAAACGCATCGGAGGAATTGCAATTACAGAGTCAGGAATCTTAGCAGCGGCTCACTTAGGTGGAGCAGGTTCTGTAAAGAAATTCTTGAACAGTAATGGAGCAAACGGTTTCCAAGACGGATACGGTACTTCGATACGTACATATCTAAAAAGTTTTAGTGGATACGATGTATCTGATATTACAGCTGAGAAAGATGCTGTAGTAGTATTATAACTCTTTAGAAAAGAAAAGCTAAAAGGATATCATTTGAAAAATGGTATCCTTTTTTTATTGTTTATCGAAAATAAGTTTTTACATTTGCAATTCAATAAGTAGAAAAACGAAATGAATTTAATTCTAACAAATACTTGGTGGTGGACTAAACTTACGTCGAATGTCGTGAGCAGTCCTTGCTATGTATATATGAATTAAGAGAAATAATATATAATACCTAGAAGAGGCTTGTCAAACGACAAGCCTCTTTTTTTTATACCTAATCGAAAGTAAAATTTAAAAACAGTATATAAAATGAAATATCAAGTTAATCAAGATGGTTATTATGGAAATTATGGGGGAGCATTTATTCCTGAAGCACTAGCTCCAATTATTGGGCAATTACAAAGAGAGTATATCTCTATTATTGAACAAGAGGATTTTCAACAAGAAATGAATCAGTTATTAGAAGATTATGTAGGTCGTCCTACTCCATTATATTTTGCAAAAGGGTTGTCTGAGAAGTACAATACTAAAGTGTATTTAAAGAGAGAAGATTTATGTCATACAGGAGCTCATAAGATTAATAACACTATCGGTCAGATATTATTAGCAAAACGCTTAGGAAAGAATAAAATAGTAGCAGAAACGGGAGCAGGTCAACATGGAGTAGCTACAGCTACAGTATGTGCTCTTATGGGAATGGAGTGTATCGTATATATGGGAGCTTTAGATATAGAAAGACAAGCACCTAATGTGGCACGTATGAAGATGCTAGGTGCTGAGGTGAGAGCTGCGGAGTCTGGAGCAAAGACATTAAAAGAGGCAGTAGATGAGGCTTTATTATACTGGATAGAAAATCCTGATGACACATTCTATTTGATAGGATCAGCAGTAGGACCACATCCTTATCCTGATATGGTGAGTAGATTCCAGTCTATTATATCTAAAGAAATTAGAAAACAATTGTTAGCAAAAGAAGGAAGAGAAGAGCCTGATTATATAGTAGCTTGTGTTGGTGGAGGAAGTAATGCAGTAGGAGCTTTTTACCATTTCTTAGAAGATGAACAAGTGAAGTTAATTGTAGCTGAAGGAGGAGGAGAAGGAGCTGATAGTCCAAAAACAGCAGCTACTTCTTTTGTAGGAAAAGAAGGTGTGTTACACGGAAGTAAAACCTTGTTTATGCAAGATGAAAAAGGAGAACCTCTAGAAGCATATTCAGTATCAGCAGGTTTAGATTATCCTGGTTTTGGACCTTTATATGCACATATGAAAGAATTGGGAAGGGCAGAGTTCTATGCGATTAAAGATGATGAGGCAATGACAGCCGGGTTAGTCTTGTGTAAAGCAGAAGGAATTATCCCTGCGATAGAAAGTTCTCATGCTTTAGCAGTATTAGAACAACGCAAATTCAAACCAGAGGATATTGTTGTAATCAATTTATCGGGAAGAGGAGATAAAGATTTAGATAATTATCGCAGTTATTTTAACTTCTAAAATAGATAAGGTATGTATTTTAGTATCGTTATCTGAAGAGAGCTATTGAAGAAGTAAAAAGCCAATAACATATAATATGCTATTGGCTTTTCTATTAAAGGTTCAGTATGTTTTAATCTTCGATGTTCCCTATCATTAATTTAGGGTCAACCCATTTGTCAAAATCTTCAGGTGTAACATATCCTAATCGAACAGCTTCTTCTTTTAGCGTTGTACCATTAGCATGAGCTGTTTGAGCTATTTCGGCTGCTTTGTAATAACCAATTTTAGTATTTAAAGCAGTAACTAACATTAATGAGCTATCTAGTAATTCTTTAATACGTTTGTCGTTTGCTTCAATTCCTTGTGCACAATGCTCATCAAAAGAGATACAAGCTTCTCCTATCAGTCTAGCAGATTGTAAGAAGTTGGCTGCCATCACAGGTTTGAATACGTTTAACTCAAAATGACCTTGTGTGCCAGCAAAAGATATTGTTGTATCATTTCCTATAACTTGTGCAGCTACCATAGTAAGTGCTTCACATTGTGTAGGATTTACTTTACCAGGCATGATAGAAGACCCTGGTTCATTAGCAGGGATAATGATTTCGCCAATTCCAGAACGTGGTCCAGAAGCTAATAATCGGATATCATTTGCTATTTTATATAAGGAAACAGCAAGTTGTTTTAAAGCCCCATGCGTTTCTACAATTGCATCATGAGCAGCTAAAGCTTCAAATTTGTTTGGAGCTGTTACAAATGGTAATTTTGTAAATTGAGCAATATATTCTGCTACTTTTACATCATATCCTTTAGGAGTATTTAACCCTGTACCTACAGCAGTACCTCCTAATGCTAACTCAGCAAGATGAGGCAAAGTGTTATTTAACGCTTTTAGCCCATAATCTAATTGTGCTACATAACCTGATATTTCTTGTCCTAGCGTAAGAGGGGTAGCATCCATAAGGTGTGTACGTCCTATCTTTACTACATCTTTTAGATCTTTAGCTTTCTTATCTAATGTGTTTCTCAAAGCAGTTACACCTGGAATAGTATATTCTACCACAGCTTTATAAGCTGCAATATGCATTGCCGTTGGGTAGGTGTCATTAGATGATTGAGACTTGTTTACATCATCATTTGCTTTAAGTACAGGTTCGCCTTCACCTATTTGGAAACCAGCTAGTACTTGTGCTCTATTGGCAATTACTTCATTCACGTTCATGTTAGATTGTGTGCCAGAACCTGTTTGCCAAATAACTAAAGGGAAGTGAGCATCAAGTTTACCTTCTAGTATTTCATCACATACTTTAGCGATATGGTCTCTTTTTTCTGAAGGTAAAACATTTAAATCAGCATTCGTAAAAGCAGCAGCTTTTTTAAGATAAGCAAAAGCTTCTATAATTTCGTGTGGCATAGAAGCCTCAGGACCTATTTTAAAGTTGTTTTTAGAGCGTTCAGTTTGTGCTCCCCAATATTTGTCTTTAGCAACTTTTATCTCTCCTATAGTGTCTTTTTCTATTCTGTAATCCATTATTAATTTATTTTGAATGATTGTAGTCTAAAGATAAGAAGAATTATTTAGTTTCATTCTAAAGAAAGATTAAAAGTTAAGGTAGGTTAGGTAGAAAAAATAAAAGTGAGTATATTTACAGCGTATATACAAAATTAATCCGGAGAAAACATGTTTGAATTTCAACAGTATTTAGGTTTCATCGTTGCCATGACTGTAGTTACTATGGCATTTTGGCTTATGATGTTCTTAGTTGGTTTCGTATCTTACTGGGCAGTAGGTGGAGCTAGAGAACTAATAAAAGAGAAGAAAGCTAAAAGACAGCAATTAGAAGACAATCAGATCTAGTATTTGGTTTAAGAAATAAAGAGTCATAATATGTATTATGACTCTTTTTTTATGCTTATTTATGAGGTTTGATAGATTCGAAAAATAAGGGAATAAAAAAAGGGACTACCTACTGGTAGCCCCCTAACAAATAATAAATTTATAATAGTTTAGTAAAGGTTTCTTTATTTGATTACATCATTTCCCCTTCTCCTTGTTCTTCACCATTGCCAGCATTTCTTTGTTGTTTCTGTCTATCCATTTTAGTTTGGTTAAAACGATAAGTAAATGATAAGTTTACTTGTCTACCTCTCCACTGCATTTCACTGTGTGAAATAGATGTTGGTAAGTAAGTGTCAGATTCTCTTTTTCTAGAATCGAAGATATCACTAACATTTAATGTAATGGTAGCTTTGTCTTTTAAGATATCTTTACTTATAGAGGTATTAGCAGATAGATTTCCTAATGCTTTTCCTTGTGGTGTATCATAAGGTGCTCTATACATTCCGTTTAGTTGCCAGTCTATTTTATAAGGCAATGATATTTTAGACGATAATCTAGTAAACCAGGCATAGGTATTTTGGTCAAAGTTTTGAGTCTCTACTGTACCGTCTAGTTTAGTGAAAGTATAGTCTCCTTTTGTTTCTGTTCTAAAGAAGTTGAAGTTACCATTTAATTTCCACCATTTGAATGGGCTATAGTTTAAGGTAAAATCAAATCCATATCTGTATTCTGTAGCTAAGTTAATCGGTGAACTAACAATAATAGTTGTACCACCAGCATTAGTACCTGCTTCTCTTCTCACGAATTGAAACGTATCATCAGTCTTATTTAAGTAAGCAGATGCACTAAGAGTAAAGCCACTCCATCTCTTTAAATATCCTAAATCAAATGCATTTGTTTTAGCAGGGTTTAAATCAGGATTTCCTTGAAAGAAGTTGATGTCACTTGTATAATTAGAGAAAGGGTTTAAAAAATGCCCTCTAGGACGCATAATACGTTTACTATAACTAATACTTACGTTACTAGATTCATCTAATTCATAGTTTAAGAATAAACTAGGGAAGAAGTCATCGTATTTCTTATTGTTATAATCATTGCTAGTTAATTGATTTACATCAATATTGCTTTTTTCCCAACGGAACCCAATCATATAATTAAGCTTGTCAGTTATTTTATTTCCGTATTGAGCATAGAACGCATTAACTTGTTCTTTGTATTCTAGTACATTAGATACTTTAGTATTATTAACCCATTGGTTATTTGTTAAGTTATAAAGACCAAAGTTATTCGTTGTAGATTTGAATGTTCCTAAGTAACCTGCTTCAAAGCTTCCATTTTCTCCTATTGGTAAAGTGTAATCTACTTTTACTAGACCTGACTTATATTTATCATCACTCAAGGTTCTTTCATAAGTCATTAAATTATGCTTATCATTAATATCAGAGATATTAGCATCATCATCACTAGTATCTTTAGAGATACTTGCCTCTACTGTTAATTTGTGATCTTCTTTAGCAAATTTCTTTTCAAATGATGTTGTATACTCAACACTGTTATAGTTAGACTTACGTCTTTCTTCTCTATATCTATTATAATCTAAGTTGTGATTAGCATCGTAATATTGGTAATCTACCGAGTTAGGAGAAGTACCATTGCTTCTGCGTACATTCACACTATTAGACCACGTTAAGGACGGAGTGATATAATAGTCTAGACCGAACATACCATTGTAGCCTTGTCTTTCTCTATTATTATCTTTATACTCATCAATATACTGTAATGTATTACCTTTATTATCTAAATATTGGTTGTTATTGCGATTATATCCTTTTGTTTTAGTATCTCTATATGATAAAGTAGTGTAGAAGTTATATTTTTCTCCTCTAATATTCACATTACCATTTAATTCATAGTTACGAGGATCTCCTATAGTCCCTGTGATATTACCATTAATACCTTGTGCTTTACCTTTCTTAAGTACAATATTAATAATACCAGCACCTCCTTCAGCTTCATATCTTGCTGATGGGTTAGTAATTACTTCTACTTTTTCGATTGACTCAGCAGATAAGATACGCATTGCTTCTTGGATATTATTAGCAAGACCAGTAGGTTTTCCATCGATAAGTACTTTTACATTCTCGTTACCACGTAAACTAACAGCACCTTCACTATCTACAGTTACTGAAGGAACGTTGTCTAACACATCTCCTGCAGTACCCCCTTTTACAATCATATCTTCTCCTACATTGTAAACTTTTTTGTCAAGTTTAATGTCCACAGTAGACTTCTCAGCAATGACCATTACTTCATCTAGCATTTGATTGTCATCTGTAACTTTTTTAATACCTATATTAGTATTTCCATTTACAGCTACTTTGCGCAATTCGATAGTTTTAAAACCTAAGTATTCTATGCGTATTAAGTATGATCCATCAGGTACATTAAAAGAGTATTGCCCCTTTGAGTCAGTCATACCTCCAGAGACAATATCGGCATTGTTCTCATTTTGTGCAAAGACACTCGCATATTCTAAAGGAAGATTTGTAGCAGCTTCTACTACAGTACCAGTTACAGTACTTTGTTTAGAGTTCTGAGCTAATGCTGTTACTCCAAACATTAGAGTTAACAGCATTAGAAGAGCTTTTGTAGTTTTTAATCTTTTCATTATAGTCGTTAGTTTTATATCTATTAGACTATAATACGTGGCGAAGGTTTAAAAACAGAATAGTTAATAAATTGTTAATTTACCTTACAGGATTTCATGTATCTTTTCTGTAGGTCTTGCGATAACAGCTTTAGGGCCATTAACAACAATTGGTCTTTCAATCAGCTTTGGGTTTAAAACCATAGCTTCGATTATCTCGTCATCGCTCAATGTATTACTTCCAAAAGTATCTTTCCAAAAGGCATCTTTTGTACGAACTAAATCAATTGGATTGTAATTGAGTTTTTTTAGTATTGTCTTTACATCATTTTCAGTAAGGTCTGCATCCAAATATTTTATAATTTTGTATGCTACGCCTTGCTCTTCCATGAAAGCAATACTTTCGCGTGATTTGCTACAACGCGGATTGTGATAAATTGTGATCATAAATAAGGAATTTTATACCAAATATAGTACATTTTTTGAGATATGGGAATTATTGAACAGTTATTGAGAATAAACAAAAGTCAGAAACTTTGGTGTTATTTACCTTTTTCGTTATTTTTTTTAGGGATTATGCTCCTAAATTGGATTTCTTTAAGATATTCGGCTATATCTACTAATGAAATCATAAAAATGAATATTGATAAATTTGGTAAAAATATCAATTTTTTGATAACGATTGGGCCATTAGTATTCATGTTTGTATTTCTAATAGCTTGGGTATTAGTAGTTCATAGGCAGAGTCTGCTAAGCCTTACTACCTCTAGAAGCAAGGTAGATTGGAAGAGAGTATTATTTGCTTTTTCTCTGTGGAGTTTTGTGATTATAGCTTTCTTTGTTTATGGGTATATAGCTTCTCCCGAAGATTATGTCTTTTCGTTTAAGTTTTGGCCTTTTCTAATATTTTTACTGTTTGCTATTATTTTAATTCCTTTACAGACTAGTTTTGAAGAGTATTTTATGCGTTCTTATTTAATGCAAGGAATAGGTTTAGCTACTCGTAGTAGAGCAGTTGCTTTGTTTGCAACCTCTATTTTATTTGGTTTAATGCATTTAGCTAATCCTGAAGTAGAGAAGATAGGATTTAGTATCATGATTTATTATATTGGAACAGGGCTCTTTCTTGGAATTATTACATTAATGGATGATGGGGTAGAATTAGCCTTAGGTTTTCATGCAGCGAATAACTTAATAGGAGTGCTTTTAGTTACTTCTGACTGGACTGCTTTTCAGACAAACTCTATTTTTACCAATGTTAATTCAGAAAGTGTTATCTCTCCGTGGGAATATATTATCCAAGTCGGCGTTGTATTACCTCTAGTGATTTTAGTCTTTGCTAGAAAGTATAAGTGGAAGAATTGGAAACATCAGTTATTTGGAAGAGTAAGATAAAAGAGTAAATTATGGAATTGAATTATATACACCCTAACTTTAAGTTGAATGGTAACACTTATACGATAGAGGAGTTGATTACATTGGCTAAAGAATGGGAACTAGGAACTCAAGAATATTTGGTTGATTTAGGAAGGCTTATTATAGAATGGTTTAATACGAATGATTATGTAAGCTTGACTACATCAGGTACTACAGGACCTCCTAAAACTATACATTTAAAGAAAGAAGCTATGATCTGTTCTGCTAAAGCGACTGCTTCTTTTTTTGAAATAGCTACAGGTAGTAGTGCTCTTTTGTGTATGTCTACGAAGTTTGTCGGTGGTAAACTTATGTTTATTAGATCTTTAATCGTTGGTTGGTCTTTAGATGTTAAAGAACCTACTGCAAGGCCATTAGAGCAGAATACAAAGTTATATGACTTTGTAGCGATGGTGCCTATGCAGGTAGAAAATTCAATAGAGGAATTGAATAAGGTGAAGACTCTTATTATAGGGGGAGCAAAAGTGAACCAGAGTTTAGCAAATAAGCTAAAACAACTTACTACTAAAGTATATGAGACTTACGGTATGACAGAAACAATCACTCATATAGCTGCTAAACGAATAGGTATAGAATCTTTTTCAGTGCTTTCTCATGCGACAGTTAGTCAAGATGAAAGAGGGTGTTTAGTGATCTCTGCACCTACTGTTAATCCGGAATTAGTTGTTACCAATGATTTAGTGGAAATTATTAATAGTAAGGAATTTAAGTGGCTTGGAAGAGCAGATAATGTCATTAATAGCGGAGGTGTAAAACTTTTTCCTGAGCAAATAGAAGAAAAGTTGTCAAAGAGGATTCCTTATCGTTTCTTTGTGGCGAGTAAAGAAGATACTTACTTAGGTAATAAACTAGTATTAGTTATTGAAAGTGAGCAGTATACTTTACCTAATGATATATTTGCGGAGCTTGGTAAGTATGAGAAACCTCGTGAAATACAGTTTGTTTCTAAATTTGTAGAAACTGAAACAGGCAAAATAATAAGAAAGAAGAATATTCAATAAACTAGATTAATAACATGAAGAAGAATAGTGTAAGTAACATTATCCTAAGCTGGGTTGTAGCATGTTTAGTTTCTTTTGGTGGAACTGCTTATGCTAAGAAGATAATTAGAAATGGTGATAGTACCAATCTAATTACTAATGAGATGTTAGAACGTATTTTAGAAAAAAATAGAATACATGTTGGAGAAGGAAAAGTCGCAGACTATATCCCCGAACTGAGCAAGGTTAATGCCAGCGCTATCGCATTTTCTGTAGTAAAGCAGAATGGAGAAGTTGTTAATGTAGGGGATGTATCACAGAAGTTTACGATTCAGAGTATTTCTAAAGTAATAGCGCTGATGGTCGCTGTAGAAGAGTTAGGAGAGAAAGAAGTGTTTTCTAAAGCAGGGTATTATGGAACGGACAAACCTTTTAATCATTATGCTAACTTAGAGACTAAAGGAAAGCCTCTTAATCCTTTAATGAATGCTGGTGCTATACTTACTACAGCATTATTAGGTGGAGATAATGATGAAGCATTTCAGAAGATTCTAGAGATGGTTCGTTATATCACGAAGAACGACGCAATAGGTTATAGTCATTCTGTATATATGTCTGAAAGAGAAACAGGACATAGAAACAGAGGTATATTCCATCTATTAAAGAATAATGGTCTAATCGAAGGAGAAGAGAATAGATTAGATAATTATTTTAAACAATGTTCTATAGAAGTTACAGCAGAAGATTTAGCTAAGATTGGTTATTTCTTTGCTAATCAGTGTACTCGTTTTGATGGAGATACGAAGTATAAAAACTCGGAGATGTCTAAGTTAGTACAGTCACAGATGTTAATCGCAGGGATGTATGAATTTAGTGGAGAGTATGCTCGTACAGTAGGTTTGCCTAGTAAGTCTGGAGTAGGAGGAGGTATCGTTGTTTCTGTGCCAAATAGAATCGGAATAGGAACTTTCAGCCCTGGATTAGATACACAGGGTAACTCTGTAGTAGGATACCACATGATCTTAGATTTAGTAAATGAATTAAACCTAAGTATCTTTTAATAGATAAGAGTAGTACTTATAAATAGAAAAAGCCAACTGATAACAGTTGGCTTTCTTTTTGGGTGCAAATATAATCTATTGCAAATTCTTAGAATTGCTCTCTTCCTGAGAAGTGGAAAGCAGACTCGATAGCAGCGTTCTCGTCGCTATCAGATCCGTGTACTGCATTTTCACCAATTGATTTTGCATATTTTTTACGGATAGTACCTTCAGCAGCTTCAGCTGGGTTAGTAGCACCGATTAATTTTCTGAAATCTTCTACAGCGTTCTCTTTTTCTAAGATAGCTGCTACGATTGGACCTCTAGACATGAATTCAACTAATTCTCCATAGAAAGGTCTTTCACTGTGTACTTCATAGAATTTTTGAGCATCTCTTACAGTTAATTGAGTTAACTTCATAGATACGATTTTAAATCCTCCTTCAGTAATCATGTTGATGATTCCACCGATATTACCTGCTTCTACAGCATCAGGTTTAATCATTGTAAAAGTTCTGTTCGTTGCCATTATTCTTAAATTTAATTTATTGCAAAAATAGTCTTTTAAATATTACAAAAGTGATAATATTTATAAAAAAGTGTGGTTTTAATCACTTTTATTCAGAAACAGGAATCTCTAATAATCTCTGTGCTAATTCTATCATCTCTGGAGTTCCTGTGTGCTTTTTAGGCTCATCAGATAGTTTCACTACATCTGTCCAATATCCTCCTTCTGGAAGAGCCTGAGACATCTTGATTACGATATTCATAGCATCTAATCCTACATCATTAGTAAAGTCTGTACCGATACCAAATGACATTCCTATTCTTCCTTTGCAGTGATTAGCGATGCGCTCTACTTTTTCAGGATTTAATCCATCAGAGAAGATAATTGTCTTCTGAGTAGGATCTATATTTAATGATTTATAGTGTGCGATAACTTGATCAGCGAAGTCTAGTGGATCTCCACTATCATGTCTAACCCCATCAAATAACTTAGCAAACTTCTTATCAAACTGTTCAAAGAAAACTTTACTCGTATAGGTATCCGTTAACGCGATTCCTAGATCTCCTCTATAAGTGTCTACCCAATGTTCTAACCCCATTGAGTTTGCCATTTTAAAACCATACTTAGCTGCGTGGAACATAAACCATTCGTGAGCATGTGTTCCGATTGGTTTAGTGTTATACTTCATCGCTAAGTGTACATTACTCGTCCCGATGAAGCTACCGTCACCATATTGTTTTAAAGTATCCACTACTAGTTGATGTACTGCATAAGAGTGTCTTCTTCTAGTACCGAATTCAGCAATAGTAATCCCTAATTCTTTGTATTTCTCTATTTTGTTACGCGTATTCGCAATAACCTTTTCAGAAGAGTCTCTTTCAGAATTAGTCATTTTATAATATAGCTCACAGATAATAGACATTAGAGGTACCTCCCATAAGATAGTTCTATACCAATATCCTTTGATATGTACTTCTAGATCTTGCCCATCTTGTGATATTTCTATTTCTGACGGATCATAGTGATACCCTTGTAAGAAGTCTAGATAAGTAGGGTCTAAGTAAGGACAAGTCTTTTCTAAGAATATCTTCTCTGCTTTTGTTAGTTTTAGTTTTGCCATTTCGTCTACAGCAGAGCGCAACGCTTCAGCAAAACCTGGGGGGTATTTATGTTGTCCTCTATTGATAAAGATATAGGACGCTTTAGCATAAGGGAATTGTTTAATAGCAGCGTACTGCATCGTAAACTTATAGAAATCATTATCTAATATAGATACGATAACTTGGTTAGTGTTCATTGCTTCCATAGTTTTTTAGATTAATATATCACTTTCTAAGTCAGATTTCTCCACATGAAATTTGAAGTTTAACTTATGCATTAGCTCTAACACTAAGTTTTTGTACCAATTCTCTGACTTAGGATGAATATAAATTTTTTCTATTAATTGTTCGATATCCACATGTATTTTAATGCCCTCATTGACTTCTATACCCAGAGGGCTAACATCTGAGATAATACGAACCTCTTTTTCGTATTGAAAACTTTGTCTTTTGAACAAGAAAGGGAAGAACTCATCGTCAAAAGGAATAAACTCTCTTTTGTAATCAATGTAGTTTACTTCTCCTATGTATTGGTCTATTCGGTTTTCTACAGAGACCGCTTTTTGCAGTCGTTCTAGAGTAGATTGAATAGCGATACCTTCTTTGTTTTTTGTGAATATCTGCCACATTGCGAAAGACTCACATTCATTAAGGTGCCAACTACTGATGACTATATTCTTTCTTTTCTGTTTATAGTGCTGTAAGAAGTCAGGATTGTCTTGACTGATTCTTTTTATCTCTTCAAAAGTTGGCTCGCTAAATGTCCCTTCATATTGATCTTCAAATTTGTCAGATCGAGACATGAATAGTTTATTAGACAGTAATAAATCTAAAAACTTAGATAAGTCTAAGTACTTCCATACAATAGTATTCGGATCGCTAGGGAGTGTTATATTTTTACCGTCTTTATACATTTATTCTAATGATTGTAGTGAAACTAATTTAGAGTAAGTACCATTTAACTGGATTAGCTCTTCATGAGTACCTTGTTCTACTATTTTACCTTTTTGCATGACTACGATTAAGTCTGCCTTTTGGATCGTAGATAGACGGTGAGCGATGATAATAGACGTTCTATTTTGCATCATATTGTCTAGTGCTACCTGTACTAGTTTTTCGCTTTCTGTATCTAATGCAGATGTCGCTTCGTCTAATATCATGATCGGAGGATTCTTAAGCACTGCTCTTGCGATAGACAGACGTTGTTTCTGTCCTCCAGATAATTTATTTCCAGCATCACCGATATTGGTATCTATACCATGAGGTAGATCTTTGACGAACTCGTACGCATTAGCTATTTTAAGCGCTTGCATGATTTCTTCATCTGTAGCATCTTCTTTACCTAGCTTAAGGTTGTTCTTGATCGTATCATTGAATAAGATACTGTCTTGAGTTACTAGTCCGATAAGATCACGTAGGTCGCTCAGCTCTAAGTTACGAATATCTTCGTTATCTATTTTAATTGCTCCTTCATTGATATCCCAGAATCGAGTTAATAAGTTTGCTATCGTACTCTTACCACTACCAGACTGACCGACTAGCGCTACAGATTTTCCTTTTGGCACTGTGAGTGTAAAGTCTTTTAATACGTACTCTTCTTCGTATTTAAACGAGATATTATCTACCTCTATTTTATCCTCGAAGCTAGACTTCACTATTGCATTTTCTTTGCTTTCGATAGGATTATTTTCTTCTAATACTTGTAACACGCGCTCTGCAGCAGCATTACCACGTTTTAATGAGTACGAAGCCTTAGACATAGCCTTAGCAGGTGTAAGGATATTATAAGCCATACCGATATAGGCAATAAACGAAGCCCCTGTCAGTGTACCTTCACCTAGTACTAGATGACCACCGTATACTAATAATACAGCGATAGTCACGATACCTAAGAATTCACTAAGTGGAGAAGATAAGTTCTGGCGGTTAAGGATAGTATTGTTTAGTTCATAGAAACTATGTGTAGAGTCTTGAAACTTTTTATTGAAGTTTTTCTCTGAGTTAAAGCTTTTGATCACTTTTAGCCCAGATAGAGATTCTTCTATGATAGATAAGAAGTACCCTTGTTCTTCTGATGCTTTTTGTGAGCTCTTCTTTAAGGTCTTACCTACTTTAGAAATGATCACACCTGAGATAGGAACAAATATAAATACGAATAAAGTTAGCTCAGTACTAATTGTAAACATGGCTACAATAGTAAATACGATAGTCAATGGTTCTCTCACGACTACTTCTAAGATAGATAAGAAAGAGTGTTGTATCTCTAGTACATCTGAAGTGATTCGAGAGATCACATCCCCTTTTCTTTTTTCAGAGAAGAATGATAGTGGTAACTCTAGTGATTTTTTATACATCGCATTACGAATATCTTTTAATACCCCATTTCTAAGGAAAGTAATAAAGTACATCGCCCAATAGTTGAACAAGTTTTTTAGTAAAAACAACGAGATAATTACAGCAGCCATTACCATTAAGGTATCTTGAGCTCCATGCTCTGCAGTATATTGCGTGATGAAGTAAGACATATAGTCTTCTAAGTAATTTTTAAGGTGTCCTATGCCCGTATAGAGAGGTTTCTCTGTAACTTTTTTGGCATCACCAAAAAGCACTGTCAACATCGGAATCAATGCCACAAAAGATAGCGCACTGAATAAAGCGTATAGGATATTAAAAAAAACGTTTAAGTAAGCATAGGTCTTATATGGCTTACCAAAGTGAAGTATCTTCTTAAAGTATTCGTTCATATTTGTTATAATGTAAAAAGCAAAAATAAAGAAAAAAAGACTGGTATCACTACCAGTCTTTCTTATATGTTTTAATTCAACTTCATTTCGTTGATGATATCTTGAATTTTTTGGTCTAATACTTTCTCCGTTGCCTTCACTTCAGCTATATCGTGTAATGGTTCGTTTACACTAAAGTAGAATTTAATCTTCGGTTCAGTACCGCTAGGGCGAGCAGCTATCTTAGTACCATCTTCTAGATAATAGATTAGTACATTAGATTTAGGTACGTGGATAGGTTCTATCTCATTAGTGAATAAGTTCTTCGCTTCACTAGACTGATAGTCTTCTACACATACTACTCTCTGTCCGATGATTTCAGTAAGTGGATTTTGTCTTAGCTCAATCATCATTTGTTTAATCTCTTCAGCTCCAGAAATTCCTTTTTTCACTAGAGAAATAAGGTATTCTTTATAGAACTTATTGTCGATATATAGATTCATTAACTCTTTATAGAAAGAACTACCCGCTGCTTTAGCTACAGCTGCGATCTCACATACTAATAAAGCAGAGGCAACAGCATCTTTATCACGTACAGCATCACCTACCATATATCCGAAACTCTCTTCACCACCACCGATAAATTTTTGAGTAGGACATTCATTGATAAACTTAGCTATCCATTTAAATCCTGTCAATCCTACTTTACACTCTACACCATAGCTTTCTGCTAAGTCTAGCATCATAGGAGTAGAAACGATAGTAGAACCAATAAATTCATTTCCTTTAAAACCGATATTGCGCTTGTACTGTTCTAGTAAGAAACCTGTCATCATCACCATTGTTTGGTTACCATTTAACAGAATCATATTACCATCTAGGTCACGTACACCTATACCGATACGGTCAGAATCAGGGTCTGTACCGATAACGATATCTGCACCTGTCTCATCTGCTAACTGAAGTGCCATAGTCAATGCTTCTGGTTCTTCAGGATTAGGAGATTTTACAGTAGGGAAGTCCCCATCTGGTTCTGCTTGTTCTTTTACGATGAATACATTCTTATATCCAGCAGCTTCGAAGGCTCTAGGGATAAGTTTGATAGAAGTACCGTGTAGGGAAGTATACGCTATTTTTAATTGATCTTTTACAGACTGTGGAGTATCAAAGCTTGCATTCTCTACAGTAGATTGGATAAACGCAGCATCTAGCTCTTCTCCTACATAAGTGATCAAGTTATCATCCCCTTTGAAGTTTACTTCGTTATAGGTTAACTTGTTGATTTCGTCTATAACAGCCGCATCATTAGGAGGAACGATTTGTCCACCATCTTGCCAGTACACTTTATATCCATTGTATTCTGGTGGGTTGTGTGATGCAGTTAATACGATACCTGCATTACATCCGTAGTGTCTTACTGCGAAAGATAACTCAGGAGTAGGACGCATCTCTGCGAATAAGTATACTTTAATACCGTTAGCTGTGAATACATCAGCGACTACTTTCGCTAGCTCTTGACTGTTGTGACGACAGTCAAAGTTGATAGCTACTTTCCATTCTTGGTTAGGGAATGATTGTTTGATATAGTTTGATAATCCTTGTGTGTTTTTTCCTAGTGTATATTTGTTGATACGATTTGTACCAATTCCCATTATACCACGCATACCTCCTGTACCGAACTCTAAGTTTTTATAAAAACTGTCTTTAAGAGTTGCAGGGTCAGTATCCATCATTTTTTGAACAGAAGCCTGTGTTTCAGCATCAAATGGTTCTTTTAACCACAATTCAGCTTTTGCTAAGATTTCTTTTTCTATTTGCATAATATTGATATTTAGTGTGGATTAAAAACCGCTTTGTTCAGCGATTTTATATCTACTAATGTTTGTCTTTGTTTTAAGTATAAGTTCTCCTAAGAATCCTGCTAAAAATAACTGTGTTCCGATGATCATCGTTACTAGTGATATATAGAACCACGGATCTTGTGTCACTCGGATAGCGGGTAATCCATAATAAAGCTTATACAACTTATTCGCTCCAATAAAGAAGGCTGCACAGAACCCAATCCCAAAGGTGATAACCCCAAGTGATCCGAATAAGTGCATCGGTCTTTTGCCAAATTTAGAGAGGAACCAAATGGTAATCAAATCCAGAAAACCGTAGATAAATCTACTCATCCCAAATTTGGTAGTACCGTATTTACGCGCTTGATGGATGACTACTTTTTCACCTATTTTATGATAGCCTTCATTTTTAGCTAGGACAGGAATGTAGCGGTGCATCTCACCAGATACCTCTATGTTTTTAATGACCTCGTTTTTATAGGCCTTCAGTCCACAGTTAAAGTCATTTAGCTGAACACCAGAAGTCTTTCTCGCAGCCCAGTTAAATAGTTTAGAAGGAAGATTTTTAGATACGACAGAGTCATATCGTTTCTTTTTCCAGCCAGAGACCATATCATACCCCTCTTTAGTGATCATATCATACAGTGCTGGTATCTCATCAGGGCTATCTTGAAGATCAGCATCCATAGTGATGACCACATCACCTAGTGCCTGTGCAAATCCAGCATGTAAAGCCTGTGATTTGCCGAAGTTGCGCTGGAAGCGTATTCCTTTGACCTGAGTATCTCTAGCAGCTAGTGCAGTGATTATATCCCACGACTTATCTTTACTCCCATCATCGATAAAGAGAATCTCATAGGTAAAGCCGTTCTCCTGCATAACTTTAGTTATCCACGTATGTAGTTCTGGCAGAGACTCTGCTTCGTTTAGCAGAGGAATTACTATTGATAGATTCATCTAGATTATTTATGATCTTTATTAAAATCAGTATCTACATCATGATTAATTTCAGGATGTGGGTTTACGAATTCTGATTTATTTTTAAATATAGCAGCTAATAATATCCCTAGTATTGAATTTCTAAGTACACTACCTGCCCATAAAAACAATTGTGATTTAGGAGCAAATTGGTTGATATTTCTAGCTTTTTCTAATTGTTCATTGATTTGTTCTTGTGGAAGTCCAGACCCGTCTAATGTTTTGATTAACATATCATAAAGAGATTTGCTGATTTCCTCCTTAGCAGAAGGATCCACGATATTAAAAAGAATATTATAAATAATAATATTCACAGTCACTCCGATGATGACCATTAAGAAGAATGGAGTAAATGCTTCTCTGAAGGTAACATATCCCCCTGCTTTTTTACGAGCAAAATAGATAGTTAGTATTCCTAAGATAACCATCACACCCATATTAAAAAAACCAGCGAAAGTATTGGCAAATAGGGATTTGTCTGTAAAAAATATTACACTGTTAAATAGTGTGTAATAGATGGCTAATATGATTCCGAAAGTAATACCTACTTTATTTACTGGGTTCTTCATTGGTTATCTATAAATATGATTTACAAATATAATAAAATAACCCTTTTAGAACGGTATGTAATGGGAGTTTGTTAACAGAATGTGTACTAATCGCCTTATTTATCTATTCTTTTTATAAAACAGTAAACTTGTTAAGGTATAGAAGGTCTTGGAGTGCTTTAGTTTATCAGTTTTTTACAGGCTTAATAGAGCTCTAATTGAATAGTGTATGAGCGCATTAGAAGTGAGTATAGAGAGCGTCTTTTTATCAATCAGATTCAAAATTAATAATCCGTTTTTTTTATTTTGATCTAAAACGCAGATGTATACCCCCTTATTTGAGCTATAATCTTTTCTTTTTTTTAAAATTTTCGGTTCGAAACGCTGTTTTTACTCTTTTTTCTAAAAAAAGTATTCTATTTTTTTTAGAATGCTAAAAAGAGATATTTACTTATAATCCCTTTATTTATAAGGGATAGAGGCTACATTGACACAAAAAATGTTTTGATGTATCTAATAGTATAATTCCTTGTAACCCCCCATAAACATTAGTATTGACTCTTACCTCCTCGATAATTCATGGAGAATAAGTCGAGAATAGTGGAACAGAGAGGTCATTAGTCGAAGAATGATTCTTGTATTGATAGGGGATCTACGACTAATCTAAAATTTGGGTTCTGTGTGGAGAGAGTTGTGGGTTTATTAATTTAATTTTGAGTAAAGGGTCACTTAAATAGAATGAAGTATGGAGTATGTATGGTAGGGGTATAGGTTTGTTTGAAAAGTGTTTTTTCGATGTTTTTTTATATCGTATTTTAGTATTCTATTTTTATATAAAATGGTTATGCAAAAGAATAATATAGAAGGATGTTAGATTTGATTTCAGAGTATTTTCATAGTCTTTTTAGAGAACATCCAGAGTATGGAGGTATAGGACTTGTATTGATAGGAGGTGTGCTTTTATTCTGTTCTATTAAAGGATATGAGCACATGTATGATCAGACAGGTGGGCCTGTGTTTAATATGGCTTGGATACGAAATACCTTTGGAATTAAAGTAGCTAAGTTTTTGAATATCTGTTTTTCTATACTCTTTATTTTGATTAGTATAGGGTTCTATTTCGCTTATAAAAAATAAAGTAGAGATTTATATAATATTTACCTATAAGGAGTGTTATAAACCAAAAGCGCCTTTCTCTATTTATTAGAGAAAGGCGCTTTTTAGTTTTATTTATTCAAGTTATTTTAGGGTGTTTTAATTTTTTAGTATATTAATTAAGATAATTTGTATGTATTTTTTGTTTAATTAAGATAATTTTATATATTTACTAAAATCTTTAAATTTAAATAATTATGAAATCAAAAAGAATTTTTATGGCAGTACTATTCTGTCTTGGTATGAGTACAAATTTTCATGCAGCACCAACTAGTGATCATAAAGTATGTAGTGAACTGAAGCAGTTATCTTATGATCGTGAAATGATTGAGTATAAGGATCATGATCTTGCAGTTATGATGTCTGAGAATATGTATAATCGTTGTATGAATGATTTTGAATAACGATTAGTTAAATCTTATATCTAGGAGTGAATTCTCCTAGATATAATTATATGTAATTTAATATGGAGAGAAAAATCAAACTAATTATACTACTTTTTATATGCAGTATAAATGTAGGCGCACAGAATAAGATAGTATCAGGTAAGGTTTACTATGATGTAGTATCTGATATTGATAAAAAGAATTATAAATATGAGATGTTAAATCAAGAGGAGCCAGAGTGTAAAGTGTTTTTAGAAAAGCCTTTAAAGGCAGAATTAAGATTTAACTCAGAAAGAGCAGTCTATGATTTGATTGGGGAGATTAGAGAGTCAAGTTGTTTGAATATTATAAAGATGAATACTTATCAATTTGTTCCAATGTATACAGAGAAGGAAGAAACAAGAACTCCTGCTACAAAACATAGAGGGGATAGTGCATTTAATACATTTAATAATATAGACTGGAAGATTACTAGTGAAAGTAAAACGATTCAAGGATTCACATGTTATAAAGCTATAGCTGAAAAAAGAAATGAATACAAAGGAGCTATAAAAATTGTGCCAATCGTAGCTTGGTTTACACCTGATATTAATTACTCTTATGGACCTGGTGGTTTTCATGGATTACCTGGTCTTATTCTATATGCACAGTTTATGAAGGCTACTTATAGTGCTACTAAGATAGTCTTAAGTGATAAAGGAATGGACGTACCTATTCCTAAAGCTGATTAAATTATATTACTTATTAAATCCTTAAATCCTTGAATAAACTATATTACTTATTTGTTTTTTTTACTATAAATCTTTCTGCCCAACGAATGGAAGTAAGTGGTACGGTAGGAACTATCGAGCGAGTATCTTTGACAAGTATGAATATCGTGGTAAAAAATATAGAAGATAAAGATGAAGTGCTATTTATACGTACTGATGATAAAGGATATTATAAGGTAGCCTTAAATCAGGGTGATAAATACGAATTTAATTTGTCTTTAGTAGGTTATCATTCAGAAAAAGAGATTATACAGGTTGGTGATAAACCTTTGGTAAAAGATTTTGTTTTATTACCAAGTGATGAGGATTTACAAGAAATAGTGATTAAGTATGACTATAGTGGTATGGCAGTCAGAAATGACTCAGTCCTTTATGATGTGTCTAAATTCACTGATGGTACAGAGCGAAAGTTAAGAGATCAATTGGCTAAGTTGCCAGGAGTAGAAGTGTCAGATACAGGGACAGTGAAGGTTAATGGACGCCTCGTCACTAAGTTTTTAGTAGAGGGTAATACTTTTTTTAATGGAGGAACACGTCTAGGTGTAGAGTATATTCCCTCTGATGCAGTAGAGCAAGTCCAAGTTATAGATAATTATTCAGAGATAAAACATATGAAAAGTGTATCTTCTTCAGATGTATTAGCCATGAATATCAAGTTGAAAGAAGGTAAAAATAAGTTTGTGTTTGGGGAGTTAAAGGCTGCTATAGGTAATGATGCACATTATCAGTTTAGAGCTCCTTTGTTTTATTATTCTACTAAGTTGACACTAAATGTTATTAGTGATATAAATGATTTTGGTGCTTCAGTGTTAAGTCTGGATGATATTATTCGGATGGATGGTTTTGAGAGTTTGTATAAACGCAGTAAAACTAATTCGTTGTTAAATCTAAAAACATATCTAGCAGATAAGAAGAATACAAGTACAGTAGAGAATCAGTTCATCTCTACAGATATTAGATATTCACCTTCAGAAAAGGTTATACTTAAAGGAATGATACTGTATAATAAGAATAAATTAACGAGGTATAATACTATTAGAACAGAATATTTAACTCTTAGTGAAAATAATTTTGAGAATAGAAACGAAGATTATCAAGAAAGTGAACCTTTATTAACAGGGCGTTTATCTATAGGGTATGAACCTAATAGTACTTCTACATTTAGATATAATATCCAGATAGGAACGAACTGGTATAAAGATTATAGTGTTATGACTAATCAAACAATGCTAACTCAGAGTGTTTTTGATAATTATACTAGGAAAAATAGTACAATGACTTCACAATTGTTAGAGTACTTTAAATCTTACTCTAATGAGCATAGGACAGCTTTGACTTTAGAATACAACACTAAAGAAGAAGCCCCTGTTAAGGAATGGAATTCTAATAAACCTTTTTTAGTAGGTATAGTACCATGGGACAACGCTTTGGATAAATTCTCTATTTATCAGCATTTGAAAGTAAAACAACAAAATTTCAGTTCTAGTTACAAATACTTTTATACCCCACTAGCAAAGCATCATTTTTATGTAACACTAGGGGTAGATTATAATCATAATAACACTGATATAAGCATTACGAGTGGTGAGAACCTTCTTAATAAAGCGAAGTATGAGTTGGTTAATCCTTATTTAGAATTAGAGTATAAAATGAAAATGAAGAAGTGGGAAAATATAACTTCTGTCAGAGTGTCATCATATAATACTATGTTTAGGGATAATCTAAATGATCACAGTACAAACTTATGGAAGTTAGAGCCTAGGTTTAGTAGTAAGTATACATTTTATAAACAGAACTATGTTCAGTTTAAATATAGCTACGAGCCTGTGTATCCTAAGGTTTATCAATTGTTAAATACTCCAATCATTAAGAGTTTTAATTCTGTTTATAGTGGTGATATGTATTTAGATTATAGTAATTATCACAGTATAGGGTTGAACTATTTTTATCATAGAGGTATTCATAAATTTAGTTATAATGGTTCTATAAACTATATTAGTCAAGGAAATGCAATTATAGATAATGTGATTTCTAAAGACTATGTACAACATTATTCTTCAGTTAATAGCAATAAAATTTTTAGCAGACTAAATGTAACAGGAGTGTTATCTTATCAGTTTCGAAAGGTAGAACCGTCAGTATATCTAACTTATGGAGATAGTAAATATCATCAGCTCATTAATGAAGCAATGTTAGCTACCAAGAATAGAACATATAGTGTAAGTGGATTTATTAGAACTAGATTTACAGAAATGCCTAATTTTGATATTAGTTATACAAAGCGATTTAATGAAACACACTCTTTAAATACCCAAAAGTTTAATAATGATGAATTAAAGATAAAGTTAGATTATAAACTTAATAAACAGTGGGTTTTTAAGACTGACTATAGGTTAACACTTAATAGCTATGGACAGGAGAAAACTACTCAGGAATTGAATGCAATATTAGAATATATCCCTTTAGAATCATCTTGGAGATTTGAATTAATTGGAAATAATTTATTAAACAGTAAATGGAAACAAACTACTTATTCAACAGATATAATGGTTATAGAAAGTATTAATTCTATGTTTCCTAGAGTAGTTTTATTAGGAGTAACTTATAAATTATAAATATTGTATATGTTAAACAAAAAAGCGCTTTTCCCTATTTATTAGAGAAAGGCGCTTTTTAGTTTTATTTCTTCAAGTTATCTTACCGGTTTTAATCCTGTCATTTTTTCTAATGTAGAGAAGAACTGTGTTCTCATCTCAGGAGTCATATTCTTCACACGTGCTTGTCCATGGTCTTTTTTAGGAAGCACATAAGCTTTAGAGTTGACCTTAGCACTAGGTACTACCATAGAAGCACTCCATGTATCTGTCTCACCATATACATAGATAATGTTATTTGCCTCATTCTCTAACCATGTTTTTACTTTTTGGATTAGTGCATCGTTAAAGTTGTTATATGTAGTTCCTTCAGGCATAAAGGTAGCTAGCGGGTTAGATGTAAAGCTAACGTATTTCTTGAATGGAGTGATGTCATATCCATAGTATCCTAATTGCGTTCCAGACTGATAATAGTGTGATTCGTATCGCTTGATCGTTTGATCACTAAAGAAGTCTATATTACTTACGCTAAGGAAGTGTTCTGTCAATTCATCAATATTTTTTGTATTTGGGAATGTAGCACATGAGTGACCACTTTGCCAGAATCCGAAGCTGTATTCTAATACTGCGTATTCAAAAGCTTTTTCTAAAGAACCTAAATAGCTAAAAGTCAGTTTAGCTCCTTTAGCATACCATTTAAGCTTTTCTAGAATCTGTGTTTTGTTTTCAAATAGTTTTACCTGAATATTGTAGATTTTGTCTCTGCATAATTTGTCTCCCACATTTGCTAAAAATGGATAGATACGAGGCTCTTCTAAGGCTTGGTTAAAAGGAGCTACATACGGAATCGCTACGTCTACATCATTAGGATAAAAGTATTTATAGTAGATGCTAGTCTGTCCCCCTTTGCTAATACCTGTACTGATCCATTTATTGTTTGTGTAGATTTCTTTAAACAGTTGGTTAATCTCATGTAAGTCAGCTGTTACTTGTTCCATAGTAAGATACTGCCATGGTTTGCCTTCAGGGATAGACTCTCCGAAGAACCTGTGTTCTATATTTAGATAGTTACTTTCTAAGTAACCTACCATTTCGCTAGCACGTACATATAGGTCATATCCGTTAGTCTCCATAATCATAGGATGGTCAAAATCCCTGTGATAAAAGTGTACCTTTTGATAAAAATAACCTTTAGAAGGATCTGTGTGATCTACTTGTTGTCTTACTCTAAGTTCATACAGTAGATAAGAGTCATCTTTAGACTCCAGTTGTTTGAATGTTACATTCTTTAAGTTGTACAGAGCCTGTTCTACTTTTTTCTGATCAGGGTGTGCTACTGCCAGCACTGTAATCAATAAGAATACGAGTGTGATTAATTTTTTAAACATAATGTTTTAGTCTTAAATAGGGTTAGTGTTTTCAAAGATAGGATTGTTAAAGCTTAGCTAAAATATAAAAATGTTAAAATGCGAAAAATTTTGTATATTTAGTTTCAAAATAAAAAGAGTTATGAGCGATCAAAGTATGAGTATTCGTGTTTTAGAGGTAGGCGGCTTTAAAGCTACTGGAGTGATTAATATGTCTTATGCTAACTTTAGTGATAAGGATAAATATCCTTATGCATTTGTTATAGAATTGTCACTTGTAGAGACAGAGCGTGAGTACCCTACATGGGAAGAAAACGAACGATTAGAAGAGATAGAGAATAATATCATGAATATCTTAAGAAGAACTCAGTCAGAGATACATTATGTAGGTAAAATGACGCGTAGAGGAGTAAGAGATATCTTTTGTTATTTAGCGAGTGATGATATAGATGGAGAGGCTATAGGAGCATATTGTGATACTATAGAAGATACTATAGATATACATATAGAGGTAGAAGAGGATAAGGATTGGGAGATAGTGTCTAAGCTTATTAGTTGATAATTAATAGGATATTATAGAGGATTGATAAAATCAGTAAATAAAGTAAAATAGTTATTTGATTTTTAAAATTATATTGTACATTTGCAATCTGAAATAAAATACATAAGTATAACTAAAAAGTTATCGGAAGTTTACACCTTTCTTGAAAATAGAAAGCTTCGAAATGGAAGGTAACTCACAATTTAAAATAGAATTTATCATGAGAAAAGGTATTCACCCAGAAAATTACAGATTAGTAGCATTTAAAGATATGTCAAATGATGACGTATTCATCACAAAATCAACAGTAGAGACTAAAGAAACAATCGAAGTTGACGGAGTAGAATACCCAGTGTACAAAATGGAGATCTCTCGTACATCTCACCCATTCTACACAGGTAAATCTAAACTTATCGATACTGCAGGACGTATTGACAAATTCAAAAACAAATACGCTAAATTTGGTAAATAATTTTAGCTTATCATATACAAAAGCCTCTCAAGTAATTGAGAGGCTTTTTTTATGGTTGTAATTAATCGATTTTATGCCTTTGTTAGTGGTTTGTCTCTTAATGGCATATTCTTATTTCGGATAGATAGTTATAGACAATGCTTTCTTATTGAAATATATTTCAGGACTACTATTGTTATCTAGTACTTGAGATAATAGAATCCAGAATGGAATAATTTGTTTTTATAGTGTTTATTTTAAAGTTAATCTATTTGATTCTAATTGACTAGATTGATTTTTGCGTAGATGGATTATTATTTAATTGATAGTTATCGCTGTTTTTTGCTGTAGTTTTGTTAACTTTAAACCTTTAAAATCTTGAATTATATACTATGAACTATATCTTATTCGATGGAGATGTAAGAACAGCTTTATTGCCGTTTACGTTTACTAGACCAGTAGCAGATATTCGTGTAGGAATATTGACTATTCGCGAAAAATGGGAGAATTACTTGCGTTATACAACTACAACTCTGACAGAGGAATATTTATCTATTAAGTATCCAATGATAGAGGTGGAGAATAATGTTATGATTAATGCGGCTTATCTACCTAATCAAGAGGTAGCGGACTTAATCAAGGAATTACAACCTATGCAGGCTGTTATCTATAATGAAGATATAGTGGCGTTCTATACACAAGACTCTCAAGAGGAAGTGAACTTCGATGACTATGAGTTATTGGTATGTGAGAGTGAATTGATGAAGATAGAGCATAAATGGGATATATTTGAGAAGAACGACGCTGCTATTCGTGCAGATTTTGCTTTAATTACGGAGGATAGAATATCAGAAGACATTCCAAAGAGTGTAAATGTAATCGCTCCTGAGAATGTATTTATAGAAGAAGGGGCTAAGTTAGCGTTCGTAACACTTAATGCTTCTACAGGGCCTATTTATATCGGTAAGAATGCTGAGATTATGGAAGGTTCGGTTATTAGAGGGCCTTTTGCGTTATGTGAAGAAGCACAAGTAAAATTAGCAACTAAGATTTATGGAGCTACTACTGTAGGGCCTCACTGTAGAGTAGGAGGGGAAGTGAGTAACTCTGTGATGTTTGGATATTCTAATAAAGGGCACGACGGATTTTTAGGTAATTCTGTGTTAGGTGAGTGGTGTAATCTAGGTGCAGATACAAATAACTCTAACCTAAAGAATAACTATAGCCCTGTGAAATTATGGAGTTATGAGACTCAATCGTATGAGAATACGGGCCTACAGTTCTGTGGTTTAATGATGGGAGATCACAGTAAGAGCGGTATTAATACTATGTTCAATACTGGAACTGTAGTGGGTGTGGGATGTAGTATTTTCGGTGGAGGATTCCCTAAGACGTTTTTACCAAGTTTTACTTGGGGAGGAGGAGAGTCTTCAGAGACGTATAAAGTAGAGAAAGCTCTAGAAACGATGAAAATAGTGATGGCTAGACGACATGTAGAATTAACTCCTGTAGATGAGGAAATTATGCATAATGTAGCAGCAGAAACAGAGATATATAGATTTCAACAATATCTAAAGAGTAGGTAAAAATAATCCCCAAAGCAGCTCGTCTACTTTGGGGATTTTATTAATAATACGATACCGTACGCGGTCTATCGTAGTTAAAGTCTGGTAGATTCATATTATACTGTCTAGAGTTAGCTCTGATGACGCTAGATCCTGTATCAGGCATAGTAGGGTAGAAAACTAGAGAGAGTGCTACTTTACTAAAAACTAGATAATCATTATAAGCTACAAATCCAATGCTGAATCTAGAGTAGAATTTAGAATCAAATAAGTTTTCACTTTTATTCGTAATGAAAGCACCTTCAAAACTGAAATAAGGGTTAAAGCGGAATCCTTTCCACTCATAGGGAGCATAAGATTGCCATTGGTAAGCGAAGGCTAGACGTTTTGATCCTGTTACTTTTTGGGCACGTATCCCCTGGATTACATTATCTAATCTAAGCTCATCTCCGATATGGTCATAACGATTATAGCCATAGATAAACTGAGGGGTAAAGAAATGTCTAAAACGCCAATTACCCATCATAAATAGCTTAGTGAAATACGTTCCTTCTAATCGCAGAGCTCCTTGTTCTGAATTACTGCCATAGAAGTAACTTCCCCATTCGATATTACCAGAGAAATATCCTAACCTAGTATATCCCCCCATAGCTAGTTTAGCTCCATAGTAGGCTCTTCGCTTGCCGTACTGATCTCTCATACCACCTGTGAGTGCAAATACTTTACCTACCTGAACGTCCTCAATAATATTGTAATTAAAAATGTACTGATCTTGTACATAGTTAATGGAACTTAAACTAACAGAGGCTAAATAGGTGCTCTGGTCTCTGTAGAATCCGTATGGATCATATTGTTCTTGTGGGCTTTCTATATAGTTTTGTTTTATATATCGCATCGAGGTTCTAAGATTGGTAATAACAGGTTTGTCCTTATAGTTTTTAAACAATGGGATAGAATATCCTCCCCAAGTATCTACTGTATTGTATTTGCGTGATTCGTAACTATAATTATTATTAATATCAGGTAAAGAATCTCTTCTAAAATGCTGAGAGAGAGTTACTCCTCCTGCCCATTTAGTATAAGGAGAATAGAAAGGTCTGTCGACTACAATACCTTTTACGTAGTCTCCCCAAGTCTGTTTGTTATATAACAGATTAGCTCTTATGAAGGTATTCTGAATATTGTTTACGGTATAATCAAAGTATACACCTTGTTTTCTCTCTTTATATTTATTAGTGTATTGTAGGATCACGTCGTGTCCAAGTCCTGCGAAGTTTCTGTCTCTTAGTTTGATCCTATAAGAAGAGGTAGAGATAGAGCCGGTCGGGTATATACTCCAAGAATCTAATTCTCTAATTAAAACATCTACAGAATCTGGGTGTGACGTAGGGATAGGATACATTGTTACTTTTCTAACGAAGCTCTGAGTACGCAAAAGACGTTCACTCTCTTTTATCTTTAAAGAATCAAAACGATCTCCCTCTTTAAAAATCAAGAAGTTCTTTATGGTGAAGTTCTTGGTTTTAAAGTGGAGTTTATTTCCTATTTCCTCTACTTTGTTTTTTGGTTTTTTCAGAGAGTCAGTATCAGAAAATCCGAAAGGATCTAACGTTTTGATATAGATATTGCGTATAACTTTTCCTTCACCTAATTCTAGATGTTGATTGGTTTTTATTTCGGGAGCATTTGCTATAAGCTTTTTGTTATTCTTATAAACGAGTCTGTTGAAAAAACGTCCTACTTTTGTTTTTTTACTTTTTTGTTCGAGGTTTTTGAAGATTCGAGTAGTGTCTCTCTCTACTAGAGTAGGTGCTTCATGTTCAGAGTAATGCACCTTAGCATAAGATAAAGAATCTTTCTGGTAAGGTTGTTTTTCTTGTGCATTACTAGCTGAAAAGCATAGTATAAATAAGATAATAAAAAAGCCTAGATAACGCATTCTTGTTTAGAAACTTAGATATATAACGCTAAAATTACGTGTTTATTTCTAAATCTCTTATATAATCTTCGTGTTCGTAGAAAAATAGTTCAAAAAGGTTCATTTTATCATTAAAGAAATCATAGATCTCATTCCAAGTCTTTCTGTTATTGATACACACATTTGGTTGTTCTATCCAAATACGGCTGATCAATTTACCGTTTTCTAGGTAAAAGTTTCTTTCAAAAATAGCTTCAGGAAGATATTCTTCAAGTAAGATCGTTTTTAGAGATTCAATCTTCTCGAAATAGATTTTTCTTTTTTCTTCATCTTTATGTTCTATGTCTAATAAAACTTGTGCTTTTTTGTTATCAGCGTAGAATTTAAAAGAGAAATCTTTAATTTTAGTATTGTGCAATAACCATTTGCGAGGATATTCATCTGCAAAAGTTATCCAGAATTCTTTTTTTATTCGTTGTGCTTCTTCTTTGCTAAACATAGATAATAAAATTGTAATTTTAGTAGTTGTAATTAATACGTGTACAAAAATATGACTTTTGATTCTCTTTTACATAGAATACCAGAAATTAAAAGTGTTAATCTACTCGGAGTAGAAGCACAGCAACTTATGGTGCCTGAAGAAAGGCGTCCTTACTTAGCTGTAGATGATTTTATTAAAAAGGATCCGAGGTATTCTGCTGTGATGATGCTTTTGTATCCTAAGGGAGAAGATACTTCTATCTTATTAATAGAAAGAGCTAGCTGTGGTGGGGTGCATTCAGGACAAATAGGATTCCCAGGAGGGAAGTATGAGGAAGAAGACTTATCACTAGAGATGACAGCGCTAAGAGAAACGGATGAAGAAATAGGAGTGTCTCCTAGTAAAATACAAGTGCTAAAAGCATTTACGAGGGTGTATATACCTCCTAGCAATTTTATAGTACAACCTTATTTAGGAGTGATAGACCATACTCCTAAAATGACATTAAGCGTAGATGAGGTAGCTAGTGTAATAGAGATGCCACTTAAGACTCTGTTAGACGACAGCATTGTCAAAGAGGTAGGGCTACAGACTAGTTATGCTAAATTTATAGATGTACCTGCGTATGTATACAATGATTTTACGATTTGGGGAGCTACAGCAATGATGTTAAGTGAGTTAAAGGAAACTATTAAGCAGATATATAAGTAGGTAATAAAAATATTGATTCGTTATATGTGCTGTTTTTCAGTATATTAGTGATTATTTAATATTATTTAGTACTTAGAAGTATGAGTTATTTCATTTAATTAACAAAGTAGAGGAGTAAAAGTTGTAATTTTGTAGTTCGAACCAATGTGTGTGAATTATGGGATTGTTTAAAAGAAATCCATTTGGTCATATTTTATTTTTAAAGAAGTGGATAATTAGAGTTTTTGGATTTGCGACGCATCAGCGTTTCCGTGGCTTTAATAGTTTACAAATAGAGGGATCTGAAGTACTTAGACAATTGCCAGATAGGCATGTACTGTTTATTTCTAATCACCAAACTTACTTTGCTGATGTGGTAGCGATGTATCACGTATTTAATGCAAGTCTTAAAGGACGTGAGGATTCTATCAAGAATATATTCTATATCTGGAAGCCAAAGTTAAATTTGTATTATGTAGCTGCTTCTGAAACAATGAAAGCTGGATGGCTACCGCGTATATTAGCTTATGTAGGAGCTGTGACGGTAGATAGAACTTGGAGAAGCCAAGGGAAAGAATTAGAAGAGAAGAGAGAGGTGAATCAAGATCAGGTAGAGAATATTAAAGTAGCTCTAGATGATGGATGGGTAATCACTTTCCCTCAAGGAACAACTAAGTCTTTTAAACCTATTAGAAAAGGAACGGCTCACATTATTAAGAATTATAAGCCTATCGTAGTGCCTATTGTTATCGATGGATTTAGAAGATCTTTTGATAAAAAGGGATTACATCTAAAGAAAAAAGGTATTCTACAGTCTATGGTGATTAAGGAGCCTTTAGATATCGACTACGAGAATGATACTATAGAACAAATCGTAGAAAAAGTAGAGATGGCGATAGAGCAACATCCTTCTTTCTTGAAAGTGATACCAGAAGAATTTATAGAAGAGGAGAAGGCATTAAATGAGAAAAGAACTTACAAATATTATAAAAAAGACGAACGATAGTTCGTCTTTTTTGTTTGGGGTAAAATATTGAAGTCTCTTTTTGGGGAATTGGTTAATGTATTATCTTTATCGTTTATTTATACAAAAAAGGAAATACGTGCTTTATGGAGCAAAAAGATAAACGATTAGACGAAATAAAAGAATTATACGATCAGTTGGTGATGGGAGAAGATTTGTCTAATGCCAATGAAGATTATAAAACAGAGTTATATCATAAAAATCAAGAACTGTCAGAACAGATATTATCTATCATAGAGGAAATTCTAAGAGAAGATGCTTTAAATAAAGATGCGCTATTCTGGAAAATACGCATCTATAATGGACCATACTATGATGATGTGTCTGTGATGATGTCTACAGCACAAGAAATTATAGATAAACTGCCTACTGATAAAAAATCTGTGTTCAGTGCTTTTGATTGGTTGTCTTGGATCTATGAGACTAAACTAGAGTTGAAAGAGAAAGCAATTGAGGTATTACATGATAAGTTAATCGAAATATCGTTACTTAAAGAAGATTATAGCCTGCAAGATAAAGAGTTTGGTGAGACTTATTATATGATCGCCTATCTATATCGTGAGTTAGAAGACTACGCTACAGCGGTGTCTTTTTATAAATTAGCTTATGATCATTTCCCTGATCACTATTACGCTACTTATCAAGGAGGACGGTTGTTCTTAGAAAGAGGAGAGTATAATGAGGCTTATGAGCTATTAAATTCTTTTTATATTTTTCATGGTAATGAGTATAGTGTCAATTTCGGAAAAGAAATAGAAGAACTATATAAAGCAGGAAAACTAGAAGGATATTGGAATTTAATCTCTTTATTATATCATATAGGTATTGATTATCCAGAGGAATTTGGAGCGAAGAATACACGTGAATATGGGATGAGGTATACTGATATAATAGAAGAAGAGTTAAAAGCTAACCCTGATAATGAAATAGTTCTTCGTATGAAAATACGCTATTACCTTGTGGTAGAGAAGAACTCAAAGAGAGCTTTCGAAGCTTTAAGTAAATATTATTCAGTAGTAAAGGAAGTGACAAGTTCTCTTTTCTTTACTTATTATGAGTTAGCAGAAAAGTTTTCAATATCATTAGAGGAGTATCCTGTTCGATGTGATAGTTTTTATGGGTATAACTTAATGACTCGCTTTTTAGAGAGAGCAGGTGAATTAAAAGGAGAAAATAATGAAAGAGCTTTAAAGTATTATGAACAAGCAAAAGAAATAGGAGGATTAGTTATCCCTCAGCTAGATGCTTATTTTGACAGAGGAGAAGGCTCAAAGGTAAATAATAATAGTCATGGCTATGCAATGCTATGTAATAACCTAGGAATCGCTATCAGAAACGTATCTAAACTGAAGGAAGATACTTATGAGACTAATGATTGTAGATATGCCTTAACACTTCATAAAAAAGGATATGAGCTATCTCCTTTTATAGAGAATTTAGATAATGGTTTGTTTTTAGCAGAAATATTAGAAGAATTTGGGGAAGTGGAGTATTTTTCTCAGGAGCTACTGACGTATCACGATGAATTTAGTAGTGAATGGATGTCGGTTCAAGGACGTATTCTAAAGAATTATATAAACGCTGATCAATATGAGGAAGCAGAGTCGTTTTATTACAGTTTAAAAGAGCGATTTGAACAAAAAGAAATAGAGGATGAGGACATTGTATCAGAGATGATTTATATGGCTGCAGACTTTTTTACTTATGTGCGATATAAGAAACACGACTTTCATAAAACTATTGCTATAACAGAAGAGTTTTTTAGTAATATAATGTATTTTGATTTAGTAGATGAGGTTGCAAAGGTTAATTATTGGTTTAGTCTTGCATGGTCTTATCACGGTTTAAATGATAGAGATAATGCCAGTAAGTACTTCGATATGATAGTTCAGGCTTTTGATGGACATGGACGTTATCAGAGTACAGTAGATGAAATACCTCAAGAATATAGATTACCTAGTCTAGAACGTGAAGCAGTTGATAGATTATGGAGTTTAGCGCAAATAGAGGTTGATATTAATCAGAATTATTCTTTAATGGATCATACTGCTAATACTAAATTTCTAACAGCTATCGTTGATTATGTACAACAAGGACAGAACACACCTACTGAGTATTGGGTCAATGAAGAATACCATTTGAAGGTATGTCCTCGAAACTTAAGAGAGAACACCAAGGAAGTTGTTTATGATACTTCATTAGATTTCTATTTTAAAGAAGGGAATTATACTATTCGTTTTAATATAGATGAAAGAGAAGAGAAAGTGAGGAAGTTGTTAGGGTTGATCTCCAAAAAAGTATGGGCAAAAGAGGTATATACTTATTACTACTTTTATGAAGGAGATGAAGAGACTTCTAATGACTATGAAGTCTTTGGTGGAGGAAAATGCCCAGAGTTAGATGAGGTCGCTCAGCAATTATGGAACGCCTGGGTAGAAAAAATTAAAGCGGTACAATAAGGAATACTTTATAAAGTATTTAATAAGTTAAAACAATGTATCGTAGTTTGTTTTAATAGAGTGAAACATGAACAGTCATATATAGCTATATATGGCTGTTTTTTTGTTTTTAAAATGTAAGTAAACAGATAAAATTGAAACAAGAATGGTGACTTTTGAAATATTTTAATATTTATGATTATTGTGTTATTTACTTTTTATTAATGTTTTTTGTTTGTTTTATATGTGAATTTGAGTTAAAATAATGGTTATAAGTTGTTTTTGTGCTTCTTGTTGAAATAGCAGTGTGTGACAGTATGTGAATTCTGCGTGTTTATGGTATTATTATATGTGACTTTTTAGATGTCTTGTTGTCTTATTTACAGAAGTTAACCATTCGTTTTTGATGAAAGTATGCTTTAAGAGTATATAATATATCTAAAAAAGAAAATATGATATATGTCATGTAACGAAAATAGGAGATAGAATTGCTTAATAATCGAATTTTGAGATAATATTTTTAGTAATATTTACAAAATAAGGGTAATTTAGTTTGTTATTTTCTTTACTTATAGAGGAATGGTAAATAAAGTTTAATATTTTATTGTGTAATGATTGTTTTTTGTTTGTCATTTTAAGTTTATCTGTATGATTTTCATAAAACTGATCTTGCATTGTTAAAAAATGTATTTAAGTAAGAAATAAGTAATAAATTTGCACTGCTTTAGAGAAAAATAGGAATATGCGAATATTCATATTTAAGTCCCCACTTATCTAGGCATGTACCACATATTGTATAAATATGTGGCGTATGATCTTGTGCGTTGAGGGCAGCTTCCAAAGCATTGCATTAACACCACCTAACGCATGAAATTTTTGAGTAATCCTTATAACGCAAAAAATGACAAAGCTATCTTTGAGAAGATAGTGAAGCTAGCTATTGTTTTAGTGACTTTGCAATTTTTATTATCATTAATAGATGTTAATATTACGTTTGGATACTTTGTCCTACCTATCATATATACTATGATTAAATATGACCGTACTAAGGTCAATATATATACAAAATTACAATTACATTTTATCGTTATTTTAGGTGTACTAGTATTAGCCTTTACTGAAATGAGAAGACTATATGAGATTGTCAACTTAGTTTTTTTAGTAGGTTATCTATTGGCTATTTGTAAAAATATAAATTCAGTACACGCAAAGAATTTAAGTCATAAAGCATTTACTTTTATTAGTTTTTTTAGTTTTTATACTGTTGCTGGTACAGTAATTTGTTTCTTATATTTCCTAATGGATTTATTTGATAAGAGCTATGGAGTTACGAGTTCTTTCTTGTTTGGAGGAATAGACTTCTTTGCTATTTTGTTTTCGACACTTACCTTGATCGTTAGTCAATCAGAAGAGATTGTTGAGGAAGAAAGTAAAGAATATGCAAATACGATTATCGAAGCTCCTGTGTTGAATGTTGTTGTTTCAGATGTGCTAGATACAGAAGTTAGTGGTCAAGTAAAAAGCATCATTCACTATTTTGAGAGTTCTGATGAGTATTTAGATACAAGTTTTTCATTAGATCATTTGGCTAAAGAAGTTGAGATGAGTAAGCATCAATTATCAGAAGTTATTAATCACGATATGAATACTAATTTCTACCAATTGCTAGCTCAGTATAGAATTAAACATGCAAAGATTTTAATAGAGAAGAAACAGAATCTAACTATTGAAGCAATTGTGGATGAATGTGGATTTAGTAGTAAATCTACTTTTAATAAGTACTTTAAGTATTTTGTCGGTCAAACCCCTTCAGGATATAGAAGTCTAGTTGCATAAAGGTAAGTTATGGAAGAATATTTATATATACTTATCTTATCAGCAGCAATTGTTTTTGCATGTATATCATACTTTATAAATAATAGACTAGTCAGTAAAAGAAGCTCTCAAAGAATTTTAAATTGGTTTTTATTATTCATGATTTTTCATTGTACTGTAACTATTCTAGTGCGATTCTTTTTTGAAGAAGAAACATTTGTTTATTTAGGGATGCCATTTGGAATATTTTATGCCCCCTATTTTTACTGTTGTTTTAAAACATTTGTAAAAGAGGTTAAAGAAAATGCTGATACAGGTAAAAGTGCGATAGTATTTCTTAAAGATGACTATATTCACTTTGTACCAGGTGTTCTTTTTTTTATTGGATATATCATTACCTTATTTAATTTAGGAAATGTGGATATAGAATTTTTGATTTGTTACTATTTAATTAATTATGTAGTATTAGGTATTCAGTTAATTCTTTATGCTGTTTTTGGTTATCTAGCAGTTAGCAAATTAAAAATATCAAGTCATTTACGCTTGTTGGTGTTACGTGTTATTTGGATTATGGTTTTTGTAGGTATTGTATCAATAGGTTTAGTATTGTATAATGCAATCCCTAATAATGATGGTAATGTATTATATCTGGGGGTGCTATGTTTAGCAATGACTATTTTTTTCTATTATGTAGAAAGATTGAAAAGCGATGAGGTTTATATTAATCAGAGGGAAGAGGAGAAGTCTGGAGATATAGTTGATGTAGAGCTAAACAAGTATGAGAAATCTAAGTTTGCAAATGAATTTGTAGATGAGTATAAAGAGAAAATAGAAAAAGTAATTCTTAAAGAGCAACTGTTTTTAAAAACAAATTGCTCGTTGGATTTAGTAGAGAAATTAACACGTATACAGAGACATCATCTGTCACAGTTCTTCTCTACTGAGTATGGTAAGAATTTCAATACTTATATCAATGAGTTGCGAGTAGAATACGCTAAAGAGACATTAAAAGCTAGAGACTACAATGTTTCAGTAAGTGAATTAGGGGAAGAATGTGGATTTAATTCTCGAACTTCTTTTTTTAGAGCATTTAAAAAATATGTAGGGGTTTCTCCTTCAGAGTATATTGAGAATCAACAAGTCAGAACGACAAACAGCAATAATTAATTACCTCGATTTTACATAGCCAGTGTAGAATCAAATCTTACAAAAAAGTCACAACGTTTCGCCAATGTTGTGACTTTTTTTTGTTTTAAGCAGATCTGTTTTGTTCTATAGAATGATATTCTACTTTCTATGTTGTGTGCTAAGAGTGGTGAAATACTGCCACGATATCATAAAAATATCAGTGGTATCTGTGTTCTTTTTTGGTAAATATGAGAGGGGACTCTAGTTGTAAGATTTACTTTTTTTATTGTAGTATTTATGATTCAAAAAGCTGTTTTTGTTGTTTCAAAAACGCTTTTTATAGGTCTTTTTCTACTTTTTTTTAACATTGCTGTGTTTTTTGGAGATAAATAAAAAAGTATTTTGTAAGTATCTGTTAGCGTGGTGTTAATGGTTTTTTGTTTCATGTTTCATTTTGTTGGTACGTCTTTCGAGCTAATGTTTTGGAACATTTTATCTCTTCTTTTAAGAGAAATTTGTAGCATAAATAATGCGCGTATAGATTTAAGGTGTATGCGTGTAAAATGATGCTAATAAAAACAAAACGAGGCATTGTTAATAATTTAATTATAAAAGACTACTTGATCTAAGATTCATTTGACTAGAACTTTCTTCAGTAGCATTTTTTTAAAATAAGATATTAATCATTATTGTTATGAAAAAAAGATTACTTCCTGTTGCACTTTTATTAGGAACTTTTGCCGCTAATGCCCAAGTAGGTATTGGTACAGCAACACCTAATAAATCTGCAGAATTATTAATCGAGTCAAGTAATAGGGGTTTATTGATTCCTAATGTTGCATTAACTAGTGCTACTGACAGAACAACTATCACAAATGGTAATGTTCAAAGCTTGATGGTTTACGCTACAAAAATTTCTGAGGAGAAAGATATTACTCCAGGGTATTACTATTGGGATATTAACAAGTGGGTTCGTTTAACAGCGGATAAAGATATACCTCAGATAGTAGTGAATAATTTCCAAGAAATTGTAAATAAAGATGGAGATAAAGTTGAGAATATCATCAAGAATATCGTTAAGAATACTGAAGGGAATGTTATCTATGAAGGTGATATATTATATCATATTACTAAAGATGGTGACAAAATAGTTAAAAAAGAGATTAAAGATAAATTAACTTCTATCGTTTATGACGATGCTAGTGGAGATTATATTTATTATAATGAAGGTGCTGTTGACCGTAATGGTAAAATTACTGGTGAAGGTATTCGCATTAAAGTAAAAGAGACAGTTATCAATAAGTTTGGTGATATCATCAATAATAACACTGTTCAAGAACACATTACTAATTATTTAGATGGAACACATGTAGGAGGTAATGTGTATTACGATGGCGCAAAGCTTACTTATGTAACTAAAGATGGAGATAGAGAAGAAGTTTCTATTAACCAAGTGGTTACTGCTAATGAAAGTAAGACCGCTATTATCACTATAAATAAAAAGCAATACTACGTTTCTGAAGAGTATTTAGTAGAAAATAAAGGTGTAGTGCCAACTACGGTAGATGCTTCTAATTTACCAAAAGGAATCTATGCTATTGATGTAGTAGGAGGTGTGGTTAATAACTTAGAAGAGATAGTAAATAACGGACCTGTTACTGTTGATGGACGTACATTCAAAACAGTGAACGATTATATTACTTATCTAACAGAATCTAAAGGTGGATTTACTAAGATTATCTACGATGCTACAACAGGAGATGCTATCTTCCAAGAGTGGAATGAGACTACTAACTCATGGGTAAATGTAGATAATACTAAGTTTAACAAGATAGTAACAGACAACGAGACTGTTACGACATTAGTTGAAAATGCTGATGGTACTTATACTTATTATAACGAGAAAGAAATAGATGCAAATGGTCAACCATTAAGCGGGGCAGCAGGAGTAACTATTGATCCAAAAGAAGTATCAGTAGCATTAAATAAAGCAACGAATGTTTATGAGTTCAAAAACTCAAACGGTGATGTAATTGGTGAAATTGATGCAAATGCTAATGCAATTGTTTATAATGATAACTCTACAAACCTTGGCGTAACAAATGTTCAAGGAGCAATAGAGAAATTATTAGAAAAAATCACAACAGTAGAAGGGACAACAGGAAATTTAGTAGTATCAGGAGGTCTTGAATTTACAGCTAAAACAACTGGAGTTAAAGCATTATTAGCAGATGCTAATATCCAAGTAGCAAATAAAGGAATCTCTACTGAGAAGTTGGACGATAAAGCAGTTACTAACGAAAAGTTAGGTGATAAGTCTGTATCAGCAGATAAGATGACTTCTTTTACTTCAGAAAATGGAACTACTAATCCTGTAGCTGAAGGACAAATCCCTGTAGCTGATGGAATAGGAGGAGTTGCTTATAAAGAAATCTCTGGAGAGACTCTTAAAGGGAAAGCTCTTACTTCAGGTTCTATCTCAGTTATCGGAGGAGAGAAAGCATTATTAGATACTACTAAAATAGAAGTAACAGGAGGTAAGAATAAAGGTGATGTATTAGTTACTACTGATGTTGTATTAAAGGATGCGGACGGTAAAGATGTTATGGGAGCTGATGGTAACCCTGTTTATGTTACAGAATGGGTTAACCCTAAGGATTTTGTGTCAGGAACTGTAACTGCAAAGAATGGTGTTACTGTAGTAAATGATAAAGACGGTAATAGTGAGTTCAAATTAGGAGGTGCTTTGACAGAAGCGACTGTTATCGATACTAAAGAGTATACGTTAGCAATTGCTAATATGGATTCAGTAGAGAAAGGTAAAGTATTAGAGAACAATTTAGTTATTGCTGATGCTAATGGTGTATTAAAACAAACTTCTGCTAAGAACTTGATTGAGGATGCTGTTGAAGTAGGGGATTTAAAAGCAAAAGCTTTAACTACAGATGGAGTTATTGTGATAGGTACTGATAGTACATCAACTACTGTTTTAGCAGATAATTCATTATTAGCTGATGTAAAATTAAACATAGGAAAAGATAAAATAACTGCAGATCATATTGCTACAGGTGCTGTAACGTCAGACGAGATATTAGATGGTACGATTAAACCTGAAGATATGGCATCAGATGGAAAATCTAAAGTATTAGTTACTGGAGCTGATGGTCAAGTACAGTGGATTGATCAATCTACTTTAAATAATAAAGATACTTTCACAGGAAATGCTCCAATTAGTATAGTAGAAGGTTCAACTAATACAACTGGAGGTAAAGATTATGTGATTCAGATTGCTGATGCGGATGGTACTACAGCTGGTGTTACTAAACAAGCTGAAGTAGATCCAACTATTTTATTTAAAGATGGTGTAGCGTCTGTTAACGTTGAAAATATAGCAAAAACACAAGGTAAAGCACTTACTTCAGGTTCTATTACAGTATTTGGTGGTGAAAAAGCTCTTTTAGATGGGACTGTTATAGAAGTTCAAGGAGGAGATAAAGATGGTCAAGTATTAGTTACAAAAACAAAAGAAATAGTTGTAGGTAAAGATGCTAATGGTACAGATATAAAAGAAACTCATAAAGTTACAGAATGGGTAGATCCTAAAGACTTTGTATCAGGAACTGTAACTGCTAACAACGGTATTACAGTAGTGAATGACTTAGATGGTAATAGTGAGTTCAAATTAGGAGGTGCTTTAACAGAAGCAACTGTTATCGATACAAAAGATCACACATTAGCTATTGCTAATATGGATTCAGTAGAGAAAGGTAAAGTATTAGAAAATAATCTAGTTATCGCTGATAAAGAAGGTGTATTAAAACAAACTTCTGCTAAGAACTTGATTGAAGATGCTGTTGAAGCAGGTAATTTAGAAGCAAAGGCATTAAAAGGAGTAGGAATTACGGTAACAGCTGGAGATAAAGAAGGTACTGATACTTCAGTAGCTAGTTCTTTATTGAAAGATGTAACTTTAGGTATTGCTGATGGAGCTGTTACTTCTGATAAAATGAAAGCGACAGTTGCAGACGGGAATGGAGGTTCTAAAAATGCAGAAGAAGGTATGGTACCTGTGGCTAATGCTGATGGAACAGTTACTTATAATAAAGTTAACGCTAAGCATGTTACTTATACGAAGCCTACTGAGGATAACGGATTAACATCTAATACTGTAGAAGGAGCTATTAACGAGTTAGCAGGTAAAAAAGGAGATCTTAAAGTGGCAGGAGGAATGTTAACTATCGATGATGGTGGTAAAGATGCTCTTCGTCATGATGCTACTATTTCTTTAAACCTTGAAGGAATGAATGCTATTAAAGTAATTGATGGCGTTTATGGCGTAGAAGATAAGGATGTAATCTTACTGGGAAATGCTGTTAATGGAGATGTAATAGTAAATCTTCCTACAGCAACAGCAGCAAATAAAGGAAAGAAATACACTATCAAAAAGTACGATGCAGAAGAGGATAACTATGTAACTGTACAAGGAAACATAGAGGGAGCAAGTGAGTTATACACAGCTCTTCCTTACTCTGGATGGGATTTAGTATCTGATGGTACTCAATGGCAAATCGTTAACAAATTTTAATCACCTTACTTAATTAGAAATCAAAATGAAAAAATTAATATTATCAGCTACAGTAGCTTTCACAGTTTTAACAACTTCAAATATATACGCTCAACAAGGATTCGGAACTAATACACCAGATAGATCATCTGCTGTAGAGATCTTTTCTAACAAAAGAGGTTTATTGATTCCTAGATTAGAGTTAAAAGATACTAAAATAGCTTCTCCAGTTTCAAAACCAGCTAATGCATTATTTGTTTATAATACTGCTACAGCAGGAGATGTAACTCCTGGTTTTTACTACTGGGAAACAGCAGATCAAAATGATGAGACTAAAGGTAGATGGGTACGTTTCGTATCTTCTAACTCAGGAAGTGCCGTAACCGTTTCTGCAGGAACTAATGTAACTGTAGATCCAACTCCTGATGGACATGATATTGACTATAAAGTGAGTGTTAAAGGAGGAGATAAAGATGGACAAGTATTAGTTACTGAGGATACTGGTAAAACAGATGGTGAAGGAAATCCAATTTATATTTCAAAATGGGTTAATCCACAAGATTTTATTAACGGAACTATCATAGGTGATAATGGAATTAATGCAGTAATTGATCCAAAAGATAATAAAGTACATGTTGGATTAGGTGGTAATTTATCAAAAGCTACTGAAATCAAGACTACAAAAGATAATACATTAGCTATTTCAGGTTTAGAAACTCTAGTAGGCAAAGATGCTACTACAGGAAATAAATTTGATGCTACTACACAAAACATTGTAGTAATGGGATCTGACGGTATCTTAAAGAATGTATCTGCTAAGGATTTAATGGAAGATGCTATTAAAAATGGTGCTATAGACGGAAAAGCATTAACATCTAAATCAATCGTAATTGATGAGAACGGTAAGGAATCTCTTTTAAAAGATGTGAATATCGAGATTAAAGGAGGAGATAAGGATGGACAAATCTTAGTAACGACTCCTAAATTAGATGATAAAGGACAACCAATTGTTGAAAATGGAAAAACTGTTTATGAAACAAAATGGGTTGATGCAGCAGGAAATACAGTAAAGTCTGGTCAAGGTATTACAGTTAAAGATGACAACACTGTTAACTTAGGAGGTAAGATTAAAAATGATGGTACTACACCAGGTGCTATTATTGACTTAACAGATACTAAGGGTGATAAAGTTGGTGATATTGCTATTAAAGGATTAGAAGAGCTAGTAGGCAAAGATGCTACTACTGGAAATAAATTAGATTCAGGAAGTGATAAACTTGTTATCGCAGATAAAGATGGTGTATTAAAACAAACTTCTGCTAAGAACTTAATTGAAGATGCTATTGAGAAAGGTACAGATGGTACAGATCCATTAAAAGCTAAAACATTAAAAGGAGATGGAATTACAGTAACAGCTACTGGTGCTGCAGACACAAGTTTTGAAGTAGCTAACTCTTTATTGAAAGATGTGACTTTAGGTATTGCTGATGGAGCTGTTACTTCTGATAAAATGAAAGCGACAGTTGCAGACGGAAGTGGAGGTTCTAAAAATGCAGAAGAAGGTATGGTACCAGTGGCTAATGCTGATGGAACAGTTACTTACCAACAAGTATCTGGTGAGACTCTTAAAGGTAAAGCATTAGAATCTAAATCAATTGTTGTAACAGGTGGAACAAAAGCTTTGTTAGATGAGACGACAATAGAAATAAAAGGAGGTACTACTGCAGGTCAAGTATTAGTTACTAAAGAAGTTACAGATGGTGAAGGTAAAGTTACTTATGTAACAGAATGGATTGATGCTTCTGCTTTAGGTAACACAGTTACAGCGAGTAATGGTTTAACTAAAGCTGGTAATGATATTCAATTAGGTGGTACAGTTGATAAAAATACTGTTTTAGCAATTGATAATACTAAAGGTGGTTCATTAGCTATTACTGGATTAGATTCTCCAGCTAAAGATAAAACAACAAAAGTAGTTGTAGTAGATGCAGATGGTAAATTAGCTACAATTGATAAAGGAGTAGGTAACGTTACAATTAATAAAGAAGGAGATGTTACTATTGGAGGAGATAATTCAGTAGTAAATAACTATCACCCTTCAATGGAAGAGATTGTTATCGAAGTGACTTTAGGAGCTACTGATACTAATCTTACTCTACCAGTTGTTAATGGTACTGAAGGACAAACTATCAGTATTAAGATTGTGAATGCTGATGAAAAGCACAATGGGTATTTAAATATCAAATCAGGAAGCGATGTTTTAGCTTATGGAGCTATGCCATTCCAAGGATGGATTATCAAGTCTAATGGAACGAAATGGATCGTTGTTGGACGTAACTAATAAAAAATAGAATACAAAAGATGAAAAAGACATACATAGGATTTGCCGGACTTAGTTTATTACTTTTATTAGGAACTCAAACAGTTCAAGCACAACAAGGATTCGGAACAGACAACCCACATAGATCAGCAGCAGTAGATATACAATCCTCAAAAAGAGGATTGTTGATACCACGTGTTAGTTTAGTTAAAACAACTAACCAAGCGCCTATTACTGCACCTGAAACATCATTGATGGTATATAACCAAGCAACAGCTAATGATGTTACACCAGGTTATTACTATTGGGACGGAGAAAAATGGGCTCGTTTTGCTAAACAATCTGAAATTACAGAGATTATTACTTTAGATGGTGATGTAACAGGTAAAACTGGAGATACAAAAGTTGTAGCTATTCAAGGAACAAGTATTTCAAATGTTGCTCCAACCGCTAATCAGGTATTGACTTTAGTAAATGGTGTATGGACACCGACAACTATTACATCAAGCTTAATTTCTGATGCAAAAGGAATTACAGGTACTGGGATTACTGTAGGAGGTACAGATAATGGAGCTGGATCAGTATTAAAAGATGTGACTCTTTCGATTACACACGGTGGAGCTAATCAAGTGATGGTAACAAATGCAGATGGAACTGGAACTACTTGGGTTGATCAAAAAGATATCGTTAAAGCTAACGAAACAGTTACTACTGTTGTTGATGGAACAAATACTACAGTAAGTTCATCTGTTAATCCAGCAGGAAGTAATACGACAGAGTATAAAGTAAATGTATCTAATGAAGCTATCCAAGGAGCACAGAAATTAACTACAGTTTCTGCAGAAAATGGAGTGAAAGTTACTCCTGTGGATATGGGTAATAATACTACAGATTATAACGTAGCAATTGACACTGATGGAGGTAAAGCAGGCGATGTATTAACAGTAGTTGATGGAGGAACATCAGGAGATACTAAAGTAGAGTGGAAAACTCCAAACTATGAGAATATCTATACGCATGATGGGACGATTATCGGAACTCCTGAAAATAAAACAAGAACTGTTGACTTTGGAGATACCTTTGCTTTAAAATTTAAAAAAGGAGAGCATTTTACACAAGAATTCACCTTTGATAAAAATCATACAGGATTAGATATGGCAGGATTAGATGGTGCGATGATTCATTTAATGGGACATGATAATGGTAAACATCCAGGATCGTTAACTTTATCTCATTCCGCTAATGCTTCTCAAATATTATCTAGGTCAGAATCAGGGTTAGTTATTGAAACAGAGGACAAAAAAGATATTACGTTTAATACATTTACTAGTGAAATTGAAGGCGTTGGAGCAATCGAGAATTTAGTTGTTAAAGGTGATGGAGGGGTGAAGGTAAGCCAGATTAATAAGCCTGAGTTTAAGGGTAGTTCAGCTGATAAAGTTGTAGTAGCGGATGATGAAGGGGTGTTAAAAACGGTTGAACGTACTAAAATAGCTCCTCAGTTCTTCTATATGCCAGCAGTTATTTTCGATACAAAAAAACAAGGTACTGATCTACAAAGAGACTTATATAAAGAGTATGTAAATCAGTTTACAGGAGGAAAAGTAGGAGAAGGTAATGCAGATTATCCTATTGCTCATGGTGCTGATGGATATACAATGTCTTATACAGGTGGTATAATAGGTAGTCATGGAGCTCCAAAAGATATAGCTGTGTTTAATAAAGAAGAGCTTTATTATTATGTGACTTATTACGATACCAAAGTATTTGCTAATCTTCGTATTAGTCCAGAAGGTGTTTTGATTTATGATATCATTGGTAATGCTACACCTGCTTCTTATATGAATATCGTTTTTGTAATCAAATAACGAAAAAATAGTTAGGTATCTTTAGCTTAAGATACTTATTAAACTAAATTATAATTACAAATATAATATGATATATAAAATTATAAATAAGATAACAATCAAAGTAGTACTTACTCTAAGTTTAGTCTTAGGAGTAAGTACAACTATGTTGGCAGACGGTTCTAGAAATTTATATCCTAGTGGAGCAAGTGGGCATCGTGCTATGTTATTAGGGAAGGGATATACTTCACCAGAGGCAATACCTTTTCCTAATGCTGGAGCACATTATGTATATGCTAAAGTAGGAGAAACTATTACAATGGCATCTTCAGCTCAGGGTTTTTCAGGAAGAAGAGATGAAAATAAAATTGTTTTGTATTCCCCAACAGGAGAGGTATTGATTGAAAATGAGAAAGATGGAAAAATATCGAATCGTAGTGATGAATTAGGAGGGCCTAGATTAAAAAACAATAGTAGCTCAGGAAGCTATACTCCTATATATCATAAAGTCACAGTTGAAGGAATTTATCGTATAGAGTTTATATCTAGAAGGACTAGCCAACCTGGTCCTGTTTTATTAGCAATTAATAATTGGACTCAGGATGAAGATGCAGCAATTAGGGCTTGGGATGTCTCAGTTATTAATGAAAATAACACAAAGTTTATTGATGGTAGAGTTTATACAACAAATTTAAATTTTACTAACGGAAACTTCAATGGTGAATATGCAAATGTTTCTTTTCAAGGGAAGTTTTTTGTTCGTACTAATGATGGGTTTACATATAGAGTGACTCATAAGGGGTCTTCAGGTATTGTATGGGCATTTTTTGTGAATAACAATGGTTTCTATGACGCTAAAACAAAGAATTCTTTGTATAAAAGTATGAATAATGAAGCTAGTAAGGTTATTGACAATATTCATAATCCTAATACTCCAGATGATGATAGTAATATTACCCATAAGATCTACTATACATTACCTGCAAAAGATATGCCTAATAAGGCAAAAGTTGCTATTAATAGTACCTCTTATGGTTTGACTACATGGTTAAATCCTACAGTAATAGAGCCAGAAGTATCTAATGTGAAGATAGTAGGTGCTGAAGGGACAGTAGGTGTTTTTGGACATAAAGGTGGGTACATAGAGTTTGACGCCCCTGTAAGTGGACAGCAGTTTACGATTGATATCATAAGTAGTGGATCTGTATTTAAAAGATTAGAAGGAAATACAAAAGAAGGGCACAATAAAATTTATTGGGATGGAGTAGGAACAGATGGAAAAACAAAGCTAAAAGGTGTAGTTCCTGTTGATTTAAATGTACAATTACAAGGTGCTGAAGTTCACTTCCCTTTCTTTGATATGGAATATAATATAGGAGGTATAGCAATAGAATTATTAGATTACCATAATTATAGTAATGTACTATCAGATTTAGTATTTTGGGATGATAGTGATATACCTGATGTTAAAAGTAGATATGGAGCAAACGTTTCGCCTAAAAATAATAGTCATTTAGAACCTGGAAATAAGGGAATTAGTAGTAATATTAATGGACATAAGTGGGGTGAAGGAGGTTCTGGAGCTAGTAATACATTTGGTGATAAAAAGTCAATGGATACTTGGACGTTCAGAGTTGGAAATAAAAAAGAGATTAAGACAGAGGTTGTTATAAAAGAGGCAGACCTTTATACGAATATTACTTATAAAGTAGGTGGAGTTGTAGGAAAAGGTAGTGGACATAAAGGTGATGCTGTAGAATTTATAGTAACAGCTGGTAATAATGGTCCTTCTGATATTATAGCAGATGCTAGTAAAGGAATTCATGGAGCTCCTTTTACATTTACCTTACCTCCAGGGGTGGATGTAATCAATCCAAAAGGAGTAAAAGCAACTTTTAAATGTGCAAATGGAAATACTAAAGAATCGGTAGCGCTTACTTATGATCCTTTAACGCGTACGTTTCGTTCAGAATTACAAATACCTAATGGATGTACAGTTGAGTATAAAATCACGGGAGTGTTAAACGGTATGACAGGATCAATGATTGCAGAATCAACGATTATGAGACCTGCTGATGTTTCTGATCCAGATGCAACAAATGGTGACCCAAATGTGAAACCAACGAATCCACATTATGAATGTTATAATAATGATTCAGGTAATTTACCTGGAGGAAGTGGATCAATAGGATGCAACAATATCAATGAAGTTGTTTTTATGGCACTTGGAGAATGTGTAGATAAGATATTGTATTTTGAAGATTTTGATCGTGGATATTGGAATGTAAATTCAGGAAGAACAGATTGGAGTCAACGAGCTTCTATTAGTATAGGAGCAAATGGAGAGATATTAAAAAATCAAGATGGTTCGATAAAAAGACAAGGTCCTAGAGGAGGAGCAACAGCATCTTATCTTTTTGCACCTGGTATTAATGATAGTCGTTATGCAAGTGCGAATAGAGATCCTCATAGTCAAACTATCTCCGTTGCACGTATTAAAAATGGATATTACTCTGTAAATCCTCCTGGGTATGTACAGATGGGAATCCCTACAACAGATTCTTGGCATGAAGGAATATGGGTAGAGAATGCACCAAGTAATGATCCAACTATAGCAAATAGTAATTTCGACTGGACTCCAGCTTGGGATAATGCTAAAGCGATAAGAGATATGTCTGGAGCAGTAAATGGTTCTGCATTCTTAGTAAGAGGAGCTGCTTCAGCTGCGCAAAGTATTAAACCGTTTTATGAGTTTGAATTAGCGGAAAAAATAGAGAAAGACAAAGTTTATACTTTAGATATCTATTCTTATGTGACTTACCATGATAAAGATTATATGATCATGGATGTGTTAGATAAAGAGACTGGTCATATCTATGCATCAGTTCCATTAAAGTATGGAGGTGTTGGATTGCCAGAAGGAGCTAAACCAGAAGGGTTTAGTTTAGGATGGGTGCCACTAACTGCTAGTTTTACATTTGCTGATGCTGAATGTGTAGATGTTTTAGGTAAAGATGTGAAAATTGCTATTAGAGGTAGTCAAGATAGAGCTTTAGAAACAGGAAAAGGTTTTGGACATACTCTGATAGATAATATCACATTCTCTAAGCGTATTGAAGATCCAAGTTGTGGAATCCTTGTCTCTAATATTACTTGTGCAGATGAGTGCTATCAAGATATAGTAGGTAAAGGATTTGGATGGGGGCATTATGCAGGAGAGTTAGGCGGAAAGAAAGTAATTGAGGAAAGCTTTACACAACCAGGTACTGATGGTGGTTATATTTTGGATATTTATGAGTTAGATAATTCATTTAATATGATTATAAACGGTGTACCATTACATACAGAAGAACTTGAGTTCCAAAGAGCAGGAGGGCTAGTGCAAAATGTACGTTTCAAAGCAGGTGGTATTTGGGAAGATGGTACGATTAAAGATATTTGGAAATTTCATGAAAAGGGAACATTCGATTTAGAGGATCGATTTAATAATCCTGTACCTACAATTCGTGTAGTAATTGATAAGTGGGGAAATGTGAAGTTATATGGAAAACGTACAGAAGAAAGCCCTTTAGAAGAATTAGAGGTTTTTGATAAAACAACTAAAGAAGTTGTTCAATTATCATCTATAGCATGGAATACTGATTCTTCTGATTCTTCAGCGAATAAAATTAGAGTAACTCAAAATGTGGTCAATGTTACTAGAATGTATGGTTTTGGTTATGGTCAACAGCAAAAAGAGTGTGAAACTTGTACTATAGAGAAAGATGGAGTGTTTATAGATGAGAGTAAAGATGGATATGCACAAGTAGGAGAAACAATCTTATATACTTTCGATGTGAAAAATGCTGGTGATATGGATATAGAGGACATTGAGATAATTGACCCATTGTTTGGATTCACCATTAAGCTGGATGAACATACTCATCAACCATTACAAGAGGGTGTGACTTTCTCAGGTGATAATAACAATAATGGTATTTTAAATAGAAATGAGACTTGGACGTTCACTGTATCTTATACTGTAACTGAAACTGATATTTTCCAAACTAAAGGGGTATATAATAGAGCAACAGTAAAAGGAGTTGGTAAATTGCCTAAATCAGAACGTAAGGTTGAGGAACTTTCAACAGATCCTACACCATATCAAAAAGGTGATGAAGGTTGGGATGCTGATAAAGAATTTCATACTTATGTTCCTTTAAAAGGAAATGGATTATTGATAACGAATCCTATGATTTATCAAAAAGTGAGATAATAGAATAATAACTGTGCTAGTCCCGTACTAGCACAGTATTTAAAAACTGAAAACTATGCAATCAAAAAAAATATATAAATCAGTTGCCTTATTAGGTTTAGCATTGCCAGCTACAGTAGTAGCACAGCAAGCTAAGAAAGACCAAGTAATGGTAAACCAAGGAAAGATTTCAGTAGCAGAAGGTGGTGTAATGTCTACTATCTATGATTTTGATAATACAAAAGAAGGGTATGTAAAGAATGATGGAACGGTTTATTACTACAGCAACTTTAACAATGACAATATTTATGATCACAGCACTAACGCCAAAGGTTCTAAAGCTGTGTTCACTCCTTTTGAAGAAGCAAAAGGAGCTCAGCATATCACAGGAAGCCAACCATCTAATTTCTTTGATGTAGTACTAGATAACTCTACTAAAGACATGGCCTTTGACTTAAAGAATGAGGCTAACGTAAGAGGTAGTGTAGACTTTAAAGATGGTATTATAAAAGTAGACTCACTAGCAGGGATGCTAACCTTTCACCAAGGGGCGAAAGCACTTAAGCCTACAGATAGAAGCCATGCAGAAGGCTATGTAGAGAAGATAGGTAATGAGGAGTTCCAATATCCTAAAGGAGATAAAGGACTATACCGTTATGCTAGAATCACTGCTCCTGAGCATGTAAAAGATGCGTATGAAGGAAAGTATAACTTAGATGATAAGAACTTCTTTAGAGCGCGTAGTGCTAAGTCAGGAGTGATTAACTTACTGGATGAGCGCGAGTACTGGACAGTAGATAAAGGAAGTGATAACAGCAAAGGAGATATCATGCTGACACTGAGTTGGGATGAGCGTACTACACCTAAAGAGTTATTAGTAAACCCAGAGAAAGAATTACACATTGTACGTTGGGATGTTAAACAACAACTTTGGGTAGACGAAGGTGGAGTAGTAGATTTAGAGAAGAAAGAGATTACGACGCCTACTAGTGTGAAGGGGTACGGATTCTTTACATTAGCTACTGTGAATACAGACCTAATCTTAGATGGAGATATCGTTATTTATAACCTTGTTTCTCCTGATGGAGACGGTAAGAATGATTACTTTATCATAGATAATATCAATAGATTCCCTAATAATACAGTAGAAATTTATAACCGTTGGGGAGTTAAGGTATTCGACACGAAGAGTTATGACAGTGCAGGTAATGTGTTTAGAGGATACTCTGATGGACGTGTTACTGTAAATAAAGGTGAGAAGTTACCTACAGGTACTTATTTCTACATCGTGAGTTATGAGTATAAAGACGCTAGCGGTTCGCGTATGATTAAGAAATCGGGTTACCTACATTTAGAAAGTAATAAGTAAGAGAGTACATGAATATTCAACAAAACATAAAGAAAATCGGAATCAGCCTATTCGCCTTAGGCTGCTTTTCTCAAATGCAAGCTCAACAAGATCCACAGTATACACAGTATATGTATAATGCTAATATGATCAACCCAGCTTATGTAGGTAGTAGAGGAACACTGAACGTGTTTGGGATGTACAGAACACAGTGGGTAGGACTAGATGGAGCGCCTAAGACAGCGAATGTATCTGTGTCTACACCTCTTGGAGAAAGTGGATTAGGCCTAGGAGTGAACTTTACGAATGATCGTCTAGGAGCGATGGATGAGAATAATATCTCTGTAGATTTAGCTTATGCTATTGACTTAAATGCTGATTATAAATTAGCATTCGGGTTAAAAGCGACTGCTAATCTATTAAGTGTTGATTATACAAAGCTTAATATCCACAATCCTACTGATCCTGTAAGCCAAGAGAATCTAAACAACAAGTTTAATCCAAATATTGGAGCAGGGGTTTATTTATACTCTGACAAAGCTTATGTAGGGTTATCAGTTCCGAACTTCTTAACTACAGATCGCTATGATGATAATGATATCACGACTATGCGTCAGAAGATGCACTTCTACTTAATGGGAGGGTATGTATTCGATGTGAGTGAGAACTTATTATTTAAGCCAGCTGCTTTAGTTAAGGCAGTAAGTGGAGCACCGTTACAGGTTGATTTGACAGCTAACTTTTTGATGTATGACAAGTTTACTTTAGGAGCTGCTTATCGTTGGGATGCTTCAGTGAGCGCCTTGGCAGGATTCCAGGTAAATGATAATTTATTTGTAGGATATTCTTATGACTTTGAGACTACTGCACTTCAACGTTATAACTCAGGATCACACGAGATCTTCATGAGATTCGAATTGTTTAACCGTCGTAGTACAATTAATGCTCCTCGTTTCTTCTAAGAGAAGCTAGGACTTAAGAAATAAAGTATGAAAAAACAGCTATTGAAAATAAGCTTATTCAGTATGCTACTTTTAGCAGGGGTAAATACTCAAGCTCAAAGAGTAGCAGAGAAGAAAGCGGATAAAGAATACCAGACTCAAGCTTATGTAGATGCGATAAAAATCTACGAGCGTATCGCAAATAAAGGCTATACTAATGCAGATATGCTTAAAAAATTAGCTGATGCGTATTACTTTAATGGAAAATTAATAGAAGCAAATCAGTGGTATAAAGAACTTTTCGAAGGGGAGTATGAAGATAAAGGAAAAGAAGCTTTACCATCAGAATATTATTACCGTTATGCTCAGACATTAAAATCTGTTGAGGATTATGATAAGTCTAATGAGATGATGGAAGAGTTCTCTAAATTAGAGGCAAATGATTCTAGAGCACAGCTTTTCGAATCTAGTAAAGACCGTTATCTAAAAGAGATAGAGAATAACTCTGATCGATACGAATTAAAGAATATAAGTGTGAACACTGCGTATTCAGATTATGGAGCAGCTTTATTAGGAAATCAGTTGATTTATACTTCTGCTCGTAATACAGAACATCAGTCAGGAAAGAGATTACACGAATGGACGAACGAGAGTTTTACAAGTTTATACAGTAGTGTGATTAATGCAGACGGTACTTTTGAAGAACCAGTGAAGTTTGCACCTGAGTTAGACACTAAAGTAAATGAGGCAACAGCTGTATTTACTTCTGATGGGAAGACGATGTACTTTACACGTAATAATACTAGTGTAAAAGGGAAGAGAAGATTAAATAAAGAGCATTCAACTTTATTAAAAATATATAAAGCGACTTTATCAGAAGAAGGTAAATGGGAGAATGTAGAAGAGTTGCCATTTAACTCGGATAACTATAATACTGCTCACCCAGCCTTAACACCAGATGATAAATGGCTATATTTCTCTTCAGATAGAGAAGGAACTTTAGGACAATCTGATATCTTCAGAGTAGCCTTATATCCTACGGGAGAATATGGTAAAGTAGAGAATATTGGGAATAAAGTAAACACGGCAGGTAGAGAGACATTTCCATTTATATCTAAAGATCATTTCTTGTTCTTTAGTTCAGATGGACATCCTGGACTTGGTGGTTTAGATGTATTCGTGACAAAGATTAATGTAGATGGAAGTGTAGGTCAAGTGACGAATATGGGAACGCCTATTAATAGTAGCACAGATGATTTTGCGTTCTATATTGATAGTAAAACACGCAAAGGATTCGTTAGTTCTAATAGAGTGAATGGTGTAGGAGGAGATGATATTTACTTCTTTATGCAAAAAGTATGTCACCAGAGCCTAGAAGGTATTGTGTTTGATAAAGATACTCAAGAGGTATTAGCTAATGCTAAAGTAACCGTGTATGATAACTCATATAAAGTGATAGGAGAACTAATCACAGATGATAAGGGATATTATAGAATAGATGATCTAGAGTGTAGAGGGAAGTATCGTCTAAAAGCAGTAGCTGATAAGTATAATACTGAAGAAGTAAGTGTACAATTAGACGCTGTAGCTGGAGGAATTAAAAAACAAGATATTCCTTTAGAGAAAACAGAGAAACCTATTACTAAAGATGATGATCTGTTTAAGAAATTAAAACTGAATCCAATCTACTTTGATTTTAATAAATCAAATATTCGTAGAGATGCATCTATTGAATTAATGAAAGTAGTAGAAGTATTAAAAGAGTACCCTACTATGAAGATAGATGTTCGTTCTCATACAGATAGTAGAGGAAATGATGATTATAATTTAAGATTGTCTGATCGCAGAGCGAAGTCTACAGTACAGTGGATTATCAGCCAAGGTATCGAGGCAAGCCGAGTGACAGGACAAGGATATGGTGAGACACAATTACAGAACAAGTGTAGTAATGGAGTACCATGTACAATAGAAGAACATCAGTTAAATAGACGTAGTGAATTTATTGTTACAGAATTGTAATATAATGACTTAAGTCTACGTTTATACTATATTATAATTGTTCTTAAAAACAACAAAACAATTTTTTTTTCGACCGATCCTGCTGTAGGATTTAAAACTAACAGCATTAGCCACTAAAAGCTCCCGCAAGGGAGCTTTTTTTATTTGTAGTATTTACATTGCCTATGTTTATCATTTTGCCTTGAGCATTGTTATCAGTATAGTGTATTTTGTTTAGCAGTGTATCATCGTGAGATATTCTATAGCGTCAGAGGTTAATTAAGATGTATTAGAACATAAGTAGTATGGCAGCTTTCTATTATGAGATTTTGATAATGTAATTGATTGTATTTCATTTGACAGGATATTTATAGGTTATTGATAGGATAGTGGTCGCATACTTTTTTTACTTTTTTATGCGACCACTATGCGATGACTATCCGATCACTATGCGATGACTTCTATAAAAATAGTGTTATCCTTCCTTTTTTTAACCTGATGCCTTATTAAGGAACTTGTTATTGGTAGCTTGTTTTGAATGAAAGAGATAAAAAATATTCCTTTAGTTAGTATTTTAAGTACTGTTTAGTCAAAGATACTTCTGTATTTTTTAGCCTTAGGTTTATGGATTTATGTTGAGTAATGTATTTTTGAATTTAAGTGATTGATTTTTTGAGTATTACCATTATGGTATACCTTTTCTACCTCTTTTTAACTTTTATCTCCGCTTTATGCATGTAAAAAATGCTGTTTTTCAAATAATCAAAATATTTTATACGGTTATTTTATGTGATTAATACTATTTTTTGATTTTAATCTAAGGGTTAGTTTGATTTAAAATCATAAGAAGTGAAATTTTATTGATAATAATTATTTAATATAGACTGTGTTAAAAAATGTTTTTTAATTGATTATTAAATGTTAATTTTATTTTTAATTTTGTTATTTGTTATAATGTTTGCTTTTGAAATATATATTTCTGTGGATTTTATACAAATATGTGTAAAAAAAAAGATATGAAAAGAGGGAATACATTGAAATTTGTACTGTTTTATAGTGTGGGTTTGACTTTTTCTGTGGCATCAGCACAAGAAAAACTAGAATTGCATAATGGAGGGGATATTTATGTATCTCCTAGTGAGGTGTTATCTATCAAGGGTGCATTCAGCAACACAAAGGAAGCGACTTTTATAAATAATGGCGAAGTCCATTTTTTTGATGATTTCAGCAATGAAGGTACATTTATGTTTACCAAATCAACCAAGGCTAGTAAAGTTTTTTTCGAACAGTTAGAATCTGCTAAAGCAAAACGTAAGATTAGTGGAGGGGAGAATACTACATTATTAGAAGACGTTGTTTTTGATACAGAAGGTCTAGACCTAAGCACAGAGATCAGTATAGCAGGAAAGGCTTTGTTTGAACGCGGACATGTAGTAGTTAATACGCCATTATCAGGAGCTATTACTTTCGTGGACGGATCAAGTATAGAGAATGTTAGCAATGATAGTCACGTAGTAGGATTTGCCGATCGCGAGGGCAAGCAAGAACAGGTGATGCCTGTGGGAGATGGAACGTATTATCGTCCTATCACTTTAGGAGAGAGTAAGGATGCAAAGGATTTATTCCAAACACAATATAAGCGATCAAATCCACTAGTAGGTCGAGCACATTCTGAGAAGAATGCTATTGTAGAGATTAATAATGCAGAGTACTGGGAAGTTAATAGTAAGACATCAGAAGCAGGAGTTATCTTGACTTTGAGCTGGGATGAGGCTACTACACCTGCTAGTTTATTGTTAACCCCGGAGAAGAACTTACACATTCTTCGTTGGGATGCAAGTGCTTCAAAGTGGGAAGATGTAGGAGGTATCGTAGATGTGTCTACTAAGACAGTGCGCACACCGATGACGATAAATACTAATGGTATCTTCACTTTAGGAACTGTAAATGGGGATTATAACGCAGAGATTAAGATTTATAATGCAGTGTCACCAGATGGAGACGGTATGAATGACTATTTCATCATTGAGAATATAGATAAGTATCCAAATAATAGTGTTCAGATTATGAACCGTTGGGGAGGTAAGGTTTATTCCGCGAATAACTATGACCGCAATGGCGATGGAAGTATGAATGTGTTTAGAGGTGAGGCAGAAGGAAAAGGAGTATCATCAAGTGGAAAATTGCCATCAGGAACTTATTACTACATAGTTAAGTATGAAGTACAAACCTCTAGAGGGTCAGAGATGATAACTAAGACAGGTTATTTACACTTAGAGAATAATTAGAAAAAAGATTGCAATGAAAATAAGAAAAGGTATACAACTAGGAGCGTTATTCTCGTTGATGATGTTAGGTTCATCAGCAGTATATGGACAGCAAGATCCACAGTACACGCATTATATGTATAATACATCTAATATCAACCCTGCTTATACAGGCTCTCGAGGCGTGTTAAATGTATTCGGTATGTATCGCACCCAGTGGGTAGGATTAGATGGAGCTCCACAGACAGCTAACATCTCTATTGATACCCCTTTAGGAGATAATGGATTATCAGGAGGTTTAAACTATACGAATGATCGAATCGGAGCTATGTCAGAGAATAACTTCTCGTTAAACTTAGCTTATGCAGTAGATTTAAATGATACTTATAAGTTGGCATTTGGATTAAAGGCTACAGCTAATATCTTAGATGTAGATTATACTAAGTTAGATATTTATGATCCGAATGACCCTATGTTTTTGGAGAATATCAATAATAAGTTTAATCCAAATATTGGAGCTGGATTGTATTTGTATTCAGACAAATCTTATTTAGGCGTATCTGTACCTAATTTTTTGACAACCGATCGCTCAAAGAATGAAGGTAAGGAACTGATGCGTCAGAAGATGCATTTCTACTTAATGGGAGGATATGTGTTTGAGTTAAATCCAAGTTTGAAGTTTAAGCCAGCCTTTTTATTAAAGACCGTAGAAGGTGCGCCTATGCAAGTAGATTTGACTGCAAACTTCTTGATTGTGGATAAGTTTACTATTGGAGCAGCTTATAGATGGGATTCATCAGTTAGTGCATTGGCAGGATTCCAGGTAAATGATGGATTGTTTATCGGTTATTCATATGATGCAGATACATCTAAGCTATCTAAATATAATTCAGGTTCGCATGAGATCTTTTTAAGATTTGACTTGTTTAATAAATACAACAAAGTTAGTACAGCTCGTTTCTTCTAAGAAGGTACACTAGTAGAGTTGCTTTCTAAGTAAAAGAGAAAATAGATAAAATTTTGCATCTAATTATAAGAAAATAAGTGATATAAAGAGGTGGGTAAGTGTTAATGTTTGGTTTTTATTGTTAAAAACATGTATACTTATATATGATTTAGCGTTGTTTGTTTTTAAAAGATATAATTAGTGTATTAGTTGTGATAAATAGATAAATTGGATTTATTACTCCGTTTAATTTTGAATATTTTCTTTTTTGTATAATTTTGTGTCAATGATTTTAAAAAAGTGTTTTTTTAGGAAAAAAATATCTTTAGAATACTTAGAAAAGACAGCTAACTTGGTAAAAAAGTACATTTAATATTATGAAAAAAAATATTTATAAGATAGGGATAGCAACTCTATTTGGGATGTTTTCTACATTTGGGATAGCACAGAATTCCTATGTGAAGAAAGCAAACTCACAAATAGAGAAAATGGCTTATGCCGAGGCTATTAAAACCTATGAAAAGTTGCTTTCTAAAGGAGAGAAGAACACAGAGATTCTATCAAACCTTTCGAAAGCATACTATGAAAATGGAATGTATTTAGAAGCAAACCATTGGTATAGCATTTTATTTGAAGATGTAAAAACTCCTGAAGGAATTACTGATATTGATGCTTTTTACAAATATGTGCAGACAATTAGAACAACTGGTGATTATGTTTTAGCAAATGCTAAAATGGACTTGTTAGCTGATAAGGCACCCGAAGATGGAAGAATTAAGAAATATCTAAGTGACCCAAATTACTTAGAAGAAGTTAATACTAATAGAGACGGATATAGAGTAAAATTACTAAATAGTGTAAATACTGCAGGTTCAGAATACGGAGCTGCTTTATATAAAGGAGAAATCGTATATGCTTCTTCTGCAAATAAAAAAGGTAAACACAAGGGAGTTCACAATTGGACAAACGATCCTTATACAAAATTGTATTCAGCGCCTGTGCGTATCGATGGAAATATTGGTGAAGTAAAGCCTTTTGCAAAAAAGATTGATGGTAACTTTAATGAGGCGAATGCAATCTTTACAGCTGATTCAAGAGCAATGTACTTTTCAAGTAACAATAGAGAAGATAAGAATGTTCGTTATTCAGATGGAACTTTACTAGTTAGCTTATATAGAGCGTATTCTTTTGGTAATGGTTTATGGGGAGATGTTGAAAAATTAAGTATTAACTTAGATAATGCCAATACTGCTTCTCCAGCACTTAGCCCTGACCAAGATTGGTTGTACTTTTCTTCAGATAGACCTGGAGGTTATGGACAATCAGATTTATACCGTGTAAGATTATTTAGAGATGGTACTTTAGGAACTCCTGAGAATTTAGGAAATAAGATTAATACAGAAGGAAGAGAGAGTTTTCCTTTCGTTAGTACAGATAATGTATTGTATTTTGCATCTGATGGACACCCTGGTTTAGGAGGATTAGATTTATATGGAGTACAGATTTATGACGATGGATCTTTTGGAGAAGTTGTAAATTTAGGAAACTCTATCAATAGTCCTTATGATGATTTTGCAATGTATTTAGATCCTGAAGCTAAATTTGGATTCATTACTTCGAACAGACCAAATGGTAATGGAAAAGATGATCTTTACTTTGTGAGAATGAAAGAAGGAACTGAATTGAATATTGCTCAAGAAATTAGAGGTAGAGTAACTGATAAAACGACTAAACGTCCGATATTAGATGCTTTTGTATTCTTGTACGATAGTAAACACAGAATGATTGAAGAAATCGAAGTTGATAAACGCGGAGAGTATTCATTCAAAGATGTTAAGGTTAATAGAGATTATTATGTAGCGGTTAAAGCTAAAGGATATAAGTCAGAAGAAGTATCTGTAGAAGATGTTAATAAAGATGATTCTATAGAAGTTGACTTTGAATTAGAAAGAAGTAAGCCTTTCTCTTCTAGAAATTATCCAACATATGATGACGAAGAAGAGTATGATGAAGATTACTATGGAGAGCCTAGGAGAAAGAATAGAGGTAACCCAAGAATTGGAGATGATTTAGGTAAACTTACTGATTTGGCACCAATATACTTCAACAATGATAGTTCTGTTATTAGAAGTGATGCACAATTAGAGTTGTCTAAAGTGGCTTCTATCATGATGACTAATCCTTCGTTGAAATTAGAAGTTCGTTCTTATACTTCTAGTGTTGGTCCTGATGAGTATAACTTAAGGTTATCTGAGCGCCGCGCTGATCAAACAGTAGATTGGTTAGTACGCCAAGGTGTGAATAGATTGAGATTAAGAGGTGTAGGTTATGGTGAAAAAGGAATTATAAATCGTTGTAAAAACAATGTTCCTTGTAGTGAAAGAGAACACCAAGAAAATAGAAGAAGTGAGTTCATAATCATTGACTTATAAGAAATAAAAAAGGTTGGAGTATATCCAACCTTTTTTTATGTATTAAATCGAGATTAAGTATTATAAGTAAGTAACTTCTCTCCTTTATTATTTTATAATAATAAATATGCATTGTTCTGATAAAATGCGTAATTTGCAACTTGGTTTAAATTCAATTAAGTAGAAAAAGATTTATAATGATTATACAACCTAGAACTAGAGGATTTATTTGCTTAACTTCTCATCCAGAAGGATGTGCAGAGAATGTAAAAACGCAAATCGAGTATGTTAAGTCTAAAGGACAAATAGTAAACGGACCTAAAAAGGTATTAGTGATTGGAGCTTCTACAGGATTTGGATTAGCTTCACGCATTTCTGCTGCTTTTGGTTCTAATGCAGCTACAATTGGTGTGTTCTTTGAGAAACCAGGTACAGAAGGTAGACCAGGTACAGCAGGATGGTATAATTCTGCAGCTTTTGAAGAGCAAGCTAAGAATGCTGGTATTTATGCAAAGAGTATTAATGGAGATGCTTTTTCTGACGAAATTAAGAAAGAAACTATAGAGCTAATTAAAAAAGACTTAGGTCAAGTAGATTTAGTTGTTTACAGTTTAGCTTCGCCACGTAGAACTCATCCAAAGACTGGTGTGGCTTATGCTTCAGTATTAAAACCTATCGGAGAACCTTTTACTAATAAAACAGTTGATTTCCATACAGGTGTTGTGTCTAATATCAGTATTGATCCTGTAAAGGAACAAAGTGACATTGATAACACTATTGCTGTAATGGGAGGAGAAGATTGGAAGTTTTGGATAGAAGATCTAAAAGCAGCAGGTGTTTTAGCTGATGGTGCTAAGACGGTAGCTTATTCTTATATAGGCCCTGAATTAACTTATCCTATTTACAGAAATGGTACTATAGGTATGGCTAAGAATGATTTAGAGGCTACAGTTCCAGTAATTAATGATTTGCTAAAGGATATTAATGGTGTATCTTATGTTTCTGTTAATAAAGCTTTAGTTACTCAATCAAGTTCAGCTATTCCAGTTGTTCCTTTATATATTTCTTTGTTGTACAAAGTAATGAAAGAGAAAAACATTCATGAAGGATGTATTGAGCAAATGCAGCGCTTATTTGCTGATCGTTTATACGGAGGTAATTTAGCATTAGATGCAGAAGGACGTATCCGTGTTGATGATTGGGAGATGAGAGAAGATGTACAGTCAGCTGTAGCTAAGTTATGGGAAGAAGTAACTTCAGATAACATTGAAGCTATTTCTGATTTGGCTGGATATAGAAAAGACTTCTTCAATCTGTTTGGATTTGAGTTTGATTCAATTGATTATACATTAGAATCAGATGAGTTAACAACAGTTGCTAGCTTGAAATAAGAAACAATATTGTTATATATATAAAGCCCTTTAATATGATTATTAAAGGGCTTTTTTATTGGTTATTCTTCCAAGTGATTTTGTTTTATCTGAGTAAGAATTAAGTTTATTTTATCTTCTAATACCTCAATGTAATTTCTTAGTTCAATTTGAGTTTCGAAGGTTATTGTTTTGTCTTCTAGTACTTCTAGAAGTGGTATAATAGATGTGATTTCGAGTTGTCTGAACATAGGTAACATCTTATGAGCTATATTTCCGATTTGTTCTAAGTCAAAATCTTCTTCAGCATAATGCATGTCTAGTAGGTTCTCTTCTGTACTTTCTATAAAGATGACAAGTAGATTTCTTAAAGCATTAAAATCGTCTCCAATAAATTGTTTTAGCGTATTCGTATTATAAGTAGTGCTAACTGTTGTTTGGCTATTAGAGTCTTCATTGTTATTTTCTTTAGTTCTAGAACTGTTTAATTGATACTCAAGATTAAGGATGTTAGAGATGAGAATTAACAACTCTGTAAGCTGTAAGGGTTTTGGATGTGCAGAAGCAAAACCAGCTTGTGAAAACTCCTCCATAGTAATATCTCTTTTACCTGATAACGCTATAACAGGAATAGTCTTAAAATCAGAATTCTTTTTTAAATAATTTATAAGCTCAAATCCATCCATTTTAGGCATCTGTATATCACTTAGTATCACATCGTAGTGATCTTCTTTTAAAATAGCTTCTATCGATGTAGGATCGAAAGTTATAGTCACTTTATTAAATAGTGGAGAAAGAATCTCCTCCATTAGTTGTAACTGTACTTTATCATCATCAATCACTACAATGTTTATGTTATTTAATGAACGAAATACGGTTTGTAGATCATTTGAATGTACAGTGATATTTGTATCTTCTTCAGCTTCTATAATAGGTATTGTAAAGGTGAAAGTTGATCCTTCATTTAATACACTTTCTACATAGATAGTTCCTCCTAATAATTCAATCATCCTTTTAGAAATATTAAGACCTAATCCAGTTCCACCAAATTTCTTTTCTATTCCATCATGAGCTTGTTGAAATTCGTTAAAGATGTTTTTAGTTTGATTAGCCGCTATTCCTATTCCAGAATCCGAAACTTTAAATACGATATTCTCTTTTTCTTTAGTAACCCTAACATTAACCCCTCCTTCTTGCGTAAATTTAATTGCGTTAGTGACTAAGTTTGTTAGTATTTGTTTTATGCGATGAGGATCTGATACAAAATTACTATTTAAGTTTTCTTCAATTTCCCAATTTAGTTTAATGTTCTTATTTTCAGCATTAGGCACTAATATATTACAAGTGTTATCCACTAGTTCTTTAGGATTGAATGTTTTCTGTTGAATACTTATTTTATTGTTTTCTAATCTAGAGAAATCCGTTAAGTCGTTGACTAGATTCGTGATATACTTAGAAGAAGATTTAATGTTGTTAACATACTTTTGTTGTTTATTATCCAGGTTTGTCTGGTCTAATAAATCAGTAAATCCGATAAGCCCCCCAAGCGGAGTCTGTAAATCATGTGTCACTGTAGCTAGTAGCATAGACTTACTACGTAATAGTACTTCATTCTCTTTATTTAATTTCTCTAATGCATTTCTATATTCTTGGGTTTGATTGATATCTCTAATAATAATCCAGCCCAGTATTAATACAACGATTAGAGCTGTTCCGCCTATATAAGCGATATTTGTTGACGCAGCACTAATTCTAGATTTAGATTCATTGATCTTTTGATAAGACAATGTAAGTATATTTTGTTCTACATTTTGCAGAATGCCTCTTAGCTGATCAGTGATAATTTTATTTTCTTTTAACAAACGTTGCTCTTGGTTGAGTAAGTTGTTTTGTTTATCATTAATTTTCTCTTGTGTAGCAATAAGAATACGCTCCATTGCATTGATAATAGAATCAGAGATGCTTGGATAGTTAATAGTTGTTTTAATAGTGTCTGTATGATCTCCTTTGAATAACCTTGCCCAACCACTTCTTTTTTCCTTTTCTTTACTTTGAATAACGATGGGTTGTATGTTTTTCTCGATTTCTTCACGGATGTTGTAGATTTCAGAGAATGCCTCAGTGTATTTATTTTCTGCAGAAAGATCTTTTCTAGCTTTGATAATGTTTTCAAAACTCACTTTTTTACGAGAGAGTAAGTCTTTAACAGAATCAAGCTTTACTACCGTAATAGGATCTTGTACATGTGTTTGTACCAAGTTAATTTGCTTCACGATGGTATCGAGCTCTTTATAGTAGAGTTTGATATCTTTACTATCTCCACTTAATATCGCTGTTCTGCTATAAGCTTCACTACTGTATAGGTTATTGATAGCACTAGTGACTAAGAAAATTTTATTATTTTCTTCGATTACATGCTCCTCAGGAATAGTAAATTTTTTAGCTTCTTTATAAATATACGCCCCAGAGAATAATGCAGCTGCAAATAGGGTAAAGTATAGGAAAAGAATCTTAGCTTTTATAGATTTAGGTGGCTTCATGTATAGATAAAGTTTGGTGTAAAATTACAAAAGAGTGTTCAATGATTGTGTTAAAAATAATAGTCTTTTCTACGGATTGTTTTTAACTGTTTTTGTTTTATTGTATGTTTTTTATTACTAATGATGTTTTTTATTTTTTATTTAACTTTTTGTTTGTATTTTTGGTTTAGGCGATTAGCGATGTTTATTGTCTTTTAGTTAGAATCGTACAGATTAAATTATATGAAAAAGAGAAAAGAAAATTCTCACGAATCAATGTTTAATACGTTTATTAAAAAATGCAGAGAGGGGATCTAAATAAGGTTGTCCTCTTTGTTTTTTTAGGTGTGTACCTGTTTAAGTAGATATAAAAAAAGCTCCTTTATTTAATAATAAAGGAGCTTCTATTTTAGGATAGAATATATTACTTATTTAGCAATAGCTCTAGAAATAACGATTTTTTGAATCTCAGAAGTACCTTCATAGATTTGAGTAATCTTAGCATCACGCATCATTCTTTCTACATGGTATTCTCTTACATATCCATTACCTCCGTGGATTTGTACAGCTTCGATAGTTGTATCCATTGCAGTTTTAGAAGCGAATAGCTTAGCCATAGCACCCGATAATGAGATATCTTGACCTGCATCTTTCTCAGCAGCAGCTTTGAAGCAAAGCATTCTAGCAGCAGTGATTTGAGTAGCCATATCAGCTAATTTAAACGCGACCGCTTGGTGGTTGATAATTTCAGTACCAAAAGCTTTACGCTCTTTAGAATACTTTAATGCTAATTCGTAAGCACCTTGAGCGATACCTAAAGCTTGAGAAGCGATACCGATACGTCCTCCGTTTAATACATTCATTGCGAATGCAAATCCGAATCCGTCTTCTCCGATTCTATTTTCTTTAGGAACTTTTACATCTGTAAACATTAATGAATGTGTATCAGATCCTCTGATTCCCATTTTTTGTTCTTTAGCTCCGATTTCAAAACCAGCCCATCCTTTTTCAACGATGAATGCATTGATTCCTTTGTGTTTTTTCTCCACATCTGTTTGAGCGATTACGATATAGTAGTCAGCTGTACTACCATTCGTGATCCAGTTTTTAGTACCGTTTAGTACATAGTGATCTCCCATATCTACTGCAGTAGTTTTTTGAGATGTAGCATCTGAACCTGCTTCTGGCTCTGATAAACAGAATGCACCGATTACTTGTCCTGAAGCTAGAGGTACTAGATATTTTTGTTTTTGTTCTTCACTAGCATATTTTTCTAAACCAGCACATACTAATGAGTTATTTACTGACATAACTACAGCGGCAGAAGCATCTACTTTTGCAATTTCTTCCATAGCTAATACATAAGATACGCTGTCTAGACCGCTACCTCCGTATTTAGGATCTACCATCATTCCTAAGAATCCTAATTCACCAAGTTTTTTAACTTGTTCTGTTGGGAATTTAGAATGTTCATCTCTTTCAATTACACCTGGTAATAATTCTGTTTGAGCAAAGTCGCGAGCAGCTTGCTGAATCATCAATTGCTCTTCTGTAAATTTAAAATCCATTTATAGTCTCTTAATTTTTTAGTTGTTCTAATTTTTGTAGCTCTCAAATATAATTGATTTAAAACAATTATTCAATTTAGATTCTGTTTAAATTTGATGCATAAAATGATTATAATTTATTTTTGGACGAAACAATGTTTGTTATTTTAAAAAACATGTATTTATAATTGAATAATGTAATGAATATTGTATTTAAACTTTTGTAGATTATAGTAAAAAACCAATCTTTATACTATGAATAAATACCAATATAATATCATCGGAGTTATGTCAGGTACTTCATTAGATGGAATAGACCTGGCTTATATCACTTTTAATTATGAAAGTGGTAAGTGGAGCTTTGAGGTTCACTGTACTGATACAGTAAGTTATAATGCTCAATGGAAAGAACAGTTAATGAATGCAATGGATTTAGATAGTGAGCAAATAGAGATATTAGATGTACGTTATACGACCTATTTAGCCACCGTTATTAATCAATTCATTAAAGATAAAACAATAGACAATATAGATGCAGTGTGCTCACATGGTCATACTATTTTTCATAAGCCTGAGCTAGGCTATACCTTACAGATAGGGAATATGCCTATACTAGCTGACTTAATACAGCAGAAGGTAATATGTGACTTTAGAGTACAAGATGTTCTTTTAGGAGGACAGGGCGCACCTTTAGTACCTATAGGAGATCGCTTGTTATTTAGTGAGTATGAAGCTTGTCTTAATCTTGGAGGATTTGCTAATATCTCTTTTGAAGGAAGGCTTAATTATAGATTAGCGTATGATATTAGCGCAGTGAATACATTGCTTAACGAACAGGTAGCTAAACTTGGCTTGGAGTATGACGATAAAGGAATACTTGCCTCTAAAGGAAAGGTAAACGAAGATCTTCTAAGAGAATTAAATGCACTTGATTTTTATAAACAATCTGCCCCTAAATCATTGGGGATAGAGTTCTTAAATGCGTATGTAAAACCTATCCTTAATAAGTACACTTTATCTGTAGAAGACTATTTAGCTACGCTAGTAGAGCATATTGCTACTCAAATAGCAGCAGGGATTGGTGTCAAAGAAGGACAGCGTGTGTTAGTAACAGGAGGTGGTGCTAAAAATGATTACTTAGTTAGTCGAATTAAAGCACACGCAAAAGGTATTCTGTTTGAAAGACCTTCTGATGAAGTGATTGACTATAAAGAAGCTATAATATTTGGCTTACTAGGAGTGCTAAAATTGAGAGATGAAGTGAATGTATTAGCTAGTGTTACTGGTGCTAAGTATGATCATAGCTCAGGTAGAATTCACGAGGTATACACACAGATAGATTAGCTTATTCAGAAGATGAAGACTATGTTTGCATTGTGTTGTATACGAGTGCATTAATTAGTAGGCGAACTAGCTAGTACAATGACTAACATGAATGTTATATAAAGAATATAGCGTTTATGTATCATTATACATACAAAACATTTTATCTTTGAACTCATTTTGAACTATAATGGCAAATAATTATAAAGACAAAATCTCACTTTTTTTGATATTTTGAATATTAAATCTCATTTTTTTTCGTTATCATGAAGTAAATGAGAATATAGAATGAGAATAATCTATATCGATTTTGCACAATATAGAACAACAGAAAAAGACTTTTAAAATTTTAAAACTCAGATTATTTATGTTTCATTTCTTACAAGTGGATACAACAGCAGTAGCACAGAAATTAGCTAATGCAGCAGAAGCTGGAGAAGCAGCCGTTAAAAAAGAATTAGCTCTTAGCGAAATTATCTTTAGCGGTGGACCGATAGGGCAGGCTATTATGATTATTATTTTTGTCATGCTATTCTTGGCTCTTTACCTATATTTAGAGCGTTTCTTTGCTATTAAAAATGCATCTAAAATAGATGATAACTTTATGGCTCAGATAAAAATGTTCTTATCTCAAGGAAAGATAGATCAAGCTAAACTTCTATGTGCAAACACTGATACTCCTGTATCTCACCTAATCGGAAAAGGGATATCTAGAATAGGGAAGCCTCTTCAGGATATTAACATTGCGATAGAGAATGCAGGGAAGTTAGAAGTGTACAAGATGGAGAAGAACATTAATCTATTAGCAACATTATCTGGAGCAGGACCAATGACAGGATTCTTAGGAACTGTAGTAGGGATGGTGATGGCATTCCATGAGATGTCTGCAGCTAGCTCTGCTCGTATAGATATGAGTGTGTTATCAGAAGGAATTTATACTGCGATGATGACTACAGTATTTGGGTTGATCGTAGGTATTGTATCGTATGTTGGGTATAATCACTTAGTGAGTAAGATAGATAAGATTGTACATCAGTTAGAGGCAAATGCAGTAGAGTTTTTAGACCTATTAAATGATCCTGCATAATGAACATAAGAGGTAGAAATAAAGTATCCGCAGAGTTTAATATGTCGTCTATGACAGACATCGTATTCTTATTGCTTATATTTTTTATGGTGGCTATTACTACGATGACGAGTACTAATGCACTAGATTTAATACTTCCTAATTCTGATGGTAAGGCTGATGTAGTAGAGACTGTAGCTGTGAGTGTAGATGATCAGTCTAACTATTATATCAATGAGCTAAAAGTAATGCCTGAAGAACTAGAAGAGGGACTGAAAAATAAATTAAATACAATAGAAAATCCTAATGTAGTATTGCATGTCGCTAAAGGTGTACCTGTAGAGGATGCAGTATTTGTGATGGATATTGCGTATCGCAATAATTATAAGATTGTATTAGCAGTGGAACCAAAGTAGGTATGAAGATATTACAAACAGAAAGTGAAAAAAAGGCTTTTGCAATTACTTCCACAGTTTTTGTACTTCTTTTTTTGTTGTTTTTCTTTTATAAAATAATAACTCCTGTTCAGGAAGAAGAACCTTATTTATTAGGTGGGGAGATTGCTATTAACTTTGGAAATAGCGAAGTAGGGAAAGGAGAGGTACAGCCGACAGAACCTATCGCTATGGAACCAGAGCCTGAAGTAGCTACACCTGTGGAGACAACGGCCGAGCCTGTTGTTACTCAAAATAAGGTAGATGTTCCTGTGGTAAAGAAAACGGAGGATAAACCTAAGGCAAAGGAAGAACCTAAGAAAGAAGTTGTCAAACCTAAACCTGACCCAAAACCAAGTCAGAGTACAACAGATGCTTTGGCAAGTCTTATTAATGGACCAAAGACCACAGGAGAAAAGTCTGAAGGTCAAGGAAACTCTACTAAAGGTGGAGATCAAGGAAAGCTAGATGGAGATATGTACTCTAACTCTACTTATGGTAGCGGTAAGGGGAATGGCAGTGGTAACGGTACTAGCTGGGGACTGAACGGGCGTGCATTAGCCAATAGAGGACAAGTAGTACCTGAATGTAATGAGGTAGGAACAGTAGTAGTGGAGATAAGAGTAGATAAGAGTGGAAAGGTCGTATCTGCACAACACACTAAAGGGACAACTAACTCTGCTAAATGTCTTACGGATGCAGCTATTGCTACTGCGAAGACATTTAGATGGAAAGCAGATGACAACGCACCGAATATTCAAGTCGGATTTATAGTTATTAATTTTAAAGTAGGACAATAGTCCTATTTTTTTGAATATGAATTATCAAGAAACCTTAGAATGGATGTTTAATCAATTGCCTATGTATCAACAAAAAGGGGCAATAGCTTATAAAGCAGATTTATCCAATACAATAAAACTAATTAATCATTTAGGAAATCCTCAGGATAGTCTGAAGACGATACATATAGCAGGGACTAATGGAAAGGGGTCTACCTCTTCAATGATCGCTTCTATTCTACAAGAAGCAGGTTATAAGGTAGGGTTATATACCTCTCCACACCTAAAGGACTTCAGAGAGCGTATCAAGATCAATGGTGTTGAGATATCAGAATCTTTTGTGATCGACTTTATCGGACGTAACAAGCCTTTTTTTGAAGAGAACTCTTTGAGCTTTTTTGAGATGACAGTAGGTATGTGCTTTGAATACTTTAAACAAGAACAGGTAGACGTAGCTGTAATCGAAGTGGGCATGGGAGGTCGTCTAGATGCGACTAATGTTATACACCCATTGATTTCTGTTATTACTAATATAGGTAAGGATCACACAGCATTTTTAGGAGATACACTAGAGGCTATCGCAGGTGAGAAAGCAGGTATTATAAAGAAGGGTGTACCTGTAGTGATAGGAGAATATAATGAGTATACACAACCTGTATTTATAAATAAGGCAAAAGAGCTGTCTGCAGATATCTATTTTGCTCAAGATACCTATATAGACAACACATTAGTTTCAGATCTAAAAGGAGATTATCAGAAATCTAATATTCGCACTGTAAGACAAGCGATAGAATTACTAAGAAAAACATTCGAAATAACAGAAAAAGCCGAGACAGAAGGGCTTCTTCATGTAGTAGAGAACACAAAATTATTAGGTAGATGGCAAGTCTTAGGTGAGCATCCGAAGACAATTACAGATACTGCACACAATTCTCATGGGCTAACTATCGTGATGAATCAGTTAAAACACGAAAATTATCGCGATTTGTATATCGTTTTTGGTGTTGTGAATGATAAAGATTTAGACTCTATCCTTCCTTTATTACCAAAAGAGGCAAAATATTTTTTTGCTAAGCCAGATAATTTACGCGGGTTAGAACCTGAGATTTTAGCTGCTAAGGCAAGTGAGTTTGGTTTAATGGGAGAGGTTTATGGTTCAATACCAAATGCTTACATGAAAGCTAAGGAGGTAGCAGGTGCTGAGGACTTGATATATATAGGCGGGAGCACATTTGTAGTAGCTGAAATTTTATAAAAAAAATATTCAAAAAAGCTTGCAAAGTAAAATCACAGTCGTATATTTGCACCCGTAATCAACAAACGGTTACACGTTCTTAAAAAGGAAATGGGCGATTAGCTCAGTTGGTTCAGAGCACCTCGTTTACACCGAGGGGGTCGGGG
>NZ_JBBPHK010000013.1:0-115902 GCF_038039805.1 Myroides odoratimimus
TAATTAAAGTACAGCAACAAAAAAGCCCTAGACTGTATAAGCCAGGGCTGTAGATAATGTTTTTTTATAAATAAATCTCTTGTCTCGTGACAAGAGGTCAAGCCTCTATTTATTTCTTCTCTTTAAAGGATGCTAACATTGACTCCATCACATTCTCATATTTCTGCTTTTTTAGCATCGTAGTCCAAGTCACTATTTGATAATATCTTTCTTTTCCTTCGATACATGCTAACTTATAATGAACAAGTGTTCCATTTAAATCTCCATCATAACTAGTCAAATAAGCAGGTAGTCCATTCACGCTAGTCTGTTCTAACTCCGTATCTTGTTTTAAATTTAAACTAGATGCGATAGAAGAATTCGCTAATTCAGCATATACTTTAAAGTTAGGAGCTGGATTGCCATAAACTTCTTCTACAATTTCTTTAAACTCTACTTTATCATCTTCTACTATCACCACATAGAAATCATCCTTTTTATTTTCCATTTGAAGGATGGCATCTTTATTCAGGTTTTTGGCAAGAGAGAGTTCATTAGGCACCTCAATCGTTCCCAAGTCATTAATACTAACTTCTTTAAATGTTGTAGATTCACTACAAGAAATCAAAAAGAAAGTAAATAAGCTCATCATTATGACAATGCTTCTTATCATCGCTATTCTGTTATTTTTAATATTATTCAACTATAAAGAAACAAAAAAATTATTTATTTTTCATAATCTCTGAAAACAATTCAACACTTCTTAAGCGTTCCTCAACTCCATAGATCGGAGTAGTGATCATAATCTCTTCAACCTCGACCGTGTTAAAGAAGTCCGATAAATCACTTTTTACTTTTTCTTTGTCTCCTATAAAAGAGAAGAATGTTTTTTGCTTTACAATGAACTCTTCATAGTCCGTCCAATTGCCTTCCATAGATTCACAAGGTCTCTGAAGAGGTTTTCTGTCATTTCTGATGATTCCTAAAAACATTTTATAAAATGATGTAGCTAGTTGTTCAGCCTCTCCATTTGTATCTGCAACTATTGCATTCACACAAGGCATAAAATAAGGCTTGTCTAATTGTGCAGATGGTACAAAATTCTTTCTATAAATATTAGCCGCTTGGAGTAAATGATCTGGTGCAAAATGACTAGCGAATGCATAGGGCAATCCCAATTCTGCTGCTAAATAGGCACTATCTGTACTAGAACCTAATATCCACATCGGTATATCACAACCTTCTCCTGGAAATGCTCTTACCTTAGCTCCTTCATTCACTTTAAAAAAGCGCTTTAATTCCTCTATTTGTTGAGGAAAAAAGTTAGCGGCATGCACATCATTACGCCTTAAAGCAAGAGCTGTAGCCTGATCTGTACCTGGTGCTCTACCTAATCCAAGATCAATTCTACCAGGATATAAAGCCTCTAAAGTTCCGAACTGCTCAGCGATAACTAAAGAAGGATGGTTGGGCAACATCACTCCACCAGATCCTACTCTCAATGTAGATGTCCCGCCTGCCAAATATCCTATTAAAACAGATGTAGCAGAAGATGCTATATGTGGCATATTATGATGTTCTGCTAACCATAGTCTATTAAAACCTACTTTTTCAATATGTTGTGCTACTTTTAAAACATTCTGTAAGGTCTCTGTAGTTGTTGTCTCTTCTCCTATAATCGCAAGATCTAAGAATGAGTATGGTATATTATGATTCATATAGATATTCAATTAAAATGATATGACACAAGATAACATTAATAAATAGAATGCAATTCGCTGTTATAAAAAATTAACAACCTAGTATACCTTAACTTATTAATAAACTTATAAACAGTAATTTATCTCAATAAAAATCAGTAAATTTATAGGACAATTTATTACTTCAATAATATGATACATATAGAAAACCTCTTAGAACAGATAGAATACGGTGAGAAAAAACCTGCTATCAAAATACTTGTGGACAACGACTTTTCTAAAGAAATCAGAATTGTGTTCAAAAAAGGACAAGAAATGAAAGAGCATAAAACTTCTTTTCCTATAGTAGTAGAAATCGTAAAAGGAGCTATCACTTTTGGCGTAGAAGGAAAGCCTTACGATCTAAAAGAAGGTCACTTAATCGCATTAGACCCAGGTATCCCACATGATCTGACTGCGCTAGAAGATAGTATAGTACGTTTAACCTTACATAAGTCTGATCAGGTCACTAGAGTAATGAATGTCATCAAGGACTAAATATAATCATGATATACATCTATGTAACTTCACATATAAGCTAAAATATATTATCACCTGAATAACATAGAATCCTTATAAGTACAGTAAATTTGCATAAATCAGAAAAAAATGAAAAAAATCATAACTAGCATACTGTTACTGTCAAGCGCACTCTGTCTATCGCAAAATTTAGAAATCATCCCTCTAGGGGTATATGGTGGAGGAGACGAAAGCAATTTGTCTTCTTATCTTATAGGTGTAGAAAACACAAATAGCTATCTCTCTCTAGATGCTGGTACTATACATAGTGGTATCAATAAAGCAATTGAAGCAAAAACATTTTCAGTAGATAATGGTACAGTACTACGTGATTATATCAAAGGGTATTTTATATCGCATGGCCATTTAGACCATTTATCAGGGTTAATCATAAACTCTCCTGAGGACTCGTCTAAGCCTATCTATGGATTACCCTTCGTCATTGATATCTTCAAGAATAATTACTTCACAAATGCATCATGGGCAAACTTCGGGAATGAAGGAGAAAAACCTATTCTAGGCAAATATAAATATACAAGAGTAAAACCGTCCCAATCCTTTAATATAGAGAATACAACTTTATCTGCAGAAGTTTTTGAATTGAGTCATGTCAACCCGCAATTGAGTTCAGCGATATTAATTAAAAACAATGATGAATATGTACTCTACTTCGGAGATACCGGAGCGGATAGAGTAGAAAAGACTACTAAGCTTAATTATATATGGGAATACATTGCACCACTTATTATTAATAAAAACCTTAAGACAATATTAATCGAAGTGTCTTTCCCGAATAGTCAACCAGAAGATAAATTATTCGGTCACTTAACTCCGAAGCTACTAAATGAAGAATTGGGTAATCTAGCAAATCATGTAGGTAAAGAAAACTTAAAAGATTTGAATATTATCATTACCCATCTAAAACCTAGCGGAACAGCTATAAATACTATTAAACAAGAATTAGCTAATCAAAACGAATTTAAAGTTAACTATATCTTTCCTATACAAGGACAAAAAATTAATTTAAATTAAACAAAAGAAGCCGTCTGATTAGACGGCTTCTTTTTTATATTCTATACTTCACTTGTTAATTTGACTTTTGTTTAAAGAACATCTTATCAACAACAAATACTAAAACGAATGCTGCTAAAGATGGTAATAGCCAAGGTACGTCATAACTACTCAAAGGCAATGACTTTATAAATTCTTCTGATGACTTTGAATATTCTATAAAATCATATTTAAAAGCAATAAAAGAGCTAAATTGAATTAATGCAACAACTGTAGTGGTTAAGATTGCTCCTACAAAAGGAGCCTTTCTAGTTACAGATTTACCAAAAGCTACCATATAAATAATCAATGTCAATGTAATAGGATATATAATTCCTAAAAATGGCGCTGCATAATCGATAATACTATCTACTCCCTTCACTGCTAATATGGCAGAAGATATACAAGTAACGACTACTACAAGTTGATAACTAAGTTTTCCTTTTGTTAATTGACTAAAGAATGTACCTGTGGCACATACTAGCGCAATCGCTGTAGTTAAACAAGCTAATGCTATACATAGTGATAATGCTAAAGTTCCCTGACTACCTAACAAACCGTTCGAAATATGTAATAGCAACTCTGTTCTCTTTAAATCATCTGTAATAGGATAACCCGCAGTTGCCCCTAAATAGACTAATCCACCATATATAAATAATAGACAAGAGATAGCAACAGCACCAGACATATAAGTAACCTTTGTTTTCTCTTTTAAACTTACATATCCAGCTGCTTTTACAGCAGAAATAATGATACCAGCATAAATAACTGATGCTAATACATCCATCGTCTGATATCCCTCAGCAAATCCTAATCTAAAAGGATCTGGATAAGATACATTTACTAATTTGGAAGTATCTAACGGGTTCACAATACCAATAACTACCATGGTCACTAAAAGAACTAATAATAGAGGTGTCAGATACTTACCTATAATATTCACTACCTTAGAAGGCGATATAGACAGTAATAATGTAATACCGAAGAATATAACAGAAGACCATACAGCACTAAATTCAGGAAAGACAGACAATACCCCTATCTCAAAAGTAGTTGCAGCTGTACGAGGAATAGCAACTAATGGTCCTATACTAAGAATAATAGCTGTGGCTAATACCCATCCTAATGTACTATTGATACGTTTACCTAAATCTGTAAATTCGTCTCCAGAAATCAATACAGCTACTATTCCTAGAAAGGGTGCTAATATAGCTGTGATAGAAAAGCCTGTAACAGCAGAAGTCCAAGAACCTTCTGTAAACAATCCGATAATAGGAGGCAAAATTATATTTCCAGCACCAAAAAACATGGCAAACAATGCAAAACCAATTGTTACTGCATCAAAGATGGATTTTTTACTCATTCATTATATTTTAGGTAGTTAACATTTGTTTTATTCTATAGTAGATCCGCAAAATTTCTTAAAATTTGTATCTAAAAATAACATTTAAGATCTTTACTTTCACTTAAGAGGTGCACAATATATAAAATAATAATCGGCTTAGATATATACATACCAATATTTTACATCATATTTTTTTAGATTCAATGATAATTTAACATCATCTAGAATATGTTAAAATAATTAACCCCAATACCCAAATTAGAAACAAAAAAAACTAAAAAATGATTCTTTTTACTACCAAAAACTTAAAAATAGAAACAATTCAATTAACAGAAGATCTAGATGAGCTATTAAAGATTCATAATTGTCCTGATACGATGAAATGGATCCCTTCTAACACAAACAACTGGAAATCTGATACTTTAATAGATAAATATGCCAAAAACAACTTACTGTACACAGAAAATTTAGGTATCTATAAAATTTCGTTAGACTATAATTCTCAGACTAACATAATAGGAGAAGTACTATTTTTTAAATATGAAGAAAAAGAAGAAAAAATAGAAATAGGGTACATTCTGTATAAAGATTATTGGAAAAAAGGTTATGGGTCAGAATTACTACAAGGCCTAGAGCTCTTTATACAACACAAACATCCTTCCAAAATACTTATAGCACAACTATATGAATGTAACATAGCCTCACGTAGACTATTAGAAAAAATGGGATATACATTATACGATAGGCAAGTATTAAAAAACAACACCTATAAATTAATCTACCAAAAAGAAACCTTACGTAACCTGTAATGCATTATATAAATTATCCAATACAGGAATAACGAGTTTAGCTCTCTCAGTGAGTGAGTACTCGATATGTAATGGTCTTTCCTTAATTACACTCTTAATTAAGAATCCGTCTTCTTCTAGTTCTTTTAAGGCTACAGACACTGATTGCTTATTAGCACCTTCTAATAAGCGCATATAGTCTCTAAACCTTTTAGGTTCCTCTTCCGTAATATGAATGATATGAACTTTCCATTTACCCCCGAGAGTCTTTAGTAATTCTTCTGCTGGGCACTTAGTAGTTTTCTCATCGCTTTTAGCCATAATCCATATTTATTTGCTTACAAAGCTACACAAATCCCTTTATAATGAAAAAACTAGTGCAATTGATATTCAAATAAATAAACTGAGCATTGAAACATAGCATCATTTCATTACAAATTCTCATTTCAAACCAATCAAATTACAAAAAACTCTCATTTTTTACATTAAATTTTTATGATATAAATTACAAAATAATATGTTTCAAATATTAAATTATAATCAATCCTATGTAATAAATCCTAAAAATAAAATACGCAAATAAGCAAATCAAATGAATAAAAATCAATTTTAAAACACAATAAATATAACAATCAATTCATTTTAAGTAAAAAAGACAATAAAAAACACTTTTTACACAACATTGATATATTTCATATTCTTAATTTTACAATAACAAAACATCAACAAATTATTAACATAAAATTCAAGTATGATTAGCCTTTTAAAAAACACAACTTAGTATAAACACAATACACAAAGCTCATATTCCCCTACCGAGTTTGCGTATTAAAAATCACCTACATTATGACAAGCACAGCATCAAAAATCATTGTTCCCTCTAAAATAGTGGAGTTTAAGAATCCAGCTAAAGATGATTTCATCATTTTTAAACAAGGGGATCAAACAAAGAAAATCTCTCCTTACAACAAAAGGAGTTATTACAAGCTTTCTTATCTTAAATCAAAGAGTAAATTCTTTGATGGAACAAAGGTAATCGAGTTAGAAGGACCATCATTATTCTTCTCTAACCCAGTATCGCACTATACATTCGAGCCTGTATCTGAGAAACCAGAAGGATATTACTGTTTATTTAATAGTAGTTTCTTAGGGTATAAAAGTCATTTATTAAAAAGTATTCTCGCTCACTTACACGAGAATCCTATTTACCTTTTGACACCACAACAAGATGAGTTTATCTCTTACGTATTTAAAAGAATTGAAGAAGAAAGCAATCAGAAGTATGCGCAGAAATATGAATTAATGCGTAATTACATTGAGATCATAATACATCAGAGTAATAAACTAAATGCTACTTATACAGTAGACCAAGGTGTAAATGCTCCACAGAGATTATGCTCAAAATTCTTAGAATTGTTAGAAAAACAATTTCCTATTGAAAAAACAAATACAGTAATCAAATTGAAAACACCTAATGACTTTGCAAAAGTGCTTAATGTGCATGTAAATCATCTCAATCATACTTTAAAGAAGACAATAGGAAAATGTACTGGTGATTGTATTCAAGAAAGGATATTAATAGAGTCACAAAAATTATTAAAATCTAAACCATGGAGTGTAGCTGAGATAGGTTATTGTTTAGGATTTGAATACCCAACGTACTTTTCTAGCTTTTTTAAGAAATATACATTACTAACTCCTAATCAATATCGAAAAAATTAAATAATCATACAAAGATGTTTGAATTGTTTTATAATCAATCAAATAACTCATATTAACTTTGTACAAGAACATAAAAAACAACTTTACTAAAAAGTTACAATTGCAGATATCTGCAAAAACACATTGCTCATCTTCAAGCTAAAAAAATGAAGAATAGTAGCCCTAAATCTTTTTTATTGTTAAAAAGCCACCTTTTTTAAGGGTGGCTTTTGATTTATTTACTATTAAAGTTTATTTAATAATTCTACTTCAAATATAAGAGTACTATATGGACCTATCTCTTTACTAATATGTTGGTCACGATAAGCGCATTCAGGAGGTGTAACCATTCTAAATTTAGTTCCTATTGGTAATAGTGGGACAACCTGCTGATAAGCTAAAATTAGTTTATTCAAATCGAAAGAAGCAGGCTTCCCTCTATTAATAGAACTATCAAAAACTTCTCCATTTATATTAGTACCATGATAATGACACTCTATACGATCAGAAAGGTCAACTTTATCACCTTTACCTAATACTATAATCTCATAAGCTACACCTGAAGGTAATAAGATCACTCCATCCTTATTCACATATTCTTGTAAATATTTAGTCCCCTCTTCTCTATTCTTTTTTTCTAACTGTTCTTTTCTTTTCCTTAATAATTCTGCTACACTCATAAATATTTCTCTATTCTAAACCTAAACTAGCAATAATACAATACACAATGAATCCTAATTTCATGTATTTATAATCGTAACAAAACTATGCTATAGCACACTGAAGCCATTAATTCAAAGTTATTTTACATGATTACTACTTGTTTATACATCTATTTCATATTCTGGGTTAAATTTAGTTACAAAAATAATAGATATTTACTAGCCCTCATGTTCTTTATAAGTATGTAGTTGCCAAATACTAAGATTATCCATAGCACGTGTACATCCCACATACCATTCATAAGGAGTTAGTTTATTAGGCTTATCTACTAAAAGAATAACATTCTTACGTTCTAATCCTTTAAACTTAACGGCTGTAGTATACTGGAGTTTCTTAGGTTTTAATGTTAGATTATCTACTGTAAGCTCTTCCATCCCCAATTCTAGAATTAAATCAGCTACGTTATTCCTTCTCTGCCATACTTTACTTTGTACTAATACAATTACATCCTCAGCATTTAATGAAGAGCTAGAATCATTGATACTATGTATTACTTCTTCCATTGCCTCTTTAATAGTCACTTGATCGTGAAATGAACGCAATTCGATTTCGTCATATTCTTGCTGATGAACACTAATCTCATCCCAATCTTCTGGATGTGTCTGAATATGTTCTGCTATCAGACGAATCTGAGATTTCTGAGCACTACGTCTCACTTTATGCAACTTAAAATGCGTAAAATATTCTTTTAAGAAATAAGCATAATCTGATACATCACGTCCAAAAAGAGAGAAACTTTGATCTAAATCATAAAGAAGCATAATATTTCCTTGTTTCATTCCATTGTGATTACCACATAACTTATGCATCATTAAATGAAGGTTACGATCAAACAAATCTTGTGCTTCGTCTACAATCATATAATCATAGTTAGGAAGCTTATCTATTTCTTCTAAATAAGAAATCGTCTTTCTAATATAATCTGCAAATTTCTCTGGCTCGATGTATAATAGGTCACGCTCAGTAACATCTGGTAAATACTTCATCACAAACTGTGTGAATGTAATACAATCTATACGAACATTACTCGCCTTAAATCTCTGTTCATTATAAGCACATAAGAGTGAGTTCCAACACAGATAGATACCTTGTCTTCCTACCTGCATCTCACTATAAGCCATCGCCATAGTAGTCTTACCTGTACCTGGTGCACCCTCTATCATTAGGCGAGGGTTTTCAGCTAGAGAGTACAGTATCTCTAAGTTACGTTCTTTCAACCATTCTAAAGAATTTCTAGATTGGAATACATTAGTGTCTTGAATCATTGGACTAAATGTGTTCACAATATTATCCAATTCTGCTTTCGATAAATGATTAAATCTAATAGGATGTGTATTCTCTAATTTCTGCCTAGAATAATCATATATATGTAATAGAAATTTCTCAATATTCTTATATCTATTGCGTCTTGTATAGTCACTAAATATAAGATTCTTATCATAAATAGTATTCTCTATGGCAATTTTAGTAGTTGGAAAAGCTACTGCTTCGCAGAATAATACATGCTTAAAGCTAGGGAACACTTTATTCATCAAAGTGTATTTATAGCCTTTTACCTGTTCAAAAGGATTTTGGTTTAACCACTTTTTACGCTTACCATCCTTAAAACAGAAACGTCCTTGGTCAACAAAAATATTTCCCCCTTTAACTTCTAGCGCTATAATTCCAAATTTAGAAACAATGATAAAGTCAAGCTCAGCATCCGCTTTAGCCCTTTTTATCTTAGAGTTATCATGAAAAGGAAGTTTCATACTATACCATACATACCAATCATGAGGGCTTTTAGACAGAGATTCTACAATATCTCCATATATTAAAAACTCTCCATAAGGAACCTTGTTCCCATTTATAAAAAGTTGCTCGAGCTCATCTAGAGGGTACTCCGGATAAATCTTTAAAGCCATGACTCTACATTTTTTTGATGAACATCTAAATTACGCCTTTTACCTCAACTCTACTCTATATTCTACAATTAAAAAAGGATAAACTAAAAATAGCTTATCCTTCAATAACATTTACATTTAAATTATGAAAAACTCCCTCTTCATCTTCATTATTCTACTGCAAAAATAAACCTAGAAAATGTCATAAGGTATCAGTCAAAAAACAAACGCCTATTTAGAAATAAATAGGCGTTTATAAATATATTATTCTGTAGGAAACTCAGGTCTTCTCATCTTAAATCTACTTCCTGATAGAGATTCTAAGAAAGCTACAATAGCTTTCGTTTCTTCTTTAGTTAATTCTAATGGTTTCATTAAAGAATCTGTCACAGGATATAACGGGTCTTTAGCTTTTTGTTCAGCAGTAGGATCTATCATGTGCATTCCACTATTATACATATTAACGATACCTTCTAGATCGTCAAATAGTCCATTATGCATCCAAGGCCTAGTGTTTAAAAGATCTCTTAAACCAGGAGTTTTAAACTTTCCTACATCGTTAGGATCTTTGGTTACTTCATATCTACCTAGGTCTTCAAACTTACGTTTATAATATGTCAATCCAATATTGTGAAAAGATTCATCTGTCAAGTACTGCCCATGATGACAATTCATACACCTACCTTTCGTTCTAAACAAATGCATACCGTAAATCTCTTGATCATTTAGCGCTTTATACTTTCCATCTATAAAAGCATCAAACCTACTTGGCTGACTCTTAATTGTTTTTTGAAACGTAGCTATTGCACCTACAATACGATCGTAGGTAATCTTCTCATCACCAAAAGCGTCAATAAAATAAGGTTTATATCCTTGCACTTTACTCAATTTGGCAGGTAAATCTATTACATCCATTGCCATTTCGTTATGAGCAGATAATGGTCCATTAGCCTGTTCTTCTAAACTATTAGCTCTACCGTCCCAAAAGTAAGAAGTACGCTCGGCAGTATTATATAATGAAGGAGTATTACGTGCTCCTTTTAAGTGATCATGACCTAAGCCGACCATACGCCTATCTGTCCATCCTAACTCAGGATCATGACAAGAACTACACGATATCTGATTAGACTTAGAAAGCTTAGGATCAAAGAATAACATACGTCCTAAAATTACTTCAGGTTTCGCTTGTTCTGTAAAATAATCGTTATCACGTTTAATGCTTGCCATTTCACTCCATTCCACTCCTTCATCTATAGTAGGTACAGGCCATTGTGAGATAGGTTGTTTATAGCTTTCTATTATTTTTTGATACTCAGGATTGTCGCTTCCTAAGAATCCTACAAACTTCGGGCTAAAACTAAATAAGCCAAAAGCTAAGAGTCCTGATAATAAAATAACTACCTTTTTCATTGTTTATTTGTTGTTAGTTAATAACTACTTAGAAAGTAACTCCTAAAGAAATTCCTATATAGTTATTTGTTTTGTTTATATTGTACTTCGTCTGTTCATATTGAATCTGAGCAAACATGGCTGGTATATTATCAATCTTCACATCATATCTAGCTGTAATACCATAAGTCTGATAATTAGCAGTCTGAATCGCTAAATCATGTTGTACCCATTCAGTCATCGCTGGACTCTTATAAGATGCTATTAGATTGACAGTATCCTCTTTAAGATTACGCACTCTAAAATAAGGACTTACTGTTATGATATTAGATTGATTCAATTGTCGCATATAATCAACTTCTAATCCATAATGTAAATATGTAAATCGCTGTCTAGCTTGAGTATCTCTTCTTTTTTCTTCTGTCTGTTCTACTGTGAAAGAAGGTGAAACTACTACTCTACTTATATCTGTACTATATTGATAAAATAACGATGTATACACATCACTTCTTATGAATTTATACAGGTCTTGCTCTCCTATCTTTCTCTCTAACTTTTCTGTTTTAGAATAAAAAGATTCTATTCCTCTTGATTCACTTAGTAAGTAATTAACTTTTGCTCCTAAACGATGTTCATCTAGATCAATATATTTAATTCCTCCTAGTGTATATTTTTTAGTCTTAAGTACAGACATTTCTTTTGAAGGACTACTACCAAAGTTCTTCTCGATATCAAACTGCCCATATGAACCTTGTATCAAAAAGTCTTTACCTTTATTCTTAGCTATAGTCCCTCCTACTTCATATCCTGTTCCTTCATAGATCATCTTCATATCTACAGCAGAACTAAAGTAATAATTATAAGCTCCTAAACCTGTCAGATGGTAGGCTATGGGTTTTCCTAATAGGCTAACAAACTTAATCGTACTATTCTGAGTATATTTATTCCAATTTGCATATACACCTAATTCGTAGTCCTTATAACCATTATAGTTTACTCCAATGCGCAAATTTAAATCTGAAGAGGTATTCTTAGGTCTTGGATCTACTTCTCTATAACCGCTTTTGGCCTGATAACTAACTTCTCCTCCTACTGTCCACTTATCGAATTGTCTAGCCATCCCTCCTGCAAACTGATAAATCTCTTGTCTCATGGTACCACCTATAGAATCACCTAACACATAAGGCCCTAAGATATGTCTGTCCAGATTCTCATTCCATTTCATATTCTTTTGCTTCTGAGTAGCATAAGACGCACTTCCCCATAGAACAGCATTATTCTTTAAGCGTTGATAAGAAGAAGTGTTAACCTTAAAGGCATCTAAACCATCTCCATCTTGTAGCATGTAAGCATCCTTACGGTCTGATAGATAATTCAGACTTAACTCAGAAAAAGACAAAGGACTATACGATGTCATAAAAGCACGATTAGCAAAAAAGTCTTGTCCGAATACGATATTCATATCCCGTTGAGCTAGTCTACTCTCGTATAAATTAGCATCTGTTTTATCTTGAGCTTGAATCTCAGCACAAAAAAACACACTAATTAATGCAACTATATTTATATATCTATTTCTCAATGTACTCCTATTTTATTTATGATGTATTCCGTCTTTTAGAGACATCTCTGACTGAGGAATAAAATCAACTGAAGAATTATTAGTATCCTTATACACATTACGACCTTGCTCATTAGGCCCTAAGACTTTTCTTCTGATAGTCTTTCCATAACGCGCTTTATCAGATTCTGATGTTGCGCAGTATGAGTACCCGCTATCTAAAGAAGGAGCAGTCACTAAACGTTCAAACTTATAAGGAATGCTTCCATTAACAGCATCAATAACCCAAGTATTTGGCATTCTATATCTGCTGAACTTTTGTTCTTTCCCCGCAGCGGTCAAATAACTATAATCAAACTTATAATTGGCTAACCAAGTATCCGCACTCTCACCTTCAGGAAAACGAGCTACAATATATCCTGTCTGTCCACGGTCATGCATCGCGAACATACTAAAGTTTAACTTCGTATAGATCATCATCACATTAGGTACATTAGGATTATCTGGTTGTACATTCTTAGGATTTTCAGTAATCGGAAATTCAAAATCTGCATTAGATAAATCAGCCCCTGGTACATTGGCTAAGTTATGATTCTGAGCATTATCTGCTATTACAATAAAATCTCCTGGCTCTACAGGGTACTGTGTACCGTTACCTGGTAACATCATTACAGATTGTAAAACGAAAGCTTCGTTTAATACATCTGGTGTTTCTTTATTATCTCTAGTTGTCAAAAACTCAGATTGAGCAATTAATAATCCATCAGCATAGAGTACTCTATCCGTATTATTGACTAGTTTAAAGTATTTCCCTGTTTGGTATGCTTTTAATTCAGTAGTTTGTAATCCACTGAAGAATATTTCTTCAAAGATAAAGTCATCGTTAAGTTGTTTGACAAATAAATTAATTGTCATATTTACTATCTGATCGGTCACGTCTAGCATTTCGCTTTTACTTCCTAATCCCACTTCTTCTTTATCTTCTAGTACACCTATCCCTTCTGCTGACATTCTATAAGATCCCACAGGTAGAGCTACAGAGAAATAAGGAGAGCCTACTGCCTTCTCCATTATTCGCAAACCAGTATTAACTTCAACAAACTCTACTTCTAATTCTTTTATTTCTTTAATGCCATCTACTTTAAATACCATAGACACAGTCGAATTCTGATTACTCCCAAGCGCATTATCATCTGTCAAACACGAGCTCATTAATAAGCTCATTGTCATCATCAATCCGTATAAAAATATATGCTTTAATCTCATTGTCTTAAATATTGAAGTTTATTTCCATTCCAAAGTAAGGTCCGCTATCATCTTTTCTATTTACATTCACTCCATTATATGTATATGAAGAATAGTGTGTGAATAATCGATTAACAAACATCGATGCCTTTACTGATTTATATATTCTCTTTGATATTTTAAAATTAGCATTAAATGTAAATGGTCTTCTCTCCTCCATACCATCTGTTTTAGAAACAGGTCTAACTAGATGTTGTAGTAATGGATCATTTGCACTTTCTTCTGTATAAGGATGAATTACATTATCTATTCCCATATATGCATAAGGAGCAGCAACTCTATTTAGGTTTAGGTTTCTTCTAAATACATCTCCTTGTAAAGAGGCAGATATATTCATATCCAAGCTAGGCAAATAAGTATCTACAACTACATTGTACACTAGAGATGATCTTCTATTCCCATTGTCATCTGCATAAATACCAGTGTATAAATACTGTTGTCCATTTACAGAGATACCAGGTCTCCAAAGAATAGAAGCACTATTAGAATACGTCGTTTTAAACCATGCTCCATTTAAAGTAATACGAGTATTAATTCCTTCAAAACGAGGTGAAGAATACCCAAACTCTATTCCTTCTTTTAATGTCGAGCTTCCATTTTCAGTATGTGTATACTGCATCATGTCCTGTCTGTATGAATATGGGGATTGATCTAAATCCGGCTTGCCTAACTCATCACTCCACACTATATCTTTAGACTCGTATCGCTTATACTCAAACCCCATAAACTGAGTCATATCTCTAAAGCCTGTTGTCATCTTCTCATCGAAGTAGGTGATATAAAACTTGTGTTTTTTATATTCTAAATCTAAACGAATCTCTTTCTTCGTATTCTTCGCCCCTATCAGACTGTGGTTAGCTAAAGGCATTCTGTAAGTATAGAACTGTGCGTATGCGTTATCTGTCTTAGGATCTAAGTAACTTACTTGTACCATATCGAAGTATCGATCTTGTGGATATAGTAATGCTAATGTAGGTTGTTTATACAGCTCTCCATATCCTACTGTAATATCCGTTTTTAGGTATTCCTGTCCTATTTTCAGTTTAGGAAGTCCCCATTGGAAGTTAACACGTGGTTCTGCAAATACCCTATCGCTAATGCTAAACTCTTTTCCAACACCTAATAATTTAGACATTCTAACTCCTGCATATAATTGTAGATGATGTAGGCCTAAATCATATTCCATACGATCACCTACATAAGCAGCTAATATCTGAGAAGCTGGTACTTCGTTAAAAGGACGAGGACGTTTCATAGTACCTACAGAAGGAGGTAACAAAGGATCAAATAACTCTCCTCTACCGTTATTCTTTGAGTATCTAAAGTCTATCCCTACTTCTCCATGATGTTTAATCCCAAAAGTTGAAAAACCTAATTCTGACTGTAACTTTGTATTGATATTTAAAGGACGTCCTTCTACCTTAGAATTTGCTATATATGAAGTTGGTAAAAACACACCCTCATTCTCCCCTGTCTCATTTCCTACTGGAATAGCTACACGTCCATTCTGCTGTATAAAGATAGTCTCCTTAATATCTTCTATTCCTTGAGACACATAAGCATTCAAAGTTATATTCTTGAATAAAGTCTCTTTGCCAAAGTCAAGTTTTAGATTGTTACCTAATGAAAAGTACTGCTTTTTATTTTTATAACTATCTGTTCTATCATAACCTGTATCTGGGTCAAACTTATCGTTATCAACAGTACCACTATAATCAAAATTTGCTTTCCAACTCAGGTCATATCCTCCTACTACTAATGTTCTATCTGATCTCAGTGATGATGATATTCTCTTATAGTTCTGAAGAACATCTGTAGGATCGTTCTTAGCATCTAAGAAATCTATACTCGCATTCAGCTTCCATCCTGTCTTTGTGTCTATTCCTTTGCCTACATAATAAAGTTTGCTAAAACCATCTACTTTAAAACGAGCTTGTAAAGGAGTATACCCTATTTTTCTATTTATCTTAATCAGACCTGAACTCAAATCCCCATAGGCAGCCGTAGGTATACCACGAATAACCTCAACACTTTCGATATCATTAGTTGCCAAACTACGCATATCTACTCCTATATGAGAAGTCTTAGCACCTCCTACAGATACCTGCATATCAGCATTTGTATTGATAATATTATCATCTACCATAAACTGTACCCCTAGAGCTCCAGTAGCATATTTCTCACCAGGATTATTCTCTCTAATTAAAGCAGCATTCGCTATCGTAAGTTTAGGATCCTTTGCTTGTCCTCCTGGTAATAATTCCATTAAATCAGCAAAGCTCGATGGTTGCAAATGTTCCATCGCTTGACGATTAATCACAGAAGTACTTGTAAGTCCTTTACTCTCCGTAGCAGTAATGACCATTTCTTCTAATATATTAGAAGTTGCTGTCAACGTAATAGGTAATGTCTGACTTTGAAGTAAATTAACTACAGTAGAAGAACTTCCATAACTAATATGAAATACCTCAACAGTATAAATATCAGCTTTCAAATCAAAAACAGCAATACCATGATCATCACTAACCTTTAACTGTGACTCTTTCGTTCCAGTTACCTGAATACTAGCATTAGTAATATTTTTATTTTGAGCATCTTGCAATACGATCTTCAGTTGTAACTTAGAAGATTGTGCAAATACAGAAGAACAGCATAATACTGTGAAAGTAATAAGTAGAACTTGAATAACTTGATATAAGCGTGTCATTGAATAACTTAATTAATCGGATGCCAAAAGTAGTCAACAAAACCTATATCTTCCAAGTTATTTAGACTTGATTCAAATTAATTCTATATATCTATTTAAGAATGAATGTAAATAAGTTTAAATCTTTATTTTATACAATAATTAAACACAATCATCAAATAAAACACAATATTACATACAATTCATCAGCACATTATAAGTTACTTCGATATAAATAGTATACTTTATACTACTGATAATATAAAAAGGCTTCTTTAGAACTAACTCTAAAGAAGCCTTTTACATTTAATTAAAGTAAATAAGCGTTACTTCGTTGGAAATATAGGACGTTCCATTTTATAGTAACTTCCTGACATTGATTCTAAAAATGCTACAATAGCTTTTATTTCTTTCTCGTTTAATTTTAATGGTTTCATCAGTGGATCTGTTAGAGGAAAGAGCGGATCTAATGCTTTCTCTTCCTCTGTAGGATCTATCATGTGCATCCCACTATTATACAGATTTACTATTCCTTCTAAGTCATCCATTAACCCATTATGCATCCATGGCTTAGTTACTAATAGGTCTCTTAAAGAAGGAGTTTTAAATTTACCCACATCATCTTCCTTTTTGGTATGTAAGTACAGTCCTAAATCTTCGTACTCTCTCTTGTAATATGTCAATCCTATATTGTGAAAAGACTCATCTGTAAGATATTTACCATGATGACAATTCATACATCCTGCCTTAGTTCTAAATAAGTGCATTCCATATATCTCCTGTTCTGTTAGGTACTGATACTTTCCTTGCATAAATTTGTCGAAACGACTAGGCTGACTTTTAATTGTCTTTTGAAAAGTAGCTATTGCCCCCACTATTCTTTCATAAGTCACTTTGTCATCTCCGTAAGTTTCTTTAAACAAGGGCTTGTACTCTTTATACTTGCTTAACTTCGCTGGTAGTGATTTGACATCCATATCCATTTCATGATGAGCAGATAAAGGTCCCATCGCTTGCTCTTCTAACGTTAATGCTCTACCATCCCAAAAGAAAGAACTACGCTCAGCAATATTGTATAAAGAAGGAGTATTCCTAGCTCCTAATAAATGATCATTCCCTAGTGATACCTGTCTATGGTCTGTCCATCCCATTTCAGGATCGTGACAAGAGCTACAAGATATCTGATTAGACTTTGATAACTTAGGGTCAAAGAACAGTGCTTTACCTAATACCACTTCTGGCAAATCTTGTGTCTCATAGTATAATGTATCTACCTCTATTGCCCCAAACTCTTTCCATTCTACACTTTTATCTATTATCGGACTAGGCCAATAGCTTATAGGTCTTTTATATTGATCTGTAATCTCTGTGTATTCTGAAACTGATCTTACCTCAAAATTAGTGTATCCTATAAATAGTAATACCGCCCCAATAATAACACCTACCTTTTTTTTCATCTATCTTCTCTCTCTTTTAAAACGTAATCCCTAAACTCATCATCACACTACTGTTGTTTTGAAACTGCTTATAGTTTTGGAAATAATACTCTCCACCTACAAATACATCTATTACTTTCGGCAAAGCAAAATCATATCGAACCTTAAAGCTTCCTTCCCAATACTCTGCTATCTGAACAGCATAGTTATCAAGTAGCATTTGATTTATAGCATTACTATTTCCATAATTAAAAGTAGCCTTTTCTTTAGCAGTTTGTCTTACCTTCCAATTAGAAGCTACTGTCAATAGACTTCTATCCTTAAATGTGTACATCCATTGTAAATCTGCTCCCATATAGGTATACTGAATATCTGTTTTAGAATAAGGCTTTTTATAACGTTCTACCTCTTGAGTTATTCCTATATACGGTAAGATACTATACACACTATTTAAAGTTTCATACTTAAATACTCCACTTAATCTAAGACTCTTATTCTCGTATTTATATTGTTCTTCTTGTCCTATCTTTAAATAGTTCGTAGCGCTCACATTGACAAACAAATTCTCTATCCCCTTTCTCGTCTTCATGTTCCCATCTAAACGAACACCTAACTGAGTAGCCTGTACATCAAATAGCTTTCCTACAGAAAAGAAATGCTCTACCTCCTTAACTTTAGAAACTTGCAAATCATAGAAATCAGGCAGTAACTTCTCAAAACTAAAAATATTCATTCCCACTGTGGCAAACCACTTCTTCTGATAAGTGTCATATACTTGTAGAGAAGTGCCATACCTCCAACCATCATAATAAGCCTCTCTTCTTTTTCCTTTCAATAGATTATTGAAGTTTCCCATTCCACTCATCTCATATATCACAGGAAATCCAGTAGGACTATAAAAGTCCATCTTGTGTTTCTGTGTATATTTCTCTATTGAAGTATTTACCCCTATAGTAAAGAACTCCTTAAATACTCTACTCACACCTATATTCCCTCCTAATCGAGCAGAGAGGTTCTTAGGTCTAGGGTCTATATTACGGTATTCCATCTTCGCTTTATAAAAACCAGAGATACCGATATTATACTTTCCTAATCGTTGGGCATAACCACCAGCGATATGATAATCTTCATACTTAATATCTCCACCTACACTATCCGCTACCACATACGGAAATATTAAATCGTAATCCGCACTCTCATTCCACATTACATCTCTTCGCTTACCTTGTTGATAAGTAGCACTGCCCCACACAGCACTGTGCTTATCTAATTTATGGTAAGCATTCGCTTGAAAAGACAAATCATCTCTGTTTTTGCCCTCTTGAGCTAAGGTTGTTTCATTCTTACTATTTTGTTTTGCGATTTCGAAAGAAGTTAAACTGTACTTTCTATAGTCTAAATAGTGAGATGGATTGACATAAATAGGTTCTTCAAAATGATGTATTACATCTTGATTCTCCTTTACTTTTATTGCCAATGAATCTGACTGTTGACCATATCCCCATACAGTACTCAACAATAACAACAGACATAACCCAAAATGAAAGTGCTTCATACTACACTAATTAATATTTAAATAATGACGGTCTTACTGCAGGTGCAAAGTCAACTGTCGAATTATTAGTATCTTTTAGAACATTGTTCCCTGCTGCATTCTTACCTAATACATGTCTTCTTACAGCCTTACCATATCTTCCTTCATCCCCTACATGTTGTGTGATATAAGTATACCCCATATCTACTGATGGAGATGTTACATTCCACATATACTCATCAGCGATACCTAAGTTTACAGCATCTACTATCCATGAGTTTGGAATTTTAATAGCAGAGTCTACACTAGGATATGCTTCCCCTCCGAATATCATTTCGTACTCATAATCATATATATTATCTACTACTAGCTTCTCCGTTGTCATTCCCTCAGGCATTTTCACTAAAGCATAAGCATAACTTCCTTGAATATTAACCACTAATTCATCGTGAATCGTAATCATTTTAGCTGCTTTTAATCCTACTACATCATGTACACCATCTCTAAAATTCTGAAACTCTGCGTTAGTCAAATCAATTGAATTACTGTTAAATTCTCTATGGTTAATAGCATTCTCTGCAAAGATTACTGATTTGCCTGGCTCTACTGGGTGGTCTTTTCCTTTACCTGGGAACTGTAAAATAGCTCCAGCAGACAATGCCTCACTCATAATATTAGGTGTATAATCTTGCTTATCATTTGTCATAAACTTAGATTGTACAAATAACATTCCGTCTAAATACAATACCTCATCAGAGTTATTTGTTATTTTGAAGTATTGGTCATCTGTATACTGAAGTCCTTGTGGTGTCTTAGTCCCTGCGAAGAATATCTCTTCTATTACAAAACCTGTACTACTCGTTTTAAATACTATATCGATAGCCTTAGTCATTTCTCTACCCGAGATCACTACACCTTTAATAAAGTTACCTACTTTACTCTCCTCTACTACACCGTTTACTTTATGTGTGATTACACCTTCTACTGTGATATCATAAGTACCCGTAGGAAGTGCTTTCTGTATTTTCTTATCTCCTTCATATACTAACTCCGTTTTCTTATTAGAGTTTAGTTCTGTCAACTTAATAGTCATCTGTTTTATCTCTTCTATCTTCGCATCTTGAGGATCATTAATCCAGAATGTTACGAAAGTCTGCTCATCTCCTGCCATATTGCTATTGTCATCAGAAGAACAAGCATTAAAACCTAATACTAATAGTAGTAAGCATAATGATTGTAAAAGTCGTTTTATCATTTTTATAAGTATTTATAGATTAAAATTTATTTCCATTCCGAAGTAAGGGTCTCTTAGCCCCTTTCTGTTTACCTTAGTCCCATTCACAAAATATGGAGCATAATAGGTAAATAGCTTATTAGCAAACATAGACACTGTGATCTGCTTGTTTCTAAAACTCTTAGATAGCTTTAAGTTCACATCCATCAGCATAGGTGTTCTTCTAGATTTATCTGCATTGCTATGTTGTGGGATTACTAATTGTTCTAACAATGTTCCCTTTGCCTCTTCTGCATCATAAGGTCGTAATTCTCCATCTACTCCTACATAGTAGCTAGGCATTCCATTCATCGGTTCATTCTTTGCTAAGTAGTACCAGTTAAACTGAAATGAAGTAGAGAATTGTAGATCTAGTTTAGGGATATATGTATCTAATAATAGATTACTATTTAGCTGTTCGTATTTGCTCTTAGGTTCCATTTCATCGTATAGTCCTAAGTATGGATAAGGCTTACCATTCACATTTGCATTAGAATTACCACGTCTATAGGATGGTAAGCTATTGCCCTGTTTAGTTCTAAACCATGCCCCATTAATTGTAATACGAGTATTAATAACAGGAATTCTATTAGAACTATACTGAAACTCTATTCCTTCCTTATCTGTTCTACTACCATTACGAGAGACATTGTATAAGAAGTTTTCATTAAACTGCTCATAAGGAAGATCTTCTTTATTCGGTGCATTCGTGATATGATCATGCTCTATACTAGAAGTATCATATCTCTTATAATCAAAGATTCCATACTGATTCATTGTTCTAAACCCGTTGCTCATCCTTTCTTTAAACACCGTAAAAGTCAGCTGATGAAAACCCCAATTCAAATCTAACCTAGCCTCTAGCTTATTGTTTAAAGCAGGTGTCAATGCTTTGTTCTGTGGGTCAAAAACGGTCGTTTTATAATTAACTGTACGATAATCAGGATTACTGTGAAAATAGTTTAACTGCTGAACGTCTCTATAATATTTCTCAGGATAAAGAAGATTTAGGTCAGGGAATAGCCTCTGCTGTCCCCATCCTAACGTTAAGTCTACTTTTGCTTCCTTATTCGCTACCATAAACGAGGGTAGTGTCCATTGTACATTCACACGTGGATCGATATACATCTTTCCACTCATAGTGAAATCATTAGACAAGTTTTGCATAATAGATCCTCTTGCCCCTAATGCTAATGTTAGACCGTGTTGTCCAAATTTAGCAGAAGAAATATGCTCTGCAAACAAAGCCGTCGTTACATAAGCAGGAATATCTTTATATGCTCTATTTCTATAAGTAGATTTAGGGTCTAAAGGCTTATAGATATCATAGACCTGACCTCTACCGTTATTCTTACTATACTGCCAATCAATACCAGCGCGTATATCTGTAGAAATAGCAGACATCTTATAACGAAATGCACTTACTACCTTAGCGAAGATATCTAGTGGCTTACCATCTACTACACTCTCTGCAATATAATTAGCCGTAGGAAAAAAACCATCGTACTCACCATCCACAGTAGAAAGTGGCAATGCTGTAGCAGCCTCTAGCTGTACAAACTTTGTCTGATTAATCTTATCAAAACGTTGATTAAACGTAGTTTGTAATTCTATACTTCTAAAGAAAGATTCATTTCTACTCTCATAAGTCACTATATTACTCAGACTATAGAACTGATTATCCACTTTATATTTATTCGCACCTGTCAAATCAATATCTGGATCGGACTTAGCATCATCTATAGACCCTGTATAACTTAGATTAGACACCCAAGAGAACAATCCTCCATTGTTTAAATTCTTATCCTTACTCACGCGTACAGTACCTGTCACACGCTTATAACTCTCTAAATCATTACGAGGTTCTGGTTTAGCATTTAGATAATCTAACCCTACATTTACCTTAAAGCTACTATCCTTAGATTCAAAACCTTTATTAACCGCAAATAGTTTACTATATCCATCTGCTTTAAAACGTGCTTGCCATTTAGAATATCCACTCTTTTTCGTGATCTTTACTACACCAGAAGTAAGGTTTCCGTATTCTACAGAAGGGATTCCTCTTATGATTTCTACTTTCTCTATTTGGTCTGTTGAGATTGTACGCATATCAACACCTGAGCTAATATTGATATTCTTATTAACACCTGATGAAACATTATCCATATAGCCATAAGTATACTGAAGGTTTGCACCCGAGTTCAGTTGGGCTCCATCTACTACAAATAAAGTCCCAAGAGAAGAAGTGTCATATTGTTTATTTCCAACACCCCCTATATTAGAGCTTACTCTACCTACTTCTCTCAGTTGTATTTTATTGACACCACCTAGATATGGATCTTGTGCTCTACCCCCTGGTACTAATTCCATTAAGTCAGCAAAACTAGAAGGCTGTAGATGTTGCATAGCTCTTCTATTAATCACAGAAGTACTCGTAAGTCCCGTTCCTTCTTTAGCTGTAATCACGACTTCTTCTAATTGATTCGTTTCAGCCTTTAAGACAACTGTAAAATTATTGTGCGTTAAGGTATTTAGCTTTTGACTGTAAAAAGAATAACTGATGTGCTGTACTTCTAAAAGGTAGTTATCAGGCACTAATTTAAAAGCCACCTCACCTGCCTCATCTGTAAGTTCTAAGACAGACTCCTTATCACTTTTTATCATCACCACAGCTGTAGGGATAGCTACACCATACTCATTCTGCACTTTGATCGAGATAGGAGAACGTGTATTCTGCCCATAACTGAGAAAGTGAATGAATAACGATAAGATAATAATAGTTAGTTGGGTTGGTCGTGTGATAATAGTAAAGTGTTTGAGCATCACGACTGTATTATGTTTTATGGGGCAAATGTATAATCTAAAATCATTCTAAACAATATTATTTAGAAGTAATTTAAATAACCAACCATAAAACACAGTCAAACAAGCTTTTAACTGACAAAAATTAACATTTTAATTCAAATCACTCTAAATAAAACAACGATTCATTTATTAAGACATCTTCTGTTTTGGCAGAAAAAGTACGTTATATGTCATTTATACATCATAAAGCCTTCTTACCTTTGTCTTATCATAAAACGAGATAGCAGTATGAATACCCCACTACATCATATCGGATTTCTATTATTACCTCAAGTACAATTACTGGACTTCGCAGGGCCGAGTGATGTATTCAATACTGCTAATCAACTCATGATCCGCACAGCTACATCTGCACTTACTCAATATCAAATCCACTTAATCTCCGGAACAGTACACAAAAGTGTACTTACTAGTGCAGGCATTAGTGTACAGTGTGATTATACCATTTATGACCATCATATTCCTTTAGATACGTTACTCATCGCTGGGTCTAAGGCAGACCTAACGCATGACTATGATCCAGCTATGTTACATTGGATAAAGGGTATACAACCTACTGTAAAGCGTATAGGTTCTATCTGTATAGGAGCTTTTTTACTAGCCAAGACAGGATTACTAACCAATAAAAAAGCAACTACACACTGGCAGTATGCTAAAGTGCTTCAAGATACCTACCCTTCTATTCGGTTAACCTATGATCACTTCTATATCAAAGATGACAATATCTATACTTCTGGAGGAATTACTTCTGGTATAGACTTAGCTCTAGCCTTAATAGAAGAGGACAATGGATATACACTAGCCTCTGATGTATCAAGATATCTAGTAGTGAATCTAAAAAGAACAAACACACAAGAGCTCTATAGTACATTAATCCCTGCCGATATAGACCTCACTCCATTAGTTAGAAAAGTAAAACAGTATATCACAGATCATCTAACCCAACAAGCGGTGACTATTGCAGAACTTGCAGATCATGTCTATATGAGTGAACGCAACTTTTCTAGGGTATTTAAGAAAGAAACAGGAATGACTCCAGGTGCTTTTAATGACTGTGTGAGGATAGAATATGCTAAGCGTCTATTAGAATCTACGACATACTCTATAGTAAAAATAGCTAGTCAAGTAGGATATACTTCTGATCATGTATTTAGAAAGGCATTTGTCAAACTTGTCAAAGTCACTCCTACTCATTATAGAAGTGTGTTCCAATCTACGAGAATTAACCTTTAGCATTTAATTACCAACTAAGTAATCACAAATAACCCAAGACAATACCGATATCGAAGCCAGCCTTCGACAGATCCTCTATTGTCTTCTATCAACAATAAAATATGACAACAACAAACCGCCCCCTTAATGTAGCCTTTATCATTTTTGATCAAGTGGAAGTATTAGACCTTAATGGCCCATTAGACGTATTCGTTAAAGCAAATGTGCTTAAACCCAACAGCTATAATCACTACTTAGTCTCTGCTACGAAAGAAGTAGTCAAAACAGAAGCCAATACAACTCAAATCTTACCTCAGTACAATTTTGAAGACTGTCCTACACCGGATGTCATCGTATTACCAGGAGCTAACCCTGACATCGTCATGAACTATCTACAAGACGAATATTTCCAAAACACTTATACTTCTTGGATAGTAAATCAACATCAGCAAGGTGCTCTATTATTTACAGTATGTACAGGTAGTTTACTTCTGAGCAATACAGAACTTTTTAATGGTTTAGAAATAACCACACACTTTATGGGAATAGAAGCATTAGCACAAGCGCTGCCAAAGGCTATAGTTCGCACAGGTGTGCGCTACATAGACCAAGAAAGAGTACTGACGACAGCAGGTATCACAGCAGGTATAGATGGTGCTCTATATTTAGTCAGTAAACAACTTGGTGAAGATATAGGTCAGACTATTAAACAATTATTTGAATACAAAGGATAAAAGACAAAGGCGATTTAGTTCTTAAGTCGCCTTTTATAACTCATAAATAATACAAAGCAGGTCACAAGCAATAATACAATCATGATCACGGTCGAATTAAAATGACCGTCTATACTCCCAAAGTATGACTGACCTACAATGCTTACCCCTAAAGCGATACTTATTTGTTGTAAAGTAAGGTATAAACTTGAGCCAATAGAAGTTATGTCGGTAGGTAGGCTGCTCAGTGCATAAGTAAATAGAGAAGGAAGAACGACTCCACATCCTATCCCATACTCAAACAGCAATATCGCTATTTCATAAAAGGGAATATACTCCCTGTTCAATAACCAGTAGTGTCCTGCCAACCCTACTATCATCAACAATAAACCTAAAAGCATAAATCGCTCTTGATATTTAGACAAAAACTTTAGGGATAAAAAAGAGGCAATAACATACCCAACTCCTTGAGATGCAAATAAAAATCCCGTCTGCGTAGCTGTATAATCTAATTCTAACTGAAAATGATTGGCATAAATAAAGAAATAAGAATCCTGTACTAAAGAGAAAAATACTAAGGCAACTAAAGCTACTGTAAATGTCCTATAGGTAAAAGGTTTAAAATCTATAAGTACATTGATAGATGTCTTATAATTTTTAAACTGAATTACTAAAAATAACACAATGCCTATGATAGCACTCACTAATACTAACAATAAAGTAGTCGTCCAACCATAATCTGCTCCAGTCACTAAACTATACATTAACATCACTAATAAACAAACCAGCAATAACTGAGCTAAGGGTTGTATTTTCAAATCTCGTTTGCGCTCTATTTCTATTAAAACTATCCATGCTAATACACCTACCACAAATGCTATCGGTACATTAATTAGAAATATTAATCTCCAAGCCCCAAAAGCTAAATCAAGATCGGGGAGCAACCCTCCTAGTACTTGTCCTAATACTGAAGATATCCCTGCTATCGCACCATAGATAGAATACGCTCTACGTCTCTCTTCCTCTATTACAAAGATACTAGACAGTAAAGTCACTCCCTGAGGTATCATAAATGCTCCGCTTATTCCCTGAAACAACCTAAACATGTTCAACGAAGGCATATCCCAAGCTAAGCCACATAATAATGAAAACAAACCAAAACTAAACATCGAGAGGACAAATATCCTTTTATGCCCATATCTTACACCTACTTTGCCTGATGTAATCAGAAATGCTCCATAACCTATCACATAGTAGACTCTGATAAATTGTATATCAGCTACACTTGCTTCCATAGCTACTTTTATCTTAGGAATAGCTACATTGACAATAAACAAATCTAACACACTTAGAAAAATAGACATCGAGATTAAGAGTAAGCTAATTCTCTTTTTGACTGTTGAAATATTTTGCATTGATTACTTCCTGTTTTTATAATTACCTTTGCAAAAGTGACAGATATATTACTTACAGTCAAGTAGGTAAAAATTAAAGACTAAGTATGAAAAACAATACTAATACTGAAAATGAGCCCAATACATTAGAAAATAATTTAAACTATTTTGAAAATAATTGTGTTGTACAACAAGCTCTTAAAACGATCTCTGGTAAATGGAAAACATCAATCCTCAAAACTATAGCTGCTCAATGCCCTAAGAGATTCGGAATACTAAAAAAAGAGTTAGACAATGTAGCTCAAGGCACACTGACTACTGTACTAAGAGAATTAGAACAAGATGGTCTATTACATAGAGAGGTCTACGCCGAAGTACCACCCAGAGTAGAGTATATGCTAACAGAAAAAGGAAAAAGAGTATTACCTATACTTGATCAATTAGAAAAATGGCATACCACTGAATGATACTTTGCTTGGATTAGTATACAGTTTTCTTTGAGATAAAAATAGTATACTCCTCCTATATATCCATCATCTGTCCGTTATTTAAGTCAAAAGAACGGACTCAATACAGACTCATAACGGACTCACTACGGACTTACCTCGAAAAAAAACGCACTCACTCCAAAAGTAAAATAGCCTCTAATACTTCTTAAATAGAAGCACTAGAAGCTATTTATATATTTTTAAAATCCTTATTATTAGTCGTAACGAATCGCTTTTATAGGACTAATCTTAGTAATCATATAAGATGGAATAAGCAATACTAAAAATGCGATGACTACTACTCCTAAATTTAATAAAAATACATCACTAAATCGAATCAATACAGGAGCTTCTCGTACATAATATGCTGTAGAATCTAACTTAATCAAACCAAAATACTGTTGTATATACAATAACCCTAATCCTATAAGATTACCATAAAACAACCCTTTTACTATCAAGTAAGTCGCATTGTATAAAAACACTTTTCTAATCGTCCAGTTATCAGCACCCATAGCTTTTAATATTCCGATCATCTGTGTACGCTCTAATATTAGTACTAATAAAGCTACTATCATATTAATAGACGCTACCGCAATCATAATAATAATGATAATCTTTATATTAAAGTCAAACATATCTATCCAACCAAATACATTGCTATACTTGTCTACAATAGTCTTACTGTCTACTGTAGAAGGCAAATTCATATAGAACTCTTGACCTTTTTGTTCGATCTGATCAAAGCTATTTAGTACTACCTCAAACCCTCCTACCTCATTTGGTTTCCATCTATTCAGACGTTGTACATGCTTTATATCTCCTATCACAATATTCGCATCGAACTGCTGTAATGCCGAATTATAAATCCCTACTATCTCAAACTGACGAACATTTGGAATCTTATTCCCCCATTCTTTCATAAAGTAAGTCGTGATTTTATCGCCTACTTTAAAGTGCATTCTATCTGCTATATATTGAGACAGCAGTACTTCATTACTCATTCCATCAGCCGATTTCGGCAATCTTCCTTCTATTAGGTAATCCTTAATCTCATTTAAATCATAAAGAGAGTCTACTCCTTTATAAATAATTCCCTCAAAAGAATCCTCTGTACGTATAATACCAGCCTTAGAAGCATAAGACTGTATTTTCTTTACTCCTTTTATATTCTTGATATCATCAGACTGTACTACACTTATATCTATCGGCTTAAGTGTAATATCTGTAACATTACTATCATAATTAGTTATTACGATATGACCGCTAAAAGCTGAAATTTTATCTCTAATTTTGTATTTCAATCCTAAACCTGTTGCAACAGAGATAAGCATCATGATCATGCCTAATGCAATAGCTGTAATTGCAATTTTAATAATTGGTGCGGATACACTACTTTTATAGTTCTTAGTAGTGACAAGTCGTTTAGTTATAAAATATTCTAATTTCAAAATAAATATGATATCGAATTCAAGTTTCAAAAATACATTATTATTCTTAGTCTGTCTATTAGCACTAAGTGTTAATTTTAATACTTATGCAAAAAACACCTCTAATACACATGATAATAACAATACGATCTCAGTAGGAGCCGAACGATTATCTGCTTACTTTGAATTAGTAAAAGGCAAAAATGTAGGAGTACTGACTAACCAGACAGGAGTGATTAAAAATGCTGATGGCTCTTATACCTCTACAGTGGACTTCTTGTTAGAAAACAAAGTAAATGTAAAGAAAATCTATGCTCCTGAGCACGGCTTTAGAGGTACAGCTGATGCTGGTGAACTTGTAAAAGATGGCAAGGATACGAAGACAGGCTTACCTATCATTTCTCTATATGGAAATAATAAAAAACCTTCTGTTGATCAATTAAAAAACATTGACATTATGTTATTTGATTTACAGGATGTAGGAGCGAGATTTTATACTTATATTTCCTCTCTACACTATCTAATGGAAGCGTGTGCAGAACAGAATATCCCAGTTATCGTATTAGACAGACCTAATCCTAATATCGCGATTATAGATGGTCCTACACTAGATATGAAGAATAAAAGCTTCGTAGGGATGCACCCTATTCCTGCGATGCATGGAATGACAATAGGTGAATATGCTAAAATGATCAATGGGGAGAAATGGTTAGCGAATGGAATACAGTGTGACCTGACTGTAATCCCTGTAGATAACTATACTAGACAGATGAGCTACTCACTACCTGTAGCACCATCACCTAATCTACCTAATGATCAGGCTATAAATCTATATGCTAGTTTATGCTTCTTCGAGGGAACTAATGTTAGCTCTGGTAGAGGGACAGACTTACAGTTTCAGATATATGGCTCACCTTTCTTAACGAAAATGCCTTATCAGTTCACTCCTAAGCCTAACGCTGGTGCTAAAGACCCTATGAACAATGGTAAACTGTGCTATGGAGAAAACCTATCTAAAGAGAATAAGGTGTCTAAAATAGAACTAAAATGGTTGCTAAAAGCATATAATAGTTCTACGAACAAAGATAAATTCTTTACTAACTTCTTTATAAAACTAGCGGGGACTGCTGACTTAAAAGCGCAAATCACAGCTGGTAAGACAGAGAAAGAAATTCGTCAATCATGGCAAAGTGGGTTAGACAAATTTAAGATTACACGTCAGCCGTATTTACTATATCACAACTAACTTATAAACTTCAACAAAGACATTGAAGAACAAAATATTTATATCGCGCAAAACCTTTATGGCTATCGGAATCGTTATTCTAATGATTACGATAGGTGCTATATATATGTTGAGTTCTTCTATTAACCAGAGCAATGAGGACACTTATAAGTATATCACTTCTAAAAACTTTTATCAAAAGCTACGTTCGTTAGAACTAGAGTTTAATAAAATAGATCGTCATCTAAACTCTCTAGACCATATCACTAAAAACACTCCGATAGGTCAACTTTCTCTAAAGTATGAGACGCTTAATCAGATGTATAACCTAGATGGTGTAGTCTCTCTAAACTGGTACTTCAGAGTAAATCAGAATAATGAGATTATAGAAGCTCATATAGGTAGAGATAGAGAGATAGATAAGGATAATATATTCAATAAGATTATCTTAGCGAACCCTGATCACTCTCATAAAAACACTTTTGTAGAACAAAATGGGTTCCAATACTGGCTGATGTATCACAGTACGCCTATCGCTAATAACGAACGACTCATCTACGGTATCGTGGTAGATATGGCACTATACCATAAATACCTAACGAATATAGATGTGACGACACCAAACTACGCTTATATATTCACTAAAGACGGGTTGTGCATTTACCATCCAGAAGATAGTCTGATGGGTAAAAATGTATTTGAGCTTAGTAACTTCTCTGCTCAAGATACAGTTCGCAAAACAGATCCTGCTAATCCTCCTATCGTTAACTCTGAGTACTTAAACTTAGAGGTATTCCGATTTATCAGTCCTTTTAGATCTGAAAACTTCTCTGGTTATATTACGGTAAACTTTCCAAAATTTAACGTAGATGATAATATCAAACCGATCAGACGCAATACGATTCTTATCTTTCTGACAACCGTAACTATTCTATTCTCTCTGTTTTATATCTTCAGTATGGCGAATAAAAAAGCCTATCTAGAGAAAGAGTTATTAGCTGTAGAAAATGAGAAGATTAGCAAAGAGAAAGCTTTAATTCAATTGCAACAATTAAAGAATCAGATCAACCCTCATTTCTTATTTAACTCGTTGAACTCTCTCTATATGCTTATAGAGCTAGAGCCTAAAACAGCACAGAAGTTTACATTAAATTTAAGTAAAACTTACCGTTACTTAATAACACCTCCTGCAGAGAACATTGTAGACATAGAGAATGAAGTAGAGTTTATAGAAAAGTACATCACCCTACAGAAAACTAGATTTACGAAAGAATTACACTTTGATTTAGTCGATCAAAGAACAGAGAAATTACATCAAAAAATTCCGTTTTTAGGCTTGCAAATCTGTGTAGAAAATGCGCTTAAACACAATATAGCTACTACAGAACATCCTTTATTTATAGAGATATTAATCCATGATGATGAAGTAATTATCACAAATAATTATCAACCTAAAAAGACTACTTCAGAGAGTGAGCTTTTTGGTCTAAAATACTTAGATTCAATCTATAACTATTATAACGTTCTAGGGTACGAGACCAAATGTGAAGAAGGTAAATTTATTTGCATTTTGCCTTTGATCAAATGTTAAAGTTATCCACTCACTCCCCTATTCCATCCATTCACTCCCAAAAATTTTAAGCATAGAGGTAAGTCAGTTAGTTTTATAGTGACTTAATAATAACTTAACATAACAATGGATAAAAACACGGTTAAACTAAGTATCAGTGCTTTAATATTTTCTTACTGCCTGGCACAGGTACCACCAGCCTATGCTGCTAAGAAAAAGAACACCCCAAAAACTGAAAAAACAGTAACCACAGAAAAAGACTCAACAGATAGTAAAAAAGATGACTATGCTGACCTAATCAAAAAGGGAGTCTATACTAAAGGGATGTTTAATACGATTCAGGTAAAAACTGATATCTATTTTGAAATCCCAGACAGCTTACTAAACCGTCAATTTTTAATTGTTAATAAATTATCTCAAGTTCCTTTAGAAGTGAATGATGCTGGTGCAAATACTGGTATGAACTATGAGAATAAACTGATTACATTTCACAAAGATACTATTGCAAAAAAAGTATGGGTTAAAACAATTACCCCAAGAGTTTCTTCTCCTGCTGATGATGCAATTACTAAATCAGTAAAAACAAACTTTATAGAATCAGTACTAGAAGTATTCGACATTGAAGCTCAAAGTCCAGACTCTACAGCTACTGTAATTAAAGTAAATAAAGTTTTTGACGGAAATCAAAAGAGTTTTAATGATGTATTAAATGGACTAGGTCTTCCTACGTCTATTAAAACAAACTTATCTTATATAGAGGGAGTAAAGACATTCCCTGAGAATATCGTAGTTAAATCTTTATTAACAACTAGTGTTAATGAAGGTTCTGGAGACTTACCTGTATCTTTAGGAGTAACGAGTAATATCGTATTACTATCAGAGAAACCTATGCAACCGCGTATAGCTGATAAAAGAGTAGGTTACTTCACAGAGAAACATTGGTTCTTCAGTGATGCGCAACACAAAATGAAAGAACAAGAGTTCATCACGAAGTGGCGTATGGAACCAAAAGAAGAAGATGTAGAAAAATATTTAAGAGGTGAACTAGTAGAACCTAAAAAACCAATCGTATACTATATAGACCCTGCTACTCCACCCCAATGGAGAGCTAAAATTATAGCAGGGGTACACGATTGGCAAGTAGCATTCGAAAAAGCTGGTTTTAAGAATGCAATTATTGCTAAAGAACCTACTGAAGAAGATAAAGATTTTGATATCGATGATGTACGCTATTCTGTAATAACGTATGCTGCATCTCCTAAATCTAATGCTATGGGGCCATCTGTAATAGATCCTCGTAGTGGAGAGATTATCGAATCTGATATCATCTGGTGGCATAATGTAATGACTTCTGTACATAGCTGGATGCGTATACAGACAGGTCCTATTGACCCTAAGGCTAGAGCAAATAAGTTCACTGATGAGCATATGGGAGAAGCTATACGCTTCGTATCATCTCATGAGGTAGGACACACTTTTGGTCTAAAACACAATATGGGTTCTTCTTATGCATTCCCAGTAGATTCGCTACGTTCAAAAGAATTCACTGATAAAATGGGAGGTACTGCTCCATCTATTATGGATTATGCTCGTTATAACTATGTAGCACAACCAGAAGATGGTGTAACTGCTATCACTCCGCAGATCGGTCTATATGACAAATATGCTATCGAGTGGGGTTACCGTTGGTATCCAAATCAAGAAGAAGAAAAAACTGCACTTCGCAAAATGATAGAAGATCATCAGGATGATCCAATGTACTTCTATGGAGAGCAACAAAGTTCACTAAACATCGTAGATCCTCGTTCTCAATCAGAAGATCTAGGAAATGATGCTATGAAAGCTAGTGAATACGGATTAAAGAACTTAAAAATAGTAGTAGATAATATTATTCCTTGGACATACGAAGAAGGAGAGGATTACTATGAAGCTGGTAAATTATACATGGGAGCTATAGGACAATGGCAAATGTATAATCAACATGTGTTAAACAATATCGGAGGGGTTTATCTAAACCATGCAGTATACGGAAACAACAAAAAAGCATACGAGCCTGTCCCTTACGAGAAACAAAAAAGAGCAGTAGAGTATTTGGCGAAAAATGCTTTACATATTCCAACATGGTTGTTCTTTAATGAAGTAGTTGAAAACACATATAGCTTAAAAGACTCTCCTGTAGGTCCATTCGAATACTCACCATATTCGTTAGCTAGAGAACTACAATATTCTACACTGTACTACACCCTAATGGATGAACGTTTATTACGTCTATTAGAAAATGAAGTACAACAAGTAGAATTAGGTAAAGAGAAAAACTTTACGATAAATGATTTGTTTTCAATGCTTAATAGTGAGATTTTTGCACCCACAAAAAAAGGAAAGAGTTTATCTATCCTAGAGCGTATGACTCAAAAGAACTATGTAGATGCTCTAATCATAGATGTAAACAAGCTATTCGAAAAGACTAGTAAAAAAGGTTTACTAACTGCGCACTCTCTTCAGTTCCCTACTCTATGTAATCATGTAGAAGAGGATAACAAGTTGAGAAACATTAATTACACTGTAATGAAGCGAGTATCAGAAGTTACTTCTTACAAAAAAGGTGAGTTAATGAACATTAAAAATACACTTACTAAAAAGAAAAATAGCGGAGATAAAGCTACTCGTACACACTATGCTGATCTAATCAATAGAATAAACGAAGCTTTAAATCTATAGAAATAAACTAACCCCAATTTTATTAAAGGAAACATGAAAAAACTTTTTCTCCTTTTCTCACTCCTTACTATTTCTCTTGCCTTCGCGCAAGAGAAAAGAGTGATCACTGGTCTTGTCCAAGATAGCGTGGATAAGCTAGGATTGCCTGGTGCCTCAGTAATTGTAGAGACACAGACAGTGTCTAATGCTACATCGCAAGCAGGTATCGTAGAAAGTACTAGTATTGGTACTATGACCGATTTTGATGGTAACTTTACCTTAGAAGTACCACAGGATACTAAAAGCATTCGTATCAGTTTTATCGGATATGAATCTAAATTAATCACTTTGAACACTAAAGGTCATTATGTAGTAACTTTAGGTGCTGACCCTGATATTTTAAACGAAGTGGTTATCACTGGATACCAAACAATCGAAAAAAGAAAGCTTACATCATCAGTGGCTCAAGTGAGTATGGCTGAAATCAACCAAACTGGTGTAGCTAGTGTGGATCAGATGTTAGCTGGACAAGTAGCAGGTATGGCAGTAGTGAACCAAACTGGTGCTCCTGGTGCTCCTGCTAAGATTAGAATACGTGGAACGGCTTCTTTATCTGGAGCTCAAGATCCATTATGGGTACTAGATGGTATGCCACTAGAAGGTAACGATGTACCTAACTTTAATGATAAAGATAATATCGATCAACTTCAAAATTTCTCTATCGCAGGATTAAATCCAGACGATATACAAGACATTACGATTCTAAAAGATGCTTCTGCTACAGCTATCTATGGAGCTAGAGCGGCTAATGGAGTAATCTTAATCACAACTAAGAAAGGGAAAAAAGGTGATATGAAAGTAAACTTTACAGCTAATACTTTTGTAAACCAGAGACCTGACTTCAAGAAATTAAACTTAATGAACTCGGATCAGAAAGTTGATTTTGAGTTAATGTTAGCAGGCAGATCTGATATATTTAATGATCGATCTAATCAAGGTGAGGTAATGCGTATCTTGAATGGAAGTAATGAATTAGATATGTATAGAAACGGTGGCTTTGATGCATTATCATCTGCTACTCAAGCTTCTATTAACAACCTTAGAAAAACAAACACAGACTGGGGTAAAGAAATCTTCCGACCTACATTCAATAAACAATATGGACTAAGTCTCTCAGGTGGTTCTGATGTGAATGATTACTACTTCTCCTTAGGATACTTCAATGAAGAAGGAACAACTATCGGTACAGGATTTGAACGTTTTAACATTACCTTAAAAGATAACTATCAAGTAAGTGATAAGCTTAAAGTAGGAATATCTTTATTTGGAACACATTCTAAAAAGAATAATTTCGTAACAGATGCTGATGCTGCTATTAACCCTATTAACTACTCTAGAAATGCAAATCCATACTTAGCTCCTTACAATACAGATGGTAGTTATATGTACGATAAAGATATCTCAGGATATGAAGATAGATACGTACCTTTTAACTTTGCAGAAGAAAGAACGAATACAAGTTATGAGTTAGTTAATAAATCTTTTAAAGCTGTATTTGATTTAGAATACCAAATCTTGAATGATTTAAAATTAACCTCTCAATTAGGTTTACAACTTGACAAAAGTGATACAGAAAAGTATTTAGGAAAAGAGACATACTCTACACGTAAGTTTAAAGAAGCTACTAGATATTATGATAGAGCTACTAAAACATATAAGTATTTCTTACCTGATGGAGGAATTATAGAAAACTTTAATGATGATATGTTCCAATACAACTGGAAAACACAGGCTACTTATAACGCAATCTTCAACGATATGCATGAAGTAGATGTAATGGCAGGTATGGAGATTAGAAAATCTGATCAAACAATCATTAAGTCAAAAGGTTTTGGTTATGATGCTAATACCTTAACTACTAAACCTATTATATTCCCAGAGGGAAGTACAGAATCAAAAGAAAAAAAATATGAGACTTATAAAAAGACTGTAAACGAAAATGCTTATGCATCATTCTTTGCAACTGCTTCATATACATACAACAGAAAATATACTGTCTTTGGAAGTGTAAGAGCCGATGGTTCTAACTTATTCGGTGTTGACCCTAAATACAGATACGTACCACTATGGGCTGTCTCTGGATCTTGGGATGTAACAAGAGAAAGTTTTATGGAAAACTTAGATTTCGTAAGTAATCTACGTTTACGTGCTTCTTATGGATTACAAGGAAATATAGACAAAACAACTTCTCCATTCTTGATTGGAGAATACAATACATCAACAATATTACCAGGATATCCAGGGCAAACAATACAGGTAACTGCTGCACCTAATGGTACTTTGCGTTGGGAGAAAACAACAAATACTAACCTAGGTTTTGATTTAGGTTTGTTCAACAATAGAATTTCTATTGGATTTGATGCCTACAACAGAAAAAGCACAGACCTAATAGGTCTTAAAGCATTACCTCTTGAGACAGGGTTTGAATTTACAAATATGAACTGGGCCCAAGTAACGAATAAAGGGTATGAGATTGCTATTACAACTAGAAATATCTCTACACCTGATTTCTCTTGGACTACAACGTTCAACTTCGCTCGCAATAAAAGTAAGGTAGATAAAATTCAAATATTCGATAACGAGACTTTACCATCAAGAGAAGGATTACCTGTAAATTCAGTATTCCATATTAAAACAGCTGGTTTTGATGAAAAAGGGAACTTATTATTCTGGAAAGAAGGTGAAAAAGTAACAGGAAAAGAATTCTTTAAATTATATGATCCTATGGCTGATTTCATGCCTGGTTATATGGTTGATACCAATCTGACACCTGAAGAGTACCGTAACTTATATTCTTATGCAGGTGATAAAGATCCTAAATTCACTGGAGGTCTTATTAATACAGTAAGAGTTAAGAACTTTGATCTAACAGTATCTGCTGCTTTTAACATAAAGCAAACGGTACAAAAAACACCTTCTTACAATGCAGCTAAAGTTGACCCAGGAAGAAATTATACAACTGATTTATTAGATATATGGTCTCCTAATAACCCTAACGGATCATTGCCTGGTTTACTTGCTAATGATAATCAAGGAAATTATAATACAGATAATGACAATTGGATGTTAGCAAAATGGTTTGATGGTGGAGATAGTGGAAACTCTTATAAATACTTAGATATCTGGACTAAAGAAATTAGTTATGTTCGTATTAGCAGTATTCGTTTAGGATACTCACTACCCAAAGACCTATTAAGAAAATTAAATGTTGATAATATCAGATTTACAGTTGAAGGTCGTAATTTATTTGTATTTGGAACAAATTATGATGGTTATTTCGATCCAGAAACGTATGGTAATATCTATACACAACCAATCCAAAAGTCATTCACTCTAGGATTAAATGTAACTTTCTAACATTGTATCATAATGAAAAAAACAATATTAATATTAAGTAGTTTATTCTTAAGTCTATCCTTTGTTAGTTGTGATGACTTCTTAGATATACAGCCAAGTGGAAAAATTATTCCTGAAACAGTTGAAGATTATCACAAGTTAATGTTCACTGCTTATGTAAACTACCCAAATCATAAATCTTTAAGTAATTTCCGTACAGATGAAGTAAAGATTACAATAGATGAAGAATCTTCAAAAATTTTGTCTGTAAAAGATGTTTACACTTATCAAGATGTAAATCCATCTAAACAAACTCTTAGTTTTGGATATACTCAATTTTACAAAACCATTTTCTATACAAATGATTTGATTAATAATGGAGTAAATACCATGCAAGTAGGAGATCAAAAAGAACAATTATTAGGAGAAGCGTATGGGTTAAGAGCTTTAGCATACTTTGACTTGACTAATCTATATGCTAAACCTTATGACAAAGCAACTGCTGCAACAGAACCTGGTATTGTCTTACAATTAACACACGAAATAGAAAATAAAAAGAAGAAATCAACAATAGCTGAAGTTTATACTCAAATACATTCTGATATAAACAATGCAAAAAAACACCTAAAAGTAACTTCTTTTGAAATAGGAGAAAATCATCGCTTCACATTAGCTGCAATATACGCTTTAGAAGCAAAAGTAAATCTTTATGAAAAAGAATATGAAGCTGCTTTAATAAGTGTAGATAAAGCTTTACAATACAAAAGTGAATTACAAAATCTAAATAAAGATATTAATACATCTGTAGCAAGCTTTAAATCTGTCGAATCAATCTTAGCTTTAGAAGAAGGTTTAACTGAAGGTTTACAAGAAATTGCTTTAGTCTCTGATGAATTATATAATATTTATGATAGAGAAAATGATTTGCGTTTTAATACTTCATTTCAACTAGTAAAAGGAGAATACATTAGTAAGAAAACAGGAAATGGAGAGATGAAAGCATCATTCCGTACTTCTGAGTTATACATGATTAAAGCGGAAGCATTAGGTCACTTAAACAGATTAGCAGAAGCTAAAAGTACAATAGAAAAATTGATAGTTAGCAGATATAAGCCAGAAGCTGCTGCAAAAGTAATACAGCAACTTTCTGGTTTAGATCAAAAAGGATTTATCTCTTTTATACTTGACGAAAGAAATAAAGAGTTCGCTTTAGAAGGTCACAGATGGTTTGACTTAAGACGTTTAAACCAAAAGAAAATAGTACACAAATTTGGTAATGACACGTCTATTCTAACAGAGAATGATTTGAGATATACGTTGCCATTCCCAAAAGAAGCAAGAGAAAACAACCCAAATCTATAGTCTTCGCCAGACTCATAAACAAAAAAGCCACTCGATATCGAGTGGCTTTTTTAATATCCTTTCCCTTAATTATAGCCTAGAGCTCTACGTGCTAAGTATAAATTATATTTTATACTTTTGTACAAATTTATCACCACATGAAAATTGCTATAGTAGAAGACGAAAGCTTAGCTTCAAATTACTTAAATTCTTTGCTTTTAAGACAAGAACACCTTTCTATAAATGATATAGTTATCCTATCATCTGTAAAGGAAGCTACCGCCTTCTTTTTAGCAAATAAAGTTGATTTGATTTTCATGGATATCCATTTAGGTGATGGAAAGAGTTTAGAAATATTTGAACATATAGAGATAAAAACACCTATTATCTTTATTACTGCTTATGATTCTTATGCTATACAAGTGTTTAAGCAATTCACGATTGACTACATACTTAAACCGTTTACTAGTGATGAATTAGATGATGCTCTGATTAAGTTTAAAGAGATTAGTAAACAATTTGAGATTACTCCTACCTTAGATAGTTTAGCTAAAATAGAAAATGGGAATGATTCTTCAATCAAAGAACGTTTTCTAGTAAATAATGGGCATAAATTAAAATCTATAGAAAAAGATCAAATAGCATACTTTGTTGCTTCTGGTAAACATTTATTCCTATATACTTTTGACAACAATTCATACATCTACGATGATACGATAAAAGATATCATTAGTAAACTAGATAGTAAAACCTTCTTCAAAATAAATAGAAAGTATATCATTAATATAAAATCAGTAGCTGATATTATTAAACATAATAGTCAAAAAATAGAACTTAAGATTACTCCTAAGCCTGAAGACGAAGCACCTATTTTAGTAAGTAAAAACCAAATACTAGAGCTTAAAACTTGGTTGAGTTAATTATTGTTACACTCATTATTATAAAGGCTAAATTTTCTAATTATTTTAAGATAATTCAGTACTTATAATTGTTATATTTGAGATAATACAATAACATAAACTAAAAAAACATGGATTTAGGTGAGCGCTTAATCAACTTTGTTGATACGATATTAGATATGTTTAATGCTATAAAAGGCTATTTAGAAAATGCTGTAGCTTTTTTTGAAAAACTAAAAAACAAAATCATAGAACTACTTGAGTATTTTACTGAACAGGTAGAAGATATCACAGAAGAGAATTTGAAAGCATTAGAAGAAGAGCACTTCTTCATCTAATACTTATTTTAATATAATTCGTCTCTTCATCTCCTCTACTACTTCATAAGCAGCAGGACATATTGCTACATTTTTAAGTGTAAGATTAGATATCTGATTAAACTTCTTTCTGTCAGTATGAGGATATTCACGACAAGCTTTAGGTCGAACTTCATATATAATACAGTAATTTTCATTATCTAAAAATGTACAAGGGAGACTCTGTAAGACATAATCACGATCCTCATCAATATATAGGTACTTATCTATAAATTGCTGGGGTTTCATTTTTAAATGCTTTGCGATACGTTCTATATCCGCATTCGTAAAAAGAGGCCCAGTTGTTTTACAACAATTAGCACAACTCAAGCAATCTGTTTTCTTAAACACATTGTCGTGGATTTCTTGCATTTGATAATCTAAATCTTTAGGTGCCTTCTTTTTTAGTTTATCAAAATACTTTTTATTTTCATTATGCTTATCTTTGGCCAACTTGGGAAGTTGTGAAAGTGTTTTATCCATTTATATTATTTTGGATACAAAATTACAACAACTCTACTTTAATTTTAAAAGAAAGATTAAATAATGAAAGACCTTTTAGGAAAAGCTATTTTAGATTTTCAGACAAATAATCATCCACAGAATGTAATCACCGAAACAGATATATCTGAAGCAGAAGAAATGGATATTGCTTATCTATTTAGAAGTTATAAAGAGATGCCAAAGATCGAACAGAAAGCTCTTAATATGGTTAAAGGAAGAATACTTGATGTAGGATGTGGAGCTGGTACTCACTCTTTTTATCTACAAGAAAAAGGAGCTGATGTAAAAGCTATAGATATTTCTCCTAACTCTATAGAAGCCTGTAAACTAAGAGGAATTAAAAATGCATCAGTTCAAAACTTACTAGATTTAACAAACGAAAAATTCGATACTATTCTACTATTAATGAACGGTACAGGTATCTTCGGAAGATTAATAAATACAACTAAGTATCTACAGCACTTAAAATCTTTATTAAACCCTGGTGGGCAAATACTAATTGATAGTTCTGATCTAATCTATATGTTTGATGAAGACGAAGATGGAGGTAAATGGATACCTATGGAAAATAAAGATTATTATGGAGAATTAACCTTTACTGTTGAATATAAAGGAGAAATTGATGATCCCCTTGAATGGCTTTATCTTGATTACAATACACTTCAAAATGCTGCGCATAGCAACGGATTAGAATGTGAACTTATTACAGAAGGTGATAACTGTGACTATCTAGCGAGACTGAGTATTCAATAAATCGAACAATAAAAAAAGCTCTATGTTATCACATAGAGCTTTTTCTATTATTATTCTTGCATATATTTCATCATAATACCTTGTAGTCCTACTGCCCACTCCTCACCTACTTTTTGACCTTTTTCAAAAAGCACTTCACTCTTATCACTAAGTTTTTTACCTACAGGAGACTCATAAAACTGAATAAGTTGTTTAACATCTTCATGACTAAATTCTGTCATATACATCTCTGCCATCTTATCAACTAAAACAACCATACTTGCTTTTAATTCTTTTTCAAAATCTGCTCGTTTAGTTTCCTCTACATTTAATGACAATTCTTTAGTTAACAATTCAAACGTCTTTAATTGTCCGCTCAAATCCATATACTTTTTAGTATCAGCTTTAAATGCATCTTGTGCAAAAGAAAACTGAGCTACTAATACCATTGCAAAAGCAAGTATTATTTTTCTCATAGTTTTTATTTTTAAACCTTCTTGTAAATTTAAAGCTATTTAAGGAATATCCAAATATTTATGTGTTTGAACAGAGATTTTCCATTTAGGATTTCTCTTTACATACTCAACAATAAGAGAGTTCATCTCAGCGCGTTTACTCCATTCTACTTGTAACAACAATAACGCATTTTCATTCACTCTTGCGGCTTGTTCCTCTGCAAAAATAAAATCATGCTTATTATATATCACTACCTTTAACTCATTAGCTGCGTCATACACACTTTGAGTAGGTAATTTATTTTTTTTAGGAGATAAACATATCCAATCAAAATTCCCTGTTAATTCATAAGCACCAGATGTCTCTATATTCGTTTGTAGCCCTGCTTTCTTAAGCTCTGCTGTAATCACATCTAAGTTATACATCAAGGGCTCTCCTCCTGTTATGACAGCTAAATTAGCTACTTCACGTGCACGTGACACTATCAGCTGAACATCAGTTAAAGGATGTAATTCAGCGTCCCAACTCTCTTTTACATCACACCAATGACATCCAACATCACATCCACCTAATCTAATAAAATACGCTGCATGACCAGAATAAAATCCTTCACCTTGAATAGTATAAAACTCTTCCATTAGAGGTAATACTCTCCCTTCATCTAATGCTTCTTTATCGTAATCTTTCGTCATTTTATTTTTTACATTAAGACAACAAAGATAAACGATAATAACATTCTAATAAACAATAACAAAAAAAACTCAACTGTAAAATCACAATTGAGTTTTCTTGATATTTAATATTCTTATTATTGTAATGCTTTAATAGTATTCTTCGCAAACTCATTTTGGGGATCCAACTCTAATACTTTATTAAAGAACTTAATAGATTCAGCATTTTCCTCTTGATTAGCATGATAAGTAGCTAAAGAAGTATAAGCTTCAATTACTCTGTCTTTATTATCAGCTTTATCTAAAACACCTGCTTCTGTAAGCTGTTTAATAAAACCAGAATACGCTTCATATACTTTTTTATAAGCCTCATCACCTTTCAGAAGACGATTAGCTCTAGCTTTAAAGAAATAAGCTTCAGCTAACTTAGCATCACCATCAATTGCAATTGCAAAATATTTATCAGCTTCTTTTAAAGCTTGCTCATTATTACCACTTTCATCATCTCTTCCTAATACATAATAACAATATCCTGCGTAATAATTATCATACACGTAATTACTTTGTCCTTTAATAGCACCTGAAATCACAAATACATCAATAGCTTCTTTTAGATTATTCTTTCTGAATAATTCTAAGCCTAATGCATGGAACTCTTCTGCTACTTCAGGATCAACTTTGACAGCTTGTTTCAGGCTTTCTACACCCTTAGCATAATACCCATTATTATCTTTAGCTACATTCAAATAACTAATACCTAAATACAAATGATCTCTACCAATAGTTTTTTTTGCTTTAGAAATATATGTCTCTAAACCTTCTACAGCTACAGTGTAATTAGCATTATGATAACCAGCGTAACCTAGATATCTAAAAATACGATTATTTACTCCTTCTTCATTTTTAAGAGAATTAGCTAAGCTTTCTAGCTTAGTATACTCTCCTGTTACCAAAAGAAAATCAGCATACTTCATTCTAGCCTCGAGAGAGTTATCTGATGCACTAATATACTTTTGAAAATATTCTTCAGCTTTAGCCATATTTTGCTCTTTCTTAGAACTATCCTGAACTGACCATAAATAGTAACTATCAGCAATTTCTCTTAATGCAGGAGCATACTGTGGATTAACAGCTAAAATTTCTTCACATGCTTTTATAGCCTCAGCAAAACCACGTCCTCTCTTAGTAATAATAGCCAATTGTAATTTAGCATCTAACAATGACTCATCGTATGATATTGCATTTCTAAATGCAGAGAAAGCCTCATTAAAGTTATTCTCAGCCAAATAAGCCTTACCTAAAATATTATATGCGTTTGCATTAGTATAATCTGCGTTAATAACATCCTGAGCTATTGCAATTGCTTCTTTCGGTAATTTATTCTCTGAAGAAATATAAGCTGAAGCAACTAATAACTTTTCATCATAGTCTTTTTTTCGAATACCATTTAAAGCCTTATCTAAATTTTCTTTAGCTAAAGGGATATTATTTTCTTCCAAGGCTAATTGTCCTAATCCAATATAATTAAGAAAACCTTTACTCTTAATTGCTATACCCTTCTCAAAATAAGAGCGAGCAGACTCTACTTCATCTTCTAGTAAGAACACATCCCCAAGATAATAATAGTTTTTACCATCATTAGGTTTACTTTCAACTAAAGACTTTAAAATAGCCTTTGCTTTATCATATTGTTCATCCTGAATAGCTTTCTTCGCAGTTTCTAAGTCTTGAGCAAAGCTTGAAACACTAATTAGAGCTATTGCTAGTAATGATTTTAGATTTCTTTTATTCATAATCTAGATATAATTTGATTTAACGATTTTTCCTAAATTTCTTTTCTCACATTCAATTCTCTAGGTGGAACTTTAAATGGAACAAGCTTAGATTTTAAAACAATACGCTGTCCTTTATATCCGGCGATATAAGAAGCATATCCTACACCTAAACCAGACTTCCCTTGAATATCCACCACGTAAAGATCTCTAGTTAATGGATAGGTACCTTCCGCAATATTATTTTGTGATGGTTTATAATACTTACCATCCTTAGTATTCTTAACTGATAGTACTTTTAGTTGGGATAATTTCTCTTCCAATTCCAAAGTTGGTTGTGTTAGCCAATTCAAACCAATAACCCCAATAGCATTTGGATTTTTCACTACATAATCAATCACTCCTTCTGTATCACCACCAAAATATGCATAGTCCTTCACGAACTCTTTTACATTGGCTTTTTCTTTGAAAGCTGAAACTATACTAGAGTTAACATTATCAAATACAAGTATATGATTATCTCTTGGTTCAGAATTAGGTTTTTGCAAATTACTTAACACCTGTCCATAATCAATAACACTGTCATTAAAAACCTTACTTGTCACAAAAACTATTGCATCTGTTGCAAAATGAGTCATCTTAGGTTTTACTCTACCTTTAAAATGCACTACCTCTTTCTCTGTAAGTTTACGAGGTAACACAGCTACACGAATAGAATCATTCATTAGCATATTCAACACTTCTCCTTCTGCTTTCTTAACCAAATCGACTTTCACTCTGTTATACTCATACATAAATATTTCATTCACTTCATTCGCTATTGGATAAACTGATTCATCAACAAGAATACGTGTATAACCAGAAACTGGTGTTTCATCTAATGCTTTATAATCTATCTCAACATTATTTTGGGTAGATTTTACTTCTTTCTTTTTACATTGAATGAAAATAACTGAAAATGCAGTCAAAGCCAAAACATAGCTTAAAACTCTAAAACCTCTTTTTATCATTTAATAAGTAGTATCTAAAAATCTTATTTTATAAAGATAGAAAAAACAAATAACTTCCATTGTTAAGATTTGAACAAAAAAAGAAAGCCGCTAAAAGCGGCTTCATATTTTAAGAATCAGTCCTGATTCCAAAGTCTTATAAATCTAAATACTCCATACACAATTAATAGTCCACCAAAAAGCATTCTATGTGTGTATTCAAGGGCTATAGGCATATTATCCCAAAACAAAAACATGCAACCTAATCCTAAATAAAGTAAAAAGAAGCATAGTCCGAAAACAAACAGAAATCGCTGAACTAGCGATTTCTGTTGAAATTTATTTTTAAACATACCTATTGTACTTGGATAGTAATTGGTAATGTAAATTGTGATCTAACACTTCTATTGTTTTGAATAGCAGGTTTCCATTTAGGCATAGATTTCAGTACACGTACAGCTTCTTTACCAGCACCGTAACCTGGGTCACGAGCAACTTTAATATCAGTTAATGAACCATCTATCTCAACAATAAACTGAACGATAACTTGGATTCTTTTCACTCCTGAATCAATATCTGGTGTTCTGAATCTACTGATAAATTGCTTGTTAAAAGCTGCCATACCACCTGGGTACTCTGCTCTAACTTGTACTGCTACGAATACCTTATTAGGGTCTCCATCTCCAGACACTTCTTGTTTTTTATCTTTATCAGCTTCTCCTGTACCTTCTCCAGTTTTGATTTCACCTTTTTCCTTATCCCCTTTAGCGTCTTTCACTCCAGGATCTGCGTCCTTAAGGTCTTCTTGAGTAGTTAACTTCTCAGTTACTTCCTCTTTTTTCGCTACTTCAGGTTCAACGAATTTTTTAGTATCATTCACGTTCTTCACTTCCTCTACTGGTGGTGGAGGTGGTGGTGGAACATCTTCTGGTGGTGGAGGTAATTCCTCTACTGGTGGTGGAAGATCGATCTCCTTAATTTCTAAAGGCACATCATATTTCTCCACATTTTTAACTCCAAAAGTACCTTTTGCCATGTCTATCAACATTGGAGAAGCAATTGCTAATCCAAAAAGAGCCATACCAGCAAACAAAGCTACTGTAGTAACCTTTGGGTTTTCTGATCTTAATTGATAAGCTCCGTAAGATTTGTTACGTCCTTCGAAAACAATATCAATCCAATCTTTTTTAAAGATATTTAATTTTGACATTTCTTTTTATTATTTAGACGTTAACTATTTCTCACCTAAGAACTCTAAATCCTTATCAGAGATATCAACGATAGCATAAGTTTTAGTACCTGTAATTGCCATTTCGTCTAAGATATCTACTAGATTACGATAATTTGATTTCTCACTAGCTTTGATAATTACAATTAAGCCATCTTCAGGATTTTGAGAATAAGCCAAAGCTTTTTTGGTATTCTCCATTATTACTTTTCTTATCCCGTTTTGACCGTATGAACTATCTGTAGGTCCCACTAATGGTTCATGAGGCATCCCCATATACCATTTAATTTTATTATCCGCACCGATTAAGACAGTCATCGTACGATTCTCATCTACCTTCGTTTTATCTTCTTTCTTTGCTTCTTCAGACTTGTCTGGCATAGCTAAGTTCATCGACTGCGGTTTATTCATTGATGTAGTCAACATAAAGAAAGTAATCAATAAGAAAGCAAGATCCACCATCGCAGTTAAATCCACCCCAGCATTCTGCTTTTTACTTCTTACTTTTTTATCCTTGTCGCCTCCACCTGTATTTAATTCAGCCATTTACAGTTTGTTTAATGATTAAAAATCCTCATTTCTTAGACCTGTTACCAAGTAGAACTTGTTTAGACGTTGCTCTTGCATAACATCCATAACACTTTTCACTTTTGGATAGTTTACAGTTGCATCAGCTTTAATTGCTACTTCAAGAACTTTATTGTTCAAGTCTTTAGCTACGATACGAGCTGTCTGAACCCAATCCTTTAATTGGTTATTTACAGAATCTGTAGGAATCCCAGGTTGGTTTGAAGTAACTTTATTTCTAACATCTGGCGGAAGATTTAAGAAACTTTTCAAATCTTGCATTGGTGTACCCACACCTTCTAAGAATGAAAAAGTCTTTTTCTCTTCATCATTAAATTCTATATTGTAACGCTCTCCCATTTTTTCAAGGGTTGCGATACGATCCTCTCTACCTAAAACCCCAAAGAAAACCTTTTCTGATCCTTCTTCACCTCCGATAGTAACCGTAGCTAAATTTACCTCAGGTAATTTAGTTTGTACTGTTGAAGATGGAGTATCCACAGGTAATGGTTCTGGCATTTTAGCAGTAGAAGTCAATACGAAGAAAGTCAAAAGTAGGAACGACACGTCACACATTGCGGTCATATCCACTCTCATACTTTTCTTTTTCATTTTACCTTTTGCCATTGATAGTGTTTTTTTATAAACTAAACCTGTATTGATTCTAAGTCTACACAGGCTTAGTATTATTATTATTTACTTATTCTAATTACTTTACTAAACCTTTGAATCTTCTGTAAGATTGAGTAATAGCAAATCCTGCTTCGTCAATTGAATAAGTTAATCTATCAATTTTAGTTGTAAATGAGTTATACATAACAATAGCTAATGTAGAAGTACCAATACCTGTTGCAGTACATACTAACGCCTCAGAAATACCTGTTGCTAATGCAGCTGAGTCAGGAGTACCAGAAGTTGCTAAAGCTGAGAACGCTTTAATCATCCCTGTTACTGTACCTAATAATCCTACTAACGTACCAATAGATACTAATGTAGCTAATACGATCATGTTTCTTTCTAACATTGGCATCTCTAATGTAGTAGCCTCTTCGATTTCTTTTTGAATTGCTTCAGTAGCTTCTTCGCTATTGAATCCTTCTTTTTTCATTTCTTCATACTTGATTAATCCAGCTTTTACTACGTTAGCTACTGACCCTTGTTGAGCGTCACATGCATCCATAGCCTCGCTGATTCTTCCAGCATTGATGTTTCCTTGTAAGTCTTGTACGAATTTACCTACGTTACCTTTTCCTGATGCTTTAGAAATTACAAAGAATCTCTCGATTGAGAAAACTACAGTCATTGTTAATAATCCAATTAACGCCGCTACTACAATTCCTCCTTTATAAACCATTCCCATGAAGTTTCCTGGTAGTGGATGTCCGTTTTCTGGATCACCGTTTTCAAAGTTAGCTGGGTTACCCATTACAAATTTCCAGATAATGTAACCAAATACAATACAAAATACTACTGCTAGTGATGCAATTACTCTGCTTGCTCCTGAACTAGATCCTTTTTTCTCAACTGATTCGTTTGATACTTTTGTCATCTTTTTAAAAATTTAATTCTTTTTTTTTCAATTATTACTTATTACTTATTTTCTCTTTTAAAACTAATGAGAGTCGCAAATTTATGTTTTTAGATCAAATAAAAAAATTTATAATGATTTTTTTCAACTCTTTCTTTCTTGATTTAACACAGAGGAAATTTAACACCCCGTATTAAAAGGAAATGTTAAGCTAAGGTAAAGATAACAACTCTAAATGAAATAAACTAAAGCATTTTTTACATTACCTTCAAATTTAACATTTCAAATTTATATATAATTTATTTTGCGAATACATTATCTTTGTTAAAGTTTAAAGATGTTTTTTACAAAATGACAACTATGAATAAAGAAAACTTCAGCACTAATCTCCAACAAGGCTATTCTTTTAAAGGAGATTATATTACTATAGGTGCAGCAAAATTAGAAGGTGAGATTCTAGCCGATCACTTTATCAATATTCCGCTCAAAACCATTAATAGACATGGACTTATAGCAGGGGCAACTGGTACTGGTAAAACCAAAACAATACAAGTATTATCTGAGCAACTTTCAGCTAAAGGCATACCTGTTTTAATGATGGACATTAAAGGTGACTTTAGTGGTATAGCGATGAGTGGTGTAGAAAATGACTTTATAAAAGACAGACATTCTAGGATGAACTTGCCTTTTACCCCTTCTGGATTTCCTGTGGAGCTATTATCAATTTCGCAACAAAATGGCGTAAGACTTAGAGCTACCATAACTGAATTTGGTCCAATCTTATTCAGTAGAATACTAGATTTAAATGAAACTCAGTCAGGTATCGTCTCTCTTGTGTTTAAATATTGTGATGATAAGCAACTTCCTTTACTAGATTTAAAAGACTTTAAAAAGACTCTTCAGTACTTAACCAACGAAGGAAAAGAAGAAATAGAAGCAGAATATGGCCGTATCTCTGCAGCTTCAACTGGAGCTATTATTCGAAAGATAATAGAATTAGAACAGCAAGGTGCAGATATATTCTTTGCAGAACCTTCTTTTGACATACAGGATTTGATGCGTATTGATGAGAACGGTTATGGATATGTAAACATTCTACGTCTGACAGATATACAAGACAAGCCTAAACTTTTCTCTACTTTTATGCTAAACCTACTGGCACAAGTTTATTCTCAGATGCCAGAACAAGGGGATAGTGGACAGCCAGAACTAGTAATCTTCATAGATGAGGCACACTTAATATTTAATGAAGCTAGTAAAACGCTATTAAATCAAATAGAAACAATTGTAAAATTAATACGCTCTAAAGGAATCGGAATCTACTTTATCACACAGAATCCTACAGATATTCCTAATGGTGTACTAGCACAACTAGGTCTAAAAATACAACATGCTCTACGCGCATTCACAGAAAAAGATCGCAAAGCAATCAAAACTGCTTCCGAAAACTTCCCTTCTACTGAGTATTATAAGACTGATGAGATTATTACTTCTATGGGAACAGGAGAAGCTTTAGTCACTGCTCTAAACGAAAAAGGTATCCCTACCCCACTTGCAGTATGTACTATGCGTGCACCTATGAGTAGAATGGATATCTTATCTGATCAAGAAATAAATGACCTTATAACCAAATCTTCTCTTGCTAAAAAATACAATGAGTATTTTGACAGAGAAAGTGCTTATGAAATATTAAATGCAAAACTAGAAGCTCTAAAACAAGAAGAACAAAAGGTAAAAGAAACGACTACAAAAACAAGCACTACTAAAACACAACAAGGAAATAGCGATGTTACAAAAGGAATTATTAAAGTTGTAACTAGCGCTACTTTTATAAGAGGTGCTTTTGGTATCTTAAATAAAATATTATCAGGAGGGAATTCTAAAGGTAAACGTAAATAAATTCAAAAGGGTATATGTGATCACATATACCCTTCTTCATTATATTATAAAAGAGACTTTATCTTATTCATCACTTCTTCACTATCCCATTTGTGTATGATTCCATCCATCTTCATTACCTCATCCATAATACCCGCTTGTCTTTCCCCCTCAGCTAAAGCTGATACGTAACTTTCTGTACTAAATGTAACTCTATCGTATAAAGGCAACCATAGACTAGGATATTCAGCTGCAAATTTTGCCTCAATCTTTTTTCTTAACAAAAACATATCATCGGCCGTGTCTTCACTCATCTCTCTAAAGTTGCGATAGGACAGTTCTGCTATAGCATCTCCATTAGGCTTTCTTTCTTCTTGGTATTTTTTTAGTACATCAAACCAACTATTATTTCCTACCTGATTTATTATTTGATTTAGCACATATACATCTTCCAATCCCGCATTTAATCCTTGCCCATAAAAAGGAACTACTGCATGTGCGGCATCACCGATAAGAGCAACCTTATCTTCAGACACCCAAGGAAAACACTTCATGGTTACCAATGAATTCACTGGGTTCTCTTTAAATTGCTCTAAATAATTTGGTATCAAAGAACCTACATCTTTAAAGTAAGCACCAAAGAACTTTCTAATCTCCTCATCCGTTTGAACAGTATTAAAAGAGACTTCCCCTTCATATGGCATAAACAATGTACAAGTAAAAGAACCGTCAACATTCGCTAACGCAATAAACATAAAGTCTTTTCTTGGCCAAATATGAAATGCGTTCTTAGATAACTGATGTTCCCCATTAGGCATTGCCTCTATACGAAGTTCTTTATATCCTAAATGTAGATAGGATTGTTGATATTCAAATCGACTTTGCTTCTGCATTTTAGCTCTGACTCTAGAATACGCACCATCAGCCCCAAAGATCAAATCAGTTTTAATCTCATTCCACTGATCACTCTCTTTCTCTGCTGTATATAAGATCCCTTCTTTTAGATTAACATCCCATATAGGAGTATCAAACTTAAATACCACTCCTTCTCTTTCTGCAATAGAAATCAAATCTTTATTTAACCCTCCTCTCGAGATTGCCCATATTGAGTCTCCTTTTATACTATAAGGTTGATATTTGACATTACCATCCTCAGTATGGATTGCTCTTTCAGACATTGGAATACCTAGTTCCCTTACCTCATCTTCTATTCCTAATTCTTTTAATATACGCCACCCTCGATCTGATAAAGCTAAATTAATAGACCTCCCTCTAAAATCTATATTTCGAATATCCTCACTCTTATCATATACTGTTACTGTATAGCCTTTCTTTTTTAAGCTGATTGCCAACACCACACCTACTAATCCACTACCAACTATTGAGACATCTTTTACCATGACGCTAACTAATTTATTTTTAACAAATTAAAATACAAATTCTTTGATTACTTATATTTTAACTCTAATATTCTAAGTATATTTAAGCAACAACACAACTAACAGATTCCCTATGAAAGATTTAATATGGATCCTAGTGATACTTCTTTTAACAGGGTGGTATCTCTTTTACATCGTCTTCAATATAGATCATATTTTAGTCTCTATATTGCTATTTGCTGCCACTATACTTTCTTTGTATAATATATTCTTTTGTGACAAACCTATAAAAAAATAAAGAGTCTCGCGAGACTCTTTATTTTTGTTTATTTCTTAAACTCTATCTTTTGTCCTACTGCTAAGCCTTGTGATTTTGCAAATGCTCCACACATATGGAACAATAATCTAGCTCCAACATTACCATCCCAATCATCCTCTCCTGGCGCTACCTCTACTAAATCCATTCCTATAATTAACTTATTAGATTCCGATAAATGTGTAATCATATAAGTTGCTTGCTCATAAGTTAATCCTCCTGGTACAGGTGTTCCTGTATTTGGACAATACCAAGCTAATAAAGCATCAATGTCAAAACTGATTGCTACTTTCTCTGGTAATGAAGCGATAATTTGATCACATTTATCTTTCCAACTCATCCCTTCAAATTCGTCTTTCTTCAAATCTGCATCAGTATGTACTAATACTCTTCCATTAGCTTCTACTACTGTTGCTACTTCTTGCTCACAGAAATCACGAATACCTACTTGTACTATTGTTTTTACTTGAGGTAATTTTAAAGTATTGAACATAATAGACGCATGAGAATAAGTAAACCCTTCATAAGCATCTCTTAAATCCATATGCGCATCAAAGTGTAAAATACCAAAAGCATCGTGATGTTTTGCTAATGCATTGTAATATCCAAATGGAGTACTGTGATCTCCTCCTAATAATACTACGCGTTTTCCTTTTGCCATCCAATAAGATACTTTCTCTTCTACTTCTTTGTGAAATTTATCACATACTGCATTGATTGTATCTAAATCTTTTTGTAACTCTGGTAAGTCTGCAATATTCTCACCATTCTCAAGTGCTTCAATGATTGGCTGAGCCATTTCTTTATACTTCGCACTATCTGTTGCCCAATGTTCTGGAGCTTCATCTATATAAATTCCCAATTTCCATAAATCAGGATATTGTTGGTGTAACAAATCTACTTGATAAGAAGCTTCTAATATAGCTTCTGGTCCTTCTGACGCCCCTGCTCCATAACTTACTGTTACTTCCCATGGTGCTGGTACCACTATAATCTCACTTTCCTCTGCTGTAAAAGGCAATCCATATATCGTCGCATCTGCTAATCCTGGCTGAGATGGATCAAAATTATCTATCTTATTTTGTTTAGTTGACATCGTATTTTATTTTTTTTGCAAATGTAATTTAATTTAAATGATAGACAAATCAGGCAAATTAAATTCTATTAAATAACTATTCTCTCCTTATCTTCTTTTCTATACTTGTAAACATATCATACTAATAGTCTAAAAAAGACTATCTGCCTTTTTTAGAATTTCTCCAAAACGATATATATCTTCATAAGAAGTATAGAAAGGAACTGGTGCTAGCCTAACCACATTAGGCTCTCTCCAATCTACAATTACTCCTTCATTCATTAAATACGAAAACAGATCTTTCCCCTTTCCATGAAGAAAAACAGAAAGTTGACTTCCTCTTTCGGTTTCTTTTTTAGGCGTGATTAATTCATAATTAGCATTAACAGCTTTAGCCACATCCTCCATTATAAACTCAAGGTAAGCAGTAATCTCTCTCTGTTTTGTAATCAAAGCCTCCATTCCCACTTCGTCAAACATCTCTATGGATGCTAAATAGGGAGCTAAGCTAAGAATAGATGGATTACTAATCTGCCATCCATGAGCACTCTCTACTGCATCAAATTTTTTCTCCATCAAAAAACGACGTTCTTTATTATGTCCCCACCATCCTGCTAATCGAATCAAATCTTTATCTGTATGATAGCGTTCATGAATGAAACAGCCTGATGCACTACCCGGCCCAGCATTCATATACTTATAACTACACCATGCAGCGAAATCCACATTCCACTCGTGCAACTTCAACGCTATATTACCAGCAGCATGAGCTAAATCCCATCCTACCTTAGCTCCATATTGATGAGCATGAGCTGTAATAGTTTTGATATCGAACACTTGACCTGTATAATAGTTAAGCCCTCCTATTAACACTAAAGCGATCTCTTCTCCTACTTCATCTATCTTTTCTAATATATCCTCTAATCTAAAGTTATGTTCTCCAGGTCTTTTCTTTAACTCTATAATAGCCTCTTTAGGATCTAGTCCATGTAACCTTACTTGAGACTGTATCAGATATTGATCACTCGGAAATGCTTTCTCCTCACATATAATCTTATACTTACTAGCCGTAGGACGATAAAAAGTAGTCATCAATAAGTGAAGGTTAACTGTCAAGGTATTCATCACAGTAATTTCTGACGACTTAGCTCCTACTATTCTACTCAATGGTTCACTTAAACGTTCGTGATAATCCCACCATGGTTTCTCTGCATAGAAGTGTCCTTCTACAGCTAACGCTCCCCAATCCTGCATTACTTCATTGACATACTCTACAGCTCTCTTAGGTTGTAGTCCAAGTGAATTACCTGTAAAATAGATAACCTGTTTTCCATTTACCTCTGGAAAGTTAAACTCATCTCTGTACTTAGCTAAAGGATCTTTTTCATCTAAGCTCCTTGCATAAGCAAGTGTATTTTCAAAAGTCATTATATAGGAGTATTTCTTATTAAGTATTAACTGTAAATTTACTTCTTTTTAAACAAATAAATTCCTAAACATAAGATAAAAGTCCAATCCATCCTATTCATAAAAAAAGCCTTTGAGAATCTCAAAGGCTTTCTAATTTATTTTGATTGATCTATTACAGAATCAACATTGCGTCTCCGTAAGAGTAGAATTTATACTTCTCTTCTACCGCTTCTTTATAAGCTTTCATCATTAAGTCATGTCCACAGAATGCAGAGATCATCATTAATAATGTTGATTTAGGCATGTGGAAGTTAGTCACCATACAATCAGCGATACTGAAATCATAAGGAGGGAAGATAAATTTATTCGTCCATCCCACGAATGGGTTTAACGTTTGACTAGAAGAAACAGAACTCTCTAATGCACGCATACTTGTCGTACCGATAGCACATACTCTATTCTTTCTCTCTTTAGCTGCGTTTACAATATCACAAGCTTCTTGATTCACAAACATCTCTTCTGAATCCATCTTGTGTTTAGACAAATCTTCTACCTCTACTGGATTAAAAGTACCTAAACCGATATGCAATGTTACATTAGCAAATTCAACACCTTTTATCTCTAAACGTTTTAATAAGTGTTTAGAGAAGTGTAATCCTGCTGTTGGTGCAGCTACAGCTCCTTCTTCAGTAGCATAGATAGTTTGGTAACGCTCAGCATCTTCTGGCACTACCTCACGATTAATGTACTTAGGAATCGGAGTTTCTCCTAATTCTTGTAATTTAAATCTAAACTCTTCGTAAGAACCATCGTATAAGAAACGTAAAGTTCTTCCTCTAGAAGTTGTATTATCAATTACTTCAGCTACTAATGAATCATCATCTCCGAAGTATAATTTATTACCGATACGTATTTTACGAGCTGGGTCTACTAATACATCCCATAAACGTTGTTCAGCATTTAACTCACGCAACAAGAATACTTCAATTCTCGCACCTGTTTTTTCTTTATTACCGTATAAACGTGCAGGAAATACTTTCGTGTTATTTAACACCATCACATCTCCCTCGTCAAAATAGTCAATTAAATCCTTGAATAATTTGTGCTCTATCGTTCCAGTTTTACGATCTACTACCATTAGGCGTGCCTCATCTCTGTTCTCTGCTGGAAACTCTGCCAATAATTCTTCAGGCAAATCAAAATTAAAGTTTGATAACTTCATTGAATATGTGTTTTGTTAGAAAATAATACTAAACTAATTTGGAAATCTAAGAGTATAGATGTCCAAATTGAGTACAAATATACAACCTCAGAGTAGGGGTTGTCAAGTATTTAGCCATATTTAATTTTACAGTTCTATTTTTTAACAATATTTACACCGATTTCAGCCAAACAATCCCAGTAATTTATAAATGACTTAGTTACAACCTCTGCTTCTAAAATAGTTATCTCTCCTTTCAGAGCTAATGGAGCAAAAGCCATAGCCATTCTATGGTCTTGATAAGTCTCAATCTCTATTCCTTCTCTCATCCCTCCAGAAGGATGAATAACAATAGATTCTTCTGTAATATCAACCTCACCACCTAATTTAGTTAGCTCATTATATAAAGCTACTAAGCGATCTGTCTCTTTTATTTTTAAAGTATGTAGCCCCGTCATTTCACAACGAATGCCTAAACCAAAACAAGTCACAGCTATAGTCTGTGCCAAGTCAGGAGTCTCTATCAAGTCTGCTTTAAACGCAGAGTCTGTCTCCCTTACTTTTTCTAATTTTATAGTATAATCTTCTAAGTATGTAGTCTCTACACCTAATATACTATACAGTTGACTTACTTGACTATCCCCTTGTAAGCTATCCTCTTTATAACTCTTCAGTTGCATAGTGATTCCTATAGGTGACAGTGCTACAAAAGAATAGAAGTAAGAGGCAGATGACCAATCTGATTCTACTGTAAACTGTTCTGTAATAGCCTTGACTAAAGGTTTTACACTAATGATATTCCCATTAAAAGTACTCTCTACCCCTAATTGGCTTAACAACTGTAGAGTCATCTCTATATAAGGACGAGAAGTAATATTACCCACCAGGTGTAGTTCTATTCCCTTCTCTAACCTAGTTCCTACTAATAGTAGTGCTGTTATATATTGACTACTCACATCCGCAGGTAATTCTACCTTACCTCCTACTGAGATTTGTCCTTTTATATTAAGTGGAGGATACCCCTCTTTCTTACTATATGTGATATCAGCCCCTAACTGTCTTAGTGCTTCCACTAATACACCGATAGGTCTTTCTTGCATGCGACTACTCCCTGTCAGAGTAAGCTCGCGAGTACTACACAACGAATAATAAGCTGTCAAAAATCGCATAGTAGTCCCTGCGTGATGTATATCTACTACATCGCCCGTAGATACTAACGCACCCTGCATGGCACATACATCATCAGAATCAGATACATTCCCTATCGTTAAAGATGGAAACAACTCCTGCAATATTAACAGTCTATTGCTTTCGGATTTACTACCAGAGATAACAAGTGTCTTGTCATGCTCTACTTTACTTTTTAACAGCTTAATATTCACGTATTCTCTATTTTAATTTCTCATTATTGTGGTGACGGTCGTGATCTCTCTTTGTTTTCAAGTCCATTTTTTTATCAAATGCCTCTTGTAGATTCACACCAGTCTGATTTGCTAAACACATCACTACGAATACTACATCCGCTAGCTCCTCGCCCAAATCTTTATTTTTATCACTCTCTTTTTCAGATTGCTCTCCATATCTTCTAGCGATGATACGAGCTACCTCTCCTACTTCTTCCGTAAGCTGAGCCATATTTGTTAATTCGTTAAAATAACGAACACCGTGTTCCTTAATCCAATTATCAACTGCTAACTGTGCATCTTGAATATTCATAATTACTTATTTTTTGTTTTAAAAATTCTTCCTTTTACCCATTTGTCATAAACGAACATCAGTGCGATAAAGATAATATACTTTACCACAAAACTAATTAAACACTGCTCATCACCAGAAAAAGCACAACCTACCTCATCTGTTAAGAACCACGTCATCATCACATAGATAACCGTGAATAAACTAAACTTTACTAAACTATTCATTATTCTTTATTTTGACTATCTATTACGATGGTTACAGGTCCATCATTTAGCAATTCCACTTTCATATCCGCTCCGAATCTACCTGTTTGTATACGCTTACCTAAATCATTTTCTAACTTATCTATAAACTTCTCATACATAGGTATAGCGAAGTCTGGCTTAGACGCCCTAATATAGGAAGGTCTATTTCCTTTTTTAGTAGAAGCGTGCAGTGTAAACTGACTTACTAATAATATCTCACCATCTACTTCTTTTACGGACTTATTCATCACTCCATTCTCATCTTCGAAAATACGCAAATTCACTATCTTACCTGATAGCCATTCTATATCTAGTTTTGTATCAATATCCTCTACTCCTACTAAAACTAAAAGCCCTTGTCCTATATTACCAATCACACTACCCTCTACAGTCACAGAAGCCTTTGTCACACGCTGGATTACTACTTTCATCTCTTTATTCTTTTTTATCCTATTACTTACAAACTTAAAAACTTTCTAAAGTTCTACCTTCATTTCATTAGATTAATTTCTAACAATAGAGTAGAATCAATTACTCTTTTAAATTTTATTAGGCAGAAAGCTACTTTTATAATAACTTAGATGCTATATAATTTTATACAGAACAATCTTCTAATTTTCCTTATTTTATGAAATTAAAATCCATAATAGCACTTTTTGTTGTTAGTACAACTATCACATTTGCGCAGACCAAACAAGTTCTTATTGAGAATGTAAGAATCTTAGACCACAAGACTGCAGCCCTTACTGCGCCAATGAATGTCTTAGTCTCTGATCAAAAAATAGAGAAAATCAGCCCTTCTTCTATTTCTGTTAAAGGCAAAGATGTAACTAAAATCAATGGCAATGGAAAAACACTTATGCCTGGATTAATTGATGTACACGTACACATGGTATTCGGAGCTTTGACTATGGAACAAATGATGTCTCCTAATGCAACTCCTGAAAGCTTAATGAAAGAGGTGGCTACTGGAGCACACAGTATGCTAATGCGTGGTTTTACAAGTGTGAGAGATGCAGGTGGCCCTATATTCCCATTAAAAGCAGCTATTGATGCAGACAAGACTGCAGGTCCTCGTATTTGGCCTTCAGGGGCTACGATCAGTCAAACTGCAGGACATGGAGACTTTAGAACTCCTAATGAGCGCTCGAGACGCTTCTTTGGAAAGCCTTCTCGTGCAGAAGAAATGGGAGCTACTTTTATAGCAGATGGACGTGATGAAGTACTTACTGCTACTAGAGAAAACCTACGCTTCGGAGCAAGTCAGATCAAAGTAATGGCAGGTGGAGGTACTTCTTCTGCTTATGACCCTATCGATGTGACACAATACACTTTTGACGAAATCAAGGCAGCTGTAGATGCTGCTGAAGATTGGGGTACTTATGTTATGGTACACGCTTATACTCCTAGAGCAGTACAGCGCGCTATCGAAGCTGGTGTGAAGTCTATCGAACATGGACAAATGCTAGATGAAGAAACTTTGAAAATCATTAAAGACAAAGGTATATGGCTAAGCTTACAGAACCTAATGGACAACAATGATAATATGGATGCCCAACGCAAAGAAAAACGCAAACCTGTATTAGAAGGTCAAGACAGAGTATGGCCATTAGCTAAACAATTAGGTGTCAAACTGGCTTGGGGTACTGACTTCTTATTTGAGCCTGAACTTAATAAAGAACAAAACGAATACATACTGCGTTTACAAAAATGGTTTACTAATGCTGAAATCCTAAAAATGGTCACTCAAGATAACGGAGAGTTACTTCAGCTGTCAGGATTGCGTAGTCCATACCCTGGTAAACTAGGGGTAGTAGAAGAAAATGCTTATGCAGACTTACTACTTGTAGATGGAGATCCTCTAAAAGATTTATCTCTTATTGCTAATCCTGAGAAGAACTTTATCTTAATCATGAAAGGTGGTAAAATCTATAAAAACACCATCAATACGAAGAAATAAGAATATCATTATAATATCAAAAGACTGCCTAATAAGCAGTCTTTTTTGTTTTAGTTATAGCCTATTGCTAGTCATTCTAGTTTTAATCCAAAATATGCGATAGACATATAAACAAAAAGTAATTATACAGAATATATCTTACTTAGTGATACAAACATGCAATAGTATGGTTTTAGAAATAATGAAGGAGCTATGATGTAGAGTGACTCTGTAGTATGTGGCTAATGCGATTTTAGGTTTAACCTCACTAAGGCTATAAAAATTCAATTATCTTTGCGCAGTTATTTTACGACCTACATGACTTACTTCGTTATAATAAATCAGTAGTATAAAATAACAAGGCTACTATCAAGCCTACTTAAATTAAAATGTAATTCAAAAATATGAGAACAGAAATTTGCTCTTGTGAAGGTTTAGATCCTTTTTGTGATAAATGCTTTGGAACTGGTCATGCTCCTTTATCAACTTCAAAAAAAACTGTAGCTAAACAGTCAAGCAAAGTAAAGCCGATTAAAAAAATAAAATCTTACTTACCTGAGAAAATAGACTCTTTAACTAAAATAGAAATAGATGCACTCGCTATCAAGATTATCTCTACTTTAGACTTAAAGTCTAAAAAACAAATGCAGATTCTTAATTCTATTCCTTTTAGTACATCTACTTTTAGAAGAGATTATAAAGAAAAGTTTATTGACTTAGAAAATATCGAAACTGAAAAGCAACAATTGAGAAATGACTTATTTATTCTTGATCAAGAAATAGTATCAAAGAACTATAGAAGCCATTTCACATTCAGACATTTCTTATCTGATAAAGACGTTGATGTAACATCTAATCGAGAACTTAAAGGTTTAATTAGAGAATACAAAAAACTAAAAAAATAAGATATTCTCTAAATCAAACAAATACATCTGTACAGTTCACCTACAGCCTCACTTCACGTTGTCGCGGATGCCGTAATCCGTGACATCTATTAGAGGAAACACACAAGATATTACATCTCTTCCCGCTGTATGAAAACACATACAATAACCTCTATACTAGTGTTGTCTCAACTGTCCATAATATGTATGAGGTGACATAGTTTGGGTGACACACAAGGTATTGTGTCTCTACTTTAAACACATTCATATATTATAACACCTCTGCTCCTATTAAAAAACCTTTAAAAGCGTCTTTATACTGATACTCCGCAAAGCAGCTTACACAGATAACTCCTAATGACTTATAAAGAAGATCTAAAGAAGTTAAATCTTCGTCTTTACTAATCTCATATCTATCTGCTAATTTTAATCTATCCTTTATCTCTAGACTTAAGACATAACTAAATTCTAGTTTATCCTCTATATCGATATGCATCACTACTTTTATCTTGTACAGACTTGTAGATAGCACCTCTTCCCCTAATTGTATTTTATCTACTAAGTCTTGCCCCATACAAGATATGATACACTTAATCCATGTTTAGAGCAGCTAATCATTCCCATATATTCTAATTTTAAACACAATACACTACCTAAACACAATAGGCATCTTTAAATCAAAAAGAGCAAAATTAAAACAAATAAAATCATATTTTAACAAAATTAAAAATACAAAAAACAACCTGTACAGTAATAAAAGGATTAATAAAAATCTGTACAGTATTAAGTAGGATTATTAACTATAGCTGTACAGTTATAGTAGGACGAGACAGAACTCATTCTACCTAAGTCCGTAGTGAATCCGTTATGAGTCCGTAGTGAATCCGTTTTTTAGCTAAAATAACGGACTCACTATATACTCTAATAGCTTCTATCATTCACATATACCTAACATACCACTACGAATTCTTGAGCTACTCAAGAGCTGTATTCTAAATAATCAAAGCATATTTAGACTTCATCCTCTGCTCAACTATTTTTATATTATAAGAAGTAATTCTAAATAACAAACAACACATAAAAAGCAATAAAGCCAAACACAAAAACAAAACAAACGCCTAATAACCAATAAAATAAACAAACAAAAAACCTATAATACAACTAAGCTTACTTTGTAAAAAACTCACGTATTGTAGTTTTTTAAAACATAACTAATCTAAATAAAGTCATTATCTGTTTTGAAAAGCAAAAAATCTCTTTACTTTTGCGCTTTAATTTAGAATTAGTCTTAATTATATTTAACTATTATGTTACTTACATCTAAACGGACGATTACCTTAGTTGTAATCAGTTTACTCTGTGCTATAGGGGTCTATGCACAACAACCTGTCTTCACAGGTAAGATTATTGATTTAGAAACCCGAAAAGGAATTGATACGGCTATAATCACCGTATTAGCCTCAGGAGATACTTTCTTTACCAATGAAAAAGGAGAGTTCGCAATTCCTGAACTATATCACTCCTCAGTCATCATCAGTCGTTACGGCTACGAAAACTTAGAAACGAAACTGAAAAAAGGAGAACAAACCATCCGTTTACTTCCCAACATCAAACAACTAGATGAATTAATCATACACAAATCCACGAATATCAACGATATCGATATTCGAAATAGCACAGGTTCTGTCATCACAGTAGACATGACACAACTAAGCCAACGCTCAGAGTTAGACATGGCGAAGCTATTACAAGGTCAAGTACCAGGCTTGACAGTCAATTTTTCGGGAGAATTAGGTCAAAAGCCAGAGATACGCCTTAGAGGTAATTCTTCCTTTTCTTATACAGGTAGTGCTAATGAACCACTATTTGTTATGGATGGTATTATTATCTCAACAGAAACCTTTATGACGCTTAACCCTAACGACTTTAGTACAATCAAGGTACTAAAAGACGCACCTGCTACTGCTCTATATGGAATCAAAGCGGCTAATGGAGTCATAGAATTAACTTCGAAGAGAGGCTTCGAAGGCAAACCAGTAGTGAGCTTCTCGATGAAACAAGGAATTACTTTTAGAGGTGAACGCCCTGCGCGTATGATGGGAACAGAAGAAAAACTCGCTTTCGAAGAACGCATCCAAAAAGCTGGTTCTCCTGGTTATATCAATTCTGCTAAATACATCAACAGTCTATATGCTAATAGCCCAAATCTGCAACAAGAATTAGCACGTGGAGCTAAAACATTGGATTCCTTAAAACAAATCAACACAGACTGGTTTAAAGAGTTAATCAAACCCAATATCTTTCAAGCTTATAACTTAGGAGTACGCGGAGGAACAGAAAAAAGTACGTATTTCTACTCCCTGAACTACAGTAAACAAGGAGGTCGAATTCCAGGTAATGATATCAATCAACTAACTGCACGTGCCAATTTAGATTATATGTTAGCACATAACTTTAGGTTGTCTTTAAACAATAGTTTTGGTCTGTCTACGGCGAATACAGAAAACGGTATGAGTAATGACCCCACCTCATTAGCATTTACACTCAACCCATACGAATCTAAAGATTCAAAAAAATTATTTAGTCAAAATTCTAATCTCAGCTATCAAGATTTGATCAACCAATACAAACAGAAGACAACGACTAAACGCTTTAGTTCCTCTGTGGTCATGCACTGGGATATCTTGCCAGAGCTGAATATATCGGGTGTATTAGGTGGTGATTACAGCATCGCAGAAAAAAACCAACGCATTCTATCTACGGCCTATAGTCAAAAACAAATACCTCTAAACGCACAAGGGTATATCAGTGAAAGTGATAACAAGATATTTGACTTCTCTTCTAATATCCGCGCCAACTATCAAAAGCAATTTGGAGATCACAACTTATTTGTTGGAGTAAACATGGATTATTACACAACACAAATTAAAGATCTACAAGCAAGTGGATATGGAATATCAGACGACGTCAATAGTCTCTCTGGTATTAACAATGGCTTGACTGGTACTTATGCACCAAAAGCCAGCGGTAATAAAATTAAAAATACTCAACTCGGTTTCGGGTTAGCCTTAGGATATAACTACCAGAATACATATGATTTTTATGCCAGTATTAAAAGAGATGGATCTTCTATTCTCCCAAGTAATAAGCGATGGAATGATGCCTGGTCTACAGGTATAGGTTGGACACCAAGTGAATATGACTTTTTTAAAAAACAAGGTCTATTAACTTCTCTTAAATTTAAGGCCTCATTAGGTTATACAGCAAGTATGACAGGAATCGTCCCAAGTGCGATAAACACAACGTATTCAAATACCAATAGCTTTTATGGAGAATACCGCGTTCTACAACTAATGGGGTTACCCAATAGGAGTCTAAAACCTCAACAGACATACAGTACCAATATAAGTATGGATTTAGGTTTTGTAGGAAGATTTAATTTATTAACATCCTTTTATAGCAACCTAACTAAAGAGGCCATATTCGCTACGCCTATAGCTTCAAGTAATGGATTTCAGACGTATACCAAAAATATAGGAGAAATAGAAAATGCGGGAGTTGAGTTCTTGCTAAGTGGAGATATTGTAAGCCTGTCAGACTTCAAATGGAACACAGCTGCTTCCATATCTTACAACAAGAATACTGTCAAAAGACTATATGGAACAGATAAAATCTATAATTCACCTACCGCAGTAATGCCTGAGTACGAAGTAGGCAAACCTTTAGGTATAATCTACGGTATTCACGACAATGGAATACACCCTATCACAGGGCTGCCAGAATATGTAGACAGCAATAACAATATCATCATTTACAATGCCCCTTTACAAAAGGCTTATTATAGAGACTATGGAAATAGCATTGCTCCTTACCAAGGATTCTTTAATAACTATTGGTCATATAAAAACTGGTCTCTTGCTGTAAATATTAACTATGGATTAGGAGGAAAAGCAGTACAAAGCCAACAATATGTACGCGATCTATCTAGTTCAAATCAAAATGCTTTAGCTGGTCAATTAGACAATATGTGGTTTGAAATAGGAGATGAAAACAAAACTTATCCAATGAAAGATATGCCCAGCAGTGTCTTTAACTTATACAAACAACCAAGTTCAAGAAAAATATACAAGACAGATTATATCAAACTTAATTATATCCAATTAGGGTATAGTATTCGAAACAACAGTTTTGTCAATAAATATTTTAAAACACTACAAATAAATATTCAGGCAGATAACATATACACTTATCGCTTTGAAAAAGATAGAGGAAACTTAAAAGACGTCGTTCAACCCATTTTAACCTTTTCACTTAACGCCACATTCTAATGATAAAATATATACTATCAGCCTTGACGGTTCTGTCAATCAGCTCTTGTTCCTTAGATGTAAAAAATGAACAAGAAATATCAGGTGATGACATCATCAATACAACCCAAAAAGCAACCTCTGTATTGGCTCAAGCTTACAAGGAACTACCTGTAAATGGAAGTACATTTACACTATTAAGCGAAGACCTACAGCCAACTTACCTCATAGAGTATAATAGCAATGCTAAGCAACACTATACTTGGAATGAGATAGCCCTAAAGACCTTAGCCAATAGTCAATGGGATAGTTATTATAGCGCAATGGTTCACTTAAATGCACTTTTAAATACAGAAGCACACATTAGAGACAAAGGTGCTGACTGGGATTACATCAAAGGAAATGCCTTAGTACTTAAAGCGTATATCTACTTTGATCTACTACAGCTATACAGCACGCGATATAATCCAGAAGCTCCAGGAGTGTTGAGAAAGGATGAGCTAAAAATAGAATCCAACAAAAGGTTAACACAAAGTGAATCTATTCAATATATAGAGAGGATGTTACAAGAAGGTATCTCTTTAATGGATAGTTATGCAGCGCAAAAAATATACTTTATCACTACTCAAGCCGCTAAACAATTAGAGATCAAAATTGCGTTATACCAAGGACAATACGACAAGGCAGAAGCTTTAGCCACTGCGCTATTAAGCGAATCCGCTCCACTTCCGAATACTGCTGAGACATATGCTTCGCTTTGGAAATACAAAGATAACTCGCCTACAAGGCAAGTGTATTGGGCTTACGATTTCAGAGAAAATCCCAATCATTACCTAACTACAACAACCGATGGTGATATTATGCAAATACATTTCTTAAATAAGTTTGAAGAAAGTGACATGAGATATACAATATCTCAGTTCTTTTATGACATGAAAGCACAAGGTACAGCCTCAAGTACAAGAGCTCTATTGGGCAAATACAAATCTGACTATAATGACAAAGAAGAACAACGCATCATCTTATCGAGAAATACAGAAACTTACTTTCTATTGTTAGAAAGCTTAATCGAGCAAAATAAAATAGCACAAGCAATAACACTCTACAATGATTTTAAAACCTCTGTACACAGTGAAACAATCACAGACTCTCCTTCTCAACAAGTACTAAGACTACTCTTTAGAGCAGAAAAACAAAAGGAATTCATAGGTGAAAAAACTAATTACTTTGACCTAAAAAGGTGGAATACCAGTATCGCGAGATATGAATCTGATTCTAATAAAAAATCCAATACCATAGAAGCTACAGATTTTCGCTGGACATGGCCTATACCAACTGCTGAAATTCGCCTTAATAACAACCTGGTACAAAATGATGGATGGCAGTCAATAGAACTTTAAGATTACTAAAATGAAACACTACTTAACGATATTTACGGGACTACTCTTGAGTTTATTTACCTTGAGCTGTACACAAGACGACAATCAGCTACAAGGCTATACGGGAGAGAACAGAATTGTCTTACAGCCAAACGGGACTCACATCTTACAAGATAACAGTACAGATGAAGTAACTGTCAATGTCTTCTTGGTTAATTCAATCACAGAAGCCGTTACACTGGAATTCGCATTAGAAAACAATACGATAGATGGTAAAGATATTCTTACCATTGAAAATCCTATTATACAGTTTGCTCCAAAAGAGAAAAAAGCACAACTAAAAATAAAGAGTTCATCAAGACAACTTTTAAGTGATGAAACCACAATCACTATAAAACTAATCAACAATACAAGCAAACTCCCCTTAGATAAAGAGGTACAACTATTAGTCACCCCTATCAAAAAGGTAGAAGCACTAACAGATAAACAAATTGAATTACTCGATGGTTATAAACGAAAGGGATTAGATCTTTATCCATTAATGGGAGAGATTAAAGTAAATACTACAATCAACTTTCCTGGAGGTGCTAATCTCGAAACTATGTATCAAGCAGAAACTTCCCAAATAAATGGAATTACCACTATCACATTAAGCGATAAATCTACACCTGAACAACCAGTATTAAAAATGGTGTCTAATCCTATGGGGATAGAAGGGTATTTATATAAACTACAGCGGTTGCTTACGATAGATGACAACGAGTTTTGGACTCAAGTACCTGCCTCTCAACACATCATGAATTTGATCAACCTAAGTGCTACCAGCAAGGAAACTTTTGAAGTAGAATTAGACGATATATACATAGATTTAAAGACTAGAAAGCTATCATATACTAAAACCTTCCAAGATATATGGGGAGATGATTATACGATTGTACCATTTCAGTTTAAATACAGTGCATGGGATAGACTTAAGAAACTCTTAGACGAAGGAAATCCCCTTGCTATAGAAAACACAGAAATGGGAGGTACTGTAAACCCGTCATACTATCTCAATAATCAGGATATACAAGAAGATTATTACGATATGGGAGAAGGAGGTAACTACAGAACGACATCGGCTACATTAACAGATACGCATCTTAACTTTCAGTTCATCATAGGGCATGAACATGCAAATGACTACATCTTATTCACTGTTGAATACAAACTAAAATAATGAAACGTACTCAAACACTATATTTCTTTGCTTTAGTACTTTGCCCTCTGCTTGTAGTAGGGCAAGGTACTTTATCTCCATTGCCTAAAGCAGAAAAAGCAATTTATGGTACATTAGACAATGGGTTAAACTATATCGTCCACCCTATACCTCAACAGAAGACGGAATATCGTCTGGTCTTAAATGTAGGATCACTACAAGAACGCAATGATGAACGAGGATATGCACACTTCTTAGAACACATGATCTTTAACGGTAGTGATGACTTTCCAAGTAGACAAGCCATTGATACATTACAGCGTTTAGGCTATCAGTTTGGGAGAGATATCAATGCTTATACTACTTATGAGCGCACCGTATATGATCTGTCTCTCTTAGATATCAAACAACAGGATTTAGCTATAAATATACTTGCTAACTTCTTAGGAAAGTCACATCTCAATGATGAGGATATTGAAAAAGAAAAAAGAATTGTCATTCAGGAGATTAAAGACTTTGGTACAGAGCCTTTATTTAACCGCAAAAAACTAGAAGGTACTCCTCATTTAGATAGATTGCCTATCGCTACTGAAAAAGAGATTCTAAATCTAGATCCTATAAAGCTTAGAGCATTCTATAAACGATGGTATAATCCTTCTCTAGCTACTGTAATCATTGTCGGTAATGTGAATACTAAAGATGCTGTAGAGCAAATAAACAAATACTTTGGATCTTTTAAAGGGCAGTCGAATCTAGATAGAAAACAGAGCGAAAACACTTTTAGCCCTGTCTATACTGACTTATTAGAAAAGCAGAGCAATACGACTATAAATTCTAATAAATTAGAAATAGTACGCTTTACAGAAGCACCTTTCTTAGCTTCTAAAGAAGATTACAGACAACAGCTGATAGAACAAATCTATAAACAGTGGATCAATAAGAAACTGGCTATGAGCAAAAGCACTGCTACTGCTCACAGTCTATGGTATCTACCTAATAAAAATGAAAATGCCATAGAAATACAGGCTAGGACAGTAGAAGAATTACAGAACCGCATAAGTTTAGTAGCGAGTACAGTAAACACTATGTCTGTAAAAGGTATTCACAAAAAAGAGCTTGAACATTATAAGCAACATCTACTGAACCACTCTGTTCCTTCTGAAGACGAAGACATTGCTTATATCACCAATGCTTATGTTGATCAGGTCGTAGTGAATAGCCACTACTTATCTTCTATAGATAGACATGCTTTACTAACTGAATTACTCCCTACTATCACCACAAAGGATATAGAAAGTAAACACAGTAATACATGGTCTACTGATCAAGAGAACCTATATCTACTTACCTATAATGATAGTTTGTTCTCTTTAGACTCTGTTGACGAACTAAACAAGTATTGGAATGAAGGAAGTACAAAAACATTAGTATTCAAATCTGCTAAACAGAAGAAAACTCACGAAAGACCACGTGGTACTTTCCATTGGAAAACAATGCCTCCAATACAAAAGGCAACAACTGATATAGCAGTAAAAGAACAGCTATATGCGGACATCAACCTTACAGAACTAACATTAGCGAATGGACTACGCATAGGTATTAAACCAACAAAGGCAACAGATGATAATTATATCATGACTTTGTTCACAAGAAATGGGCTAAATCAAATACCTACATCTGAACAAAAATATTATCAAGATGCTGGATATTTTATAGACTCTTCTTGGATACATGGCTTTACTAATGACGGGTATATGCAAGCGGGATCAGATAGAGAAATATCTACACTCGTGAGTATAAATAAGGATGCTAGCATTATCAATACTTCTTCGCGAAAAGGAAATAGCAAAGACCTTTTTGAATGGACCTATAGAAAGTTATATGACTATATCACACCTCAACAGGATTTTAAAGAATATATAGAGGAAAGTATCTCTTCTATAGATACTACTTCTAAGCCTTCTGCTTTACTAGATAATCCTGCTATAAAAATAGGACATCAAATAGAAGAATATAAAAAAGGAGGTAGTTTATTCTCTGAAGAGCTCACAACGATAGAAGACTGGAAGAAAGTTAATCTAAATAGTTTCTTTACTTTATACAATCAATCATTTGCTAATTTAGAAGAAGTGTATGTACTTATCGCAGGGAATTTTGATACAGATGATATCAAGAAGAAGGCGATCGCTTACTTCGGTGCTTTAAATAATGCTCCAAAGCAAGTAGATAAAAACAGGGCTAATTCATCTAAGGCATTCGCTAAAGAAGAAATCACACGAGCTACACTAACGAGTAGTGATATCGAAAGACCTGATGTGACAATAGTATTCAATGGAACAATTAAACCTACTCTAAAAGAGAGCATGATGGCTCATATCGTAAGAGAGATGTTCAACAACCAGTTCTTAACAATATCGAGAGAAAAAGAAGGATTAGTATATTCTCCTTATTCTGCTCTAGACGTAGAAGTTTACCCTGAGCCTAGAACATCTGTTAGTTTATTCTTCTCTACTTCTCTAACTGATATAGACAAACTAGAGAACTTAGCTAAAGAAGTGATTCACTCTCTACAGACAAAAAGTATCTCAAAGACAGAATTAGAACAGATGAAATTAACGATTCTGAATAATAAACGCTTACATCTAACAGATACAAGTACATTCCAATGGGTAGAAAAGCTTAGAGAAACTCTATTAAACTTTGGTTCTCTTGAGGACTTTAATAATTATGATGCAATACTAAATAGTATCACTCCTGAGGACATTAAAGAGATTTCTAAATCTATATTTAATACCTCTAACTACGGAGTATTTATACTCACACCTCAATAAAATAACAAGTGGTTATTGCTCCACTTTATTTTCTCTTTACTAATCATAATTGAATAAGGCTACCTGATTTAGGTAGCCTTATTTTTATTTCTTCTCTAATGTAACTTGTGTTTTTAACTGTTCTAATAATTGAATATACACATCTCTCACGCTGTCATAGTCTTTTGAAGCAATCACTCCTTTAGCTTTAATAAAAATCAAACTACACAGTACTTGATTGTCTTTTACCTCAAACTTAGTTTGTACTTCTAATCCTGTCTGTTCACTTTTTAAAGTAAAGTTTTGAGGTAGAGTACCTACTTTATACCCTTCTGGAATGACTATCCCCATTAGATAATTGTCTAACTCTGGATACCCTATGTAAATAGGGTTATTTCTATATTCACTTTTAAATGGATTAGAATACAATGGATAGAACTGAAATGGATTAATAATATACTTATCATTAAAAAATAATACACCATTCTGCTTACTGAACGAGAATACTGCTCTTACATCCTTCTCATTATTATCACCATTATACACACGTGTACTACTTACATTCATCCCTACATATTGGCTCTCGTACCACTTCCCAAATCTCCATTCACTACCATCATACATATTTCTAAACTCTAGAGCACGATAGTTTTTATAGTTCTCTATAATCTGACCTGAAATACTTCCATTCGAGTTAGGAGTGATCTGATACTTCACTTCTTTACTAGAAATAAACTGAGGCATTAGATTCACTTTAAGAATAGCTCCTGTATCGTATAGTATAGTACCTGAACCATTTAAGTCTTCTAATGATAAGATATTAAGAGTCGTATACTTATTCGTAGCATCTACTAAATAAATACTATTATCAGATTCTATAGCAGTAATAATATGGTTATAATAGTTGCGTTGCCAAACGGTCTTCACACCATTACTTCTAGTACTCAATAATACTGGATTAGCTTTTATACCAACATATCTTAGCATGGCTGTCAATAGTAAGTTCACATCAGCACTATTTCCAGTCCCTTTATAGAAAGTAGTTTTAATACCGTTCTGTGCGTAAAGTCCATATTCTTGATTCCACGTTACTCGACTCTGTACTATATTTAATAGTTTTGAAATCTGAGCTTCTGTACTTAGCCCCTTATAATCCTCTAGGTTAATTTCTTTTTTAAGAAACTTATCTTGTTTTAATTCTTTACCAAACCCTCTATTTTTAAGTAGGTCAGCATAAAACTCTTTCTCTGTTTGCATTACTTTTTCCGCAGAATTACCAGGGAACTGTACTTGCTGTAAATCAAAGCGCACTGTTGAAATATAGTTTGCAGGATTATCAAGATAAGGCTCTACAATAAAAGAAGGTACTAATTGTGCTTTATATGTTTTTTCTATAGCATTGATTTCAGACTTAATCATAAAGCCATTCACCCCACGAAAAGAGACTCTTCTATTATACTCTTGTTCTGTTAGCTTTATATCTCCCTTTTTTACGATGCTATATAAAAAGTACTCTGGTACTACTACTGTATAACTTGTACTTTCTTTAGGCATATCACTCTGTATATACCACTCAGGTAATTCATCTATATAGTTCGTAGATTTAATATAAGAATACTCTATAATATCTCCACTTTTAGCTTCATTATAAGATACACCTTTCTCTCTCCAATTACCTTTATCTTCATCAATTAGGTTTTGTTTTGGAGACTTCTGTTTTACTATCTTCCCATCAGTTATTCGATAAATATTAGACACTGTTATAGTCACATCTTCTCTTGCATACCCTTTAGGTGCATAAGGAACAAGGAATTTCAACTTTTCCTTAACCACCTCATCATATAATTTTATTTTACGTGATACAGTCTCATTCACTCTAAAACCATATTCATCAGAATATTCAAAGTCTACTCTAACTTCTTCTTGTAGTATGACTGCTTTATCCTTAGCAAAAGAAGTATTACTAAGCTCTGCTAACTCAGCTGGCTTTACTTTTCCTAAGAAATCTTGTCCATAAGAAGGTGACTGTAGACAACATATTAATACAAATAAAAAACAGGCTATTTTATTCATTATCTTATTTTTTGTGGTAGTAATTATAAAGTCAAAATTTACCACAATTATACAACATAGCAAGAGGACTTACACCAAAAAGATTCTTAATTAATCTAACTGCTACTTTAAATACATAAAAAAACCAAGACTATTCGTCTTGGTTCTTTCCATCTTTATATATATCTGTTCGATAATGTTCTTCTTCTCCGTCTAGAATCTGAATATATGTCTTATATCTAGACCAGGCTAATTCATCTCTATCCAATGCGTCCTTTACAGCACAGTAAGGTTCTTCTCTATGCAAACAATTATTAAACTTACACTGTTCCTTTAAAGCAAAAAACTCAGGAAAATAGTCACCTACCTCTTGAGGTTCCATATCTACCACACCAAATCCTCTGATACCAGGAGTATCAATAATCTTAGCATCGAATGATAAGTCAAACATCTCTGCAAATGTAGTAGTATGCTGTCCTTGTTGATGTTGTTCTGAGATTTGAGCAGTCTTTAAGTGTAGTCCTGGTTCTATAGCATTAATTAAAGTAGACTTTCCTACTCCTGAATGCCCTGTAAATGTAGATACTTTACCTATCATTCTTTCTTTAATAGCTTCTATTCCCTTACCTGTGACAGCAGATACTCTTAAGCACTCATAGCCAATCTGAGAATAAATATACTGCATATACAACTGCTCGTCTAAAGCATCCTCAGAATAAGTATCTATTTTATTAAACACTAATACTGTCCTAATTCCATAAGCTTCTGCAGTAACTAAGAATCTGTCAATAAAACTTGTAGTTGTAACAGGATTATTTATGGTTACAATTAAGAATAGAGTATCAATGTTAGATGCAAGAATATGTACTTGCTTAGATAAGTTTACAGACTTACGAACAATATAATTCTTACGAGGTTTTATATCATTAATAACCCCCGTAGTAACATCGTTTGTAGTTTCTAGTTCAAAGCGAACAAGGTCACCTACAGCAATTGGATTAGTACTTTTAATGCCTTTAATCCTAAACTTACCTTTAATACGACAGTCATAAAACACACCGTCTTCACCTTTCACTGAGTACCAACTACCTGTTGATTTGTAAACTATACCATTCATATGGCAAATATACTTCAAAAAAAATGTTCCTTAAACAGGTTTAAAGACAATTCTTAGTTAACCTGATTCACTACTATAACATGTTTTAAACAAAGAAAGGGCCTTTACATCTGTAAAAACCCTTCTATAATTCACATTACCAACTACTATTTGTTGATAATTTTATCTTGTCTATGAATACTCTCTTGGTGAATAGCAGTATAGATAGCAGTGATAAACTCTTCAGTAAATCCGATGTGTTTCCCTTCTTCCTGCATTTTCTCAAGAATTTTTAACCAGCGATCTTGTTGGAATACAGCTACATTTTTCTCCTTCTTCAATGTTCCAATTGCATCAGAGATAGCCATACGCTTTCTCAATAAATCAAGAAGCTTACTATCCATGTCATCGATTTGGATACGGTGAGCTTGTATCTGCTGTAAAAATTCTTCTGTCTCATCCGTTACGTTTCTCACTTGTAATTTAGAGATGATATCACTTAATTGATCAGGTGTTACCTGCTGAGCAGCATCACTCCATGCATTATCAGGATCACAATGTGTCTCTATCATTAACCCTTCATAGTTAAGGTCTAATGCTTGTTGAGATACACCTAATATTTTGTCTCTGTTTCCTGTGATATGTGATGGATCACAGAAAATAGGAATATTAGGTAAATGTAACTTTAGATCAATTGGAATTTGCCACTCAGGGATATTGCGATACTTTGTTTTTTCATAAGTACTAAAGCCTCTGTGAATAACTCCTAATTTAGTAATACCTGCTTCTGCAAGTCTCTCTACTCCCCCCATCCATAAAGACAAGTCCGGATTCACTGGATTCTTTAACAAAACAACTTTGTCTGTACCTCTAAGTACATCTGCAATTTCTTGAACAGCAAAAGGATTAACAGCAGTACGTGCCCCAATCCATAAGATGTCAATATCGTGCTCTAAGCACAATTGTACGTGTTCTGCGGTTGCAACCTCAGTAGCTAATAACATTCCTGTCTCAGCTTTCACTTGTTGTAACCATTTCAATCCAATGGCACCTACTCCTTCAAATCCACCTGGACGAGTACGAGGTTTCCAAATCCCAGCGCGATAGACTTTAACCTCTTTTGGCAGTGACTTAGCGATTCTCATGACTTGCTCTGGCGTTTCCGCACTACAAGGACCTGCAATTATTGCAGGATTTTGTCCTTGGAATAAAGACAACCAATCCTTGTTAATGTTTAGTTTTTCCATTGGTTAATTATTAATTTGTATTTACATATAATGACGTTTTTACAGCTCCGGTTTTGTACTCACCAAAACTGTCAAAAAAAGACTCTAATATATTATTTTAATTTATAAAGTTGACCTTTTATTCGATATTTATTTGATAAATAATTACTTTTAACCACTTAAGAACAAAATAATATAAAAAATGACCTTATTAACTTTCACGCTGATCATGTTCTTAGGAGCATTTGCAGCAGGCTTCATAGGCTCTTTATCAGGACTAGGAGGCGGTATAATAATCATTCCTTTGTTATCTGTATTCTTAGGTGTTGATATGCATTATGCTATTGGAACTGCCTTAGTTGCTGTAATAGCAACTTCTTCAGGATCAGCTTCAGCCTATGTCAAAGAAGGAATTACCAATATGAGATTAGGAATGTTTCTAGAAATAGCTACTACTGCAGGAGCAGTTATAGGAGCTATCATCTCTACCAATGCGAATACTTCTGTCCTAGCAGTTATTTTTGGATTAACCCTTACTTTTTCTTCTATCAATTCTCTTCGAAAAAAAGAAGATCACTTGGTTACTCCTGAGAACTCAAGTAAACTTGCTCATAACTTAAAACTAGTAAGTACATATCCCACCCCTAGTGGTACCACTGTAAAATATGGTATGAAGAATATCATTGGAGGTTTTAGTATGATGGGGATTGCAGGAATGATGTCTGGGCTTTTAGGTATTGGCTCAGGTGCTTTTAAAGTAATTGCTATGGACTCTATTATGAAGATTCCTTTTAAAGTATCTACTACAACAAGCAATTTTATGATGGGAGTAACAGCTATTGCTAGTTCTGTTATCTATATCCAAAAAGGATATATAGAACCCTCTATATGTATGCCTGTAATAATAGGTGTATTAGTTGGGGCAATGGTAGGAGCCAAAGTACTTCTAAAAGCTAACCCTAAAAAACTAAAAGTATTCTTTGCTTTTCTAATTTTAGCTTTAGCGATTAATATGATTTACAATGGTGTAATGGGTAATATATAAGATTATGGGAACAACTAAATTTTCAGATACAGACTTACAATCTATAATTGGTAATGTACTGCGATATGGAGTATGGACTGCACTATCTGTTGCTGGTATAGGAGGCATTATTCTTTTTTCTAGTAAAGGAAGTGAACAAGTAAACTTCACTAATTTTATAGAGAAAGACGATAATATAATCAACGTTATAAACAATATTTTATCAGGTGTAGCCCAGGTAGATGGGGAGTCTATTATCTTCTTGGGGATATTACTTTTATTTTTAACACCTGTGCTTAGAATATTTCTATCACTTTTATCGTTTTTCTTAGAGAAAGATTGGTTATATGTATTTATCACATTGATTGTAATAGGTATTATTGTATTCAGTGTTTCTTTCGGATTTTCACATTAAATATATACTTTTGTTACTATCATATAAATCAAGATAATGTCACTACAGGTTAAAAATATAAGCAAGTTTTATGGCGAACAAAAAGCCTTAGACAGTATTAGTTTCTCTATCCCAAAAGGTCAAATAGCTGGCTTTTTAGGCCCTAATGGGGCAGGTAAGTCTACACTAATGAAGATTCTAACGACATACATTCACAGTGATGAAGGTCAAGCTTATGTCAATGACTTTAACGTAGAGACAGAACAGCGAAATGTACAGCGCTCTATAGGTTATTTACCAGAACACAATCCACTGTATTTAGAGATGTATGTGCGAGAGTATTTACAGTTCAATGCTGATATTTATAAAGTAGCTAAAAGTAGAATTGACGAAGTAATTAACTTAACAGGTCTAACACCTGAAGCGCATAAGCGAATAGGTGAATTATCGAAAGGATATAGACAGCGTGTAGGATTAGCCACTGCTCTTCTTCACGATCCAGAGGTACTTATCTTAGATGAACCTACCACAGGATTAGATCCTAATCAATTAGTAGAAATTAGAGAGCTAATTAAAAACATAGGTAAGGATAAGACAGTATTTCTTTCGACACATATTATGCAAGAAGTAGAAGCTATTTGTGACCGTGTGATTATTATCAAAAAAGGACAAATAGTATCAGATCAAATGCTTTCTGCTATGTTAGAAAATCAAAATGAACAGATAATAGCTGTTGAGTTTGACTTTAAAATAGAGGTTCAGTTTATAGATAGAATCCCTAACCTTATCCGTGCTAATCACATTCATGACACACAGTGGGAATTAGTATTCCCTATAGATAATGATTATAGACCTACTGTATATGACTTCGCTCAAGAGAATGGACTTAAAACACTATCCATGCAAGTAAAAAACAAAAATCTAGAAAGTCTCTTTAGAGAGATTACACAATAAGCAAAAACACCTCTTAGTAGAGGTGTTTTTTTTTATACCTCAACCCACACAAAAAAAGAGGTTGTCACGAATGACAACCTCTTACGCTAACTAAAAACAACAACCAAATACCATTCTAAAATGGATACTTTTTTTAAAAATAAATGTTCAATTAATTACGAGCATCTAACTCTTCTTGAGGAATGACTAACTGAAAGCGTTTATCCTGTGCAGGAAGAGATATTACAGTTCTGTGATTACCTGTACGAGTGATCCCTCTTAATAATCGCTTAGCATCGAACCACTCTACTCCGCACTCTCCATATAATTCTTTTCTTCTTTCTAATAAAATTACATCAAGTAACGCTGTTCCTGTAGCACTTGTAACTTTAGCTTGTGTATCCCTATTTAAACGAATTACATCTAAGATCTCTTTTGACTTTCCTTCGTTTCCTAAATGATATTCTGCTTCAGCTTCTATTAATACCAATTCAGGATATCTAATAACGGGTAAATCTGCTTCGAATGTGAATTTAAACTTAGAAGTCACATACTCTTGCCAATCTCCTTTAGGCTTCTCATAAAAATTACTAAACAAGTTTCGCACATCTGTAGAACTAAAATTTTTTACGAACTGATCGTTTATGAATGTCCCGTGATAAGCTACCGCTACGTGATCCATCATCGCATGAGGATGAGAGCGGTAATACACTGTTTGATCAGCACTCTGAGGCAATGCCCACAACCATTCAGCTGCACTCATGCTATCAAAGCCTTTACTATATTCTTCTGCATTTAATACTTTATGTATATTTCCTCCATATGCTTCATTTGCATTTTTTTTCGCTAAATCCCATTTACCCATGTATTGATATACTTGTGCCAAAAAAGCTTGAGCTACTGATTTATTGATATATGATTTATTTAATCTAGTGTCTCCTAGTCTAGATGAAGCTTCTTCCAAGTCTTTTACTATTCTTCCAAAAAACTCTTCCTTAGTAGAAAAAGGACTAGGTGTAGTACTCGATTTTACATAAATAGGAGGAAACTCACCTTGCTGATTTGCCAAATAAGCTTCTCCAAACTCTATTGCTAATTGAAAATAATAATAACCTCTAAGAGCTAGAGCCTGACCTAATAACTCATCTTTGTCTTCTTTACTAATCTTTGTACTCTCCTCTACGCCTTGAATAAAATTATTTACTTGGTCTATGATCTTATAAGGCAATCGCCATGAGAACTTAGATCTAGTCCCTGTACTTAAATACACTTGATAGTCATAATCAGCTCCAAACCAAATCTGTTTTTGTATTAGATCTGCCCCTTTTACACTACGAGCAAATAAAATACTATGTAGACCTGATGCTTCATCATTAATTAATGACATTCTTTGTAACCTCAATATTCCTGACAAAAATGAAGTAGCTCCCTCCTTACTCCCAAATACTACTTCTGGAGATATACTATCTTTTGGCTGTGGATCATCTAAAAAATCTGATGAACAACCTGTAACTGCACTAATGAATAACATTACTACAATACTCTTTATTATTGATTTTATCACGTATTTACTCTTTTAAAAATTAATATTTAAACCTACTGATAAGGTAGCTGATAAAGGCACACGATAGTTAGTCACACCGTTTATTGCTTGTTCCGGATCGATACCTTTATGTGACTGGAAAGTCAATAAGTTCTCTCCTTGTACATACACTCTTGCTTGTTTTAATTTAAACTTACCCAAACTCTCGATAGGTAATGTATATCCTAGTGTCACAGCCTTTAATCTTAAATAATCATTCTTATATAAGAATCTAGTAGATGTGGCTGCAAAATTATTTGTAGAATTAATAAGTATAGGGGTGTCCGTAATATCACCAGGTTTTTGCCAACGATTACCTATATCAGGTGAACTTTGATATCCTGTAGACATACCATTCATTAACCCTGAATAATCATTGTCATAAATATAACCTCCTAAACTAAAATTAAAGAATGCACTAAAATCAAAGTTTTTATAAGATAAAGCTGTATTAAATCCCCCTACTAGTTTTGGTAGAGCAGATTTATTATAGTAACGCGTTGCCTCATTATAGTCCTTTGTAGTTTCTCTTCCTGTCACTTGACCATCTGTATCTACTACATCCTTATACCACATTCCATATCCATCATTAGGATCTACACCTGCCCAATCTCTTAAATAGAAATCATAGAGAGAACGACCTTCTGCCCATCTATTTAATCCACTAATAAAACTGTCTTGTGTCAATGATTTAATCTTATTTCTATCAATAGAGAAGTTAAGTGAAGTATCCCATTTCCAATCTCCAGAACGTATATTATGAGAAGTCAAACTTACCTCTAATCCATAGTTTTCTATTGTTCCAGCATTAGATAATATCTCTAAATTACCTGTAGAAGGAGCTTGTGGAATAGCAAACAATAAATCAATAGAACGCTTTTTATAATAATCTACAGATCCTTCTATTCTATTATTAAACAAACTAAAATCAATACCCGCATTGAACGAAGCTGTTTTTTCCCATGTCAAATATGGATCTGCTAAATCACCTAATATAACTCCCGGATTATCTAACTGATTATAGCCTGTATCAAATAATCTTAAGTAAGGAAAGTACTTACCTGTGATATTATTATTCCCTAGCTCACCATAAGAAACTCGTAGTTTTAATAAATCAATAGTATTATTGTCTATTAAAAAATCCTCAGATGACACTATCCAAGACCCTCCTACCGAATAGAAGTTCCCTTTTCGAACAGATTTATCAAAACGAGTACTTGCATCACGTCTAAACGATCCTTCTATAAAGTACTTGTTTGCATAGTCATAACTTAATCGTCCTAAATAACTAGTCAATCTATCCTCTACATCATATCCATTAATCCCCTCTAATGATGTACCACTCCCTATCTCTGTATTACCAGGTAAGAATCCTGTAGTAGAAGCATTAAAAAAGTCTTTCTTAAACTTATAAGCCTCATAGATACCATCTACTGCTATATGGTGCTCTCCTAATGTCTTATCGTAGTGTAATGCATTAATAAAATTCAATGTTTCTGACGTATCCTTGTATCTAAGTACACGCCCATTCACACTAGAAGCCTGACCGTATTGTGAGTTGTTGTACTCTTTATTATCATAGTCATATTTTTCATAAGACAGATTGGTTCTAAAATATAATCCCTCTGCCAAATCTAACTTAGCAAAACCATTCCAGCTCGTTGTAGATCGTCTATTTACAGTACTATTATTTTGTAATATCCCTACTGCATTCTCACCACTCATGATAGGACGAACACTATTAATATCTTTACTAGATGCATTACCATAGTCATAGATTAGACTTCCTTCAGCATCATATACTCTTTGCCCATTTAAATCTCTTTTGTAAACAGGATAGACACTAGGCATAGCATATATCCAATTCATTGGACTATAAAGATTAGTTCCGCTTTGTGTAGGGAAGTTTTGATTAGAAGCTGAGTATGCTGTATTAGCTCCTAATTGTAACCAATCCGTCACTTGACTTTCTATATTAAGACGAACTGTCGTACGTTCAAAGTTAGAAGTCTTGATCATTCCATCTTGATTTAAATAATTACCAGAAAGGAAATATGTCGTACGATCACCTCCACCTGCTACATTAAAATTGTATTCATTTCTAAACGCTTGGTTTCTCTGTAACTCTTTTTTCCAGTCTGTCTCCCATAACAACGGGTTTTTAACTGTCCAATTACCATTATAATCCACAGGTTGATCTGTTCCAAATGGGTTATAACCAAAGTAACTCACTAACCCATCTGAAGCCGTTCTACGCGCTGTATCTTCATCTTGCCCTAACACATACTGATAGTTATTCTTTCTAGCTTCCCACAGATACTGTGTATACCCACGAGTATCTAATACCTTATGTGTTTTCACAGCGTCGAATGCTACTCCTGAACTCAACTTGATATTCACGTCAGGTTGGCTATTTAGCTTCCCCATTTTTGTTTTAATCAAGATTACTCCATTAGCTCCACGAGAACCATATAAGGCTGTAGAAGACGCATCTTTCAGCACGTTGATACTTTCTATCTGGTCTGCACTTATTGAGCTGATGTATCCTGAATACGGAGCCCCATCTAATATAATTAATGGATCTGCTGATGCATTGATAGAACCGATACCACGAATGCGTATTGTAGGGCTCTCTCCAGGTTGAGAGTTAGAGTTTATGATATTCACTCCTGCTACTGTACCTTGTAGTGCAGATACTACAGAAGTAGACACTTGCTTATCTAGAGCATCACTCTTGATCTGACTAATCGCACCTACTACAGCTTTTTGTTTTTGAGCACCATAAGCCACGATTACGATATCGTCTAAACCTATCACGTCCTCTGCTAAGCTAATATTCACTACACGCTGCTTCGTCACAGTGATAGACTGAGGTTTAAATCCTACATATTCGAACTGAAGCACATCACCTTCATTTACATCGATAGCATACTTACCATCTAAATCTGTTTGTACTCCTTTAGTAGAATTTTTAACGATAACTGAGACTCCAGGTAGAGAGAATCCCCCCTGCTCACTTACCACACCTGTCACAGTTACTTGTTGTGCTAAAGCCAGATTACACAGCAGTAGCAAGCTACTTATTAGTAGCCGAAGTTTAATACTTTTCATTTATACTAAAAATTTTATTATTTTTAGCAGCACACACATTACCTATCGTTTTTTTGCTGCTTAAAAAAACGATACAAAAAAAGGAGGCTCTACCAAAGCCTCCTTTTCTGTTATTAAAACAAAAAATTAATAAAGCTTTTCTTCACATAAGAGCACACACATCTCCCCCATACACATAGAGAAGTTTTTAGCAAGAACAGGCGTACTACATAATTTAGAAATAGGTTTTACTATCTTTTGTATAATCTTCATTTACTTATTTTTTATCTGATATAACAGTGCAAAGATATACACATAAATATTTTTTCTACAATAGATCTATAATTAAGGAAAAAACATCTACAATAGACACACTTAAAAGAAAAAAGCATTACTTTTATATAACCTAAACTTCATTAAACAGAAAAATTAACTATGCAACATATAGACGAAATTGATAAAAGATTACTAATCGAACTTCAATTAGACGGAAAACAATCGACAAAACAGCTAGCAGAGAAAGTAAACTTATCACTCACACCAGTACACGAACGAATAAAAAAGCTTGAAGCAACAGGTATTATTCAAGGGTACACTGCTCAACTTAACCCAGATCTATTAGGAAAAAAACTAATCGTATACTGTCAAGTCATACTGATCAGACATCAAGAAAGTCTATTCGAAGAATTTGAAAAGTATGTAAAGGGTTTAGACGAAGTATTAGAAGCTTCTTATATAGCAGGGGACTATGACTTCTTTTTAAAGTTATTAGTTGACGACGTACAAGCCTATCAACAATTCGTAGTACACAAGATCTCTAAACTGGAGATTATCTCTAATATCAAAAGCTCTTTTGTAATTCAGACGATCAAAAAGACTTCTAATATTCCTTTATAAAAAAGCCCTGATATCAAATGATATCAGGGCTTTCCTTTATTCTATATTAACTCTAAAACAGACCGTTTATCTCAGCATCTATTTTATTAATTACGTTTCCTAAATCTTCTGGGTTTTCCACGAAATCCAAATTATCTACATCGATAATCAATAACTTCCCTTTGTCATACCCTCTAATCCACTCTTCATATCGTTCATTTAATTTATTTAAATACTCAATAGAAATAGAGTTTTCATAATCTCTTCCTCTCTTTTGGATTTGTCCTACAAGGTTAGGTACAGAGCTTCTCAAATAGATTAACAAATCTGGAGCCCCTACCAACTCTTGCATCAATTCGAATAAAGAAGAGTAGTTCTGAAAATCACGATTAGACATTAAGCCCATTGCGTGTAAGTTTGGCGCGAAGATATGTGCGTCTTCATAGATTGTACGATCCTGGATAATCGTCTTACCACTTTGTCTAATTTGTAAAACTTGACGAAAACGGCTATTTAAAAAATACACTTGTAAGTTAAAAGACCATCTGTCCATCTGGTGGTAGAAGTCATCTAGATAAGGATTATCTACTACATCCTCATAGTGAGGTTCCCACCCATAGTGTTTGGCTAATAAATTCGTAAGCGTAGTCTTTCCTGCGCCTATATTTCCAGCAATAGCTATATGCATTACGGTAATTTTATAAAGTAATTATTTAATTTCTGTCCGTCAAAAATACTCAATTTTTGATTGCCATAAAAGAAGCCTGAAATGCTTTTTTCTTTTGTATCTAGAACAGAAGTCTTATTTGCTTTTAAATCAACAAAGTATAATTTATCTTTATAAGAATAAAGTAATTTATCTATCTCTAATATTTGTATTAAATCATATCCATCCTCTAGATTATACGTAACAACCTCTTTACCGACTAGGTCATTCCCATGTAATACGTTCTCTTCATCTACCCAAAAGAACAGATGAGGCAGAGTCAAATATTGTTTAATCTTAGCTTCTTCTGGAAAAGTAAACACGCGGTGTAGCTCATAAGTAACACTGTTGTACAAATTCACTGATCTGTTGCGCTCATTCACTAACCAATAATTACGCTTAGTACTCACCCCTGCAAAGCTTGTCTCCATAGTCGGAAACTTAACCCCTAAATCGATAACATTGCGTTCTGCTAATTCTCTATTGACTAATACAAAGGCTTTCTTTTCTTTATAAAAAAGCATCAACTCTAGTGGGTTAGTAATATCGATTAGCGTAAGAGAATCGAAGTTCTTACTCTTATAAGAAGTACCGCTATATTTAGTGTTTTTTCGAAAAACATCTCCATCTTTTAGATAAGTACTGTCATAGATATCTTTACCTAAAAACTGCATATCCTTACCTACATTTTCATTATTCTGAAACTTTAGACGTAAAGTATCCTTAATGGCGATTGGCTCATCATTCACAACACTCTCTTTTTTTTGAGATATTGTTTTAGAAGATTCCTGAGCATAGCCCAAAACTCCTACTAAAGCGATAATTAAACAAGAAAACATCTTTTTCATAACTTACTTTTTTAACTTTTGATATATGTCAAAAAGGTAAAAGGATACTGATGTCTCGCATCTTTATCATGAAATTCCTCTCTGACTAATTTCCACTCTTTAGGATCTAGAACAGGAAAAAAAGCATCTGCCTCTAATACTGTATGTACACGAGTTAACTCTATCTTATCCGCAAAAGGAAGTGCTAAATTATAAATTTCTCCTCCTCCTATAACAAAAGTCTCCTCTTGCTCTGTAACTAAATCTAAAGCCTTTTCTAAACTATTCACTACGATACATGCCGCAGGCGCATCATAATCTTCTTGACGGGTAATGATAATATGCGTACGGTTAGGCAAAGGTTTTGGAAAAGATTCAAACGTCTTTCTTCCCATAATAATAAAATGGTGAGACGTTAAATCCTTAAAGTGTTTAAAGTCATCTGGCAAATGCCATAACAAATCATTGTCTTTACCTAAAGCATTATTCTCTGCAGCTGCAGCGATCAGTGTCAGCATATATTTATTTTTTATCTAATTCTGGTGAGCTAGTAGGAGTAGGTTGTTGGATTTGTGCTAAATCTCTCTGTGTATCCACTAATGGAAAATCCTTCTCTACTTTTGCTCTTAATTCTTTGATACGTTGTTCTTGTAGTTCTACTAAACGTCTTACTTGCTTATCCTCCCATCGCTTCCCCATAAAGCGATCTACGATTAACACATTCACAGCGTGTAAGAATACTAACAATGCCCATATCCCGATAGCATACGGCCACCAAATCGTAACTGTAGTCTGGTCTTGAACTAAGCCGTTAAAACAAAACATGGCAATACTTCCTAAAACAAATACTACAAAGTGAAAGAATAACATCTTTCTTTGTTTTAATCGCTTGCGTGCATATTCATACATTTCGTAAGATTCATCTCTTTTCATAAGCAATATTTTTATTATTCTGTTTATACAGACACTTGTCCTTTTATAGCAGGATGAGGATCATATCCTTCAAGTGTAAAATCTTCGTATTTAAAATTAAATATATCTTTTACTTCTTTATTTATTATCATGCGAGGCAATGGTTTTGGCTCTCTACTTAACTGTAGTGTTACCTGCTCTATATGGTTGTTATAGATATGTACATCCCCGAATGTATGGATAAAATCACCCACTTCTAGATCACATACCTGAGCCACCATCATCGTTAATAATGCATAAGAAGCAATATTAAAAGGCACCCCTAAGAATACATCTGCACTGCGCTGATATAACTGACAAGACAGTTTACCATCTGCTACATAGAACTGAAAGAATGAATGACATGGAGGTAATGCCGCCTTACCATTAGCAACGTTCTCTGCAAAAGAAACAGAAGTATCAGGCATCACACTAGGATTCCATGCAGACACCATTATACGTCTACTATTAGGATTATTCTTCAGTGTATCTATCACCTCTTTTATCTGGTCTATCCCTTCTCCATTCCAGTTTCTCCATTGATATCCATACACAGGACCTAGATCACCGTTATCATCAGCCCACTCATCCCATATACGCACGCCATTCTCGCTGAGATACTTAATATTCGTATCTCCGTTTAAAAACCATAACAACTCATATACAATAGACTTTAAATGTACTTTCTTAGTTGTAACCAAAGGAAATCCTTCTGATAAATCAAATCGCATCTGATGACCGAATATACTCTTCGTTCCTGTCCCCGTACGATCTCCTTTTTGTGTTCCGTTATCTAGTACTTGCTGTACTAAGTCTAAGTATTGTTTCATTGTTGTGTTGTCTATATATAGGTTTATTATCTTTTATTTAATTCATCTCTTAGCAAGGCAGCTCTTTCATAGTCCTCACTTGATAGAGCATCATCTAGCATTTTCTCTAAATCAGATTTAGTATAGCTAGAGTAATCATTAGCCTTCGCTTCCTCTTCTAAAAACTGTTCTACCTGAGAAGCAATATCTTCTCCAGAATAAGGAACTTTCTGGTCTTCTGTCTCCTCTTCCTCTTCTATCTCCTCAGCATTAAGAATAATACCTGCTCTATCTAAGATATCTTTATAAGTATAAATAGGTGCATAAAAGCGTATCGCTAATGCTATCGCATCTGAAGTACGCGCATCTATCGTCTCCTCTACACCATCTCTTACACAAACTAAGCTTGAGTAAAAAACTCCATCTAATAGTCTGTTAATAATAACTTCTTTGACTATGATACTGTATCGATCTGCTAGAGTCTTAAACAGATCATGAGTCAGAGGTCTAGGTGGTTTAATATCATCCTCTATCGCTATCGCAATAGACTGAGCCTCAAAAGCTCCTATTACGATAGGCAATTTTCTACTTCCTACCTCTTCTTCTAATATAAGTGCATACGCACCATTCTGTGTATGACTATAAGAGATTCCGCTTACCGTTAATTTTATTAAACTCATAATTATTTTTATACAAAAAAAGCAACTAAAACAAAGATATAAATATTCTTCGTCTTAGTTGCCTTATATATTTAAAAGCTTATAAAATGCTTATGCATTCTTTGCTTTAAATTCTTTTAATTTCTCTACTAATTGAGGTACTACTTGGAATGCATCCCCTATGATACCATAGTCAGCTACTTTAAAGAAAGGCGCTTCTGCATCTGTATTAATAGCTACTTTTACTTTAGAAGAGTTCACCCCTGCGATATGTTGGATAGCTCCAGAGATACCTACAGCGATATATAAGTTCGCAGCTACAGGCTTACCTGTTTGTCCTACGTGCTCTTCATGACTTCTCCATCCTAAGTCAGATACAGGCTTAGAACAAGCTAATGCTCCACCTAATACGTCTGCTAAGTCTTCGATCATCTTCCAGTTCTCTGGTCCTTTTAATCCACGACCTCCTGATACTACTACATCAGCATCAGCGATAGTTACTTTTCCTGATACTTTTTCTACTCCTTCTACTTTTAGGCTGAAGTCAGCATCGTTTAACGATGGTGCAAAATCCTCAGCTGCTGCAGCTCCAGAAGCCTCTACTAATCCGTAAGAATTCTTAGCTAATGCTAATACTTTTACATCTGTAGTTAATTCTGTATGCGTAAATGCTTTAGTAGAGAAAGAGTTTCTTTTTACTACAAAAGGAGAAGTACTCTCTGGCAAAGCTACCACGTTAGAAGCATATCCAGCGTTTAGAGCTACTGCTACATATGGAGCAGCGTATAAACTATCTGTTGTAGAAGATAATACTACTACTTTAGCTCCTTCTTTAGCAGCTGCTTGTTTGATTACATCTGCATAAGCTTTAGCATTAAAGTTAGCTAACTTATCGTTAGATACTTTTAATACTTTATCTACACCGTATTTTCCTAATTCGCTTACGTCTGAAGCATTGATCGTTACAGCCGTCACAGTTGTTCCTAATGACTCTGCTACTTTCTTAGCATAAGAAGCTAACTCTAATGCTACTTTTTTAAATTTTCCTTCTGCTGATTCAGCATATATTAAAACTGACATAATTCTTCTTTTTTAAAGGTTTACAAATAAATGAAATTAGATAACTTTTGCCTCGTTGTGTAACAAGTTGATTAACTCATCAATGTTATCAGGTGAAATCATTTTACAAGCTGATTTTGGAGCTGGTTTTTCGAATTTCACATCTTTAGTAGTTGCTTCTGCTCCTACTGGTTCTACTACAGCTAATGCTTTTGTTCTAGCTGACATAATACCACGCATATTAGGTATGCGCAAGTCTTTTTCATCTACTATTCCTTTTTGTCCACCGATTACAAGTGGTAATTTTCCAGAGATAGTTTCTTTACCACCATCTATCTGACGAATCGCTTTCACTGAAGTACCTTCTACCTCTAACCCTTCACATGAGTTTACGAAATCATATCCTAAGAATGCTGCTAGCATTCCTGGTACCATTCCACCATTATAATCTAAAGATTCTTTACCTGCTAATACTAAGTCAAAACCTCCATTTTTTACTACTTCTGCTAATTGTTTTGCTACGAACATTCCGTCAGTAGGATTAGCATTCACACGAATAGCCTCATCTGCTCCGATAGCTAATGCTTTACGCAATGTAGCTTCAGTATCAGGTCCACCTACATTCACTACAGTAACTGTAGCTCCTTGCTTCTCTTTGAACCAGATAGCTCTAGTTAAAGAATACTCGTCATTAGGATTGATTACAAACTGTACTCCGTTTGTATCAAATGTTGTATCTCCATTCGTGAAGTTGATTTTTGAAGTAGTATCAGGCACATGACTGATGCAAACTAATATTTTCATTTTTATATCGTTTTTTGTGTTTCACATTTACTTACCGAACGAAAATAAGAATTTATTTTTGATATTTTACTATGCATGCATATAAAATTATTAACCTTATTTAAATAGATTCTAATTAACAAACTTCTACACCAACCCTTTTTTAATACCTCAGAACCTCTAATTCTATTGAATTACAAACTTTTTCTTTCTTATTTATGGTAGATATACCCCTGTACTTATCCTATTATTTCTCTTTAAACAACAACTCTTTTAGCAAAAGAATTAACACGAATTTGGTTAAATAATATTTTTATCTCTTGGCGTCCTCTCTTGACCCTCAAACAGAATTCTACCATTAATACAGGCATATTCAAATTTAATTCTACGCTTATAATACTATTATCGTTTTCCTTATAATAGTTATCTAAGAAGAACATTCTCCCTTTTAAACAATTTAATAGCTCAATCCGCTTCTTCAACACCGCTACAACACTTCTTCAAGATTTCTTCAACAAACAACCTTCAAACTAGAGCAATCATGGAGAAGTCTTGACGAACTGTTGAAGAAGAAGGCACAAAGCCTTATATATACTGGCTTTAAAACTAATGTATATCTACCTCATTAAAAATCTTTACAATCAAAAACAATTAAATATCAACAAATTAGGTATTAAATATAGTAAAAATAAAGAAAAAAAATGTCCTCTCTTTTTTACTATAAATTGATTTTAAAGAGGGTATAAGGCTATCATAAATAAAAAAATCAACTACTACAGTACAAAACAGCTTCACTACAAGCTCTAAAAGGATAAGATTAAGAGAAAAAAATGTAGACAAAAAAAATTAATAATATAAAGACTAGCAACTATCCCTCTTGAAAAATCTAATAATAATCAGAGAGAACATAGACATTTCTAATTACAGTATTTGGCTAAGACAGCACTATATAATCTAACTACAATCCTATAATATAGATATAAACTAAAAAACAGTAAGTCTATCTCCTAAACTCTAAAGGATTCATCCCTGTCTCACGCTTAAAGAAACGCCCCATATAAGAAGGGTCTTGAAAGTTTAATTGCTCGGCTATTTGGCTAATGTTCAAATCCGTATTGCGGAGGTAATGTTTAATCTCTAAGACTACTTGTCTATTAATAAGCTCTTTAGGACTATAGTTCAAAAACTGCTGCGTAATTTGTGATAAGTAATAAGGAGTGATAAACAACTCATTTGCATAGAACGCCACATCTCTATGTACCTTAGCATGATGAGTGATAAGATCCCAAAACTTCCAACACAGTTCTTCTTGTCTACTGTAGTGTTTCTCAATAATTAATTCATCATAGTTAACCTGCTCTGATAAGCTCAAAAACAAAGTTTGGAATTGATTACACAACATTCTTCTGGTATGAAGAGAGGTACACTCCATAATATAAAGAGATGATGAATGCCAGTGATTATAGATCACTACGTTCTCTTCTGTAAAGTACTGTACTGGAAAATAATGTAAATAACTAAACAATTCGTTTGGTAGTACATAAGCAATCTCACTAGCAAAATCACGTTGAATCAAAAAACAGTGCATTCTAAAATCTACTGACACCTCTCTGAAAGTAATTATATTATCTTCCCCTACGATGATAAGGCTCCCTCGACTCAGTACATAATCTTTAAAATCTACACTTATCACTGCATTACCTATTTCTACAAAAAAGAAAGTCAAATAAGGTATAGTCACAGGATAAGGATTCAACGTATCCTGATCACTAACACCATAATCAACCCCAAAGCTAAAAGTAATACGGTCTTTTAGATCCATCAAAACACTTTTCATAAACACACATTAAAACTATAATACAATACAAATAAACAAATTTAGTTTCTAAAAATACATTTTCTTCTAAAATAATCATACACTCAGATTCTAGTCATCCACCTACTTTTGCATCAGAATAATAATAAGTACTCTTACAAACAAAAAACAGGAGTACACAAAATGAAAAGAAGATGAGACTAGAAACAGAAAGATTGATTTTGCGCCCTTGGGAAGAGTCAGATGCAGAGAGTTTATATTTATATGCAAAAGACGAACAGGTCGGTCCACCAGCAGGTTGGCCTGCGCACAAAAGTATAGAAGAAAGTAAAGCGGTTATCCAAAACGAATTTGCACACCCTGAGATATACGCCGTAGCTCTAAAAGACACCAATGAAGCGATAGGGTGTATCGGTTTATTAATCGGTGAGAATAGCAACTTCGATATTTCAGAAAACGAAGCAGAAGTAGCCTATTGGGTAGGTGTACCACATTGGGGCAAAGGCTATATCCCAGAAGCGCTTAATAGATTAATCAAACACGCATTCGTAGATCTCAAAATGATAGACCTGTGGTGCGGATTCTATGAAGAAAACACAAAATCACTACGTGCACAATCTAAGTGTGGATTTACCTTTGCTTATAAATCAGAAAACAGATATGACAAATACTTTAAAGACGATCGCATCGAGATAATCACTAGGTTAAAATACGAAGACTGGTTACAGACTCAAAAATAACAATTAGCTCTCTTATATAAGAGAGCTAATTGTTATTAAACCGATTAGTATCATTATTAGAATATCTCTACGATACGGCTATAGACTATAAAAGCTAAAATACTACAACACCTTCAGCTAAAGGTCTATAATATTAAAGAATTGTAAATCAGAAATAAAGTAGGGTATAAAAAATATAATAAAAGAGGTTACATAAGATTAAAACCTATAAAACAATAAAACAGATACTCAAGATAAAGATATTTTTTCCTATTTTTGCTTTCGTAAATTAATTACACAAAATAGAAAATTATGAGAACGATTCAATTTAGAGAGGCCGTGTGTGAAGCGATGAGCGAAGAAATGCGTCGCGACGAATCAATATATTTAATAGGTGAAGAAGTAGCTGAATATAACGGTGCTTATAAAGCTTCTAAAGGTATGTTGGACGAATTCGGTCCAAAACGTGTTATCGATGCTCCGATTGCTGAGTTAGGATTTGCTGGTATTGCAGTTGGATCTGCAATGAATGGTAACCGTCCTATCGTTGAGTTTATGACTTTCAACTTCTCTTTAGTAGGAATCGACCAAATTATAAATAACGCTGCTAAGATGCGTCAGATGTCTGGTGGTCAATTTAATATTCCTATCGTATTCCGTGGACCTACTGCATCTGCAGGACAATTAGGTGCAACTCACTCACAAGCTTTTGAAAACTGGTATGCTAACGTACCTGGATTAAAAGTAGTAGTACCATCTAACGTATATGACTGTAAAGGATTATTAAAAGCGGCTATCCGTGATAATGACCCTGTTATCTTCATGGAGTCTGAGCAAATGTATGGTGATAAAGGTGAAGTGCCAGAAGGAGAATACACTATCCCATTAGGAGTAGCTGATATTAAGAGAGAAGGTACTGATGTAACTATCGTTTCTTTTGGTAAAATCATCAAAGAAGCTTATAAAGCTGCTGACGAATTAGCTCAAGAAGGTATCTCTTGTGAGATTATTGACTTACGTACTGTACGTCCATTAGATCAAGAGGCTATTCTTAAGTCTGTTAAGAAAACAAACCGTCTAGTAATTCTAGAGGAGGCTTGGCCATTCGGAAGTATTTCTTCAGAAATTACTTATATGGTACAAGAGCAAGCATTTGATCATTTAGATGCTCCTATCCAAAGAATCACGACTGCTGATACACCAGCTCCATATTCTCCAGTATTACTACAAGAGTGGCTACCTAACGCTAACGATGTAGTGAAAGCTGTAAAAAAAGTACTTTATAAATAAAAAATTAACGTATATTTGAAAGGCTCCATCTTATGCTAAGATGGAGTCTTTTTTTATGAATACTACTCTGCTATGAAAAATAAAGTTAAGTTTTTATTACTATTTCTACTCGTTTCGGTATTTAGTTGGGGACAAACCAAAGTAAGTGGGAAAATAATTGACGAAAACAACTTAGAGGTACCATTTGCTAGCGTTTACTTTAAAAACTCTACTGACGGGGTTATTGCTAATGAATCTGGTAAGTTCTATTTAGAGTCTGCTAAGACCTATACTACCCTAGTCGTATCTTTCGTTGGTTATAAAACACTTGAAATTCCGCTAGAGGGAAAAACGAATCTAGATCTAAAAGTCATTCTACAAGATGACAACACCTTAGATGAAGTTAAAATCTATGCTGGTAAAACTTCTAAGAAGAATAACCCTGCCTTAGATATTCTACGTAAAATATGGGAGCGTAAACGCAAAAATGGTTTATACATGTTCTCTCAGTATGAGTATGATAAATACGAAAAAGTAGAATTTGATTTGAACAGTATAGATAGCGCATACCAAAAGAAAAAATTATTCAGAGGTATGGAGTTTATCTTCGAACAGATAGATACTAACCGCATTACTGGTAAGACTTACCTACCTATTTTTATCAATGAAAATATAGGTCAGGTATATGGTGATAATAGAAATGGTAAGAAAATAGAAAAAACCTTAGGGAACAAAAACTCAGGTTTTGATACGAATCAACATATCATCGAGTTCGTTAAAGATCTATACGCTGAGTATAATATCTATAACAACTATATCAAGATATTCGATAAAGACTTTGTCAGTCCATTATCTCGTACAGGTATTAATGTATATAACTATGTACTAGCCGATAGTGCTTATATAGATGATAAGTGGTGCTTTAATATCGTGTACTACCCTAGACGTAAAGGAGAACTAACATTCAAAGGAGACTTCTGGGTAAACGACTCTACATTCGCGATCAAGAAGATCAATATGGAAGCGAGTAGAGATGCGAATATTAACTGGGTAAAAGAAATCTATATAGAGCAAGAGTTCGATGTACTAAACGACTCTGTATTCTTATTGACCAAAGATCACTTTATGTCTGACTTTGCCCTTTCTAAAAGAGAAAAGTCAAAAGGAGTATATGGTAAACGTACTTCTATCTATAAACATCACAAATTTGACATAGAGCATCCTGATGAATTCTATCAAAAGAATGTGAATGTATATGATGAAGGAATCTATAAAAGAGATGAAGACTTCTGGAAAAGCTATCGCTTTGAATCATTAAGTAAAGACGAACTAGGAATCTATAAGATGCTAGATACGTTAAAAACAGTACCTAAGTTTAAATTCCTATTTGACCTATCGTCTACTATAGCGAGTAACTATTACAATATCGATAAGTACAAATTTGACTACGGGCCTATCTTCTCTACATTTGGTTATAACGACATAGAAGGGCTTCGTTTGCGCGCTGGAGGGAGAACTTACTTTGGTCCAAATGACAAATGGAGATTAGAAGGATATGGAGCATACGGATTTAAAGACAACCAGTTTAAATACGGTATCAGTGCTAAAGTACTATTGCACAACGATAGTAGATTAATCTTATTCGGAGGAAACCGTAGAGATATAGAACAGATAGGTGTAAGTCTTACAGAGACCAATGATGTGTTAGGAAGAAGCTTTGCTTCAAACTCCTTATTTGCGAGTGGAGATAATACTAAGTTGACTAAAATTAATCTTTCTACAGTAGGTCTAGAGATAGAACCTGTCAAGAACTTAAAGTTTAGTACTTCATTTAATTATAGAACACTAAGAGCAGCATCAGACTTATTTAACCTAGACTACTATGAGGATAAAGAGAATAATATCATCGCCAACGAAACAAAACAGTCTGAATTTAACCTAACTGCTGAGTATACACCTAAACGAAAAACAATAGGATACGGTGTAGATAGAACGGATGTAGATAAAAAATATCTACGTATGTTCTTAAAATATACACAAGGGTTCAAAGGTGTAATAGATAGTGACTTCGAGTATAAAAAAGTTCAATTCTATGCTAGAAAACCTTTATTATTAGGAGGCTTTGGTACACTGACACCTACATTCGAAGCAGGAAAGACATTCGGAGAAGTACCTTTAGGACTATTAAGTGTTGTACCAGGTAACCAATCGTGGTTTAATATAGAAAATACGTTTGCTAACTTAAACTATTATGAATTTGTTACAGATCAATATGCATCATTGCATTTAGAGCACAATTTTGGTGGTCGTCTATTCTCACGTATTCCATGGTTAAGAGATTTCAATTTACGTGAAATCGTAGGAGTTAGAGGAATATACGGAAAGGTGTCACAAGAGAATATAGACTTAAATGCATCAGGACTTCAATACAAGGCTCCTAGTGATGTGTATTATGAATATTATATCGGTGTAGGTAATATATTTAAAATCTTTAGACTGGATCTAAGTTGGAGAGGGAATTACCTAGATATGCCAGATGCTAGAAAGTTTGCCATTAGAGGATCTTTCGGAATTTATTTCTAATAATTAATCTAAAACTTGTTATAAACAAGTAATTAGAGTACTTTTGCACACGATTTTTAGAAATAAGATTTAAATAAAAAAATATGAATACATTCGAAACTTTTGATGCATTTGTTGAGATTCCAGCAGGCAGCAGAAACAAATATGAGTATGATTTTGATTTAAAAAGATTGCGTTTTGACCGTCTTTTATATTCTAACATGAGATATCCAGCTGATTACGGATTTATTCCTGAAACATTAGCTTTAGATGGAGACCCTCTAGACGTACTTGTAATGTTCACTGAGCCATCTCTTCCAGGAATGGTAGTAGAGGTAAAACCTGTAGGTGTTTTCTATATGGCTGATGATAAAGGACAAGATGAAAAAATCTTATGTGTACCTGTATCTGACCCAATCATGAATAAATTAAACGATATTCAAGATGTAAACGAACACTTCAAAAAAGAAGTAGAACACTTCTTCAAAGTATACAAAGACTTAGAAAACAAAACAGTTACTACTGATGGTTTTGGAGATAAAGCAGCTGCTGTTCAATTAATCAAAGAATGTACTGAGCGTTTTGAAAAATTAGAAAACAAAGCTGAAGGTTTATTCAGCATCCGTTACTAATAACATATATAAAATAGCCACTCATAAGAGTGGCTATTTTATTTTATATCTACTCTCTCCTTAACTACTCTTTATCTAAATATCTATCTGATAAAATCTCTAGATGATGTAAGGTATGTCCATAGTTAAGCCTTCCTATCTCTTCTACAGAGAGTACATAATTAGCCATCTGATTTTTAAAAGCTAACGCATCTGTTGTAAAACCTTTGAACTGGTAGTACACACTTTTCATCAGTGTTACATATTCTTCTATTAAGTCTTGAGGCTTTTTATTCTCTCCTTTTGCATTATCTACATAGAGGTTCTCATCAAATCCACTTAAAGTAGTAGTATCTTGACGAGCAATATGTAAAGCACGATAACTAAATATACGCTCACAATCTATTAAGTGTTGTACCAATTCTTTTACTGTCCACTTCCCTTCTGCATAAGCATAATCCCATTTATGCTGTAAGGTTACTTTATCCATTACCTCTAAGACAATAGAGATACGAGCCAACAAAATCTCTTCTAAAGGTAATCCATCTGAACGACGAATATAATCTGTGTGTGCCATACAATTTGTAGTTAATGTTACGTCTAATTATTTGTCTGTTCAAAGTTAAAAAATGCCTTCTTTAATTATCGCTATTTTTCACATACAAAAAAGTAATACTTCATCAAAACAAGCTGATAAATATAGTAAGTTTTACAAAGAATGATTTTAAATTTAAAAAAAGACAATTTTAACACTACTCAATACTTAAAATTTTCTTAATTTCCACAAATATAAAACAAGTACATTTCTACTTAACAATAAAAGATGTACTACAAACACACACAACAATAAGCACACACAACACAATGGAAGAAACTATTAAATTACTAAATGACTTAATTTGGTCTAACATTTTTATCGCGCTCTGTCTGTTAGCAGGACTTTATTTTACAATCACAACAGGCTTTGTACAAATTAGATATTTTCGCCATATGGTGAAATTACTTTTTACAGAAAGTTCCTCTGACAAAGGCGTGAGTCCCTTCCAAGCATTTAGTATGGCTATCGCGGGGCGTGTAGGAGTAGGAAATATTGTAGGAGTAGCTACAGCTATCGCGGCAGGAGGTCCTGGAGCTATCTTCTGGATGTGGGCTATTGCTTTTTTAGGAAGTGCATCTGCTTTTATAGAATCTACATTAGCACAGATTTACAAAGTAGATAAAAATGGTCAATATGTAGGAGGCCCGGCTTTCTACATAGAAAAAGGAATGAAAAGCAAAGCATTTGCTCTCTTCTTTTCTATCGTAACCTTAATCAGCTGTGGTCTATTCTTACCGAGTATCCAAAGTAATAGTATCGCTGTAAGTATGCATTCTGCATTCTCTATCCCTACTTGGGTTAGTGGGATTGGTATTTGTTTATTCTTAGGATTTGCAGTATTTGGTGGAGCCAAAAAAATGGGATTAATCGCTCAGGTTATTGTACCCTTTATGGCAAGTGCATATATCATAATGGCTATATTTATTATAGGATTAAATATACAAGAAGTGCCACACATCTTTGCTCTAATATTCAAATCAGCCTTCAATCTAGAATCAGCATTTAGTGGAGTCTTCGGTGCTGCTATCGCATGGGGAGTAAAAAGAGGGATATACTCTAATGAAGCAGGGCAAGGTACAGCACCACATGCTGCTGCTGCCTCAGAGACATCTCACCCTGTAAAACAAGGATTAGTACAAGCTTTCTCTGTTTATGTAGATACGCTATTCGTATGTACAGCTACAGCTTTAATGATCTTATTTACGAATTCGTATAATGTGATAGATGAGTCAGGAACTTATATAGTAGAAAATATGCCAGGTGTAGAAGCAGGAGCTGCGTATACGGTAAAAGCTGTAGCTACACATTTTCCTGTATTCGCTTCTCAATTCATCGCTATAGCACTAACATTCTTTGCTATTACCACTGCTATGTCTTACGTATTCATCGCTGAATCCAACTTTGAGTACTTAAGTAAAAAGAAAAACATAGTTCTTAGATGGGGAATGCGTATCATCATATTAAGCATTGTATTCTTTGCCTCTACTAGTGAACCAAGCATAGCATGGGGAATCGGTGACATCGGTGTGGGAGCTATGGCGTGGATTAATATCATTGCTATATTTATTTTAAGAAAGCCTGCTCTAAAAGCATTAAAAGATTATGTAACACAACGCAAAGAGGGAAAAGATCCTATATTCGAACCTAATAAAATAGGTATAGAGAATGCATCTGAAGAATGGGATAAAATAAATGAACGAAGAGCACATCAGTAATAATCTAGAGTTCTCTTAAACTTTCTTACCTTTGTACTAATTCAAATTAAGAAAAATGCATTATACAATTAGACCTGCAAAAAGAGAAGATTACGACGTAGTTCCAGAATTAATGCTACAAGCAATGGAAGATATTGTCTTCACATTTATTCAAAAAGAAGACATAGAAGAAGCTATTAACTTTCTAACTATTATGTTCCGTAAACCAGGTAACTTATATAGTTATGAAAACACTTTCGTAGCGATAGATGAAGAGGGAGATATCGTAGGTTCTATTACTGGATATAACGGAGATGATTTCATCACGTTAAGAGAGCCTGTACTAGAGCTAATGAAGCAACAATATAATAATGACATGATACCTGAACCAGAAACTGCTGGTGGAGAATACTACTTAGATACTGTAGCTGTATCTCCAAAAGTACAAGGTAAAGGAGTAGGAAGTCACTTACTTAAACATGCAGTAGACTATGCTAAGTCACAAGGTCATAAACAGGTAGGACTAATTGTAGATTTAGAAAACCCTAATGCGATGAAACTTTATTCTCGATTAGGATTTAAACAAGGAAACCAATTAGAGTTTGCAGGTGGAGAATACTACCACATGTATATTTAATCTCATACAGACAAACCTGAGCATACGCTCAGGTTTTCTTTTTTTAAACAATTGAACGTGACTTTATCTACTTCCTTATTTAAAAAATATTTATTCTTCATTTTGACACAAAACGAAACTTCTCATTTAGCTTTTAATAATTATATTTGTCAAAAATAAAATACAATGTCAAAAAATATTACTCCATACGAAGGATCTGAATTAGGCAAGAAACAACAAGTCGAACAAATGTTTGACACTATTTCTGGCAATTATGATAACTTAAATAGAATGATTTCTCTTGGTACTGATCAAGGATGGAGACGCAAAGTATTAAAATTAGTATCTGAACAAAAACCAAATACAATATTAGACATTGCTACTGGTACGGGAGATTTAGCTATTTTACTTTCAAAAACAGAGGCAGCTAAAATCACTGGATTAGATTTATCAGCTGGAATGCTAGAAGTAGGTAAACAAAAGATCAAAGCACTAAACCTAGATAACAGAATAGAAATGGTACAGGGAGACTCTGAAAATTTACCATTTGAAGATAACACTTTTGATGCTATCACAGTAGGTTTTGGTATTCGAAACTTCGAAGACTTAGAAAAGGGATTATCAGAAATACTTCGCGTATTAAAACCAGGAGGAATCTTCGTTATTCTAGAAACTTCTGTTCCTACTAAATTTCCATTTAAGCAAGGATATTTCTTCTATACACAGAATGTGATGCCATTCATGGGTAAATTGTTCTCTAAGGACCAAAAAGCCTATAAGTATTTATCGGACTCTGCAAAAAATTTCCCTTTTGGAGAAGCTTTAAACAATATTTTAAGAAAAGTTGGGTTTAAAGATGTAAAGCATCTTCCACAAACGATGGGAATTGCTACGATATATTCATCTTCTAAATAATATGAAAAGACTAATTGTATTTTTTTTAATCCTATTCGTTAGCTCACAATCTTATGGGCAATGGATATTCGGTAGAAACCCCATGCTTAACAAAAGAGAGTGGGACAAACAACGTGTACATTGGGGTTATTACTTAGGAGTTAATTCATACAATTACAAGTTTGATTATAACGCAGACTATTATCACAAACTACAAGCACTAAAAGAAAAGTATCCTAATGACTATACTGAAATTCAAGTTAAGTCATCTATGGGCTTCAATGTAGGTCTTGTAGGGAATTTGCGTATCATGGAACATTTAGACTTGCGTTTTGAACCAGGGTTAACGTATGCTAAAAGAGAACTATCATTTCCTAGAGCACTTATCTATGATTATTATGCCACACAGCACAATAATCTAGAGCCTTCAGAATATGAACTAAACAACTCCTCTGTAAAATCAACTAGTGCTACATACCTGCACTTCCCTTTATTATTAAAATTTTCTGCTTTGAGAACTGGAAATATACGTCCTTATGTCTTAGGAGGTTTTTCTTTAGACTTAAACTTAGGAAGTAATAATAAAGTAGATAGTGATAACTATGAAGGAGTCTGGAGAGTAGAGAAACTTACAGCTAACTATGAAATCGGAGTTGGAGTGGATCTTTATTTTGAATACTTTAAATTCTCACCTTCTATTAGAGGGGTATTCGGAATTAATGATGAATTAATCAGAGATAAAAATGCACAAAGTCCGTGGACTGGAAATATCGAATCGATGAAATCTAGAGGAATATTTGTCAACTTTACCTTTCATTAAAAACAGATATAAAAAAAGGGAACTTGTTTAAGTTCCCTTTTTTTATGCTATTAAAAATTATGTCTTCTAAATTCACTTAATACAATAGAGGCTGCCATGGCAACATTTAAACTTTCTGTCTGTTGTAAATTTCCATAACGCGGAATAGCTATTCTCTCTGTCACTAAACCTTCTATAGTAGCGCTAATGCCATTAGCTTCATTTCCCATAATGATAATTCCTTTATTCTCTACTGTTTTCTGATAGATATTATCACCATCCATAAACGTTCCATAAATCGGGAGCTCTCCTCCCTCTCTAATTAATTCAGCTAAATCTCCATAAACAAGATTAACACGTGCAATAGACCCCATAGTAGCTTGTACAACCTTAGGGTTATATACATCTACTGTTTCGTTAGTACAAACAATATGTTTAATACCAAACCAATCACATAATCGTATAATAGTACCTAAGTTTCCGGGATCTCTAATATCATCTAAAGCAACGATGAGATCACTATAATCTACAGGTTCTTGTTCCGTACAATGAAATACAGCCAAACAATTAGAAGTAGTACTCAGAGCAGACATTTTTTTTAAATCCTCTTTGCTAATAATAGAAACCTTAGACTGTGGAACATTAAAGTGAAGCTCCTCTGTGCAATATATATGTTCTAAAACCAGAGAAGATTTAACTAATTCTCCAATCACCTTAACACCTTCTGCAATAAAAAGTTGGTGTTCTTTTCTATATTTTTTCTGATGTAAACTCTTAATTAATTTGATTTGGTTTTTCGTAACCATAAAAAACTGTATTTTTGACTAAAAATTGACTATACTACTTTGAGCAGATTTTTACCAAAAATACTACTATTTCTATTAATGAGCATAAGTTTTTTTGCATGCTCTATCACTGAGCAGGTTCCAAATGATCGAGCTCTATTAATGGAGAACACCATTCTTGAAAATGGTAAAAAAATATCTAAAGAAGAGGTTATAGCTCAGCTATACCAACATCCGAACAGTACTTTTCCTATGACTAATATGAGGTTAAGACTGTACTTATACAATCTTGCAAAACCAAATGCTGATTCATTATACCAAGTATGGCTAAAAGAACATCCTGGTAAAGAAAAGCTAATGGAGGGGATTCTTTCTAAAAAACAAGTTGACCGTTTAGGAGAATCTTTTGTTATATCTGGAATCAATAACTTCCTATTAAAAACAGGAGAAGCGCCTGCTTTATATGATAGTCTGAGAACAAATAAATCTAAAGTTCGTTTAAAAAACTATTACTTCAACAAAGGTTTTTTTGACACAAAAATCACAACTCAGTTAGATACTACTGGAGTAAAAAAAGTAAAAAACACCTATAGTATTACTACAGGTGAACCTTATATTATAGATAGTATTAACTCTAATATTAGTACGAAAGCCTTAGAAGATTTATATCTGAAGTCTCTTTCAAAATCTAAAATCAAGAACAATACAGTATTTGACGTTAAAAATTTCGAAGAAGAACGAAAAAGATTAGCGACAGAGTTTAGAGATAATGGAGCATATTACTTTCAAGAATTAAATATTCGCTATGAAGTAGATACTATCATCAATAAAAAAAACAGAGCTAATATAGAACTAATCATTGACCCAAGAACAATAAAATCTGGTGATACATTAAAAGAAGTTCCTTTTAAAATATATACTATTAGTGATGTAAATATCTTCACAGATAATAGTTCTAAAAACAAAGAATACGTCTTAGATAGTATCCACTATAACAATTTTAATATTTATAGCTCTACAAAACTTCAGTATAAGCCGAAGGCACTTACAGATGCTATTTTTATTACGAAAGGTAGTACTTTTAGTGATTTCAGAAGGGTATTGACATCTCGCTCTATTAGTAATCTGCGTACTTTTAACTACCCAGTTATTGAGTATGTAGAAGATAAAAGAGATACTACTGGTCAATCATTGATCAGTAATATCTACTTGACATCTCGTAAAAAAATGACTTTTAACCCTTCCTTTGATGTTACTCACTCTAATATTCAAGATTTCGGAATCGGTGGTAGTATGGGTTTATTATTTAGAAATGTTTTTAAAGGAGCTGAAATATTAGAAATAAATTTAAAAGGATCATTAGGGTCTTCTCGCCAAATGAGTAATCCAAATGATGTGTTCTTCAATGTAACAGAATATGGAGGGGATATTAAATTAACTTTTCCTCGATTATTATTTCCTATAAAAACAGAAAGGTTTATTCCTAAAAGTATGCTACCGACTACTTCTATGAGTTTTGGCCATACTAAACAAAAAAATATTGGACTAGATAAAAACAGTTTAACCGCCATTATAAACTATACGTGGTTACCGTCTAGAAGAAATAGCTTCAGTGTAGACTTAGCTAACATTCAATACATTAGAAACACAAACCCTAGTAACTACTTTAGTGTCTATAAATCATCTTATACCAGATTAAATGATTTATCTAAAAACTATAGTAACATTAACCCAGACTATTATGATCAAAATGGTAATCTAACAATAGCTGAGGGAGGAAGTAACCTATTTATAAAAGATGCTTTAGATACAAATAATCCTCTAGGTATCTCTGCTCAAGATCATCAAGAGATTAGAAGTATAGAAGAAAGACGAGTACGCTTATCTGAAAACAACTTAATTATAGCGAGCAATATTACCTTTACAAATACAACTAGAACTAACCTGTTAGACAATAGTTTTTATACACTAAAAGCAAAAGTAGAGTCTGCAGGTGGCCTTATGAATCTTTTAATGCAGAACACTAGTTCTAAAGTTGGTCCGACAGGAAAAAAGACAATAATGGATGTGGAGTTCTCTCAATATGTAAAAACCGAGGTAGACTTCGTTAAGTACTTTGATTTAGGTAAAAAACGTGTTGTCGCAATGCGAGCTTTTGCTGGTCTAGCAATCCCTTATGGCAACTCTAACTCTATTCCATTCACAAGAAGTTACTATTCAGGAGGATCAAATGACAATAGAGGATGGCAGTCATATCGTTTAGGTCCTGGACGAAGTGGTGGAATCAATGATTTTAACGAAGCAAATATGAAATTGTTCTTCAGTACTGAATATCGTTTTAATATTGGAGGAAAATGGTATGGAGCCCTTTTCGTAGATGCTTCAAATATTTGGAATGTATTTGATGATATTAAAGATAATACCTATACCTTTAACGGCATTTCTTCATTAAAAGATATGGCAGTAGCATCGGGACTAGGATTAAGGTATGATTTTAGTTTCTTTGTATTCAGATTAGATATGGGATTCAAAACATATAATCCTGCACAAGATAAAGGTCGAAAATGGTTCAAGGAGTTTAGCTTAAAAGAATCAGTCTTAAACGTTGGAATTAATTATCCATTCTAATTCAAATAATAATTAGTATTTTTGTACAAAATTTAAACACACAACTATGGCTCATAATATTAAACCAGGAGTTGCTTTTGGCGACCAAGTTCAAGAGATTTTTAGATATGCAAAAGAGAAAGGTTTTGCACTACCAGCAGTAAATGTAACTAGTTCAAGTACTATCAATGCTGTATTAGAGACGGCTGCTAAATTAAACTCTCCAGTGATTATTCAGTTTTCAAATGGAGGAGCATCTTTTATGGCAGGTAAAGGGTTGTCAAATGATAATCAAAAATCAGCTATCATAGGAGCTGTTGCAGGAGCAAAACACGTACATGCATTAGCAGAAGCTTATGGAGTAGCTGTTATTCTACATACAGACCACTGTGCAAAAAAACTATTACCTTGGATAGATGGTTTATTAGAAGCTGGTGAAGAACATATGAAACAATATGGTAAACCTCTATTTAGTTCACATATGATTGACTTATCAGAGGAACCAATTAAAGAAAATATCGAGATTTCTAAAAAATACTTAGAACGCATGGACAAACTAGGTATGACATTAGAAATAGAATTAGGAATAACTGGTGGAGAAGAAGATGGGGTAGATAATACAGATGTAGATTCGTCTAGATTATACACTCAACCTGATGAAGTAGATTACGCTTATGAAGAATTATCTAAAGTAAGTCCTAGATTTACTATCGCTGCTTCTTTTGGAAACGTACACGGTGTTTACAAACCAGGTAACGTAAAGCTTACTCCTATCATTCTTAAAAATTCTCAAGAATATGTGGCTAAGAAACATAACTTAGGACACAATCCTGTAGACTTCGTTTTCCATGGTGGATCAGGTTCTTCTGTAGAAGAAATCAGAGAAGCTATTAGCTACGGTGTAATCAAAATGAATATCGATACAGATACTCAGTTTGCCTACACAGAAGGAATTAGAGACTATATGTCTTCAAAAATAGACTATTTAAAAACTCAAATAGGTAACCCAGAAGGTTCAGATATTCCTAATAAGAAGTATTATGATCCAAGAGCATGGGTTAGACAAGGAGAATTAACTTTAATCGCTAGACTAGAACAAGCTTTTGAAGATTTAAATAACGTAAATACGTTATAATTCCCCCCTTGCTTTCAAATTAGTATAAACAAAAGAAACATTTTATGGCTTGGTTTAAAAGGAAAGAAAAAGGTATTCAGACGCCAACAGAAGACAAAAAAGATATTCCAAAAGGATTGTGGTATAAATCCCCAACTGGAAAGATAATTGATCAAGATCAGTTAGAACAAAATTTATGGGTGAGTCCAGAAGATGGATATCACGTTCGTATTGGTAGTAAAGAATATTTTGAAATTCTTTTTGACAACAACGACTACAAAGAAATAGCCAAAAGCCTTTCTTCAAAAGATATTTTGAAATTTGAAGATACTAAAAAGTATGTAGATCGTTTAAAAGAAGCAATGACTAAAACACAATTAAAAGATGCTGTTAAAGTCGCTGTTGGTCAATCAAAAGGAGAAAAATTAGTAGTTGCTGCGATGGATTTTGCTTTTATTGGAGGTTCTATGGGATCGGTAGTAGGAGAAAAAATCGCTCGTGGAATAGACTATTCATTAAAAAACAACATACCGTTCTTAATGATTTCAAAATCAGGTGGAGCTCGTATGATGGAGGCAGGTTTTTCATTAATGCAAATGGCAAAAACATCTGCTAAATTAGCTCAATTAAGTGATGCTAAAATTCCATACATTTCACTATGTACAGATCCTACAACAGGTGGTATATCAGCTTCTTTCGCTATGTTAGGTGATATCAATATAGCTGAACCAGGTGCATTAATTGGTTTCGCAGGTCCACGTATTGTAAAAGATACAACAGGTAAAGACTTACCTGAAGGTTTCCAAACTTCTGAGTTCTTACTAGAACATGGATTCCTTGATTTCATTACACACAGAAAAGATCTGAAAAAGAATGTAAATCAATACTTAGATTTAATCTTAAATAGACCTATGAGATAGTAATACCTCAGGTCTTATATAAAAAAGGATACTAGTGTTTATTATAACTAGTATCCTTTTTTTACTTTTATTAACTGCTACCCTCCCATCCTAATGGCTTCTACAGGGTCTAACTTAGCAGCTGACCTTGCAGGTAAATATCCTGACAATACTCCAATAAAACCAGATAGAACTAACCCGATAAAGATATTAGATAAACTCAATACAAAAGTAAAATCTAATAAGACAGTGACTAATAAACCAATACCCCACACCATAACAATACCTACTAGCCCTCCAATAAGTGATAATATAACTGCTTCAAATAAAAATTGAAATAAGATGAAATTTTTCTTCGCACCAATAGCTTTTTGAATACCAATAAGATGCGTACGTTCTTTAACAGACACAAACATAATATTAGCTATACCAAAACCCCCTACCAATAAAGAAAATCCACTAATTATCCACCCAACAACATTCATTTGCCCTATAATTTTTTCTATCATGTCTAGCATCCCTCCAAACACATTAACAAAGAAATTATTATCATCACTTTCTTTTAGCCCCCTATATAGTCTTAACTTAGCCACTATTTCATCTTCAAATTGATTAATGCTAATATCTTTACTTGGTTTGAGAATAATTACGGTTGTAGAAGCTAGACTATTATCACCAAACATCTGCCTCATTATATTCACTGGCATATATACGCTCTCATCTTGACTTCCTCCTACGCTAATAGATCCTTGTTTTTCAATAACTCCAATAACTACAAAACGCTTTCCATACAAACGTACTTCTTGCCCTATAGGATCAAAGTCTTGGAATAATGTATTAGCTACTTCATGCCCTATCACCACCACCGGCACACCATTGGTCGCTTCTGATTCATTAAAAAAACGTCCATTAACCACTTTAACATTATCAAGAAACTGCATATCAGATGAACTAGGTCTCATAATGACTTCTGCATAATTCGCACCGAACTTCATTTGCTCAGATTTAGTAAAATAGTTAAAAGATGCATACTCTACATTAGTTAGATTTCGTTTAAGGTAGTCATATTCATCATACTTCATCTTTGGAAATTGCTCATACTTCCATTTAGGAACATCTGTTGGTCCGAAAGAACGATCAAAAACATAAATCATATTTCGATCAAAACCACTCAACTCACTTTTAATATTTCTATCCATCGAATCTACCGCTGCTAAAACAGCTATAATAGAAAAAATACCAATAGTAACACCTAAAAAAGAAAGCGCAGTACGAAGCTTATTAATACGCAACGCATTAATCGCAAAACCAAAACTCGTGGATAAAAGTCTTAAATACACTCTCATAAGGCTAATCACTTTTCTTTATAGATAAAACATCCTTCACCGAATCTTGTCAACAACACAAAAAACAGAGATATATTTTTCTAAATTAATCATTATTAGAAATAAAATAAAAAGAAAGCTAAAAAACTTCTACATTAAACTTTATTAATACATTGACAATAGTTACTTTTGCGCATTGACAAAAAACACAACATGAGCACAACTAAAAAAATTCAATCAGCACTGATTTCTGTTTTTGATAAAAATGGATTAGAGCCAATCGTAAAAGAGTTACACAAGCACAATGTAACTATCTATTCAACTGGTGGTACAGAAACTTTCATCAAAGAGTTAAATATACCTGTAGTACCGGTAGAAGACGTTACTTCTTACCCATCTATTCTAGGTGGAAGAGTAAAAACATTACACCCTAAGATTTTCGGAGGAATTCTTAATAGACAAGATCACGAAGGAGATATTGCTCAAATGAAAGAATACGAAATCCCACAAATCGACCTAGTGATTGTGGATTTATACCCTTTTGAAAACACAGTAGCTTCTGGAGCTCCTGAAGCTGATATTATTGAAAAGATAGACATCGGTGGTATTTCATTGATCAGAGCTGCTGCAAAAAACTTTAAAGACACAGTAATCGTTCCTTCTGTAAATGAATATGAGTTATTCTTAAAGATGATTCAAGAAAATAATGGATCAACTACTTTAGAAAACAGAAGACTATTAGCTACTAAAGCATTCCATGTTTCTTCTCATTATGATGGAGCTATTTTTAACTATTTCAATACAGACGAAACAGTTCTTAAAATTAGCCAAGCTGATGGCAACGAACTTAGATATGGTGAAAACCCTCATCAAAAAGGTCACTTCTTTGGAAACTTTGATGCCCTTTTTGACAAATTAAATGGTAAAGAATTATCTTACAACAACTTACTGGATGTAGATGCTGCTGTAAACTTGATCAATGAGTTTAAAAATGAAGCTCCTACATTTGCAATTTTAAAACACAATAATGCATGTGGTGTAGCACAAAGAAGCACAATGAAAGCTGCTTACTTAGATGCGCTAGCTGGCGATCCTACTTCTGCATTTGGTGGGGTTCTTATTGCAAATAACACTATTGATGTAGCGACTGCTGAAGAAATCAACAAATTATTCTGTGAGGTTGTAATCGCACCTGCATACGACGAAGCTGCTATTGAGATTTTAAAAGAAAAGAAAAACAGAATTATTTTAGTAATAAAAGAAACTGAATTACCTAAAAAACAAGTACGTACATGTTTAAACGGAATTTTAGTTCAAGATAAAGACAATATTACAGACAATAAAGAACTATTAACTAACGTTACAAAATTATCTCCTTCTGACAAGGAAATAGAAGATTTGTTATTTGCTTCTAAAATCTGTAAACACACCAAGTCAAATACAATTGTATTAGTAAAAGATGGTCAGCTGTGCTCTTCTGGTACAGGACAAACCTCTCGTGTAGATGCTTTACGTCAAGCAATCGAAAAAGCTAATTCATTTAATATAGAGCTAAAAGGTGCTGTTATGGCAAGCGATGCATTCTTCCCATTCCCAGACTGTGTAGAAATAGCTCACAACGCTGGAATTACAGCTGTAATCCAACCAGGAGGGTCTATAAAAGACGATTTGAGTATCAATTATTGTGATGAAAATAATATCGCGATGGTTTGTACAGGAATTCGTCATTTTAAACATTAATTTACTACTTTTGTAAAGCATTAAAATATTAACTATAAAAGCCTTTTAATTATATGGGATTTTTTGATTTTATGACTGAGGATATCGCTATCGACCTTGGAACAGCGAATACCCTAATCATCCATGGAGGAAAAGTTGTGGTAGACAACCCTTCTATTGTTGCCCGAGATAGGACCACGGGTAAAATTATTGCTGTTGGAAAAGAAGCAAGCTTGATGCAGGGAAAAACGCATGGTAATATCAAAACAATTCGCCCATTAAAAGACGGAGTTATTGCTGATTTCGATGCTTCAGAAAAAATGATAAGCCTCTTTATCAAGAGCATTCCTGCTTTAAGAAAAAAAATGTTTACACCTGCATTACGCATGATTGTATGTATCCCTTCTGGAATCACAGAAGTAGAAATGCGTGCTGTAAAAGAATCTTGTGAGCGTGTGAATGGTAAAGAGGTTTACCTTATACATGAGCCTATGTCTGCTGCAATCGGTATTGGAGTAGATATTATGCAACCTAAAGGTAATATGATTGTAGATATCGGAGGTGGTACTACTGAGATTGCTGTAATAGCATTAGGTGGTATTGTATGTGATAAATCTGTAAAAATTGCAGGTGATGTATTCACTAATGATATTATCTATTACATGCGTACTCAACACAACTTATTCGTTGGAGAAAGTACTGCAGAAAAAATTAAAATTCAAATTGGAGCAGCTACAGAAGATTTAGAGACTCCTCCAGAAGATATGCTAGTTCAAGGACGTGACCTATTAACTGGAAAACCAAAACAAGTAACTGTATCTTACAGAGAGATTGCTAAAGCACTAGACAAATCTATCCAACGCGTAGAGGATGCTGTAATGGAAACATTATCTCAAACTCCACCAGAACTTGCTGCTGATATCTATAACACTGGTATTTATTTAGCAGGTGGAGGTTCTATGCTTAGAGGTTTAGACAAGCGTATTTCTCAAAAAACTGACCTTCCTGTTTATATTGCAGAAGATCCTTTAAGAGCAGTTGTAAGAGGTACTGGCCTAGCAATCAAGAACATTGACAAATACAAAAGTGTATTGATCAAATAAAAATAACTTATGCAGCAGATAATCAATTTCTTTATAAAAAACAGTACTAAGCTACTGTTTTTGCTGCTTTTAGTCATATCATTCGGGCTAATAATACAAACGCATACTTTTCACCAAAGTTCGTTTATTAGCTCTGCGAATGGTGTGACTGGTTATGTCTATGAAAATGTAAACAATTTTAAGGAGTATATGCATCTAAAAACAGAGAATGACGCTCTAGTTTTAGAAAATGCACACCTAAAGTCCATCGCTTTTAACAATACTACGGCACAAGATTCTATAGAAATTAGAAATTTAATGCCTGAAGAAAGACAAGAGTATTCTATTATAGTCGCTAAAGTAATCCGTAACACCTTCAATACTAAAGAAAACTACCTTACCATAAAAGGCGGTTCTAAACAAGGTATCGAAAAAGATATGGGAGTGATTAATAGTAATGGAGTGATTGGAGTAATAGAAAAAACATCTAAAAACTACTCTACTGTACAAAGCATCTTAAACGTTAAGTCTAAGATCAATGCTAAGATTAAGGGTACTAATCACTTCGGCCCTCTAGAATGGGATGGTAAAAACACTGGATATGTTAACTTATCTGATATACCAAGGCTAGCTGAGATTTACAAAGGAGATACTATTGTCACAGGAGGTATATCTACGATCTTCCCTGAGAATATTCCTATTGGTGTAATCGAGAAAGCATATACTAATGAAACTTCAAATTATTTTACTATTTCTGTTCGTTTGTTTAATGACATGACAAACCTAGGATATATATATGTAATTAAGAATAAAGATATTGAAGAAATTAACCAACTAGAAGCTGAAACAAAAAATGAATAGTGTTGCATTTTCAAATATTGCTCGTTTTATTGCGTTATTAATCGCACAGATTCTTATTTTCAATAATATAGATCTTTTTGGTTTTATAAACCCATTTCCATATATCCTTTTTATCATTCTATACCCTACAGACAACAATAAAGCTGTTTTTTACTTAACAAGCTTTTTTCTTGGTCTTATCGTAGATATGTTTGAAAACTCTGGTGGAATGCACGCAGCTGCTAGTCTAATTCTAGCTTTTGCTAGACCATCCGTACTAAAGTTCTCCTTCGGGATCAGCTATCAATATCACAATTTAAATATCATCAAAAAAATCACTAAAGATATTTTTAAATCTCTAGAAGTTTTTGGTTATATTTCTATATCTGTTGTTATACATCACATTATTCTCTTTGGATTAGAATTCTTTAGATTTAATTTTATTTGGGAGATACTTCTAAGGACTGTACTGACAACTATAACAACGCTACTAGCGTGTATTTTGATATTATTTCTGATTAAACCGTCGAAAAAATGAGAAAGCTTTTATTACCTTTAATTATTATAGTAGTTACTATTGTAGTACTAGCTAGATTATTTTTTTTACAAATAGTAGATGACACTTATATTAAGAAGTCAGAGAATAATGCGTTAAAAATTGTCTATGAGTATCCTGAGAGAGGATATGTCTTTGACAGAAATAATAAATTACTTATAGCGAATCAACCTTCTTATGATATTATGGTTGTTCCTAGAGAAGTCAAAAATATTGACACATTAGCTCTATGTAGTTTATTGGATGTTACCTATGACCAATTCGTTTCTAAATTAGAAAAAGCAAAAGTATATAGCCCTAGACTACCTTCTATTTTCTTACCTCAATTAAGCAAAGCAGAATATGCTGCTTTTCAAGAAAAAATTAGACATTTCAATGGATTTTATATTCAAAAAAGATCCCTAAGAGATTATCAAGTTTCGGCAGGAGCAAACATTTTTGGATATATACGTCAAGTAAATGAGCAAAATATAAAGGCTAATTCTTATTATAAATCTGGAGATTTAATCGGTATACAAGGTATTGAACAAGAATATGAAGAAACACTTAGAGGGACTAAAGGGGTTAAATATATCCAAAGAGACCGTTTTAATAGAGAAATTGGTTCATTTAAAAATGGTATATACGACACTTTAGCTGTAAAAGGTGATGATATCATACTTACAATAGACAGTGAGTTACAAGCCTATGGAGAGCTATTAATGCAGAATAAAAGAGGGGGCATCGTTGCGATCGAACCTAAAACAGGTGAAATATTAGCATTAGTTAATGCACCTAGTTATGATCCTGCTTTATTAGTTGGAAGAGAGCGATCTAAGAACTACACTTCACTATACAATGATTCACTTGCCAAACCATTATATAATCGTGTACTATCTGGAGAATACTCTCCAGGATCACCATTCAAAATACTTACTGGATTAATAGGTTTACAAGAAGGAGTAATTAATGAACATACTACTTTTGCTTGTAACAGAGGATTCTATTATGGTAAGGGTGCATGGATGGGATGTCACGATTCTGGTCATTGGAACTTAAACATTGCTATTGCAAAATCGTGTAATACTTACTTTGCTAATACCTATAAAAGAGTAATTGAGAAATATAAGACTCCTGCTGAAGGAATCAATAAATGGAGTGAGCACCTACATTCTTTTGGATTAGGTCAATTCTTAGGATACGATCTACCTGAAGGAAGAAAAGGGCATATTCCTGATGCAGATTATTACAACAGATGGTATCCAAACGGAGGCTGGAAAAGCACAACAACTATTTCTAACTCTATTGGTCAAGGAGAAGTTATTATGACTCCTATGCAACTAGCTAACGTAATGGCAGCTGTAGCAAATAAAGGATACTACTATACTCCTCATATCATTAAAAATATAGAACACCACGATATCGATAAAAAGTTTACAACTAAACACGTTACCACGATAGATTCACATCACTTTGATCAAGTGATAAAAGGAATGAATGATGTTTTCAATATTGGTACAGGACGTTCTGTTCGCGTGGAAGGCTTAGAGATGGCAGGAAAAACAGGAACAGTAGAAAATTTCACAAGAATAAATGGTAAGCGTTACCAACTAACAGATCACTCTGTCTTTGTTGCTTTCGCTCCAAAAGATGATCCCAAAATAGCTATTGCTGTATTTATAGAAAATGGATATTGGGGGACTAGATGGGCTGCTCCTATTACCAGCTTAATGATACAGAAGTATCTTCTGCCTGAAATAGTAAGAACAGACTTAGAAAAAAGAATGCTTGAAGGAAGCCTAAAAAGTGAATACGACAAGGTACTTCATCTTTATGACAAGTCAGATAAACCTAAAAAAACACACAGAATTAATATATAGCTTTAGACTACAACAAAAATGAAAAACGTTAGTGTTCAAAAAAATATAGATTGGATATCGATACTTCTGTACATGCTTCTAGTCATAGCAGGATGGATTAATATCTATTCGGCTTCTCTACCTGCAGAAACCACATCTATTTTTGATTTAAGCCAAATCTATGGTAGACAACTAATGTTTATTATTTTTTGTATTCCACTTATTATATTGATTGTATCTATAGATACTAAATTTTATGAGAAGTACGCTATGGTATTTTATATCATCGGACTACTATCCATACTGGGTTTATTTGTATTTGGTAAATCTGTAAAAGGACAAACAAACTGGTACCAAATAGCCGGTTTTGGTATACAGCCTTCTGAATTTGTAAAAACAACAACAGCATTGCTACTTGCTAAATTCTTATCAGATAGTCAATCACACCTTAGTTCATTTAAAGAACAAATTATTGCTTTAGTTATTATTGGCGTACCTACTTTGTTTATTTTGAAGCATGATACGGGTAGTGCCATGCTATTCGTTTCTCTTGTATTCGTTCTATATAGAGAAGGATTACCTAGTTGGTACTTATGGACTGGGTTTATTACTATTGTTCTATTCGTATCTGCCTTAGTAGTAAAGCCAGGTATTATCATAGCCACTATTGTTGCTATAACAGCATTACACTTCTATTTAAATAAGAAGATAACTCGTAATCCTTTAATATACATAATATTAGTTGTGATCATGTCTACCTTTGTATTCTCTGTAGATTATGTTTATGACGAAGTATTAGAACCGCACCAAAAAGATAGGATCAATGTATTAATAGGAGAAGACGTTAACCTACAAGCTGAAGGATATAACTTAAATCAATCCAAAATAGCCATTGGATCGGGAGGTTGGACAGGAACTGGGTTCTTAGAAGGGACACAAACTAAAGGAGGTTTCGTACCAGAACAACATACAGACTACATCTTCACTACAGTAGGAGAAGAATGGGGGTTTGCTGGTGCCTCTTTTGTAATCATTCTATTTGTCTGCCTATTTTTCAGATTAATTCATTTAGCAGAAAGACAGAAGAAAATATTTAACCGTGTTTATGGTTATTGCGTTATCTGCTTTCTATTCATCCACTTTGCCTTTAATATTACAATGCTTATTGGACTATTTCCTACCATAGGTGTACCCCTGCCATTCTTTTCGTATGGAGGTTCTAGTTTAATGGCATTTACCGTTCTATTATTTATCTTTCTTAAGCTTGATGCTAACAGAATTAATGAATGGTAAAAGATACTCACGAAACAAATTTTTAATACAATTCACACAAACAAAACAATGAAAAACAAAATGCTATGTGCTGCTGCATTATTTGTAGCAACAACATCTGTGGTAAATGCTCAAGAAATTAAAACAACTGATGTAAAAGAAATCACTACAGAACAAGCTACACTAGAGTCTCTAATTGACCAACAAAAAGTAGTAGAAGAAAACTTAAGACTTGAAGAAATTAAACTTCAAAACGAGAAAGATGCTTCTAAAAGATTAGAACAAGAAAGAAAAATAGCTAAAGAGCAACAAAAAGAAGAATTAAGAGCACAGAAACAACTAGAAAAGGAACATAAAGCTGAATTAAAAAAACAAAAAGAAATAATAAAAAGCCAAAAAAGAGTTAGCAAACAAACCTTAAAACTTCAAAAAGCTGAAGATAAATACAATGCAAAAAATAGCAAATATGTACAAAAAAAAGCTTCTGGTAAACTTACTCCTATTGAAGATCTAAAGTTCAAAAAAGAATTACTTGACTTACAAACAAATATCAAAACCCATGAATTAGAACTAAAAAAACTAACAATGGAGTTTGAAGCAATCAACAAATAATTAATAAAGCTCACTTCTACGAAGTGGGCTTTTCTTTTCTCACACCTAACCTATATACTCCTATACAAACATTCTGACGAAACTTCTTCTCATAACCATCCCCTAACAACCCTTACCAATAAATCCTTTCTTAAAGCTCATTAAACACTTAATTTCCATAATAGTTGTTCAGTTTTTTTATTTGAAGACTTCTACTCTATTCAAAAAATCACATATTACTGAAATGTTGTATCAATATGTTGTTTAAATAGATTAAAATATTAAGAAACTATATACATTTTGATTTCGATAACTCTTAGTAAATAAGACAAGAATATTCGACTTCCACTTCTTAGGTGATTATTAGTAGATTTCTAGGGCTTTTCTTGCCCAGAAGATGTATTTCTCGAAGAATTGATCAAGAATACCTCAAGCATTCCCCTAGCAGCCACACAAAAAACTATCTCTAGTAGATTCCTTATAACTATTCATCCTCCCTTTCCTTGATTACAAATTTATAAAGACATAAAAGTACAAAACCGATTTACTTCCACTTTTTTCCTTTTTCTTCCATTTTTTTCTAAATACTTCTTAATATTTCCAAAAAAGTCCATTTATTTCCACTTTTTAAATTTCAAATAATTGAAAATCAACAAACAAGCGTTTTAAGTAAACTCATTTCTTCGGAAGCCCTTCGGAAGAGTTCAGTATTTGTTCGGACTGAGGGGCAGTTTTCCGAAGAACATCCAAAGACTGCCCAATAAATTCCCGAACAATCTGTATTTATATTTCTGTATAATGCAGATAATTGTTAGAAATAAGAAGTTTTTCCTGTTTAGATTAACTAAACTTTTTGATCCTTTATTTACTTCATTTAATGCAAAAAAAAACCACTACTTACCGTAGTGGTTTTTGTGGTGCCTCCAGGAATCGAACCAGGGACACATGGATTTTCAGTCCATTGCTCTA
>NZ_JBBPHK010000014.1:0-108812 GCF_038039805.1 Myroides odoratimimus
TAGACTGTTCACTTTCACACCGGAATAGGCTGTTCACTTTCAGTGGAATATTCAGGAATCACACAACGATCACTTACACGAGCTAAAGGACAAATACATAAGAATCCATTATAGGACAAATGTCTACATCAAGCTTAAGAGTAGTAATGTAGTTTTGAATAAAAAAAATATGTTACATCAAATAGCCCCGGAAGTATTTCAGATTCCTTTAATGCCAAGAAATAGTATCAACTGTTATATTATTGAAGGAGTTTTGGTCGATTCAGGAATACGAAGCTCCTATAGAATTATAAAAAAAGCTCTGCAACAAATTCCAATCCACAAGCATGTACTTACCCATGCACATGCGGACCATCAAGGTTGTAGTGATCAGATATGTACGGATTTTTCTATCCCTTTGTTTTGTCACTCTAACGAAGTCTTTAGAACAGAAACAGGTATGGTGACTAAAGATTATCCAAATCCTCAAAATTTGGTAGCAAAACTTCAACAGAGGTACTGGGCAGGTCAAGGACATATAGTTACAACTACAATAGTTGAAAATGATATGATTGGAAATTTTAGAGTAATAGAGACACCAGGACATTCTGATGGTCATATATCTTTATTTAGAGAAAAAGATGGAATATTGATAATAGGCGATGCTGCTACTAATATGAATCTGCTTACTACAATTAGTGGTTTACATCTTCCACGAAACATGTTTACCTCAGATCAACAGAAAAACATTCAATCTCTTCAAAAGTTAGCGAATTTACATCCTCGTATCATTTGTTTCGGTCATGGACCAATTATGAAAAACATAAATCAGGAGTTTGAGAAATTTGTTGCTAAGAGTAGTATCAAGAAAAACTAACTCAGTTAATAGATATTATAACTAAGTTAGTTTAATAGTAATTACTCCCTCGTACAATCATAGGCTTTTATGCAATAATTCAACTGTACTACGTATGTCAGGGTGATACGAGGGAGTATATTTTATATAGCCCAATTCTTGGAGTTCTTTTAAGTATTTATGATAAGTAGGAAGTGTATTAATATGAGCATATTTCATCAGTTTACGCCTACTTACTATAATTAGTTTACCTTGTTTTTGTAAAAACGCAAACTGAATAATTCCAAGTAGTAGAGCAAAATGCCAGACATTTAGTCTAGCATCATTTTTAAGCTCTACAATATAACGAAGTAGTTTATTTGATATACTCATATACTACTCATTAAAAAGGTTTTCAATATCAGTTCTACTGTAATAATAGGAGCCAAGTATTTTTCTATATCGAAGCTTTCCACTAATGCGAAGTGTTTGTAGTGAAGCTGCTGAAATACTAAGAAGTTGCCTTGCGACTTTTGCTTTTACCCATTCAAGAGAACTCTCCTTTGGAGTTTGACTAAAAAACTCTTTTAATTCTGTAACGATTGTTTGACTAAACAGTCTTAGATCTTCTTTTGTGATTTGATTGTCCATAATAGTTGTTTTTAAGGTTAAACAACTAATTTATGTGGAGAATAGGAGTGCTTAGTATTACTGGAATAATAAAGAAGAGGTTGGCGTTAAAATGAGATGCAAACCAACATTAATTTTTAGTTGTGGCAGGATTCGAACCAACCCTTGTAAATATCTTTAAATCAACTAATTGTCTTGTTTGTAAAAAACCAACTCACCTAATAGCTCACCTTAGTAAATTAGGTTAAAATCAAATATAATGATTTTAAATGTATTAAAAAAGTACTAAAAATTTAAATAATCATCTGTTTTTTTGATTGATGGAAGCGAATATTTTAGTGAAAATATCAGTTTTAGTCTTTGTGTGTTTTTGTTTTGTTTTTCAGTGTTTTGTTGTGTTTATTTTATATTATTAGTTAACTAATTTAATTTGATGTATTTTGTTGTGAAATGATATACTTGTTATGCTATTATTGTGTTGTCGGGGTGTATATTTAGCTTTACTCTAAAGAATTTCTCGAGGCTTACCAAGGGGGCAGATGAAAAAGTTTGAAAAGGCGTAAATTAATTCTATGGATGATTAGCATATTTATAAGAGTCATTATAAGACGTTGCTATTGTATCATATAGTTTTTTCTATGAAATATAGGCGTTAAAGTTCTTAAAGGTGAAGCCGGTCTTAGTTTAGTGAAAGTTTGTGAGGAAATAATAAGATAGGATATGAATCGGATCATGTTCATTTTGTGATACAGCGTGTGCTAAGTTTGTCATTAAGTCAAGATGGTCTCATTAGAAATATTTATTTTAACACTTCTTATAATAACTTTTTTCTCTTTTGTTTCTGTACAACCCAATTATAAAGAAATAATAAACTGTTTTTTTCATTTTTTATCTCATATATTTTAATAAATCGCTTTATTTCTGTTTTACTAGAAGATTTATATTTACTAGATTCTTTAGATACTCCTGAATTGGTCGTTGGTGAAATTGATTATTTATTATAACACCTTTTTTCTTGCTTGATAAAGAGGTGTCTCCTGATACTTTAGGATACATTAGATATTTTAATTCTGAATGCTTTAGTGGTTATTATAAATTTCTTTAGGTTTTCATATTTCATTTTTATTGGTTAGTTAGTATCTCATTATAGGTTAGATACAGGAAGTCTATACAAGGAGGTTTTTACAATAAATACTAACGAATCTCGAGAAGTGTAGCTTTTTAGCACCTTTTTCAAAAATATTTTTCTGAATGGAAAAATATGTGTTCCAAAATGACACACTGGTCAGTAGAATTTGAAAACTGTAGGGTTTTCACTTGGAACACGGAGGTATCGATTGAAGGAGGTACATAATTTTACAGTATGGGAGGTAACTTGGTACTAAAAATCTAGGGATTTAGTCTTGAAATAGCCGTTACGGGGAAGGAGGATACTCTGAGTGCCATTTTTCAAATTCATTTAAATTCCCTAGCAAATACAGGATAACTTGGATTCTATTTTAACAGTTTGATACATTTTAAAACGCTATAAAAGCAAAAGCCACTCCGTTAGGAATGACTTTTTTAATTCTCTTTGTGGGCACAGATTGCAAATCTGCAATATCGAGTACATTACCCTTATTTTTCCTTTTTAAATTTTAAAATCTGTTTTTTTTCAAGTACAACTAATGAATCATTTGTCAGCTTTAAAATTTCCCACTGAAAATAAGACGCATCCTCATCATTAAAAAAATCAATTACTTGACCTTTTATTTCATACTCAAAAACCAATTGCTTATTATTAGGATAAAAGTTCATTCTCATTATCTCATCATTAATATCCAATTTAAGAATTAAATCATTTTCCTTTGCAATCCAGTTACCACAAACAGAATTTATATTAGTTTTACTAACTGGATCATCCGTTATTGAATTGTTTTTTTTTGAGTAAGCAAAAACTGCAATAAAAATAACATAAATCAGAAGAACAATTATCTTTTGAAAGAGGTTTCTATTTTTTAATAACCATGTAAGACCAAAAGTTAAAAGTACACTTATAATACTAGAAAAAAGACTTCCTAAAATTGAAGAAGATTGGAGAACATATTCTTTAAGAAAGAAAAATGTCAATACAAATATAGACACTGAAAATCCAATCGTTTTATAAAATTCTTTATTTAATTTTTGTTTCATTATTTATTAATTTCTGTTTGTTCTTTTATTTCATCTACAACCCCTGCCTGAACTGATGATAGTGTCACTTCTAGTGTTTTGCCTGTTGCTTTTACTCCAATTTGTGTAGCTTTAAACCCTTCTTCTACTGCTGTTTGATACTTATTGATTGCTTGATTAGCAGCTTTATTTGCTTGTCTTCTTCCTAGACCTTGAGCTCTTAAATCTTTTGTAATCTCTTTTTTCATTCCTTTTAAAGTACTTTCGGATGTTTCTTCTGCAAGTTTAGAACCAAAATAATTAGACAAGCCATTTTCCATCCCCTTACTCACTTTTCCTACAGCACCTCCAAGAATTGCATCTGGTATAGCGTAAACTCCATTAACTAAAACTTCATTTTTATCTATTTTACCACCATTTTTAATTGCTTGTTCTGTGGCATTTCCTAACATTCCGCCAACAATGGCAGAAGCCCCTGTTGCATAAATTGTGCCTGCTGTACCTAAAGTCGCTGCACCGCCCACAGCACCTACCGCAACTGTTCCTAAACCCATTGTTGCTCCAGCAACAAATCCTCCACCAGCCAATGCTAATGTTTCTTTCCAACTTTTATTTGTAGCAACACCATAAACTGCGCCTACGGCGGCTCCAATAGCTCCAGTAATTAGAGGTAGAGGGAATCTACCATCAGGGTCAATAAAATATACTGGATTATCCATTGCATAATTATAAGGTGACCATCTACGTCCCTGTTCCGCTAATGGATCCACATTCATCCATCTACCTATAGCAGCATCATAATTACGAGCTCCATAATCATAGAAGTTTAATCCTAATTCCTCTTGCTTTTCCTTACCATTGTACTGATACTTATAATCTTTTATCAGAGCATCATTCTTTTGGTTATACCCCTTATGAGCGAGACCAAAAGGATAATAGTTGGTCTCTTCTATAATCTCAGTAGAAGACTGTATTGTATTATCTCCGCTTTTATCGCTATAAGATAATCTTACATTGCCTAAGTGATCTTTGTACTGATACACATAAGCATTTGTCTCTGCATTAAAGAAACCTTCTGCTGTAGGTAAGAAACTAAGTTTACCTTTTACATACTGAAATCCCCCTAGATAATCTGTTAGCGTAACTACGCCTTTTTCGGTTACTTTCTTCTGTGTTTTCTCCCCTGAAGCTGTATAAAGATACTCTATTTTATCTGTTCCAAAATTAATCTCAACAGGTAAATTTAAGTGATTGTACTTAATCTTGGTTATTTTCTTGTGTTTATCACTTGTTAAATTACCAAAATCATCATAAGCGTAATCAGCACCAGTGGTATTAACTTGTTTAAAACCTTCTTGATTTCCTGAAGCGTCTCTGACTGTTGATAGTTTATTACTACCTGATTCATACCCATAGGTTAGTTTATCTATAACTGTTGTTACTCCTGCTAAAGAAGCTCCATTTCTGTCTAGTTTTAAAATATTTCCATTCTTGTCATATTCTAATTTTTCATCAAAAAGACTAGCAGTAGAGGCTGAATTTAAATCAGGAGCTTTAAAAGAGCCTAAGACTAATCTATTTGCTCCGTCATACACATAACCATAACCTCGCTTTTTATTGTCTATTGCACTTGTCCAGATTTGCTCTGAGATATTACCATTATAAAGCGGTTTTACCCCTGTTAGACCTTGTTCTGATTTATTATAATTAAGCTTTAGAGCAAACAAAGAGCTTTTGCCATTGTTTACTTGATTTATATTACTAACATTATTTATCTCTGTAAGCCATCCTCTTATGTTGTATTTATACTGTGCCTCTTGTAAAAATGTACTAGCTGTTGGAGTGGTACTAGAGCGTTTTCCTCCAATACGTTTTTTCTCTAAAACTCCTAATTCATCATATACATTTTCAAAAACAACTACTTCAGCTAAACTATTAACCTTATGAGTTTGATGTAAGAGTCTTTCAGCGTGATCATACACATATTCTTCTAATACAGTCATTAAAGGAGTTGAAGTATCTTTTTGATGCTTAGTAGTAACCTTTAAAGGTAATCCTGTAAAAGAGTATTTAGTATCTACCTGTGTATATCCACCTAAATAATTTTTTGTATAACTTCTAAGAACACGACTGTTATAGTCATATAACATAAAAGTTATATTAGCTTTCTTTTCACTATTTGTAGTAATCACTCTATTCCATGTTCCGGTTAATAACCCTTTTACATTTTGTATAACCTCTTGTCCTTCTATGGCTGTAAAGTTCGTGGCTGCTCCTGGATAAGCGTAATCATCATAATAATTTACAGATAAAAGCGTTAATCCATCTTTTGGAAATACTGTATTTGTGTAAGCTATTGAAACTCCATCAACAGAAATAGCTCCAGCTCTTTTCTCAAATGAAACAGTACTTGTATTTACATTGTCCTGAAATGTCTTTCGTCCTGCTTCAGTTGGTGCTGTAGCAGAGTAAAAACCGCTGTAAACTACTCTAGAAAACGCATCATATTTAGTTACCATCCAGCCTTGTCTCTCTGTTCCAAATGGATCATATACAGGTCCTATAGCTACAAGTCTATCTCCTTTATCATAGACCATATACTCCCAAGATTTTCCTGGTAGCTTTTTAGCTACTAAGCGATTTTTTGTATCATATTTATACTGATAACCTAGTTTGTCTAGATTAGCTAAAGTGACATCACCGTTTAATAGGGGAGAAGTGACTACTGATAAATTTCCATATTGATCATAGATGTAGTAAGTATCAAGTGTTTCTCCAATGCCTGTGGTAGACCCAGAAGCTCTTAAAGTGTTATTAGGTAAATCTTCAACCGTAGTGGTTGTCTTGTTAATTTCCTTGTCAGCATTCTTCTCTAGATTATCTACTATCTTATCAAAGTTATCTATTACATCTTGTACAGATTTTCCTTTAAGTTCATCACCAATTATATTACTTACACTAGGCATTGGACTTGACATAGGTGCATTAGAGGCTACACTAAAGAGTTTTGGAAGTTCTTGAGTATTGTTATATACTCTTTTTAACACTACTTTTCCTTCTTGATCTTTAAACTCTTCTGTTACATTACCATTTTCATCAGATACTGTTGTAACATAAAGAGAGTTTGCGGGATAAAAACCATTACCAACATTACTAGCTGTAGCATAATCATAAAATCCTTTACTTGCGTTTAATACAGCATTTACACGTCTGTATTTTACTTCATTTGCGGTATTAAATCGATAGGAAAAATCAACTGTATGATCTCCACTAATTTTCCAATCTTCTCCAGGAGCACCTGTTTTTAATACTCTTTTCAGAGGTGATTTCTCATATAGAGTTTCACTATAAGGATTTACAGTGTTTTCATACTTAGGAGTTTTATAATAGTTCAGTGTCCCTGTCTTAGCACTAGCTCCATACTCAGCACTACCATTAGCCGTAGGATAGGCTAAGAAATCTTTTGTCTGACCAATATTTAAATCATACTCTGTATACTTAACGATACTTTTCCTACTTGGACTAGCTCCTACTGCTACTTCCTGTATAGGACGGCCTAGACCATCATAGTAGATCACTTGTGTTTTCTGAGACGCAGTAGTACTACTTTGTTGAGTTCCTTGTGTATACTGAGTAGTCTTTATATAATTTTGAGTTTTTGTCTGAGCCAATAGAGTATTTAAACAACAAATACTTAATAGACCTATATATTTATATATCTTCATATCATTATAGCTTTAGTTGTTTTTATAATTGTACTCGTACTCTTGAAGGATATTACCTTTATCATCCTTAATTAATTTAAGACGATTGAATTTATCATAATCGTAATATTGTGATGTATTATTTGAATTAACTTTTTCAATTAAATTTATTTCATATTTATCATATATATATCCTTCAACATTAACACCATCCTTTTTATTCCAATTTGCTATTTTTTCTTTAAATTCCTTATACATTTGTGCTTCCAAGTCTAACCATGCGAAGATAGTTACAGGTTTATATTCACTACCATGCATTTTAAGGATAACATTTCCATATCTATATTGAAATGCTGTTGGAATATTATTTTTATCTATCACTTCCTTAACTGCTCCGAGACAATCAGATTTACCATCTTCTGCATTAAAGTATTTAATACTTTTGAACATTTCTTCAGGGGTACCGTCTTTTTTTTGAACAATTATGTTCTCTAACCTAAATATATTTCCGCCAATGTCCTTATATAAATTCTCAGTTGTAAATAATGTTTCTCCATTTCTTTTAGATATTTTTTTCATTACATTAGAAAGAACATTATCCTGAATCATTTGTTTGTAATCTGCTTTAGAAGAGTTTAAATCTTGTACGTACTGGTAATTTTCCTCAATCTTATCTAATCCAAAAAATTGAGTTGTTTTTTGAGTTAAGAAATTGTGATATCCGCTATTATAATTATAGTTCTCAATAGTTTTTCTACTTACTCCATTTTCATATTCAGTAATATTTTTTTGAATCACATTCATGGTTCCTCCAACAAAGAAAGATTTTCTATACACATCAGGATTAGTTCTACCATAACTAAGTTGATCTATTTCTGTATTACCATAATATCTCAAAAACTTATATAAAGGAACTACATTTTTAAAATTACTACTTTGGTAGGTGGGTACTGTGTTACTATAAGTAATACCACTACTAGCTAAATATGGAAAATCAAACTCTTTATCATAATTAGCATCTACCATATCTTTTATAGTATACCCATCTGTCCAAATAAAAGGATGGCTGTTTTGTTTATAAAAATTATAAACAAACTCTTCTTCTCTTTGTAATGTCCAACTGTTATTATTGTATTTATATGATTTATCTTTTATTAGTTTACCTCTTGTCCATCCTAAGTCAATTGGAACATGAAATGGGAATACATAAAAATGCCCTCTGTTACCGTAACTAGTATAATATCTTTCATTTTTTACTAGATTAGGAGTTTCTTCAGTGACCATATAATATCCTATTTCACCAGTATTATAATCCTCTATTAAACCACCTGTAATATATTTCCCATATAGATAGAATACTTTATTACCTACTTGACGCTGAATCATACTATAAGCCGGTATAGAATATATTCTACCCGTAGATATTCCATTTAATTCATAAGAGAAATTACTTGTGTTTACAAGTGAATTATCAGTATAATAGTTGATACTTTTTACTCTATTGGCCGGACCATATACTTCATTTCCTAAACTAGTAGTCCTTATAGGTTTTAACCAACGAAGATATAAATACTTAAAATAAGAAGGTGTTATTACCTTATTAGCTTCATAATCTATTTTTATAGTTCCTTTTGTAGCATTTATAACTTCAGTTAAAAGTCCTATTGAACTATAATAAGGATCTACCTCTCTGTTAAGGTTGTATGTATTTTCAATAAAACTATTGTTTTTCTTACCATTATAATATCCCCATAAATCTACTGATTTTGAAAAGATATTAGGCATTGGCATAGCATCATTATACTTAAATTGATACTCCGAAATAAACTCTTTTTTTTCAGTGTCATAAGACTTTATTTCTTTTAAGAACATCCTTTTTTGAGTATCTTTTTCATTTCTTAAATGACCTATCATATTACTTATGGATGTATTATTTGTATAGGAATAATCTAACTTCTTAACTAGATAAGGTGTATTAGAAACGTTACCATAAACAATTATTTCACTTAATGCTTTTGCTCCAGGTAAATCTTGCCTTCCATGATCGTATCTAAAAATATAGGCTCCCTTATCAGAAAAATTCACACTTGACAGCATCATTTCTTTTCCGTAAGTATCAGTGTAATAAATCATCTCTTGTATTGAATATTTAATATTACCAAAATCATCTTCAGTCTGTACATTATCATAAGCTATTGAAGATACTGATTTATATTGAGTATCATTAATTATATAATCAAAGGTAATTTCTTTCTTGTTTTCAGTGATGATTTTCACTAATTTCCAAGTAAGAATTGTATTTGCGTTACCTGAATTTCCCATATCATGAACTCTATCTTGATTGTCTATCATATAAGTATAAGACGTTCCTCTATATTCGATTGCAGAATTATTACCTTTTTCATCTTTTCCAAAATAATATTGATTACCTCTAGCATCTGTTATTACAAATCTATCAATCACTTTAGAATTAGATTTAAAAAATATTTTCACTTTTAGATCTTCATAAGTTTGTAAGACAGGTTCAAAAGTTGTATTATCAATAATAAAAGATCCAGAAACACCATTAAAATCAAAATAATACATATCTGGTTCCATATCTGGCTTTTCTGGAGCACCTGCTATAAACTTATCTGCGATTCTTGTTCTTAAGGTTTTATCTGCTTCAAAGTTTTTGCTAGACCCTTCCCCAAATGTTAAATAACCTAAATTACTTTCATCTTCGCTATCTCGAACTACTCTACTGATTTGACCTCCAACTACTAAGTTCCATCCTAAACCTACTGAAGAGGCTCTATTAGCTACTTTGTTAGCTTTACTATCATAACTCAATGTAATTGGCACTTCGAATCCGTAATAATTCATTGAATAAATAGGAATATTAAAGTCTAATTTACCTTGACTATTTTTAGAGTCTAGATTACTTTTACCTATTAAACTTGCACTCTCAGGAAGTGGAGGGGTTATATTACTTACCATATCTTTACTTGGAGTAATATTTTGAGCTTGACAGATAAAACTGTATAGAATTAAAAAGTATAGTATTGTTTGTTTCATTTGTTATTTCTTTAAAATATTTATACTTCCTTCCATAGTATCAGTTTTGATTGATATTATGTAAGCACCTTTTGGAAAACCACCAAGATTTATTGCTTCTGTTTGATGTTTAATCACTTGTTGATGTAATAAACGCCCACTTAAATCATATAGTTTTAATACCCCTATGTTATATTCAGTAGGAATTATAATATTAGTATAGGTAACAACTGGATTAGGTACAGCTTCGAGTTTTGGTTTTTCTAAATCGTTTACATCCTCAGATTTTTCATCTTTAGTGTTATCTTCTGATGATTTTGCTTTTAATTTTACAAACCAAAAGTCATTCATTCCCCTATGTGAACTTTTTTCTCTACTTTTCCCACTATCTGAGGTTCCAGCAAAAACATAAGCCCCGTCTCTGGTTTCTATAAATTTAGATAATACATTTTCTCCTCTTCCTGAAATGCTTTTTTCCCAGATAACATAACCTTCTTTGTCAAGTAAAGTACCTAGATAACTTACTTTGGTATCTTGGCTTGTTTTTTCTTGTGTTGTACCACCTAAAAACATATCTCCTTTTTCATTTATATAGGCATTGCTTAGATAATTTTTTACTCCATAGCCATAACTGATTTCTTGGACAACTTCTCCTTGAGTGTCAAGTTCCAAAATCCAATAATCTATTTCAGATTCTAGTGAGCTATTTTTAGCAATTCCAGCATTAGAATCAGATATTCCATAAACTCTATAGCTGTCTTTATTTACTTCTTGGATTTGTTTTAGCTGATCATTGCCCTCTGCTCCATAGGACTTTTGCCAAAGTTCTTTTCCATCAGAACTAATCTTAATTACCCAATAATCGTTATTACCAAATGCTTCACTTGTCTTATTACCACTAATACCAGAGTTGCTATATCCACCAATTAAGAACCCCTTATCACTAGTTGAAATAATATCAGAAGCGATATCATCGTATTCACCACCAAAACTTCTTTGCCACTTTATAGTTCCTTGTGAGTTAATTCTTACTACCCAAATATCTTGTCCTCCAAAATAAGGTTCGGTTTTATTGCCTCCTTCTATCGAATTACTATTAATAAGAGCTATATAATCACCACCTGCTAGAGGCAACAATTTTACTAGATCTTCACTTTCCGACCCTCCAAGCGTAGTTTGCCATAATACATTACGAGCAGCATCAAGTTTTATTATCCAAGCATCTGCTTTTCCAATTAAGTCTTTCTCTTTAAAGATATCCTTTGTACTACTAGAGGTAAGACCAAGAATATATCCACCGTCTTCTTTGGTAAAATCAATGCTCTTAAGATAGTTATCTCCATCACCTCCAATACGCATCTCCCATTCTTTTTTTCCACTAGCTTTCATTTTCCAAAGCCAAGCATCATAGTTACCAATCCTTTGTTTTGAGATGTCTCCGCTTTTATTTGATTGGGTTGTGCCTGCAAGTAAAAAACCATTGTCTAGAGTCGGCTTTAAATCAAACAAAAACTCTGAATTGTTACCTCCTATTGTTTTTTCCCAAAGTACTTTTTGCGAAAAACAATTAATGGAACTACAGAGTAATGTGATTATAAAAACCGACTTTTTTTTAAAAGTAATTTTAGAATTCATTAAATATTTTTTATGTTAATAAGATTGCGAATTTATAAAAAATACAATTGTTAGAAAATAATATTATTTCTGTTTAGCTCTTTTTGTATATTATAATGTGCATTATTGATAAAAAAAAGACAGATATGGGTTTAGTAGATTATTTATAATATTTAAAGTTTGTAGTTTGGTCATCATTTTAACGTTATTAATTGAAATTAAATTTATTTATACTTGATAAAAATAAAAACCATACTTTGGGTTAACCTTCTAGTATACTGAGATTAGACTTTTTTAAAGTAAAGTATATTTAGCTATCTTTTTTCATATACTCCTCTAAGACTTCTTTTAATTTATCCAAATAACACGTTTTGGATTTAGCTCTTGTTTTCATGCGGTGAAAGGCATGATGTATATCTAAGAGTTTTATACCAAATAACTCTTGAAATAACATTGCTATTTTGCGTATTTCTCCTTTACCATTATTAATAGACCCTGATAGATAAAGTGCGTAGATAAGTTCTATGAGCGCATTTTGAGATTCTGACCACACTAAATTAGATGATATTATCTGATTAGTACTAATATCATATTCTTGTATTTTCTCATGAAGATAATTCTGAAGTAAGTCATGAGCTATTATACGAGCAATCTTATAATCATAATAAGTGGAGAAAAGAGCATCTATTTCAAAGATGAAACTGTTTATACCGATGAGTAAATCCGTTTTACCAAGAGTAAAGTACTCGATGTCTTTATCGTTACGGTTAGCGTTGTAGTATTTATAAAATTCATTGTGAGCAAAATACTTCTTATACTCCAGGTTTAATTCTTCCAGATGCTTATGATAGTATTTATTCTTAACAATGATATCTATTGGACAGCTTGTTTCTATAGAATAGATCTTATTATAGAAGATTAGTTTGCCTAAGATTTGAGGTTTAATTACTTTAAAAAAATCAATCTCGTCTTTTTGATTTTTGAACCCTACCCGAAGTATTTCTTCTTTTAGCTTTATAAGTAGAAGTCTTAAGAATTGAATCATTTCGTAAGCTTTTGAAATAGAAGCTGAATCAATTAAGTTTAGTTCAATTTCCTTTGATTCGATTTGTTTTAATACGCTTTTGTGCTGTGTGTTTAGTGTCATAATTAATGAGTATTGGTTAATTATGCACCGAGTTAAAAACCTATAGTATTAGCCCTTTTAAAATAAAATAAATCAAAACTAGAAGTCAATACGTGAAAACACTGTAAAATATGCGGAAAACACGTATTGCAAATTGTTTGAAAATTATAAATATTTATGTTTTAATTTTTAAATTACTAATTTTATGGAAGTTACTAAAAATAGTGCAGATCAAATTAGCCTAGAAAAGGCTGTAGAACTTACACACTCTTATCAGGAAAACAACCCTGATTTACCTAAGAGTTACTTTATTGGAACAAATAAATTAAACGAACTACTGTCTCAAGACGGGGGTATAGGAGTTCGTATTTATCCAGGTTTAGATAAGGCAACTAACAAAGTAAATTTAGTCTTAGTAGGAGTGGACCAAACAGGAGAGGATTTAACAAATGGTGTTATTGTTGATCACCTTGTTATTTGTCCTCCTTTATGTCCTAAAGACAGTAAACTTATTAAGTAATGACTATATGTTGTACAGCATACTCTTATATGCAACACTTCTTATGGGCTGCATGCCTATTGTGTTGTTTATATCTGGTAGAAAATATAAAAGTATACCTAGTAGATCTGTTGTGCCTTTAATTAGTCTTATGGCATTTTCATCTTTATATGAATTTGTTGTTAGTTTACAATTAAAGGTAAGTGTTCTTTGGTGGTATCAGATATATTCTCTTTTAGAGTTTAGTGCTGTATATTATTTATTTAGTCATTGTATAAGACAAAGACCTAAAGCTTTTTTTAAAGTTTCTCTAGGTCTTTTTCTTTTGTTCTATGTTTTGTCAATCTTTTATTTTAATACTAAATCAGCGTTTTTATCCACAAGTATTAACAAGACCTATATTACTTTATTTGTTTTGGTAGGTAGCTTTTTGTGGATTAGACAGATATCTAATGAAAAACAGATTTTAAAGTTATACAAAGAAGGGCTTTTCTATGTTATTATGGGATTGTTTTTCTATTACAGCACTACTATTTCTTTGTTTATGCTTATTAGCTGTATTAACAAAGATGATTTATATATGGGTGATATTTGGCTAGTTAATGTACTAGCAAATTTGATATTAAGAATAACATTATCAGTGGGAGTATGGAAAATAAACTAGAATTGTTTTTTTGGCTTGGCACTTTTATTATGATCTCACTAGCTATCATGGTTATTATCATTGTTGTGATTTACCAAAAAAGAATCAATCAATATCAAAATGACATATTAAAAGAGCAATTAAGAACCAACTTAATTGTAGAACACAAAGAAAGAGAAAGGATCGCCAAGGAACTACACGATGGTATTTGTAGTGATCTTGGAAATTTAAAAAACCTTATGATTCTTTTAAATCTTAGTGAAGATCAAGAAGAAATAGCTAAAGTAAAGGCTGATTTATACGATGGAATAATTTTTTGTTATGAGGAAGCTGTTAGAATCAGTTATAATTTATCCCCACCTCTTATCAAAGACAATACAATAACAGAGCTTTTAAATAACTATGTAACTAGAGTATCTAAAGTAACTAGTATTCAATTTTATTTTAATTCTACAAAAGCCAGTTTTGTTTTAAGTGATATTCAAAAGTTAGAGCTATATAGAATTGTACAGGAACTCACCCAGAACATTCTTAAACACAGTGGGGCAAGCTTTGTTGAGATATACCTTGTATGGAGTAGATACGATCTAGTTTTATATCTGCTTGATGATGGGGTTGAGTATGATTTTAATGCAAAATCAAAAAGTGTGGGACTTGGACTTTATAATATAAAGACAAGAATAGATCAGATTAAGGCTAAGTTTAGCCATGAATCTACCAGTAAAGGTAATCAGATTAGTATAACCGTTAATAAACAAAGTAATGATTAGAATAGCTATAGTTGACGATCATAGATTGTTTAGACAGAATTTTTCAAATGTATTTTCAAAAATAGAAGATATTGAAGTTTTATTTGATTGTTCTAATGGTATTGAACTATTAGAAAAACTAAAAAGAATTAGTGTTGATATTGTCTTTTTAGATATTTCGATGCCAATTATGGACGGATATCAAGTGGCTAGTTTACTTGAGAAAAATCATCCAAATGTCAAGGTACTTATACTTACAAGTTTTTGTGACGATCGTAGTATAAAAAGAATGCTTAAATATAATATATCAGGATATTTAACTAAAAATATTTCCTTTTCTAAACTTAAAGAAGCTATTTACTGTGTGTATACAGACGGAGTATATTATGATATAGAAATACAAGATACAGTCAGTAAAGTCAAAGAGCAAAAAGATAATGAGGAAGTTGTTTTTACAAGTAAAGAAATTGAGTTAATCAAACTCTATGCAATGCAATATACCCTTAGCGAGATTGCAGATAAACTTAATTTAAGTCCGCGTACTATTGAAAAGATGAAAGAAAATTTGATGGATAGAACAGGCTCTAGTAATTTTATAGGAGTCATTATCTATGCACTTCGTTGGCACTATATTGAGGATATTGATGAGAAAGAGAATAAAGAGAGGAAAACACGGTAAAAATACCGTGAAATCACGTATTGATTTGAATTACTGATGATTGTAGATTTGGGGTATCCCAAAATGCAACCACCATGAAAGCCAAGTATGTCCTTATTGTACGTTATTTTGTTGTACTACTTTTTGTCTATGCAGCAATAAGTAAACTAATTACATTTGAAGAGTTTAAAGTACAACTTACTCAGTCCCCACTACTAAGCATGTATGCTGGTATTATCGCTTATCTAGTTGTAATATCAGAGCTTGTTATTGCTTTTTTACTTACTCTAAGATCTAAAAGGCTTTTAGGACTATACTTAAGTTATGGTCTAATGGTTGCATTTACCATTTATATCTACTTAATATTAAACTACAGTGATTTTATTCCTTGTTCTTGTGGAGGAGTCCTGGAAAAACTTGGCTGGAATGAACATCTATGGTTTAATATAATAACTAGTGTTTTAATTCTGCTTAGTATATTTTATACAGAAGATAAACCAAAACGATTCTGCCTCTTATCAGTTGCTACCACTCTTGTTAGTATTCTTACAGTTATACTTCTTTTTGTGTCATCTGAACACATTATAAAAAAAGAGAACCCTTTTATAAGAAGATACTTGCCTCATGGAGTAGCAGAAGAGGATACCTTGGATTTAAAGGTAAACACTTTTTACTTCTCTGGATACCATAAAGACAAAGTGTATCTAGGTAATAGTAAATCTCCACTTATATTTATTAGTGTAGATTCTCTAATGCAAAGAGAGGATTATACTATAAAAATAGATTCAACTCAGTTTAAATACACCTATCTAAAACTAAGGACAGTCTATCCTTATTTCTATTTAGCAGACGGATCTATCCCTATAGTTTATAAAGGACAATTAAACACAACTGAAAAAACAAAACAAACAGAAATATTTAGCTTTAAAGAAGCTTATTTTTCAGACTACACCCCAATAGATTCTACCTTAATTGTTATAAAGAGTCAAAGCAGTAAAGATTATAAACACATACTAGGGCTTATCAATATAAACAATAAGCCAAGAGTTTCTATTAACTCTAAACTATTAGAGAGTAACTCCGATGGAGTATTTGACACAGATGGTAGTTTTAGTTATAGCAAAGAAAACAAGACTTTAATCTATACCTATTATTATAAGAATCAGTACGTTTTAACTAGCTCTAGTCTAGAACTCTTAAACAGACAAAATACTATTGACACAACCCAAACCGCCCTTATTACAGCCGCTAAATTAGCATCAGGAGAGCATAAAATGACAACTCCAATGAGCGCTATAAATCAAAAGGTAGTAGTTAAAAACAATCTCTTGTTTATTGTATCAAACTCTCTTGGACAGAAGGAGTCCAAGGCAATCTGGAAGCAAGCTAGTATTGTGGATATCTACGACTTTAAAAAAGACAGTTATATCGCAAGCTTTTACATCAACCACCTAGGGGAAGATAAGCTTATAGATTTAATTGTCACAGACCATTACATCTATGGTCTATTTGACCAAAAACTTGTTCGTTATAGACTGGCCAAATCACTAACAGACAAGTTTGAGTAAAGTTTAGCTTAACTTTTAAAACAAGCTATTAACCAATAATACTTTATTAATTATGAAAAGATTTCTAAAATCAGCAGGATTGCCAATCGGTGTATTTGCTCTTGCTATCGGTAGTGCATTTGCAACAAATGCAATGAAAAACACATTATCAGTGGAACCTGGGTATCAAAGAATAGATTCTCAAGGGCTTGAGTGTGATGATCCTGAGGTAATGTGTGATTCACAAGGAACAGTAACTTGTACATGGAAAGACGCTTCAAATATAACTCATAATTTATATGGAAAGCGCTTTAATGAAGCATTAAATAAAACAGTGTGTACTTTACCACTGTATAAAATACAAACTCCTTAGCATTAAGTTAAACGCCCTCTTAAAAGAGGGCGTCTTTTGTTTAATTACTGATTAATCTCTCTTTTTCAATTTTAGTATTGTATTTAACCCAATAAGTTTCTGGAGAGTTAATATCTTTTAAATAATAATCAAACCAGTTCTTGATTCTATTTGTTATATCAATCTGATTTTCTTTTAGATTTAATCCATGTCCTTCATTTTTGTAGAATAATGCGACATGTGGAATATTATAACGAAGCATCGCCATAAAAAAACCTTGTTGCTGTTCCCAGTTAATATTTTGGTCTTGTTTTCCTGTAAAGGAGAGTAGTGGAGTTTTAATTTGATTTGCAAATAAGATAGGAGAGTTTAGAAGGTATAATTCTTTATCTTCATTGAAAGGTTTAGGCATCTTGTATTGCCCATTTTCAAATTGAAAAAAGAAGGGCGACATAAAGTTTTCATTATATGAAAAATAAGATCTTATAATATCTGAGTTACCTGCTCCACTTACAGCCGCTTTAAACAGATTAGTTTGAGTTACAATAAAATTAGTTTCATATCCACCATGAGAAAACCCAAATAAACCTAGTCTGTTTTTGTCGATGGCTTTCTCTTGTTTTAGTACAGTATTTATACTTTGTTCAACACAATCAAGTGCTGATAGGCCTGTACCTTTTTGAGTGTCTAGAATATCAGGTAAAAAGACAAAGTAGTTATTCTCTAAGTAGATTTCTTTATTAAAACCATCACTATTTAAGTAACTAGGATATGTAAATCTATTAAAGAGGTCGTGTTGTATCTCATAGATACTAGTAATCATTGGATAGCTTTGGTTTTTATCAAAATCTTTAGGATAAAATAGAATACCTTTTAAATCATTTTTATATTCATCTTTGTATAGAACAAGCTTTTGCTGCTTCCAAGTATAAAGCTCTTTTGTCATTGTATTTTCTAAAAGTAGTTTTGTTTGCCCATTTTGATAGATATATACTGTCTTTGGCTTATTATAGTTTTCAACACAGTAGGTAATTGTTTTAAAGTCTTCACTGTATTGTACTTCTGAAATATGATCTTTTGTATTTGAAACGACTTCAGTTTGTTTATTGTTTTCAATTACCCAAAGAGAAGAAGTATCATCTTTTATGTTGTATTTTTCTATTAGCAGTTTGCTATTATCTAAGATAGTGTTTGAATGAGTCTGACTATCTATATTGTATTTTTTAGGGGCTAAAGAGTTATGTAATTTATAATGTGAATTACTATTTCCACTATTAATAATTGTTTTAAAGGTTTTGCCCTCTGTATTATATTGCATAAGATTAGAGTCTGACACAAAGTAAAAGAACTTTTCATCTTTAGACCAATAGCGAAATCTGCCTATATAAGACCTTAATTTTAACTCATCTTCTTTTAAATTAAATGTACTTTCAACTGTTTTGTATTTTGTATTGTAAAAGTAAATCACTCCCATTTTAATATAGACAAAGTAGTTTGCAAGAGGTGAGAGGCTAGTTGTATTAAATGTATTTCGTTGAGCTTTGGTAATTAATGAAAGTTTATTCTCCTTTATATCATATAAACTTATATCTCTAGGCCTTGCAGAATATTGACTTGTATAATCTAGATATTGGTTTGAATCATAGACAAGTAATAAGTTTTCATTTAAAGCTATGGATTCCTGTTTGTTTAATATTTCAGGTTGATAGATTTGATTAGCCTTAAAATCAAAAATTATATGATCATTAGTTGTTGTATTTTGAAGTGTAGCAGATTCCTTATTAATTGGAAAAGCTCTATCATTTGTACTCCATAATTCGAGTTTATTAACATCATAAGGTTTGTTTCCAAGATTATAATATTGAATTATTTTAAAACTATGCTCACTAATTGCTTCAGGAGTACTATAAGATATGGTTGGATTGAGCTCTTGTTTTTTAAAAAAGTTAGTATTGTAGTTTAAAAAGATCAGATAGGGATATTTATTATCACTATATAAATTTGGACTTAAAAATACAATAGGAAGCCTTTTATCCCATATAACTTGTTTAATAGGATCTGTAATATGCTTATTTACAGTTTTTTTTAAGGTTTTTAAGTTAATTATTTCAATCCCTTTAGCTGCATCCTTATACTGAATCAGTAATAGCTGCCTATTCTGATTTATACTTGTAATGTTTACAAGATCTTGTGGACTATTCCATATTTCCTCAAACTTATTGAATTGCACTTTTACTAGTCTATATATATTAGAACTCGTATCTAAATAGAAAATAAGCTCGTAATCCTCTATTATAGTTGGTTTTGCTACATTGAAAATAGTTTGTTTTTTTAAACTATGAATGTCTATTATTTGTAGTGTTTGTTTGTTTAGATCATAGTAAGAGACTTTATTCTCTTTGAAATTTTTGTAAGGAATACTTGTCTGTGTATTCAGAGATAGTTTCGATTTATTAAAGATAAAAACACTATCTCTTTTGGAATCAAATTTATTATATTTATGTATTATAGCTATGTTATTATTCTTACTTACTGATCTATTGTTTAGTTCACTATACTGTAATGAGTCTCTAATAGTTTGAGCAGAACTAGTTACTATACTTAATATAAAAAGTAATAAACTAGAGATAATATTAATTGTTTTAGTATTCATTTTGAGGATGTAAATTAGGGTTAATGAGTATCTCTTTTTCAGGGTAAGGAAACAGAGCATATTTGTCTTGCCAGTTTGGTTTAGTACTTTTTAAAATATCGAGTTTATTATTCCTTTTTAGATCAAAGAATCGTCTTCCATGTTCAAGAAAAAACTCTTTTTGACTCTCTTTAAGCATGGCTTGAAGAATTTGTTCTTTATTTAAAGTGTTAGATAGAGGAAACAGACCAGCTTTTGATCTAATTTTATTTAAATAAGGAATTGCTTGTTTCTCTTGATTTTGATATATAAGAGCTTCAGATAATATAAAGTAAGCTTCTTCAATTCTAAAAAGGATGGAGCATTCATCTGAATTATTAAGTTTGTTTTTATACTTGTAAGGATAAATACGACCAGTATGTTGAAAATCATTAGTCCATAGTTCTTTTCTGAGATCGTTATCATCAAAGGAATTAAGTAACGTTTTGCTTATTTTATAACCTGTGCTATTAGAACGTGGAATGTAAGTATTTGCCTCATACGTACCAGCTGTAGGATCGCTATTTGGCATTTGCCAAAGTGTACCTCTTGAATCATTTTTGAAGGTTTTAGTTAAATCTATCTCTAGATTATATAAAGGATTATCAATAACTTGTTTAGCATATATTTCAGCATTTTCATATTTCTTTTGAAGTAAATAATTCTTAGCTAGCAATAATTCTACAACAGCTTTGTTTGGGTAATATTTATTAATAGTGCCATCGTTATAAGAAATAGTTTTTAAAGCTTTTAATAAATCTTGTTCGATTAGTTTAAAAACTTCAAGGACTGGTGTTTTTACAATTTTAGTATTAGCCTTGTAGTCTGTTGAGATTGTATAGGGAATATCTCCATATATTTGAGCTAAAGCCTGATAGTACATCGCCCTTAATAGAAGCGCTTGTCTTATAAAAATATCTCTATCCTCAGTAGTGATACCACTAGAGTTTGTAACTCCGCTTATAAAAGAATTAATAGCATAAATATGAGAATAGGATGTGTTCCACAAGTTAGAGATTACATATTTTGTGGGATCTAATGAGTTATTATATAGTAAGAAATTATCTGTAGATGTAGAAGTTGATAGTAATTCTAGTTCATCTGTATATAGGCCAAGGCTTGTTCCTATTGCTTGACTAGTTCCACTAAAAATAGAATTTTCTCTTAGATTAATATAAAGATTAGCTAAAGCTGATGTAGCTCCACGTTTATCTTTAAAAACACTTTCAGTGTTTGTTTGATCGGTAGGAAGATCTATTTCAATTGTATTTTCACATGATTGAAACACTTGTATAGTTACTATTAGTAAGCCTAAAAAAAGTACATTTTTCATAATAAATAGATTTAGAGAGTTAATTGAACACCAAAGGCATATGTTTTTAACGGAGGTAGATAACCTAATGCTGTAAATTCAGGATCTAGTCCAAAGTAGTTTGTAATTGTCCAGAGATTCTGTCCTTGAAAGTAAAAACGCATTGAATTAATTTTTGCTTTAGGTAAATTAAGCAAGTAGGATATAGATACATTTTTTAATCTAATATATGAGGCATCCCCAATACTCATATTACTACCTAGAAATAGACTAAGATCATTAATCATTGTAGGGTTGGTTCCACTAGTAAAGTATCCATACTGACTATTAGAATTTTCTGGAGACCAACTATTGAGCACTTCTATAGGTTGATTAAAAATTGAACCAGGAGTATTTAAATTAGAATTATGATTATAATTGGTTTGTTTGACAAATTGAAATAGAAAATCAAGACTAAGATTTTTATATGTAAAGGTATTTTGAAGCCCACCGTGATAAGTTGTTTTAATCTCCTGTATATTTTGCCTATCAAAAGCAGAACTTATTTTTCCATCATTATTATAATCTGTAAAGATGTATTGACCAGTTAAAGGATCGATACCTTCAAAATTGTATAAACGACTAACACCTGTACTTTTTCCTACTATAAATCGATTGGCATAAGTAGAACTCTCTAGATTAGGAAAAGCAAGTAGTGTGTTTTTAGGAAATGAGATATTAAAACTAGTATTCCAATTGAAATTTGTTGTTTTAATATTTTGAGAGTTAAGGTTAATTTCCCACCCTTTATTCTCAACAGTAGCTGAAAGGTTATCTTGTATAGATGAAAAACCTGTAGTACCAGGTAAAGGGATTCCGACAAGTTGATTAGAAGATCTATTTTGATAATAGGCAAGATCAATCTGTAATCTATCATTTAATAAAGCTACTTCTAAAGCTACTTCAAATTTTTTAGTTTTTTCCCAGCTAAAATTCGGATTGTAAAGCCTAGAGGGAGCAAGTCCTGTTATTCCATTATAGTTGTTTGGATTAAGTGTATAGGTGTCTAAATATAAGTAATCACCAATATTATCATTACCTGATGTTCCATAACTTGTTCTAAGTTTTCCAAAACTAAGCCATGAAGAGTCTTTAAGGAAGTTTTCTTTTGAAAATACCCAAGCAGCTCCAACGGCGGCGAAGTTTCCAAACTTATTATTATCCCCAAAACGTGAGGATCCATCACGTCTAGCAGTAAGATTAAGTAAATATTTACTGTTGTAATTTAAGTTTAATCTTCCAAAAAGGGCTATGTATTTGTATTGTAAATTACTAGAACTACTTATACTTTTTGTTTTAGCTGAAGCTATATTAGAGATAAAATCATTGGTTTGAAAACCATATCCTGCTAAGTTTAATGCATTTGTATTATTCTCTTGGTAAGTTACACCAACTAATGTATTAATAGTAAATTTATTAAAATCTAATAAGTAGTTCAGTTGGGGCTCTATAATATAAGATTTGTTGTCTCTTAAGTTTTTTTCAGAGGTTGACTGATCTGAGGTATAGTTTTTATCAGGGTTGTAAATAGTATGAGGTGTAAGTCTTCTTTCTTCTGTATTAGATTTATTATATCCTGTATTTAATTTTAGATAAAAGTTTTTTAAAAGCTCATATTTAAGATCAAGATTTAAAACAAGATTATTGTTATCATTGTGATATGTCTCATGCATTGATGAAACAGGATTAGTGTTTCCTACAAACTCCCAATTTAAACTTCCATCTGGTTTATAAAGACTTGGTGCATTTGGAGATAGAGTCAAAGCATTTGTTGTTAAGTCTGTAGCAATTAAGTTGTTTTTTTGAATAGAATAATTAGTCGATGAGTTTAACTGAAATCTTCCATCTTTACTGTTGTGATTTACGTTTATTAAAAACGTATTTCTTTTATATCCCTTATCTGTCGGAAATACTGTTGTTTGAGTACCTTGACTCGCTGAAGTTGTAAAGTGAGTTGTTTCACTTCCCCCACTAACTCCTAGTTGTATGTTATGACTCAAAGCAGTTCCTCCTATAAGCTCTTTTTGCCAATCTGTATATCTGTTTCTATCCCAAGTACCATTCATATCTAGTTCATAGTCAGGATAGGTAGTAATACCATCATTTAAAAAAGCCTCATCACGCATTTTATTAAATTGCTCTGTGTTTAACAGTTTCATTTTACTAGCTACCTTGCTAAATGAAGTAGAAGAGGAAAGAGTAAAAGAGAGTTTATCTGACTTGTTTTTCTTAGTTGTTATCAGTACTACACCGTTAGCGCCACGAGAACCATAGATAGCTGTTGCATCAGCATCTTTTAATATCTCTATGCTCTCTATATCCGAAGGATTAATAGAATTTAAAATATTGGTGTCACTCATAGGAAGTATAGAGGTAGATAATGTAGAGTTTACCAAATTGCTATTTGGAATAACAACACCATCAATTACATATAAAGGAGCATTTCCATTAATGGCATTATTCATATAACCACGCAGACTATTTCTACCACGTATTTGTATGTCAAAACCTCCACCTGGTACACCAGTGTTTTGAGTAATGTTCACACCAGCCATTCTTCCTTGAATAGCTTGAAGTGGATTAATAACAGGTTGTAGTTCTATATCTTTTGCAGTTACGCGAGCAATACTTCCTGTTTTTTCACGGTCTTTTACTGAATAATAACCTGCGTTAATTACTACTTCTGATAGCACGTCTTCATCTTGCAAAAGATTAATGTTATAAATTAAGTTAGCTGTAATAACAATCTCTTTAGTTTTATATCCTATATATGAGATAACTAAGATAGCTCCATTAGAAGCGTTTAAAGAGTATTTTCCACTGTGATCTGTAGTTGTAGCTACATCAGTTCCTTTTATTTGAACAATTGCTCCAATAAGCACACCTGAGTTATCACTCACAGTGCCTGAGATTGTTCTTTTTTGGTAATCTAAATGAAATAGACTATCTTTAGATACGGCATAAGTAGGGTATATAGTAAGGCTACTTAAAAGCAAAACTACCCCATAACCAGTATTGGTTAAAAATTGAGTTTTCATAATTGTTATAGTTAATATGATACAAGAAGACTTTAAATCTTTAAGATTCTTATTGCCGTAGTACTTAAATAGACCAATTGTATCAATGGTTAGTTAATTGATAATAGATAATATTCTTTTTAAATAATAATAAAAACTATCTCCAAGCTCTACAGCATGTCTCCCAAAATGCAAACTAGAGCAAGGAGATAGTCATGGACTTTTAGTACAGTTTAAAACTCCCTTTAAACTATACTGTTTTTTGTTTGTTTAAAATGCCTACTAAGGGCTAAGCCTATAATTAACCACCTAGGCTAAAGCCCTATAGCAAGCGGTTTTTCTCCATAATTAAATAGTTTTACAAGTGATTAATAAATAAACAGTAGGAGAGACTTGTTTCATAGCGTTTTTCCTTACTAACTAATCTTTATTGCCTTTTAGCCGAATGGATGAACGAGCTATATTTATGTGTGATAAAGGCAATAGTTATCCTGTACGCATCTAAAAACTGTTTTTAGACCTAGCGTAAAATGTGTTATAACTCTAACTAAATAGGTAATAGGGTAGCCATCTAACATTAAAGAGTTAATGTCAAATCAATCTACATCGATAAGATTTAGTTAAACTAAAGTTTAATCATAGGCTAAATGTGAGTTTAGTTACTACTTGTTTGTTGTTTAATAAAATGTAATAATTGAAAAAATCTCGAATAGAACATTCGATAAGTCCATTAAGGATAGATAAGGTATTGCAAGCATTCATAAAACACGAACACTAAACAAATCCACCTTTGTTTTAAACCTCTATATACCTAATTGGGAGACGGTATGAATAAGAGGTATGTAGTATGTTTAATATAAAGCGAAACTTAAATATTTCAATAAAGTGAGAAGTAAATGACAAACCTATATAAAACAAGTTGGCATGGGTACTCACATTATCCAAACAGAGGTACTGGCATACCAAAACCATAGATAAGTGAGCCCATGCCTAGGTCATGGGCTAAGTTACTTATTTTCTCATGGTTTTATTTGAAAAGTGCCAGTTTTCTGTTAGAGAAATAAATAAGCTTTAGCTTATATTTTGAGTGTCATTAAGACGAAAGATTCATTCATATAGTAAATGAATACTAATAACAAATATAGTAAAAAAAACAGAACATGGGATATATCCCAATAAGATTTTTTGAAACAATATTGATATTGCTTCAAAATATAAGTGACATGGATATTAATGAGGATTTACAAGTATTGATAGGAATAAGAATCTATGAAATTAGAGTTAAGAATAAGAAGACTCAAAATGATTTAGGTTTTTTAATGGGGATGGATCCTGCTGAAGTTAGTAAATATGAATCAGGAAAAATAAACCTAACTTTAGGAACACTGATTCGGTTTGCCCAAGCCTTGAAGGTTCATCCTAGAGAGTTTTTTGATTTTGAATTTAATATAGAGAACTATAAAGTGAATAACTAAAAAGTGCTGTTCAAAAACAGCACTTTTTAGTTATTATTGAGTTGAGATATTTTTTTGATTCTCAATATTCTCTTTACTCTTCTCAATTTTCTTCTTCTCGCTGGAGTATAAGAAGAATAGAATAATACTAAAGAAAATTAATATATAGGCTAGTAGTTTACCTATTCGTTCTAAGAAACGTATAAATACTGATGCTTCAAAACTAGAGAAACCTTCTAAACCAGCCACATTGCGACGATAGAATCTTCTTCTATTTATCCAATATATAAGTCCTACTCCAAAGGACAAAAAAAGTACTGCAACTGTTAGTGTAACAACCATACAACTTTGAGGATTATATCAACTAATACTCTTAGATATATAGCTATATTTAAGATAGTTGAGGTTAAGTGTAAATGCTAAGATATTGATTTTAGATAAATTAAGTTAATGTGTGTGTGTTAAAACTGACATTGTGCGATTTTTTTATTATGTAATAGAGTAGATTATAAAATCTTTTTAACACCCATTGGCAAAGCTTGGCAGATTTATCTTGCCAAGCTTTGTTGTTTTGTAATGTTAGCTAACAAATTTAATTAACCCATTAAATTCTAACATTATGAATATAGATCGCACAGAATTCCTTTTATGGATGGAGCGTATTATGACGCGCTTTGATCATTTATCAGAACATATAAAAAACCTTCCTATAAAAACTCAAACCATAGATGGAGAAGAGCTTTTAGACAGTCAAGATATAATGGCACTTTTTAAAATAAGTCCTCGTTCTTTACAGCGTTACCGCTCAGATGGTAAACTCCCTTATTATACAATTAGTGGTAAACTCTACTACAAACGTTCTGATGTCAATCAGTTTATCAGAGAATGTTTTAAACATCCTGTACGCAAGAAGTAAATAGCAGCTAGAAGCCAAGAGTAACCTTTAAAGCATACTATTTACTAACCAGGCTCTCTTGGCTTTAGTTTTAAGTTTTTAACCATTTAAAACTATGTATTATGAGTACAGAAACCACCCAAAGACAAGTAGAGCACGATGTGCTTCTTGTTAATGACAAAACAAAAAACAAGATTCAGGTAGTAAAGGGATTAGATAAAGATGGTAAGCTTGAAACAGTTCCTGCGACTAAAAAGAATCAAAATCAATTTTTAAAAGTAGATCGCAACGGAGATTTTTTTTCCAACTTCTTTTCTAATTTTTTCAGCCAACTTAAAAACCCAACTCAGTTTACTTTTTTTAGAGTTCCGGAGCTTTTGACCATAAAAATGGCTAATCAAATGCAAAAAGAACTCAATCAATCAGGACCTACTCATGAGCTGTTTTTAAAACATCAAATAACAGAGATAGGTAATGAGCCAAAGAAGGAAAACAAAGTAGCTGAACCAACAAAAGCAGAGGAACAGTACAGTTCTAACAAGTTTGATATTAAGGACGTTGATTGGAATTCACTCTCAAGGTTGGGACTTTCTAAAGAAAAACTACAAGAAATGGATTTATTAGAACCACTCTTACAAGGCTATAAAACCAAGGACTTGGTAGCTGTAAATTTAGACTTAGGTTCTGCTGTATTTTCTTTAGATGCTAGATTGTCTTTACAAAAAAACGAAGAGGGCAAGGTAGTTATGGCTCTTGAAGGAGTAAAGAAATACCCTAATCTTAATGTACCACTTTATGGACATGAGTTTTCAAAGCAAGACAAACACAATCTTTTAAAAACTGGTAACATGGGTAGAGTAGTGGAGCTTGTTCATCCAACTACAAAAGAGAAGATTCCATCTGTGGTAAGTGTAGATAGACTCACCAATAACCTTGTTGTTACTAGAGTTGAGAAAATGCAATTACCACAAGAGGTAAAAGGTATTGTACTTAGTGAAGAGCAGCTTCAAACTCTAAAAGATGGTAAACCGCTTCTTGTAGAAGGTATGACCTCGGCTAAAGGAAATCTATTTAATGCAGAGATTCAGTTTAATGCAGCTAAAGGTCATATTGAGTTTTTATTTGAAAACACTAATAAGCAGAGTCAGAATAACTCGCAAAAACAATCTCAACTATCAGATGATTTAAAAACCTTTAGAGGTAAAGAACTTACTGAAAAACAGCAAAGTGATTTATTGGAAGGTAAACCAATTTACATCAAAGATCTGTTGGATAAAAGAGGAAATACCTATCAAGGCTATGTGACTTATAACAAAGAAACTAAGCAAGCAGACTTCTCGTTTCAAAATCCAAATAAAGAACAGCAGTCAAAGGCGCAATCACAAGCAGAAAAACAAGCGGATGAGCCTAAAAAATCAAAAGGACGTAAAATGTAAATCTAAAGACTATGATTGTAATTCTTGCAGAAAAACCAAGTGTAGCTAGGGAGATAGCATCGCTTGTTGGAGCCAAAACAAAAAAAGAAGGCTTTATAGAAGGAAACGGCTACTGTGTTACTTGGGCAATTGGTCATTTAGTATCACTGGCTATGCCAGAGGATTATGGGTTTCAAGGCTTTAAAAGAGAAGCTTTACCTATCTTACCAAGATCTTATTTACTACTTCCAAGGAAGATTAAAAAAGCAAACAAATACACTTCTGATCCAGGAGCTTTAAAACAGCTTAAAATTATTGATAAACTGTTTAAAGCATGCTCTGAGATTATTGTAGCCACTGATGCAGGTAGGGAAGGAGAACTTATCGCAAGATATATTTTTCAATACCTAAATTGTAGTAAACCTTTTAAAAGACTTTGGATTAGTTCACTAACTGAAAAAGCTATTAAAGAAGGTTTACAAAACCTTAAAGAAGGAAGTGACTTCGATGGACTTTTTAGAGCAGGTCACAGTAGAAGTAGAGCAGATTGGCTTGTTGGTATAAACGCTTCACAAGCGCTTACTGTTTCAATGAATGATTCGGTGTATTCACTCGGAAGAGTACAAACACCAACCCTCAGTCTTATCTGTAAACGGTATTTAGAGAATACTTCTTTTAAGAAGCAACTGTACTATCAAATAGAACTTATTCATCAAAAAGAAGGTATATTATTTAAATCGCTCTCAACTGATAAATGGGAGGATAAACAAAAAGCAGAACAAGCTTTAAAACTCATTGATAAACAAAGTGAGGTTAAAATACAAAAAGTAGAAACCAAGACAATAAGAGAAGAGTCCCCACTACTTTTTGATCTAACCTCACTTCAAAAAAGAGCCAATGAACTCTTTGGATTCTCAGCAGATGAGACTCTCAGTATTGCGCAGAATTTATACGAAAAGAAGTTTATCACCTATCCAAGAACATCGAGTAAGTATATTCCAGAGGATTTATGGGCTGAGGTTCCTAACTTATTAAAGGTTCTTTCAGATGATAGTAGATATAGTAACCTGCTTCTAAAACTAAAGATGGCAAGGCTTAATAAGAAGATAGTAAATGATGTAAAGGTTACGGATCATCATGGACTATTAACTACAGATAGACTTCCTTCAGCGATTAACACTAAAGAAGAGAGCATTTATCATTTGATTGCTCAAAGAGTATGGGAAACAGTATTTGAACCTTGTGTAAAAAAGCAAACAGAGGTAACCTTAAATGTTTTGGATTATGAGTTTAGTTTTAAGTCTTCTTCAATATTAGGACTTGGATGGAAAGAGGTAAGAAAAGAACTTTCTACTACTGATGAGGTAGTAATAGCTTTACCTGATTTACAACAAGGTGAGAATCTAAAAATTAAAGAATCAGTTGCTCTTGAAAAATCAACAAGGCCTAGAGCATTATATACAGAGAGTTCACTTTTATCCGCTATGGAAAATGCTTCTAAAGAGGTGGAAGATAAGTCACTTCAAAGTGTTATTAAAGACATGGGAATAGGAACAGCTGCAACACGAGCTTCTATTATTGAAACGCTTTTAAAAAGGGATTACATCATAAGAAAAGCAAAGTCATTAGTTCCAACTGAGAAAGGACTCAAAGTGTATGAAATAGTCAAAGAAAAGCTTATTTCTGATGTACTGTTAACAGCTAAATGGGAATCTGCTTTTAAAGGCATTGAAGAGAATAAAACCGATATGGAAGACTTCCATAGACAGATAGAGGATTATACCACAAAGATAACAGCGGAGCTTTTAGCTATCAAGCCAGTTAATGAAATAGATCATCTATCTTGCCCAAAGTGTAAACAATACGCACTTCAATTAAGAGAAAAAGTAGTGAAATGTTTAGATACAGACTGTAATTGGATTTTGTTTAGAACCATTTGCGGAATTAAACTCTCGGTAGATGATGTAACAGATTTGATAGAAAATGGTAAAACCAAACTCTTAAAAGGATTAGTGAGTAAAGCAGGGAAGAAGTTTGATGCTTACCTTATCTTAAAAGAAGATTGTACTACTGGATTTGAATTTAAAAACAAGTAACTAAAATTAAATAAATCAAAAGGAGTTATCTAAAACTAGGTAACTCCTTTTGATTTATATCTATTAGTGTTTATGCTTTTTAGCATGTTTTTTCTGTTGTCCAGGAGCATAAGGCTTAGCTGACTTTGATCCTGTTACTTTTTTCATTTGTCCAGGAGGAACGTCATTGTTTCCATGTGATTTTACGTGTACAGAACAAGAAGCTAAAAGTAAAGTCGTTAAGACTAAAACACCTAATTGTTTAATTCTTTTCATATTTTTTGTATTACTGCTTAGTAAGATAAGAAGCACAGAATTAGCTATACTTACTTTACTTGACTAAGTAATGAAGAAACAAAAGTAAATAAATTTTAAATCCATCCGTTTAAAACTAATAAAGTAAAACAAGAAGTTATCTGATTCAGATAACTTCTTGTTATTTAAACTAATTGAAAAAACAATCAATTAGCTATTTCTAAATACATGACCATTTTCATAGGTATAATCACCTATAAAAAGGTCTTTAGCAAAACTTTCATAATCAAAATATGATTTTACAAAATCAGATAAATCGTAACACTCATCAATGATTTGATAAGCGAAGTCTTCTTCACTATTATAATATCCTTGATAATCATCTTCAAATGATTCAAATAACGAGTCTATATCATCAGATTCAATATTGTAATTACCTATGCTTACCCAAGCTGAAAAAGCTTCTAAGGTTTTATAATCTAAATCTGATACTTTTTCAATGATTGAAAAGATATTTTCTGAAAGACTACTTTCTGAGATTAACTCAGATGGAATATTTTCCCAATCTTGAAACATAAATTCAGGATCTGTTTCATCAGCGTGTAGTTCTAAACAGAACTCATAAAACTCTTCAATAGAGCTAAAGTTACTAAGCTCGATCCAATCTCCTTTAATTGAACCATTGTTATACTTAGCATAAGTACCAACATAAACTTTTGAGTGCATTAAATTTTCCATGATAAATAGTATTATGACCTTAGGGTCTGGTTAATTTCATGGCACTTGAGTTTTGGTTTTTAGCTACGAGCATGTTTTACAAGATAAATACGCTCATAGAATGAGGAAGATTTATTGCGGTAATCCATAGGACTTGAACTTGTAAGAGCTAAAGAGCTAAAAAACTTTGCCAATTGAAATACCAGATCCTAAGTCTATATAATTGTTAGGGAAAGGGGGGATACTTTAGTATTTGTGTATATATTAGTTCCAGGTAGATAGTATAGGAAAATGATATTAAGATGTTTTAGTCAACTAAGATGTCATTTTGAGTTGATTTAGTGGTTTTTCAAGAATTGTGAAAATCTAATTTAGAAAGATATTTATATTTTTGTTTTCATAACTAATTTAGAAATGAACTATAAAAAATTTGATGTAGAGTCTTGGAATAGAAAAGAGCATTTTTATCACTTTAAAGACCAATTGCGATGTGGGTTTAGTTTAACAACTAAAATAGATATAAGTAAGGTAATTCCCTTTATAAAAGAACATGAGTACAAGTTTTATCCTACGATTATTTACTTAATAACTAAAGCGGTTAATAAGCATTCTGAGTTTAAATTTGCCATGAAGGATGGAGAGTTAATACAGTGGGATACTGTTAACCCAGCTTATACTATCATGCATCCTGAAACAGAGACATTCTCAGAGCTGTGTACTGTTTATACTGATGATTTTAAATCTTTTTTAAAAGAGTATGATACAGTTCAAGAAAAGTACAAGGGAAACTATGCGATTTCTCCTCAAAGTGGTATAGACAACATTTTTAATATCTCTATGTTACCTTGGATTAGCTTTGATGGATTTAATTTAAATGTACCTGGTTTTGGTGATTATTTTGCTCCAATTTTTACATTGGGTAAGTATATTAAAAACAATGAAGAAATATTGATGCCTATATCAATACAAGTACATCATGCAACATGCGATGGACTTCATGTCGCTAAATTACTACATAGCTTACAAGAGCTATGTGATAATATAGAAGAGTTGAAATAAGATTTATTGACTATATAATAAAAAATAAGGCGTCATAAGACGCCTTCATCTGCAAAAGAGTAATAACTCTCAGAAGTTATTATTAAATGATCTAAAAGAGCAATATCAAGTATTTGACTTGCTTGTTTAATCTTTTGTGTGATTTGTCTATCAGCATCACTTGGTTGTAATTTCCCTGATGGGTGATTATGTACTAAGATAAAAGCTGTGCTTTTAGACTTTAGTAAAGCTGCAAATATCAATCTAAGATCAACGATTGTTCCAGTAATACCACCTGATGATACTTCAAGTACACCAAGTACTCTATTGTTGTTTGAAAGCATAAGTACTTTGAACTGTTCTAAAAGTTCAATCTTATTGTCATCCCATGCTTTTAAAGCTACTTCAAAAGCGGAGTAAGAAGAGTCAATTCTTGGTCTTTCAGATGCTTTAACTTTTGACTTATAGATTAGTTCTATCTCTGATGCAACTAACCAATTGCTGTTTAAAACTGTAGATTCCATAATATTATATTTTTAAATTAATTATGGAGCAGCTACAGGTAATGCTTAAGCAAGCTCAAAAAGCAACGCAATAAAGCGTAGACAAGGTCAAGCATTTATGGGGGAATTTTTTGAAGGCGAACCGCGGAGCATTACCTTGCTTAGTGAGATAATTGATAAAAAATAAAAACCATTACTAACCCAAAGAACTAAAAGATATGATTACTTCTTCTTATTAATCAAATGAGCCAATTCAGGATCGTTTTCAATGCGTTTTAGCTCTGATTCGATAATTGATTCAACATCAAGTTTAACTTGTCTGTAATTCGCTTGAATCGTCTGGTCTAATGTATTATTACCCTTAGCATCTATGAAGGAAGTTATCTGAGGTATCTTTTGATAAGATTTCATTTCTTTAGAAACCTTTTCATTATCAACTACTATTTCTGAGTGAAATATCTTTTGCTCTATACGCTCATCAAAATTATCTGATACAGCCCCTACAAACATTCCTTGAGTAAGGGTTGATATTTTTGAAGCAGGGATAAGTGTATCAAGCTGGGTAGAGAAGGAGGTAGAACGGTCGTTTCTATTAATGGATATACTTTGACGTTTTTGAAGTATTTTACCAAAGCGTTCTGATAAAGCTTTAGCTGTATCTCCAACAACTTGACCTGAGAAAATATTTCCAACTGTGTTTTGAATTACTTTACTTTCTTTATCTCCATAGTCTCTATTAAGCTGTGAGAAATCCTGAAGTCCTAAACACACAGCTACTTTATTACTACGGGCAGTCGCAATAAGATTGTCAAGTCCTCTAAAGTAGATCGTTGGTAATTCATCAATGATAACTGAGCTTTTAAGTTGGCCTTTCTTATTGATGAGTTTTACAATACGTGAGTTATAAAGTCCAAGAGCAGCGGAGTAAATGTTTTGACGATCTGGATTGTTACCTACACATAGTATTTTAGGCTCTTTTGGATTATTAATATCCAACGTAAAATCATCTCCTGTCATTACCCAGTATAGCGATGGTGATATCATACGAGACAGTGGTATTTTAGCAGAAGCTATTTGCCCTTGTAATTGGTCTTGTGCTCCTCCTTCCCAAGCATCCATAAAAGGAGAGAGGTAGTTCTCTAAATCAGAGTAGGAGGTAAGCATGGTAAATACGTCAGCATATTTTTTATTTAAAAGCTCAATAGCGTGAGGGAATGTACAATACTTACCATTTTGATAAATCTTTAAAAACCAAATAATAGCAGCTAAGAGTATGATTGGAGATTCTACAAAGAAGTCTCCTTGTTTTTGTATCCATGAGCGGTTAAGGTTAAGCATTATAGTATAGGCTGATTCATAAGCATCAGATATATCTGTCATAAACGATGGGTTAATCGGATTACAACGATGACTGAGACTTGGATCATCAAAGTTTATAACATAGAACTTGGGAACAATAGCGTATTTATCTTTGTGTAATAACAAGTGATTATAAGCTATAGTTGATAAGTCATGGAACTTAAAATCGTAAATATACATCGAGAATCCTTTTTCAATTTGTTGTTTGATAAAGTTATTCACCACAGCATAAGATTTACCAGAACCTGGAGTACCAAGAACGATAGTCGCCCGAAATGGATTAACAATATTTATCCAACCACTATTCCATTTTCCTTTGTAATAGAACCTTGAAGGAAGGTTAACAGAGTATTGATTTTCAATAAGACGAGTCTCTTGCATAAAACTCTCATTTTCAAAATTAAATACATCTTGCATAAGGTTATCGTTTAGTAGCCTACTAATCCAAGCTCCTGAGACAAGAAGTAAAATATACCCTAAGAAGGTACTTGCTATATACAGTATCGCGCTCCAAGCGTATCCAAAATCAAGTAAGAAGAAGTTGAAAAAAAACAAACTAAAACCAACTGTAAAAACACTTATGATTTTAGAGATTGTTATCTTTTCATGTTTTACGCCTTTGCCTCCCCACAGGCTTAAAGAGAGTAAAACCAAACAAAAGAGTTTTGTATAAAGTAAATGAGAAAAGAGTCCTGCTGTTTGGTTGAAGTTTACTAGTATTCGATCTACAACAGTGTGCGTTATTCCAAGGTTTAAAAAGAAAGAATAACAATACCAGTATAGATGCATAAGAATAATAAGAATGCTTACTGCTCGCATAAACGCTAGGATTTTAGCAAGGGCTTTTAAATCGTCTTCTGATTGCATAATAAATGTAATTAAGATTAACGATTTAAGGTAAAAGTAGATTTAAGAACACTAATTGAAATGGCACTAGGTAGTATTATTTGACCTCCATTGATAACAAACCTACATTATTAAAACTTGTCAATTGTATTATAATTCCTATTTTTAAAAACCAATATTAATTATTATGAACCATTTAAAAGTGAAAGACTATCTAAAAAGCAAGGGCTTTGAAGATCGTTTTATTGAATTTAAGGAGAGTACAGCTACTGTAGGAGAAGCTGCAATTGCGATTGGTTGTGATAGCGACCAAATAGCAAAGAGTATAACGCTTTATGCCCCAGAAGAGGGAGCCGCTATTTTGGTCGTCGCTTCAGGAAATAGTAAAATAGATAATAAAACTTTTAAAGACACTTTTGGTATTAAAGCTAAGATGCTTAAATATGGAGATGTAGAAGAGTTAGTAGGTCACCAAGTAGGGGGAGTCTGTCCTTTTAAGGTAAAAGAATCAACCAAAGTCTATTTTGATGAATCTTTAAAAAAACATCAAGTACTCTATCCTGCTGGGGGTAGTGCTAATACTGTAGTTCAACTAAAACAAGAAGAATTGATTGACTTGTGTGATTTTGTTGATTGGGTATCTGTGACAAAGTAAAAATTATAGGTTACGAGTAATTGCTTGTAAACTATAACTTTAAGTGTTATTTCTTCGTATTATCAAAAAACAAGCATCTTAGTAATATTTCAAGAATCAGTTAAAAACTATTTAAAAGTGTGATTAATTCAAGTGGTGTGTTGATTTCATAATCAGGTTTGTCATTCCAGTTTTTTGTGTCTGAATTGCTATACTTTACAGCTATAGAAATGACTGTACCATTATTGTTTAATTCTTTTTTTATGTTTTTAGCAAATGTTACATCTCCTTCATGATCTCCAATGTATATAATGTTCTTATTATAGAAGTTAGTAAAGATTTGCTCTAAACATTTTAGTCCTCCAAAAGGATTAGGTTTCTGCATATTATTTGGTATATCATCATATCCAATAACAGATTTGAACTTATGTTGAAGGTTATTTGATTTTAAAACTTTAAGTATATTATTTGATGAATTTTGAGAGCAAATACCTTGAGGTAAATCAATTTGTGTAATAGTTTGTTTAATATCAGAAAACAATTCGACAGGGGTTGTGTTTTTTAATTGATATTCAGTCCAAAGAGTACCCGCTTCAAGCATTTCACTCTCTGTCATTCTGTAATAATTTACATACAAATCTTGCCAGTTTTTGGATTGGTGATTAGCAATATGATATTGACTTTCAGATTTTAAATATATAGGAAGATTCTCATTTGTTAATCTAGGGGCGACCTTAGCTAATATTTCTTTAGTAATATCAATATTTTTAGGAACAGAGTTTACTAATGTTCCATCATAATCCCAAAGAATAGCATCAATTTTCATAGTTATGTGTTTATTATAAATTTATTTCGTCCAAAGACTAAAGTACAAAGTTATAAGTAAAAAATTAAAAGAGTGTTTGATTATTTCCAAATACGACCTCTAAGAGCCATTAGAAGTTTAGCGATATAAGTATTTCCTATTTTGACAAAAATCAAGATAAGAAACCATGCAAACTACCACTAAAAACAAAGGAGGAAGAAAACTAAAATCCAATCCTAAAAAATACAGACATGTTTTTAGACTCACTGAATCTGAAAACCAACGATTGCTTGCTTTGTTTGCATCATCAGGAATGACAAACAAAGCAAGCTTTCTTGTTTCTATGCTTTTAGATAGACAAGTTAAAACAGTAAAAGTAGATGTTGCTGCTTTGCAATATCACGGATTACTAACTAAACTGTTTAATCAATTTAGAGCAGTAGGAGTGAACTACAACCAAATTGTAAAACTTTGTAACCAGTACTTCTCAGAAAATAGAGCCAAACGTTCTATTTCAAAACTTGAAGAGTATACCAAAGATTTATCAAAACTTTGCTATTACATTATCAAGCTAACCAAAGAGTTTGAAGACAAGCACTTAAATACTAATCTATAAGTTATGATAGCTAAGATTGGTAAAGGAAGTAATCTTATAGGAGCTTTGTCCTACAATCAATTAAAAGTTGATAAAGGACAAGGTTCTGTTTTGTTTACAAATAATCTACCAGAACCAAATAACACTTCAAACTACATCACTCAACTTTATAAACACCTTGAGCCTTATCTACTTTTAAATAACAAGACAGAGAAAGTTGTAAGACATATTTCTTTGAATCCGAATCCCAATGATAAATTAACAGACGAGACCTTAAACAAAATAGCCCAACAGTATATGAATAGTATGGGCTATACAAATCAACCTTACATTGTCTATAAACACAGTGATATAGAAAGAGAACACATTCATATCGTAACAGTCTGTACAGATTTAGAAGGAAAGAAAATTGATGATAAATATGATCATTTAAAATCAATGAAAGCCTGTAGAGATATTGAAAAGAAGTTTAATCTAAGCTCTTCTATAAATCAAACAAAAGAGGAATCTAAACAGATTCAATTTATACCAGTTGATTATACCAAACATAATTTAAAAGCTCAAATAGCCTCAGTAATACGATATCTACCCAAGTATTATAAGTATGATAGTCTAACAAGTTATAATGCCTTATTATCTCTATTTAATATCAGAGTTGAAAAGGTAGAAGCATCTTACAATGGACAAACCAAACAAGGTTTAGTGTACTTTGCTTTAAATGAAATAGGAGAGAAGGTAAGTAATCCTTTTAAGGCATCTTTATTTGGAAAAAATGCAAGTTATCAAAATCTTGAAAATCACTTTAAAGCATCAAAAGAAAAACTAAAATCTTTACCCAATAAAGCTAATCTAAAATATACCATTGAAATAGCTTTGAATACAACAAATTCACAACAAGAGTTTAAAGGAGAACTTTTAAATCACGGAATAAACGTTGTTTTATTCCAAAACAAAGACAATCGTATCTATGGCGTAACTTTTATCGATCACAACTCTAAAAGTGTCTATAAAGGTTCTGATTTAAGTAAAGAGCTATCTGCTAATACACTAAATAAAAAGTGGAGTAACGCAGAAGATCATACCAATTCAATTTTAATACCTTCTCAACAAGCTAATACTAATGAATCAGACGAGTTACATCCAATGTTTGAGTACTTATATTCTGAAACTACTGATTTTAATAATGATGAGTTTTTATCATTGTTTAATCTTTTAAACAATAACCAAGAGATAGATTATGAAGAGTTGAGTTTTGAGAAAAGGATCAAAAGAAGAAAAAAAAGATCTTTCTGAGACAGCGCACCTAATTAGATATTCATATTATGAGCACTTTTAAAACAAATAACTATCTAGATTAAATATAAAAGCCTGTAAACTCATTCAATTTACAGGCTTTTGTTTTGTTTTGAAACTTTTAATAGGTAATAATCCTATTTATGTTGTGGAGAAAGAGGGTTAGCCTCTTTTACTTCGTATACTTTATAAATAGGGATGTTCACTTTTTTAAATTACTGTGAGCACCTAATTACGAAAGTTTTAAACTATGATCGGAATCGTTTGATTCAATAGCAAATATAAAATTATTCTCTTACTTCTATATTATCTTTTAAGCTATCTCCTAACTTTGTTAAATTCAACGTAGGAAGATTCATTGTCGGCACACCTGATAAAGCTGTTAATGAAGCTATATACGCTCTTATGTAAGGAAATACAATGGCAGGAGCATTCTTAGTAAATAACCCCCCTTTTAAATCTTCTAATGGTATTGCGTCATCATAATTAAAAATAGCCTCTGATAATAATGAAATCCTAACTTTTCCTCTTTCTTCTTCTATAATTGTTTCAATAAATAGACGATACATTGTATTTTCTTGCTCTACAATTGCGTGTGCTTTAAAGTCTAAAGAAATATCATACTCTCCTATTTCATTAAAAGATATATGACTCTCTCTAACCATAAAATTCACAAACTGAATTGAAGCCTTTTTATTTTCCATACTTTTATGCTGCTAAACCAAGATCTTCACACTGATTTTCTCGTAACGGTTCATTATACGCCTCTAATACTGAAGCATAATTAAATACTCCATTTACTTTATCCATTGAAAAATATTCAATAGCATCGTCAAACGAAGGACCTTCCATATTCATATCAACAATAGATCCCCATACCTGATCGAATTGATCTTGTGGCATTTGATCTAATATTGCCTTTAGTTGTTGTGCTAATTGTGTTTTCATAATCTAAATATAATCAATTTTCTGGAAACACCACTTTCAGAGGTTGCAAAATTACATCTTTTCTTTTTATAACGCAAATCTGAACCCGTTGACCAATTATTGAGTACTCCTCCCTATCACCCCTAAACTTTAAACGCATTATTCCTCTATACATATCAGCAGCTCTAATAGATGAATAATTGAAGATACCATTATTCTTCATAAACTCAATTAAATTAGGTATTACTGCTTGTTTAGCATTTTTAATCTTTCCACTCTGTTTCATCACTTCAATACATTCCATTAAAGTTTCTTGACAATTTACAGACCCAAAAAGATCAAAACACTCATGTTCTAAATTCAATTGAGTCTGAGCGATTACATAATCCTTCCCTCTATTTTGATACCCAATATACCCCCATTCATGAGCCCATTTTATTTTGCTATCCCAAAAATAAGCACCAGTACCTAGCCAAGAGCCTTTATGACTACAATCATAAGGTCCTTCCAACTCTATAGCATCAATGTTATCTCTATTTTCTAATGTCTGATACCCTATTACTTCCATCAATCTATGATTTATATACTGAAATCAAATAGCCTAAACTTTTATCTCTGCTTACTACATCGTGTGGAACTAATAAATAATGCCAAGGTTTACCACCGTTTTCTAAATTGTATTTGGTAGCATATTTACAGTATGTTTTTGCTGCATCTGCTTTTTGTAGTACATCTAAATCTTGCATTTTATCTTTAGATTTTGGTTCTATCATATAAATTGCCTCTTCGGTTTCTACTACAAAATCTGGTTCATAACGTTTAGAGTTGTTATCCCAATAAATACGGAATTGATTGCTTGCAGGTCTTAACCACTTTACTACTGTGTTGTCATTTTCAAGTACAAATGCTAATTCTTTTTCTGTATTCGAATCAAACTTGTATTCAAAATGGCATGCTTTTTCAAAACCTGTAAATACATACTTTGGTACTAAGCTAACAGGAGAAATAGTATCTCTATAATCTTTAAAACCATTATTGGCTAACGCCGAAAAATTATGTGATTCTATTTTTGTAAATGGTAATACGTTTGGTTTTTCGTAATTGCTATATTCAATTTTAAAATGGTTTTTCATTTGAAGGTAGATACGATCTGAAATCGTTTTCTTAAACTGAAATACTGCTTTCTTTATATCTTTTTCATCCGAATTACTTGCTTCTATCGCACTATAGGCTTGTTTTGCTAGCTTATGTAATAATTCAGCGTTATCATCATAATCTACATCTGAATTATTTAATAATTCAGCAATGATATTATTGATAGGATTACCGTAATTACCACTAGAAGTAGCACGCAATGTTTCTACCTCTGCTTGATTGGCTAAGCTAACACGAATAATTTCTTCTTCTAAAGCTTTGAACTGAAATACAGAAGTGTCTAAATTAAAATCTTCAAAATAAGCATGAGCATCCCCTTGGACTAAGTCCATACGAGGTATTTCGATAATTTGTTTTTTGTAATTAGAAACAACAGGTTCATAAATTGATTCAGCTTCTTTAACAATATCAGCAGCGAATAAATTCCCTTGTCCTTGGCTAAAATTCTCTATAATTTTTTCTATTACAATAGCTTTTACTTCAGGTTTTGCAAAATCTTCAACTTTCTTTATCTCTGGTATTTTATTTAATGTAGGTAATACAGAAATAATTGCTTTTTTAGCATCAACTTGATTTTGTGCTGTTTGTTTTTGTTGAATATCTACAATAGCATCAACCTTTGCTTGTTCTACTGCAATTTCTTTCTCTGCTTTAGATACAGATGTCGTTGCAATAGTTTTTTCTTTCACCTGTTCTTCATCGTATTCTACAAAAGACATTTTGTTTAATAAAGAATCAGGATTTTGAGCTTCTGCAATTACTGAATCGAAATTATCGTGTGCTATTACCGTTAATTTATCAATATTAGCTTCGCCCGTACGCTTACCACCAAAAGGCAAACGCAACCCACGACCAATCGTTTGTTCGATTAATACGGTTGCATTAGCTGCACGTAAAGGCACAATAGTATATAGATTCGAAACATCCCAACCTTCTTTTAGCATATTAACGTGAATAACAATTTCTATCTCGTTATCTGGATTTTCTAACGAAACAAATAATTGCTCTATTTCTTCATCTTTCTTAGTTGAAGAATCGATTTGTAAAACTTTATCGATGTATTGTCCCTCGTAAAAAGTAGTTGAATTGATATAATCATAAACCGCTTTAGCATGTGTAATATCTTTACAAACTACTAAAACAAAAGGTTTTACTACTTTTTGATCATTGTTGAGTGCGTATAATTCTAAGTCCGTTTTGGTTTGTTGGTGAATAGAAATGGCATCTTCTAACTTCACTTGTTCAATTTCTTCTGAACTTTTCCCTTTAGGATCAAAATTTTTACGTTTAGCAATGGTAGGATTTTTCACATACAAACCATCTGCTAATGCCTTAGCTAAGGTATATTCGTACACGATGTTTTTAAACGATTTTCCTTTTTCATCTGTTGGCGTAGCGGTTAATTCAATACCGAATACAGGATTTAATTCATCAATCGCTTTTTTAGAAGCATCTGCATGGTAACGGTGTGCTTCGTCCATTAATACGACTAAATCATCTAAAGCCGATAAATGTTGCCAATACGATTCACCAAGATATTCTGATAAACGTTTCATCTTAGGTGTTAATGCTACACCACCAGATTTAGATCCTTTGTTATCTGAATTGAATTTAGAAATATTGAAAATATTGATGCGTATTTCTGATTCGCTAAACAAAGCCCCTTGCTGTGCATAGTTATCTCCTGTAATAATTACAGGTCGATTGTGTACAAATTCTGAAATACCATTGAATACATATTTACTGTACGCTGGGTCTCCAAAATCTTTGATAAGTTTTTCGTAAATGGTTAAGTTAGGTGCTAGAATAAAGAAATTCTTAACGCCTTTGGCTAAATACAAATAAGTAATGATAGCCCCCATTAAACGTGTTTTACCCACACCCGTAGCTATATTGTGGGTGATGGAAGGAAAGGCACGTTGAAAATCTGTACAAGAAGGATACAAGCCTTTTATGACTTGTAAATCTTCCTGAACCGTAGTATTTCTTTTCGTTTTATGTAGAGGAATATGATCTGCTATGGTTGCTGTAACTTCTAACGCTTCTGCTAAAGGTAAACGCAACGATAAACGTTGTTTTATTTGGTTAATAGTGTTTTGATTCATAGTTAATCAAATAATGATTTTTGGTTATTTTCTTTTGTATCAACTACTTCCTCATCATTTTCAATTTCTTCTTCTACATCGTAGTCTTCTTGGTTATCTTCTTGTGGTATGTTGACGATATTTAAACTGTAATCGTCTTTACCAAATTCGCAACGGTCTAATAACAACTGCGGTATTTTTTTGATAGTAATGTTCGGAAACTTGTTTTTACATTCTGTTTGGAATGCTTTGCAACAAATTAATAAACTTTCACCCGCTTGCATATCTTCTGCAATCGCTTCTAACTGCTGAACGGTAAGAAACTGCGTGGTAGTGAAAATAAAATCTTGTTCTGATGAATTCCCTTGTTTCCAAAATTGCGTTTCGCTTGGACTGTATTTAAAACCTTCTTGCTTAGCCATTGCAGCGGCTAACATATCGGCATTGTACTCATCGGACATAATCCACTGCCCAAACTTATCTTTCTTTAATAGGCTTGGTGCTAAAGTATAAAACTTAAAACCACCACCACCTTGCCAATTGACATCTGACGTAATACCTGTTTTATCCTTGCCTTGTTGAATTAATTTCAATCGTTGATAACAGTGAGTATAAGCTTGCTCACCTAATTCAATACCAATCCATCTACGTTTCATCTTAAAAGCAGCAGCACAAGTTGATCCCGATCCTAAAAAAGAATCCAGAACTAAATCACCTTCATTACTGAAATGATGTAATATTAATTGTAGTAATTTTTCTGGTTTTTTTCCACTTCTAAAATCAACTCCACCTTCTAAACGACAATTACCAAAACTACCTGCTAAATCATAAAAATTATTGATAGGAGTCTTTTTAGTTAAGTCTTTATTATTTAGTTGAGCCTGTGGTACGCCTTGAAAATATTTACCTTTTGTTGCACCTTCTTTTTGTGGACCTGTAAAATATCTATAATCAAATTTATCATCACCTATACCATAAATCTTATATAGAACACCATAGCCATCTGTTTCATATCTACCTGTCAGATAGTCCCTAAAGAATCTTCCTGAAGAATTTCCGTCTAATATACTACCTGTAGCCCAAATTTCTTTTCTACCATCCTCTGTTCCATCGCCTTTCTTTATTTTATACTGATGTTTCTGGAAAATTACTGCTCTTTTACCTCCTAATTCAATTTCTTCACCTTCTTCTAATTCTTCAAAATAGAAAATGAATTTATCAAAATTTGCTTCACTTTCGTTCAATCTTGGTTTTGCTCCATAAGCTTTCCTATAAATATGTATTTGCTCAATTTCCTTATGAAATGCCATATCTTGTTTCAAGGTTTTGTCAGGATACCTTACTCTAACATAAAATGTAGTTAAATAATTACTTCTGCCAAAAACTTCATCTAGTAATACTTTAAGATAATGACCTTCACTATCATCAATATGGACACAAATAAAACCATCTTCAGAAAGTAAATTTTTTAAAATTATTAATCTTTTACGCATTAAGTCTAACCAGATTGAATGTTCTATATTGTCATCATAATGTTCAAAAGCTGCCCCTGTATTGTACGGAGGGTCTATATAGATGCATTTTACTTTACCTGCATAGTCTTGCTCTAGCGCTTTAAGTGCTAAAAGGTTATCACCATGTATGAGCCTATTTTCGGTGTTTGGGTCACCGTATGAGTATTCTGGGTTTTCTATTAAAATACGTGGTTCTAGCTTGGGTTCTTCGCCTTTGCCAATCCACGTTAATTCTAATTTTTGTAAGTTTTTATTTTGAGCCATTGCTTGTGTTCTTTTATATTAGTTTCCATCGAATTGTAAAAAGAGTAGTCTCTTTTATCTTCTGATGCAAACGCTTTTCTATTTCATCTATTAGATTCTCTTTATTCTCTTCTATTTCATCTTGGGTACTATAGAGTGTCCTTCTGCATTCATTTCTTTTCTTTTCTAAGTCTTTTACCTCTCTTTGTAGCTGTACTTTTTGCTCTAAAGAAAAGGCCTTTTTTGCTTCGCTCTTTTTCAATTTAATAAAAGCATCCAAGTCTTTAATTTCCTTTTCTAAACTAATTTTCATATCATCCGCCCACTGATCCAGTTTGTCCATTTCTTTATCAAAGAACTCATTATTTCGCAATGCATTTTCATTTATAATTTCTTGCTTGTTGTGAAACAGGCATTCTTTTAATTGATGTACTGCTAATGATGATACTTCTTTTTTTTCTCCTTCGCTTGCAAATAATGAAAAAAAGCGAGGTGCATCTTCTTGACTAATCCTCTCTCCACTATCTGTAATTGCATTAACCAATAAATACTCTTCTTTCTCAAAAGAGTCTATTTCTAACAACTGTACACTCATCCATCCCATTTGTCCTACTATCTCCTCCAACGTGCTAATCTTACCAGTAGTATTAGTATAATCAAAAACAACCTCGCAAGTAGGAGTTTCCTCTTCTTTACAGGCTTTTAATATACGCTGTGCTAAACTATGTCCTACTCTGTATATATTAGTATCATCAGGTATATTAACTATATTTTTTCTTCCTCTATCATCGGTTTTCAAAATCATATAATGACCAGCATATATATGTTCTTCCTTAAAAGGGTTTTCTTTTAAAGTAAAGGAATAATCTGTTTCAAATATGGCACTATCTCCTAAATAATATTGAGTAATAGTCCACAAGTCTGCTTCGAACTTATTTAGTGTTTTTGTTGTCTCTATCAGATTACTACGCAATTTTTCTACTACCTCTTGATCAAAGTGATTGATTAAAGTTTGTTTAACTTCTAAAACTCTTTCTGATATCTGTGGTTTCAAGTCTTCTTGAAGTTGGTCAAAAGCTCCTTTTATTTCTTCTGGTGTTCTACATTCTTGATAAATTGAAGCAATGCGCTTTTCAAAATCTACTCCACTACCAATTACCCCTAATACCTCATCAGAAGCTCCAAATACACCATTAAACAATTGAAATTTTTCATTCAGTAATTCATAAACACGAACATCTGCTTGATTATTAACATTTAAAAAGTTAACAACAACTACATCGAATTGCTGTCCATAACGGTGACAACGACCAATGCGTTGTTCTATTCGCTGTGGATTCCAAGGCATATCGTAATTAACAATCAAAGAACAGAATTGTAGGTTGATTCCCTCTGCTGCTGCTTCTGTAGCAACCATAATAGTAGCTTCTTCTCTAAAGTAATCTACTAAAGCTGCACGCATATCAGCCGTAGCCGACCCCGTCACTTTATCAGTTCCTGTATGTCTATCGAGCCATGCCTTATAGATAGTCTTAGATTTAGCATCACTATTCGTCCCATTAAACAAGACTACTTTTCCTTCATATCCGTTCTCTTCTAACTGTTGGTATAGATAATCTTGTGTTCTTCTACTTTCTGTGAAAATTAAAGCTTTTTGATTTGCACCTAATTCTTCTAATGCTTCAAAGCCTTTATTTAAAGCTGTAGATAATTGTACAGCTTTAGAATTTGATTTAATCGCATAAGCTAAGTCACGATAATTTTTTAGATCCTCTAATTCAGTAGCTATATTTACCAGATCCTCAGATGTAAACTGATATCCTATTTCCAATTCTTCATCCGACCATTCATCTGCTGTTTCATCTGCTGATTCATAATCAATATCCATTTCTGCTAGGAGGTTATCTTCTACTTGTAAATGGTCTTTTAAAATACTCTCTAATTTTATAACCAATGAGTCTAATGTACCACAAATTGCTAAAGACGAAGAAGCTAACAACTTACGTAAAATTAATGTCATTAATTGTCTCTGGCTATTAGGCAAAGCATATAAACGTTGTCTTTGCAAATATTGGGTTAATTGATCGTACAAATATTGTTCATCATCATTAGGTGTAAACTCTTGAACAATTGCAATTCTATTAGTGTAATTAATATATTCTAATACTTCACTCCTCAATGTACGATGACAAACAGGTTGTAGTCTATTTCTCAATTCTTGGTAATTACCATCTTCTGTTAATCTTGAGAATTGTGTTTTAAAACTCTTCAAGCTTCCAAAAACATAATCATCTATAACAGACACTAGACCATACAGTTCTAATATCGAGTTCTGTAAAGGTGTAGCTGTCAATAATATTTTTTTATAAGGACTTAAAGCATTTTTAAGAACATTTGCAATTTTATTACTTGGTTTGTAAACATTTCTCAAACGGTGAGCTTCATCAATTACCACCAAATCCCAACGAGTCTGTGCTAAATAAGCCTCTTTAGCTTTTGCAAATTGAAATGAACAAATTACAATAGCTTCTTCTGTATTGAAAGGATTTAAATTACCTTTCTTAACCTCTTCATTAAAAGATTTCGTTTCTAAAATAACAGATGGCAGATAAAATTTTTCTATTAATTCTTGATTCCACTGCTTACGCAAATTGGCGGGAGCAATAATTAATAATCTTCTTTTTTTCTCTGCCCATTGTTGAGATAGAATAATACCAGCTTCTATAGTTTTACCCAATCCAACTTCATCTGCTAAAATTGCTCCATGAGACAACGGAGATTGAAAAGCAAACATAGCAGCATCTACCTGATGTGGATTCAAATCTACCTGTGCATCTTGCAAAGATGCAGCAAACTTTCCAATCGAATTGGATGGTTTTAATCTCGTTAAATCGTGTGCTAAATATTTAGCTTGGTATTTTGTAATCATTAAATCTCAATTTTAAACAAATATAAGGCTCCTTTTCTTTTATCTGTTATCCAGCAACAAAATCAAACATACATATTTTATTTATTCTATAAATAATAAAATCCATAAACCCCTCAATATTTTGAGTCTATCTACTATTTCAAGCAAAAACTGACGACTTCGGAGTAGTTTTCTAGCCCTCTGCAAGAGCAAGTCGTTTTGAAGGCTCGAATCTCAATTTCGAGTGCCTCAAAACATAACTTGCTCTTATCTTTCGATGTGTAAATACACCAATTTTACAAAGTAAAATCTAAAGTGATTTCATATTAGTAAATCACCCACTATTTGACACTAAAGTGCCAAGTACAACCATAAAATTCCATTTAAAGTTTTCAATCTGTATATATACTTTCTTTGTCGTAAGATAGTAAAGTAAGTTTTGTAATTGTCTTTTAAATAGCGCTTTAAAGCTTTTTTAAAATGATTTTTCAGTAAAAAATTAAAAACGTAAAGTTTGAAAACGATAAAACAGTTTTTACAGCTTATACTTTTTATAAGAACCTGTTTACAAGGTTGTAAAAAAACGAAGAAGCTAAAGCTTAAAGTAAAAATTGTTTTTGTAAAGTAAGAGGTATCATTTTGAATAAGCTCAGTTAATTGATAAATATTGCTTATTTAAAACAAGGTTTAAAATACTACTGTAACAAAACAGTGAATCAAGTATTACTTAGTTAAAACAAAACGCTATGTTTTAAACGATCTAAAACTTACAACTATCCATAATGTAAAACGTAAACCATTAAAAATGTACAATATGGAAACAGTAAAACAACCTTTAAAAATTAGCTTTTATACACAAAAAGGCGGAGTAGGTAAATCTACTTTAACAACACTCTTAGCTAGTCAGCTTCATTATCGATTAGGCTATAATGTTCTTGTTATGGATTGTGATTTTCCTCAGAACAGTTTGGTTAATATGAGAGAGCGTGACAAGGATAGTATCATGCAAAATGAATATTACAAACAAGCTGCTATTAAGCAGTTTCAAAGATTAAAAAGAAAAGCATACTCGATTATCAAATGCAAGGTTGAAGAAGCCTTAGAAGTTGCTGATGCTACTATGAAAGAATTAGATCAAACTTTTGATGTGGTATTCTTTGATTTACCTGGGACAGCTAACACTAAAGGAGTATTATCCACCTTAAATCAAATGAATTACATCTTTAGTCCAATTATCGCAGATCGATTAGTTGTAGAGAGCACGTTAGGTTTTACTAAAGCTTTTGCGGAATTACCAAAAAGTAAAGAAAACTCCATTAAACAACAGTTGTGGCTTTTTTGGAACCAAGTGGATGGAAGAGAGAAGACTGAATTATATAATAGTTATGAGACTGTGATTAAACAATTAGACCTTCCTATTATGAAGGCGAGAATAAAAGACAGTAAACGCTTTAGAAAAGAAACAGAAGCTACAGGCAGATATGTATTTAGATCAAGTTTACTTCCTGCGGATACCAGCCTTATGAAGGCTACTAATTTATCGGAGTTTGCTGATGAGTTTTTACGTATTACTAATCTTTAATCCTAATATATAATGAAAGAGCAAAACACATCAAAAAAGGGGAATCAAAATGAGTTAGTCGATGAAGACTACCTAATGAATATCATGAGTGGTGATATAGAAGTTAAGTCTGCAAAACAAGTTAAACCTATTGTAGAGGAAAAAGAAGAACCAGTAACCCAAAAACAAATAGCACAGACAAAAGAGAAGAAACCAAAGAAAGAGATGTCAATTACTAAATACCAAGAACTCTTTTTGATTAATGACTTCCCATCAACAAGGGCTGGGAAGGTGGTTTACATCCGACCAGAGTACCACGAAGTATTACTTCGTATAACGCAATTAGCTAAAGAAGAGAAAACTACGCTGTATTCTTATTTAGACAATATTTTAAAGCAACATCTACAAGATTACAGCCAAGAGATTACCCAATATTTTAATGACAAATTTAAACCTATTTTATAATGAGAAAATTTAAACACTTTAGGAAAGCAGCTCAAGTACAAACAACTAAGAGCAAAGAGAATTATGTTGATACTTTTTTAAAAGAAACATCAACCAGAGCCAGAGATGGAAAAACGGTTTACATCCGACCAGAGTTTCATGAAAAACTCACTCGTATTGTTCAAGTCATAGGAGAGGACAAAGTTTCTATTTATGCATACTTAGATAATCTGCTTGATAATCACTTTGAGGAGTTTTCACAGACGATTGTAGAAAAGTTTAACCAAAAGTATAAACCTATTTTTTAACCCATGAAAATAGTTATAATAATCAGTCTGGTTCTTGTAATTGCTCTTCTGTTATTAGATAAAAATAAAACCAACAAACAAGAGAACCAATCTAAAACAGAAGAGCCACCTTTTAAACAAGATGTACCCATCAGTATTATAGGAGAAAGTAAACCAGTCATCCTAAAACAATCGTTAATGAGTCAAACAGAAGAGGAGCTTGACTTAGAAGAGGAAGAAAAAGAACTAAGTGAGAGTTTACAACCTGTAGATCATGAGTTTACTGAGCGGGTTAGTACAGATGAACTTAATAGTTTTGTTCGGTCTATTGAACAAGAGTTAATCAATGAGACTACAGTAAAAACAGCTAAAAAAATAGAAGGCTCAGATTTACTTGAATTACTTCAACAGGCGATTCCAAATTCAGCTAAGACAATAGCTAAATTATTAGATCAATCATTAAACGAAAAATCACCAAAAGAAGAAGAAGAAGTAATAGGTAGTGAGGATTTTAATATCAATGATTTTATATAACAAAGACAGTGTTTAGTTTTAAAAATTAAACACTGTCTTTGTTTATTACAAATTCTTAAGTAGGCTTAAAAGACATTTATTCCTCTACCATTTCACACTATCATAATCAAATGTATCATCATCTAATTCCAGGTTCGGAGCTATGGTATTTAATTTTTTCGCGTCTTTTTCTAATTCAGTTTTGTATGCTAAATATTCAGATGTTCCAAAACAAGCTTTCTTTAATAGTTCAGGTAATTGTCTAAAGGCTTTTTTACCTCCATTTAATAAGAAATAATCAAGGTTAATCCTTCTCATGTAGATATACAAGCAATCATTAGAAGCATCAATACCACCTGTTATGTAATGAGACAAGTTAACTGCTCCATTGGGATCATAACTATACATCGCTTTTTCTAACCAATATTCTAATTGCAATAGATTTGATAATTGAAGTTTATTGATGTTAAAATAACGTGCGTTGTATCGAACAGCATGCAGAAAGAACAGTCCATCTACCCAAGATATTCGACATCCAAAATAAGGTGTATCATTAAAATGGAAATGAGTGCCTGTACGCTCTAATCTATTGCCTTGAAAAGTTTTTCGTATATCATATAACATACTGGCTATTATTGTTTCCCGTGATTTAAAACCAGGCTGATCTAAGAAATCTTCATTATTCCACAATCCATCAAAGGAATTATATAAAGAAGATAAATCTTCATAAGATCCCCATAATTCAAAACCAATACCGTTTTTAGTTGCTAATAGATAAAACATATTACACAGTTAGTTTAAAAATAAATACTCCACTTGTTGCTTGTTCTCTTACAATGACTACATCAATCCTTATACCTGTTGCTAAAAAAACGGAATGATTCTTTTTGTAATTAAAATAAAGTAAGTGAAAAACAAACCTACAAAAAAAGATTGACCTATAATTATAGGGCTACCTAAAAGCCAAACATAACCCCAAAGTTCCACAATCAATCCCCCAAACCGTTTTCCAAAGACATTTACCAAAGTATCATGCAAAGGGCATGATTATAACTTACTAAATGTCATTCTTATGAAAACAAAAACAATCAAACAAAGGCTATTCACACTACCTATTGTATTAAATAGTTTGCCATTATTAGCTCAAGGAAACGGAACAGCTGGAATCACAGAAGCAACCCAAATGGTCACTTCTTATTTTGATCCAGCCACTAAACTTATCTACGCTATTGGAGCAGTAGTTGGTCTTATTGGAGGAGTAAAGGTTTATAACAAATTCTCAAGCGGTGATCCCGATACAAGCAAAACAGCTGCAAGCTGGTTTGGAGCTTGTATCTTCTTAATTGTAGCAGCTACAATCTTACGTTCATTTTTCCTTTAAAAGCTACTACTATGAAAAAGTATAGTATCAATAAAGGCATTGGAGCAAGCGTTGAGTTTAAAGGACTCAAGGCTCAGTACCTGTTTTATTTTGCAGGAGGACTTTTGGCTGATTTAATTCTTGTTATGGTGATGTACATGGCAGGGGTAAACAATCTTATTTGTTTAGTCCTTGGTCTTGGTACATCAGGCTATCTTATTTACAAAGTGTTTTCACTAAACAAGAAATATGGTCAGTATGGACTTATGAAACTTCAGGCTAGAAAGTACTTTCCAAAGTATATCATTTCAAGAAAAGAGGTCAAAGGGTATTTAAGTAGAAACTTAAAATTAAGACACTATGAGAAATACAGCTAAGACAAACACTCTTGAAAGAATGTTTCCGATCCTATCAGTGGAGAACAACTGTATTGTTTCCAAGCAAGCAGATATAACGGTTTGTTATAAGGTCATCTTACCTGAGATTTTTACTATCTCAGATAAAGAATATGAGACCATTCACAGTGTATGGCATAAGGCAATTAAAACCCTTCCTGAGTTTACGGTTATTCACAAACAGGATTGGTTTGTAAAAGAGAGTTATGAGGCTGATTTTAAAGACGCAGAACAAAGCTATTTAAGTAGAAGCTTTGAAAGGCATTTTAATGAGCGTCCCTTTTTAAATCACAGTTGTTATCTCTTTATCACAAAGACAACCAAGGAACGAATTAAAAGTCAGAGTAATTTTTCATCACTTACAAGAGGGGAACTCATCCCTAAAGAAATCAGAGATAAAGATATGGTTCAAAGCTTTTTAGAAGCAACTACTCAATTAGAGAAAATAGTCAATGATAGTGGACTGATTCACCTAACTAAATTATCTGAAGAGGATATCATAGGCTCAGAAGAGAAAAGTGGATTATTAGAGCAGTATCTGACTCTAAGCTCTGATAAAAGAGGAAGTCTTCAGGATATTGCCATCAGTGCAGAAGAGGTTAGAGTAGGAGACAATAGGATTTCGATGCACACTCTTTCAAGTACAGATGACTTGCCTACTGAGGTATCGTATTTATCTCGTTATGAAAAACTATCAACCGATAAAAGTAGTATGGCTTTATCGTTTGCCTCGCCTGCTGGACTCTTGCTTAACTGTAATCACATCTATAATCAGTATTTGTTTATAGAGGATAGTGATTGTAATTTAAAACAATTTGAGAAGTCAGCCAAGAATATGCATTCCCTTGCCAGATACAGTAGAGCTAATCAAATTAACAAACAGTGGATAGAAGAATACTTAAATGAGGCCCATAGTAAAGGCCTTACTTCTATAAAAGCTCACTTTAATGTAATGGCATGGTCAGATAATCCAAATGAGCTTAAACAGTTTAAAAATGACGTAGGAAGTGCTATTGCTTCTATGGAATGTGTACCAAGACATAATACAGTGGATGCTCCCACACTTTACTGGGCAGGTATGCCAGGGAATAGCGGTGATTTTCCAAGTGAAGAGAGCTTTTATACCTTCATAGAACCTGCCTTATGTTTTTTTACTGGTGAGACCAACTACCAGAACTCGTTATCTCCCTTTGGAATTAAAATGGCGGATCGCTTAACTGGTAAACCGATTCATTTGGATATTTCAGATCTTCCCATGAAAAAGGGAATTATTACCAATCGAAACAAGTTTATCTTGGGACCATCAGGAAGTGGTAAGAGTTTTTTTACCAATCATATGGTAAGACAGTATTATGAACAAAATGCTCATGTACTTTTGGTAGATACAGGGAATTCTTATCAAGGATTATGTGAACTGATTAAAGGCAAAACAAAAGGAACAGATGGGCTGTACTTTACATACACCGAAGAAAACCCAATTGCATTTAATCCATTTTATACCGATGATGGGGTGTTTGATATTGAAAAAAGAGAGAGTATTAAAACCCTGATCTTAACGCTTTGGAAGCGGGATGACCAGCCGCCCTCACGAGCTGAGGAAGTAGCGCTTTCAAATGCTGTTAGTGGGTACATTCAAAAACTACAAAATAGCGATATAAAACCAAGCTTCAACACTTTCTATCAGTATATCAAAACAGATTACAAAGCTGAGTTAGAGGACAAGCAGGTTAGAGAAAAAGACTTTGATTTAGCAAACTTTTTAAATGTTCTTGAGCCTTATTATAAAGGAGGAGAATATGATTATCTCTTAAACTCAGAAAGTGAGCTTGATTTACTAAATAAACGCTTTATTGTCTTTGAGATAGATTCAATCAAAGATCACAAAATTCTCTTTCCTATAGTGACTATTATCATTATGGAAGTGTTTATAAATAAGATGCGACGTCTTAAAGGTCAGCGTAAACTAATCTTAATCGAAGAAGCTTGGAAGGCCATAGCCAAAGAGGGGATGGCATCGTACATTAAATATCTTTTTAAAACCGTTAGGAAGTTTTTTGGAGAGGCAATAATTGTAACCCAAGAAGTAGATGATATTATTCAATCTCCGATTGTAAAGGAAAGTATCATCAATAATTCAGATTGTAAGATCCTGCTTGATCAGCGTAAATATATGAACAAGTTTGATGATATACAGGCGATGCTTGGACTCACTGACAAAGAAAAAGCGCAGATACTTTCTATTAATCTAAACAACAATCCAAATCGCCTTTACAAAGAAGTGTGGATTGGTCTTGGGGGAACTCACTCTGGCGTATATGCTACAGAAGTAAGCTACTCGGAATATCTCGCTTATACTACAGAGGAGACCGAAAAGCTACAGGTTATGAACCTGGCTAAAGCACTTGATGGTAATGTAGAAATGGCAATAAAACGCCTGGTGCAAGAAAGGCAAGAAGAAGAATACAAGACAGTGCTCTAATCCAACTTCGCAAGGAAAATCGAGTGAAAAAACAATCAACTAAAACACAATCAAAATGAAAAAACTAACTCAGGTAGTTATAGTAGTGATGCTACTGGTTCTACCCATACAAATTCGCGCCCAATGGGTGGTGAGTGATCCTGGAAATTTAGCCTCAGGAATACTAAACAGTGCCAATGAAATTATTCAAACTTCTGCCACGGTGGATAATGTAATTAAAAATTTTAAAGAAGTAGAAAAAGTCTATAAACAAGGCAAAGAGTATTATGACAAACTGCAAGCGGTCAATAATCTAATTAAAGATGCAAGGAAAGTGCAACAAACAGTGCTGCTAGTTGGAGACGTCTCAGAGCTCTATGTCAAAAACTTTGGCAAAATGCTCAATGATCCAAATTTCTCTGCCCAGGAGCTTTTCGCTATCGCCAATGGTTACGCCATTCTTTTAAATGAGAGTACAGAGCTTTTAAAAGAACTCAAGCAGATTATAAGCGCTTCGAGTCTATCGTTAAATGACAAAGAGCGTATGGATGTAATAGACAGAGTTTACAATGAAGTAAAGGACTATCACAATCTGGTTAGTTACTACACTAGAAAAAATATAGGTATCAGTATACTCAGGGCTAAAAAGAAAAACAATACTCAAAGAGTATTGGATCTATATGGGACATCCAATCAAAAATACTGGTAGCTATGGAAGAGAGTAATTTACATGAGGTACTTCAGAATCTCTATTACGATATGATGCCACTCTCGGCTGAAATGGCAGGAGTGGCTAAAAGTGCAGCCGGTCTTGGGGCTCTTTTTTACATTGGGTTAAAAGTATGGCAAGCCCTAGCAAGCGCAGAACCTATTGATGTATATCCAATGCTAAGACCGTTTGCTTTGGGCATCTGTATTATGTTTTTTCCAACCCTTGTACTTGGAACACTAAACACGGTGCTTAGCCCAGTGGTTAAAGGAACACATCAGATACTGGAGAATCAAGTGATTGATTTAACGGGTTTGCAACAGCAAAAAGATGTTTTAGAAAAAGAAGCGATGCTCCGAAATCCAGAGACTGCTTATTTAGTTTCTAAGGAAGAGTTTGACAAAAAACTCGATGAACTAGGATGGTCTCCATCAGATTTAGCCACCATGAGTGGGATGTATATAGAAAAGGGAATTTATGAAACGCAGAAAGTAATTAGAGATGCCTTTAGAGATTTTTTAGAAATGGTCTTTCAAGCCGCAGCCCTTGTTATTGATACGATTCGCACGTTCTTTTTAGTTGTGCTTTCTATACTGGGGCCCATTGCTTTTGCCATCTCAATATGGAGTGGTTTTGAATCTACACTTACCCAGTGGCTCACAAGGTACATAAGCGTATATCTCTGGCTTCCAGTAGCGGATTTATTTAGCGCTATGCTTGCTAAGATTCAATCGCTAATTATCGAAAGAGATATGCAGATGCTTTCAGATCCCAGTTTTATTCCCGATACCTCCAATACTGTTTATGTAATATGTGCGCCCGTAAAGGTTATGTAATAAATATGTCTTTAGCAAGACATCAGGCTAGTATTCTAAAGCCTGTCATCATCCGACTTATTTGTAAGGGAAACCAAACAAGGAGTGTAGCATGTCGGAAAAAGCATAAGTCAGATAGTTATCATTCTGCGACTGAATGACAAGATGAAAAGATAGATATAAGGATAAAATCCGAATTGATTAAATGATAATCCAAGCGGTAGTTGTAGGGACTTTGACGTAAGATAACTATACTCGTCATATTATGATACTTCACTATTGAAGATGAGTAGATGAAGCAAGAATAAATCATAACGCAACCATAGTAAATGGTAAAGGGTGGAAGTCATATCCGAGAATCTATTAAGCTAAGTTATTACATAGCAAACGGGGATTACCTAAGTTGAAATGCCGAAAGGCTATGAGGTTTTAGTCTCTGAATATTCAATAAGGTAACGGAGCTTCCGTAGTAGTCCGAGCAAGGGAAAGCCTTGTACATGGCAAAGGGAAGCAGTTAAAGGTTTGATATAATTAATGAAAAATGTGAGAGACATTATGAGAAATTCAATAAAAATATTAAACGGTCTATCAAAGCATAGCCCACAAGTAAACTATAAATATGAAAGACTCTATAGAATCCTGTTTAACCAAGAAATGTTTTTTAATGCCTATCAGCGAATCTACGCTAAACCGGGTAATATGACAGCAGGTTCTGATGGTAAGACAATCGATGGAATGAGTCTAGAACGTATCAATAAGTTAATAGAAGTGTTACGTAACGAAACATATCAACCACAGCCAGTTAGACGGGTTTATATACCAAAGAAAAATGGAAAAATGCGTCCTCTAGGAATACCAACATTTGATGATAAATTAGTGCAAGAAGTAATACGTATAATTTTAGAAGCTATTTACGAAGGGCAATTTTTAGATTGTTCTCATGGCTTTAGACCAAAACGTAGTTGCCATACAGCATTAACAAAGATTCAGAAAACATTTACTGGAGCAAAATGGTTCATTGAAGGAGATATAAAAGGTTTCTTTGATGGAATTAACCATGATATACTTATTAGTATTCTTCAAGAACGAATTTCTGATGAACGATTCATTAGACTAATCAGAAAATTCTTAAGAGCAGGCTATGTTGAAGAATGGACTTTTTACAAAACTTATAGTGGAACACCACAAGGAGGAATTGTAAGTCCTATTCTTGCTAATATTTACCTAGATAAATTAGATAGGTATGTAAAGGATTATATAAAATGTTTTGATAAGGGAATTAAGAAAAAACCCAACGAAGCGCGATTGAAACTTGATACAAAGAAGAAAATGGCAATGCAAAAACTTAAAGTTGTTAAAAATGAAAATGAACGCCTTTGTGTAGTAAAACAACTCAAAGCTATTGATAAAGAAAGGTTATCCATTACAAGTAATGATGAAATGGATGATAGCTTTAAAAGAATGAAATATGTAAGATATGCAGATGATTTTATAATTGGTGTAATAGGTAGTAAAGAAGATAGTAAGAGGATTAAAGAAGATATTAAGAACTTTCTTGAGTCGAAACTAAAACTTGAACTGTCAGAAGAAAAAACGCTGATAACCCACACACAAAGAGCTGCAAAATTTCTTGGTTATGAAATTCTAGTGAATAAAAGTAATCTTGCTAAAAGAGACAAGATGGGAAGAATGATAAGATCTTTTAATAAAAAGGTATATCTGAAACTATCTATGGATACAATAAAAAAGAAACTACTTGATTTTGGAGTTCTGGAAATTAAAATGAAAAAAGGGAAAGAAGTGTGGAAAGCAAGAGAACATCGCAAAAGTATCAATAATGATGATTTGGAAATTCTACAAAAGTTTAATTATACACTAAGAGGATTTCATAATTACTATGCGATAGCCAATAATAGCTCTCTAATACACTCTTTTAAGTATATAATGCAATATAGTATGTACAGAACCTTCGCAGGAAAGTACAAAACATCTGTTGCAAAAATTGCTCAGAAGTACAAGATAAATGGAGAGTTTACCATTAGTTATCTCAATAGAAAATCAGAGGTTAAAACACAGACTTTTTACAACGAAAATTTTAAAAGAAGGAGACCTGTAGAGAATACACAGCTTGACAAAGAATCTATAATTTATCATGCTAACAGAACAAGCCTAATTGATAGGCTTAAAGCTGAAAAGTGTGAAATATGTGGAGAGCAAGGAGCTCTAGATATGCATCATGTTAGAAAAATCGAAAACTTAGATGGTAAAGGATATGCCGATAAGTTGATGATTGCAAGACGCAGAAAAACCATTGCTCTTTGTAGAAGTTGTCATCAAAAAACTCATGCAGGTAAGATGGACTGACTCTTTAATGGAGAGCCGGATACGCGGAGACGTGTAAGTCCGGTTCGGGGGCGAGCATTTGAAAACCTACCATAGAAATATGAAAAGGCGTTGGATGTTTAGCCTACTTATGATTATTGGCATTGTGGGATATTTTACAATTCCTACGGTAACAGGATGGGTAATTCAAGCCGGTGGAGCCGGAAACTTTATGCGCAACATGAATCAAACGGTGATGAAAACAGGAAATATGGCAACAGCGGGCGCAGGAGCAGTAGTTGGCAATATTGCTGGTAAACTCATGAAGAAATAGACACAATAAATTATTAAAACTAATAAAAACCATGGAATTTAAATCACTTCGAAATATAGAAAATAGCTTTAAACAGATTCGGCTTTATGCCATTGTATTTGCTACAGTTTGTTTGCTAATTGTAGGATTCTCTATCTACAAGAGCTATGATTTTGCTAAAGAGCAACGAGAGAAAATCTATGTTCTTGACAAGGGGAAATCCCTTATGCTTGCCCTATCTCAAGATGCAAGTATAAATAGACCAGTAGAGGCAAGAGAACACGTAAGGCGCTTTCACGAGCTGTTCTTTACCCTCTCACCTGAAAAAGCAGCGATAGAGGGTAATATGCAACGAGCGTTTAATCTCTCTGATAAAACTGCCTTTGATTACTACAAAGATCTACTTGAAAAAGGGTATTACAGTAGGGTTATCTCAGGAAATATTCAACAGCGAATTGAGGTAGATAGTATTAAAATAGATTTTAATGCCTATCCCTATAAAACAACGACCTATGCGACTCAGTACATCATAAGATCAAGTAATCTAACCAAAAGAAACCTTGTCACAAGTAGTCAGCTCATATCTGCGGTTAGGTCTGATAACAACCCTCAGGGGTTTATCATTGAGAAGTTTACTGTTTTAGAGAACAAAGACTTAGAAGTTGTTAAACGCTAAAAACAAAACTTATGAATAAGTTACAACTTTTAAGACATAGCTATTCCAGTAGGCTACAGACCTATTGGAATAGCCTCTCAATAAAAAGGCAGCGAGTTTTATTACTTACTGTATTTACGCTCTACAGCCTTGTTTGCCTTTTGATTGTAAAGACAAGTTTTATAAGAAACAGCTCAAACAATCAAGAAAGACAAAGCAATATAAAACCCGTAAAGTATTTGCTTGAGAGGCAAAAGATAGAATCAAAATCAACTATTAAAACCAAAAATTATGAATCACAATCAATCAGATAAAACCCATCAAATAGAGAAAGTACCCAAAGAAAATAAAGTATTCCAAGGTATCGTTGAAAAACACAAAAAGCACATTGTCTTTGCTTTAATGGGCGTTGTGTTTTTAGGTGCTATGTACCTTTTGTTTAAACCAGAAGATAAGGAGCTTATCACACATAATGACTCAGTTCCCGAAGCGATAACACAGGGGATGCCCACAGATAAGGTCAAAGCCTATGAAAAAGAGCTATGGGAGCAGAAGCAACAAGAAAACGAAAATCAGATGCACTCCTTAGCGGATTATTGGAATGAGTCACAAGAGGAGTTTAATAGCAGTTATAATTACCAAGATTACAATCAGGAGCCTACTTACACGCCTTATGAGAGGTCTTATCAGAACTATAAGCAAAGCCAAGATGTACTGAGTAGTTTTTATGATAATACAGAAAATCAAGAAACTGATAAGCTTAAGAAGCAGATTGCAGAGTTAGAGGAGCGATTAGAAGAAAAAGACATTCCAACGCCTATTACAATTGATAGTCAATTAGAGCTTATGGAGAAGTCTTTTCAGATGGCAGCCAAGTATTTACCAGGTGGTCAAAACCAAACTGAATTACCACCTTTAAATGAGACTACAAATGTCAAAACAATTTCAAGTAAAAAACAGGCTATAACAGTGGTTGATAAAACAAATAAAGATATTGTCTCTTCACTTGTAAAACCGATGAGTTTACAGGATTTCTTACCTATTAATCTTGAAAATAATCCAACCTTTTATACAGCAGAAGGAGAGCGTAAAACGCAAACTCATAAAAACAGTATAAGAGTCAGTGTCAAAGAAGATCAGGTTATTATAAACGAAGGTTACATCAAACTAAAACTCTTAGAAAACATCGTAATAAATGGGGCTCTATTACCTGAGACGAGTACGCTAATTGCTAAAGTCAAAGTAAGTAACGCTAGATTAGAGCTTAGTGTAAACTCTATTAAAATTGATGATACCATTATAGAAACAGAACTTATTGGTTATGATAACTATGGGCAAAAAGGACTTGAGGTATTAGACCTTCAAGAGATAAGCGCCTCAAAAGAAATCATCGCCAATATGGGACAAACAGCAGGGACAAGTATATCTATGAGTAGATCAGCGTCAGATCAAATAGCGGGAGACCTAACCAAAGGACTCATCCAAGGGGTGTCAGGATACTTTTCAAAGAAAGTAAAAGCCCAGAGAGTAACATTAAAACAAGGACAAGAACTGTTTCTTGTTCCCAAAGAATAATAACTAATCAAATAAAAACATAAAAAGAAATCATTATGAAAACAATTATAAAATATATGCTACTGTGTTTATTAGTAGTAAATACAGTAAACGCTCAAGAGAACAAAGAGTCTATCAATCTATCTAATGCTGAGGTAACACCATATGAGATAGAGCTTACCCAAAACAAAACAACGCATATTCTGTTTCCAAGTAGCATTGAATATGTAGACTTAGGAAGTAGCGAAATAATCGCCAACAAAGTAGAGGCTACCTCTAATGTACTTCGTTTAAAAAGTGTAAAAGAAGATATTAAACCTACAAACTTTACTGTAATTACAAACGATGGTAAATACTATAGCTTTAATGTTATCTACAAAGAGCAACCAATACAATTGAGTTATGACTTAACCAAATTTGAAAAACAGAATAGTAAACAAAAAAGTGAAGTTCTGTTTAAAGATTTAGGTACTACCAGTGCAAGTTTAGCAGATCTTTTTATGAAAGCTATTATCAAAAAGAATAAGAAGGAGCTAAATATCAAAAGTAAAAATTATGGAGTAAAAGCAAGGTTAAAAAGTATCTATACCCAAGATGGTAAACTTTACTTTCATCTTTCTATTAACAACAAAAGCAATTTACCATACGAGGTTGACTACGTTAGTTTTAAAATTAAAGATAGAAGAACTACAAAACGAACTACAATTCACGAAGTCAGTTTAAAACCGATTAGAAGTTATAGAGATTTTCAAACGATCAATAGCCAAAGTAAACAAGACAATGTTTTTATGTTGGATCAGTTTACTTTCTCTGATAAGCAAACGCTTTTAATTGAAATCAATGAAAAGAATGGAATTAGAAAACAAAAACTAGCTGTTAAAAAAAATAAAATTCAGAATGTATTGATGGTGAATAAAATTAAATTTTAAGTTTTTAATAATAAAAATGAAGGGCGTCTATCAATCGTTAAGTTTTGATTAGATGCCTTTGTTTTAAGTTTTAATAAGTTCATATGTGTATTTGAGTTTTAAAAGGAATAATTGGATATATTTGAAGTTAACCTTCTAAAAACCTATTTGTTATGTCAAATTATGTCTATTTTAAAACAAAAACAGATTACTTGTATAATGTAGATTCAAAAAATGATATTTTAAGTGATGATCTCTTAGATTTAATTAAGGATACAGAACTAAAAGAATTAATTATCAATAAATATGACTTAGATAAGAATATCCTGATCAATATTGATAAGGCTGATATAGTATATAATCAAATCAAGAGCTATGTCGATAGATTTGAGTTGTTGAGATTAACTGTACCTGAGAATAAAGTTGATACTTTTTTGAAAGAGAATCCAGAAGAGAAGAAGTACGACTATTATTTTAATATCAAAGAAGCTTGTATTGATGAAAATACAGGAGAAATGATAGAGAACCTTGAGGCGGTAGCTATTTATGATTCACTTGATTTGTTTTATAAAGATCGAAGTTTATCACAATATGTAAAGTCTTTAAATAAATCTAAGAACTTAAATAAAAGTCAATTATTAGATGATTTGAATATTTCTTGGAAAAGACACTTTGATAAGTATCCAAAAGATGTTAAACCCAAGATATTTAGAGTATTGAAAAATAAAGATCTATACTATGTCAAAAGTATAAATAGTAAGCAATATAAGGAATATGGGATTGCTGAATCTTTTGTTTTATCAATGCTTGAATTGAATAAAATTCATTTGAGAGAGGAGGTTAATTTTACTATTTCATCTATCTCGTTAAGAGAATCAAAAATAGATATGATTATTTCTTTGGATAAAAAGGTATCAATAAAAGATGTTGGTTATTTTAGACCTTCTATTTCAATTAGAAATGAAGATACAGGAAATGCTTCCTTAGGAGTACATACAAGTATAGAGTTTTATCCTGAAAATAACGAGGATAACAATAAGATATACTTGTTCCCTAAAAAAGATAAGGACAATAACAAAATTGAAAATAAAACAACTGCAAACCATACCATAAATCAAGATACATTGTTAGAGTTATTTGAATCAATATCAGATTTATTTGATTATTTAAAACAAGTAGAAAAAGATTTTAAATTTTATAATGATGCTCAGCATCCAGATGAACTCAGACAAAAAATCGCTGAAAAAGTTTGTAATACAAAAGGTATGTTTAAGGGGCTAACACAACTACAAGGGCTGTTTGAAAGGAAAAAAGATCAACAGATTACTAATCTTCAAAATTTACTTGAAATGTGTGGGAAGGCAGAAATGTTAGACATGGATTTTGACCTTAAGTTCAAACTTAGATATCTAATATCAAACGTGCTTTTATATGGTAATAATACTATTAAATAGATTATAATCAGATAAAAGAGGGAAGTCTGAGTATGGAAAAATTTAGAAAACCTGATCAGTTTTATATTGATCAATATGATAGACATACAATAGAAGAGCTTAAAGAGTTAGAGTTGCAAATTGAGAAAGTTTACAAAAAAATAAAAACTAATCAGAATTCAGAGTATGATTCTGATTATTTTAAGCTTCAAATGCAGTATCAAGATACAGCTGTTCATTTTGCGAGGCAAAGAGAGAAACTTATACAGTCCCGTATTTATGAAGATGAAAAAAAGGATAGATTAATTCGATCAGTACCTATACCTAAAAATGTAAGATGTAATACTTGCTTTGAACAGATGAAATTTGATATGTTTGATTTTGTAGAAAATGATTCGGAGATAATTTTTATTTTTTCATGTAATGATAAACATCTACCTAAAAAAAGCAGTATATGCTGATGGTAGAGAACTCTATGTTACCAAGCATTTATGTAGCTATTGTGGAGGAAAACTTAATAGCACTAAAAAAGAAACGGGTAATAAGTTGACTTTAATTGATACCTGTGAACAATGTGATAAGGTTGAAACTATGGAAATGAATCGTTCTGTTAAAAAGATATTACCTATCAATGAAGATGAACGAAAAAAATATTGTACAGATTTTATAGGATCAAATACTTTTTATGAAGATTTAGAGGCAATAACTAATTTAAGTATTAGTCTTGATTTAGATAGCGAAATTGATGTCAATAAATTGAAACAATTAAATATAGCACAAGTAGAAAAGGTATTATCTGAAGAACTTGAAAAAGCAAAATTCACTAAAATTCAATTTGAAAAACCTCAAGTTGGTAGATATTTAACTGTAGAGTTTTCAGCTCAAGATTTATCTGATAGAAATGAAACTAATAGCGTAAATAAGCTGGTACAAATAATTCAAAAAGTTTTATTCTCAACTAACTGGAGGTTAGATGTAAATAGTGTTTCCTGTAAATTAGGATTTTTAAGTGCTCATATTAAAGGATATTCAGTGAAAGAAGATTTACTTAGGATTCTTAAAGAGATAAGATGAATAAAATAGTGCTGTATGATTGGGTGTTTTTTTATTTGTTATCTTCTAAACCTAAGTTATCTTTACTAATTAGTTTTGTAAATAGAATGAAATGGCTATACCTAAACATGATGAACTAAGAGTACCAATACTTGAAATTTTAAGTGATGGTCAACAGTATAAATTAAAACAGTTTCAAAAGCCTTTAGCAGAGAGGTTTAAATTAACAGATGAAGAGATTAATGAAATGTATCCATCAGGTAATGGGCATGTTTTTTATGATCGTATCTCGTGGGCATTAAGCTATATGAATATGGCTGGTTTATTAGATAAACCCAGCCGTGGAGTTTATGTTATTAATACGAAGGCTAAAGAACTTTTAAAGACACCTGAAAAGATAAATTATTATATAGATGATAAAATGTCTAAGAGGGAAAAGAAAAAAAACTCTGGTGAGGAGTTGATAAATGATTTTCGAATTTCGAGAATACAAGAAGATGCTACACCTTCTGAAAAGTTGTATGCCTCTTTTACAAATATTAAAAATGCTGTTTATGATGAGATTATTGAAAGTATTCTTAGTAAGAGTCCAGCATCTTTTGAACGATTAGTTGTGATGTTATTGCAAAAAATGGGATATGGTGGTGAAGTTAAAGATTCAGGATTGGTAACGCAGATTTCTAACGATGGAGGTATAGATGGTGTTATAAAGGAAGATGTGCTTGGTTTTGGTCGTATTCACATTCAAGCTAAAAGGTTCAACTCTAAGTTATCGGTAGGGAGACAAGATATACAAGGTTTTGTAGGTGCATTAGCTGTAGCTCAATCTAATAAAGGGGTATTTATCACGACATCTTATTTTACACAAGGAGCGAAGGATTATGTAAAGAGTTTAAATGGATCTACTACAGTTGTTTTGATTGACGGAAAGGATTTGGCAGAGTATATTTATGAGTATGGACTTGGTATGCAAGTAGAACAAACTATTGAAATTAAAAAGTTAGATGCTGATTTTTGGGATAGTTTTGAAGATGATAATAGATAAACTTTTTATATTTGAAATAGTATTAATATATTAAAAATCTTCGACTTAAAAGCTGATCTAATTCATGGCACACAAAAAAACAAAGCCTGAAAGTCGCTATTTATAAGACTTACGGAGTAGGGGGTAAATCCCTCTTTAAGATACTTGAAAACCGATAGCTTATGCTATCGGTTTTTTATGTTTACACTATTCTACTTTTTATAATTTTACGCTAACATTTTTTTTCAAATGTAAATTTCAAGTGTACTACATTCTCCTTTATCCTTCACCAATAAAGGACCATAACTTTTTGCGCCGACATTTTAATTCAAGAAAAACCTCCTAAATATTCCTCTTTTTCAAGACATATTCGCGAGCTTTTTCCTGAAGTTGATCATCAGATAAAGACTTGTTTTTAAGTAACCACTCATCAATTTCAGATTTTTCAAAGAATAAGTATTTACCATTAGGTTTAGAGTAGGGGATCTTACTAAAATGAACCAAGTGATAGATATATGATTTTTTAAAACCAGTATATTTCTCTAGTTCTTCAACAGATAGTATTTCCTTATTATTAGAGATAATTAGTTGCTCTAGATAATCAAGTTTTTCAAGTATAAGTTTAATAGGTTCCATAATCAATTGTTTTTAGATTTGGAAGCAAACTACTATTATATCATAAACGACTAAAGTCAAGTGTACTTTTAGGTAGTACTTGGCTTGTTTGGAAAGAATTCAGGATATCTCCGTAATTTCAAATTATCACTAATTACATTAGTATAAAATAAAAAAGGTAAACACCTCGTTTACCTTTTCCTTGTTTCTATTATTGAATTAATATAGGAACTCATGCTCCCATCCCAATAACAATGGACACAGTGCTTACCCTCGAAAAGATGGTTACAGTTGGGATATCCGTACAAGACGTGGGCACATGCAGGGCATAGTCCCTCCATTGCTGAAGTATGTGTGTAGTACAAGTTATTGCATTCATCACAGTGTTTGATTGTTAGAGAAGGAGTCATAATATGATAGTTTAACTTTCCATAGTGATATATTGGATTGAAAGATCAGGTGTTAAATCAACAACCAATAAATATTGAGTTAAATCTTCATCAATAGAAAGGTCAATAGAAACAAAGCGTTTTTCTAAGGTAGGACAAATATTGATAGCATATATTTTTAGTGCATCAACAAATTGTTCAGAAGAAGTAATCGACTGCATTAAAGGTTCATCAGCTAATTCACTGCGATGATGATCGATATTCCACTACTTCCTCAGCAAAAGCACTAGTTAGTAGTTGATCTTTTATGGATTGTATATGCTCTTCTACGCTCTCCAAAAAAGTTGCTACACGTTGTAAATCTGATGTTGTTGGTTTGTCTCCTTCAAAGTCGATGTTTAAAGAAACGTCTTGTCCTTTTGTTGTTGTAAAACTAGCTTCAAAATAATCTTCATTTAGATCTAGTGCTCCAAAATAGGGTAATTTAATCATAGTGTTATTTTTTACGTTTTATTTCGTGTGTAGCCATTTACTTGATTCTAAATTTACTTGTTTCAATTGGATTTGGTAGATCTATAGTAAAATGTTCTTTTTCATATTTTTCAATTAATATTCCTAAACTCTCCAGCTCATCACTATCTTGCGTTCCAGGAAGTGCATCAAAAATCAATTCTAGTCTTTGTAAAGCAGCTTTGTAATCTTGTTCTGATTTTATAGGTTTCAATTTCATAATTTAAATGGTTTATACAGATTTACAAATTATTTTCCAATTTAGGGACCTTTTTTAATACTTTATTAAATTGCCTTGCCTGCTAAGAAAAAGAAAGTATAAGTATTGTGGTAATAAAATCACCCCCTAATTTATCTAAATTTCAATAATGAGCTCAAGATCAAGCTCTATTCTTTTTAGTAAGATTTTTTGTTCTCTGTAAGGGTAAAGCGTTATGAAATTAAACACTAGGATAAAATCAAAGCCAAGTGTACTTTCAAGTAACACTTGGCTTTAGTGTAATTATAATCTGTAATCAACCCCTAAATTTAAAACCCAAACTTAAGTTCTGGAATAAGCTCAGAGGCCTCTTTCATTTTACTATCAATAATCTTAGCATAGACTTGAGTCGTTCTGATCTCACGATGCCCTAAACGTTTGGAAACTGTGTAAATATCCGCTCCATTTTCTAAGAGTAGTACCGCATTGGTATGTCTAGCACTATGGAAGGTAATATGCTTGTGAATACCCGCTCGGTTACACCAACGGACAATTTCATTATTGTAAATAGCCGAGTATTTAAGATTAGTGAAAACGAGTTGATTTAGTGATTCTCTTTCCCCTAAGAGTTCTCTTGCCTGTTTAGAGATATAGAGATACTCAACACCTTCCGTTTTTTCCTGTCTATAGATAACTCTACAGATATCATCTTCATCTCTTACTTCAGACCAAACAAGCTTATTAATATCCGACCAGCGAAGACCAGTTAAACAAGAGAATAAAAAAGCTCGTTTAAGCACTTCGTATTTACAATCTGTTTTTACCAGACGTTGTACTTCATTAAAAGTAAGATATTCTCTTTGGCTTTCCGCCTGTTTAAAACTCTTTACTTTTTGAGCATAGTTAATCGTCAGATAACCCTCTTCAAAGGCTAATCGAAGAGCAGCTCTAAACTTATTTAGATAAGAGTATTTTGAGTTTAAGGATAGAGGAAGTTTACTTTTAGTAAGCGCCTTTGTATCAAAGTAATGTCTGACTTTTTTTAAAAATTCATCATCTACTTCATCAAAAGTAAAAGTAGGGGAGATACAGCGTTTTAAATGAAGAAAAGAAGCCGTCCAGTTTCCGTAGTTTTTAGGACTTTCATACTTCTCTTCTGTTTTCTCAAGAAAGAAGTCCAAGAAGCAACGTTGCCCTTTGTGTTTATTCTTAATTCCATATTTACCTCTAAGGTTTTCACTTTGTCGAATAGCTAAGATATTCTCAGCCATTTGTAGCGCTTCTTTGTTTTCCTTTCTCTCCTTTGGGCTATTAGGAGCACCATGTAAAAAGAGTTTGAGGTTTTCAAATTCTCTGATATGCCTTTTTTTACCTTCTAAGGAAACTTCAAATCCTTTATAGTATTCAATATGCAGACTAATCTTACCACTTGGTAATTTTCGTTGTTTAAGTGTGATGTTCATAATTTTCTATATTAGGTTAGGGAGACTCATTTTGTACCACATTTGTACCACATAATTTTAAAGTGTGGTACAAATGCGGTACTAAATATAGAAAATAAGGACATCTTATAAAAATATTTAACACATAACTATTTGATTTTCAAAGCATTTAAAACCAAATAAAAGTATTAAAAAGACAGGTTATTTACCACTGTAATATATCCTTTGGTAAGGCAAAGTTGCTGCATGTCCAAAAAATCACGCATGAAATCATGATCCGCTAACACATTTTCCAACAGCCATTGTGTATGGTTAGATACCATGTGTGGCAGGTTCAAATTATTAAAAGCATTTAAAAAGTTCTGATTAAGCGAATAAACCATTCCAACTCTCATTCCGGAAATGCCGAGATCTTTAGACAGTGCATACCATTGGTGTACATACGGACTATTTTTTTTATGAATGATTGGAAGAATGGAAAAAAACTTATCATGGTTTGAATAATCAGCAGCAATTGATGGATTTTCTGTATCCACTGTAACAAGTCCATAGATTTCATTAACAATTAAATGTATGTTTCTTTCGATGCACCAATCAGCTATGGTTTCCAATTGCTCTAATGAATAAATACTACCAGTTGGATTATCGGGATTAGTGAGTATCAATAGTCTGAAATTTTTACCCTGAAGCTCAATATCCTTTTTTGCCATTTCTAGGTGTTCTATCGATAAAATTGCCCCATGATTACTATCATCAATTTGATGATGGGTAATTAAATCATATCGCTCTAATTCTGCCTTATTATTGATATCCCTGCTATAAACAGGATATGAAGGTGCGGGAAAAACAGCTACATCGCCAGCATCTGCCAGTATTAATGCCGAAAGCTCAATTACAGCAGTAGCACCCGCAGCAATGCCGATGTTTTTAAAATCTAATGGGTGATGGGCCAAAAATGTCGATAAAAAATCAGCCATTACAATACGAAATGTCTCATGACCAAGCCCAGAAGTATATCCGGAAACCCATTCTGGAATTTCTTTTGTAGCAGAAATAAATTGCAGTTTCTCTCTTAATTTATCCCAATTCAGTTTGTTATCAGCAACATTTAGTGGAAAAGTACCCTCTGGATTATCTATAGCATGATAAAGATTTTTGGAGGCTTCAAAGTAGAGTTCAAAGTCTGGTCTTAATACAGTATTATGAGCGCGATTACCTCTTAACGATACAAATGATAAATCTGACATAGGATTTCTAAGAATTGTAAATTAATAACAAACATCTGGAAACATAATACTCAAGACAGGAAACTATATCCCCATCTTGAGCGTTATGAATTTACAGTACTAAATTTAATTTGTACCAGCCAACATTCCACCATCTACTGTCCAAGTTGCACCAGTTACCCAGCTCGTTTGGTCAGAGAGTAAAAAAGCGATGGTTTTTGAAACATCTTCTGGCTGACCAACGCCTCCAAGTGGATGATAAACGTCAAACGCAGAAAGGTTTTCAGCAATTTTGTCTTCTGGCATAAAAGTTTTGAAAATCGGAGTAACCACAAAACCTGGATTTACGGAATTAATTCTGATTTTAAATTCAGCTAGTTCTATCGCTAATTGTTTTGTAAGCGCCACCAATCCTGCTTTTCCAACCATATAAGAAGAGGCTGGTCCGGCTTTAAGAGCGTGATGTATCATTGCTGCACCGATATTTACTACCGAACCTCCGTTGTTCACTTTCATAATTTGAGCCGCAGCTTGCGTGATGAAAAAGAATGCTTTTGTGTAGGTTTGGAAACTGTCATAATCTTTCTCCGTATGGTCTAAGAATGACACTGGAGTATAATGTCCTGCACTATTTACCAAGTATTTTAGATTGGGTAATTCATTTTTCAAATTACTATTGAATTCTGCAACTGCTTTCATATCTGAAAGGTCAATCGAATAAATTTTTACTTTGCCACCTTTGGCTTCCAGTTCTTCTTTTGCTGTGCTTAAACTGTCTAAACTTCGCCCTACAAGTGCTACTTCAATTCCTTTTCCTATTAATATTTCTGCTGTAGATTTACCAATTCCGGTAGAACCTCCTACGATTAATGCTTGTTCCATTTTATGATTTTTTATTGTTTGTTTTTAATTATGCTTCGTAAACAAATTCGTAATTTCTTACGATTGAAGAATTAAGACTGTTTCCTACGTGACACAAGTTCTTTGCAGAAGTTTCGATGATTTCTTTTTGGTCAGCAGGATATTCTTTATCAAATGATAATTTCACATTGATGACCCCAACTTGTCCACCTTCAGCAGCCATTTCATACGAAAGTTCGCTTTTAGAACCATTCACTTCAAACCCTTTTTTTCTGGCGTAGAAATCAATTGTTCCCAACATACAACTTCCGTAAGAACCCATCAATAGGTCGATTGGTCCGAATTTTAAATCTACTTTGATTTCTTCATCGCTTAAAGGCGTTTTTGTACTCGTATTGTATTTACCTTGATAGTTTGATTCAATTATTTTTGACATTTTATTGAAATTTTTAGTGTTGATATTTAATTATTTTTATTCTAAGTTTATATGCTACATCCATCTGCACCACACATATTTTCGCCAGATGTTTGTGATAGATTTACGATACTTTCTTGATAAGTTTGAGCCAAAGCTCTTGTAAAAAGTTCAACAGGTTGCGCTCCTGAAACTGCATATTTATTATCCAAAAGATAGTAAGGAACTCCAGAAATACCCAAGTTGTGCGCTTCCATAATGTCTTGTTTTACTTCGTAATCATAAGCATCTTCCGACAATATTTTTCTAGCTTTTTCTTTGTCTAAACCTAATTCTTCTGCAAGTGATACCAAAAAATCTGCATCCGCGATGTTTTTTCCGTCGGTAAAATGAGCTACAAATAATGCTTCTTCCATTGCATCGGCTTTGTTATTTTCTTTAGCAAAATGCAATAATTTATGCGCTGAAAAAGTCTCTGCGGCGATAGTCGTATCTTGATTAAATGTTACTCCTGCGGCATTTCCCATCTCTTTCAACTGATTTTGAAATTGCTTTAGTTGAGGTTCTGAAAAACCTTTTCGTTTCATCAAATATTCGCTGATGCTTACGGTTCCAGAGTTTTCTTTCAAATCTGGGTCTAGCTGAAAACTTTTCCATTCTACTTCCACTTCATTTTTGAAAGGAGAGTTTTCTAAAGCTGCTTCAAAATTTTTCTTTGCGATGTAGCAAAACGGACACATAATATCTGACCAAACTTGTATTTTCATTGTCTTTTTTTAAAAAATTTATTAATTAAATGTTCTCATTAACTAATGCTATGGTTCATAGAATCTAGCTTTACAAGATTGCTTTTGCTCCAGCTTCGGCTACTGTATGGTCTTCTTCTAAACTACCACCGCTTACGCCAATTGCCCCAATTACAATGCCTTCTGAATTTTTTATTACTATACCACCCGCAAAAGTTATTAAACCACCATTGCTGTGTTCTAGGTTAAAGAAAGGCCCATCTGGTTTTACTAATGGCGTCAATGTTGCTGTGTCCATTTGTAACAAAGCTGATGTTTTTGCCTTTTTGATAGAAACATCTATAGAGCCAAGCAAAGCGTCATTCATTTTAGCTAATGCAACTAGGTTGGTTCCTGCATCTAAAACACTGATAACCATTTTGGCATTTATTTCTATTGATTTTATTTTTGCTGCTGCTATAACTACTTCTGCTTGTTCTAATGTAATGTTCATTTTTTTTTTAAAATTTATTCTAATTAAAGAGTATCAATTATTATTTTATCTGTTTGAAGCTGTTGATTCAAATTCTCTTTATGAAAAAAAATCTTTTGCAACCGTAGCAGCTGATTCCAATGCTTTTGGAAACTCGTTTTCGGCATCAGGATTTACCAAATTACCTAAAAATGTAATCGGATGAATGTCTGTAATACCTACAAGACCAAGCCACCAGTTTATATAAGAAACCTGAAAATCTAAACCAAGTGATGCAGGAACACCTGGGCTAAACACACCCGAAGTAAAAACCACACAGGCTTTTTTGTCTTTCAACAAAGGAAAATAACCATCTGCACCAAAACCAAAAGTCAAACCGGGTTGCGAAACGGTATCTATGTAATGTTTTAAAACCCAAGGAATTCCTCCATTCCACATCGGGACAGTAATTAGATATTCATCTGCTGATGAAAATCTTTCTGTTACCTCAACCACTTTATCCCAAGAAGATTGTAATTCTTCATTCAGAGTTCCATCACCAAAGAAGGTCATTTTGGCTGCCGCTTTATTACCGTCAAAAGGAGGAATACTACCATCCCAAAGATTTAATTCATCAATGATAGCATCAGGATTTGATAGTTTATATTGTTTCAAAAATTCTTGAGCGATGGCTCCCGATTTCGATTTTTCTCCTCTTGGCGAGCTGATGATGTGCAGTAGCTTTTTCATTGTATGGTTTTAATTAATTATGATTAAAGATTTTCATTTACAATTTTACTCAATTCGCTTGATGGCAAAACGCCTGAATGTTTCCATTTCATTTCATTTTTTTTGAAAATCATTGTTGTAGGCACGCTTCTGATTTCGAAAAGTTGTGCTAATCCTGGGTTTTGGTCAATATCCACTCTTTCATAATGGATTGTTTCTCCAAATTTTTTCACAGTTTCTTCCAAATGTGGTTTCATTGCGATACACGGTCCACACCAAGTTGCGTGAAAATTAACTACTGTCAATTGATCGGATTCTATTTTATTTGCTAAGTTCATTGTATGATATTTTTAAATTAATGATTGCAATAATTTCACTTCATCTAAGGACCTATGATGACTTAAAGTTTGCTTGATTTATAAGTACAAATTTACGCCAGACAGTACGATTTAGAAATGGACAAAATTGAAAATAAATGGTACTTATTGGTAAACTATCTCTAGATTAAGTAGTAGTCTTTTCAAGATTTATACTATCAATAACTTCTTTAATTAGGCATAAACTTTTCAATTTAGCTTCTTGGTCATAAATAGGTGAATGAATCATCAATTCGTCTGCACCTGAATGATTTAAAAATTCTTTTAATTCAATAGTCAATTTTTCTTTACTTCCCACAAAAGAACGAGCCGTCATTTGGTTTACCTGAAAACGAGCAGCTTCACTCATTTCATTCATTAGCTGGCTTAAAGAAGAAACTGGAGGTTGCAAGAATTTACCATTATTTAATACTATATTTTGAAACATTTGATAAACACTCGTAGACAGAATTTCAGCCGTCTCATCCGTATCTGCAGCTACAGCATTAACAGCAGCAATCGTATAAGGGTGATCCAAAAATTCAGAGGGTTGGAAATTATTGCGATACAATAAAAATGCAGCCATCATATCTCTCGGCGCAAAATGTCCTGCAAAAGCATAAGGTAGCCCTTTTGAAGCCGCCAAAGCCGCACTTTCTCTGCTTGAACCCAATATCCAAATAGGAACATTTGTGTTCTCGGCGATAGCGGCACGTACGTTTCCATAAGCATTTTCTTTAGAGAAATAAGTCTGGAGCGCAGCTACATTTTGCGGAAACTGTTGAGATTGTGCATAGAAATCTTTTTGAATAGCTAAAGCCGTCTGCGTATCAGTTCCAGGAGCTCTTCCCAAGCCTAAATCGATACGGTTTGGATACAGCGTTGCTAACGTTCCAAACTGTTCAGCGACAATAAGTGGCGAATGGTTTGGTAACATAATTCCGCCTGAACCCACTCTTATTTTCTGAGTTTGGCTGGCGATATATCCTATTAAAACTGCTGTCGCCGAACTGGCAATATGCGCCATATTGTGATGTTCTGCCAACCAAAAACGATTAAAGCCTAAACTATCTGCAAGTTGTGCATATTCTTTTGTTTTTTCGAGTGTTGAACTGGCATTACTACCTTGTGCAATTGGTGCTAGTTCCAATATGGATGATGGAATCATATTCATTGTTTCAAATTAAATATTGGTTGGAATCGGATGACTATTCAGCTTCTGAATTATTAAAGAACTGTACGATTAATAACATATCAAATTGATGTTGATAGCGAATCAGAAAAATGAAAAGGCTGTTTTTAATTTTAAATACACAGCCTTTTCATTCTGTTTTTTTAAACGATAGAATGTAAATCCTTATTGATGTTTATTTTAACAGGATTTGCAATGGTATTGTACCCAGGAGAAACCTTGCGGACGTGTTCTGCGATTGCATTATAGTCTTCTTGAGTTCCGCTTCCTTCCACTTCAAAATTGAACTGCAATTCTTCAAAACCAATAGTAACATTGGGATCAACTTCTAAAAATCCTCTCAAATCAAGATTTCCAACAATGGTAAGATTTACACTTTCGAGTTTGATGCCTTTACTGGTTGCGCCCACTACAAAACCTACCATCATACATCCCGCTAATCCTCCCAAAATATAATCTTGTGGGTTTGGGCTTAAATTATCTCCCAAAAGTTCTTCCGGTTCTCCGATGCTATATTTGAATTGTTTTTCAACAGAAGTACTTCCGATTTTTTTGCTGTGTGTAGTGATTTCTGTACTTACGCCGCCTTTCCAAGTTGCTGTAACTCCTAAGGCTGCAATTGCTTCTGCCGGTTGATTAGTAATTACATCGACATAATTACCTAAAGCTTCTAAATTTACATTGTTTAACATAACTGATTGTTTTTAATTTTACTTCTGCAAAGTTAGTCTGCAACAAGAAGCTGGGAAATGGACAAAGCTGAAAAGAAATGGTACTTATTGGCAAAGGACTCCAACAACTATTTGTAAATGAAGGATAATAAGTATTACTTTTACCAAAAATTAGCGGTAAGTAAACATCACAATAAAATAGCTATGAGTTATTTAAACAATCAAAATATACACGAATACCATCTTAATTTGCATGAGCCAAGTAAACAGCAATTTAAGTTATATGAAATGAATAGCTATCTAAAAGATCATGGTGAAAAGGCCAGCAAGCCTCATATTCATAGTTATTACCAAATAATTTGGTTTAAAAAAGGGACAGGAAAACACTATGTTGATTTTAAGGAATATGAGGTGACTGATAATTCCCTATTTTTTATAGCAAAAAATCAGGTGCATTATTTTGATGACAATATAGATTATCATGGCGTAATTATAGTCTTTAATGAATCGTTTATCGTGCAAAAAGACAGTGAGGTTGAGTTTTTTCTAAAGTGTAATATTTTCAAAAATCCTTACCAAAGACCTTCTTGTTGTGTTGGAACAAATATGGACAGTATTTTAGACCAATATCTTACCTTAATAAACTTAGAGTTACAACATGAAAGTGATTTTGGCCAGGGTGAACTGCTCAGAATGTACCTAAGATCCTTTTTGGTACAGGTTCAGCGTATTAAAATAGAGTCAGAAAAAAGCATTGGCGAAGAATCATTTTATGTAGATGATAAAAAGATGCAATTAATACGTTTCAATAATTTAATCGATGACAATTATAAAAATGGATGGACGATTGCGCAATATGCCGAATCACTTTTTATATCTCCCCGAACATTATCAAGCTTGACGAATCAGTTACTTGGAAAAAGCCCATCACTGATGATTCAGGAAAGAATAGTTCTTGAAGCCAAACGCCTTTTATTACATTCTGACCAACATATAAATCAGATAGGTTATACTTTGGGATTTGAAGATCCGTCTTACTTTGTAAAGTATTTTAAAAAGCATACAAAAATTTCTCCCATGGCTTTTAAAAAATCTATTTCCTGAAATTTAAAAATTAATAATTTTTCGGAATTAAAGACTATGTGAAAAAGGTTTGAATATAATTTGAAATTTCAATAGGAAATGAATAATTGTGTCATTTTAATAATGGACAATTGAGAAAAAGTATGGTACTTTTCGGCATAAAATGATGATTTAGCGTTTCTATAGTTGTGAGCATTATCATTTTAAACTAATTTAGCGCAATTATGGGTAAGACTATATCAAATATTTTAGTGAATTGTAAGCGATACTTCCTTGTGTTCGCTACATTGCTATTGGTATTGCTTACATCTTGTTCTATCAAAAATTTTGCAGGTTTTCCAACTAATACAGAACAAGGTTTACCTAAAGGGCATCATAATTTTTCGGTAAATGCGCTCGAAAAATGTGCACAATTTGATGTTTCCGACTCACAGATCGTTCAAAAAATCTCTTTCAGTGCGAACGATTTATTACCTGCCGTTATTTTCACAGCAGTATTTCTTTTTCTATTAGGCTTTCGCTCTTTAATTAAAGAAAACAAACACCCTCTTTATAATGGTAGCGGAAAAATCCGTAACTCCATTCCTCTATTTCTGGAATACCAGAAACTCATCATCCATTATTCCCACTAATTCAATTTCCCTATAAACCGTACCGGTTCATTAGGCTGAATTTCTATTGTTTTTATTTTAAATAATCTTAGGTCGCCTTTGTGACCTCTCCAAAAATTGTATCATAATATGATAAAACATATTAAGGCAATCACACTATTGTGGTTTGCCATTGCTGTTCCGTCCGTACTTTACGCCCAACAGCAAAAAGAAAATACTTTGGGCAGTTTATGGCCAAAAGTAGAAGAGAATTATCCGGGTATCGGGTCAAAAATGTCGGCAATCGATGCCGCAAAACTTAATGAACGGGCGGTAAAAAGCAACATGCTCCCACAGGTAAAAGCACAGGCACAGAATACTTATGGAACATATGAGGGAAGTGCGGGTGCATTTTTTCCGCAAGCTGGTTTTTTCAATGTGAGTGGTTCTGCAATGCCGATAAATGGTAGCTCAACAGCAGCCAATACTTTTGGTTCTGCCATTGTTGAATGGGAATTGTTTTCTTTTGGAAAGCTTCGCAAGCAAAATGAAGCTGCAGGTGCACTATACAACAAATCGATAAGTGACAAAGATGCCTATTTACTCAGCTTGAAAAAGACCTTATCAGAGCGATACATCATTCTTTTGTACAACAATGCCAAATTACAATTGGCTGAGAAGAATTCTGAACGTCTCAATGATATTCGCAAAACAACTTCGGGCTTGTCCGCATCGGGTTTAAGACCAGCGGCTGACAGTTTACTCACCTCATCGTCTTATATCCAGGCTATGGGCGAAAATGATAAATGGACCGGTTTTAAAAACGCTGCTCTTATCAAGCTATTGGAACTATACGGTGGAGATACCGTCGATTACATGGCATCTACTTACCGTTTTGGCAATCCCCCAGAAAATAATTCAGGCAAGCTAATTACCATAAACCCCGTTCATCCCATTTTAGATGCTTTGGATAAACAATCGGAGTATTACTTGTTCAGTGGCGAAGCGCAAAAAAGAGCTTCTTTGCCCTCCATAAACTTGTTGGGCGGTTATGCTTATCGTGGTACAGGCATTAACCCCAACGGAACAGTATCGGGAGCATGGAATGACGGTTTCAGCAATACTGCCAATAACTTTCTGGCAGGCATCGGTATCACTTGGAACATTACAAGCCTGCATACCAACAGTTTGAAAAGTAAAAAACTTTTTAAAGATGCCGAAAGTACCAAGCTACTTCATTCGCAATATGAACAAGCAATGCAGGCAGATTTATCAGCTTCACAAACAAAAATTGTGCAACAATACGAACAGCTTCAGAAAACGAAGCTTGCTGTACAGCAGTCGCAAGATGCTTACAATATGTATTTCGCAAGGTACAAAAGCGGTCTGATTACGTTGAGCGAACTCTTGCAAATACGCATTTTGCTGGAACAGGCAGAGAACACCCACATTGATGTTTCCCGAGATTATTGGGCTTTGCTTGCTTACGAAGCAGAACTGCTTGCTGATTTCGACTTTTTATTTAACAACCTTTAATTAATCGTATATGAACATGATAAGATTTGCGTTGAGGAAACCTATTGCGATTATGGTTGTCGTACTTGCGATAGTATTCTTTTCCTACAACACGGTAAAAAAAATAAACGTAGATATATTTCCGGAAGTGGAACTACCTGCAATGTATATTGCTATGCCTTATGGTGGACTATCCCCGGCTTATATGGACGGGTTTATGGCTAATGAGTTCCAAAAGGTATTGCTATTCGTTAGTGGTGTAAAAAATATTGATTTTAAAAGCGTACAGGGTCTGACCCTGATGAAACTGACCTTTTATCCAGGAACCGATATGGCACAGGCTGCTGGAGAGGTATCAACATCTGTTTCAAGAGCAATGGGATTTCTTCCAGCTGGAGCTGTGCCACCAATGGTAGTACGATTTGACGGTAGTTCGCTTCCTGTAGGTAATCTTGTTTTTGAAAGTGACCAGCGTTCGGTCAACGAACTTCAGACGCTTGCCATTACAAAGATAAGACCTATGTTTACTGAAATCCCTGGTATTACTTCTCCGGCTCCTTTTGGGGGTAATATTCGCTCGATTGTCATTAATATTGACCCCGAAGCGATGCAAGCGAATGGACTAAGTCCTGAAGATATCACGGTTGCCATCACCAAAAATAGTCTTCCATCCCCAGCCGGAAATATTCGTATAGGCGATGAAAACCTAATGGCTCCCATTAATTCCATTGCTAAAGGACCCGAAGAGTTATTGAAAACGCCCGTAAAGACGAGTGAGAATCGCACTGTTTATGTTGGCGATGTGGCCCGCGTGGAGGATGGAGCCGACCAAACGGTTGGTTATGCCTTGGTAAATGGCAAACGCTCGGTTTATCTGCCCATTATTAAAAAAGCTGATGCCTCCACATTGGATGCCGTGCAGAACTTGAAAAATGCCATCCCTATGCTGAAAAACCAACTACCAGAGGATGTAAAGGTCAGCTATGAGTTCGACCAGTCCATTTATATCGAACGCTCGCTTTCCAACCTTATCCACGAGGGCATTTTGGGAGCAGTTTTCACGGGATTAGTAATATTATTGTTCTTGGGCGATACCCGTGGAGCTATCATTGTAGTGCTGACTATTCCGATTGCTATTCTATCGGCGGTTACGGTCTTGTATCTTTTCGGACAGACCATCAATATTATGACATTGAGCGGTCTTGCCCTTTCTATTGGTATTCTCGTTGACGAAGCTACGGTAACGATAGAAAATATACACCAGCATATGGAAATGCGGAAACCCAAACAAAGAGCTATTTTGGATGCCTTGCTTGAAATTTCTATCCCAAAATTGCTGATATTATTCTGCATTCTTGCCGTGTTGACACCTGCTTTTATTATGACGGGCATTCCGAAAGATATGTTTATGCCTTTGTCTATGGCAGTTGCCTTTGCTATGATTGCTTCTTTTTTAGCTTCACAGACCTTTGTTCCTATACTGGCAAATTGGATGATGAAGAACAAGCACAATACAGAAGCCAATACACCAAGAAAACGAGCTTTCTTCGATAAATTTCGTGTAAATTATTCATACCGGATGCGTAAATGGTCAACCAAAGCATTACCGCTTTTTGCAGTATATCTGCTGGTTGCTGGTGTTATAGCAAGCTTACTTTTGACTGTTGTAGGTACGGATGTAATGCCTGTTTCCAATAATGGCGATTTTCAAATGCGTATCCAGGCTCCGCAGGGAAGCAGACTCGAAAAAACAGAGCAGATTGTCAAAGAAATTACTGAGGATATTAAAGCTGAATTACCCGAAAACGGTTTAAATATTACCTCAGCATTTGTAGGTATGCATCCCGCAGGATCCCCTATCAATCCTATATTCCTTTTTACTAGTTCTTCCCACGAAGCTGTTTTACAAATATCCGTCAATCAGGAGGTGTACAGTGGATCGATGGAAGATTTTAAAGAGAAAGTCCGTAAAAAAATTACTGAGAAGTATCCAAAAGTTGCTTTCAATTTTGAATCGATGGAGCTTACAGAAAAGATTATGGGACAGGGAGCAATGACACCTATTGAAGTTAAAGTAGGAGCCAATCAGGTAAAAGGTGCTTTTGCACACGCATCAAAGATTGAGGCAAACCTGAAAAAAGTTCCTTTTTTACGGGATGTCCGCATTGCGGAACCTACTGCTTATCCAAATCTGGAAATTGAGGTTAATCGTGACCTTGCTGGGCAGTTCGGACTGACAATGCAGGACATTACACGAACCCTTGTAACCGCAACCTCATCGACCCGTTTTACGGACAAAAATCTTTGGATTGATCCAAAATCTGGACTAGTATTCCAGACACAAGTGCAAATACCCGAAGGAGTTATGTCATCGGAAGAAAGATTACGATCGCTTCCATTGAAAGCAGGAAGTCTTCGTCCAGTATTAGAAGATGTGGCAACCATAAGAAAGATTACCGCTCCTGCACAGGTAAACAGAAAGGGTCCTAACCGATACGTTACCATAGTTGCTAATGTGTACGGAAAAGATTTGGGAACCGCTTCAAAGGCAGTTAAGCAGTCCATTAAGGACGCAGGGGAACCGCCTCGGGGAACCATAGTTTGGACAGAGGGAGCATTAAAGCTTTTAGATGACACGTTGGGTAATCTTTTGGCAGGTTTGGGTGTTGCCATTGTAGCCATATTCCTGATGCTTTCGGCATATTACCAATCGTTTAAAGTTCCATTAGTTATCCTCTCGGTAGTCCCTGCCGTAATTGCGGGAAGTCTCATCATACTTTTCTTGACGGGCAGTACGCTTAACCTGCAATCTTATATGGGAATTATTATGTCACTCGGCGTATCGGTTTCCAATGCAGTATTATTGGTCAATCAAGCAGAATATTACCGCAAAAAACTGGCACTAAAACCAGCCAACTCCGCAAGGCTTGCAGCTTCTTCCCGATTAAGACCTGTATTGATGACTGCCGCAGCGATGCTTGCCGGAATGTTGCCAATGGCAATGGGCTTAGGCGACGGAGCAGAACAGGTAGCACCTCTGGGTAGGGCTGTTATTGGTGGGTTGATTGCTTCTACCGTAACTATTCTGTTATTAGTTCCTCATTTCTTTTCTTCCCTGATGTCACGAACTTCTCTAGTCAGTCCTTCATTAGACCCTGATGATAATGAAAGTAGGTATTATGCGGAGCAGTCCGAAAAACAAACGATATAATAAACTTTAAAATATAAATACAATGTTTCATAGCATTTCAATAAATAAAAAATCAATAATAGTATTGACATTAAGTACTTCATTAGTACTGATGCTTTCCGCTTGTTCACAAAAAGAACAGGAAAAAGAACAATCACGAAAGGAGCAAACGAAATCAGTAAATTATCTTACGGCTCCTATACAGTTTTTTAATCCTGAATACGATCTATCCGTTCCGGCAGAACTGAAACCATACGAGCAGGTAGCGGTTTATGCAAAAGTTACGGGATTTGTAAAACAAATGTACGTTGACCGGGGCGACCGTGTTCGTAAAGGACAGCTTTTAGCAGTATTAGAGGCTCCCGAAATGAACCAACAATATCTTTCCGACAAATCTACGGAACAAAAGATATATAGTGATTATTTATATGCAAAACAGGCACATGACCGATTAGTGGTTGCCGCCAAAACTACAGGAGCAGTAGCGGATATTGAGCTCGACCGGGCTAAAAGTGTTATGGAAAGTGCAAAATCAGCTTACCAGGCATCTAAAGCTGGAACAGCCCATTCCTCACAATTACAGCAATATTTACGTATAACAGCTCCGTTTGATGGTGTCATTACGGATAGAAATGTTTCGGTGGGAGCACTGGCAGGAACTGGTTCCAATTTGCCTCTTTTTATGATGGCACAGAGCAATAAGCTACGTCTGACTTTATCCCTGCCTGAAAAACACGCATCATCTGTTCAAGATGGTATGCCCGCTACGTTTACCATCAGCTCACAGCCAGGCAAAACATTTAATGCAACACTTTCCAGAACCTCGGGATTGCTGGACCAGCAAGACCGCTCCCTTAAGTTGGAGTTTGATGTGAGTAATCCATCGGGCGAATTGCAGGGTGGCGATTATGCACAGGTAAAACTGAAATTAAAGCGAAAAAATCCATCAAATTGGGTTCAAAGTAAGAGTGTCTTAAATACGCAGTCTGGAACGTATGTTTTAACGTTGAACAACAACGAAGTAAAGCGGATTGCAGTAAACGAGGGCATTCGTTTAGACACGCTGACAGAGGTTTTCGGTAATCTTTTGCCGGAGGATAAAATCATTTTAAAACCGTCAGAAGAGATTAAAGAGGGTAAAATAAATAAATAGAATTATGAAAATGAACTTCAAAAAAATAGCCCTGCTCCCGCTAATAGCGATTACGGGATGGGCATATGCATCAATCGATAGCAATGGAATTGACAGAATTATGACCACAAATCAAAGCACTAATGGCGAACAGCCATTAGTGTCTAATGCTCAGCAAACGCCTGATTTAAAGTTCAAGGATGAAAACGGTAAAACCATTTCGTTACACTCATTAAAAGGCAAGGTTGTTTTTATCAATCTTTGGGCAACGTGGTGTCCGCCGTGTATCCAAGAAATGCCTTCCATAAATGAACTCCGTAAAACCTTTAAAAACAATAATAATCTAGTTTTTTTAATGGTTGATGTAGACGGAAATATCGAAAAGACAAAAAAATGGATGAAGAATAAAAAATTTGACCTGCCTGTACACGTTTTCGATGGCGAAATACCACGTGATATTTTTTCAGGCTCTATCCCAACTACCATTATTGTAGATAAGCAAAACAACATAATAGTTAGGCACGTAGGTGGTGCAGACTATATGTCGAAGGAAATGGTTGATCTTATGAAGAAACAACTGAGTAAATAGAAAATTAGATTAATGAAAAACTATAAAATAATTTATTATGAAGATACAATTTAAAAAATTGGCTGTTTGTGCCAGTCTTACCATCATCACAGTCATTTCATTGGCAGCCTGTGGAAATTCGGATAAGAACAAAGAAAATATGCCAAAAAACGAAAATATCACAACAGAGAAAGTTGCAGAGCTGGAAAATCCTGCAACTTCAGGCATTTCCTTTAAAGACAAAGACGGTAAAACTGTTTCGTTAAATGAATTAAAAGGAAAGGTGGTATTCATCAATTTTTGGGCTACATGGTGTCCGCCCTGCATTCAAGAAATGCCCTCCATTAACAAACTGAAACAATCTTTCAAGGACAATGAAGAAATTGTGTTCCTGATGGTAGATGTAGATAACAAGATGGAAAAATCTACCGCCTTTATGGCCAAGAATGGATATGATTTACCTGTATATGTTCCTGCCGGAAACATTCCGCCTGAATATTTAGGGGAAGCTATTCCTACTACAGTTATCCTTGACAAAAGCGGAGATATGATAGCCCGCATAGAAGGTGGCAGAGATTATACAAGCCCAGAAATGTTAAAAATCTTGAATGAACTGGTTGAAAGTAATTAACAGTCTGATAATAAAAAAAGGGAATTATGTTCAACAATAAAGAGGTTTCAAAAGATAAATCGCCTGCCAGTAAATGGCAGTATGTTAAGAAAAATGCTTTTACTATAATAATGGTAATTGCTGTCGGAATAATGCTTGTCAGCCCCGATGCAAAATCATTTGTACTTCGGCAATTAATGGTAACAGGGCTTTTTAATCCTAGTATTGACAAAAAGGATGGCGATGCAACAAAACAAATTAACACAGATTTTGATTTTGTAGACGAAAAAGGAAGCGTTCAAAGTACCTCATCATTAAGAGGCAAAGTAGTGTTTATCAACTTTTGGGCATCCTGGTGTCCACCTTGCAGGGCTGAATTTCCCTCTATTGAAACGTTTTATACCAAATTCAAAGACAACCCTGATGTTTTCTTTCTCACAATAAATGAAGACAGTGACCTTGCTACAGCAAAAGCTTATCTGATGAATGAAAATTTTTCAATTCCTTTTTATAAATCCAATGGCAATGTCCCGGGCGAAATTTACTCCGGAGCATTGCCTACTACCGTTGTGTTGGATAAAACAGGAAAAATCAGGTTTCATCATACAGGATTTGCCAATTACGCATCGGACGAATTCGTAAAGCAAATAGAAGAATTGGTAAATGAATAACAAAAAAAGACTTTTAATATGAAAAAAACACACGCCTTGCTTATTATGCTATTGTGTCTTACATGCATTAGCGTTTTTGCACAACAAAAAAAAGATGCCGTTTTTGAGCCGGCAATAGCATATAAAAAGCATTATAATGCGCTATATATCCTCAACGAAGCAGATGATAAAAAAATAAGAGGCTTACTTCGAAATATCAATAATGTACTGAACGACCCAAGACTGAAAGGTAAACTTCATATAGAAGTCATCGCATTTTCTGACGGTGTTGAGATGTATAAAAAAGCAAATGACTATCAGAAAATATTGATTGCCTTAAAAGACAAGGGCGTTGTATTTGCCCAATGCGAAAAAACGATGGAGGAACGAAAGATTGAAAAGAACGAATTGTTTGATTTTGTGAATTACGTTCCGAGCGGTAACGGAGAAATTATATTAAGACAATACGAGGGTTGGGCAATTGTTCATCCCTAATCAAAAATGTTTCAAACCTAAATTTTATATTATGGAATTATCAATAGGATTTATAAATGATGTACACGGTTATCTTGAACCACATCCCGAACTATTTTACGGAAAAGACGGAGAATATATAAAAACAGCAGGAGGATACGCAAGAATTGCTTCTGTTTTCGAGAAGATAAAAAGCGAGAATGAACACGCTTTATTTTTTGATGGGGGTGATACTTTTCATGGTACACTGCCAGTAGTAGCATCAAAAGGAGAAGTGCTAATTCCTGTTTTAAATCAGCTTGGTTTTAACGGAATGGTTGGTCATTGGGATTTTGCCTATAATCCCGACCATCTTCTGACTTTAGGGAGACAGCTAAATTACCCAATATTAGGTATTAATGTATATAAAGAGGACGGTACATTATTGCTCAAACCGTATTCACTAATTGATGTGGATAATCAAAAAATTGCAATAATAGGCGTCTGTGCCAATATTATAGATAAAACAATGCCTAAAATTTTTAAACAAGGGATCTATGTAACAGATGCAAAACAGGAGATAAATCACTATGTGAAAGAAGTAAAAGAATTAGGAGCTACTCTTGTCATACTCTTATCTCACAATGGATATCCTCAAGATATTGAACTTCTTAAAAATACAACAGGAATTGATGTATGCCTAAGTTCACATACACATAACAGGCTCTATGATCCTGTTAGAGTAAATGATACAATAGTGATACAATGCGGTTGTCACGGTTCTTTTGTTGGGCATCTGAAACTCTCAATTTCAGACAATAAAATTAAACATCACGAATATGAACTTATAGAAGTGAACGAGAATATTACAAGTAACCGCAACATTGAAAAAATAGTAGAAGATATTATGCTTTCATATAGGAACCTTAAAAAACAGATAGTCGGAAAAACGGACAGTATCTTGCATCGATATTCTACCTTTTCATCGTCAATGGATAATTTGCTATTGAAGGCTATCAGTAAGGTGGCAGGGGTACATATTGCATTCTCAAATGGATGGCGATACGGTGTTCCAATTGACAAGGGAGATATTACAATATGGGACTTATATAATATGGTTCCAATGAACCCGGTAATTTCTGTTGTAGATATGAAAGGGCAAGAAATTATTGATATGCTCGAAGAAAATTTTGAACGTACTTTTTCAACAAACCCTATGCAACAAATGGGAGGTTATTGCAAGCGATATCTGGGGTTACAAATCAATTTCCACATTGAAAATCCATATGGCTACCGCATAGAGGAAATCTACCATCAGGATGAGCACTTGAAAAAAGAAAAGATATATCGGGTTGCCTACATTACAGAACAAGGTGTTCCTGACAAATATGGCAGTAATAGAATACATTTAGAAACAACGGCAGTGCTAGCCCTTATTAACTATTTGAATGAAAATAACGAACATTCTAATGCTGATTTTTTAGGGTAATAAAAAAAATCAAATAGTGTATATAGTAAAAATTATATATGGTTTTTACTCATAATGATTTTAACATTCAACTAAAATCTATGGAAAAATACTATACCGAATGTATACAGAAGCTAGAAGAACAAATCCAAGAATTGACAATAGAGTTAAACAATCCAATTCTATTGCCCCAAGAAATTGTTGAACTTCTGGTAGAGTGCTTATCAAAATTAAAGCAATTTGTATTAAAACGTGGCTTCAATAATATTGAAGAAGAAATTCATTTTTTTAAAAGATTAAAACCTATCATTCTCGCAAAGCTGATTTACTATAATGCCATTTACAAAATTGAAACCAAAAAGCCTTATGGCAACGGGAAAGCAATAAAGAAGTACATTGATAATGAATTGACAAAACTGAAAAGATATTTTGATAATAATCTTGAGTTTTATCGGTACTACAGAACCAACAGTACTTATCTTGACCATAAATATTTTGTACGTGGCAAACACGATATTAAATTAAGCTTGGATACTTTCTACTTTGAGGCAGATCATAGATTTTCAAGCTCTCATGATTATAAAGTCGCCAAAATAATTGCCAATGATTTGATACAAGTCTATCTCGAAGACCAATTGAATAATAAAAATCATAAAAAAGAAACTGATAGTTTTTCAATAAATTGGACGGGGAGCAAAACATCATTAATCGAACTGATTTATTCGTTATATGTACAGGGTGTATTTAATAATGGGAATGCAGATATAAAACTTATAGCCAAAACATTTGGAAACACTTTTAATATTGATTTGGGAGATTTCTATCACACATTTATGGAACTTAAAAGTCGGAAAATAAACCGAACGAAGTTTCTTGACAGCCTACGTGATAATTTAGTTAGAAAAATGGAAGAAACAGATGAACGGGAATGAAATTTCTGCTAATTTCCTACAAGGTAAATGAATAGGTTTTCGCATTATATTACTTTCCGAATGGGTGTTGTTTGTTTCTGTTTTTCAACTTGCCCCGCAGGTTCTTCTTTAGTTTCTGGCGTTATGGATAACTGTATTTTGCGTTCAACGGAAGCCAATTCCGTTTTCAGTTCACTCAATCTGTTTTCTTTAGACCAGGTACCATTTAGTGCTTCCTGAAGAACAGGCAAATCTTTTTGCAATTCGGCAATTTTCTTTTTCTCTTGATCGATATAGCCGGGCAATTTCTCTAGTGCGTTAAGGAAGTTCAAAGTCGCCAGCTTTTCATCTTTGGCGATTAAACCATTGTTGTAGGTATATTTGATATTGCCCTCGCCCTGTACCAAAAAGCGGTTTACCCGTATATCCACGCCCTCTTTTTCGGACATTTCGGTTTTGACCAACAAGGTAAATCCGTACAACATACCGATTTCTTCATACTGACCTCCGGTGCGGGCTTTGTCCGCAAGCTGGTTGAGCTTTGCACCAATTTGTTTCATATCCGCATTGGGCGGTAAGCCGTCCAATTGCAGAAGATTTGCGATTGTGCCGTCCGAACTTTTTGGATACGCCTTTCAGATTATTCCAATCAAGGCTCATACGGCCAAAGCGGGATTGAGCTTTATCAAGTTCAGCTGTGTAGTCTTCCAATTTGTACTTCGCACTATACTTTGAACGGTTGAATGCCTGTTTTTCGCTTTCTAACCCTGCAATCTGTTTTTCTAATTTAGCTTTATCCAACAGGTCTGTATTTCCTGATAGGATAGCCACATATTCCGAAAAATTCATTCCCGATTTTTCGTCCATACTGCCTTCGTCAATCGTTCGCTTGCCGAGATTGTTGTTTTTTAATTGGTCTATGAATAGCTGTTTATTGTACCGCAGATTAAACTTGTAGCTATCTAATGATTTTTCTACGGCATAGATAATCACATCTACTTTGTTTTCTCCAAAGAACTTGGCAATTTCATTGCCTTTACGAACAGCTCTGCCATCCCTTTGAGCAAGGTCACTTGGTCGCCACGGTGTATCCAAATGATGAACGGCAACGGCTCGTTTCTGTGCATTTACGCCAGTTCCGAGCATACTCGTTGAACCGAACAGTACACGGATTTCGCCTTCGTTCATACCTTTGATAAGTTCCTTACGTTGCTTATCATTCTTGGCTTCCTGTATAAAGCGGACTTCGTGTGCAGGTATGCCGTGGTCTTCTACGAGCTTGCGTTTAATTTCGGCGTAAACGTCCTTCCGCCACTTTCGGTCAACTGGTTCCATACAATTTTTTTCATTCCATCGCGCGGGTCTACCCATGGACCGCCGCTTTCACTCCAGCCCGGCGATTCAGCAATGGCCATTTCCAGCCCAAGGGAATCTGCAAGCCTGGCGGTAAGTGCGAGACTTTCTTTCCACTCTGGAGTCATGTAGACCAGACGGTGGTCAACTATTTTTGGGGTGACAAGAGCTGCATCAAAGGTTTGGAATTCTCCGATTCCGAAACGGTGCATCCACAATAGGTCCTTACGGGTTCCCTGCGGGGGAATGTTGCCGTTCATCCAGTGCCACCATACTCGCGGACGTGCAGAATTTGGTGGATCCATGAAACGGCCGTAAAGTTTATCATCCTGTCCCTGCTGTGCAAAGGTCTGAAAACTTATCAGCGGCATCAGGTAGAATATTGTCTTTAATACCTTTTTCTGAAACATGCGTGTTATATCTATAAGTTATCAACTATCGGCTAAGTAACATTATTTTGTCGGACCATATGTGATAATTAGACAAACGGCACTTTTTTTATACAAACCTGCCATCTTGTATAAATAAGACCTTATTTGGTATAATAAGAGGTCAATAGAACTTAATATTTGATTATTTTTGAATGTTAAATATTTTGGAATAATTATTAAAAAGAAATGGAGAACCTGACCGCTGACCAAAAGAACAGACAGCTGATCGGCTTACTGATCGATAGACGATACCGTTTATGGAGACACGGTACATTTCTGTCGGGATTTTTGCTGCTGCTATTTTACACGGTAAACCAGTCAACCGAATACCACGGTATTTATCGTTATTATAATCTATCGGCGATCTTTCTGACGTTCAATTTCATGTTCTATTTCAACATGTATTTCCTAATCCCCCGTTTCTTCTTTCGGGCAAAGTATATTCATTATCTGCTGATCCTGATGCTGGTTGTTTCGCTGGGGCTTTATGTGCTGGATTTTATTTCCGACACCCTGGCCCCGCACAGATCTCACGATACGGTCAAGGTGACCGAAAACATGGGGCATCCCATCTGGTTTATCATTGCTTATGCCGTGATCCTAGTGACCACTACCATAAAACTGTTCCAGCGGTGGACTTTGGACAGGGAAAGCTATGCGGAGCTGAAGGACCTTACCCTCAGTATGGAACTGGAAAGCCTGAAGAATCAGATCAATCCGCACTTTCTCTTCAATATGCTCAACAATGTAAATGTACTGATCCGTAAAAACCCGGACAGAGCCTCTATGGTCGTGTTCAAGCTTTCCCAGTTCCTTCGGTACCAGCTTTATGAAAATCAGACAGAGACCACGCCTGTTTCGGCAGAAATAGGATTTCTTTCTAATTTCCTGAACCTTGAAACGATCCGCAGGGACAAGTTTATATTCACCATAGAAACCGGCAGCGAAAATTTGAATTCCGTTTTTATCCCGCCCAATCTGTTTACAACCTTTGTTGAAAATGCCGTAAAGCACAGTGCGGATATATCGGGGGCTGCTACCTTTGTGGGCATTAGCTTAAAAATAGACGACGGGAGGCTTTTATTCCAATGCACCAACTCAGTTGCGGCCGGTATGGATTCGCCGCATTCTGAAAAAGGAGGGCTCGGGCTGATCAACATTAAGCGAAGACTGGAGCTCTTATTTGGCGAAAATTACCGTCTGGATATCAGTACCGGAAATAACCAGTTTATTGTTGACCTAGAAATCCCGATAAATTAGCACAGCGATGCGACCAAAAAATATTGATTTGATTTTAAAGAATATGCATGATGAAATGTATCATAGTTGACGACGAACCCTTAGCGAGGGAATGGATTTTAACACTTGTAGGTGAAATTTCCGAAGTTGAAATAATTGGCGAGTTTACAAACGCATTATCGGCACTTGATTTTATCCGGGAAAATGAGGTAGACCTTGTATTTCTGGACATACAGATGCCAAAGTTCTCAGGTCTGGAATTTGCACAAGAACTGCCTGAACGCACGATGGTCATTTTCACCACCGCCTTTCCGCAATATGCCCTGCAAAGTTACGAGCTGGATGCAATTGATTATCTGCTCAAGCCTATCGAAAAGGAAAGACTTGAAAAGGCCGTGGGCAAAGCGAAAGAATACCGTAGATTATTGCTTCCCGAGACTACCAAAAATACCTTCGAGGGAAAGAGCAATGATTCCATACTGATCAAGGCAGACAGGCGATATTACAGGGTTCTGCTCGCAGAGATATTGTTTATTGAAGGACTGAAAGATTATGTGGTGATTCATACCGTAGAAAAAAAGCTGGTCACAGCCATGAACATTAAGAATATACTCCTGAAAATTGACCTCCCTTATTTTTTAAGGGTCAGCAAATCCTATATTGTCAATGGAAACCGTATCGATTCGTTCGACAACCAGACCATATATATCGGAGAACATGAGATCCCGATAGGAGATGTATATAAAAAAGAATTCCAGAAAGAATATACCAGACAGATTTTTGGAAATAATCCATGATCAGATATTCAGACTGATAGATGTATCCCCAACAAACGTTGTTTTTCTCCGGGTTAAATCAGCCTCGGGCATCTTCACGATTAATAGCCTTTGGTCTAAAAAAAAGATAGGTTCGTATAAAATCAGAAAATGACTTTAAAAAAAATCCTTCCTTAGCACAAAGATCAGAAATCGTTCTGTTTTAATCGAAATATACAATACGTGAAGATGAACACAAGAAGAATAATCTCACTGGGGATCTGTTTGGGGATTTCCACATTCTCCTATTCGCAGGATCAAAAGGACAGTATTTCACAAAAAGTAGTTCGGTATGCTATGGAAAAATTTCCATCGATCCGTACCCTCAATATAGAATACGATCATCAGGTACCTTTTAAGTATTCATCGAAAGAAAATGGCAATAAGTTGCCCGATAATAAGTTTGGGGGCGTAAATCGTGTGGTTGTGAACGGAAACAAAACAGTTCTTGTGAAAAATGGATGGATTTTTGGAACGACAATCAATTACAGTTACAATTCATTCTCTTTAGAAGACCGCGATCCTGTATCAGGACTGCAGACTGAAAGATCACAGGACTTCCACTATTTCGCCGCAGGGGTCAACGTGGCAAGGGTATCGCAATTGTTTGGCAAACCCTTTATTTATTCAGGATCATTGATTGTGGATGGAAGTGATAAGCATTTTGAACGGCTACGGGGAATATTTACCGGAACGCTGGTTTTAAAAGCAGATGAACGGACCAAGATGACCGTTGGACTGGTTGCCATGGTAGATCCAACCGTATTGATCCCGGTATTGCCTTCCTTTTCCTATGAATATAAATTCAGAAATGGCTGGATGCTCGATGTTATATTGCCACAAAGGTTCTATATGCGGAAAGAACTGCTTAAAAACGGAAGGATATCCTTCGGTTGCGAAATGGCGGGCTCTACATTTTATCTTTACGATCTTTATGGTAAAAACAAAAGATACCAGTATCAGCAACTCGAGATTAATTCTGGGTTGATGTATGAACATAATCTGGGCAGGTCTTTCGTGGGAACTTTGAAGTCCGGACTGAGAAGTATACCAACAGGTCGAATTTTTGAAAAAAGTGGCTCGTTCAACGATTATATTTATGAAGCAAGACCCCAGTCTTCTTTTTACATCAACTTAGGGGTATCGTTTAATCCATTTGGAATGAAGCGAAATTAAAATTTAACTTATATGTTTATTGACCCTACCAAAAATTTTCTATTTTGGAATATGGAATCTACCACCTTATGACATTGAAACATGATAAAAGTATTTAAAACTAATATTTCCGATAGAAAAAGCGCAGATCGGGTAATCATGATGCTGGAAGATGGCTATCCGGAATTTATGATTACAATCGATACGGAAGATTGTGACAATGTACTTCGGGTGCAGGGTCACAGTATGTTTTCAGCGGAAGGTATTATGGATAGCATACTGATTATGGGATTTGTTGTTGAAGAAATGTATTAATGCTTGATAAATAAGTATTACAGAATCAAACTATAATACGATTCCTTTGTGCTAAGATTTATAAAGGAGCTGCCATTAATATGACAGCTCCTTTTTTAAATTATATCAGCTACTATTACTTGTTTTTTTGCCACGTGAAGAGTATGGATTGCAGCACTACGGAAAGTATCACAAACCCTAATCCTACGTAGAAAGAAAGGTTGACTTCCCTACCTTCATTAAAGAACAAAAAAGCGATAATGATCGCATAGATCGGTTCGAGGTTAAAGCTAAGATTGACGGTAAACGCAGATAATTTCTTGAGCGATTCTGCGAACAGAACATACAGCCCTACGGTACAGAACAAAGCCAATAATATTAAATAAAATACATCCGATCCATCTGGAATAAACCTTTCATTTGGGAAGAAATAAAAGAAACCCGGCAACAAAACACCTAATCCCAAAGCTCCGCCGACCATCTGGTAATAATTGATCAGTTTACTATCATAGGTTTGTACCAAACGCTCATTGTAAATCGTGTACAATGCAGCAAAAGCGGAAGAAACCACGCCTAAAATGATGCCGAGCTGATACGATGAATCAAAGTGAAAAATCAGGCTGATGCCCAGCAGTGTGAGGGCACTCAATGCGAGCTGAACAACGCTGAATTTCTTCCTGTTCAACAGAGGTTCAAATACGGCTGTAAAGAAACTGGTCAGGCAATAACATACCACGCCGATTGAAATATTGGAGTACTTGATACTCGCATAGAAAAAAATCCAATGAACAGTAATGAATAAACCGACTTTAGCAATTTTAAAAGCTTCCCGACTGGAAGCTAATCGCTTAACTTTAAAAAGCTTCAGTCCGAAAGAGAGGATAATTGCTGAAAACAATACCCGAAACCAAACCAGCGGCACTTCATTAAGCGAGATTAATTTGCCAAAAACACCGGTAAAACCAGCCAGCAGTACTGCGATATGCAGGATTAAATACGAATTTTTCATATAAGTTGTCTATCCTTAAACAGGAAAATTAAATTAATAAATAAAGTGTACAACAAAATATCCCGAATAGATTCGGAAGTTCATCATACTTATAAACAAGTATTTATTAATTTCTAGGAGGAGGAAGACAGCTCTTTCTGTTCATATTTTCAATTATTCTTCTGCAAAGATAACAAAAAAGATATTGATGCTTAAATTGTAAAACATAATTCATTCTACATCAAACCATATTAAACCTAAAGTCAATTCATAATTCTTTCGATCACTCTTTTAAAAACATCAACATCACTACCCAGTATCAAACTCATTGCATACCACCTGAAAAACAGTGTCGAATTTTGAGAAATGTAAGCCCTCAAAAAGTATATAAATGGCTATTTCGTTGCATTGCTCAATAGCATTTCCCGAACGAAAAGCACCCTCGTAGGCATTGGTGGTCCACGAGGAACGTTGCTCTATAAATTTTTGGTCGTTTGCCTTTTCGGGGAAGCTGGTGTTTAATAATTCTTGCAGTCGCAATCTGAAATACGATAGGTCTTGTTGCTGAGTATCCATACTATAATTTTGTTTAGAATTTTACTTGAAGTCTAAAATTATAGCAGTAGATAACAGCCTTTAAAAATGTGGCAGGGTTTGGCTTTGAGAGGCGGGATTTGGCGAAATTTAAATACAGGCAGATTTATTTGTATTTTTGTAATGAACGATTGCAGAAATTAGGTATTCAAAGCGATTGTACAAAATCCTAATCTACACACTATAGAATTTGCAGATTTGATAACGATTGGTTAAAAACAGAATATAAAGTGATTATTATGGGTATGGAAAAGAGAGCAAAAAATGTAAACAAACGTAGCGACGAAATTACCACTGTTTATTTCGAATTTCTGGATCAACATATTGAAGAAGTTGTAAACGGACGCGCAAACGATTTTTTGGAACTCAACCAAATTGCCAATGCTTTACATTTATCTCATTCGCACCTGTCAGATACATTAAAACAAACAACAGGACATCATCCTTGCCATTTCTATGACTTGAAGATTATCAATAAAGCAAAATTCTTTTTAACGGAAACCGATTTATCTATCGCTGAGATTGCAAAAAAACTAACCTACGACCCTTCCAACTTTGGAAAATTCTTCAAAAAATTCACGGGGCAAACTGCTGGCGAATTTCGCAGGCAACATAAAAAATAAGTCATTCTCAAAAGCTCCGAAAAGTTCACCACGTTTTATTTTATTTGATTGAAGAACTTTGTTATTTAATCAATTTTAAAATAATTATACAATGGCAAGGAACGATTTAAACGGAAAAGTAGTGCTGATTGCTGGAGGAGCAAAAAATTTAGGTGGACTATTAAGTAAAAGCGTTGCATCAAAAGGTGCAAAAGTGGTAATCCATTATAACAGTGACAAAACCAAAGCAGATGCAGAACAAACATTAGCAGACATTAAAAATAAGGGTGGCGAAGCTATTTTGGTGCAGGCAGATTTGACCAATGTAGCGAACATTACCAATCTTTTTGGCAAAGCAAAAGAAGCTTTTGGCGGTGTAGATATTGCCATCAACACGGTTGGAATGGTACTTAAAAAACCATTTACAGAAACGACCGAACAGGAGTACGATACGATGATGGATGTAAACGCCAAACAAGCGTATTTCTTTTTGCAAGAAGCAGGAAAACATTTGAACGACAATGGTAAAATCTGCACTATTGTTACTTCACTTTTGGCGGCGTTTACAGGTTATTATTCTACTTATGCAGGAGCAAAAGCACCAGTAGAGCACTTTACCAGAGCGGCTTCCAAAGAATTTGGCGAACGTGGTATTTCAGTTACTGCTGTTGCTCCCGGACCAATGGATACCCCATTTTTCTACGGTCAAGAAAGTGAAGAAGCCGTAGCTTACCACAAATCTGCCTCTGCATTGGGTGGATTAACTGATATTAAAGACATCGCACCTTTAGTAGAGTTTTTGGTAACTGATGGTTGGTGGATTACTGGACAAACCATTTTTGCAAATGGTGGTTACACTACTCGTTAAACTTTAATTCAATATTTTAGCAAAGGCAAATGACAATGTTATTTGCCTTTGCTATACAATAAACTATTTATTATGATATTAAAAATACTTAATTCCGCCTTGATTCTTGTAGCCGTTTTTATGGGCCTAAAGCAAGGTTACGCAATGCTTACTGGGAAAGCCGAAATGTTGGAAATGTTCAGTAAATGGAATTTTTCTAAAACAGCCGTAATGATAAACGGTGCAGTTACCATTATTGCAGCACTTTTAATTCTCTTTCCAAAAACTTTTGTTTGGGGGAATTTTTTAATGGCTGCCGGTATTTTACTGATTATATGTTTGCATCTATTAGACAAAGATTTGAAAGGCGTGGCAATTGAAATTCCGTTCTTGTTGCTCAACTTTGCAATTATTTATTTGCAACATCCACTTTCTAAAACACCATAAAATGAAAAATTTTAAATTCCCATTCTTTACCTTTCATGTAATCAATTTTACTGCTTTCGAACTTAACCTATGTTCATATAATACAGGAATAATTAATTTATATTTTTAGGGCAATAAGAAAGTTTAATATGGCTATTCCAACCAATAAAGAAGAATTAGAAAAGGCGATTGTAACCAATTACCATAAACTGAAAAAGGAATTATTAACCATTCCTAAAGAATTGACTACTCTTCAAGAGTTAGAGGGGCATTCAAAAGGCACATTGATGAATATCAATAATCTTGTTGCTTATCTTATAGGTTGGGGAGAATTAGTTTTGAAATGGAACAGAAAGAAATACAATGGCGAACCTATTGATTTCCCGGAAACAGGATACAAATGGAATGAGCTTGGTAAGCTCGCTCAAAAATTCTATGAAGACTATAAAAAGGAAGATTTCGTATCACTTTCCGAAAAGCTCGATAAAACTGTTGAACAGATTTTAAAACTAATAGAGAGTAAATCTAACGAAGAACTATACCAAGTCAGTTGGTATGAAAAATGGACTTTAGGAAGAATGATACAGTTCAATACTTCATCTCCATACACCAACGCAAGAGGAAGAATACGTAAATGGAAGAAAGAACGGAACTTAAAATAATACCTAAACTGATACGCACTTGGAAACAATTTGGCTAAATTAAAAGGGAACAAAAACCGCCGAGTTGTTTGCATTATTTAAAATCTACCTACTTTAATTATCCATCCTTCAAAGAATATTTTTTTCTAAGCTTACTATAGTATGATATAATATTAAAAAATCGCATTTAGTTATAATCAGATAAATGAAGGCATATTTTTGTATTTTTAGCCAAGATTTAAGTAGACAAAAATATTCTCAACAAACAAAATACTATATATGATAATTAGAGAAGCTAAAGTTGACGATATTAGTCAAATTCAAGTGGTAAGAAATGCTGTAAAAGAGAACCCATTATCAAACCTTAACCTTGTAACAGATGAAGATTGCAGAATATTTATGACAGAACGAGGCAAAGGCTGGGTTTGTGAAATAGACGATAAAATTATAGGATTTTCTATTGCCGATTTACAAGACCATAATATCTGGGCTTTATTTGTTCATCCAAAATTTGACAAACAAGGTGCTGGAAGACAACTACATGATGTGATGATCAATTGGTATTTTAGTAAAACAAAAGAAACCGTTTGGTTAGGCACTGCACCTGGTACAAGAGCAGAAGCTTTTTATAGAAAAGCTGGTTGGAAAGAAGTTGGGATGCACGGTAAAGGCGAAATCAAATTTGAGATGGCATACAACGACTGGATTGAAACGCCCAGTAACCACAAAAAAATAAAACCTCTGTAATTTAGAGGTTCTATTGTTTATTTAAATTTTGTAGCATTCTACGAATTTCAAGATCCATTCTCGAAAAGGCAAACCATTTTTTACCCAGGTCTTTTAGTGATGCTCCAATATGATACAATTCCGTATCGTCAATAATCAAAAATCGATCGTGAGAATCGGAGAAAATCTCGATTTCAATTGAAGAATATTGGCTATTGTATCGTTGTAAATCTAATCTTAACTGATTGCTGATATTTTTGGTGTAGATGGTTGCAGTAACATTATTATTGCGTTTACCTAACAAGGTAAGCACCGTATCGTCCACATAATTATCCATCAGGATAATTGAGGTTTTAGCACTTCGGATAATATCGGAAACAAAGGTATAAGCATCGAAAATTTGTCCGTTATAGAAGATGCCTTTTTCACTGTGAAGTTTATCGCTTTCCAAAGCCTTAAAAATTTCTTCAAATTTTTGGTCGGTCTCTAATTGTTTAATTTCAATTTTATCCAAACGATGAAATAAAGAGGCATTGCTAATAAGCATTCTACGCATTTCTACAAACGCATTCATAATTTCGATGCTGACTTTTATAGCTACATCGCTCCGAAGTACCGAAGCCAGCATTGCGATACCTTGTTCGCTGAAAACATAAGGTAAATAACGCCTCCCGCCATAATTCAAACTTGAGGTCACAATTTGTGACCTCAAGTTGATGGTATCAAATTCATCTTGTATCAATTGAAAACGGAAGTTTTCGGGAAACCGTTCTGCATTACGTTTTACTGCCTGATTGAAAACTTTAGTTTCTACCTGATAAATTCCTGCGAGGTCGCTATCAAGCATAACCTGTTGTCCTCTTAGGGTATAAATCTGGCTTTCTATTTCCTTGCTGCTAATGATGGGTTTATTTTCCATTATTTTTTATAGCTTTTGTTTTTTTTCAAATTCAAAAGAGGTTTTGCAATCCTCATTCAACACGATATAAGCATCGAATTTATTTCCGGCTTTGCTTTTCATTCCTTTTATAAGAGAGGTTTTGCCTTTTTTGACAAGGCTTTCAATATCGGCTATACCGATTTGTACTTCACAAACATTGCGGAATTGTACCCAATTGCATACTTCATCAGGACATTTCACAATTTTATCACGGATAATCAAATGTTGGGTTTTACATTTCGGACAAACCAATTTGGGTAGATTATTTTGGGCAATGGAAGTTTGCAACAATTCATTTGTAATAGATGAAGCGTAGTTTTCCATTTCCTTTTGAAATGTTTCAGCATCTGCTTCGTTGCTTTCGATTTTCTGCAAAGCCAATTCCCATTCGGCAGTCATTGCAACGTCCGCAATTTTTCTGTCTTTGACCAATTCATAAACCTGTAATCCCTTTTCAGTTGGTATTAAAAATTTCTTTTCCCGTTGGATATAATTTCGGGTAAATAAGGTTTCTATAATCGAAGCTCTTGTTGAGGGTGTACCGATACCAATATTTTGTAAAACCTTGCGTTCATCCTTATTTTCTATTTCTTTTCCTGCACTTTCCATAGCCGATAAAAGTCCGGCTTCGGTATAAAGTACAGGTGGTTTGGTTTTCTTTTCGAGAACAGAAGCTTCTTTTATTTTGAGTTCATCGTTCTTATTTAGTTCAGGTAAATCCTGTAAAACTTCGGTGTCATCATCGGAGAAATTACCTTTAATGGAACGCCAACCAGCTTCCAGAATTTTACAGCCTTTTGCAGTAAAATCGTAATGCAAGGCTTGTAAATCAACATCAGTAATCTCTTTGATACAAGCTTGTGAAAGGGCTTCGAGCAACCGAAAGGCAATCATATCATAAACCGCATTTTCTTTTGTGTTCAGTGCTGACGGGATTTTGTCTGTAACCAATAATCCGTGATGGTCGGTAACTCGCAAATCATTCACGATACGTTTATTGAAACGTCCCCATTTCATTTTTGATACCGCTAGCTTACAGTTTTCTTTGTCCTGTAAAGCCCTCACGAGGTTGGGAATTTCTGCCCACATATCTTCAGGAATGTACTTGCTTCCGGTACGTGGATAAGTGATAAACTTCTTTTCGTAAAGGCTTTGAGCAATGTTGAGGGTTTCTTCGGCAGAAAGGTTCAATTTTTTATTGGCTTCCTTTTGCAATCCTGTAAGGTCGAACAATAAAGGCGGTTGCTCTGTAACACTTTTGGTTTCTACTGATGTAACTGTTGCCGTTTCGCTTCGCTGAATGGCTTTCAGCGTATCATCGGCAAGTTTTTGGTCTTCCCATTTGGTTTTAGAAATGCTTTTAAAATCTATCAATTCTTTGTTGTGCGATAGCTGTATCTGCCAATATTTCTTTATCGAGAAATCTTTGTTTTCCAAATAGCGTTTACATATCAAAGCCAATGTTGGAGTTTGCACTCTTCCGAGCGAATAGATGCCATTTCCTGCGACTATACTCAATGCCTGTGTAGCGTTGATGCCCACGAGCCAATCTGCTCGGCTTCTGCTTTGTCCCGCCTGATACAATCCGTCAAATTCTTTTCCGTCTTTGAGCTTATCAAATCCCTGCTTAATGGCTTTTTCGGTAAGCGAACTAATCCAAAGCCGTTCAAATGGCTTGTTGCATTTCAGGTACTCATAGATATAGCGAAATATCAATTCGCCCTCACGTCCGGCATCGGTCGCTACAATGATGCTGTTACTACGGTTAAAAAGCTGTTCGATGACTTTCAGTTGCTTCAACGCTCCTGTATCGACTATATAGCTTTTATCTTTTTTAACTTTCCGAACGGTTAATAAAAAAGGATCGGGCAAAATCGGCAACGCTGTTTTATCAAATCCCGAAATGCCATAATCTTCGGGCATTCCCAATCCGATTAAATGTCCGAATGCCCAGGTAACAAAATAACCGTTGCCTGTCAGGTAGCCGTCCTTTTTATCGGATGCCCCCACAAGTCCGGCTATTTCCCTTGCTACGCTTGGTTTTTCTGCAATGATTGTTTTCATACTTTAAGATATTTTTTTGCCTCTGGTTTTCGCTGGAGCTTTGGGTTTTTCTTGTTGCTCCTGCTGTTGTTTGTTTTTCGGTGTTTGTTGACCAGACTTCAAAGGCTCTTTGATTTTTTTTGTAGCTTCGTTTGTCTTTCCTTCAGAATTGACGGCAGTCTGCGTTTTATGGGTTTCGGTTGGTTTTATCCTTTCCTTATATTGATTTGGAAATTCAAAATTGGTTTTTCCATTTTCCTTATTGAAAGTGATATAACCTTGATATGGTTGACCTTTTTTATCTTTCAATCCATCAATGTAGATGGTTTGACCGGCTTTGAAATCCCTATGTTGATCATCGGTCAATTCTTTACCCCTGAATGTTTTAGGGGCTTCTTGCGGCTGGCTTTGCTGATTGGTTTGTTGATTGGTTTGCGTTTGCGTTTGCCTGTTGGAATTATTGCGGTCAAACAGGAACTCCACATAACGCTTGTCTGCATTGAACTGTACCGTTGCCGAAAATTCCGTTCCTTTGGTAGAAATCATACCCTCTAACTTTAGTGGTTTACCCTCCATTAAAGTTTGCTTTTGGGTATCGTTCAGTTTTACCCCTTTAATTTCATCGGGAATTTTTATGAAGTCCGTCCGTAAGGCAATTACATCATTGGTTAGCCTGTCTATACTGATAATGGACGGCATCAATTCTCCTGTTTTGGTATTTTTCAAATCAACCATACGTCCCATATTGCCAGTTTCGAGCAAGTTTTTCTTGTCCTCATCTGTAAACTTATGTCCGAAAAACTCAAAATGCAGATTAGGCTCTTTCTTGATGCCGTGTATTCCCACAACAACTTTTCCATCTTCGGCTTGCTGTAAGGACAAGCGAGCATCCGTGCGGAGAATAGTACCACCGAGGTTAACACCAATGGGTACGAGTTCATTCGTTTTAAAACCTTTTAGTAAAGGTTCCAATAGATTTTTCTTTTCAAGGAATTCCTTGCTTAATCCGAGATTGTTCATTGTGTCCCAATCAATCTGCTCCGGTTTATAACGGTATTCGCTAGCTTCCGGTGTTGTTTGTGTTGTTGCCATATCTTTTTGATTTTCTTGTTTGCTATCCTGTTTTGCTCCGGCTTTTATTTCGTGTTCTTTCATCACTTTTTCGCCTTCGAGAGTTGGCTTATCAACCTGTTTTTGCATTTCCTGTGCTTTTTCAACTGCGATAGGTGCAGGCACTTTGAAGAATGAAAAGTTAGTAGGGTCCTTCAGTTGGCGGAAAAAATTAGAGAAGAAGTTGGAAAAGAAATCGCCACTTTTGTCTACACGCATAAACTGGTTTTGGTTTTTCTTCGTGGGGTCAACGGTTTCCAATTTTCCGTTTTCGTCAATACTCTTTACTGCCTGGATTTTCATTTTTTCTTTATCCAACACCAATAATATGTCCGATAGTTGTTCGGGCATTTCCTGTTTACTTGTTGTTTCTTCACTCATAGTCTGAAAATTTAAAATTCACTGCCGAATGTAAAAGAAGCGTTCACTGCATTGCCAGAAGTGGCAGTCAAAGGCAGTGTTTGTCACTTATTGGCCACCCATCTTAATTGTTGGAGGGTTAAAGCTCTCTCTAATGAACTGATGCACATCGGACAGCTTGTAATATAATTTTCCGCTTATCGTGTAATAGGGCAGTTTGCCGATGGAGCGATACCGTTGCAGAGAACGGTTGCTTATTTTCAGCATTTGGAGCAAATCCTGATTATCGAGCAGTTCCTCTCCATCTATGCTATTACGTTTCTTTTGCAACTCGTCTATATTATCGCCCAGCATATCGAGTCGACCCATTAGGCGTTCCATCCACGCCAAAAATTCCATTCTGTCAATATTCATAGGAATATACTTTTAAGGGTTCATACCTATTTTTTATCTGTTTTCAACTTTCTACCTTTTTCGATATAGCTTTTGCCTTTTGCCATAAGCTCCTGTACAAATTCATCACTGCTCTGTATAGCATTTGCATTGAGCATATTTTTGATAGCCTCAATGGTGTAGAAATACTGACCGTAGATTTTTGAATAAGCTATCTCGCCTTTGGTACGCATACGCCATAGCGTTTTCTCGCTAATGTGTAGGTATTGACATACATCGTGGTTATTGAGCCACAGGTCATCATAACTTTTATCTTCCTGTTTTTTCAGATAGTCGGCAATGGCATTGATTCGGCTGTTAAGCTGTTGCCAGGCTTCCTCTTCAATGGTTATTATTTTCATTGCATAACATTTAAAGTTCATTATGCAAAATTGTGAAAGGTGGCAGTGTTTGTCTGCCAATGCTTGCCAATTGGTTTGGCGGTTTTTTGAATTTTTTTCAAATTGGTAAAACCCTTGTTTAATAAGGGTTTTAGGGTATTTTGAATATTTTGTAATAAAGTTTAAGAGCATTTGCCAATTGGCATATATGGGCAAAGAAAAAGCAGTACATTTTGCGTACTGCTTTTAAATTACTGTATTGTAATAGCTAAATATCTTTATCCATATATTCTTCGAGGGATATTTTAAGCTGGTCTAAAAATGCAGTTCGGGAACCTGCTCTTCTCCGCGAAATTATAAATGATAACTTTTAAAAAGTTATCAAAACAGCTTAAAACCTATGATTCTCAATGAATTATAGGTTTTTTCTTTTTTGGGCTATTGCTGAAATTTTCAAAAGTGCTCATAAAAAAGGAATGGAATTCGGGGCACAAGAAGTTTAAATTTGTGTGCACCTATTTTTTGAGCAAACCTAGACGCCAAAAGGAGCCAGAGAGTTTTAGACTGTGATTTGAGAGTGTTTTAATTCGATATTTATTATTAATTAAAAACAGTTGAATTATGCTAGAAAAACGCTTATCAATTTATTTTTTCCTTAAAAAAGGAAGAGATGGAGGTGATTTAAGGCTTGTTTACCTTAGAATCACGGTAGATGGCATTCGCAAAGAGACTTCATTAAGTCATAGATGGGATGCCACCAGATGGAACCAAAAAGCAGGTCGTGCAAGTGGCACGAAGGAAGATGCTAGAATGCTTAATTACTTTTTAGATACAATCGTATCTAAAATAGCAAAACACCAATTAGAACTTTTAAACAATGGTCAACCTATTACCTGTGCTGCACTTATGGATTATGTACAGGGAAAGGAAAAGAGTAAAATTAAAGTCTTGGACGAATTTCAAAAACACAATGATGAAGTCTTTAATCTTGTGCCCAAGGAGTATGCTATTGGAACATATGAAAGATATGTAACTGCAAGATCTCACGTCGGAGAGTTTATTAAAAAGGTTTACAATAAAGATGATATTGAGTTTAGAGAACTCAATTATGAATTTATTACTAGTTATGAACACTATTTAAAGACCGTTAGAGCGTGTTCTAATAATACAGCTATAAAGTATATCTCAAACTTTAAAAAGATTGTTTTAAGAGCTCTTGCAAAAGGGATTATAACCTCGAATCCATTTTTGCAATACAAACCTAAGAAAACAAAACTCAACAAAAGACCTTTAACTAAAGAAGAGCTTTTTATTTTAGAAAACAAAGAGTTTGATAGCGAGAGACTTAGTGTTGTAAGGGATGTGTTTGTCTTTCAGTGTTACACTGGTTTGTCTTATATCGATGTATTTCAATTAAAGAAGAGTGACATTAGTAAAGATGAAGAAGGAAGTTTTTGGATAAGAACTAATAGACAAAAAACAGATGCTAATATTACCATTCCTTTATTACCCAAAGCTGTTGAGATAATGGATAAATATAAAGATCATCCTGATTGTATTGGAAAAGATGTAGTACTTCCTGTTCGCTCTAATCAAAAAATGAATGAGTATTTGAATGAAATTGCATCTCTATGTGAGATTAGTAATTTAAATACCCATAAGGCAAGAAGAACATTTGGAAGCACAGTAACACTTGGTAACGGTGTACCTATTCATGTAGTAAAAGAGATGTTAGGTCATCACTCTGTTAAACAAACAGAGGAATACGCTCTAACTGAAGAGGAAGCTATCAAAACAGAGATGCAAATTCTAAAGAGTAAATTAGAAGGGCAGCCTATATCTACATTAGATAAGCAGAATCAACTACTTGAAAAATTAAACAAGTTAAATCTTAGTGAAGAAAAATTAAGTAAGTTAATTGATTTAATAGAACATATAGTTTAATAATTATAACTCCCTCGTAGAATCGTTTTTATGCAATAATTCAACTGTACGCATGCCAGAGAAATACGAGGGAGTTAAACTATTTTTTTATTCTTTAAAAAGATTATCAATATCCGCTTTACTGTAATAATAAGAACCCAGTATTTTTCTATATCTAAGCTTTCCACTAATGCGAAGTGTTTGTAGTGAAGCTGCTGAAATACTAAGCAGTTGTCTTGCTACTTTTGCCTTTATCCATTCAAGGGTATCTTCTTTTGAATTCTTATTAAAAATCTCTTTTAATTCTGCAATGATTGTTTGACTAAACAGTCTTAAGTCTTCTTTTGTAATTTGATTGTCCATAATAGTTGTTTTTAGGTTAAACAACTAATGTATGAGGAGAGTTGGAGTGCTTAGTATTATAGGAATAATAGAGAAGAGGTTGGCTTTAAATGAAATATCTTAGCAACTGTTTAACTTACTGAGATATTTTGTTGTTATAGATCTACTGATACAATAAATCACATCCTAGTATTCATAGGAGGGTAACCCTGTTTGTGTTTTTTACAACACTTTTTCTGACGATTTATAGATACTTATAATCCATATTAGTTTAAGGATTGTATAAATATTTTCAAGTTATTTTTTGTTCAAGCTTGTGTAATGGAATGTGAAATTAGATATAATTTCTTTGTTAGTGAAATACAAATTAATTTTCTTTTGATTAAGTATTAATGTTTTTTTATTTGCAGAATTAGTATAATTAAAGATCATTAAAAAGTATATGTGATTTAATATTCTAGTAAAGTTTGTATCATTATTATGAATTATAATTTTTATAACTATCATACTAGATACATCCTGTTTTTTTTAGATATGGATTTCTTTTAGTTAATAGATGTTGTATATTGTCATTTTTAGTAGATTCTATAATGTTTCAATTTATTAGGATCATCTGATTATCTAGTTACAAATAGATAGAGATATGTTAAAAAATAAAATTAACATTATTTACACTTTTTCATTTTTTCCCTAATTTCAATGTGGTTTTATTTTAGGGAATTATTCTATTAAACATATAATGTTTTTTTAAGATATTTTTTTAAGATATTTATGGGGGAAAATATGTGTATATAAAATATTTAATTCATTAAATGTGATTATTCTTAATGTTTTTTGTGTAAAATTCACATACTTTGCAGTGTTGTTAAAAAGATATTTTATGAAAAACGAACTTGTATTTTTTAAGACTAGATTTAGTTTGATTTTTATAAATTTAGTTTATTCACTAGCTGCTTTATCTATTGGTTTATTTAAGCTTATAAAACAAGACAGCAAGTTTAGTTTCTTACCTTTTATTTCTCTATTCATTATACTAAATGTTTATGCTAAGAAAAATAACAATGTGTTTGGACAGGAAGTTAAAATGCTCTTAATATTAAATGCGCTTGTTTGTTGTACTTTTTTTTTAACCTTTCAACCATGGTTAGAGTTTACTGTTTTTATATTTTATACAGTAATCTATAGTTTATTTGTTTGGATTAATAAGTCTAAGATTCTCAATCTTTTTATTGGCTTTAGAGAATTGTTAAATGTTGTTTTCTTCTTGTTTATTCTTAAAGTATTTTTTTTAGTTTCTGAAGTCTTTATACTTAAATATCATATTGAAGACTTAGAAAAATATGTTGCTAAATCATCAATCTTAATTGAGATTATAGCTTTTACAGTATTTATTATTAGCATTTTAATCTATTTTATTTCGTATAAAAAAGAAAATAATTCAACAAGAGTATTTTAATGTAGGTTATCTATTAAAAAATAAGATTAGTTACAATAATTTATTATATGTTTTATTTTGTATTCCTTGTTATAGCTGTTGTTTATATTGTTTTGATAAAGAGAATTAAACTCTTTGTCCAATATGAAAAAAGATTAGTAGAAGTTAGCATTTTATTGTCTATTAACTTTTTGGTTGGGCTATTTTACAATTATCTTTCTACAGCTGAATTCTTTTGTATATCCATTTTATTAAATTTATTTAATGGACCTTTTTTTCTATGTACTATTTGATCGATCAAAGTACTTGTTTTATTTACAATACATTGTCAGCTTATTATCATTTATCTATATTATTGGTTATTCCTATTATATAAGTGAAGAGATAGAACAGATAAAGATATTTAATTATTACAGTGCTATTGTTAGTGTTATTCTTGGAATTGTATATGTTTTAGTATGTTACTATCTTCTTGTACAGACTTCTGTACGTATCAGAAATGAGAGTATTATAGTTGTTTTTCTCATAGTTTTCTTTTTTGAATCTATTATGATGTTACCAGATTTTAAAGAAAGAGGTTTTGATGTAAACCCTTTGTTTATTTATCTAGGTTGTACTTTAATTCTTATTATTTCTAGTTGTATCTATTTAATAGGTAAACTATTAAATATAAAAGTAAAGAATACTAATAAACTACTAAGCTTACAGCCTTCTACTATAGACTTAAAGATTAGTGTAGTGGAAGTAGAATATGAATGTGTTGATATAGATGAGGAAAAAGAGGGAATTGTAGAAACTGTAGAAGAGGAAGATGTGACTGAAGAGAATAAAGAAGATGATTTTCAATATATAAGTTTAGTATTAAATGAAAAACTGATTGAAAATCGTTTATTTTTAGATCCTAATTTAAGTTTAAATAGGCTATCTAAGGTCACTAATATTCCTAAGACTAGACTATCTTCTTTTTTTAAAAGTAGTGAGGCCTCTAATTTTAATCAGTATATAAATCGTATTAGGATTGAATATGCTGTTATTACTTTACATGATTATAATCATGAGGAATTGAGTATAGAGAAATGGGCTTTGCTATCAGGTTTTAACTCAAGAGTAACATTTTATAGGTCTTTTGTAAATGTTTATGGTTTTCCTCCTTCAGAGTTATTGAAGAAATAAACTACAATTTAGAATAGTTTGAAGTTTAATCTTTATTTTTTTGATAAAATAGTACTTGAATTTTGTTTCAAATTCTAATAAAATTGTTTCAAAATGAAATATTATTAAATAATAATTATTTATATCGATTTAATAATACCTATTATGTCCTTTTTTACTTAGGTATTTTGTGCTATCGATTTTGTTTTACTTACATATCTTGATATACTCTAAGCCCTATTTTATCTGATTTCAACTAATTAATTTTATAATATTAATAAAAGTATCATAAAAAAACAGGTGTGTTAAATATGCGATACAACTCTTTGTTAGTCACGTATTGCGATTATTATATACCGTATTTAACGTTGAGTAATAGTAGTTTTGACTATGTTTTTTTAAAAAGGATATTTCATAAAATATCTATAATCAATATTAAAATATATGAAAAAGAGATTACTCCCTGTTGCACTTTTATTGGGAACTTTTGCTACTAATGCCCAAGTAGGAATTGGTACAGCAACTCCTAATAAATCTGCAGAATTATTAATTGAATCAAAAGACCGTGGTTTATTAATTCCTAATGTTGCATTGGAAAGCACAAAGGATAAGGTTACAATTAGAAACGGCAACGTGCAAAGTTTATTAGTCTATGCGACAAAAAAACAAGGTGATATTACTCCAGGTTACTACTATTGGGATATAGATAAATGGTCACGCTTAACAGCTGATAAAGATATTCCACAAATTGTAGTAAACAATTTTGAAGAAATTGTAAATATGGATGGTGATAAGGTAAAAAATATCATCAAAAATATTGTAAAAAACACTGAAGGTAATGTTATTTATGAAGGAGATAAGTTTTATACCTATATAAAAGATGGAGATAAAATTATCAAACAAGAAATCAAAGAAAAATTAACTACAATAGTACATGACGAAAAAACTGGAGACTATATTTATTATAATGAAAATTCAGTAGATCGCAATGGAAATATTATTGGAGAAGGAGTTCGTATTAAAATAAAAGAAACAGTTATTAATAAGTTTGGTGATATTATTAATAATAAAACTGTTCAAGAACATATCACAAATTATTTAGATGGAACGTATGTAGGAGGAAATGTTTATTATGATGGTGATAAACTTACATATGTAACTAAAGAAGGAGAAAGGAAAGAAGTTTCTATTAAAGAAGTAATTACTGCAAATGAGAGTAAAACTGCGATTATTACTGTAGCTAATAAGCAGTATTATGTTTCAGAAGAATACTTGATTGCTAATAATGATATTATTCCTTCTAATGTTGATCCTTTAAATTTATCTAAAGGAATTTATGCTATTGATGTTGTTGGGGGCGTAATTAATAATTTTGAAGAGATAGTTACTAAAGGACCTATTACAGTAGATGGTCGTACGTTTAATACAATCAATGATTATATCAAGTATATCACAGAGAGTAAAGGAGGGTTTACTAAGATTGTTTATGATCAAACAACAGGCGATGTTATTTTCCAAGAGTGGAATGAAGTAACTCAGAAGTTTGAGAATGTTGATAATTCAAAGTTCA
>NZ_JBBPHK010000015.1:0-105337 GCF_038039805.1 Myroides odoratimimus
AAAAGAATCAGTTCTTCTATATCAAGGATGGCAAGGTAGAGTATATCGACTGGTCAAATCTTGATACAGTAAACGTGTCTTTTGCGATCGATGCAAATAAAGAGAATTTAGTAATTACAGACTCAAGAGGAGAATCAGTATCTCTATCAGTAGACGCTTTAGGAGAGACTATTGCTAAAAACGATGTGTTTGTAACTAAGCTTGTAGAGAATAGTGAGTTCATTACTAAGTTAGGAGATAATAATGAATTCATTAAACAGATTATTAAGAATATTGAAAAAGAGGCTCTCCCTGGCACAGTTACTGTGATAGAGAAAGATGGTGATTTTGTATTTAAATGGAAAACAAAAGATAATCAAGATAAAGAATCTAGTTTGACAGATTTCATTAAAGAGCATTCAGTATTGGCAAGTTTAACTCTTAAAGATTCTGAAAATTTCAATGATGTTAAAGCTGGTTTTGTATTTAATAATGGAGCGAATAATGCTGCAGATATTGTGTTTGCAGAAACGCTGACAGAGATTCAAAAAGGATATAGTAAACATCAAGTAAATCAAGAAGAAATAGAACTTAAAGAGTATTATTTTATTGATGAAACAAGAGAAAAAGATCCTGTAACAATAAAAGTATCAGAAACAATTATAGATGAATTTGATAAGATTGTAAAATTTGATAATGTCAAAAATAGTTTAATAGACTTTATAACAAATGTAGGAGGTGACGTAAGCGTTAAGAAAGAAGGAGAAGACCTAGTTATTACAACAAAAGAAGGAACTTTTAAAGTATCTGATGTTGTCAATGCTTTTGAAACTAATACAACAATAACACCAGAAGAGTATATGGTTTTTGTGTATTTAGATGAGATAGATGGTGAGGATCAAGAAGTTCATACAGATGTAGAAAGAGATGATGAGACTTTCACTAGACAATATAAGGCTATTAAGTATGTGTATACAAATGAGAAGGGGCAGAAGAAAGATATTAAGGGAAGTGAGTTATTTGGTCAAATGGGAGGCTCTAGTGGAGGAGGATTTGAAACTCTAACAGAGTTAATGTTTGACAAAGATTTTGGAGCCACAGAAGGTCAACCAGGAACAGGAAAAGCAGCTTTAGTATATAAAGATGAAGAAAAGGTATTAACGCCTATCTATATCAGTGATATGTTTAAAGAGTCTGCTGAAACCTTAACTTCTCTGGCAATTGATGAAAATGCAAATTCTTTGGTTTACAAAGATGAAAGAGGAATATCGAATTATGTTTCGTTGAATGATATTAATCAAGAGCCTTGGTATACAGGTAATGATGAAAAGGCAACTAAGAATGATCAAGATATCTATACAATGGGATGGGTTGGAATAGGTTATAAAGATAAGTCTGGTGCGCCGAATGAAAAGTTACGTGTAAATGGTAGCATTACTGCAACTAATAGTTATTATGCTGACTATGTTTTTGAAAGTTATTTTGATGGATATTCAACACTGAAGTATGATTATAAGTTTAATGATTTAAATACTGTTGACAGTTATATCAAATCGAATAGACACTTACCAGGTATTACACCAATAAGTGATTTAGAGAAAACAGAGACAGGATATTCATTTAATGTTTCTGAGTTGTCAATTCAGTTGTTAGAAAAAACAGAAGAGTTATTCTTACACGTAATAGACCAACAAAAAGAGTTAAATGCTAAAGATAAAGAAATTCAAGATTTGAAAAATGATGTGAATGACTTAGCCAAGCGTTTAGAAGCTTTAGAGGCATTATTGAAGTAATTAAATATTAATCAAAGATAGAATTGATGAATAATACAAGATTAAATAGAGTTTCTATTTATTCTATTGTCCTATTGATCGTAGCTATGTTTTTTGGCATGGCTACATCTTTTGGGCAAGTTGGAATGAATATGACAAAGATAAAGGATGGAAGTGTAGCAAATAGTGAAGTTGCAGCTTCTAAAACATCTGTGTTAGAACTAGAAAGTACGAATAAAGGATTTTTACTTCCTAGATTAACCAATGTTCAAAGAGATGCTATATCTATTACTGATAAAGAAAGAGGTAATGGTTTGACAATTTATAATATAGATACAGACTGTGTTAATTATTGGAGTAAGAAAACAAATAGATGGCTAAGTTTATGTGGAACTTTGCCTCCTGCTACTTTAGATATTACGAATTGTAATAATATAGTATTAAGTTCTTCTCATGGAAGTAATACCTTAAAACAAGGTGAATATTTAAGAGATACTGAAGCAATACATCTTACAGTTCATGTGACACAAGCAGGAACTTATAATATAAGTGCAGATTCAGGTAATGGTTATTCTTTCTATGGATCAGGAACTTTTACAACCACAGGTTTCTTTACCTTAGTGTTAGAAGGACTAGGGACTCCTTTAAATAAAAGTGAGGGAGATAATATTGTTTTTACAATTAATGGTAAAACTTCTACAGTATGTAATGATCAATTAAAGATAAAAGTACTTTCCTCTCAGCTTGATTTTGTGATTACAAATGGGGTTGTTGATACAAAGAACTTAAATTGGAAAACGTATATAGGAGTACCTTTGAATGCTTCTCAAAATACAATTACACTAAATGTAGATGTTAAAAATATTGGCTTTTGGCAAGTACAGAGTACATCGACTATAAATGGAATGACTTTTAGTGGTTCAGGTGAATTTAGAAATGTAGGGGTGCAACAAATTGAAATTGTAGGACAAGGTATTCCACAGGTAGCAACTGGGGTGAGTTCTCCTAATATTTTTGATTTTAAGACCAATTCAGAAAACAATAGTGTGCCTCAATTAAGAGTGCATGTTCATGTGCTAGATGTGGATTATGAAATGGTTTGTAATAATCCTCTTTACCCTATTGTATTTAGAGGAGAATTTAAAGAAGAAGAAACAATTACAAGAAATAATGCAGTTACTATACCTATTAAAGTTAAAGCACCTGGAGCTGTTGGAAAAATGGAGTTATTAGGATCTTTATATGCATTAAATGGATCTACTCCAGTTAAGTATATTGCAGAAGATGTGTATTTGACATTAAATGGTAATACCGATAATATTCAGTACATTACTTTTTATCCAGAAAAAGATATCAGTATTCCAACAGGAGCCACTTCTTTAAAATTTACTGCTATGACTCCTAATAAAGGGACTTTCTGTGGTACAGGAATGACTCAAGAAATAATAAAACAGTCAGTTAAATATGGAATTCAATGTAATACTGTCGCTGTTTTTGGAAGTTATCATACTAATGCAGTGCCTACACCTAATCATTTTATCAATGTAAGAGTCAATGTAGAAAACCCAGGAAATTATCATATTTATACAAATGAAATTAATGGGGTTAAGTTTGAAGCGTCAGGAACTTTTACAAATAAAGGTCAACAAGTTGTTTCTTTAAGACCAACAGGAGCATTTACACAGGGTGGGTATTATACATTTAGTATTACCTCAGATAATTCAACAACAGGATCTACATGTGCTGTAGCTATTAATGTAACAGATAGAGAAATTGTTGTTTTAACATTAGGAAGTACTACCTACGGACCAGACCCAAATAAAAATAGAAATGCAGCAAGTGCAATTTTAAAGAACGCTAATAATTTTGGACCAAATGGAACAGTTAGAGTAAGTAATGTTCGAATTTTAACAACTAAATTACAAGGATCAGCTTTACAGAACTTTATTAATAATAATAAAGTTGATATTATTTTTAACGTCATCGGATATAACGCTAATAGTTCAACAGTACCTGTTTTAGTTGATTTTGTGACTAATAAAAAAGGTGTTTTAATTATTGGGGATGAGAATAGAGCTCATAGAGAAACTAAACAAATTATTGAGACAATATCAGGAAGTAGTCTAGGCGAGGCAAGTAATAAATACACAATGATTAATCATGTTGTGAATCGTTCTAATGATCCTATTATCAATGGACCATTTGGAAGTCTTGTAGGCAAACATATAGGGAATGATGCTCATAATGGTTGGTACTATTCTAATGTAACTGGAAATTTATTGCCTTTAGTTGTAAAAGGTGATGGGTCAAATATGACTTGGGGATTAAGGCATAGTTCATTAGGATTGGCTTTCTTTGGAGATGGAGGTTGGTGCTTAGGAGTGTTAAATAGTACACATCAATCTAGTTACCCAGCGGCATTTGATGTTAATGGTAAACCTCAAAGTAAACTTTATGATAGAGGAACTTATAATGTGGATAATTCTTTGTTATATGCCAATGTAATGGCTTGGGCTATTGAATATATTAAAGCAAATAAATAAGAATATAAAGCAATGCAATAAGTAAAGAAGCTAAACTGAGTACTAAACTCAGTTTAGCTTATAAAAAAATTGTTTATGAGTATAAAAATAAAATATAATAGTAGAAGGTTAATTGTTCTTTGGTTTATACTATCCTTGTTTATGAGTATAGGTATCTTAGCGCAACAAAGTCAGACTACAAAAGGAACTCAAATATCTGATGGAACTGTGTTTAATGCAGTTGAGGCTCCTTTAGATTTTAGTATTCTTGAGTTAAACTCTAATAAGAAAGGATTTTTACTTCCTAGAATGAATACAGCCCAAAGAAATAATATTCCTCTTAATAGTATTCAGCCTGGATTAATGATTTTTAATACAGATGAAGACTGTATGGAGTTTTATAGTTCTAGTCGTAAGCTTTGGTTGAGTTTATGCGGTGATGAAAATGCACCTGCTGAATTTGATATTACAGTAGCTAATTGTAGAGATATTACAATAGCAGGAGAATATACTGTTAAGCATTCTTTAAACCCAAAAGCAAATATTATTTCAATACGAGTTAATGTATCTGTACCAGGGACTTATGAAATAGAAGCAGATGCTTACCATACAAGTGATAATCGGAAGAATGGCTACACTTTTTATTCAAAAGGGAGATTCCCTACAGCAGGGGTTTATAATGTTATCTTAAAGGGAACAGGAACGCCTGTAAAAGGATATGCGGATGGTCTAGAAGGAGATAGAATACAGTTTCTTTTTAATGGAAAAAAAGCAAGTTGTGTAGTAAATAATTTTGTTAATCTAGAAGGGCCTAGTTTTACTTTTACAATAAATCAGGTAGGCAAAGTTTATCAAGGAGTTGATATTACAGGTAATGAAACTATTCTTGAGGCTTCTTTAACTAATATTAAATCAGGAGGGAAGGTAGAGATAACAAGCACTTCTGTAAACGGAATGTCATTTAAGGCATCTAGAGTATTGACAAATGCAGAGGTAACAAGCGGTAGAGCTACTTTAAAACTCAAAGCTTCGGGAGGATCTAATGCCCCTATAATTACACCAATAGTATTTAGATCTAATACATTAGACGAGTATGGACGTGTAAAATCAATAACTAAAGATGTAGCGATAGAAAAAGTAAATCTAGCTTTTTTATGTGATCATCAATATTTTTCATTTTCTGTCAATGGAGATTGGGAACTAAATAAACCATTTAGCCCATATCATACAATCAATTTGCCAATATTAGTAACAGCTCCAGGTAGAGGAGTTTTTAAGATACGAAGTACTGCTGCAGAAGGTAGAAATGCAGTTGTATTTACCTCAGAAGTGGTTGATTTAAAATTCAATGCTTCGCAAGCAAATATGATGTATGTTGTTTTAAAACCAGAGGTAGGAACTGATTTGCCTAGCGTTTCAGGTGAAAATAAGTTAATAGTTACTTTTGAATCTAAGGGAGCTAGAGAATATGGAGCTCAATATCCTATAGAGAACATAAGTATGTATGAATATAATTGTCCTGAGTATGTAGTGAATGTAAAAGGTAAGGCTGAGTTTAATTTCTCAGGAAGTTCTTTAAAATTCTGGAGTCATTTTATTTCGAAGACCACAAGTATATATTATCTTCCTCCTAAGTCAGATATGACCATAGGAACAAATAATAAAAGATCAGGGTTAACTTTGACAGTAAATGTTACTTCTCCTGGGGAATATGATTTTAGTACCAATGAAATTAACGGTATTAAGTTTACCGCTAAGGGAGTTGTCGACAATGTAGGTGTTCAGAATATTAGTTTAGTTCCTGAAGGAAAGTCTATGTCGGATATGCCTACTCAGACCTTTACATTGTTTAATGAAGGTCAACCTACTAATTTAAGAGCAAACGTTGATTTTGTTTACCAGCCAATGGTAGTATATACTTTTGGGGCAATGGCATGGCATCCTGGAGGAACTCATAAATTTACATGGGGAGGAGGCCCAACTTTATTGAGAAACAGTAGACACTTTGGATGGAATGGAGTAGTTAGAGTAGATGGTATTACATTTAAACAAGCTGGACCTGTAATGGATGACGTTGATAGTAGCAGTGAAAATGCTACGGATAGACTTTTAAGCAATAGTAATACTTTTTCAGCCAGTAACTTAAGTGATGTGGATGTTATTATTATCGGAGGTAAACATAGTGGAACTAATAAAATGGATATCACTTCAAGTAATTTACAAGGATTAGCAAACTATGTAAAAAATAAAGGGGGTGCAGTTATTTATGGAGAGAGTGATGCAGATCAATTAAATAACTTTTTAAGCTATTTAGGAGAATATGGTAATTCAGTTAAATCTATGGGGGCAAACCAAAATGGAGATAATGTAGTATCTTATATTTATAATCCCGCTATCGCTGAGGGACATAATTATAATTTAATACTAGCTGGAAAGTTTGGTCAATCTGTAGGTGGAAAATTAATAGGACCTCATAATAATAATAAGCTTGGTATTACTGTAAACACACAGAGCTTTACCTCTTTAGCAGGAAGTAATACAAGCGCTTTCGCTGTTATTCGAAATAAAGGAGGATTAGTGATTGTAGGAAATAATAATTTCATGGGAGGAAGAATTAATGGAAGTACTAGTTATGGTACATATCCAACTGTAAGTAGTAGTAATCGTGGACCAGCTGTAGGAATGTCTAGAGATAGGAAGAATGTTTACAATTCATGGTTCTTATTAAATTTAGTGCATTGGTCAATAGATTATGCCCAAGAGCAAAAAACGAGTAAATATTAAAATATAATTTTAATCAAAAGGTTCTCTATTTAGGGAACCTTTTTTATTGATATAAGATTGCTTTAATTTATCGCATTACTTTTTTTAATCTGTGTTAGATAATCTATAAACTTGTAGTGTTAAATTAGCGCATATGGATTTGTTTAGTGATTATAGTCAGGGATTTACAAATATTCTTCCTTATGATGGAGAAGTAGATTACTATGGAGTAGTATTTAATAAAGAAGAGAGTAACTACTATTATGATCAACTTTTCACTAATATAGATTGGCAATGCGATCAAGCTATAATCTTTGGGAAGAAGGTAACTACTAAGCGCAAAGTGGCTTGGTATGGTGATATTCCTTTTAGTTATACTTATTCGAATATTACAAAGACTGCTTTGCTGTGGACAGATGAGTTATTAGCATTAAAAAAAATAGTAGAAGAAAAGACTGGAGAAACTTATAATTCATGCCTTCTAAATTTGTATCATACCGGAGAAGAGGGAATGGCGTGGCATAGCGATGGTGAAAAGGATCTAAAGAAGTACGGTGCTATAGCTTCCCTGAGTTTTGGAGCAGTCCGCAAATTTGCTTTTAAACACAAAGAGAATGGGATTAAGGTTGATATTATCTTAGACAGTGGAAGTCTATTAGTCATGAAAGGAACTACTCAAGAAAATTGGTTACATAGATTACCACCTACAAAAATGGTTCATACTCCACGTATTAATCTTACCTTTAGAACCATCGAAATAAAAAAACTGTCTGATGAGAAGCAAGTCATTTAGTACATTGTCTAAGGTGATAAAACAAGATTTATGGAAGTCTCTATCCCTTTTAGTGCAAGAACAAACGTTAGAAAATAAAGAAATGCTGATAAGTGAAGGAGAAGTAGCTGATAAGATAGTATGGATAAAAAAGGGGGTATTACGCTCTTTTTTTCTACTAGAAAACGGGGAGGAGCGTACGTATTGTATCACCTTTGATGATAATATGATGACAGCGATGACTTCTTTTATATCAGGTCAACCATCTAAGGAGAATATACAGTCTTTAGGAAAAACAGAGTTGTATGTCCTATATAAGGCAGATGTAGATAAACTATGTGCTGATAGTATTGTGTGGACTAACTTCTTTAAACAATTATTAGAAGAGCAGTTTATGGAGCTAGAAGAAAAGTTGTTTGATATCCAACGTTTAGAGGCTAAAGATAGATATCTGAAGTTACTTCATAATCATCCTCATTATATACAGCAGATACCTGGTATATATTTAGCTTCATTTTTAAATGTTACTCCAAGGCACTTGAGTAGAATACGAAAGGAAGCACACTTATAGACCTATGTCCTCTAAGATGTGGTAAAAAGACAAGACTTTTGTTCTTTACATTAATCATTTAAAATATGAATATAGATAAAGAACTATTGATAGCACTTTCTTTAAGTGCTTGGACACAGATACCTTATGACTCTCTTTTAGAGTCTAACCCTCAACAAATACGCATCGCAGAGGAACAATTAATGCTAGAGGAGGGAGCTATAGCTATACCTTCTGATATAGAGGTTTATAATCTATTGATAGCGACATCTTATGATACCTCTCTTAAAGTAAGAATATATAAGCCAATAGAAATAGAGAAACCTTTGCCTGTAGTTTTGTTTTTGCATGGAGGAGCTTTTATCTTTGGAACCCCAGAGCAGTATGATTTTCAATTAATAGATCTTGTACAAGAAGGACAGGTGATTATAGTTTCTATTGATTATCGTTTAGCACCAGAGCATCCTTTTCCAGCTGCTTTAGAAGATAGTGTTAGTGCTCTAGAATGGTGTTATAATAATGTAGAAGCTATAGGAGGAGATAAACAGAATATATCTGTGATGGGTAGTAGTGCAGGAGGTACAATAGCTTTATCGCTTTTACACTTAAATAGGGATCATCATAATATCCCAATACACAAGGCTTTTATTCTATATCCACCTACATCAGATGAGCTGAATACTCCTTCTATGCATACTTATGCTCATGCGCCTATGCAATCTAAAAAAAGTGCAACCTATATGTGGAAGCATTATTTGTCAGGTAATAGTGATAAGTGGAGAGAATATGCAGTACCGAATAAGATGAATGATTATAAAAAACTGCCGCCTATGGCAATGGTATTAGCGGAGTATGACCCTCTAATCGATGAAGCAAAACAGTATGTAGCTTCTGTAGAGAGTAATGGAGGGGAAGTGACAGGCTTAGAAGTAAAAGGGGCTGTACATACTTTTGATTTCTTTGAGTGTAAGTTAACAGATGATTTTATGAAGTATAGAAGAGCGTATTTTAAACAATTACATTTGAAGTAAGTATCTTTGTTTTATAACCTATAGCCAATGAAAAACCTTATACAGCATATCGAAAAATTTGTAGGAACTCTCTCTCTATCAGAAATAGAGTCTATTTTATCTTATTTTGAGCTTATTAAGGTCAAAAAGAAAGAGGTCATTTTAGAAGCAGATATGCTCTGTGATAAGTTGTTCTTTGTAGAAGTAGGGTGTTTGAGAAGTTATTATATTAAAAATAATGGTATGGAGCAGACTACTGATTTTGCTATAGAGAATTGGTGGTTGACAGATAATATGGCTTTTGAACAGCATACGAATAGTAGTTTTTATGTACAAGCGGTAGAGAAATCTGAAGTAATAGTGATTACTAAAGAACAATTTGCTTTACTATTAGAGAAACATCCTATTATAGAGAAGTATTTCAGAAAAGTCTTTCAACATGCTTATGCTGCTGCACAGTATAGAGTGAAATATTTGTACGAATTTAGTAGAGAAGAACTATACTTTCATTTTGAAGAGCGATTTCCAGAGTTTATTCAGCGTATTCCTCAGTATTTAATGGCTTCTTATTTAGGATTTAGTCCAGAGTATTTAAGTGAAATAAAGAAGAAGAGGTTTTCTTAAACCTGTTTAAGTTTATTGGTAAACCATAGTTTTAGATTTGTGCTATTAAGAACAATAAAGTTATAACCATGAGAAAACCAATTTACAATGTACAGCCTAAAGCATATGAAGGAATGTTAGTATTAGAAAAATATTTAAATGAATCTGAATTAACACCTTTGCATAAAGAGCTGATAAAGATTAGAGCATCTCAATTAAATGGATGTGGATACTGTCTAGATATTCATACAAAAGATGCTTTAAAGTATGGAGAATCTGTAAGGCGCTTACTAGTATTAGCTGGATGGCAAGAAACAGAGCTATTTACAGAAGAAGAACGTGTAATACTTGAAATGACTGAAGCAGTCACATTTATTCATCAAGGAGGAATTAGTGATAAACTATATGAACAAGCAGAACAGTTGTTCGGTGAAGTCTATTTAGCACAACTTATCATGTGTATGGTCACTATAAATGCTTGGAATAGAATAGGAGTAGCTACTCATCTTAAAGCAAAATAATTTATTTAGAATGAAAGCAGGATACACATATCCTGCTTTTTTGTTATACGTCAGAGCTCTGATCAATCACTATTTTTTTGAAATTACATAAGAAGTAAAATAAAACCGTTTTTAAACTATCGGATAATTAAGTGTTTAAGGATTAACTAAAGGTAGTTTAGTTCTGATTTACTAGCAGATTGCTTGAGGAGTTTTCGCACTTTTCTTCGAGAAAAAGGCCTTCTGGGCTAGGAAACCCCAAGAAAACCCCTAGTTATCTCCTACGAAGTGCAAGCCATACGCCTATATCTTACTCACCAATAGTAAGCGTAGCCAAAATTTATGTAATTTTTTTAGGATTTTAATTTCTGTCTTTACTTCAGCCTATTCATACATAATGATAACATCATACAATAATATGTGTTTTTTTTTGAAAATAGAATTGAAGCCGTATTGTCATACCTCTTTTTTAGTTAAATATGCCTCGTTTTAAAGGTAGATAAAATAGTGGAATATCAAAAAAAGCAATAATAGTTTTTGAAATTCAATTATATCTATTTGATTAATAGGAAGTTGATTTGCTATGTTTTAAGGTTAAAAAAAGAAGAGGTATTTATGAATAATTGTCTAAATATTCATAATTTTAGTAAAGACCTATTGAGAATAGGGAGTGGAGCGTATAAATAGTCTCTAGTCATATATTACCTAATTCATTAATATCTATTACTATGATAAAAGATTACTTGAATAAATTAGTAGGCATTCGCTTAAAAGGTAGAAAGAAAGACTTAATACTTGGTATTGTATTAGCTTATAATGACAAGTGGTTATTAACGAAGTGTAATTCGGTCGATTACCTTATAGATGGGTATGAATTGATAGCAGTTGATAAAATATCTACTATAGAACGTGGAGAAAATATTGCTTTTATAGAAGAAGTATTGAAAGCAAAACATGTTGACTTTTATACTATCCCTATTGAGTTAAAAGATAATATCTTTGATACTTTAAAAGATATTGGCAATAAATATGGTGCTTTTGGATTAGAATTTAAAGAGGAGGACTGTGTTTATGTAGGTAAATATATGGATAGTGATGATAGCGAATATTTTGCATTTGAAGAGCTATCTGCTTCAGGGGAATGGTTTGACGAGATAGAGGAGTTTAAAGTTTCCAAAATTTATAAGATTGACTTCGACGGAGATTATGTAGAATCTTTATTATTCTACGCTAATAGAAAATTAAGTAAATAAGGATATTAGAAAATTTTAATGGTAATTCATTCATAGACTTGCATGATTATTGCTTGTCATTATAAGTAAATAAAATTGATGAAAAACTAATTTAAAAAGATCTATTATGAAAAGAGTTTTAAGTTTATTGGTAGTACTGTTTCTAAGTTTTACTGTATTTAGTTGTAGTAGTGATGATGACTATATTGATTTGTCAGAGCACGCAGGTGGCTTTACTATGGTAAATGCTTTTGAAAGTGATGATGCTGTTTTTTATGTAACAGATGGGCGTCCTGTTCAGAGTCCATATTACCCATTACCTTACAGAGGCGTTGGCTATGTGAATTTATGGCAAGGAAATAGGTTGATTAATGTGTATGGTATTAATAAAACAAAACCTATCGCTGCTACAAACAAAAAAATAACTAGTGGACAGTTTTATACTTCTTTTATAGGAGGAGACGAATCGAATGTGATTCACTTTATAACTGACGATAGTGTTAAGAAAGTATCTCCTTTAAATGAAGGTAAACAATCAGGTGTACGTTTCTTTAATTTGAGTTCGGATAATGTAGTCGCTACAGTGCAGTTCAATGATAAGACAGTAATAAAAGAGTTTGAAAATAGAGTTCAAGATAGTGAAACAACTGCTGTACAAACACAGGACTTTAATGCTTTAGATTCTAATACATATGTTATCACAGTGAAAGATAAGGATGGAAAGGTATTAGCTATTAGAGAAGATGTTGTTTTTAAACCGTCACAGTTCTATTCTATCATATTGATTGGAGCGAAAGATAATGTGAAAAAACCTTATTATATAGGTGTTATTAATCAGGCTGTAAAGTAACAATACATTAGTGAAAAAATCCCTTAAGAGTATAGCGCTTTTAAGGGATTTTTTTTTCACTATAAATTGAAGTATCTATTTTATATGATATATTTACTTGTAGAATTAATACCTGCTAGTAGCGGGAGTATAAGAATAGTATGTTTGAAAATAAACAAGTCGATATAGATACACTACCAAAAATAGAACGAGTAGTGTTTAAAAATCTAGATTCTAAGTATAGAGTAGTAGTGGGAATAAGATTAATAATAATTTCTATTATTATCTTACTAATTGCTTTTATCCCTTATATTTTTCAGTATTTGACGAGTGAATCTTTGTTGAATGAAGCATTGTTATACTCATTTATAGGATTAAGCGTTGTATTGATTATTTTGATATGTATTATCTCTATGAAGGGGGTAGCGATGAAGGGATATGCATTACGCGAGCAAGATATTATTTATAAAACGGGTATTATTAATAGATCGCAGACCGTTATTCCTTTTAATAGAGTACAGCATGTGGGAGTATATGAAGGAGCTTTACTACGTGTGTTTAATTTATGTACTGTGGAGTTTTTTACAGCAGGTGGAGCTTTAGGGGATCTAAAGATTACCGGTATCTCAAAAACGGAAGGAGAGCAATTAAAGGCATATGTTATACAAAAGATAACGAAGTCCCCTCAGCAGACTTTAAAGTCTAATCTTGATATTATATAACCCTCACAAGAATCTGTACATGAATAACAATAGTTTTTATCAGCCTACTAGACAAGCTAAAATAGGAATAATCGCTAATTTTCTGAATGCCTTACAGAAAATAGTAAGAGCTTTTGTCCCTCTTATAGTACTATTTCTAGTGAATAAGCGTATAGAGCTGCCCATTAGTATTTGGGGATTTATAATAGGAGGAATCGCATTAAGTTTTGGAATTGCTTATTTGAGCTATCGTAACTTCTTGTTTTATATTGATGAAGAAACTAATTCATTTATTATTCAAAAAGGGATTATTAATAAATCGAAGGTTACTATTCAATTAGAGAAAATACAACAGGTAAATCTTAATCAGAGTTTTATCAATAAAGTGATCAATGTGTATTCTGTAGAGATAGATTCTGCTGGTAGTAAAGATAAAGAAGCTACTATCCCTTCTATGTCTTTTGTTGATGCTGATACCTTAAAACAGATACTGCTAAATTATAAGAGAGAACAAATAATAGAGGATATTTCAGTAAACTCAATACAAGGGAATCATGATCATGCAGAGAAAAAAGTAGATACAAAACGAATAAGTATACTTACACTTTTAAAAGTAGGAGTGACTTCTAACTATTTGTATACCTTAGGGTTGATACTTGTATTCTTTAATATGGTGTATGACTCTATTGTGAGAAGTATTTCTATAGAAGAATATATCGATAAAGAAGAAGTAACAAACTATATAGAAGGAGGAATGCCTTTGGTAGCTTTTCTATATTTAGTTGTGTTTTTGGTTCTAACAGTATTGATAGTAAATGTGACTCGTACTTTATTGCGTTTTTGGGATTTTAAAGTTACATTTTCGAATAAGACATTGCTATTATCTCATGGATTGTTGTCCACTAGGAATACGATTATTAGACCGGAGCGAGTCCAAAAAGTTGAAATAGAACAGAACTATTTTCAAAAGTTATTTGATATCTGTAGTTTAAAGATAAGTCAAGTGGCAGGAGAAGATGGAGGTAATAAAAAGTCAGGATTACAGATACCAGGTTGTTCTACCCAAGAGAGAGAAGATCTGTTTAAAATAATGATGTCTAAAGAAGATAAGAAAGAATATACTACTGTTTTGAAGTATAATTATAGGTATTTAGGCTTTAGAGTGTTTTTATTAGTAGTCGTTCCTTTAGTCGTTTTAACCTTGTTCTTTAGGGCAAACTTTAGTTCTGCTATGTTTATAGGGATGGTAGTGAGTTATAATGTGATTATGTTGTTATTACTTTATCGGCTTTATAAAATAGGTACACTACAAGTAAGTGAAGACTTTATAATGATAAGAAGGGGGATGTGGGATATCTCCTACATTTATATAGAACCACATAAGATACAGAAGATCGTATTGTCTCAGTTATGGTGGCAACAATCAGCAGATGTAGGTAGTTTAAGGCTTTATACGGCAGGAGGAATGGTATCCTTTAGTACTACTCAATATAGTGAATTAGTAAAGCTAAGAGATAATTGGCTTTATCAAGTAGAAGCATCAGCATTACACTGGATGTAATAAGTGTAATAAACGAGGGAATACGTACTATTCCCTCGTTTATTATTCCTCTTCTTGTATCTTCTTTAAGGCACGGTTTAGGGTACGTGTAGTGATACCTAGATAAGAGGCCATATCTTCTTTAGAAATATGTACTTGTTCTTTTTCTTGAAGTTCTAATAGTTTTTCGAGAGCATGCTCTACTGTATATAGTTGCTGGAAAGAAGCTCTCTCACTAGTATGAAATACTCTTAATGCTTCTACTTCTAGTAAAGTATTATTAAAGGTTATATCAGTTTTTAATAAATGCTCAAATACGGATAGAGGAATGATATAAGCACTTACAGGAGTTATCGCTTCTACTGAGCATAAGCAGTTTTTCTTACCTATGAACTCTATTTCACCCATTATCTCTCCTGTACTTAAAAACTCAGGGATATATTCTTTGCCATTTTCTTCTGTAATATAGCATTTAGTGATCCCTTCTTTAATAACAATCACTTTAGTAACGGGATCTCCTTGATGTAATAAAACTTCTTTAGGCTTATAAGGTTGCAATAAAATTTTGTCATTAAAAACATCAGTCTGTGCCAATGATTCAATGTATGATAGAAAGTCTATATTTATTCTTAACATTTTTTTATAGCATTAAGGACAAATGTCCTATGTGAGTTATACAATAATAGTGATTTTTGCAGTATCAAAATTAAGTATTAATACTTATTAATCTAAATGAATTAAGGAGTTTTATACTAAGATTAAGAAGAATGCTGTGCTAGTATTTTCATTAATTAAATTTGATAAGTTTTTTTCAATTATATATTACAAAGTGATAAGTGTTTTTTAAAATTAAAACGGGAAAACAAGGTAAGTGGTGTTTTCCCGTTTTCTTATGTAATTGTAGAATTGAAATGTTTTTAGAACAATTGTGTGTTGTTTATTTGTAGTAAACAGCATTTATATAAATAATTGTGTTACGTGTGTTTTAAAAAAGCAGGGAGTGTTCTTAAAGTACGCTCCCTGCTTTTTTTATTTGTTATAACTTTTTGTTTCTAATTGTTTTGCTGTAAACTGATAGAAAGAAATGGCTTCATCTACATATTTAGATTTAATATTATCTATCTCATTAAGAGGAGTCACTAGATTATTAACAGTCTGACTATTGAATCCATATTGTCTTACTTTTTGATTTGGGCTAAGAATCGTTAATGTATTCTCTCGGATATAACCTAAATCTTGATAAGTAGCTATAAAGGCTCTTGGTTTATAATTTGAATGTAAAACATTAGTTCCAAAGAATTTAGTGTCATACTTAAAGTTAAGTATTTCTAATAAGGTAGGCATTACATCTATCTGTGAAATCATTTGATCAAATTGTTGTGGGGAAAGCCCTTTAGGTGCATAAATCATAGCCGGTATTCTATATTTATCCAAAGGTAATTGTGTCTTGCCTGCGCTAGAAGCACAATGGTCAGCTAATATTACAAAAATAGTATTGTCATACCATGGTTGTTTTTTGGCAAGTAAAAAAAACTTTTTGATAGCGTAGTCAGTATATCTAACACCCTTATCTCTAGCGCTAGTAAGGTCTGAGGTATCTAATACTCCGTCAGGATATGTGAAAGGTCTATGGTTACTGACAGTCATAATATGATTAAAAAACGGTTTACCTAGCTGATATTCTTTATTCATTATTTCTATGGCTTTCTTGGCCATATCGCCATCAGCTACACCCCATACATTCTGAAAGGTAATTTGGTTAGGAGTAAAATTAGATTTATCTACAATGCTATAGTCATTGCCCTCGAAGAAGTCTTTCATATTATCGAAATAGGCATCTCCTCCATATAAATACTTGACAGAATACCCATTTTTTGCAAATATACTTCCAATGGTAAACTTGTTTTTATTGTCTTTACGTTTTACGACACTTTCACCAGGAGAAGGAGGTATAGACATAGTTATTGCTTCTAGGCCTCTTACTGTTCTGTTACCAGTAGCATAAGTAGTGGTGAAGAATAAACTCTTCATCGCTAGACTATCTAAGAATGGAGTTAGTTTATTTTTATTACCATAGAACTCCATAAAATCTGCACTCAGACTTTCTATACTTATTAGAACTACATTTTTCTTGATAGTAGTCTCCTCACTATCTATATTTCTAAGAAGAGAAGACGCTCCGTTATACTGAGGGTAGAATTTATTTAAGTTTTTAATAAGTTGGTCATCAGGTAGAGTCCTGTAAAATTTAAAATAATCGATCACACTATTATTAAAGGCTTGGATAAATTTAAAAGTTCCATTACTTTCTAATTCTTCAGCAAAAGTATTGTCTGTATTTAAAGGAGTCATTACTTTCGTAATAGTAGAAAGAGAAATTCCTAGTATAAGTAAATAAACAATACTCAGTATAATCTTATTTTTTAAAGGAGCGAGATATTCTATGACATACACCGTCTTTTTATAAATATAATATGTAGCTGCTAAAGTGACTAGAGCGATGACACTAAACAGTGGAACAACTGGATAGGATTCCATAATATTTCCTATTACTTCATTGGTGTATACCAGATAATCAACAGCAATAAAATTATATCTAACACCAAACTCATTCCAAAAAAAGAATTCGCTTACTGTATTTTGTATAAGGATTAACACGAAGATAAATAATGTAAGAGCATAACTTATTTTTCGAACAGTTGTTCTGTATTGAGGTAAGAATAGACAGATACTGAAGAGTCCTGTTTTTATAGATAAAAAAGTAATAACTATTTCAGGAAGTACACCACCATATTCTGATATAATAGTTTTGCCAAAGGTAACCCATCCCCATAATCCTAATAAAATAGAGAGTATGATGTATCCATAAAGTCTATTATACTTCTGATTTGAAAAAAATATAAAGTAGAGCCAGAATATGAAATATCCTATATTGAATACAAGAATATCACGGATAATGCCTAGTCCAAAGATTGCTAACATCTCTCCTATGGTGAAAGTAGTGATAGTAATAGGATGGTTGATTAACACAATGCGAAGTATAAGGTTCAGTAATAAGTAAAAACAAAGTAGATACTTATATGGAATAAAGAATGAAGGATTATTTGACATAGTGATTGAGTTTTGAGTAATTCGTTTTTAGTTTTTCTTTATAACTATTGGTTTATAGGTGTTATTGTGTGGTTAGTGTTATTTTTTTGATAATAATTAATCAATAGTGTTTGGGTGTTTGGTTTTATTTGTATAAATACTGTTTTAGTTATATTTAATATAATCACTAAATACTGGGTATGTATATTATGAGACTTGTGTAATCTATATTATATTTTGGAAGTGGAATAGGTCTAAATCTAAAAGTGGACTACCTATTCCTTTTTCATTCCTTCTATTTTTGGTACATCTATCATAAATAAACGAAGAGAAAATGGAAATTAGACACAACTGGACTAAAGCTGAAATTCAATCAATATATAATACTCCTTTATTAGAGTTAATTCATCAAGCATCTTTGGTTCATCGAAAATATCATAATCCTAATGAAGTGCAAGTGAGTACTTTATTGTCTATTAAGACAGGAGGGTGTGTAGAGGATTGTTCTTACTGTGGGCAGGCAGCTAGATATCATACAGATATAAAGGTACAGCGACTACTACCTTTAGAAACTGTATTAGGAACAGCTAAAAAAGCAAAGGAAGCAGGATCTTCTCGATTCTGTATGGCTGCTGCATGGAGAGAGGTAAGGGATAACAGAGACTTTGATAAAGTACTTGATATGGTGAAGGGAGTAAATGAAATGGGATTAGAAGTATGCTGTACCTTAGGTATGTTAACAGAGGAACAGGCTAAAAGATTACAAGAAGCGGGGTTATACGCTTATAATCATAATTTAGATACTTCAGAGGATCATTATGATAAGATTATCTCTACTCGTACATTTTCTAATCGTATAAATACCATTGATAATGTACGTAAAGCTGGTATAACAGTATGCTCAGGAGGAATAATAGGACTAGGAGAAAATGACACAGATAGAATATCTATGCTACATACTCTGGCTACTATGGAAATACATCCAGAATCTGTACCTATTAATGCATTAGTACGCGTAAAAGGAACACCTATGGAAGAAATGCCTAAAGTAGAGACATGGGATATGGTTAGGATGATTGCTACGGCTCGTATAGTGATGCCTACTACTATGGTAAGATTAAGTGCAGGGCGTATAGAAATGTCAGAATATGAACAAGCCATGTGTTTCATGGCAGGGGCAAATTCGATGTTTTCTGGCGATAATGAAACATTATTAGTGACACCTAATCCTAGTTTATCAGCAGATCAGACGTTGCTAAATAATTTAGGATTAAAACCGATGATATCTAAAAAGAAGTAGAATTATAAAAGATAGTTTTATTCATAATACATGCTGGAAGCCTTGATCAATCTGATCAAGGCTTTTTATGTTATTAACTATGAGGTGTTTATTGAAAACTTGGTAATCATTATTAGGTAAAAACAGTGTTGACGAAAATCAAAATAATTATTAATATAGTGATTTGGGTATAGTTTTTGTTTTTAAAAATACGCTTATAACTATATGAAATAGTAGAATTATTCTAGGGAAATTTTTAAATACTTGAGTGCTATATCTTTTTTAAGTAAGATGTAATACATTTTATTGATGTAGAGTGAGTTATTGTGTTTGTGGATTCCAGAGCAGATGACGGTGGGGACTGTTGTTTTGTATGCTCTGGAATCTCTTTTTTATAACCAATACTTTTGATCATGTCTTACTTTTTACTTATGTAAAAAGATATGGATTGAACTTTAGAATACAGCATCTATTTTTTATTGTAGTTTATAGATAAAAACAATATGCAGATGATATTTCTAAACTTTATTGATTAATGACGATTAAGAAACTGGACTATTCTTTTTGTTTAATATCTAGTTTAGATAAAAGTAGTACATGTCTTGGGTAAAAAAGCGACACCAAGAATAAGAATAATTTGTAAAATAAAACAAAAATAGAAGTGCGAGGAGATGTAAGAGTTAAAAAAATAAATAAAAATGTTGATTTATTGTCTTTTTTCTCTTTTATAAAGTAACAAAAAATTTAGGTAAGTCTTTTTAATTCATTTTATGTGTTTAATATAGTGTTGATTTATTTTAATAATATAAATATTTATATTGTTAAAATAATAAATATAGTTTAATTTGTTGTAATTATTAACTTTTTGGATTAGAGGAAAAAAGTGTAATGTTAAGATATATTTAGACTTATTCCATTAAGTTAGAAGTTAATATATGGTTTTTTTATGATTTATGTCATATTGATGCGAAAAGTACCGTTATACATTTGTCTCAGAAAATAAAAGATAAGGTAACAATGTCGGAGTTACCTAGTATTTAAAAACGTTCTTTTTTAGTCTGTTTTTTATTATGTAAACTTAATTGTGTTTATTTTATTTACAGTGATGTTATATAGCTGTAAAACGTCGAAAAGGGGAATACAAGGCAGTTGATGTATTAATACCTCCAGAGGGAGAGGAGGTGTACACGGATTAAAAAAGATTATTATTAATTTTTTTTAATTATTTACATTATGAGACGATGTGCGCAAGTTTTAATTGGAGTTTTGATTATTGGTATGAGTTCATTATTAGGTAGCTGCAGTGCAGATGATAATAATAGCTTGAGAGTTGACAAGGCATTAAGTGTTAACAGTATTAATATTGAAAAAACATGGGTTGTAGCTCATTTCAGCTTTCAAGAAGGGGTGAGCAGAAGTCATAAGGAAAGATACCAAAAATCTCTAATTGAAATTGATATCATGAAAGGTGGAAAGTACCAAGCAATTGACAAATACAGTTTAGAAGAATCTAAAGGAAATTGGGTACTGGAAGGTGAAATGATAAGTCTAGAAAATGATGCCGACGGAGAAGTGAAGAGATACAGAATCATTGATTTGAGTAGAGCAGAAGCTCTTGTAAGTCCGATTAATGTGAAAGAGATCTCACAGATGGAATTAGTGAGCTTTAAGAAATAGCTTCAGATAAGTTCACCTTATTGACAAAAAAAGCAATCTATACTAGTAGGTTGCTTTTTTTTATTGCATTGAAGTTTAGGTATTGGTGTTTTTTAATTTATTTTGAGAGTTAGTGGTTTTTATAAAATAGTTATGTTAAGTGGCTATTTTGTAGTGGTGCTATTTGTCGTAGTTGTTTTTGTTTAAAACATTATTATATTTTTCTTGTTTTTTGAATAAACAATTCTAATTTTGTAAAAAAATAATATAAAAAAGATGGAAGAATTTAACACAAACAAAAATGTTACCACTCCTCAAGAGAATAAGAAAGTAGTAGCTGGTATTTTAGGAATTTTATTACCTATTTTCGCTATCCATAAATTCTACTTAGGTTATACTAAAGAAGGTGTTATCCAATTAATCTTAGGATTAGTTTCTTGTGGAGTACTTGGAATTATTGGACTAATTGAAGGAATTATCTATTTAACTAAAACAGATGAAGAGTTCTATAATACATACCAAGTAAACAAAAAAGGTTGGTTCTAATACAAAGAAACATATAAACAAAAAGCCACTAGTTAGTGGCTTTTTTCGTTTGTCTTGTACTTAGATAAGTCGCTAGAAATGCCACTATTGTCATAATCATAAGCGTATAGAAGAACCAATTCCAATTGCTTTTATTTACAAAAACTCCTGTGGAACTTCCTATAATACTTGACCCTATATAATAGAAGAACCAATAAAGAGCTGTAGCAGAGCTTTTAGCATCTTTACCTAGAGTAGTTACTACTCTACTAGCGATGGTGTGCCCGCTAAAGAATGAGATAGTGAAGAAGGTTAATCCTAAAAGGATAATAATAAGATTGTCCATATACATACCTATTACACCTATTAACATTAATCCTAAAGCGATTAATAGAATTTTACGTGGGGAATATCTATCTGATAAAGAACCTGCTACCATATTACCAAAAATACCAAATGCGTACATTAAGAATATCATAGCGATAAGATAATGGGGTAAGTTATAAGGGGCTGACTCAAGCTTAAAACCTAAAAAGTTATAAACACTTACGAAGGCTCCCATTAGGCAGATAGCTACAAGATACATAGCTAGTATCTTATAGTTTCTAAAGATAGATTTCATCTGTCGTAACTTGTGTTTTATTTTTAGCTTTTTAGGAGTGAAGAATTTAGACTCTGGAAATAAGATATAAAATGCAATGGCAATAACTACAGCGAGTATACCAATAGTAAATACAGCTGCTTGCCATCCTAACCATCCAGATACTAATGCAGCTACAATTCTTCCAAACATCCCTCCAAACGTATTTCCTGCCAAATAAAAACTTATGGCTGTTCCGATGTACTTAGGATCTATTTCTTCTGCTAAGTAGGCTAATGTCACTGCTGATACCCCAGATATACATATTCCTTTTACAAAGTTAATATTAACTAAGATAGAAAAATCACTAGCCCATACAGATAAGAGGGTAAGCATCGTAGAGGTGACTAAAGAGAAGAGCATGATGTCTTTACGAGGGTAACTATCTGCTATAAATGCAAAAAGTAATAAACCAATAGCCATACCTAAAGTACTAGCAGATACTAGATAGCTACTTTCAGACGGTGTTACTTTAAAGTATTGTGTGATTTCAGATAATATGGGTTGGAAATTATATAATTGAGCGAATACAGAAACTCCTACTAAAAATATACTCCATTTAATCTTTTTATAGGTAGTGGTTCCTTTAACAGCTCTTATATGAACGATTTCTTCTGTATAGGTGGTGGTATTCATATTCTTTATTTTTTGTAAAGTTACGAGGAAGCTCTATATTAGTAAAACGGTATTTTTCTATTATATCAATCGGTAAAAACGATCAACTTATGGAACTGAGACAACTAAGATATTTCCTAAAAGCAAAGGAATTACTCAATTTTACTGAAGCTTCTAAGCATTTATTTATTACACAGAGTACATTATCTCAACAGATAAAGCAGTTAGAGGAAGAAATAGGTCAACCACTATTTGATAGAATAGGGAAGCGTATAGCCTTGACAGAAGCTGGAGAGTTATTTTCTGTTTATGCAGAGAGAAGCATAAGAGCTGCAGAAGATGGAAAACTCATGTTAGAGGATTTAGAGGGATTAAAGACAGGCGTATTGCGTATAGGGCTTACTTGGGGGCTGAAGTCTTTAGTATTATCTTCTCTTACACTCTTTACGCAGACATATCCAGAAGTTAAGATTGAAGTAACATTTGGTACTACTAATGAGTTAATGCAATATTTAGAGAGGCAATACATTGATTTTGCTTTAACTTTTTTTGATGGTGCTCATGAGGAGAACTTTGTCTATAAAACAGTATTAATCTCTGATATGGCCTTTATGGTTGCAAAAGACTCATCTTTAGCTCTACTAAAAGAGATTAGACTAAAGGAGATAGAGCAGTATCGATTAGCTCTTCCTGTGCAAGGATTTAGTACACGTAACTTCTTAGATAGAGAATTCGAAAAGTATAATATCCAACCTAATATCGCTATAGAGACTAATCAAACTTCTATGATTATAGACCTAGTCAAAAAAGGAGCTTATCAAACTGTTCTTACATATGCGACTGTCCATGGAGAGAGAGAGCTTTGTGCTATTCCCATTATCGATAGTAATATGAAACGCGAGGCTGTTATCATTCAATTAAAAGATAGTTATCTCAAAAAGTCCGTGAGAGTATTTGTCGATTTATTAATGAATGAGAATAAAGATGAGTTAAACACATTATAACTGTATGTTTCAGTCTCTGTTTAGGTAATAAATGAGCTATTATCCTGCATGAAATAGAACTTAATGAGATTTATTTTAAAAAAGAGCGAATTGTGATTACTTTAATTTTAACGTTATAAAATTTAATTAATTAAAAAATGGGGGGTTAATACTTGTGTTTGTTTGATAGAATCCGTGTATACATTAGTATACCAATAATCTAACTAATTGAGTTTATATAAATTGATAAGTTTTTTTCTTTTGTTAGCCACTTTACTTTTTTATATTTGCGATTATTTAATTTGATTCTAAATAAAAACAAACGAATAAATGATAAGAATATTATTAATTCTTATACTGATTATAGTTTCTTTCATCTCTGTATTTGTTGGCGTAAAAGATATATCTGTATTTGATATACACCGACTAGATCAGGATGAGATATTGGTTATGTTAGTAAGTAGATTACCCCGTATGATATCTGTATTAATAGCAGGTATTGGTATGAGTATTTCTGGATTGATTGTACAACAGATTTCTCTTAACAAATTTGTCTCACCGACTACGATGGGGACTTTAGACGCTTGTAAGATGGGAATATTATTTAGTATGATATTATTTCCAGGAGGAGGGATGGTCTATAAGATGATCTTATCATTTACAATAGCTTTATTAGCAAGTGTTATCTTCTTAAAGATCTCTAGTAAGATAAAAATGCGAAATATCATTTTTATTCCATTAGTAGGGATAGTTTTTGGAAATATCCTGAATGCTATATCTACGTTCTTTGCTTATAAAACGAACTTGGTTCAGAATATGGAAGGTTGGCTAATAGGAGACTTTTCATCTATTATCAAAGGGAATTATGAGATTCTATATTTAGGTGTTCCGATTGTATTCCTGAGCTATTTATATGCTAATAAGTTTACTATCGTAGGGCTAGGAGAAGACACCGCGAGTAGTTTAGGATTAGACCATAAGAAGATTACTTATCTAGGATTGATATTTGTGGCTATTACCTCTACTGTAGTGGTTCTGACAGCAGGTGTGATTCCTTTTTTAGGACTTATTATTCCTAATATTGTGAGTTTAATGTTTGGAGATAATCTTAAGAAGACGATTAGTTATACAGCATTGATAGGAGCGATCTTTTTAATGGTATGTGATATAATAAGCAGAATGTTGATAGCACCTTATGAGATTCCGATAGGACTAACAGTAAGTATAATTGGTGGATTAATATTTTTAATACTAATATTTAAACGCGCTAAACATGTTTAAGAACAAGATTATTACAGTTTTAGCAGTTGTTTTATTATTATTCATTGCTATATATATGTTCACCTTTACGGGAACCAAATTAGATTATGTATTACCTAGAAGAGGCTATAAAGTTATTGCGATGATTTTAATATCGTTTGCTATAGGATACTCTTCTATTATATTTCAGACAATATCAGCCAATAGAATCTTGACACCTTCTATTATGGGGTTTGATTCATTCTATTTGTTGTTACAGTCTTTGCTAGTGTTTGCTTATGGAGATAGAACTTTTCAGGTTCTAAATTCTGAAACCAACTTTGCAATATCTGTGGTATTGATGTTAGGTTTTTCTTTAGTGATGTACTATTTAGTATTTAGGAGAGAGAGCAAGAGTATGTACTTGTTACTATTAGTGGGACTATTAATGGGAACGCTTTTTAGAAGTTTTTCCTCTTTTATAGTGATGCTTATAGACCCTAATGAATTTTTGATTATACAGTCAGCGATGTTTGCTTCGTTTGATAAGATAAACCTTAATCTATTGACGATATCAGCTGTTTTATTAATAGCTTCTATGTTGATAGGAATTAGATACTTTAGACAGCTAGATGTACTAAGTTTAGGTAGGGAGAATGCTATAAGTCTTGGGGTAGACTATCATAAAGTGATCAAAGCTAATTTGCTTATTATTTCTGTTATGGTAGCCATTTCTACAGCATTAGTAGGACCTATTACGTTCTTAGGGATATTAGTAGCTAATTTAACTTATGAACTTGTAAAGAGTAGTAAACATAGTTATATGGTACTAGCATGTTGTTTGCTTACAGCAGTTACTGTTGTTGGAGGACAGTATCTAGTGGAGCATCTCTTTAATATGAGTACCACTATTAGTATTATAATCAATTTTGTAGGAGGAGTTTATTTTATTTATTTATTATTAAAAAGTAACAAAGGATGATAGAAGTAAAGAATGTGTCTAAGACGTATGGAGAGAAGATGATTCTAAATGATGTGTCAGTTTCTTTTCCTAAAGGGAAAATCACATGTTTAGTAGGTGGGAATGGTACAGGTAAGAGTACTTTGTTATCAATTATAAGCCGTTTAGTAGCTAAAGACTCTGGACTTATTAACTTATTAGATCAAGATATAGTTAATTTTAAGAATAGAGATTTTGCAAAAAGATTATCTATCCTTAAGCAAGCTAATCATCCTAATGTAAGGTTAACGGTTAAAGAGTTAGTTGAGTTTGGACGCTTTCCACATTCTCAAGGTAGAATGAATGCTATCGATCATGAGAAGGTAGAGGAGAGTATAGCTTTTATGGGGCTAACAGATATTCAAGAACAATACATTGATGAATTAAGTGGAGGACAGCGTCAGCGTACTTTCTTAGCGATGGTATTAGCACAGGATACAGAGTATATTCTGTTAGACGAACCACTTAATAATTTAGATATGAAACACTCTGTCGAGATTATGAAGATTCTTCGAATTTTGGCAGATGATTATGGAAAGACCATAATTATTGTAGTGCACGACATTAATTATGCTTCTTCGTATGCAGACTATATTGCAGCAGTTAAAGATCATAAGATTATCCATTTCGGATTAACGGATGATATTATTCGAGAGGATATTATGAAAGAAGTTTTCGATATAGATATGACTATTGTAGATAACTGTAACAATAAGGTATGTATATACTTTAAATAATTTTAACTAATCGAGTTGTTATGAGTAAATTTTTAATAAGCTGCGTGGCAGCTTCAGCTTTAATCTTTGCGTCTTGTAAAGAAACGAAGACAGAGACTACAGAGGAGAATGTAGCGAAAGTGACAGTTGAGCACTTGTCAGGAACTACTGAAGTAAAAGAAAACCCTAAAAATGCTGTTATTCTTAGTTACGGAATGATAGATACTTTTGAGGATTTAGGTATAGAATTTAAAGGAGCTCCTAAAGGTAATATGCCAGCTTACTTATCTAAATATGCAGATGATGCTAATTTAGTAGATGTAGGTGGTATTAAAGAACCTAATATGGAGAAAATAAATGCAGCAGAACCAGAACTTATCATTATCGCAGCTCGTACAGCATCTATGTATGATGAGTTTAGTAAAATAGCTCCTACAGTCAATCTTGATATTGATATCAAAGATTATATGAACTCTTTTAAAGCTAGTCAACGTACAGTAGGTAAGTTGTTTGGTAAAGAAGAGTTAGTAGAGAAAGAACTAAAAGTAATCGATGAGCGTATCGCTAAGATTAACGAGATTACTGCTAAATCTGAGAAAAGAGGTTTAGTTGTGCTTGCTAATGAAGGACGTTTAAGTGCTTATGGAAAAGGATCTCGTTTCGGTATTATCCATGATGTATTTGGATTAAAACCAGCTGATCAAAACATCGAAGCTGCTACACATGGTCAAGCAATCTCTAATGAGTTCATTAAAGAATTAAACCCAGATTACATCTTTGTAATCGATAGAGGTGCTGCTATTAAGAGAGCTACTATGGGTAAAGAGGAGTTTGCTAATGCATTAGTAAAACAAACAAACGCATATAAAAATGATAAAATCATTTTCTTAAACCCAGAAATATGGTATTTATCTGGAGGAGGACTTAAGTCTATCAAAATGATGTTAGACGAAGTTGAGCAAGCAATTGCTGAATAATCTTTAATTTTTTTTGCGATAAAAGCTATCTGAATAAGGTAGCTTTTATTGTGAAATAGTGTTGTGGCTTGAGCCAGTTCTTGTTAGAAGAGGTCAAGCGTGTGCTGTTTTTAGAATAGAAATAAAACAGTGTGTATAAAAAAATCCCTAATGATTATTCGTTAGGGATTTTTTGTATACTGTAAATATTTATTATTCTTCTACTTCGTCAAATACTGGAACAGGGCGTTTGCTCTCATTGATGGCTACTAAAGTAAATGTACCTGTCATTGCTTTTTCTCTTCCTTCTCTGTACATACTTTCTACGAATACATCTACGCGCACATCTAGACTTGTTCTTCCTACACGTACTACTGTTCCGATAAGCTCTACTAATGTTCCTGCAGGGATAGGATGATTAAAATCTATCTTGTCACTAGATACTGTTACAATAGGCTTACGACAGAAACGAGTAGCTGTCATAAATGCTATCTCATCCATGATGTACATTACTGCTCCACCGAACATGGTGTTGTGGTGATTAGTTTGACCTGGGAATACAGCTTTAAATACGTGTGTTTCCGAATCCTTTATTTTTTTTTGGATACGTAACTCTCTGTTTGTTAATTGACCTTCCATATTGTTGTAATGATTCTTTTTTTGAGTTAGTTATTACTTTTTATTATTCATAAATTATGGAATAGCTATTTTGGCTTTTAGTTGTTTAGTATACTATTCTTTCTAAAATGTCATAAGGGAAAGATATTAGTATAACTATGTTGCTTCAAATCGCGAAAGCAATACCATAATATTATACTTCTACTATATAGGTGATCTGGCTTATAATTAGTACTAATTACTTACAGTTGCGCGACAGCTCGTGAGTTTCACACGATTCCCCTAACAGAGTAGTTTATTCAATGTATAACCTTGCAAATATAAGTACTATAAATGGGAAATGATTAATCTAGTGTAAATCTTAGTTCATTTTTAACCCAGATTATGTATTTGGCATCTAAACGAATAGTTATTATATAGGATAGGGCTAGATGAGTGATTTTACTTAAAGTATGGTTATATCGCTAATGGAAAACTCTAAGAGGATAATTACTTGGTAGTATTTGGTTAATATGTAAGGTGAGTCTAAGAGGGGAATCTTTTAAGGCGAGCTATTTCTTGTGTTAATCAGTGTATATTTTGCCCTGATTTGTATGTGAAAAAGTTTTATTTAGATCTAATTAGCTGTATGTAATCTGATGCATCAAGGCAATAGCTTAAAATGACTATTTATGTCTTTATTTATTATTATTCTAAATAGATATCTTTTTAAATTACATTTCTCTTTTTAGTATTTTTTAGAAGTTATTTGTTTGATAATATATACTGTCTATGATATTGTTATAATACTATCTCTCTATTTTTAATATACTTCGAGTAGTAGTATATTTAGAATCATTAAAAATAATAATAGTAAAAATGAAGACAATTAAATTAACTTTGATGTGTTGTGTAGTTGCAATAACTATGACATCTTGTTATACAGCAAAAGTAGCAGTAGGTGATACTGATCTAACAATGCCTGTGGTAGAAGTAAACAAAAAGAAGAATCATGCACTTATAGCAGGTTTAATTCCTTTAAATAAAGGGTATAAAGGAAGTGAACTAGCAGATAAGAAAACGAACTATGTTGTGAAGACTCAGATGAGCTTTGTAGATGGTTTATTAGGATGTATTACTTTTGGTATTTACACTCCTACTACTACCACTATCTATGTACCTATGGAGGACTTTAAGAAATAGTTGTTGCTCTTAGAAGTATTAAAAAGGATGAGGTAATCGGTAGATTATCTAATCCTTTTTTTGTTTTAAGAGTTGCACCAGTTATCACTATGAGATTATATGTTTAACTAATCTACTTAATGTACTATGAAATGAATCTGATAGATAACATAAATGTTCTATTAGGTATAATAGCATAGCGTATCTACTTCATTTCTATCGGTTGTTTAGGCAGGAATGAAGTAGATTACGATACTGTCTATCATTAGCTAGTCTAGAGATATTTCTTCGTGATACAAACTTGTGCTATTCAGTGTCTCCTCTTTATTTTTCCACATTGTCCAGATATGGACAGTACCATAAGTCCATTGTTCTTTCAGTGTGATATGCCCTGTTTTATTCATTCGCTGTCCTACAGTATTATAGATCTGAAATGCCTCTTCTTCATTGTGAAAGAGGATAACGCTTAGTATATCAGATTCTTCAGTCATACTGTTATAGCTATTGTCTTCCCATTCTAGTTTGATTTGTTTATTTTCAGTAAGTTCTATTTTGTGAATATGCGCTACAGGAAGTGTCCCTACAGATACAGTGACAAGGTTGAGTTGTAAGTATCCTCTGTCACCTTCATAGCCGATACCGTGTCTGAGTAAAAATGAAGATTGTTGTTCTGTCCCATTGATGAGTGATCTCTCACCTTGTTTCATTGGTGTGTACTGATTGATAAACCCTCTTATTTTGGCTAAAAAAGAAGATACAAGTGCCATTTTCTCTTGTTGTATTCGTTGTTTTTCTGAAAAAGGTTTGGTGCTTTTCCTCGCTTTAGATCGCCAGTAGTAGCGATCTCTCCACTTTATTCCTATTACAGGACCTACCTTACCAGATACGCCACCTAGCATTCCGTTCATTGCTTCTGCCATAATTTTGATTTTTAAATGGTTGCCTTACTTTTTGTAAAATTAAGATATTAGAAGGGGAGTTTTCTTCTCGTTCATTTATTGGACGCTTGATGAAGCCAGTAAATACGTTTTTATGTCCAAAAAAAGTTGAAAATACTTTGAATACTATCAGCATTTTATTAAAAACTGTCTTTATTGAAAGTTGATTCTACATTTGAGCTTAGTTTATATTTGTATGTCGTTGCTTTGGGAATGCTAGAGGTATCCCCGCACAATTCTTCGAGAAAACGCCTCTCTAGGCTTGTAAACTGCAAGAAAACCTCTAGAAAACCCCTAGAATCAGCAAGCGAGATAAGGTAGAGAATGAATTGTACTTATAAGTAAAAAGGATAAGTGAGCTGAATAAAAATAACTTTATTTTTAAGGAGTTAATAAAGTTGAAATATGAAGAGTAAAATAATAATAATGTTACTAAGTGTGGTATTAGTCACTATATCTTGTAAGAAGAAGATAGAAGAATTTCCTAATACGACTACAGAAGAAGTTGTTCTTGTAGATGAGGAGTGGGATGATGTAGAAGAAGATGAATATGACAATATTAATGGTAAAGGATGGTACGATATCTCAGTATTGTATGTTTATAATTTTACTGGTTACATAGATGATATATATGCTTTCGATATGCAGTTATTTGTGTCAAGTGAAGATATCAGTGGTAAATATTATTATTTAAGTAAGGAAAAAAATATACGTGTAGAGGGAACTTTAAAAGATGGGCATTTGAAGCTTACAGAGGAATTTGGGAATACATTTAAAGGAGTTTTTGATTATGAGAAAGGTACTATAAAAGGAGAATGGTCCAATATAACTACAGGGGCTGTAATGCCTTTTAGTATGGCTAATCCAAAAGGAAAGGGGTATCCTTGGAACAAGTACAAAGCTTATATGGTGTTAGAAGGAGGTAGTGATGATACATATACGGTTATGCGATTAGCAGAGATAGATAAGAATGGGAAAGTGAAGTTTAAAAGTATTACATCAAGTTCTCGTATTGATGGAGGAGAAGAACCTGATTTTCCTATAACTCTTCAAGATTATAATTTTGATGGTTATTTAGATATTTGTGCTTTTGAATTTTATGCTTCTTATCCTCCGAATAAGTATCAGTACTTACTTTATGATAGTAAGGAAGATGATTACGTGTTTAATCAAGAATTTGATAATGAGATTTATAGTGAGGCTTCGGGTACTAATTTTAGAAAAAATCTGATTTATGAAACAACAGAAGGTCCTAGAGGGTCTAGTGATATTTTTCAAGTTATAAATGGTAAGATTAAAGTTGTTTATAGTTGGTATAATGGTGGTTATCCAAATGAAGATGGAGAGATAGAAGGGGACACAATACCATATTATTTTAAGTATAACCAAGATAAACAGATAGAAATTACAAAAGAGGAATTTGAAAAAATATATGGATTAAATGCTTTGGGTGGTGATCTGTATTATTAGAACTTTATAAATGTTGAAATAAATATAGTATTAAAAAGATTTAGGTTTGATAGAACAAAATAATACTAGGTTTAAAATAGAATAGATGACAAATGATTAAAAACTTAAGTATTGTTTTTGTTTTCTTGTTTTCGTTGATTACATGCGGACAAAAGAGAGCAGAAATGTCATATAGTGATGGTGAGCTAGAAGGTATGTATCTCCTCTATAATAAAAAAGGTGAATTAGTTGATCAAAAATTATATGTTCATGGGGTAAAATATAGTATACCCTATAATGAATTAAATGATAGTTATAGATACACTCCTAGTAGTGAATTAAACTAATACTTGTTTAGAATTAATTTGTTTAGTAGAGGCAAATGTTTATTTTTAGAGTCTATTAAACCAATTATGAAACAATTACATTACGACCGAAAAAACTTAACAGACCAAGAGTTACTTGGACTTTATAAAAAATTACTCAAACCTAGAATGGTAGAGGAAAAGATGCTTATCCTGATCAGACAGGGCAAAGTATCTAAATGGTTCTCCGGAATAGGGCAAGAGGCTATCAGTGTAGGAGTGACTGCTAGTCTAGAGCAGGACGAATACATCCTGCCTATGCACCGAAACTTAGGGGTGTTTACTTCTAGAGATATTCCTCTACACCGCTTGTTCTCTCAATGGCAAGGAAAGGCAAATGGGTTTACGAAAGGACGTGAGCGTTCTTTTCACTTCGGTACGCAAGAATATCATATCGTGGGAATGATTTCTCATCTAGGGCCACAGTTAGGGGTAGCAGATGGTATTGCTCTAGCGCATACCTTGAGAAATGAGAATAAGATAACAGCAGTATTTACAGGTGAGGGAGCTACTTCTGAAGGAGACTTCCACGAGGCTCTGAATATTGCTTCTGTGTGGGATCTACCTGTTCTTTTTGTAATCGAGAATAATGGTTATGGACTGTCGACTCCTACGAATGAGCAGTATAGATGTGAGCATCTAGCAGATCGTGCGATAGGATATGGGATGGAAAGTCATATCATAGATGGAAATAATATCTTAGAAGTATACCAACAGATCAGTGCACTGGCACAATCTATGCGTGAGAATCCTCGTCCTGTATTGATAGAGTTTTTGACCTTTAGAATGCGTGGGCACGAAGAAGCTAGTGGTACAAAGTATGTGCCTCAAGAATTGATGGATATGTGGCAACTAAAAGATCCTGTGGAAAATTACAGAGCTTATCTAAAAGAAATAGGCGTACTGACAGATACTTTAGACGAAGAGATTAGAGAAGAGTTTAAACAAGAGATAGATAAGGACTGGAAGGCTACACAAGAAGAGCCTGCTATAGTAGCAGATTTGGCTACAGAGCTAAATGATATGTACGCTCCTTATCAGTACGAAGAGATACAACCAACAGCAGAAGTAGCTAATATTCGACTGATAGATGCGATATCAGATGGGTTAAAACAATCTTTTGAACGCCATGATAACTTAATCATCATGGGGCAAGATATTGCAGAATACGGAGGTGCATTTAAAGTAACAGATGGTTTCGTAGAGCAGTTTGGCAAAGGGCGTATTCGCAATACACCTATCTGTGAGAGTGCTGTAATCTCTGCTGCGATGGGGTATTCTATCAATGGAGGAAAAGCGATTATGGAGATGCAGTTTGGCGATTTTGTATCTACTGGGTTTAATCCGATTGTGAACTACTTGGCAAAGATACATTACAGATGGAATGAGAAGGCAGATGTAGTCGTGCGTATGCCGTGTGGTGGTGGTACACAGGCAGGCCCATTCCACTCACAGACTAATGAAGCTTGGTTTACAAAAACACCAGGCCTTAAGGTAGTGTACCCTGCCTTTCCGTATGATGCAAAAGGGCTAATGGCTACTGCTATTAATGACCCTAATCCTGTGATCTTCTTTGAGCATAAACTGTTGTACAGAAGTATTTATCAGGATGTACCTAAGGATTATTATACACTGCCGTTTGGAAAGGCGAGTGTGCTAAGAGAAGGAGCAGATGTGACCGTAGTGAGCTTTGGAGCAGGAGTACATTGGGCGATGGAAGTGCTAGACAAGCACCCTGATATTAAGGCTGATTTGATAGATTTACGAACTTTACAACCTTTAGATGAGGAAACTGTATTTAAATCAGTGAAAAAAACAAATAAAGTTATAATTTTGCAGGAAGATTCCTTATTCGGAGGAATTGCAAGTGATATGTCGGCGATGATTATGGAGAATTGTTTTGAAGACTTAGATGCACCTGTAAGAAGGGTAGCCAGTTTAGAAACAGCCATACCATTTGTGAAAGCTTTAGAAGATCAATATCTGCCTAAGGACAGATTTGAAACAGCGCTATTAGATTTGATAGCCTACTAGGATAGAAAAGAACTACACAACTATAACAAGAATATGAATAACACAATCACAAAAACGGGTTTTGAGTTTCCAAATCAAAAATCAGTTTATCACGGAAAAGTAAGAGAAGTCTATAATATAGCAGATGACTTATTAGTTATGGTAGCTACAGATAGATTATCCGCTTTTGACGTTATTATGCCTAAAGGAATTCCCTTTAAAGGACAAATCTTAAATCAGATAGCAACTAAGTTTATGGAGATGACGAGTGACATCGTTCCTAACTGGTTAGTAGCTACACCAGATCCTAATGTAGCGGTAGGGCATGTATGTGAGCCGTTTAAGGTGGAGATGGTGATCAGAGGTTATCTAGCAGGGCATGCCGCTCGTGAGTATGCTGAGGGCAAGAGAGTATTATGCGGAGTGACCTTGCCAGAGGGGTTAAAAGAGAATGATAAATTGTCTTCACCTATTATCACACCTTCTACTAAAGAAGATGTTGGGGCACATGATGTTGATATTTCGAGAGAAGATATCTTAGCACGAGGGATTGTATCAGAAGAAGATTATCTAGTGTTAGAACAATACACATATGCACTGTATCAGAGAGGGAGTGAGATAGCAGCAGAACGCGGTTTGATTTTAGTAGACACTAAATATGAATTTGGAAAGACTAAAGACGGAAAGATTGTGTTAATCGATGAGATACATACGCCAGATTCTTCTCGATACTTCTATGCTGAAGGGTATGAAGAAAGACAAGCAAAAGGGGAGGCTCAAAAGCAATTGTCAAAAGAGTTCGTTAGACAATGGTTAATTAGCAATGGCTTTCAAGGAAAAGAAGGACAGGCGATACCAGAGATGACAGATGAGTATATTACTAGTGTGTCAGATAGATATATAGAACTGTACGAGATGATTATCGGACAACCATTTGTGAAGGCTGATATCTCTAATATTAATGAGCGTATAGAGAATAATGTTTTAGCTTTTTTGGCTAAGAGATAATTAATAAATTATGGAGTTACTAAAGAGTTTACAGTGGCGTTATGCTACTAAGAAATATAATAGTTCAGTTAAGATAGCAGACGAAAAAGTAATGCAGATCATTGAGGCAGCTCGTATGGCACCTACTTCTTCTGGATTACAACCTTTTGAGATGATCTTAATCAAGAATCAAGAGTTAAAAGAGAAGCTATTACCTGTGATCATGAATCAAAGTCAGGTAGTGGATAGTTCACATGTTTTGGTTTTTGCAGCTTGGGATGCTTACACAGAAGAGCGCATTGATGCTGTGTTTGACAATGTAGAAAAGACAAGAGAGCTAGCTCTAGGTACTATGAATGATTATAAAGGTACTATTAAAGCTAACTTTGCAGCAATGTCACAAGAGAAGCAGGCTGAGCACGCGGCTCGTCAGGCTTATATAGCCTTTGGTATGGCTATCGCAGCTGCAGCTGAGTTAAGAGTAGATGCTTCGCCTATGGAGGGATTTTATAATGATCAATTAGATGAGGCATTAGGCTTAGATAAGAAAGGATTGAGAAGTGTAACTATTTTAGCGATAGGAGAAAGAGATCATGAAAATGATTGGTTATTACCTATGAAGAAAGTACGTTTTGCACTAGAAGATATTTTAACAATTATCGAATAATAGATATCCCCTCTTTGGAGGGGATATTTTTTTATATGTGATTACGAAATTCATAATATCGTTTTGTTAAAAATACTTTAATTTTTACTTAGTGTAATTTTTTTACTGTTTTTTTGATTGATTATCAAAAGATGTATGTATTAATTCAATATAATGAAGAAGTATGTGCTAGCTTTTTTAGTGATATTATTTTATATTCGTAACAAGTAAATTAGTGTATTTTACAATGAGTCAAAAAGAAACAAAAACGGCTCTTTCTTACGATGATTTTAAGAAAGAAGTAATTCAAGATTATAAAATTGCGAAACTAAGTAGAGAATGTAGTTTACTTGGTAGACGTGAAGTGCTTACAGGAAAAGCGAAGTTTGGAATTTTTGGAGATGGAAAAGAGGTGCCACAGTTAGCTATGGCAAAGGCTTTTCAGAATGGAGACTTTAGATCTGGATATTACCGCGATCAGACTTTTATGATGGCGATAGGACAATTGACAGTAGAACAATTTTTTGCAGGACTTTTTGGACATGCTGATTTAGAGAATGATCCTATGTCTGGAGGTCGTCAGATGGGAGGGCACTTCGCTACTCACAGCTTAGACGAGAACGGAAATTGGAAAAAATTAGTTGACCAGAAAAACTCAAGTGCAGATATATCACCTACAGCTGGGCAAATGCCTAGATTATTAGGATTAGCTCAAGCTTCTAAATTTTATAGAGAGTTTGCAGATGCTGATAAAGAAGGAAACTTCTCTGTAAATGGTAATGAGGTAGCATGGGGTACGATAGGTAATGCTTCTACTTCAGAGGGATTATTCTTCGAGACAATCAATGCTGCTGGGGTATTACAAGTACCTATGGTAATGAATGTATGGGATGACCAATACGGTATCTCTGTACACGCAAAGTATCAAACTACAAAAGAGAATATCTCTGAGATATTAAAAGGATTCCAAAGAGATGAACACGGTAAAGGGTATGAAATCCTACGTGTAAAAGGATGGGATTATGTAGCGTTAGTAGATACTTATAACCAAGCTTCTAAAATAGCTAGAGAAGAACACGTACCTGTATTAGTACACGTACAAGAGTTAACTCAACCTCAAGGACACTCTACATCGGGTTCTCATGAGAGATATAAGAGTCCAGAGCGTTTAGCTTGGGAAGTAGAGCACGACTGTATCGTTCAGATGAGAAACTGGATGATCACTTCTGATATCGCTACTGCTGAAGAGTTAGACGAGCTAGATAAACAACTTAAAAAAGAAGTACTAGAAGGCAAAAAAGCAGCTTGGAAAGCTTATGTAGATCCAATCATCGCTGAGCGTAATGAATTAGTAGCTTTATTAGGGACTGTAGCTGCATCTAGTGCAAATAGAGTGTTTATAGAGAAAATGGCTAATGATTTAGCTGGTATTAAAGAGCCAATCAGAAGAGATGTAATCACTACAGCTCGTAAGGTACTGAGAATGGTGATTAAAGAATCAGGTAAAGGTGCATTAGTGCAGTATATCGATGATTTCTTCGCTAAGAACCAACCTAGATATAGCTCTCACCTAATGACAGGTACAGCTACAGCTATTGAAGAGGTATTGCCTACTTATGATGCGGATGCTACAGAAGTAGATGCTCGTGTAGTACTAAGAGATAACTTCGATACTATTTTAGAAAATCATAAGAATGTGATGATCTTCGGAGAGGATTCTGGTAATATCGGTGACGTAAACCAAGGATTAGAAGGACTTCAAGAGAAACATGGATTAAATAGAGTAACAGATACAGGTATTAGAGAAGCTACTATCTTAGGTCAAGGTATCGGTATGGCAATGCGTGGGCTAAGACCTATCGCTGAGATTCAGTACTTAGATTACTTATTATATGCTATTCAAATCATGAGTGATGATTTAGCTACGCTTCAATATAGAACAGTAGGTCGTCAAAAAGCTCCATTGATTGTTAGAACACGTGGTCATAGATTAGAAGGTATCTGGCATTCAGGTTCACCTATGGGGATGATTATTAATGCTATCAGAGGGATGCATGTATTGGTTCCAAGAGATATGACGAAGGCAGCAGGATTCTATAATACTTTATTAGAGAGTGATGAGCCTGCTTTATTAATAGAGTGTCTTAACGGATACCGATTAAAAGAGAAAATGCCTAATAACTTAGGACAGTTTAAAACTCCTATCGGTGTAGTAGAGACAATCAAAGAAGGAAAAGATATGACAATCGTATCTTATGGTTCTACACTAAGAATCATAGAGCAAGCTGCAAAAGAGTTGTTAGAAGTAGGAATAGATGTTGAGGTTATAGACGCTCAGTCTTTATTGCCATTTGACTTGAACCACGATATCGTGAAGAGTCTTGCTAAAACAAATCGCTTGTTAGTTATCGATGAAGATGTGCCAGGCGGTGCTTCTGCTTACATCCTTCAAAAAGTGTTAGAAGAACAAAAAGGATACCGTCACTTAGATAGCGATCCTCAGACATTGACTTCTAAAGCACACAGACCTGCTTATGGTACAGATGGAGATTACTTCTCTAAGCCATCAGCAGAAGATGTTTTTGAAAAAGTTTACGCAATGATGAATGAGGTAAATCCTAATTTATATCCTGCATTATATTAAAAATATGAAGTAAAAACCTCCCAATATGGGAGGTTTTTATTTTAAAAACACTTTTCATTAGATGATTTGTGAAAAAAATGGTCATTTTGTTCGCGTTTTTATATTGAGATATTATATGTAAAAAGCATTTAATACTATCACAGTTAGTGGGATTTCGGTTCAAATAGTTCCCTATTTATTATGAAAGCATACAAAATATCATTATTTTTGCAATTGTTTTTTTAAACATAGTTATATTATGGTAAACGATTTATTTGACAGAATACAGAAAAATAAAGGGCCTTTAGGAAAATGGGCGTCTCAAGCAGAAGGATATTATGTGTTTCCTAAGCTAGAGGGACCTTTGTCAAATCGTATGATGTTTCATGGAAAAGAAGTTATTAACTGGAGTATCAATGATTATTTAGGTTTATCTAATCACCCAGAAGTTAGAAAAGTAGATGCTGAAGCAGCTGCTGAATATGGAGCAGCTTATCCTATGGGTGCTCGTATGATGTCTGGACATACTACAATGCATGAGCAATTACAAAATGAATTAGCAGCATTCGTACAAAAAGAAGCAGCTTATTTATTAAACTTTGGTTACCAAGGGATGGTTTCTATCATCGATGCTTTAGTAACGAAAAATGATGTAATCGTATATGACGTAGATTCTCACGCTTGTATTATTGATGGTGTTCGTTTACATATGGGTAAACGTTTTACTTATAAACACAATGATATTGAAAGTATCGAAAAGAACTTAGAGAGAGCAACTAAAATGGCTGAAACTACTGGTGGCGGTATTTTAGTGATCACTGAGGGAGTATTCGGTATGAGAGGTCAACAAGGTAAATTAAAAGAAATAGTAGCTCTTAAAGAGAAATACAACTTCCGTTTATTAGTTGATGATGCTCATGGATTCGGTACTTTAGGTGCTACAGGAGCAGGAGCAGGTGAAGAGCAAGGATGTCAAGATGGTATCGATGTGTACTTCTCTACTTTTGCTAAGTCTATGGCTTCTATCGGAGCTTTCGTAGCAGCAGATAAAGATATTATTGATTATTTAAAATATAATTTACGTTCTCAAATGTTCGCAAAATCATTACCAATGATTTTCACTAAAGGAGCATTAAAACGTTTAGAGCTTTTAAGAACTAATCCTGAGTTAAAAGCGAAGTTATGGGAGAATGTAAACTTACTTCAAAATGGATTAAAAGACAGAGGATTCAACATCGGTGATACTAATACTTGTGTTACTCCTGTGTACTTAGAAGGAAGTATTCCTGAAGCAATGGTTATGGTAAATGACTTGAGAGAGAACTACAATATTTTCTTATCAATCGTTGTTTATCCAGTTATTCCTAAAGGAATTATCTTATTGAGAATGATTCCTACAGCGACTCATACTAAAGAGGATATCGATGAGACATTAAAAGCTTATGAAGCTATCCGCGAGAAGTTAGAGAATGGTACTTACAAACAAATTGCAGAAGCAACTACTGTAGATGTATCTAACGCATAATGGTAGATAGAAGATATAAAAAAAGGAACCTAATTTAGGTTCCTTTTTTTATATCTATTATTTTGAACTTTTTGTCAATCGGTAGGCTATGTATATTAATGGAATAGTTCCGGTCATAACTAATACAGTCGTGAATAAGGCATCTTCTGTAAATAGAGAAACTATTGAACTGGCGATAAAACACATTCCTAACTGAATAGTGTTTTGCAGAGCAGCTGCTTTACCTGAGTTATTAGGATATAACTTTAAAGCTTCTGAAACTACGATAGGGTATGATGCACCATTGACAAAAGCCATTAAACAAAACGGGATTAATAAGGTAGTTAGCGTAGGAGTAGTAAACACTGCTAATGCAGTTAGTGAACTAATAGCGATAACAAATAATGCAATAAAGAAAGGCATTAATACGTCTCCATTTACCCTAGAAGATAGTGTTCTGTATCCAAAGCCACCTACTAAGAAGGCAATAGTCTGAGGTACGAAACTAAAGCCTATTTCGCTTTCGTTGTATCCCATCTCTTTTAAGAAGAAAGGTGATCCTGTCAGCCATGCAAAGAAAGCAGCAGAGCACAATGCATAGATAAGTACATTACCTACGTATTTCTTTGACTTAAGTATTTCGAAATAAGAAATACTCTTTGCTTCAACTTGTACTATTTCTTCTACTTTCTTTTCTTCTTTTATGGTGAAGGTATATATGATTAGGAGAACTGATATAATTGCTAATGTGATAAAGATAGATCTCCATCCGAAACGATCTAATAAGTATACTCCTAATAAAGGGGCTAGAGCTGGTGATAAGGCTACTAAAGGCATAATAGATGCAAATACTTTATTTGTCTCGCTAGAAGGATATTTCTCTATGACTAGCGCTTGCCAGCTAACAGCAGCAGCACATACTCCGATAGCTTGTATTAATCTTAGTATGATAAAGGCAATTACGCTATCTGTAAAGAAAATAGCTAGAGAGGAAATCGTGAATATACTAAGGCCTATGATGATTGTTTTTGGTTTACCAACTTTGTCAGATATTGGTCCCCACATTAATTGTGCAATAGCATAGCCAGCAAGGAACAAACTCAATGTGGCACTAATATTACTTTTGGTGGTGTCAAGATCAATACGCATCTTGTCAAATGCTGGTAAGTACATATCTGTTGCTAGAAAGCCTATGATACTTAACCCTACTAGATATACTAAAAAGAAAAAACTATTCTTATGTTGTTGTGGCATATATTAAAAATTTTAGAATCGGCAAAAGTACACTAATTATATATGCGACAAGGGGTTTATTTGCCTAAGAAGGATAAATTAACAGAGGCTATGGATTGATTGATAGGGTAGTTGGTTGATAATGAGGCTGATTTAAATAGAAAGGAAATAAAAAAAGGATTACCTCTTGTAGAGATAATCCTTATAATATCCAGTTTTTAGCATCGTTTGCGATATCTTGTATGTCTTGTAAGAACATGGAAGTGTGATATCCGTCTGCTATAGCATGATTGACATAAATAGATAATGGTATTAAAACCTTATCATGCTCTTGATAATATTTGCCAAAACGAATAATTGGCTTTAAAAAATCAGAGTCATGAGAAGTATCTTGACTAATGCTCTCAAAGCTAATCCAAGGTACGCAAGAGATGGGAACAAAATTAGCAGGTAGACCTTCTTTTATCTTTATTCCTTTAACATCCTTGTACTTCTCAATATCAGTTATGATATTGTGGTGAAAAGTTTTAAAGTCATCAGTGTGTTCACTCCATAAATCAGAAAATGTTTTGTCATCTTCGTGGAAGAGTGTGTATTGAGGAGCTAAAAAATTCCATGTACCTAATTGCCCTTCATGTATACAAGTACGAAGCTCCTCACTATTGTTAAGCGCTTTCATGATGATATATAAGAAGGTAGGGAAGAACTTGAATCCTTTACTTTTGTATAGACTGAATACTTCTGTAATGTCTATTTTAATACTTACCGTATATTTTGTTTTCAGAATATTTCGGTAATATTCATAGTAAGGAGTTCTATTCCAGGATTCTAAGTCGATAGGAGTGAATTTAGCTTCCTTTGCCATTGTTTGTTATTTTGTATAGAAAGGAGTAGCGTGATTATAGAAATAATCGCTAAAGTTTCCATTCTTTTCTAACTTGATGATATCTATATATTCTTCTTTCGTTAAGTGAGGTTTGCAGAAGTTAGATATTAAATCTGCTACTTCTTTAAAATCAGTTAATTCTTTAGCACACTCTATTGCGAATACATAATGAGCATTCTTGTCTAAGATCTCATTAAATGTCCAACCGATATAAGCTGCGTTAATAAGTTCGTGCTCAGAAAAGGCAGTTTTTAATTCTTCTAATAATACAGTAGGCTCTGTCTCTGGTGCTCCTATTTTTACATTCATCTGAGCTTTTAGTACAGGGCTACTTAAGGTGTTGAATATACTGCCGTTCAGCATTTCTGCTATTTCTTCTACGACTAATTCTTTGTATACTTTAGAAAAAGGATTGACAATGATAGTGGCTCCTAAGGTCATTTCTAAAAAGTCATTACCTCTTACCTTCATATAATCCATTTCTTGATGTATTGCACTACCATCATATATTCTATCTGGATGTGTGAATACAGGAATACAGTTGTTTTCAAAAGCAATAATAGGTGGTGTTGGATCTATACTACCATCAGTCTTACCTTCTAAAGCTCCTTTTTCAACTAGTACATAAATATCATCTTTTAAGAAACGATTGTAAAATACGATTCTATATTCTGGATTAGTACCTGCTTGCTCAATAATTTGTGCAAGAGTCAAATTTGTATTTAGTTTTGTAACTGTATTTTTGTTGCGATTGTAATTGGACATTATCTAAATGTATTTTTATCCAAAGATAGAGGATTTAATCATATTCCTTTGATTTGTTTGTATAAAATTGGTAGATAATTCATAAAAAATAAGGCAGCCATTCGCTGCCTTACTATATTATTTAAAGTACGAAAAAGTTTCGTTATTCTCTATTTTAAGTAGTGTTTCGTAGATTAATTTGATTGTGTTTTCAACATCATCTCTGTGAACCATCTCTACTGTAGTGTGCATGTATCTTAGAGGAAGAGAGATAAGTGCTGAAGCAACACCTCCATTGCTATAAGCAAAAGCATCTGTATCTGTACCTGTCACTCTGCTCATGGCATTGCGTTGGAAAGGAATATTGTTATGCTCAGCTGTTTCTTCGATTAGCTCTCTTAAGTTGTTTTGGATAGCAGGAGCATATCCTACTACAGGACCTCTACCAATCTTATTATCGCCTTCGATATTTTTGTCTACCATCGGTGTATTAGAATCATGACAAACATCTGTTACGATAGCTACATTAGGTTTAATCGTTTGTGTGATCATTTCTGCTCCTCTTAAACCTACTTCTTCTTGGACAGCGTTTACGATATAAAGTCCAAAAGGAAGTGTTTTGTTATTTTCTTTTAAAAGACGCGCTACTTGTGCAATCATAAAACCTCCCATTCTGTTATCAATAGCACGACATACGAAACGATTATTGTTTAAGATAGTGAAAGTATCAGGGTATGTAATCACACAACCTACCTGTACTCCTAATGCTTCTACTTCAGCCTTAGAGTCACATCCTAGGTCGATAAAGTTTGTTTCTATTTTTGGAGATTCTTCTTTTCCAGCTCTATTTCTGATGTGGATAGCAGGCCATCCAAATACACCTTCTACAATTCCTTTTTTAGTATGGATGTGTACACGTTTAGAAGGAGCAATCATGTGATCACTACCACCATTTCTTACTACATGAATAAAGCCTTCTTCAGTTATATATTTAACGTACCAAGAGATTTCGTCAGCATGTCCTTCTATTACTACCTTATATGGGGCATCAGGATTAATTATTCCAACAGCAGTACCATAAGTATCTGTGATAAAAGTGTCTACATAAGGTTTTAGATATTCCATCCAAGTCTTTTGGTTATTAGACTCATGTCCAGTCGGAGATGGGTTATTTAAATATGTTTCTAAAAAAGCTAGTGAATTGTCATCTAGAATTGTCTTTGTACTCATGATTTTATTTTTTTGCTAATTTACCTAATACTATTATTATTACTCAACAAAAAGAGATAATTTTGGAGTATAATTTAGGTTATGAAAAAGCTTTTAGTAATTAGTTTTGTGTTTTTTGTGCAATATCTTATTGCACAAGATAAAAAGCTAGTTGAAGTACCAGAGATACCGCATGAAATCATTATAGAAGGAGATACTATACAGGAATATACTATTCCTGAAATTTATATTGGTGTAGATATTAAAGATGAGAAGTATCGACGTGATATGATTATTCTACGAAATAGATTGCGTAGGGTATATCCATATGCAAAAGCTACAGCAGAGAATCTAGTGATTCTGAATGCAAACCTAGCTAAGATGACTAGTAATAGTGATAAGCGTAAGTATATAAAACGTTCTCAGAAATATTTAGAAGAGCAGTTTACGGCGAGATTAAAGAAGCTGTCTCGTAATGATGGAAAAGTACTGATTAAGCTTATTGATCGTCAGACAGGACAGACTGTATATAAATTGATTAAGGAGTTTAAAAGTGGATGGAAGGCTTTTTGGTCTAATACTGCAGCTCGAACATTCAGTTTGGAACTGAAGTCGGAGTATCATCCAGAACTTTATTTGGATGACTTTTACATAGAAGTACAATTACAGTATTTGTTTTATACTTTTGAGTTAGAAAGCAGAGAGCCTCATAGACCTATTCATTTAAATGAACTGAGAAAACAGTGGTCAAATAAGATAGGTAAAGATGAGTTTTTCCCTGCTGAGTTAAGAGAATAATTTCTGTATTCTAAAAAATAAACTACCTTTGCGATAATAAGAGACCTATGGAACAATTTATCGTATCTGCCCGAAAATATAGACCACAAACATTTAGAGATGTAGTAGGCCAACAGGCTATTACAAGTACTCTAGTTAATGCTATTGAAAGTAATCACTTAGCACAAGCTTTGTTATTTACAGGGCCTAGAGGAGTAGGTAAAACAACTTGTGCTCGTATCTTAGCAAGAAAGATAAACCAAGAGGGATATGATGATCCGAATGAGGACTTTGCATTTAATGTATTTGAATTAGATGCTGCGTCTAATAACTCAGTGGATGATATTAGAAGTCTTATTGATCAAGTGCGTATACCACCGCAGACTGGAAAGTATAAGGTGTATATTATAGATGAGGTGCACATGCTGTCTTCCGCAGCGTTTAATGCTTTCTTGAAAACATTAGAAGAACCGCCTCGTCATGCTATTTTTATATTAGCAACTACTGAGAAACACAAGATTATACCAACTATCTTATCGAGATGTCAGATATTTGATTTTAAACGTATTACTATTGCTGATGCAGCTAATCATTTAGCATTGGTAGCTAGAAGTCAAGGAATCAACTTTGAGGATGATGCTTTGCGTATTATTGCTCAGAAAGCTGATGGTGCTATGCGTGATGCATTATCTATATTTGATAGAGTCGTTTCTTATTGTGGTAGAAACTTAACAAGACAAGCTGTTGCTGAAAACCTTAATGTATTAGACTTTGAGTATTATATTCGTATTACTGATTTTGTGTTACAGAATAATATTCCTGCATTATTACTAGCGTATAATGATATCTTATCGAAAGGATTCGATGGACATCATTTTGTTTCAGGATTGGCTTCTCACTTTAGAGATTTAATGGTTTGTAAAACACCTGAAACAATCAATCTATTAGAGATTGGAGATCATGGCAAACAATTGTTTTATAATCAATCGCAACAAACGTCTATGTCCTTCTTGTTACAAGCAATAGAGCTAGCTAATGATTGTGATTTGAAATATAAATCAAGTCAAAACCAGAGATTATTAGTAGAATTGTGTTTAATGCAGTTGGCGTCTTTATCTTTTGAAGGCGAAAAAAAAAAGATAAACAATTTATAATACCAGCTTTAGCGCTTAAAGAATTACTTCATAATAGACAATTAACTAGTAATTTAGAGGAATTAAATGCCTTGGCAAGTGTAAGTAAAAATACATCTGTACAAGAGGTAAATAGTATTCACCAATCAGATCAAAACATACAAGGGTATAATAATACACCTGCAGTAGAGCAAGGTGGTTATACTCAAAGTATAAATAATCAATATAATAATATTGTTGTTCCTCAAGGAGTTCAAGCTGTTGAGTCAAACCAGTTAATACAACCTCAGGAAAGTGAGTTATTAAATAATCAGTCACTCTCTATAGAAAGTAATACTAATCCTATAGCAGAACAACCTAGAAGGGCTTCTGCCTTATCATTGACTAGTATTCGAAATAGAAAAGAATTAGCTTCGTCTTTAGAGAAAGTTGTAATTAATCCTGATGACTTACCTAAACAGGCTTTTACTTATGATCAGTTAATGGGAGAATGGAATTATTATATAGATCGTTTGACTAGATCAGGATTAATGCTAATGGCTTCTTTAATGCGAATGGCTCAACCAACTTTGTTTGAAGCCCGTATTGAATTAGAATTGCCAAATGAGGGTTCTAAATTGAGTTTTGAAGAGAATAAGTATGATTTAGTTAATTACCTTCGAAAAAAATTACAGAACTTTGCTATTGAATTAAATATTACTGTAAACGAAGAGATTAAGCTCGTTAAGAGAGTGTTAGACTCAAAAGATAAGTACCAACATTTTATAGAAATTAACCCTGAAGTAGAGGTGTTGAAGGACATTTTTGATTTAGAATTAAAGTAAAAGTGAACGTTAGTTCACAATATAAAAGATATATAAGAATATGATAAAAATAGGAGATGATAATAAATTAAAGGTAGCTCGTTTAGCGGGTATTGGGCTTTATTTAACAGATGGCGAAACAGATATTCTTTTACCTAGTAAATACGAACCTGAAAATATTAAAGTGGGTGATGAGATGATTGTCTTTGTTTACTTAGATCAAGAAGAAAGACCAGTAGCAACTACTTTAGAACCTAAAATATATGTAAATGAGTTTGCTTTATTAAAAGTAAGCTACATTAATGAATATGGAGCCTTTATGGATATGGGGTTAGAAAAGGACTTATTCGTTCCGTTTAGAGAACAAGCACGTCCTATGAAAGAAGGAAATAGATATTTAATCTATATGTATCTTGATGATCAAAGTAAACGATTAGTAGGTTCTAGTAAATTAAAACAGTTTGTCGATAATAAAGATATTACTGTAGAAGAAGGAGAAGAAGTAGAATTAGTAGTATCCCATATAACAGAATTAGGTATTAATGTAATTATTAATGAAAAACACGCAGGTCTTATGTATAAGAATGAAGTGTTTGAAGAATTACATACTGGTGACCGAATTATAGGTTATATTAAATCAATTCGTCCTGATGGAAAAATAGATGTTAGTAGAACTAAAATAGGTTTTGGCGCTGTGTTAGATAGTGCAGGTATTATTATTAGAGAGCTAGAACATAATAGAGGTTTCTTAGGGTTAAATGATAATAGCCATCCAGAAGATATTAAAACTGTTCTGAATATGAGTAAAAAGACCTTTAAAAAGGCAATTGGAACACTATACAAAGAGAAGAAGATAGATATAAAAGAAGATGGTATTTACCTAGTGAGATAGTATCTAAGTGATAATTAAAAAGGAGTCTTTAAGCAAATGACTCCTTTTTTTATTGTTTTTATTGAGATAGGCAGTTTATTTACTCAGTAAATAACTTGCTTTCCTTTTTAATATAGAAGAGAAAATGAATAGGCTTATATAGACTAGGGATTTGTTTTTTATATCATAGTTAAGGAATCCTCTTGCAATTTCTTTTTTAGAAATAGGTACTATTTTCTTAAATAAACGATCAATTAATTCAGCTACAACTACTGTTAATTGCTTTATATTCATAGTAACATATAGATGAATTAACTCCTAATTAATAAATAATTCAATTCTATCTGAGTAGGCTTATTAGTGCTTAACTAAGAAAAAGCACACTTTCACCCAATTTTTTAATGCCTTCTAATATATAGGACTACTTTTGTATCCCAATTAGATAGTTTTTTATTTAGAAAAAAACTAATTTAGTTACTTATAAAAAACACAACTATCACTTAATTTTAATTGGGGTTAAAATGAAGAAATTACGCTATTATTTTTTGGTATTAAATTACCTGAATCAAAATCATTACCCTTCGCGGGAAAAGCTTTTAGAGTATTTAGCAAGTTATGATATTGATATCAGTGAACGTACACTGTATCGCGCACTTAGTGACTTGTCTACAGAGTTCGGGGTAGAGGTGTCACTAGATAATGCTAAAAAAGGGTATTATATCTCTCCGAAGTATTTAGCAAGGGCTAATCAAGTATTATTACATTTAAAAGATTTAGTAACTACAGATATACTTAATTCAAGTAATGGGGCTAGAGCATCAGCTTCTACCTATATAGATCCTGCGTCTAAAAAAGGAGTATTGCCGATAGATACGATTAGAATGATCTATACAGCAATGACTAAAAATCAAAAAATATCTATTACTTATACTAATCAGTCAGATGGTGAACCACATCGAGTAAAAATAGCACCAATATTATTTAAAGAATTTGAAGATACCTGGTATGTTGTTGCTTTAGAAGATAATAACTACCGTACTTATTTTCTAGATACTATATCTGATGTGGTGTTAGAGAATGAACGCTTTAAAGGATGTTCAGAGTCAGCTAGAACTAAGTTTAGTGAGATTATAGGCTTAAACTTTACCAATCAAGATATTCGCGAAGTAGTTCTTTCATTTGATAAGAGTCAAAGAGCTGTTTTAAATTCTTGTCCTCTTCATTCTTCTCAAGTCATTACAGAAAGCCAATGTGGAGAACGGGTTTTGGCAACTTTATTAGTAAAACCTAATTTTGAGTTGAAGCAGCAGATTATGAAATTTGGTAGATATGTGAAAATAGTTTCACCAGAACAACTTAGAGAAGAAGTTATAGAAGAATTGCGTTTTGCTTTAGAGCAACACCAAGACGAAGATATAAAAGTACATTAGTTTGGGGGAATTAATGTAGAAGTTGTAACTGTATATGATAAGTTATTATTAAGTCAAAATGTACTGATACAACGGTTAGTTTGTTTCGAAAACAATAGCAGGTGGGGGCCTGCTATTGTTGATTTGTACTTTAGAGTACAAGTCAAGGTTTATTGTAAATGAAAAAGGCTATTCTGTTTAAGAATAGCTTTTTTTAGCCTTAATATTTTAACGCCGGATTAGCTTGTACTTCTTTTTGAGGAATAGGTAATTGATAATATTCATCAAAAGCATTAATTACTGTACTATCAGTATCCAATGCTAAATCACGAGAATCTCTCTCTAATGGCATGCCTAATCTCTTTAAATCAAAATAGCGATGCCCTTCAAAAGATAGTTCTAAGAATCGTTCTTGTAATACATCCTGTAGTGTCACAGTAGTAAAGTGAGTATTATCTTTAATTCTATTATCTCTAAGTGTATTAAGATCATTAGTAGAATTGGCATTGTTACCTAGCTTTAGATATGCTTCTGCGCGTATAAGGTACATTTCACTGATGCGAAATACTTTGTAATCATTAATACGATCGTTGAATGCACTACCATCATATTTACTGATTACAGCATCATCTTCTATACCGAAGAAGTGTTCATATCTTCTGTCATTTACTGAGTCAAATTGATCTCTTAGTTTCTGTGAAGCATAGTACAATGTCTTACCATTGCTAAAGTCATACCAGAATACGTTAGGTCTAATGTTGTCATCATTGTTGCGTTTCAGTTTAAAAATTACTTCAACATTAGAAGTGTCTTCCCATATTCCTTTAAACTCTTTTGGAGTTGCTAATGGATATTTATTAATTAGCATAGTACTATATCTTTCTGCCTTAGTATAGTCATGTGTGTATAATGCTACGCGTGCAGTTAATGCTAAAATTGCATCTTGACTTAAACGGATCGTTGTATTTTTATCAATATGCTGTTCTGCTTCTACCAAATCATTTTCTAGTTGTTTATAGAAGTCTTGTATGATTTGTTTACCCGGTTTCTCATATACATCAGAGCTTGTTTTATAAGGGATCGTATAAGCATTCATTCCTAAGTATTCAGACTGTCCAAACATACGGTGTAGTTCGAAGTGTATTAAAGCTCTTAATCCGTGTAGTTCACTCTTTAGTTGCTTTAGTTTTTCTACTTCACTCTCATTATGAGTAGGTACTTTATGGATGTTTTCTAGTAGCGTGTTAATCTTGTACACGCTGTGATAGTAATCTATCCATATCTGTTGTAGAAGATCGTCATCTGCGCTAAAAGTCCATCGGTTAAGGTTTACAGCATAAGAGTTTACTCCTGCGTTACCAGGGGCCAGTTGACAATCATCTGCCATGATCGAACCGATTAAGGTATTGTATTCTAAGTTTAGCTCTGTATAAGCTCCTAGTACTCCAAACTCAAATTGCTTAACCGAACTGTAAATGTGTTCTTCATTTACAGCATCTTTAGGGTCTATATCTAGCATACTATCACAACTCTGGAAACTAATAGCTCCTAGTGATAAGCATAGTATTGCACTGATTTTATATAAGATTGTTTTCATTTTCATTGCTTTAAAAAATTACTTTTACACCTGCTGTGATGGTACGAGGTAGTGGGTATTCATATTGGTACCAGTTGTTGTCATCTTCAGGATCTTGTCCTTTGAAGTTTGTCCAAGTCAATAGGTTTTGCCCTTGAGCGAATATATTGACCTCTTTCACTATTTTATTCCACTTACCAAAGTCTTTAAATCTATAGTTTATACTTAAGTTTCTAAGTTTTAAGTAATCTGCTTTTTGTAGCTCTCTATCAGTCATATAACGAGCATATTTTGCACTAGGATTATCGCTGATATCACCAGGTTTTTGCCACATATCTAACATACTTGTAGACTGGTTATAGATACGGTAAGTTTGGTCTGCGGATGTTCTGTAAAACTCTCCAGTGTTAAGTCTATACATTCCTTTAATAAAAGAGAATAAAGCACTTATTTCTAAGTTTTTGTATTTAAAGTTCGTTGTAAACCCTCCTTTGATAGCAGGGTCAAACCCTCCTTTTACTAATACAGCATTATCGGGATCATAAGTAGTTGTGATATTACCTTCTTTGTCATAATAGAGTGGAGCACCTGTCTGCTGGTCTACGCCAGCCCATTTCACCATATAGAAATGTCCTATTTGCTTGCCGACTTGATGGATAGAGTAGTCTTCTGTGATGATCTCATCCTCATCTCCTAGACTTAGGATCTTATTCTTGTTATAAGCAAAGTTTACTCCTAAATTAAAGGTGAAGTCTCCACTTTTTACTACATCTCCAGAAAGTTTTAACTCAATACCGCGGTTGCGAATTTTACCCATATTATCAGCTATGGATTCAAACCCTGATGTATTAGAAAGAGATCTATCTAAGAATAGATCACTCGTAATACGGTTATAGAAGTCTATTTCTCCAATTAATCTATTGTCAAATAAACCGAACTCTAACCCTAAGTCAAGGATTTTATTCATCTCCCAGTTGTACTGATTGTTTCCTGGTGTTATAGGGTTTAGTGCAGTACCTCCGTTGTATTGACCAGGCCCATACAGACGGCGGTACCCGAAGTCACTAGCGAAGCCATTAGCATTACCTGTTAATCCATAGCTAGCTCTTAAACGTGCCATAGAAATAACATCTATATTTTGCATAAAGTCTTCTGTCTTTATATTCCAACTACCTCCTACAGCATAGAAGTACTTATATCTGTTATTACGAGGTACACGTGATGAACCATCTCTTCTTAAACTAGTAGACAACGTAAATCTATTCTCGTATGAATATCTCACTAAAGCGACTTGAGAAAGCAATAAGTTCTCAGAAGCTCTACCTTCTATTTTAGGGATAAAGTCATTCTCAGGTGTACCTGGTGTGATACCACCTGCAGTATGGTCTAGCCCATCTATTAATCCATATCCTGTAAAGCCGTGATAGTTATACTTCTGTCTATTCATCTCCATTAAGGCTATCGCTTCTATCTCGTGAGCATCCCATCTGTACTTATAGTTAGCTCCGAAGTTAGCCATTAGCCCGATGTTAGTCTGATCCCCTTGACTATACATTCCTTTACCTCCTTCTTCTACTAGGTCTCCGAAGTAGGTGTCAGGTTTGATGATATGTGTATTACTTAGTTTGGTATAATCAACTCCTATTGTACTAGTCAGTTTAAAGTCATCTGTGATATCAAAAGCAAAGTTACCTGCTAATACACCTTTCTGCTGTTTTTCTCTTCGGCTAACATCATTATACATTGCTAAAGCATTTGTACCAAATCTATTTGTACCGGGAGTAAGCTTTCCATTTTCGTCATACGGATTTTCATAAGGTAAGGCGAAGTACATAGATGCCACTGGGTTTGTCTCGCTTACATCAAAGTCGGACTCCGAAGTTTGACTATTAATATTTGCTAAGTTGATAAAGAAGTTAGTACTTAATCTACCAGACTTATGATGGATGTTACTATTCACATTGAACTTCTCTATACCAGAGTTGTATAATACACCATCTTGTTTGAAGTAGTTTAATGAAGTATAGTGTTGAGTCTTGTCATCGCCTCCTTGGAAGCTTAAGTTATGAGATTGATTAATCCCTCTTCTCATTAGCTTCTTTTTCCAATCAATATTAGTTTGTCTAATCTCTGCTAATCGTCTATCACCTTCTATATAATCAACATCTGTCTTAGCTACCTGTACACCATTTACTGTTTTATAAGGGTTGTTTCTAGAATATGCCCATCCAGGTAGGTCTTGGTCTTGAAGCATTTCTTCGAATTGAAGACGTTGGTTCGTATTCATCATATCCCATTTGCTATTATTGGCTTCAGAATACCCGTATTGAGTTTGATAAGTTACCCTTAATCCATCAGAGTCATGAGCTCCTTTCTTAGAAGTGATTACGATTACCCCATTAGCCCCTCTAGAACCGTACTGAGCAGTAGCTGCTGCATCTTTTAGAACAGTGATATCTTCAAAGTCTTCGGGGTTAAGAGCCGAGAATGTAGCAGGAGAGATAGGCATTCCATTTAATACATAAAGAGGATTCGTGTTCTCATCCTGAAGAGAGCCAATACCACGTATAGTTACCCTACCAGGAGTTCCTGGCTGCCCAGAAGGAGAAGCTACATATAGTCCAGGTACTTGTCCTTGTAAGGCTTGATCCATTGAACTCACTTGAGATTTATTGATCGCTTGAGCTTCTATTTTATTGACAGCTCCTGTTGTTTTGGAACGAGATTGTTTAGTATATCCCGTTACGACTATGCCTTCTAATAAATTGTCCTCTACATCTAAGTCTATAAATGAAGGATAATCACCCTCCTTTATCGTGATTTCTTTATCTGAATATCCGATATAAGTTAGGCGTAGTTTTATCTCTTTTAAGTCTGTATTATCTAATTCGAACTGTCCATTGTCTAAAGTAATATCTACTTTGTCATTTGTAATGTCTTCGATAGTCACGCCAGGTAGCGGAATTAGCGTTTCCGCATCTCTCACCACGATAGGTGCTTTTTTGTCCTGTGCATAGCTAATCACTGTCGCTGACAGTAATAACGCTAGGGATAACAATGATCTTTTAGTGATATGCATAAAATAAATTCTTGTCTATTTTTTTACTTTCTTTTTAACAAGGCAAACTTATTTCACGATAATTAGGACAGTCTTAAAGAGATATGAATAGAGGATTAAAAGGAGATTAGAAAATTTTAATGTGAGATTAGGGGTAACGGTTTACGGCTAACAGTTAACATTTTTCATTTGATGTTTAAGGGTTAAGGAATCTTAGAGAATCTAACAAGCTTCTTCAACAAACAACTTCACAACATTACAAAATAAACAACGAGTATAAAATCTTATACTCGCTGTTAGGTTGAATTATAATTTAGATAATGATTGAGATGACTATGATTGATTTATTTTTGGAATCATTAAAGTTACTTTAGTGCCTACCGTTAGTTCTGACTCTATTGTTAAGGTACCTTTATGCAATTGTACGATTTTAGAAGCTAATGATAGGCCTAGCCCAGTTCCTTTTATCCCAAATGCATTACTAGAACGGTAAAAAGGAAGAAATAGTTTATCGAGATCCTCTTTTTTTATCCCGATACCTTTATCTTCTACAATAATAATGATATTGTGAGTGTCAGTATCCAGTGTTACTTCTATAGGTTCATTGTGAGAAAACTTGTTTGCATTCAGTATAATATTAGAAAGCGCTAGTTCTAATAAGTTGCCATTGCCATTAAAGAAAAGCTCGTGTAAGTCTTCTTCCGTGTTTATGGTCAGGTTTAGGTTTAAGTCTTTCTGAGCGGCTATAAGGTGGTCTATCATCGTCCACCAGAATTCTTCAAAAGCATGTTTATGTAACGGATACACAGAACTGTCTAGTTGTGATAATGCAAGTAGATTATTGATCATCTGATCTATGTGTATCGCATCGTTTACCACTCCTTGCAGTACCTTTACGTACTCCTGTTCTGTTCTGCTCTGACGTAGCGCTATCTCAGCATTGCCCATGAGAGAGGCGATAGGTGTTTTTAGCTCATGTGACGCATGAGACACGAATGCCTGTTGGTTGTCAAAGGATTCTTGTACTCGATTAAAGAGATCATTAATAGTCTCGCTTAACGTGCGTATCTCGTCTTTAGACATATCCTGTGTAGGGATGGGCTGAAATAAAGTATTTATATTCTTCTTCGCGAAGTATTTATTAATTCTAGTAATCGGGATTAGAAAATAACCAGCAAATAAACGCGAGAGAAAAAAAGTTATAAGTAAGGCGATCACTAAGCTAATGAGCATCACTGTTCTTAACTGTTGTAATGCTGCTACTCCTTTTTCGTTAGCAGCCTTGGCCATCACGATAAAATCACCAGAGTTATCTCTGTAAAAGATGCCAACCACGTACTCCTGATCTAGTTTAAAGTATATTTTCTTTTTGGCAATAACCTCTTCTAGTGTCTTTTTATTCCATTTAAGATCGCCTTCTTCTATGAATGTTGGGTCTAAGTTAATGTCATAGATTCTTATTTTTTCTTGAGGTAAGGTGCGAGGATATTTGCGCAAGACTTCATCGAACTCTGCCTTGGTGAAGTTGTCCTCTGCTAAGTAGTTATGCCCTACTGTGAAGGCGCGATCTTCTAATTGTTTAAAGAAGGTGTTTTGCCAATGGTTAGATACTACAAAATAGACTGCAATTAGCACTCCTAATAAGAGTATCGCAAACAAACCAGAGAACTGTAGTGAAAGTCTATTGCGTATTTTCATTATGCTGTTTTTTTGTGATGTCGTGATGTTGTGAAACCGTTTAGGCTATTGTATCAATCATTAGGTTAATACATCATCTAAGTACATTATGCTCGTAGAGCACTACTGTGAACCGTTAACCGAAAACTGTAAACCAAAAGCCTATTCATCCTTCAGTATATACCCCATACCGATAACTGTATGTATCAGTTGAGTATCATATCCTTTATCTATTTTTCGTCTGACATAGTTCACATATACATCTATAAGGTTAGTCCCTCTATCGAAGCCGATACCCCAGACAGCCTCAGCTATCTGCGTTCTCGTTAGCACTCTATTCTTATTCACTAAGAAATACTCTAGTAAGGTATATTCTTTTTGAGTTAAGATGACTTCTTTATCTGCCCTCGTCACCGTTTTTTTATATGTATTCATAATTAGGTCTGCAGCTTTATACTCTAGCGTAGGCATAGACATTGTATTGCGACGGGTCAATGCCTTTATTCTCAGCAATAATTCTTCGAAGTGAAAAGGTTTCGTTAGGTAGTCATCTGCTCCCATATTAAATCCTTTGACCTTATCATTTAGCGTAGATAATGCTGTCAGCATAAGGATAGGAATATCTCCTTTGTATTTTTTTATTTGTTGGCAGATTTCAAATCCGTTCATATATGGAAGAATCACATCTAGAATAATCAAATCAAACTCTTGTTCCATCGCTAGTTGTAATCCTATCATCCCATCGTAGGCAAAAGCCACCTGATGTTGGCTCTCTTCTAGACCTTTTCTAATGAAGTTAGATACACTTACTTCGTCTTCTATTAAAAGTATGTTCATAGCTCTGATTTTATTGCAAAACTAAATCATAAATCAAGCCATTTTTTAGGATTAGAGAAATTTAATGTTAGATGAAGTATGTCTATTTTAATTGCATTAGAGCAGAATAATGCTTGTGTAAGTTCTAAATATGAGAATATTAAAAGCGATCTAAAATCTAAAAACAGGACAAATCACAGGTGTTAAAAATATTAACATTTGTGCGTTTTTTAGAGTGTCTAAGCATGCGATAAAGCCAGTGATATCAAGGCTTTCGGGAAGGTTGTTTGAGCGTTGTTCGGGAGTTGTTCGCAAAAGGTTAGGAAAAACGGGGTGTTTTCCGAACACCTTCCGAACAAATGACTACTGATACCGCATGAATGCTGTGTTTGTAGTAAAATTACAATGTTAAAAAACTTGTTAAAATTTTAAAATTGAGATCTTGAAAGCTGTGGTTTGTGCTTTCTTTTTGGTGAGAAGTACCAGGCTCTGAATAGAAGAATATTCTCAATAACAACCATTGAGTCAAAGCCTTTACTGTAAGCAAAGGTAGTAAAAAAATAGATAGGAGAAAAGAGGGTGTAGGAGGAAATAAAAAACTAAAAAAAGTTGCTGATTAAGGCTATTCCAATCCTATAGGAATTAACTTCAGAAGTGATAAAATTGTTTATCTTTATATAGCTAGTGGAGAGAAGGTACAGAAGAAAGTCACAGAGAAGGGCGTCGTTACGTTAACGGATTATCTAGGAGGTTTTCAGTATGTAAAGGGCAAGCTTAGTTTCTTTCCTACGGCAGGGGTATTCTTTAATGCAGAGAAGAGTGTGTATGTATATCAGTACAAAGATCACTTGGGCAATGTGAGACTCTCGTAATAGTGATGCGAATAAGAATAACGCTATAGAGTCTAATGAGATCATTGAGGAGACGAACTATTATCCTTTTGGGTTAGTACATAAGGGCTATAATCAGAAGAATGATGCCCTGATGAAGGATTATAAGTATCAATTTCAAGTGCAAGAGAAGTAGATGTTTTTTGTGATTTAATATCAATGTTATCAGAATGTTATGTTTTTTAGTAGGAGTGTTTTCATATCTTAAAATTGATTAGTTTTAAGGTAACCAATACAACTACTATGAATGATTTTTTACGTTATCGATTTCTGATAGATTCAGGAGTGGATGTGCTTTTTAAGCATGAGATAAATGGTTTAAGGCATACTTATAACTTTTCGGATGATTACTTTCGTTTTTTGTTAGTTAGTAGTCATACGCCTTTGATGAAGACTGTTGCTTCAGTGTCTTTCTTTACTTTTACTAGTACAGATCATGTGTTGTCTATTCAGGAGATGAATGAGGACTCTATCTTCTCGTCATATATCTTTATTATAGGGAGATGGGATGAGCATACCTTGATCGGAGAATTATTAATAGGAGAGCATAAAGGGGCTATTGTTTTATTAGATGAGCAGCAGTATTGTGATATTGATAGTGTAGAAGAGCTCTTAGAAGATACAGATTTAGAATATATCCTACAAGATGATATACAGACATTAGCAGCTTTATTATCAGAAGAGGTGGGTGTGATTAGGTTATTAGATTATTCTTTTGTAGATTTTTTTGAGACTAGGTTAGCTAGTCTTACAGAGTTGAGATGTTAGTATTAGGGGGCATTTTTAATTAAATAGTTTGTTTGTTTCATTTTACTAAAAGTAGTATAGCTAGTGGATGTTATACTACTTTTTTGTTATTATATAATTAGCATATTGAGATGTGTCATTTGTATTAATCTCTGCTACTTTTGTTTATTTATGTTTTTTTCGTATTAATTGCATGGTTTTTGGGAATTAAAATAGGTGATTGGGGTAAGGAATACAAGTAGGTATAGTGTTTTTTCCGTTTCAAGCTAGAATATATCATTTTGAGTAAGGTAGCTTTCTAAATGTAAAAATATAAATTTACTTTTGTTGAAGAATTTAAATAAGGAAGATGGCGGCCAAGAAAGTAAAAGAGGAATCACTGTTTTTAAAACACTACCGATTAATGGTAGTGCCATTAGTATTTTTACTTTATTTGTTTTCTCATTTCTTACTTAATCCTTATGATGCGGATTGGTTCAGAATGGATGTGGGGGAGATGTGGGAATCAGCTTTTGTTCTTTTTCTGTATTGTATGGCTATCACAGAGATAAGCCTATGGTTGAGCAGAGCATTGAATAAGTTCTTACCTTGGGATAAACAACCTGTGATGCGTGTAGTAGTACAATTTTTCTTACTACTGTTCTTTATTTTCACAGTATATTTTGCTATTAACTTTGTGTATGTTTATCTATCTCCTTATGAGTCTTTTGAGTTAATAGACTTAGAGGCGAAGATAGATATCTGGCAGTCGTTAATTATTAGTTTGAATACAGGTATTTTTATTAGTGCTATTCACACAGGATATTTTTTGATTAATAACTGGAAAAAATCTATGGTCGATGCTGCAGAGCTTAAATTAAAAGCAGAACAGTTAGAGCGTATTGCGAGTCAGTCAGAGTTAGAATCACTAAAGATGCAACTGGATCCTCATTTTTTATTTAATAATTTCAGTACACTATCTGAGTTAGTAATAGAAGATCAGGATATTGCTGTTAAGTTTATAGATCACTTATCACTAGTGTATCGCTATATGCTATCTAATGTGAGAAAGAATACAATAAGCCTGTTAGAAGAGTTGACTTTCGTAGAGTCTTATTTCTATTTAATCAAAGAAAGGATGGGAGCGAAAGTACAGTTAAATATCAATGTGCAAGAGGAGCAAAAGAAAAACTTCTATGTGGCGCCTATTGCTATACAACTATTAGTGGAGAATGCTGTAAAGCACAATAGTGCCTCTAAAGAGAATCCGTTGAGAATAGATATTTATGTAGAAGAGAATTATGTGGTGATTAGAAATAATATACAAGAGTTAGTCGTGACTCTACCTTCTTCTAAAGTAGGGTTGACAAATATTAAAGAGCGCTATCGTCTGTTAAGTAAACACAAGGTTCTTATTCAGAAAACGGATAAAGATTTTGTAGTAAGGTTGCCTTTGTTACTTAATAAGAATGACAAATAATTAGAAATAATAGCTTAAGAAAGAAAAATATACATGATGAAAGTTTTGATCGTAGAGGATGAGGTAAGAAATGCTAATAAATTATCTCGCTTATTGCAGGTATTAGATTCTACTATAGAAATCGTAGCTGTAGTAGAAAGTGTAAAAGAATGTATAGAATGGTTAAAACATCATGAGGAACCGTCCTTGATAATGATGGATATTAGATTAGAAGACGGTTTGTGTTTTGAGATATTTGAGCAGATAGAGATAAAGGCACCTGTGATATTTACGACTTCTTATGATGAGTATGCATTAAAGGCATTTAAGGTGAATAGTATAGACTATATTATGAAACCTGTCAGAGAAGAAGAATTAGCGCAGGCATTGAATAAGTTTAAAGCTCTTAGAAGTTCTCCTGTATTAAGTGATTCGATTAAAGATATATTAGGTAGCTTACACAAGAAAGAAGCATTTTATCGTTCTCGTTTTTTGATTCCTTATAAGGATGGTTTTAAGACTGTGAAGGTGGGGGAGATTGATTTTATTTATTCAGAATTAAAGATTACTCACCTAGTCTTAAAGGATAAATCTACTGTAATTGTGAGTCAGACCTTAGAAGAATTAGAAGAAGAGTTGTCACCAGAGATATTTTTTAGAGCGAATAGACAGCATATCGTTAGTGTAGATAGTATAGAGCATGTACAGAACTATTATAATGGGAAATTAAAAATAGGCTTGTTAAAGGATCCTCAGAGAGAGGTGATTGTAAGCCGTGAGAAGGCACCATTACTTAAAAATTGGTTAAATTCATAAAGCTACATTAGTAGCTTTTTTTATGGCTATCTATAAGCATAAGAGCGTGTTTATTCAGGTAAGTAAGCTCTTTTGACGTTTCAGGTTCGAATTTTTACGCTTCGAACTGATTCTAGAAGTAGGAGCGGTATAATTTTTGATTTTTGTTGTGTTAAAAGCGTTAGAAATGAATAAAATTTATAGAAGTACGAAAGTTTTGTTTTTAGGAGGCCTATTATTTGGTTTATCTGTATTTTTCGTTAGCTGTAATAAGCAATCAAATGAAGGAGATGCAGGTCTGCCTTCATTAGAAGTTAGAACAAGTGTAGTAGAGAAAGGGGATGCCCTAGTCTTGAAAAAATATACAGCATCTCTAGAAGGAAGGGTGAATGTAGAAGTACGTGCACAAGCTTCAGGTTATATTGATAAGATTCTTGTAGAAGAAGGAAGTTATGTGAAGAAGGGACAAGCATTGATCTTGATAGACGCTCAACCATATAAGATTCAATTAAATAATGCTAATGCAAGTTTAAAAGCAGCTCAAGCGGCTTTAGTAAATGCACAATTAGAAAAGGATAAAGTACAGTCTTTATTAGATAATTCTTTTGTATCTCCAATACAGTTAAAAACGGCTATGGCTGTTTTAGATAATGCTAAAGCAAATGTAGCTATGGCTGAGGCGGCTGTAGCTGAGGCTAAGTTAAATTTGAGCTTTTGTACAATTACAGCGCCTGTAGATGGATTCTTAGGACGTATTACGAAGCGTGTAGGAAACTTAGTGACTGCAGGTGAATCGGAAGAATTAACTACGATGTCTGACATTTCTCAAATGTATGCATACTTCTCATTGACAGAAGCAGATTATTTTAATTTAGTAAAAGAAAATGGTGGTTCAGAGAATGTACTGAAGATGCCAATAGAGTTAGAATTAAGTAATGGTGACAAATATCCTATCACAGGTAAGGTAGATGTGATCAATGGTGAGTTCGATGCAGGTACTAACTCTATCAGTGTACGTGCAGTATTTGATAACCCAGATCGTCTGTTGAGAAATGGAGGTACAGGTATCGTTAATCTAATGGCTACACATAAGGATGCTGTACAAGTGCCAATCGCAGCAACTGCAGATTTACAAGATAAAATATTCGTATATGTATTAAATAAAGATAATACAGTTGATCAAAGACAACTTAAAATTATTGGAAAGAACTTACATACATACTTTATTTCAGATGGAGTGAAAGAAGGAGAGACACTTGTAACAACAGGAGTAGATAAACTACAGGATGGTATGACAGTGACAGTATTATCTGCAACTAAAAATGCGGAAGGTAGTACTAGTACAGAAATGGCAAAAGCAAGTGAGTAGGTAGACTCAAAAGATTCTTTATTTAATTAAAACAAACAGATCAAATGCTTAAAAAGATAATACATAGACCTGTATTAGCTACAGTTATATCTCTTATCATTGTTATATTAGGAGCAGTAGGACTTACGCAGTTACCTATGGCACAGTTCCCTGATATTGCACCACCGAGTGTAACTGTAATGGCTTCTTATCCAGGTGGTAATGCTGAGACAGTATTGAAATCAGTAGTGACTCCGCTAGAAGAGGTAATTAACGGGGTAGAAAATATGACTCATATAGAGTCTACAGCTAGTAATGATGGTACAGCAGCTATCACAGTATTCTTTGATTTAGAAACTGATCCTGATCAGGCAGCAGTAAACGTACAGAACAGAGTAGCTCAGGTGACAGGTATCTTACCTGCTGAGGTAATACAAGCGGGTGTAATCACTCAGAAAGAACAGAGAGGTATGATCATGGTAGTAGACCTTATCAGTGAGGACGCTTCTTTATATGATGAAACCTTCGTGCAGAACTATGCTCGTATCAATTTAGTGCGTGAGTTAAAACGTATTAAAGGGGTAGGTAATGTACAGCTATTCGGTGAGAAGGATTATGCTATGCGTGTATGGCTAGATCCACACAAACTGGCAAATAGAGGATTAACTCCAGCTGATGTAGAACGCGCTATCCAAAGTCAAAGTATGGAGGTAGCTGCAGGTAACTTAGGTCAGAATGCAGGTGGAGCAGTACAATATACCTTGACATACCCTGGTAAATACAATACTCCAGAGCAATTCGAGAATATCGTAGTACAAGCAGATAAAAGTGGTAACGTACTTTATTTGAAAGATATTGCACGAATTGAGTTTGGTGCAGTAGCGTATGATGAGGAGAATAAGATCAATGGAAAAGAGGCTGTGACTATGGCTGTGTTCCAAACAAAAGGGTCTAATGCAAATGAGATTCAAACTCAAGTGTATAAGGTATTAGAAGAATTAACTCCTCAGTTGCCAAAAGGATTAAAATACAATGTAACGTTCGCTAATAAGACACAATTAGATGAGTCTATTAATCAAGTAAAGACAACGTTAATTGAAGCATTCTTACTAGTATTCCTTATCGTGTATATCTTCTTGCAAGATTTTAGATCAACTATTATTCCAGCGATAGCTGTACCAGTGTCATTAATCGGTACGTTCTTCTTCTTGAATATGTTAGGGTTCTCGATTAATATGTTGACGTTATTCGCCTTGGTATTAGCTATTGGTATTGTGGTAGATGATGCTATTGTAGTAGTGGAGGCTGTACACAGTACGATGGAACTTGAAGGCTTAGATGCTAAAGAAGCAACTACTAAAGCGATGAGCGAAATCTCAGGAGCGATTATCTCGATTACATTAGTAATGTCAGCAGTATTCTTACCTGTAGGATTTATGGAAGGGCCTGTAGGGGTATTCTATAAGCAGTTTGCATATACACTTGCGATAGCGATTATGATTTCTGCTGTAAATGCCTTGACATTGAGCCCTGCTTTATGTGCCTTGTTGTTAAAGAATCACCACCATGATTTAGAACATACGGGAGAGGTAAAGAAAGATGGTTTTAAGAGAAGGTTCTTTAGATCGTTTAATGCAGGATTTACAGCATTAACCAATAGATATATAAAAGGAGTACATTTCTTAATTAAAAGAAAAGTATTGAGCTTCTGTATTCTAATAGGTTCTATAGTAGGAATGGTATTCTTAATGAATACAACTCCTAAAGGATTTATACCTAATGAGGATCAGGGATTTGCGATGTTTGCTCTATCATTACCTCCAGGGTCATCTATTGATAGAACAGCTCAGGTTCTAAAAGAAGGAGATGAGATCATGAGAAAAAATCCAGCTATTAAGTCTGTTACTACTATTTCTGGATTCAATATATTAGGTAACGCTGCCAGTCCTGCATATGGTATGGGATTCATTTCTTTTAAAGCTTTAGAAGAAAGAGGAGAGATAACGGATATCAATGAGTTGATTGCACAGCTAAACCAAGATTTGTCAGCACTAAAAGAAGGAGATTTCTATGTTTTTGCTAACCCAACAGTTCCAGGATTTGGAGACTTTGATGGATTAGAGATGGTAGTTCAGGATAGACGAGGAGGGGATATTACAGAGTTTGCAAATGTTGTAAATCAGTTTAACCAAGATTTAAGTGAAACTGATGAGGTACTAAGTGCTTTCACGATGTTTAAAGCAAACTTCCCAATGTATAAGATCATAGTAGATCCTGTGAAGGCAAAAATGCATGGAGTAGAAGTAAGTGATATGATGAGTGCTGTACAGTTATTCTATGGATCAGCACAGGTGAACGACTTTAACCGTTTTGGTAAACAGTTTAAGGTGTTTGTTCAGGGTGATGCACAGTTTAGAGCAGATGAAGAATCGTTTAAAACAATCTATGTAACTGCTGGTTCAGGAGAGATGATTCCGATTAGCTCTTTAGCACATTTAGAAAAAGTGTATGGTCCACAGGCTATCAGTCGTCATAATTTATTTAACTCTATTGCTGTAAATGGTATTATTAATCCTGGTACAAGTACAGGAGATGCAATGGCAGCAGTAGAGAAAGTAGCAGCAGAAAAACTACCTGCAGGATATAGTATTGAATGGTTAGGGTTAAGTAAAGAAGAGAAAAAATCAGGAGGACAAATGGTGTTTATCTTTGGATTATCAATCTTATTCATTTACTTTATTTTATCAGCACAGTACGAGAGTTATATCTTACCATTAGTAGTATTGTTATCATTACCTGTTGGTATTATGGGGGTTTTCTTAGCGATAGGGTCAGTGGGAATAGCCAATAATATTTATGTGCAAGTAGGACTCATCATGCTGGTCGGACTGTTAGCAAAGAATGCAATTCTGATTGTAGAGTTTGCCGTTCAGAAGCGTCAAGGAGGAATGAGTATTGTGGAGTCGGCTTTAGAAGCTTCGCGTTTGCGTCTTCGTCCTATCTTGATGACATCATTTGCCTTTGTAGCAGGTCTAGTACCTTTAATGTTTGTTCAAGGATCGTCAGCTCAAGGTAACCACTCTATCAGTATCGGTACAGCAGGAGGAATGGTATTAGGGGTTATTTTAGGAGTATTTGTTATTCCTTTCCTTTATGTCGCATTTCAGTACTTACAAGAGAAAATTAGTGGTAAGCAACCAGACGTTTCTGAAGTTGTAGAAAACTAAGAGATTAATGGTAGTTCAAAACAAGAAAAACAATGAGAAAAATAGTATATATAGCGATTGGTTCAACATTATTAACTGCTTGTAAAGTAGGTAAGAATTATGAAAGACCAACTGTAGACACGCCAGAGCAGTTTTATACAAAAACAGTTTCTGATACTACGGCTAATAATCTAGCGAAGTTGAGTTATTCGGAATTCTTCAAGAATCCAGAATTGACTAGTTTGATAGAATCTGCGTTAGAGCGCAATGCCGATTTACAAGTTGCTGTTAAAAATATCGAACAAACAAGGTTATTATTCACGCAGTCAAAAATGGCACTATTACCACAGTTGACTATGAATGTAGCAGGTAGTAGAACAGAATCTTCTAAGAATAGCCAATTAGCGGCTAGTGGGGCAGGACGTGTTAATGATGATTTTACAGCAAGCCTTGATTTATCATGGGAGTTAGATATATGGGGAAAGCTTAGACGAGAGAAGGAAGCTGCATTAGCAACTATGATGCAGACGGAAGAGGTAAAAAGAGCAATCCAAAATAGATTAGTAGCTGAGGTAGCTACTAGTTATATCAACTTACTTATGTTAGACGAACAGCTCGAAATAGCGATAGAAGGTATTGCACTTCGTGAGAGTACATACTTATTAACTAAAAAGATGTTCGAGGTAGGTAACGAGACTATTGTAGCGATGCAACAAGCAGAAGCACAGTGGTTAGAATCTAAGGAATTGCTACCTCAGATAGAGCAAGAAATTGCTTTACAAGAAAGTGGATTGAATTTGCTTTTAAATAATTATCCGCAGGCTATATCTCGCTCTGTTACAATTGGAGAATTAGATTTTTCTAAAGATTTAAATACTGGTGTTCCTGCGGATTTTTTAAGTACTCGACCAGATGTTCAAGTTGCAGAATACACATTAAAAATAGCGAATGCCAAAGTAGGCGCAGCACAAGGACAGATGTATCCTAATTTAATCATTTCAGCGCAGGGAGGATTAAATGCTTTTGAAAGTTCGGAGTGGTTTAAGACACCAGCTTCTTTATTTGGTATGTTTGGCGGTGGTTTAATACAGCCTATATTTAATCAAAAGAAGTTAAGAACAGCTTATGAAATTGCTGTTGTAGAAAGAGAAAAAGCAGGTATAGAGTTTAAAAATAAAGTGATAATAGGTTTTACTGACGTGCATAATGCATTAGTTAAAATTGACAAAATTTCTCAAAAAGAAGAAATGATGCAAAAGAGAGTGAATATTTTAAACACTTCTCTAGCTAATATTAAATTCATGTTTGAGATGGATAAGGCTTCTTACTTAGAAGTTATCAATGCTCAAAGTTTAGCGTTGCAAAGTAGTTTGAGTTTTGCAGAGTTAAAAAGAGATCATCTGGCATCGCTAGTTGATTTATATAGAGCTTTGGGAGGACATTAATAACTTTGAGTAGATTTTTGATTGAGGATGAAACCAATATTGTTTACAATATTGGTTTTTTTTATTGTAATTTAGACGTTTGGATTGTTTTTTTTCAGTCCTTTGTATCTGTTAGTTATCTTTGTAAGGATAAGAGTGGTTATGGATAAAAAAAATGTAAAGCTTCAGCAAATTATAATGACACTTCTAAGTATTGTATTCTTAGTAGGGGTAGGTTATTATGGAAATAAAGATAAGGGAGGAGAAAATGAAGTGATTGAACCTAAAACGATCGCAGTCACTGAAGAAATAATTCAACCTGAAAATGAGGTGACTTTAGAAGAGGAAGAGGAAGAAACAGAGGAGGTGAAAGTAAATGTAGCTCCTACTGTGTTAGTATTAAATAGTAAATATCATACCTATACTAAGGAATATCCAGCGAAGGTCAAGATGAAATATAGTACACCTGTCAGAGAATCTGTAGAAGGAAAGGTAGTCTCACTTTTTATAAAAGAAGGACAGGCTATCGCAGAAGGCCAAGTAATCTATGAAGTGGAGGTGGGGAGTTTACAGATTTCTAAAAAAGAGAAAGATAAAGAACAGAATGAGTACAAGGGGTTAAAGAAAGATTTAGAACGTGCTGAGAATCGATTACAGAAGTTAGCTAGAAGGGATAGTGTTGCTTTTGTTAAGCAACGCGAGGTTGTAGAAGAATTGCGCAAGAGTCTGGTTGAACTAAGTGAAAGAATAAACGCATCTGATACAAAATATAGTAGACATACTGTTAAGTCTGAATATAGTGGTGTTGTGAAGAATATTTCTGTAAAAGTAGGAGATATCCTAGCAGGTAATGACAAGCATAATTTGTTTACTATAGTAGGGTATGATGTGTTTTTTGAAATACCTGCTAATGATATGGTGCAGTGGAGACAAGGTATTACAGGACAAAATACCCTTGTAAGTTCATTTGAGACTAAAGAAGGGCAACGCATTCCTATCAAAGTAAACTTAAAGAATGATACGGATATTTTCTTTTTAGATAAATCTCCTCAAATAATGGAAGGATTAAAATTAAATGGAGAAGGTATTGCAGAGAATAGAGTGGTGATTTCATTGGTATATAAAGATGTTATAGAGATACCTTATTCTGCAATAAACTTAACTAGTGAAGGAAAACAGCTTATTACGATTATGGATACAAATGGCGTAGAAAGTAAAAAAGAAATAATTCCTATCAGGAAATATACTTCATATGTGTTAGTAAGTGATTCTACTTTAGAAGGAGTGTCTATTCAGAATAGAAGTAACTAATAAGATAAATTTTATATATAAATAAGCCCTTGTAGATAATCTATGAGGGCTTTTGACTTGACATTGTCTCTTAAAGTGTGTATATTTTTTTTAGAAGATTATCTTACTTTATTTTTATTTAGTATAAAAGGGGGGATGTAATCAATTATAGATTTCCATTTTCAAAATACCCACACCTTAGCACAGGTACACAGTTACTAATATTAAAATCACTAGCTAGTAAGACATCTTTATCAAATCCTCTATCTATTAATTCTTTTCAAAACTACATTCTTTAATATCACTTAGTAGTGTTTCTTTGCTATTTTTGAATATCGCTAGACTAGCCTTACTTTCTGGAGATAATCTACCTTCTAAATAAGAAATTATTGTTCCAGCTTCTATTACATCTTCAAGAGAGACTCTTAAAGAATTGTCCAGCTATTGTTCTCCTGCAGCAATTATAGATATTTTCTTTCCGTACTTTTTTGCAAAATTGGCTATTGCTTTTCTTAAGCAACCACATAGTGTTGGAGTATTTCCGGTTGTTAAACTAAGGGTTGCTCCATTAGGAGATGGTAAGACTAATTTTTGAAGAGGAGTAATATGGGTTAGAGAGGTTGGGGAAAGTGAAAAAACATCTGTATACTTTCGTTTAAAATCAGCTAAAATAGCTCCTACATTTTTAGCGTATTCTATAGCTGATTCATTTTTTCATTGATGTGGATAAATGAATGTACTTCTATTATTTGCAATATCTGCACAAGTAGAAAAAGACAAAACATCGATTATTATAATTACATCAGAAATAGGAGCAAGCTCTTCTACTTCCTTTAATCCCCATTCCATTCTTATATCGTATTCGTGTTGATTGTATATCATATATGTGGTAATAAAAAAGTTGTTCTAGATTTCGGTCATAATATAAATATAATCACTTCTTGTAGAATATAGATCTTCATAATACCAGTAAAAAGGTGCGCAATATATAAAGTTTATTTAAAGCACCTAATTAGCGTAGTTTATGGGATAAGATATTATATTTTTAAGTAATAGAGGGGGAGCAATAATGCATAAAAAAGCCCGATAACGAGTGTTATCGGGCTTTTCAGCGGAGAAAGAGGGATTCGAACCCCCGGACCTGTTACAGTCAACGGTTTTCAAGACCGCCGCATTCGACCACTCTGCCATTTCTCCAGTGGTCTGCATTACTTCCGTATTGCGAGTGCAAATATACTGCAAATACTGGGCTTTGCAAGGATTTTTGAATAAAAAAGATATTCTTTTTTATGGTGTTATTATAACTTGTTTAAAATGAGTTGGTAGTAATTATTTAAAATGTCAAGTTTTATATAATCTTGTACGAATGGACTTTTTCTTATTTTAACTCCTTGATTTCCCTAACTGTTTTATATATTTATCAAATTAATAAATAGGATATGCTTTTAGAGAAGTTATTAAAAGAGTTTGAAGTCGAATTATCTGTATTTACTTCTTCACAATATGCTTTGTTTGATGAATACTTTGAGCGAATTTCCATTTCTAAAAATGAATATCTAATAAAAGAAGGAGAGGTAGAACAATATAGCTATTTTATTTATGAAGGAATATTTAGATGTTGGACTTTAGATCCTAAAGGAATAGAACAAACATTTTGGTTTTGTAAAGAAGGAACATTTTCCATGTCAAATATTTCTTTTTCTCTTCAAGAGCGTGCAGACTTTTCTGTGCAAGCTGTTATGGATGCAGTAGTATATCGAATTAATAAAGAGCAAATAAGCGATTTATACGCTGCTATCTCTGGATTAGAGATAATGTTCGGAAAATTAACAGCAAGGCTTTTAAATCGTCTCCTACAGCGTAATATAGATCTGATCAAGTATTCTTCAGAAGAATATTATTTGAGAATGCAAGAAGAATATGGATTGACATTTAATTATATCCCCTTAAAAGATATAGCTTCTTATTTAGGAATTACCCCACAAGGGCTGAGTAGAATTCGCAAGCGAATTTTTTAACCCAGGTTCAGTAGATTGTATTTCAAAGCTTAGAAATTTGCCTTATTAAATTTACAATTATGATTAGAAAAGTAAAAAGTCAAGAATATCCAGTATTAGTGGAGATATGGGAAAGTGCGGTAATACATACTCATGATTTTTTAGCAAGAGAAGATTTCGAGTATTTTAAAAAGACCATACCTAGTTATTTTGAATTTGTAGAGTTGTATGTTCATCTTAACCAAGAGGGAAGAATGACTGGCTTTATTGGAGTTGCTGATGAAAACTTAGAAATGTTGTTCATACACAATGATTTTAGAGGACAAGGAATAGGAAAACTGTTATTAAACTATGCTAAAGATAGACTTCATATTACTAAAGTAGATGTAAATGAACAAAATCATCAAGCAGTTGGTTTTTATTTACACATGGGGTTTAAATCAGTAAATAGATCTGAGACAGATGGACAAGGAAAGCCTTATCCTATCCTACATTTAAGCTTGTAATTATTCCCACAAATGAAGAGGAACAATGAATGTTTTGTGTAAAACACGATAGTTTAAGGACTAAATTTATAGAAACTGCTCTCTTTCGAGCAATATCTGTTCACTTTTTTAGCAAAGTGTAGTAATAACGGTGGATTCGACGTGTTTAGCTTTGGTGTGTTGAAAGTGAGTAGGTTAGGTGATATTTACCACTTTGAATACAAGAATGTAAAAATATCAAGTGCCAAAACAGAGAGGTAAAGTGGTAAAAAAGTCAGTAAATACTGTGTATATGTGAGATTATATTCTATTTTTGTAATACATATTTAAAATGTAAAAATTACCATGAAAGAATTAATCGAAAAAATCAACGCTGAGTTTGAAGCGTTCCAACAAGATTCAGCTTTACAATTAGAAAACGGAAATAAAGCTGCAGGTACAAGAGCACGTAAAGCTTCTTTATCTATTGAAAAACTTTTAAAAGAGTTTAGAAAAGCTTCTTTAGATGCTTCAAAACAATAATAATAAAAACTCCTACTTTCTTAAGTAGGAGTTTTTTTATTCTTTAAGTTTGTGTTTTATAAAAAGAGCATGAACTATTTTATCATTGGTGATATACATGGTTGTTATCACACGTTTTGTTCTCTTCTAGAGCAGTGGGATTCTTCTAATGAGCATTTAATATTAGTAGGAGATTTAATAGATAGGGGCAATTATAGTTGGTTAGTCGTAGAGAAGTGTTTAGCCTTATTAAATGATACAACATTATCAGTAACTGTTCTTAAGGGAAACCATGAAGCTGAACTTATTCAGTATATCAAGGATGGACGTCATGAAATATGGACATCTCAGTGTGGTTTAGCCACTTTAGAAGACTTTCATAGGCATCATGTAGATTTGCAAAACCTTTTACCGCATTTAGAAAGACTACCACTTATGTTTGAGACTTCCTCATTTATTGTCACACATGCAGGAGTCTGTGATACGGCTAATCCTTATGAGGAGACTAATTGGGATGGGGTATTATGGACTCGTAAACCACTTGTTAATCTTCATAAATTACAAGTGCATGGTCATACTCCTTTAAAACAAAATCATCCTCAGTACACTGTAGATAGCCATTCGTATAATATAGACACAGGAGCTTATTATGGCTATGGACTAACTGGTATTAAGTTAGATCAAGTAGCTAATGTTATTGAGATTATTAATATACCTACAGATAGACGTGATATAGCATCAGAGAATAATGAATAATTGTATCTTTGATTGAGAGTAGTTTTTATTCTACTTACAAAATTGCGTTAAGTCATGAAGAATTTCTACATATTGATTATATGAGAATGAAGGAGTATAGGTATAGTGTTTTTACGGATAAAATAGAAGAGGGAATAAACAAAGGGTTGTTAAAGCCAGGAGATAAACTACCTTCTGTTCGAGCTATAAAAAAAGAATACAACTTAAGTATAAGTTCTGTTCAGAGTGGCTATGATTATCTTGTATTTAAAGGTATGGTCACTAGTATGCCTCGCTCTGGGTATAGGGTATCTGATCGTCTTGTAGAACAAAATTTAGAAGTAGAATTACCTATTATCCCTCGCGATGCAGTTTTTAGAAAGAAAATACATCTAATTACGAATCCTATAAGTGACACTAGTCAGACTATACTTAATGAGGCGAGTCCGTCTGACCTATTTATTCCTCAAAAATTAGTTCTCAAAACAATGCAAGAGGTAATAAGAGAAAAAGGAGCTTCTTTACTTCGTTATTATCCTAATAATGGGGCAGAAGAGCTAAGAGATTTATTAGTGAAGAGAGCTGGACTTCATGGAGCTTCCATATCATCAGATGAACTTTTGGTTACTGATGGAGCATTACAAGCACTATATATTGCTTTAAGCTCTATTACTTCACCTAATGATATTATAGCAGTGGAGAGCCCATGTATTTTCTCTATTTTAGAAGTTATTGCTAGTCTGAAGTTAAAGACTATAGAAATACCTGTTCGTGCGTATGATGGTTTTGATACAGATTATTTAAAAAAGGTCTGTGCAACTAATAATATAAAGGCGATTGTACTAACTCCTAATTTTCATAACCCTACAGGAATATTAATGACTGAGGAGAGCAAAAAAGCGGTTTATGCAACTGCTCTATATCACAATGTACCCATTATAGAAAATGATGTTTTTGGCTGTCTTTATTTTAAGGGAAGTAGACCAAGTAATATCCGTAATTATGATGAAGCAGGATTAGTAATGACATATTCGTCTTTTTCTAAATCGTTAGCGCCAGGTATTAGGCTAGGATGGTTAGCAGCGGGGCAGTTTTTTTCTGAGGCAGAGCGTTTGAAGTTCTCCTTAGGTCGTTCAGTATCTCCAATAAATCAAGAGGTAATGATAAAGCTTCTTCAATCTTCAGCTTATGATAAACACCTTAGAGTTTTTCGTCAGCAATTAGAGCATCAAGCATTACAGTTGGTAAGACAATTCATTCGCAGTTTTCCTGATTTTATTCATGTTCAACTTCCACAAGGTGGATATTGTACATGGGTTCAATTACCAGCGCATATAGATATGAACTTTTTCTATAAGCGATGCACAGAAGAAGGAGTACAGTTTACACCTGGAGAGACTTTCTCCTTTACAGATGTATATGATAATTTTTTTAGAGCAGTATTCTCTAAACAACTTACTTTACACAATCTAGAAGCCATAAGAAGAGTCGGAGAGTCTATATTATAGCGATGTACCGATGCTTTTTTAGAGTACTGTATCGAAACAGATGAATTAGAAAAGGATATGTTTGTAGATAAACATGAAATAATATGGATATAATATCGAAATTCACAATAGGAACTGAAGAAGGACTTGGTATTCTTTTTCAATTAAGAGAAGCTCAAATAAGAGAAATATATGCGGATACAGTGGAAGTAGAACGATTAAATCAATATATAACTCAACAATTAAATCATAAAGAAGCTGTATTAGAATTGAATAATCTAAGTACACAAATGCTAACAGTGTTTAAGAAAGAAGTACCTGTTGGTTTTGTGATGATTAAACAAGTAATGCAACCAGAAGTACTAAAGGATAAAAAAGTTATTAATCTCGAGTCTTTTTATATCAATTCGGATTATAATGAGGAAGAAGTAAGAGAGTCTTTATGGCAAAAGACTTTATCCTTAACCCGTAATTATGACGCAATATGGATAGAGGTGTTACAAAATAACCCTTTAATTCTTTTCTTGAAAGAGTGGGGCTTTGAGATTAATCAAGAGTCTGTTATAGAACCTTTTAATAAGCCTTCTTATATCATGATAAGATGGAAACCTAGTGAATAAGCTCTTTTGATAAGGAGTATATTTTATAACTTAACTTTGATTATGGCTGTGAACATGTGTTTATGGCCATTTTTATTATTGTATGTTAAGAGGCTCAAATCCTAGTTTTTTTCTTCTCTTATTTACTTTTTGAAGATTATCGTAAGGGTATAATATTAGATTTCCTTTATCATTATAAGTCGATTGTGTTCCATATTTTTGAGGTATTTCTTCCCCTGTAGCTATTTTATCTTGTAAGTATGCCAAGTGTTTTGGTTCTAAGTAGCCTAGTTTTATAGCCTTTTTTATTTGTTTGAAATATTTCTTTTGATATTTGGTATTAGCATGTAATAATATAATAAGAGCATGGTAACTACTTTCTTTTTTGTTTACTATCGCCGTATGAAAATCACAATGATCAAAGATGTTAAATAATAACCTTTGATTCACTACATCTATTTTCATATCCATTGTACCACTTGATCTGTTTTCTTTATCTTTTAAGTAAGTATCTTTTAGTAAACTATCTATCTGTGTACAGTCGATGTCTAATTTAGCATTTATAGTGTCAGTATATATCCCATAAGTTTGATACAACATCATCGTCTTTTTAAATGCTATATCTTTTCTAGTGATTTTTCTGAATTTTAAAACTATAGAATCATTTTGTTGGTCCACGTATCTATCTACAGTATATTTTTTTGGAGAGTATATAGTCGCTTGTTCATAATTTATGAGATCATTATTTGGAGATAATATTTTATAAACTTTATCATTAAGAGAATCTATTTTTATTAACTCTAGTATTTGTTGATTACTCATTTTTTGATACCTTCTATGTGAGGTACAACTAGTGAAAATTAAAGAGAATAATAAAAAGTAACTTATATATCGGAACATTGTATTTCGTTTTTATAAAGATAATGTATTTCAATCTTATCTTGTAACTTGTGTTTGTACAGATGATTATTTAATGTAAGACCAAGTGATTTCCAGATTTCAATGCACAATATAAAGTAAAAATAAACGCTTATAGTTTATAGCTATAAGCGTTTTGTTATTTTAAGCGTTTTGTTTTGTATCTGAGATAATCAGTTCTCGTAATAATACGCTCTGAGGTAAGTCGTAAGCAAATTTGATAGTACGAGCTACATCAATAGCTTGAATACGGTTTGCTCCAGATGATTTCATCCACTCTTTATAGTCTTCTTTAATGTCTTCACTAGTTGTGTGGCTTAAGAGTTCTGTTGCTACTGCTCCAGGCTCAACAGAAATAATACGCACATTATAAGGACTAAGTTCTAAACGAGCAGTTTGTGTTACTCCTCTTACAGCATATTTACTAGCACAGTAGGCAGCATGATTATGAAAGGGTAATACACCAGCTATTGAGGATACATTGATAATAGTCCCTGTTTGTCTATCCTTCATATCTCCCATTACAGTTTGCATACCGTTCATGACACCTAATACATTGATATCAAGCATTTGTTTCCATTCTTGAGGGTCCTGAGTAGCTAAATCGCCTAATAGCATTACACCTGCATTATTAATTAATAAGTCTGTCTTGCCATATATCGCCTCTGCTTCACGGATTGCTTTTTCGAAAGCATCTTTATCAGATACATCTACACTTTTGCATAGTGTATTTGGTAAGTTTAAAGCTTCCATTTTATCCAGTCTTCTCGCTAATAATAGTAGAGGATGTCCACTGTTAGCGAATTCTTTAGCTAGTTCCATACCGAAGCCAGAGCTAGCACCTGTGATTACTACTAATTTCTTTTCCATTGTCGATGAATTGTTTTATGCAATTTACTGACAATAATGGTTTTTACGTTTAATGTAGTAGCTTTTTTTTGATATATTTATCTCGTTATAAGGTGTGTACGATGTAGTATAAAAGGGCTTATCCTTTAAAACGACTATTGTGTTTAGCTATCCAAATTGTATTAAAAATATTTTAGAAAGATTGTGCTTTATTAAGCTTGCTAAAGAGGTTTTATAATACCTTCGTATAAAGGAGTTAAACTTACAGAGATGAGATTTATAAACGCAATAGAATTACTACCATCAAATTATGCTAAAAGCCACTATCAGAGTCCTATGGGGAGTACAGCAGAGTGCCCAAAAGAATAGAATGCTTACTGGAATAGAAGTTTGTCAGATAGTGATATAGAACCGATGGGGGATACTATTAAACGAGTGGACTTAATAATAGGGATAGAGTAGAGGTAAGTAATGTATAACTAAATAAATTAAGCGGTAATGAAAGAGATTTTTGAAACCTTTAGTCCTAAGAATGCTTTAGTAAAGAAGTATGTGGACTATTACTACTTAGATATAAAGCCCAATAATGAGGTGAGAGAGTACCAGTGCTTTCCTCATTATAATAATACGATCTCTATCTACGCCTCTCATCAACTAGCTAGTGATGGATCGATGGCGTTTAATAAAGGAGCAGATGATTATCAGATATTCACTCCTATTAGAGAAGACATACTTCATGTGAAGCAGGTGGGGAGAGTGCACAGAGTCGTTATTGTCTTTCACCCATTAGGGATACAGCAGTTTTATCGTCATTTAAGCTTTGTCAATCTGATTACTGATTATAAATTTATTGAGGAAAAAGAGTTAGCAAAAGTCTTCGCTACTACTGATGTAGATGTTATTACTACATTGTTAGATACAGCGCTAGAGAAGAAATATAAGCCATTCTCAAATAGCCTTCTAGAACAAACAATAGAGTATATCTTCAGTGAAGAGGATTACTTCTCTGTACAAGAGTTAGCAGATAGACTAGGAGTGAGCAGACAACATCTAAATAGAGTTTTTAAGGCTAATATGGGAGTATCTTTAAAGAGGTTTTATGATATCTATTTGTTTAGAAGAACGGTGAACCAGAAACTCTATACCTCTCCTGAAGAGAAGTTGACTGATATTGCTTATCGCTTTAACTTTAATGATCAGTCTCATTTGATTAAAACCTATAAAGCAATGACCAATAATTCTCCTAAAAACTTCTTTGAGAAAGGTACTAAGCTAGGAAGCAAAGATACTTTTTGGCATCTAGAGAAATAGATGTTCCATTTGTACAATTTTATTATTGTAGTGTTGTTTACATTCGCTTTATTAATAATTAGAATTATGAAGGGATATCATGTACTACTAGCATTTATGTTTAGTATCGTTAGTTTTGGACAGAATACATACTCTAAGTTGATCAATCAAGCAGATGATTTGTTAGAAGAGCACGAGGATGAGCAAAGTAAGAGACAAGCTTTTTCTCTTTATGAAAAGGCGTTTAAGTCATTTCCAGACAGTATAAAAGTAGCTGACTTATCAGAAATATCAATCATTGCCTCAGAGTTAAAAGAGGCAGATAAAGCCTTTGCTTATCTAGATCGGTTGATAAAGATAGAACGCGCACAATATGGCTTCCCTGGTTGGCAAAATGTAACAAATAAAAGTGCTCTTGAGGAATACAAGAACTTATTAGATGATCCTAGATGGGCTTCTATGATGAGTGAAGCGCATGCGTTAAAAGCTAAGTTTGATGTAAATCTAAAAAAGGAAGAGGAAGAATTCTATAAGGTGAAATCTACTAAAGAGTTAACCTCTACTAATGGAAAGAAATTATATGAAGAAATCAAAGTGTACAATCCTTATCTACCTAAGGCAAAACAAGATTATTCTATAAGCTTTGCTATAAATGATACGGTGAAGACGTCTTTCTTTATTCATTTGCCTAAGAACTATTCTCTAGAGAAGGAATATCCAGTGTTATTCTTTTTGCATGGAGCAGTTAGATATAATAATCTTCAAGAGTTTCAGACTAGAGAACTTAGTTTAGGAGGATGGAATAGATACTATACGAAATATGGAGATCTAGATGAGGTGATATTAATATTCCCAAGTGGAGGTAAGAAGTATAATTGGATGACATCTAATGATGGCTTCTTTATGATACCTGCTATGCTGAGAGAAGTTAAGAAGGCTATTAATGTAGATGATAATAAGGTGTTTATCGCAGGGCATTCTAATGGAGCTACGGGTTCATTCTCTTATTTGATGAAAGACTCTTCTCACTTTGCAGGATTCTATGGATTTAATACTCAACCTAAGATATTCACAGGAGGAACTTTTATAGAGAATATAAAGAATCGCTCTTTTATCAACTTCTCTACAGATGAGGACTATTATTATCCGCCTAACGCAAATGATTCTTTTACAGCGTTGATGGATGAGCTAAAGGCTGACTATAAAGAGTATCGCTATAATGGGTTTCCACACTGGTTCCCAGAGTTCGACGAGTCAGAACCAGCTTATGAGATATTGTTCAAAGACCTTAAGGAGAGACAACGCAAGAGCTTTACTAAAGAGTTGACATGGGAGTTTGATGACAATGTTTATGGAGGTGTAGATTGGTTGACTAATATCAAATTAGATACGCTTGGTCAGAAAGCAGATTGGCATAAAGAACGAAACTTTAAAATTACCAAATGGCTAGAGTATGATAAAGCTGAAAAGCTACAAACGGTAGAGGTAGATAAGAATGCTTTCGATATGCCACGCTTATCAGGTAAGGTGATTGCTCGTTATAAAGACAATGAATTTAGAATAGAAACATCACGTGTTAAATCCTTATCTATTGCTATTTCTCCTGAAATGGTAAACCTGAAGAACAAGGTTAAAGTATATGTCAATGGTAAGTTGTATTATGATAAGAAAGTAGATTACGATACTGCATTCATGCTAGATAATTTTGATAAGACTAGAGACAGAAAGACGATTTGGATTAATAAGATTGATATTACAGTAATATAAGAAAATAGAGCTAGTAGAAATACTAGCTTTTTTTGGTTTAATGTACTTTTAATAAAATAGGAAGAAACGATGGAGAGGATGTATCAGAATGATGAATTCGTTTGTGTAGAGTTAAATGGCTTGAGGATAGAGCGCGTAATAACGTGTATGAGTGATGAACGTGATAATGTAATTGTACTTTATTTAAAAGTAGAAGCTTTAGGTTGGTTTGACTTTTTTATTGACGCAGGTATTGCAGTGATGGAAAAGATAAAAGAAATAGAAGAGGACGATAGTTATATATACCTAGATAAATCCCAAGAATTAGAGGCCATCGGAGTGAGGATAAAAGGTATCTATTGTCAGTCTATTAAAAGTAGTTGTCGCTTGACTATAGTATTAGATAATAGTGTAAATCTAATATTACAATCAATTGATATGAAGGATTATGAAAGTAATGTAAAGCTGTTGCTTTTAGATCTTGGATAAAAGAGGGGCGGCTATCTCATCAGTGGATTAAGATATATTATCATTTATACAATACATTTTTTGTAGTACTATTCCCATCTTTCAATTATTTATTTAAATTAGCTTTGAGTTTTTAGTAATAAATCATCTCTAACTTTAACAAATAATCATTAGATGAAACAAAAGATTAAAAATTATAGTATTCACTTTATCAAAGAGATTATTCCTGTCGTGGTAGGTATTCTTATTGCTCTTTTTATTGATAATTGGAACGCTCATAGAAAAGACCAAGCCTATATCAATCAAGTGTTTTCGACTGTTCATAGTGAGCTAAAAGAATCTAGAGAAGAAATAGAGTTTATTCTCCCTATACAGAAAGATTTGGTCAAAGCCTTAGAAAAACACGCTGATAACGAAGAGAAAAGTCTACAACAGATAGTCATGGAGTCTAAGGGAATCTTCATCCCTCAGATTAAAACAACTGCCTGGCGCTCTATTGCTGCGACTAAGATTGATCTCATCGATTATGATAAGGTAGCTGCTATGACTAATATCGAAGACTTAAAGCAAATGTTAAGTAATAAGAGTGCTTTCCTAATGAATCTTTTGTATTCTAATATGGATAAGACGGATAAGAGTATCAAACAGACTTTTAAGATGGTCGTATTAGATATTATTCAGACGGAAAATACGCTAGAACAGCGTATAGAGCTGATGGAGAAAGAAGGGAATAAGAAAGGATAACCGTGGTGTTTCTTCCCAATGTATAACCGAGTGAATTAACTGTTTATGAAGTATGTTTTTTCTTTTTATAATTCCATTAAAGATAACCTTCTAAGCAAATACCTTATTCTCGATTTAAGAAATAATAGTGGAGGAGGAGACAAGAGCTCTGCACAGTTTTATAATCTGTTTAAGAAGTATAAAGGAAATATATATGTACTTGTAAATTTTAATACCATTAGCAATGCAGAGCAATTCACACTAAAATTGAAGAAATTAAATAATGTAATGGTTTTAGGTGATAATACCAGAGGAATGCTTACTTATGGTAGAAATCATGCTGTAGATAAGGTAAGTCCTTCTGCTCTTTTTAGAATACATTTTACGGATCTAAATACGCATTGGCGCAAGTATTTACCCTATGAGGGAAAAGGAGTGACACCTGATTTCTATTTATCATCTACTGAAGACTGGATAGAACAGGTAGTCAGAAAGTATTGTGAATGACAGTAATGTAAATAGTAGAATGTATAGATTTTCTACTGTTTATAATTATTAGTTTCTCATCTTAGATCATCTTTTATTATTAGCATAATTATAGTGCTTGATAGGGTGTGGCTAGCTTTAGTTTGTCTAAATTTTCAACAGGAGGAGAGTCCCTGATCAATAGAAGAAGCATTCATCGACTAAGGGATCCTTAGCTTCACTATGTACGGGGTATTCTCCACTAATTGTCGAGCAACTTAAGGTGAATACAGGCTGTTATTGGGATTGTGAAGAATATAGAAAATTGATTAAAATGAGTTAATAATTGTAGTGATCTGAATATTAACTAGTTGTTGTTTTTTAGCTGCTAAAAAAGTATAAGCATTTTTTAGTTTTAAGTACCTAAATAGCTAGGAAGTGGAGTTTTTTTCTAAAAATAGTAGAACTAAATGGTAAAATAGGTGTAGTTTAGGTCGGAAGAAATCACTTTTTTAAAAAAATAGTGTAGGTTTTTTAATAGAGATGTATAGTGAGGTATTTACGAGCTGTTGTTATTTTAGCTTCTAAATAAGTTGGAGAGATCTTTCAAATTTAAATACTTAATTTTGAGACATGAAGTACAAGAAGAGGAGTGTGGGAGAAAAGTAAAAAAATAGATAGCTGTGAATTTAGGAAGTAGTGTTGATGTAAAATTTGGTGTTCATGTTGTTTGTAAAGAACCAAATATAGGTGAGGTTGAGCTTGAAAAAAGCACAATGAGAAAGTAATGATCTACATCTTGTATAGTAATACATAATGAATTTAAATGCGTGCAGTATGAAACAGTTAAATGTCTTTTTTTTTATTTTTTTTACACTTACAGCTAATTATATCTTAGCTAGTAGTAAAGTAATCATTAGTTGTACTCAAAAATCTACAAAACTTGATTTGTCTAATAGAAAACTTGTAGAGATTCCTAATGATTTATCTTCAGATATTGAAGAATTAGATTTATCTCATAATTATATATCTTATATCGATGCAAAGAAGCTTCCTAGTAGTTTGAAAAAACTGAATTTATCATATAATAATCTGACGTCTATTGATAATATTAAAGAACTTATTGAATTAGATCTTGTAGAACTTGATTTATCAAATAATAGCATTAAAAATGAGTCAACAGCTGGGGAATTAACTTTTTTGTTTAGAAGTAAAATTCAGAAGATTAACTTAAGTTATAATGAGTTAAAAGGAAGTATATTTATTAATTATTCTAAAAGTAATAAAATACCTATTTTAAAAGATTTAGATTTATCTAATAATAAGCTAAGCGTAATAACGATACATCGTCCTTTAGAAAAGCTTAAGGTAAACAATAACAATTTACTTAGTATTTATTTAGATAGTTCTCTATTAGTGTTTCTTGATATTTCTAATAATAAAGAATTAGGTAGTGTTCTAGGCATGAAAAAGCCTAAACATCAAATTAATATTATCCACCATAATATTAAAGATAACAAAGAACTTCGATACTCATCTGCGACTCTTAGTACTATTAATTAAGAATATGTTAGTATCAAAATCTGCTTGGTTTAACTAAACCCTTAGATTAAGTTTATTTAGTTCTATCATATCGGCTATAAAACAATAAGATAGACGTAACTAGCTTTCTGAATTGGAACGATTTGAACAAAATAATTAGAAGTGTCTCGTTGTAAAAAAAATTATAAGACTTTATAATGGGTGCAAAAAAGGTGCACAAGGGCATAAAAAAAGCCCGATAACGAGTGTTATCGGGCTTTTCAGCGGAGAAAGAGGGATTCGAACCCCCGGACCTGTTACAGTCAACGGTTTTCAAGACCGCCGCATTCGACCACTCTGCCATTTCTCCAGTGGTCTGCATTACTTCCGTATTGCGAGTGCAAATATACTGCAAAGTCTGATGTTTGCAAGCGTTTTGAAGTAAAAAAATAAGTTTTTTGAAGTGTTTTTTTGTAACTAATTTATTTTGAGTTGGTAATGAATAAAAAAAGTGTATATTATTTACTAGAAATACAAGCCTCGTAGGTAGATTACGTTAATAGGGGATAGATGTGATGAGTGTTTATAGTCAGTTTGACAAATGTTAATCTAGATAAGTGTTTTATGACGATTTAAATAAAGAAGAAGAATCTTAGTCTAATGTATTTGGATATAGAAGTATGTTTGTATTTTTAATTAGAGATAAGAGTGAAATCTTAAAAATAGAGGGATTAATAAAATCTTGTTTTTTAGCAGAGTAGACCTATAGAGCACAAACTTTTTTGTACTGTTAAAAAAAATGAGTTAAGAGTGGCTAATTGTTGCGATTCTATGGTAAAACACGTATATTTGCATTTTATTTTTTAAAATTATTATGATAAAAATTACATTACCAGACGGTTCAGTGAAAGAGTTTGCTTCAGGCGTAACTCCTTTCGATGTTGCAAAAAGTATAAGCGAAGGTTTAGCTAGAAATATTATTTCTGCAAACTTCAATGGTACCACCATCGAAACCACGACACCTATGACCACGGATGGTAGTCTAGTTTTATATTCATGGAATGATGATGAAGGGAAAAAAGCTTTTTGGCACTCTACTTCACACGTAATGGCGCAAGCTTTACAAGATTTATATCCTGGAATCAAGTTAACAATAGGGCCAGCTATCGCTAATGGATTCTATTATGACGTAGATTTCATGGACTATAAAGTGACAGATGCTGACTTTAAGAAAATAGAGGATAAGGTTTTAGAGATAGCACGTGGGAAGCATGATTTTACAATGCGTTCTGCTACTAAGGCTGAAGCTTTAGAGTTTTATAAAAAAGAAGAAAATCCTTATAAAGTTGAGTTAATAGAGAACCTAGCTGATGGTACGATTACTTTCTGTGATCATGATACTTTTACAGACTTATGTCGTGGAGGTCATATTCCTAATACAGGAATTATTAAGGCATTTAAGGTATTATCTATTGCTGGTGCATACTGGAGAGGAGATGAGAAGAATAAACAATTAACTCGTGTTTATGGTATTTCATTCCCTAAACAAAAGGATTTGACTGAGTATTTAGCTTTATTAGAAGAGGCTAAAAAACGTGATCACCGTAAATTAGGTAAAGAGTTAGAATTGTTTACATTCTCTCAAAAAGTAGGACAAGGGTTGCCATTATGGTTGCCAAAAGGTGCTGCATTAAGAGATAGATTAGAGCAGTTCTTGCGTAAAGCACAGAAGAAAGCTGGATATGAGCAAGTAGTTACTCCTCATATTGGGCAAAAAGAACTATATGTTACTTCTGGACACTATGCAAAATATGGAGCAGATAGTTTCCAACCAATTAATACTCCAGTAGAGGGAGAGGAGTTCTTGTTAAAACCGATGAACTGTCCTCACCACTGTGAGATATACAATGCAAAACCATGGTCTTATAAAGATTTGCCTAAGCGTTTTGCTGAGTTTGGAACAGTGTATCGTTATGAGCAATCAGGAGAATTACACGGATTGACTCGTGTAAGAGGATTTACTCAGGATGATGCACATATTTTCTGTACACCAGAGCAATTAGATGAAGAGTTTAAAAAAGTAATTGATTTAGTGTTATATGTATTCGGATCATTAGGATTTGAGAACTTTACAGCACAAGTATCAGTACGTGATTTAAGTAACCCTGATAAGTATATCGGTAGTGTAGAGAATTGGGAAAAAGCTGAGAACGCTATTATCAATGCAGCTAAAGATAAAGGACTAAATTATGTGATCGAGAGTGGAGAAGCTGCTTTCTATGGTCCTAAGTTAGACTTTATGGTAAAAGATGCATTAGGTAGAAGCTGGCAGTTAGGAACCATTCAGGTAGACTATAACTTACCAGAGCGATTTGAGTTAAGTTATAAAGGATCAGATAATGAGTTGCATCGTCCAGTGATGATCCACAGAGCACCATTTGGTTCTATGGAGCGTTTTATAGCGATACTTTTAGAGCATACAGGAGGTAATTTCCCACTATGGTTAATGCCAGAGCAGGCTATAATCCTGTCTTTGAGTGAGAAATATGAAAAATATGCCGAAAAAGTTTTAAATTTGCTAGAAAATAGCGAAATTCGCGCGCTGGTAGATAACCGTAATGAGACTATCGGTAAAAAGATTAGAGAAGCTGAAGTACAAAAATTCCCTTACATGTTAATTGTAGGAGAAGATGAAGAGAAAAACGGTACGATTTCTGTAAGAAGACACGGTGATTCTGGTAAATCTAATCAGACAATGAAGATAGAAGATTTTATCGCTCAAGTACAAGAGGAGGTAAATAGTTCTATTAAACAATTTGGAGAGTAAAAATAGTATAACGCTTGGTGAACAAGCACAAAAAATTTTATAGCCATAGCAATAAGACAAAACAGAGGAAGAAATCCTCGCGAAGAAAAGAAAGATGCGCATAGAATTAATAATGCCATCCGCGTTCCTGAAGTTCGTCTTGTAGGAGACAACGTCGAAACAGGTGTATATAAACTTGCTGACGCAATGCGTTTAGCAGAGGAGTTAGAATTGGATTTAGTAGAGATTTCACCAAATGCTGAACCTCCTGTTTGTAAAATTACTGATTACAACAAATTCCTTTACGAACAGAAGAAGCGTGAAAAAATGCTAAAGGCTAAATCGACTCAAATCACTGTAAAAGAGATTCGTTTCGGTCCTCAAACAGATGAGCACGATTATGAGTTCAAAAAGAAGAATGCAATGAAATTCTTGAAAGAGGGTTCTAAGCTAAAAGCGTTTGTATTCTTTAAAGGACGTTCGATTATTTATAAAGATCAAGGACAAATCTTATTATTAAGATTAGCTCAAGATCTTGAGGAATTCGGGAAAGTGGAAACTATGCCAGTTTTAGAGGGTAAACGTATGACTATGTTTATCGCACCTAAAAAGAAAAAATAGTATTTAAGTATATTAAGATAGTTAAGTAAGATAATCATTAATACCTAGGAAATAATGCCTAAAATGAAAACTAAATCTAGTGCTAAGAAACGTTTCAAGTTGACTGGTTCTGGAAAAATCAAAAGAAAACACGCTTTCAAAAGTCACATTTTGACTAAAAAATCTAAAAAGCGTAAATTAGCTTTAACACACTCTGGATTAGTGTCTAAAGCAGATACAAACAGTATCAAAGATCAATTAAGATTAATCTAATCTTAATTCCGGTTAAAATAATTTAATAACCCTGGAGTGGAGCAAATGAAAGTTTAGAAGTGTTTGAAATATAACCGCCCACTACAAAAAACACATTTTTAAGAAATGGCAAGATCAGTAAACTCAGTAGCTTCAAGAGCAAGAAGAAAAAGAATTTTGAAGCAAGCCAAAGGATTCTTTGGAAGACGTAAAAACGTTTGGACAGTAGCTAAAAACGCGGTAGAAAAAGCAATGGTATATGCTTACCGTGATAGAAAACAAAAGAAAAGAAACTTCCGTTCATTATGGATCATGCGTATCAACGCTGGTGCTAGATTACACGGAATGAGCTATTCTCAATTCATGGGTAAAATCAAAGCTAACAATATCGAATTGAACCGTAAAGTTCTTGCAGATTTAGCTATGAATCACCCAGAAGCTTTCGCAGCTATCGTTAATAAAGTAAAATAATAAACGTTTGTCAAATCTGATTTATCTTACTTAATATATTTAAAAGCCTTACTGTATGCAGTGAGGCTTTTTTATTTTAATCGTTTATATTTGCTAGAACCTAAAAAGAGAGAGATGGAATTACAGAATGTGGAATTTAAAGCTTGTGTAGCTGATTTAGATAGCATAGAAGATAAATTAAAAGGAATAGAGCTCGTTCTAGAAGGAGTTTATAGACAAGTAGATACTTATTATAATGCTCCTATAGGAAGAGTTAAGTTGCGTGAATATGGAGAGTTTAGTTCTCTGATTTATTATGATAGAAAAAATGGAGAAGAAGCGAAAAGCTCAGATGTTATTTATTATAAGCATGAGAACAATCCAGCATTAGGCGCGATATTAGAATTACAGTTTGGTATAAAAGTGAAGGTGTCTAAAATACGTAAGGTTTTAAAGTATAAGAATGTAAGTATTCACCTGGATCAGGTAGACGGATTGGGGTGCTTTGTTGAAGTAGAGGCTTGTAATGTTGGGGTAGAAAGGGGAGTAGACTTAAAACAGCAATGCGATGATTTCTTCAAGTTGATGGAGTTGACTAAAGAGGATTTAGTAGCGGTATCGTATAGTGATCTAATTCTTCAGTTGAACGAAAAATAATGCTAACTTATCTTTTACTCTTTATTAATATAGAGTAGACAGAGTTATGATAATAAAAAAGACTATCGATGCTGATAGTCTTTTTTTGTATATTAATTTTGAGATGTTCTGTGTACTACTTCGAATAGGGTACCATCATCACATTTTAATGTTTTAGCGGGGAATTTTAACAACAATGCATAATCATGTGTTACCATGATGATCGTTCTACCATTCTTGTTAATTTTAAGTAGAAGTTCCATTACTTCAGCACTAGTCTGAGGATCTAAGTTACCTGTTGGTTCATCAGCTAGGATTAGATCAGGATCATTTAGTAATGCTCTGGCTATAGCAATACGCTGTTGTTCTCCTCCTGATAGTTGATGAGGCATTTTTTCGATATGCGCTAACATATTTACATTGTCTAATACTTCGTGTATTTTTCTATCCATCGCTTCTTTTTCTGACCATCCAGTTGCTTTTAAAGCAAAGTGTAGGTTTCCATAAACCGTTCTGTCAGGAAGTAGTTTAAAGTCTTGGAAGACGATACCTAGCGATCTTCTTAGATATGGAATATCTTTTTCTTTTAGAGTCTTCAAGTCGTAGTCTACGATAGAACCTTCACCTACTTCTAAAGGAAGGTCTGCGTACAGTGTTTTCATAAAACTACTTTTACCAGCACCTGTCTTTCCGATTATATATAAAAATTCTCCCTTATTTACTTCTAAGTTAACATTAGAAAGTACTTTATGTTTGTTCTGGTAGATATCAACTCCTTGTAGGGATAAAACTGTTTTAGACATAATAATCGTGTATTTTGTGGTAAAAATACTAAGATAAACAATAATAAAGTATAGTTGAACTGAAAATATCTATATCTAATGTAGTTTTTAAGAAAAAAAGTACTTAAGGTCTTATTATGGGGAACTATGATATAAAATTAAATGGTGTAATAAGTGGTTAAATCAAAAGGAGAGATCTGATATAGACCTCTCCTTTTGTTCTAACTAACCAATTTAACTTATATCTTATTTACATATTTTTCTTTTTGTTTACATGACAAAATTGCTCTAATTTTTTGAATATAAGATTAACTAAAAGTTACTAAAAAGCTAAGTGATTGGTTCTTTTTTGTTGTTTAAATTATTTCTGTTGGTTCGATGTGTAATTGTTAAATAATTTATTTTTATCTGTTTTGGTTCTTTTGAAGGAATTGTATTTAGTAATTTTGTGATAAATATTTAAACAAAATGAATTTAATTAAGCAGGTAGCAATCGTAATAGGTTGTCTAGCCTTTGGAGAGTTAGTGGTGTATCTCACAGGATTAAAATTACCATCAAGCATCATAGGTCTAATCACATTATGGACAATGTTAAAAATGAGGTGGGTAAAAGTAGAATCAATAGGTGGTATTACTAATTTCTTAATTAAAAACATGGGGATATTCTTCGTTCCGCCCTGTGTGGCTATGTTGAATTATTTTGGAATTCTTAGTCGATCGATTGTACCTATTGTAGTTGCTACGCTTGTGAGTACAGTGATTGTGATTTTTGTAACTGGATTTACTCATCAATTATTAAGAAGAAAGAAATGAATTTTTTAGCCAATCCAACATTTTTATTATTCCTTACTTTAGCTTTATACGCTTTAGGAATATCTTTAAGTGAAAAGAAAAAATGGATTATATTTAATCCTATTATTTTATCAATGGTTATCTTGATGGGGTATTTGTATTTTTTAGAAATACCGTATCAAAATTATGAAGAGGCAGGTAAGTATATAGATTTCTTTCTGAAGCCATCGATTGTTGCCTTGGCAGTTCCTTTATATGTGCAGTGGGAAAAGATTAAAAAGCAATTGATTCCAATTCTTATTAGTCAATTAATTGGATGTGTTGTAGGGGTAGTGTCAGTAGTGATATTAGCTAAGATGACAGGCGCAGATCAAGAGATTATCTTATCACTTGCTCCTAAGTCAGTTAGTACGCCTATAGCTCTAGAAATATCTAAGTCTGTTAATGGTATTCCGTCAGTAACTGCCGCTGCTGTTATGATAGCGGGAATCTTTGGTAGTATGGTGGGATTCAAGGTGCTTAACCTTACCCGAATAAGCAATCCGATGTCACAAGGAATAGCTATGGGGACTTCTTCTCATGCTATGGGAACAATGAAGGCAATGGAGGTGAGTAATAAGTATGGTGCTTTCGCAAGTGTAGGAATGATTTTTAATGGAATTTTTACTGCTGTATTAGCTCCTGTTATTCTTGGTCTGCTATCCGGTTATCTGTAATGAATACTTTTTTATATGATCCCAATTCTTAAGAATTGGGATTTTTTATGCCAAGGAGTATTGTTTTGGTATGTTTTTTACTATTTCTTGTTGAATGCGATTTATTAAAGGTCAAAAGACAAGATTTATTATGTTTTTTTATTGCTGTGGAAGAGGTGTAATTTCAATTTAAATATATTTTTGATAATATTTAGGGCAATATATTGCTGAAAAATAAGTTTAAAAGAGTATAAAATGATATATTTGACGTTATATAAAACTGAATGGAAATGCACAAAAATAATAGGTTAACTTTATTAACTCTTGCACTGGGGAGTATAACTGCAAGTGCTCAACAATCAGCTGCTTATGTAGAAAGATTAGCTGATTATAATCATGCTGTAGCATTGTATAATGAGGAACAATATTTAGCTGCACAATTATTATTCACGAAAGTAAAACAAGCTCATTTAGGTGAGAATACGGAAGTAGAGGCTGATTGTGCTTATTATATCGCATATTGTGCAATTAAACTAAATCAAGAAGGAGCTGAAGATAAGATCGATGAGTTTGTGAAGAAATATCCTACTAGTTCTAAGCAAAATCAGGCTTATGTAGAAGTTACAGATTATTATTTCAGCAAAGGGGATTTTCCTAAAGCGATGCAATACGCTGCTAAAGTAAAAGAAAATGCAATTACTAATGAGAAGAAGTTAGATCGTTTTAACTTTCAGAAAGGATATAGCTACTTCTATACAAAAAATAAAAAAGAAGCAGAGCGTTATTTAAAGAAAGTTAATACTCGTGGTGAGTGGGGAGAGCAAGCAACTTATTACCTTGGATATATTGCTTATGACTCAGATAATTTTGACGATGCAAAAAAATTGTTTGATAAAGTAGAAACTAAGTCTTCTTACCAAGAGAAAATGGGATACTATCAAGCAGACATGAGTTTTAAGACAGGGAACTTTCAAACAGCTATAGAACAAGGAACTTCTCAAATGGCAAAAGCGACTCCACAAGAGAAATCAGAGTTGTCTAAAATAGTTGGGGAGAGTTACTTTAACTTAAAGCAATATGATAAAGCGCTACCTCATTTGTTAGCTTATCAAGGTAAAGGAGGGAAGTGGAGTAATACTGATTTCTATCAATTGGGGTATACTTATTATAAATCAAAAGATTACCCTAAAGCTATTGAGCAGTTTAATAAAATTATCAGTGGCGATAATGGTATTGCACAGAATGCATATTACCACTTAGGAGAGAGTTACCTTCAAACGCATAAGAAGACACAAGCTTTAAATGCTTTTAAGAATGCTTCTGAAATGCGTTTTGACGCAGGTATCCAAGAAGATGCTTTCTTAAATTATGCGAAACTTAGTTATGATATCGGGAATGCTTATGAGAGTACACCTGCGGTATTAAATGCTTATATTAGTAAATATCCTAATTCGTCTTACCGAGGAGAAATAGAGGGGTTGTTAATCGACTCATACGTTTCTTCTAAAAACTATAAAGAGGCTTTAGTTCTATTAGAAAAGAATCGTTCTGTAGGAAATAAAGAAGTGTATCAACAAGTGACATTCTTGCGTGGTCAAGAATTGTTCAATGAAGGGAATTATAAGGAAGCATTAAGTCTTTTTGATAAATCTCTAGCAGAGAAACAGAATTTGAAATATACTGCAAAGGCACAATATTGGAAAGGAGAGACGTTGTTTTATTTAAATGACTTTAATGAATCTATTGTTCAGTTCAAGGCGTTTGATCAAAACACGGCTTCTAAAGGTTTGTCTGAACGTAAGAATTTATATTATAATCTAGCGTATTCGTATTTTAAATTAAAAGAGTATACAACTGCAGCAGAATATTTTAAAAAATATACTGAAGAAACGCCTAAAGACGAGGCTCGTCTTCTAGATGCTTATTTGAGACAGGGAGATTGTAACTTCGTGACAGGGAAGTATTGGCCTGCAATGGAGGCATATAATAAAGTTATTGAGGCAAATAGAGTTGATGTAGAATATGCACGTTTTCAAAAGGCGATTAGTTATGGTTTTGTAGATCGTAACTCTCGTAAAATAGAAGACTTAACGAAGTTTGTGAAAGATTATCCTACTTCTAACTTGGCTGATGATGCGCAATATGAGATAGGGGTAACTTACGATGTCATGAATCAAAGTCAGAAGGCTTTAAGTGCTTTTGATAAGATGTTGAAAGATTATCCTACTTCAAGCTATAAGGCTAGAGCTATCTTGAGACAAGGATTGATCAATTATAACGATAATAAACCAGATCAAGCTTTAGCTAAATTTAAACAAGTGGTAAAAGAATCTCCAGAGTCTTCTGAAGCTATTGAAGCGGTTCAAAATGCCAGACTAATTTATGTGGATAATGGTAAGGTAGATGAGTATGCTGCATGGGTTAAAGGGCTTTCTTTTATTCAAGTAACCGATGCAGAACTAGATAAAGATACTTACGAGTCAGCTGAAAAACAGTATATCCAAAATAATACACAATCGGCTATAGACGGATATGAGAAATATCTAAAAAGCTTCCCGACAGGACAGAAGGCGTTACAAGCTCATTTCTATTTAGGACAAATGTATTTTGCTGAAAATAATGTAGAGAGGGCTACAAGTCATTATGAAACAGTAATCTCTAAGGATAAGAATGAGTTCTCAGAGATTTCTCTTGCTCGTTTAGCTGAAATTTATTTGAAAAGTAAAAATACTGCTAAGGCTATAACCACTTTAAAACGTTTAGATGCAGAGGCTGCACAAGAACAGAATGTAGTATTTGCCAAGTCTAATCTTATGAAGTTGTTCTATGAGCAAAATAACTATAGTGAGGCCCTTCAATATGCTGAAGCTGTATTAAAAATGGCTAAAACAGATAATAAAGTAAAAGGTGATGCACAAATAGTTATTGCTAGAACGGCTATGGCTACTAATGATGAAGCTAAAGCTAAGAAAGCATATCAAGAGGTATTGAAAATAGCAAAAGGAGAATTAGCTGCGGAGGCAATGTATTATGATGCTTATTTTAAGAATAAAGAGGCTAAATATGAAGCGTCTAATGAAAGTGTACAGAAATTAGCAAAAGAGTATTCAGGCTATAAGTATTATGGTGCTAAAGGATTAGTATTGATGGCTAAGAACTTCTATCAATTAAAAGATAGTTATCAGGCTACTTATATTCTAGAGAGTGTAACTAAGAACTTTACTGATTACCCAGATGTGGTAAAAGAAGCTAAAGATGAACTTCAAAAAATAACAGCACAAGAGGCTAAGCGAAACTCTTCGATTGCTCAATAATTTTTTAATATAGAAGATATTATAATGAACAATAAGAATATATATACAATATTATCTGTTTTAACTCTAGGGGGAATAGCAGGTTATGCACAGGATAAAAATACAGAAGCTAATAAGTTAGGTACTGAAGTGGTGAATGTAGTAAGAGCTTATGATGCAACAATTTCAGATGCTTTTAAAGTTCGTACTACAGCGAATAATGACGATGAGACAACAGGTAATAAGAAGGATGTAATTTATACTATTAGCTCTTTTCCTGTAGCATCTACTTTTGTGCCAGAGAAAGGAAAAGCTGCAGAGGTAGAAAGAACAAGTAGGCTGAAAAGCTTTAATAACTACGCTCTTTTTTCTGCTGGTAATTATACTAACCTGAATGGTGAGGTGTTCTTAAGTCAACACTTAAATAAGAATAGCTTTTTAGCAGGGTATGCAAGTCACTTCTCTTCTCAAGGAGGAATTAAGAATTTGCTTTTAGACGATAGTTTCTCTAATACAAAAGGAGGTTTAGTTTATGGTGGACAATTAAAGAATTTTGGTTGGACGGTAGAAGCAGGTGCTAGGTACCAATTGAGTAATTATTATGGATTACCAATAAAACAAATCGACTTTAATCAAGGGGATATTTCTGGAATAGATGAATCTCAACACTATAAGAATGTTTTTGTAAATGGAGCTTTAGAGTTTAGAAATAGTCCTTTTACAGGATTGGATTTTAGATATGATTATTTTTGGGATGATTTTGGAACAGTAGAGAATCGTTTTAAGATTAGACCAAACGTAAAAACAGCTTTAGATTTAGGGGAATTGAATGTTGGAGTTGTTGTTGATTATGTAGGAACGTCATATAAAAACTCGTTTATAGGTGAGACGACGAAGTATAATCATTTAAATCTTGGGGCGCAACCTAGTCTTACATTTAGAGATGATAACTATTCTGTACAAGTAGGAGTGGGTGTCTTCTTTAACAATGGAGAATTAGCTGGCAAATCAGAGAATAATTTTTATATCTATCCTCAGGTTAAGGCTTCTTATGATTTAGTTCCTGGATTATTAGTTACTTATGCAGGAATAGAAGGAGGGTTACAACAGAACTCTTTTCAACAGTTTTCAGAAGAGAATCCTTTCATTTCTCCAGATATTCTAATTACACCTACAGATAAGAAGTATGATATTTATCTAGGATTAAAAGGAAAATTAGATAATAATATCTCTTATAATATTAAAGGTTCTTATAAAAGAGAGAAAGACAAAGCTATGTTTTTGCACAATGAATATACTTTGAATAGAAGTAGAATACCATATATGTTTGGCAACTCATTTGGGGTGCAATATGGAGATGTGAAGACATTAAATTTATTTGGTGAATTGCGTTTTGATTTTGAAGAGAACGTTTCTATAGGAGTCCATGGAGAGTATAATAACTATAATACAAATTCTTTAGAAGCTTGGAATTTGCCTAAAGTTAAAGCAGGTGCTGATTTTAAATTTGATTTTACAGAACAGTGGTTTGCAGGAGTGGATGTGTTTTATGTAGGTAAGCGTAAGGATGTTTTTGTAATTGATTCTACAGGACTTATAGGTGACTATAATACTTGGGAAGATCCGACTGTAGTAGATGTAAAAGATTATGTTGATTTAAATATGAAAGTAGGGTATCGACCAACTAAGAATTGGACTTTATTCTTAAAGGCAAATAACCTGTTTAATCAGAAATATAATCAATGGGATAACTTTAAGGCACAAGGTGTACAAATAATGGGAGGAGCAATGTATAAATTCGATTTTTGAGATTTTGTAATCAGAAAAAAAGCTAAAAATTGATAATTTATGACTAAAAATCGCTAAAACATGCACAATACTGTTTTTTTTCAATGATTAATAACTTACTTTTGTCGTTACAAACAACAAAACATGTATTTTCTTTCGATTTCGCAAAGAAAGAAATTTTAAAGACGTAATGATGACATTAAAAAAGAAGTTAAAAACAATTTGTTTAGAACGGTTAAATGACAAGGTGGAAGCGTTGCAAGGAATTGTAGAAGATTTGACAATCGACGCGCAGAACGACGCCAAAAGTTCTGCTGGTGACAAACACGAGACAGGCTTATCAATGATGCATTTAGAACAAGAAAACTTGAGTAAAAAAATTTTAGAAAACATAACTATGCGAGATATAGTTGCTAAAATAGATGATGAAAAAGTGAGTTCTGTAGTAGAATTTGGAAGTCTAGTACAAGTAAATTCAGTTTATTTATTTTTCTCAGCAGCGTTGCCGAAAATTGTCTTAGATGACCGTTCTGTATTAGCCGTTTCTATGGATGCTCCAATCGCCAAGGAGTTATTAGGAAGAAAAGTACATGAGAGATTTACATTTAATAATTGTGAATTTACAATTCATGAATTAATGTAAGAGTTCTTTATAAAAAAGTGTAAAACGCAGGTGTGAAAACATCTGCGTTTTTTTGTTTTTTATTTCTAATAGATATGTATTTTAGGCTTGTTTAGAGTTGATAAAGTCTTTGATAATTGTTATATTTGTACGTTAGATATTTTAGATTATTATTATGAGCCAAGAAACAAATAAGAATAATTATTCAGCGGATAGCATTCAAGCTCTTGAGGGAATGGAACACGTAAGGATGCGTCCTTCGATGTATATTGGTGATGTAGGAGTAAGAGGATTACACCATTTAGTATATGAAGTGGTTGATAACTCAATTGATGAGGCTTTAGCTGGTTATTGTGATACAATAAGCGTTACTATAAATGAGGATAACTCTATTACTGTAGAAGATAATGGACGTGGTATCCCAGTAGACATCCACAAAAAAGAAGGAGTGTCTGCTTTAGAAGTAGTAATGACAAAGATTGGTGCTGGTGGGAAGTTTGACAAGGATTCTTATAAAGTATCTGGAGGTCTTCACGGAGTAGGGGTATCGTGTGTGAACGCATTATCTGATTTGTTAAGAGCAACTGTTTATCGTGAAGGTAAAATTTACGAACAAGAATATTCGCGTGGTAAAGCTTTATTTCCAGTAAAAGTTATTGGTGAAACAGATAAACGAGGAACATCGGTTACATTTAAACCAGACCATACTATTTTTACGCAAACTCTTGAGTATTCGTATGACACTTTAGCTGGACGTTTAAGAGAATTATCTTTCTTAAATAAAGGACTTAAGATAACACTTACAGATAAGCGAGTTATTGAAGACAACGGTGAAGTAAAAAATGAAGTATTCTTCTCAAAAGAAGGGTTAAAAGAGTTTATCAAATTCTTAGATGGTAGTCGCGTGCCAATTATTGAAGATGTAATCTCAATGGAACTTGATAAAGGAGAAATTCCTGTGGAAGTTGCATTAGTTTATAATGATACTTATGCAGAGAATATTTATTCTTACGTGAATAATATTAATACGCATGAGGGAGGAACACACTTACAAGGGTTCCGTATGGGGCTTACTAGAACATTGAAGAAATATGCAGATGCTTCAGGAATGTTAGATAAGCTTAAGTTCGAGATTACAGGTGATGACTTTAGAGAAGGATTGACTGCAATTGTTTCTGTAAAGGTAATGGAGCCTCAATTCGAAGGGCAAACAAAGACAAAACTTGGAAATAGAGAGGTTGTATCTCCTGTGAGTCAGGCAGTAGCAGAAATGCTAGAGAACTACTTAGAGGAACATCCAAATGATGCTAAGATTATTGTTCAAAAAGTTATTTTAGCTGCTCAGGCTAGACATGCTGCTAAGAAAGCACGTGAGATGGTTCAACGCAAGACTGTTATGGTCGGTGGGGGACTACCTGGAAAGTTATCTGACTGTTCTGAACAAGACGCTTCTAAATGTGAAGTATTCCTAGTGGAGGGAGACTCTGCGGGAGGTACTGCAAAACAAGGACGTGATCGTAACTTTCAAGCAATTCTACCATTAAGAGGTAAGATTCTTAACGTAGAAAAAGCAATGGGGCACAAAGTATTCGAAAACGAAGAGATTAAGAATATCTTTACTGCTTTAGGTGTTACGATAGGAACAGAAGAGGATAGTAAAGCATTAAACCTTGAGAAATTACGTTATCATAAAGTAGTAATCATGTGTGATGCCGATGTGGACGGTAGCCACATCGCAACGTTGATTTTAACTTTCTTCTTCCGTTATATGAGAGGGTTAATAGAGAATGGATATGTTTATATTGCTACACCACCATTATATATGGTTAAAAAAGGGCAACGTAAAGAATATGCATGGACAGATGAAGAGCGTCTTGAGTTAATGGAAAAAATGGGAAGTGGATCAAGTGTTCAGCGTTATAAAGGTCTTGGAGAGATGAATGCTGAGCAATTGTGGGATACTACAATGAATCCAGAACATAGAATTCTTAGACAAGTAACAATAGATAGTTTACAAGAGGCAGATAGAGTATTCTCTATGTTGATGGGAGATGAAGTTCCACCACGTAGAGACTTTATTGAGAAAAATGCTACTTATGCTAAAATTGATGCTTAGTATTTAAATATGTAAAATTATAAAGGTCAAGCATATTATATGCCTTGACCTTTTTTTAATAAAAAGATATAAAGTTATGAAAGTTACAATTATTGGAGCAGGAAATGTTGGGGCTACATGTGCTGACGTTATTGCTAATAGAAGAATCGCGAGTGAAGTAGTTTTAGTTGATATTGCAGAAGGATATGCAGAAGGTAAAGCAATGGATATCATGCAATGTGCATCTAACTCTAAATTTGATACTATTGTTAAGGGAAGTACTAATGACTATAGTTTAATAGCTAATAGCGAGGTGGTAGTAATTACTTCTGGAATTCCAAGAAAGCCAGGAATGACTCGTGAAGAATTAATTGGTACTAATGCATCTGTAGTAAAGTCAGTTATGGAAAGTGCTTTAAAATACTCTCCTAATGCTATTTTCGTGATAGTGACTAACCCTCTTGATACAATGACTCTAGCAGCTTTAAAAATATCAGGTTTAGATCGTAAGAAAGTAATAGGAATGGGAGGAGCTTTGGATTCATCTCGTTTTAAATATTTCTTATCTCAAAAACTTAACAAGCCTGTTGGAGATATTGAAGGTATGGTAATTGGAGGACATGGGGACACTACAATGATTCCATTAATTAGATTAGCTACTTATAAAGGTATTCCTGTAAGTGAAATGTTATCAATAGAAGAACAAGAGGAAGTTTGTAAGTCAACAATGGTTGGTGGAGCTACTCTAACGAAGTTATTAGGTACTTCTGCTTGGTATGCACCAGGAGCAGCTGTAGCTAATGTTGTGGATAGTATCTTAAATGATTTTAAAAAGTTAATCCCTTGTTCTGTATATTTACAAGGTGAATACGGGCAAGAAGGATTGTGTATAGGAGTTCCTTGTGTAATTGGAAAAGGTGGAATAGAAGAGATTGTAGAATTAAAATTAAATGAAGCGGAATCTCAGAAGTTCACGGATAGTGTAAATGCTGTTAGGGATACAAATAAGGAATTAACAATTGAATAGTAAAAGATTGTTTAATTGTTAAAATATATGTAATAGAAAAAAGCTCTTTTTGCTGATATTCTTAGCCAAAGAATTGCTTAATCATTGTCTATATCATATATTTGCTCGTTTTAAAAAAAGTAAATAATTAATTTTTAGTAATAATGCAAAACAAAGGACTCGTTAAATTTTTTGCAATTATCTTTGCATTGGTAAGTATTTACCAACTGTCATTTACCTTTGTTACCAACCATTATGAGGATAAAGCGAAAGCTTTTGCTGGTGGAGATTCGACAAAAGAATTACAATACCTTGATTCAATTGGTAACCAAACGGTATTTTTAGGACAAACATTCAATGAAGTGAGAGCTAAGCAAATCAATAAAGGATTAGACTTAGAAGGAGGGATTAATGTTACGTTGCAAATATCAATCAAAGACATTTTAAAAGGTTTAGCTAATAATTCAAAGAACGCTACGTTCAATAAAGCGTTAGCAGAAGCTGAATCACAAAGACAAGGTAATCAAAGTTACTTAGATGCTTTTTACACTGCTTTTGATAAAGAATCAAAAGGAAATGTAAAATTAGCATCGGCAGATATTTTTGCAAACAGAAACTTAAGTGAGATTACTGTTGGAATGTCTGATAGCCAAGTAAAGTCTATCTTAGATAAAAAAGTAAAAGAATCTATAGAGAGTGCTTACCGTGTATTCAGAGAGCGTATCGACAAGTTCGGTGTTTCTCAGCCAAATATTCAAATGTTAGGGGATACAGGGCGTATCTTAGTTGAGCTTCCAGGAGCAAAAGACGTAGATCGTATTAAAAATTTATTACAAAGTACTGCTCAGTTAGAGTTTTGGGAGACTTATAAAGTAGACGAAATAGGTAACTATATCATGGCTGCTAATGAGTACTTAAAAACAACTGAAAAGCAAGCTAATCAAAAAGAGACTGCTACTGATAATACAACTACTAACTCAGATGTTGAAGCATTGTTAGGTACTGTAGCTAAAGACTCTATGGGGAATGCAGCTAATAAAGAGTTTAATCCTTTATTAGATTTATTCGCAATGGGTGGACAACAAGGAAGCCCAATCTTAGGGTATTTCCAAACGAAAGATACTGTTAAAGTAAATGCTTATTTAAACAGAGCTGATGTACGTAACTTATTACCTGCTGATCAAAAATATGCTCGTTTTGCATGGGGGAAACCAAGTAAAAAAGCACCAGATTTAGTAGAGTTATATGCTTTAAAAACAAATAGAGAAGGTATTCCTCCTTTAAGTGGAAGTGTTATTACTGGTGCTCAAGATGAGTATGATCAATTTAGCCGTCCTGTTGTAGGAATGACAATGAGTCCTAAAGGAGCTAAAGTATGGGAAGAGTTAACAGGAAAAGCTTATGCAGAGCATTCTAATATTGCTATTGTATTAGATAATATTGTTTATTCAGCTCCAGGTGTTACTAGTGGACCTATCTCTGGTGGTAGATCTTCTATCTCAGGTGACTTTACTGTTGCTGATGCAAAAGACTTAGCGAATATCTTACGTGCTGGTAAATTACCTGCAGGTGCGGATATCGTTCAATCTGAAATTGTAGGACCATCATTAGGACAACAAGCTATTGATGCTGGTATGTTGTCAGCTGTGGCTGGTTTAATTATTGTAGCTGCTTGGATGGCTTTCTACTATGGTAGAGCTGGATGGTATGCTAATATTGCTTTATTAGCAAACTTATTATTCTTATTCGGAATCCTTGCTAGTTTAGGTGCTGTATTGACATTACCTGGTATTGCGGGTATTGTATTAACAATGGGTACTGCGGTGGATGCGAATATTATTATTTCTGAACGTGCAAAAGAGTGTTTACGAAAAGGAATGAGCCTTGCCGATACGATTAAAGAATCTTATAGTTGGCATGGTGCTATGCGTCCGATTGTTGATGCTAACGTTACTCATATCTTAACAGGGGTAATCTTATTTGCTTTTGGTTCAGGACCTATTAAAGGATTCGCTACAACATTGTTAATCGGTATTGCTACTTCATTATTTACTTCAATCTTTATCGCTCGTATCTTTATGGATAGAGACGTTAAAGCTGGTAGATCTTTAGCATTCTGTACAAATATTACTAAAAACTGGTTCACAAACTTCCATTTTGATTTCTTAAAAATGAAGAAAGCTACTTATGGTTTATCGTTAATCATTGTAGTGGTTTCTTTTGCTTCATTTGCAATCAACGGATTTGACCAAGGAACTGACTTTGTTGGAGGTAGAACATTCCAAGTTAAGTTTGATAAAGAGGTGACTGCTAACGAAGTAAGTGATAAGCTTGGAGAAGTATTTGGAGTAAACGTTGAAGCGAAAGTATTTGGAAATAAAGAACAGTTAAAACTTACTACTAAATATAAAGTAGAAGAGGAAGGTGCTGCAGTTGACCAAGAAGTAAACGAAATGTTATACGAAGGGTTAAAAGGGTACTATTCATCTCCTATGTCTTATGAAGAGTTCGTTAATGCTACTGAAGGAAAAACATTAGGAGTTATTCAAGCTTCTAAAGTTGGACCAAGTATGGCTAAAGACGTTAAACAGAATGCATATTGGGCTGTATTAGGGTCTATGGCAGCTATCTTTATTTACTTAGTTATTTCTTTCAGAAAATGGCAGTATTCATTAGGAGCTATTGTTTCTGTTGCGCATGACGTTATCTTCGTATTAGGTATTTACTCATTGACATATAAGTTTATGCCATGGCATATGGAGATTGACCAGCATTTCATTGCTGCAATCTTAACTGTTATTGGTTACTCTATGAATGATACCGTGATTGTATTTGACCGTGTACGTGAGTACATTGCAGGTAAAACAAAAGGTGATTTCAATAAAATCGTTAATGATTCAGTAAATACTACATTATCGAGAACTATTAATACTTCGCTTACTTTAATCCTAGTATTATTAATCATGTTCGTATTCGGAGGGGATTCAATTAGAGGATTTATCTTTGCGATGTTAATCGGTATTATTGTAGGTACTTATTCTTCATTATTCTTAGCTACTCCAGTATTAGTGGATACTATGCCAAGAAAAGATAAAGAAGAAATCGAAAGAAGACATAAAGAAGCTCAAGAAGAAATGTTAGTGGAGAAAAACTAATTCTTTCTTAGAACTTGTATTTATATGAAAAGCCACTCCCTTATGGAGTGGCTTTTTTTATTACCTCTATCATGTACAGTATATTTGATAAATTATTATGTATATTTTGTCTTATTAATAGCTGTAATTTTACACTATGAAAAGACAATAAAAATTGCTAGTAAATAGAGGAGGTAGATTTTATTAATTATTAAAAAGTATAGTATCAAATATATGATTAGAACTATTCTTATGTATGGTATCGGATATTTAATTCTTGTGATGCTAATTGTGATGGTCATGCCTGTATCTTCAAGTGTAATGATTATGGTATTATCATTGGCAACGTGGTTATTGGGCAGTGTAATTCTTTATCAAGTATTAAAACGTAAAAGGCTTTATAGTAATACGTCCAATAGTCATAAATCACAAATGAAGACTTTTATAGATCCAGTAGATTTAAGTGATTATAAGAAGATTTCATCTAAAGTACCATTATTCTTTAAGAGTGCAGTAAGTGATATCGAGTTATACTTTAGTTCAAATAGCTTATGTATAGTTTTTCCTAACGATGATAAAGCATATTATCCCTTAGAAGCTATTGTAGAGCTAAGACGTACAAGTACAAGAATTGCAAATTCGTCAGTTTGGAGTATTTCTATTAGTAAGGATGAAGAGGTAATGACCTATTCCTTTATCCATAATATGCGCTTGTGGAATAAGGATTTTAGAGTCTTTTATAGTTTACTATTAGAAGTAAATCCAACGGCAGTAAAATCAAAGTGTAATTGGTTAAGTATATAATAGAAAAAGATTATCTTAGAATGAATTAATTACAATATTATGAAACGATTTGAATACAAAACAATTGAAGTAGTGACTAGTGGATTCTTTGCAAAAATGGAAATGAAGGAGACTGATGATACACTAAATGATCTAGGAAGTCAAGGATGGGAGCTAGTGTCTACAGTCCCTTGTACTATGGGGAGTACAACACAAAGAATCTATTATACTTTTAAGAGAGAAATATAAAAAAAGAGAGCTAATCAATCTAGATTAGCTCTCTGTATATTTATGATTCGTATACTCTATTCTTGGCAGTAACCCATAAGTAAATCCCAACGATGATAAATGGAATACTTAACCATTGCCCTGTTGATAGAATATTGCCTAGTTGATCTTCAAAACCTCCTTGACTTTCTTTCATATATTCTACTATAAATCTCACCATCCACAGTAGTACTAAGAACACTCCAAAGATATAACCTAACTTTTTGCGTGCATCTGTCTTCCAGAACATATAGTAAACAATTATGAAGACAAGTATATATCCAAAAGCTTCATATAGTTGAGTAGGGTGTTTAGCTACCACTAGGTTTAAAGCTTCTGCAAATTGTGGGTTGTGAGCTATCGCATCATAAGCTTGGTTATAATCAGGTATTCCTGTAATCTCCATTGCTTCTCTAGGAGAGAATTTATCTCTTAAAAATCGAATACCTAAAGCATTCGTGGTTTCGTGTCCTATAATTTCTGAGTTAAAGAAGTTCCCTAAACGAACAAAAACTCCTCCTATTGCCACAGGGATAATGACTCTATCTAGAATCCAAAGTACAGGTTTTTGAATAATCTTTTTACTGTAAAAATACATAACAGTGATAATAGCAATAGCAGCACCATGACTTGCTAATCCACTAAAACCAACGATTTCAAACTTAGGTGTGAAACGCACTGGTGATATAATCTCAAATAAGTGGTCTTTATAGTAATCCCAATCGTAGAAGAATACATGTCCTAGACGAGCTCCTATTAAAGTTGCTAATACAGTATAGATAAATAATTTGTCTAGTTTTTCAACACTTAGTCCTTCGCGGTCATATATTTTTTTCATTAAGTACCATCCTAAACCGAATGCGATTACAAACATAAGACTGTAATATCTCAGTTTAATAAATCCTAAATCTAGCCCTTCTGATGGGTTCCAAATCATATGTAATGAATGTATCATAGTTTTTTATACTGTTAGATGATAAATGTATGAAATAATCTTTATTCTCAAAAGAGTAATTGTGGTTTACACCCAAGAGTACTTCATTGTTTTTTGTTTTCTATTTCAGTTACCAGTTCTCTGTGTTGCGTTCTCCAGTTCCTAGTTTACCTAAATTAAGTATTAAGGCACTGGATCATATCCTTTACCTCCCCATGGTCCACAACTAGCAATTCGTTTTATAGCTAACCAACCACCTTTAAAAAGTCCATGTTTTTTTAGCGCCTCTAAGGTGTATTGTGAACAAGTAGGGCTGTATCGACAAGCAGGAGGGAAGAATGGTGAAATAGCCAGCTGATAAAAACGGACTAATATTACAAATGGGAATATTAATATTTTCTTTAGCATAGTATTAGAAATATGAAAGTGTACAAATGTACGATGAGTTTAATTATAGCGCTAAAAGTAAGAATTTCTTGGTTAGAAATAGGTAGAATTAAACAGTTTTAGCAAGACGATTTTATAATCAAAGAGTATTAACTTAACTATTGTAGATGAGGTATATATAAAAAAAGAGGTTATCCATAGAATAACCTCTTTTGTGTATTTATAGAGAGAAGGAAGTACCTTCTTTACCATCTTTTAGCTGAATACCGATTTTAGCTAGTTCATCTCGAATGTGGTCAGACATAGCGAAATCTTTATTTGCTCTAGCTTCATTACGCATTCCGATAAGCATATTGACTACACCTTCTAGTTTTTCGTTATTAGCACTTGCTGTTTCAGTGTTTTCTAAACCTAATACATCAAATACAAATGCGTTCATGCTGTGAATTAAAGTATCTAAATCTGTAGCCGAAATAGTTTCTTTATTATCCTTAATCAGGTTAATAAACTTAACTGCTTCAAATAAGTTTGCAATTAAAATCGGACTGTTAAAGTCATCATTCATTGCGTCATAGCACGATTGTCTCCATTTTGCAATATCAACAGAAGAGTTGCTAGAAGTTTTCAAATCTTTTAGAGATTTAATAGCCTCCATTAATCTTTGGTATCCTCTTTCAGATGCTAATATAGCATCATCAGAGAAGTCTAGGATACTTCTATAGTGTGCTTGTAAAATAAAGAATCTTGCTACAGCAGGAGCAAACCCTTTGCTAAGGATATTGTTCTCGCCAGAGAATAATTCATCAGGAAGAATATTATTCCCTGTAGATTTAGCCATTTTCTTACCGTTTAGCGTAAGCATATTAGCATGCATCCAGTAGTTTACAGGTGAGTTACCTGTAGAAGCTTCATTCTGTGCAATCTCACATTCGTGGTGTGGGAATTTTAAATCCATTCCACCTCCGTGTATATCGAAGTGTTTACCTAAGTATTTTGTACTCATAGCAGTACACTCTAGATGCCATCCAGGGAATCCATCTCCCCATGGAGAAGGCCATCTCATGATATGCTGAGGCTCTGCATTTTTCCAAAGTGCAAAGTCCAGTGGATTGCGCTTGTCAGATTGTCCATCTAAGTCTCTTGTATTAGATAACATATCTTCTATCTTACGACCACTTAATATTCCATAGTTATGTGACTGATTGTATTTCTCTACATCGAAGTACACAGATCCGTTCACTTCATAAGCAAAACCATTGTTGATGATCGCTTGTATGATTTCTATTTGCTCGATGATATGCCCAGTAGCCGTTGGTTCAATGCTAGGAGGGAGGTTATTGAACTGTTTTAGAATATTGTGAAAGTTCAAAGTATATTTCTGAACTATCTCCATTGGTTCTATCTGCTCAATACGTGCTCTTTTAGCGATTTTATCTTCTCCTTCATCTACATCGTCTACCATATGTCCTACGTCAGTAATATTACGAACGTAACGCACAGCATACCCTAAGTGTTTTAAATAACGATATACCAAGTCAAAAGATATAAAAGTACGACAGTTCCCAAGGTGTACATAGTTGTAGACTGTTGGTCCACATACATACATTCCCACTTTACCCTCATGGATAGGTTTGAAAACTTCTTTCTCTCCAGTGATGGAGTTGTACATTTTTAATTGCTGTTCTTGATATAAAGGCATAATATAATTTGTAATGTTTAGAACTTAGTCTCTAATTGAATATAGTTTAAGAACTCTTTACGAACGTTCTCATCTTGGAATTTTCCTCCGAACTCAGCAGTAACAGTACTACTTTCGATATCGCGGATTCCTCTTGAGTTTACACATAAGTGTTTTGCATCGATGATACATGCCACATCTTCTGTGTTTAATACACGTTTTAATTCATTTACAATCTGAATTGTTAAACGCTCTTGTACTTGTGGTCTTTTTGCATAAAAATCAACGATACGGTTCATTTTAGAAAGCCCCACTACGGTACCATTAGAAATGTAAGCTACGTGAGCACGCCCAACGATAGGAAGTAAGTGATGTTCACAAGTAGAATAAACTACAATGTTCTTTTCTACCAACATCTCGTTGTATTTATATTTATTGTCAAATGTAGAAGCGCTTGGCTTTTTAGCAGGATTTAATCCTCCAAACATCTCTTTTACAAACATTTTAGCTACACGGTTAGGCGTTCCCTTAAGACTGTCATCTGTCAAGTCTAATCCTAAAGTGTTTAAAATGCTTTCTACATCTTTTTTTATAGATTCTATTTTTTGATCATCTGTAAGGTCAAATGCGTCACTTCTAAGTGGAGTTGCATCACTAGATGCGATGTGGTTGTCTCCCATTTCATCGTGAAACTTTTCGTCTGTATTCATTCTATTTCTTTTTAATACATATTGTTATAACTCGCTACAAATATAAATAATAATTATAGATAAACTCTGACACTTATTTATAAATAATCTAGCTCTAAGTGCTGGAATTAGTTAAAGTTTATACTTCTGTTTTCTTGAGTGTAGAAGTGATTGTAAAACTGATGTCAATTATAATTTATTAGATGATGTAATGAGTCGCATTATTAAAACTGTATTCTTTACATTTCAATATCATATAGCTTTAAAAATCATCAGCAAACCACTCTTCTTCTAGATCATCATCTTCATCATGTATTGTATTTGTATTGAGTTGAAGTCTATCTATAAAGTTTTCAAAACTATTCGCTATCAGATATAAACTATTAGTAGGTAAATCATCATGAGCATAATAATAGATACTTCCATTAGGCATATTGATTAAGATATAATCTCCAGGGGGGCCTTCTACAAATACATAATAATGATTTGGATATAGTGTAGTATATTAAAATTAACGAGTACAGCTATCTAAAGCATATCATACATCTCCACTCGTTAGGGTTATGGATTTAAAGAGTGACTTACTGTGAATTAACCTCTGGTATCTCACTCTCTCTGTTTCTCCTCAGCCTTCAGTGCTTCTAAGATAGAGCGCGCTTCATAGACCACACCTTCATGCGCATTATCACTAGAAGGCAAAGGCTCTCTAGACTTTATTTCTTTTATGATTTTCTTTCTGACTTGACGGATGAGTCCAG
>NZ_JBBPHK010000016.1:0-98106 GCF_038039805.1 Myroides odoratimimus
CTAGAACGACTGAACCAAAATCAGCTGTGTTACCATTACACCATAGGCCAATACCACTTCATTACTTTGGCATAATTACTTCAGTAATGCGGATGCAAAATTAGCACATTTTTTGATTCTTCCAAATATAAAATATCTTTTTTAATCACTCTCAACCCCCTATTTCGCTAAGATACTCATAGTCAAGACGGAGTATTAAAAAATTTAACATTTTATTTTTTGCATACAATTAAAATAAAAAAAGCCTCTTGAAAAATCAAGAGGCTTTTCTGTTGGCCTACTAGGACTCGAACCTAGAACGACTGAACCAAAATCAGCTGTGTTACCATTACACCATAGGCCAATACCTTTTTTACATACCGTAAAGCGTAATTACTTCATCAATGCGGATGCAAAAGTATAACTATTTTTATAATCTCCAAACTTTTCTTTCAAAAAAATTAATTTTTTCTAATTCCTTCATGCAACACAAAAAAAATCTTTTCTTTGTATATACAATCTGATAAAATATCTAGTAATTACAAATATGTTGACATTCAATTACAAGAAGTGGAATGTTATAGGAGGATGGCTATGTTTTGCTATCGCTCTATTAACTTATACGCTAACAGTAGAGCCTACAGTGAGCTTCTGGGATCCTGGAGAATATATTGCTACCTCTGCTAAACTACAAGTAGGACACCCTCCTGGGGCACCTTTTTATCAAATGTTAGGAGCTTTCTTCTCGATGTTTGCTACCTCTCCAGATAAAGTTGCCTTAATGGTGAACATGGTCGCTGTTATTTCCAGCGCGTTTACCATTCTTTTTATGTTCTGGACATTATCTAACTTACTTAAAAAAATCGTCGTTGCTAAAAGTGAGTGGACGAACCCTAACGCCATCGTTGTTTTAGGTAGTGCTGCTGTTGGTTCATTAGCCTTTACATTCACAGATAGTTTTTGGTTTAATGCTGTAGAGTCTGAAGTATATGCTTCTGCGATGTTTCTAACATCACTTCTATTGTACTTAGGTATAAGATGGTACGATGATATCAACACTCCTAAAGGTAATCGTTGGCTATTATTGATAGGATTAGTTATCGGAGCTTCATTTGGAGTCCACCTAATGGCTTTATTGACAGTCCCATCTATCGCATTACTATATTTCTTTAAAAGATACCAGAAAGTAACAATCAAAAACTTTATCATAGCTAATGTCGCTGCTATAGGAGTATTATTCTTCCTTTTTGCTTTCTTATTCCCTAAGACCTTAGCCTTATTTGGTAAGACAGAGATCTTTATGGTGAACTCAATAGGAATGCCATTTAACAGTGGAACTATATTTGCCTTCTTATTGATTGTTGCCTTCTTTGTATTCGGATTGAGATACACAGAGAAGAAGAATAAAATAATGGCAAACACACTTATCCTAACACTTCTTTTTGTATTTGTTGGATTGACGAGTTGGATAATGTTGCCTATCCGTGCTAATGCAAAAGTAGTGATCAATGAGAACACGCCTTCTGATGCTTCAGAGCTATTAGCATACTACCAACGTGAACAGTATGGGGAAGAAAGTATCTATTACGACTCTTACTTCACTAAAAAATATGTAGGATTAGATAAAAACAATCCTTGGAAAGACGAGAAACCAAACTACGAAAGAAACTACCAAACAGGTAAGTATGAAATCGTAAATGAATATAAAAACGCAGGACAAAACTTCGATAGCACTCATAAAGGATTCCTTCCTAGACTGTGGAGTACTGATAAGAATCACCGTGTTAACTATATGCGTTACACTAAGCCTTTAGACTTTAAGGTATCTTCTCAATATGCTGGAACAAAAGAGTTAGAAGAATTAGTATCTGGAGTAAAACAAGGTCTTGCTAGTGGAGAAATTGATTATGACGGACTTGATAAATTCCTAGATCAATATGGAGAATACCTAGAAATCGAAGTTCCTTCATTCGCTAGTAACATCGGCTTTATGTTTGACTACCAATTCGGATATATGTTCTGGCGTTACCTAATGTGGAACTTCGCAGGGAGACAAGATGATGTACAAGGTCAAGGTGACTTACAACACGGTAACTGGATTAGTGGTATCAAATTCTTAGACGAAATACGCTTAGGATCTCAAGATAACTTACCTTCAGACACATTAGAAAACAAAGGTAGAAACACTTATTTCTTCTTACCTTTTATACTTGGGCTTATCGGTATTGTATTCCACTATCGCAAAGACCCTAAGATGTTTTGGGTATTATTAGTGTTATTCCTATTTACAAGTTTTGCACTTAAAATATTCTTGAACGAGCGCCCATTCGAACCTCGTGAACGTGACTATGCTGTAGTACCAGCATTCTATGTATTCGCGATGTGGATAGGATTCGGAGTATACGCTATCTTCGACGGACTTAAAAAATATGTACAACCAAAAATAGCTGGTCCAGCTGTTCTAGTTGTATCATTATTCGCAGCTCCTGTATTATTAGCACAACAAAACTGGGATGACCACGACCGTTCAGATCGTTATACAGCCCTTGCTAATGCTAGAGCATATTTAGATTCATGTGATCCGAATGCGATCTTATTTACTATTGGAGATAACGATACATTCCCACTGTGGTATCTACAAGATGTAGAAGGATACAGAACAGACGTAAGAGTAGTATGTACGAGTTTACTTCCATTAGACTGGTATATTGACCAGATGAGAGCAAAAGCGTATGACTCAGAGCCTCTACCGATCTCCTTCACACACGATCAATATGTAGGTAATAAAAGAGATGCTATCATCGTAAACAAGATGATCGAAGAAAGAATAGACATCAACTCTCTTCTTAACTTCATTAAATCTGATGACGATAGAACAAAGATTAAGACAGAGGCAGGAACTACATTGTATATCGCTCCTACTAATCAAATCAGAATACCTGTAGATAGTGCTAATATCGCGAAACACAATATCGTATCTCCTCACTTAAGAAAAGATATATTACCTTATCTGGACATTGATATTAAAGATCAAGCTATTTATAAGCACCGCCTTATCATGCTAGATATAGTAGCTAATAATAACTGGGAAAGACCTATATACTTCTCTGGAGGTAGCTGGGGAGATGATGATTTCATCTGGATGAAAGACTACTTGCAGTTAAGCGGTTTAGTATACAAACTAGTTCCTCTGAAATCTGCTACAAAGAGCTCTCATCCGCTAGACAGAGGCTCTATAGACGCAGATAGAATGTATGATATCGTAACGAAGTGGTACTGGGGCAATATGGGAAGTGATAAAATCTATCACGATCCTCAGACTAGACGTAATGCATTGAGCTACCGTATCAACCTTGCTAGACTGATGGAACAGTTATTACTAGAAGGTAAAGAAGAGAAAGCGAAGAAAGTTATCGATATAGCGATGACGAATATGCCGATCAAATACTATGGTTTATACGAAGTAGTACATCCATTCGTAGAAGGTTCTTATAAAGTTGGCGAAAAAGAAAATGCTCGTCAAATGGCTAAAGAATTAATTCAAAAATCTCAAGAAGCACTTACTTACTATAAAGGCCTTGAGATAAATGATATCGAATACTATGCTAGAGAGATCATTACTGAAATAGAAATATGGCGCTCTCTGTTACAAATAATAGAAGAAGAAGACCCTAGCTACTACGCTAGTCTAGTACCGGACTTCAATACATATAATGGCTATTTTAAATATTTTAAAAGAGCTAACTTATAGTTTAAAAGGCGATAGAAATAAATCTATCGCCTTTTCTTTTTACCTTTGCATTACTTTAAAATAAAGCAGATATAAGATGATCGAGAATAAAAATCAATCTAAGACAGATATAGGACATTTAGGTGAGTTTGGATTAATAGAACATTTAACACAAAACTTTACAATAGAAAACGAGAGTACAACTAAAGGCATTGGAGATGACGCTGCAGTATTGTCTTTTGGAGAAGATAAAGTAGTTGTTTCTACAGATTTATTAATCGAAGGAGTACACTTTGACCTTGCATACTCTCCTCTTAAGCATTTAGGATACAAAGCTGTAGTAGTAAACCTATCTGATATCTGTGCGATGAATGCCGTACCTACACAGATCACAGTATCTATCGCAGTGTCTAATCGTTTTCCACTAGAAGCTCTAGATGAGTTATACGAAGGCATCGCCTTAGCGTGTAAGTATTATAAAGTAGACTTAGTGGGTGGAGATACTACCTCATCACAAAAAGGGTTAATTATAAGCGTGACAGCTATTGGTAAAGCTAAAGAAGAAGAATTAGTGTACCGCAGTGGCGCGAATGACAATGACTTATTAGTGGTAACAGGTGATATAGGATCTGCTTATATGGGATTGCAAATCCTAGAGCGTGAGAAACAAGTATTCTTAGTAAACCCTAATAATCAGCCTGACTTATCTATCTACGAATACATCATCGAAAGACAGTTAAAACCAGAGGCGAGAACAGATATCAAACAGCTATTAGCAGATCTAGGTGTAAAACCTACAGCGATGATAGACATCTCTGATGGCTTATCTTCTGAAATCATGCATATTTGCAAAAGTTCTAAAGTAGGATGTAATCTATATGAAGAGAAGCTTCCTTTAGATCCTCAGTTTATGAACACTTGCGAAGAGTTTAATATCGATGCTACTACGATGGCTATCAATGGTGGAGAAGATTATGAACTGTTATTCACTATTAAAATGGAAGACTTTGACAAAATCAAGGGTAATCCAAACTTAACAGTGATAGGTCACACAACGCAAGAGAGTGAAGGTGTTCATCTTATCTCAAGAGCAAACACTAAAATTCCTTTAAAATCAAGAGGATGGAATCCTTTAGAAAACAAAGACGAAGAATAATAACTATTACAAAAGGTAATTTCTAACTAGAGATTACCTTTTTCTTTTTATACTAGCCTTTACCCTCCCTCTACATTCTTTTCACACTTCCTCCAGACTAGTTTTACACCTTAGCACACTTAGTATCTTATCCCTCCATAATTACTCCGTTGTTTAGCACAAAATAACGGAATCACTACAGACTCATAACGGACTCACTACGGACTCAAGTACAATAAGACCCAATGCCAAATAGAGCAAATTAGCTTAACAGAACCAGTGTATACGAATCTCCCCGAATACCCTGTAACCTCTTTTATTTTATTTATTTACAGTCTGGATCAACCAAAATTATTGTAAAAAAACAATATTTCCACCATAGTGTAGTAAAAAATTAAATTATCAATAAATATTATTTATATATCACACATTTAATTATATTTACGAATACCAAAAACTAAAAATATAATGAATAAAACGTATCAATTAAAAGTGAATGCTGATACTGTTTTTGAAAGTGAAGATTTATTACAAGGAGACATCAATGTATCTCGTGTAAATGAATCTACATATCACGTACTCAAAAACAGCAGATCTTATGACGTGGAAATACTTGAGAACCACTTTACAGACAAAAACTATACTGTAAATGTCAACGGAAATAGCTATTCTGTCAATATCCAAACCGAACTCGATAAGCTAATCAATCAATTAGGCTTCTCCTTAAACTCTACTAAGCAGGTTAATTCTATCAAGGCTCCTATGCCTGGTCTTATCCTAGATATTTTGGTAACTGTAGGGCAAGAAGTAGCTGAAAATGACAACTTACTAATCTTAGAAGCTATGAAGATGGAGAACAACTTATCTTCTCCTAGAGCTGGGATTATTAAGTCTATCAACGTGACCAAAGGTGCCACTGTTGATAAAGGATTAGTGTTAATTGAATTCGAATAAAGATGAAAAAAATATTAGTTGCCAACCGTGGCGAAATAGCTGTACGTATTATGACTACAGCTAAAAAAATGGGGATTAAGACAGTAGCTGTGTACTCTACTGTTGATCGTAATGCTCCACACGTACGTATGGCTGATGAAGCTGTATGTATCGGAGAGGCTCCTTCTAACCAATCTTATTTATTAGGAGATAAAATATTAGAAGTAGCAAAATCATTAAATGTAGATGGTATCCACCCAGGATATGGATTCTTAAGTGAGAACTCTAACTTCGCTTTAGCCTGTAATGCTGCTGGGATTACCTTTATCGGCCCAGATACACACGCTATAGAAGTAATGGGTAATAAACTAGCTGCTAAAGAAACCGTAAAAGACTATAACATCCCTATGGTACCAGGTCTAGATGAAGCTATCACTGACGTAGCCAAAGCTAAACAAGTAGCTAAAGAAATTGGCTTCCCTATCTTAATCAAAGCTGCTGCTGGTGGTGGTGGAAAAGGGATGCGTATCGTAGAAAAAGAAGAAGAATTTGAAAGTCAAATGCAACGCGCTATTTCTGAAGCAACCAATGCTTTTGGAGATGGTTCTGTTTTCATTGAGAAATATATAGGTTCGCCTAGACACATTGAGATACAAGTGTTAGCGGATAAACACGGTAACGTAGTTCACTTATTTGAAAGAGAATGCAGTATTCAACGTCGCCACCAAAAAGTAATAGAAGAAGCTCCTTCTGCTGTACTAACTCCTGAAGTGCGTAAAGCTATGGGAGAAGCCGCTATTAAGGTAGCCAAATCTTGTGATTATGTAGGAGCTGGTACGGTAGAATTCTTAATAGATGAACACCTTAATTTCTACTTCTTAGAGATGAACACTCGTCTACAAGTAGAGCATCCTGTCTCGGAATTAATCACTGGATTAGACCTAGTAGAGATGCAAATCAAGGTAGCTCGTGGAGAGAAGCTTCCTTTTACACAAGAAGATTTAGAGATCAAAGGACATGCTATGGAACTTCGTATCTATGCCGAAGACCCTCTAAATGATTTCTTACCTAGTGTAGGAAACTTAGAAATCTATCAACTACCTACTGGAGAGGGTATCCGTGTAGATAACGGTATAGAAGAAGGAATGGATGTACCTATCTACTATGACCCGATGTTAGCCAAGTTAATTACTTATGGGCAGACACGTGAGGAGGCTATAGAGATAATGATCGAAGCCATTAAAGCATATAAGGTAAAAGGTATCAGTACGACATTGCCATTCGGTAAGTTCGTAATGGAACACAATGCTTTTAGAGAAGGTCATTTTGACACAAACTTCGTGAAAAAATACTACAATGCTGATCTAATCAAAGAAGAGTATAAAGATGAAGCAGAGATAGCAGCATACCTTGCGCTACAAATGTATTTAGAAGACCAAAAACAACTTCGATTACCAAACTAAGAACCTATGAATCCGAAAATAAACAAATTACAAGAAATACAAGCCCAAGCTAAACTAGGCGGAGGGCAAAAAAGAATAGATACACAACACAGCAAAGGAAAACTTACTGCTCGTGAACGTGTAGAATACCTACTAGACGAAGGTTCATTTGAAGAGATCGGTATGCTAGTGACGCACCGTACGACTGACTTCGGTATGGATAAAGAAGTATATCACGGAGATGGTGTAGTGACTGGGTACGGAACGATCAACGGTCGCTTAGTCTATGTATTCGCACAAGACTTTACCGTATTCGGAGGAGCACTTTCTGAAACTCATGCAGAGAAAATCTGTAAAGTAATGGATATGGCACTTAAAATGGGCGCGCCCATGATAGGACTAAACGATTCTGGAGGAGCACGTATACAAGAGGGTGTAAGATCATTAGGTGGATATGCAGATATCTTTTACCGCAATGTACAAGCATCTGGTGTGATACCTCAGCTATCTGCTATTATGGGGCCATGTGCTGGAGGAGCAGTATATTCTCCTGCGATGACTGACTTCACGATGATGGTAGAAGGTTCTAGTTATATGTTTGTAACAGGGCCTAACGTTGTAAAAACAGTGACTAACGAAGAGGTGACTTCAGAAGAATTAGGAGGAGCGAGTACTCACTCTACGAAGTCTGGAGTAGCTCATACTACCTCTCCTAATGATGTAGCGTGTCTAGAGGACGTGAAAACGTTACTATCTTATATGCCTCAAAACAATATGGAGAAGCCAATGAGTCTTCCATATACCATAGGTGAAGAGTATAGATATGAGCTAGATGAGATAGTACCTGAGAGCTCTAATAAGCCTTATGATATGAAAGAGGTAATTAATCATATCATAGATGAAGGTTCTTTCTTCGAAATACACAAAGACTACGCTGAGAATATCGTAGTAGGTTTCGCTAGACTAGGAGGCAAAAGTGTAGGTATTGTGGCTAATAATCCTATGTTCTTAGCAGGATGTTTAGATGTAAACAGCTCTATTAAAGCCGCTCGTTTCACTAGATTCTGCGATGCTTTTAATATTCCTCTATTAGTCTTAGTAGATGTACCTGGATTCTTACCTGGTACAGATCAGGAGTGGAATGGCATCATCGTACACGGTGCAAAGTTACTGTATGCATTAAGTGAAGCTACAGTGCCTAAAGTAACTGTGATTACTCGTAAAGCCTATGGAGGTGCTTATGATGTGATGAACTCTAAACACATCGGAGCAGATATGAACTTTGCTTGGCCAAATGCCGAAATTGCAGTAATGGGAGCTAAAGGGGCTAGTGAGATTATCTTTAAGAAAGAAATAGCAGAAGCAGCAGATCCTGCAGCAAAATTAGCTGAGAAAGAAGCTGAATATGCAGATAAATTTGCTACTCCATACAGAGCAGCACAACGAGGATTCATTGATGAAGTAATTCTTCCTCATGACACTCGTAGAAAACTGCTTAAGGCATTCTCTATGTTAGAACATAAAGAAGTAAATATGCCAAACAGAAAACACGGAAATATTCCTCTTTAATAAATTCAACAGCCCTTTAGTCAGATAGCTAAAGGGCTTTTTTTATCTACTTCTCCCTCTCTACTCAAAGGCATTCTATTCCCTAATCCTTACTCTCTTATTTCTTAAAAAAACACCTTTAAAATTAACAGCAAAGAAATAAAAAAGAACAATCACTATTATTTTAGCCAAAAAGAGTTAATTAAATATTTATTTTTAAATATATAAGTATATTTTATTTATTAAATAAAACCTATATTTGATCTAATAAAATATAGCCACTATGGAAGATAATAAAAACCTAGAAGGAAAGAAAGCTTCTGAACATACAGAGCATACTCCTCCTCCCGTACCTTCATCTGAAGAAGCTAAACACGAAGAATCAATTGTTGATAAAGTAACTTCATCTATCGAAGAGACAGTAGATAACATCGAGAAAGAAGTTGTTGAACCAATCGTTGAAACGATAAAAGAAGAAGTTGTTGAGCCTGTAGTAGAGGCAGCAAAAGAACTTGAGAGAGAAATAGAGCAAGAAGTTAGATCTACACCTCCTCCTCCACAGTCAAACTATAATCAACAAGGATACAATCAACAACAAGCTTATTATCCTCCTGTAGTTCCAGAGAAAAATAATCTTGGATTAGCAGGATTTATCTTGGCTATTGTTGCTATTCTTCTGTTTTGGCTTCCTTTTATAAATGGAATATGCTGGTTATTAGGGTTAATCTTCTCTGCAATCGGAGTATTTAGAAAGCCTAAAGGATTAGCTATAGCTGGTTTAGTGATTTCATTAATAGGTGTTATTCTCTTTATATTGACACTAACTCTTTTTGCTACAGCAGCAGTTTTAGGTAGTTAAACATATATACATACTTTATAAAAAGGTTGTCTAAATAGACAACCTTTTTTTGTATTTTGCCAAAAAATAAAACATGAAATCACTTGCTGATTTAATAAACACAGAAGAACCAGGAATTGCCCTTATCAATGAATGGCTAAACGATGCAGTAAGACCAATAGCATTATTGCCTCAATATAATAAAGAGATAGCTGAAGAAGCTCTCTTACAACTTCAAGTAACAACACGTTCTCCATTAGGAGCAATAGTATATGAGACTGGAGGGCTACTAATAGACAACGGATGGATCAGAGTACTAGGTGGAGGAACAGAAACACTACCTTCTAGTTATCAATGGAACAAAGGCAAAACAATAGATCAAAACAATCAATCTAATGGCTACTACATTGTCGCGTTAGATGTATTAGGTGGTTATTTCTGTATCAATAGTGGAGGTCTAGGAGAGGACATTGGTAAGGTATATTACTTTGCGCCTGATACATTAGACTTTGAGTCGCTTGATATCAGTTATTCAGATTTAATTTATTTTTTCATAGCTGGTAATGTAGATCAGTTTTATCAAGACTTTAGATGGAATACATGGAAAGAAGATATAGCACAACTTCCGTTAGATCAGGCTTTACATATCTTCCCTCCTTTGTGGACTAAAGAAGGAAAGCAGATTGATTCTACTTCTATCAATCCTGTTGCGATTGAAGAATTGTATCAAATCAATAAAGACTTTAAAGAAGGTTTAAATAAAATAGAAGATAAATATATAGATGAATAAATTCAATCATTACACCGTCAAACCTAATATCCATACACAATCCACAGAACTAGTATTGCCTTCTGTCGAGGATATCAACAATTGTGAACAACTACTAGACTTCCGCTTTGAAGAAGATTATAAGACCTATATTTTACAATATGGGGTAGGTATACTAGGAGGTACATATATCCGTATCTATGCTCCTAATCGAATTGTTGCAGAGAGAAAAGAATGGTTAGAACGAGTAACACAATACTACTTCTGGGATGATGGCAAAGATGTATTAACTAAAGAACAGGTATTAGAAGGGGTTTGCATAGGAGATACTTTTGATGGAGATGAGATTATATTCTATAACAATACCTATTTTGTATTGCCTAGATATGAAGAGAACATCTATGCTTTAGGAAATAATCTGTATGAAGCTATAGAATGGCTTTGCTCAAAAGGAATACTAACTGAGGCATTTCCAGAAAGAGAGTTTGAACCTTTTAATGAATAAGAACTACTAGCGATAATCTTAGCATAATATTTGTGTTAGTATTAATCTATACAAAGGCTTATTTTAACTTTTAAGCCTTTTATTTTTACTTAATTTACAGTAATTTAGTTAGGGATTCTAGGAATGATATAAACGCTTAACCATTATATATGCAAGACAAAATAACACTTTTAGAGAAGTACTTCGAAACAGGTCTATACGAAGATTTTCACTCTTTACAGAGCGATTTAGTGATCTGGGTAGATTGGAGTGATTACGATGATGCAATAGTAGAATATATAGAAACATGTCTTCAGACAGGGCATCTATCAGCGTCTATAGAAGACCTACCAAATGAACAACTACAGCTAAAGGTAAATTATGATAATAAGGTTCATACTCATATCATTGTAGATAGAGATGATACGATTATATGGCTTAACAGTATATTACAACCTGATTATGAAATTCGCTTTTGCAAAATATCAGATGGATCAGATACATTAGCATTCTTACCATTAACTAGAGAACATTGGAGACAATTAGAAACTATCTATACCTTAGAAAAAATAGAAGAACACTTTGAAGCTATTCACAGTGATTCAGTTTTCTTCAATAAGGAATATGACTTTGACGAAGATAGTTTTTTATCATAAAAATACTAAGCACCTACACTTTAGAGATAGGTGCTTTTTTTGTATCTGTTTCTAGTAATTCTATACTTTATTAAAATCTTATTAGAACTTAACAGTATATTTACTTTGAATAAATACAAATTACTATCTTGCGTCACAATTATACAAGTAATTAGTAACTTTGTATTAGTCAATTCACAAACAACCAATTAAAGTGAAAAGAAAAATAGCAATATTTCTTATGGCACTCTTTTTAATTTCGACAACTGAGCTAGGTCAGGTGTTGAAGTTTCCTCTATTGGTTGAACATTATATTGAGCATACGACAAGTAATCCAGATTTATCTATTTGGGGATTCTTACAGATACATTACAGTGAAAGTCATAAAGAAGAAGGAGATCCTATGGATGAGAAGCTTCCTTTTGTTACACATACACATTTTGTCAGCATAATAGGTATCGTTACCCCTACTCCTATTCTAAAAATAGACCGTATTAAGTTTAATATACTTGATAATAAAATACACGCTTTCAACGAAGATGAAGTTGAGAGCAATTACCTATCCTCTATTTGGCAACCGCCTAAATACTGTTAATACCTTATCGCAAAGAATAAGTTAGCTTTCTGTGTATTTATACATGGAGAAGTTAGCTATACCTATCACGCAATTTTAACGTATTAACAGACTAGAATCATGTTAAATAAAATAATTGAGTTTTCTGTAAAGAATAAACTCATCATTGGGCTATTTGTATTAGCTCTAATCGGTGTTGGTATCTATCAGACATCTAAACTACCTATTGATGCTGTGCCTGATATCACAGATAACCAAGTACAAGTCATTACAGTTGCCCCTTCTTATGGAGCTACAGATATAGAGCGATTAGTAACCTTCCCTATAGAACAAGCGAATAGTAATATTCCAGGAATTAAGAATATGAGAAGTTTCTCTCGTTTCGGATTATCGCTAGTGACTATTGTATTTGACGAAGACGTAGATATCTATTGGGCAAGACAACAAGTAGGAGAACGCTTAAATCAAATTAAAGCAGATATCCCACAAGATATTGGACAACCAGAACTAGGTCCTATATCTACAGGACTAGGAGAAATATACCAGTATGTAGTAAGACCATTAGAAGGATATGAAGACAAGTTTGACCTTACAGAACTGAGATCAATACAAGATTGGATTGTACGCCGTCAATTACTCTCTGTTAAAGGAGTAGCCGAAGTCAGCAGCTTTGGAGGAAAACTAAAACAGTATGAAATAGCCGTTAATTCCAACAAACTAGACGCCTATGGCATTACGATTAACGATGTGTTCTCTGCTCTAGAAAACAACAATGAGAATACAGGAGGAGCTTATATAGAAAAAGGGCCAACTGTACTATATATACGCACAGAAGGATTAGTAGCCACTATAGAGGATATTGAGAACATAGCTATAACCTCTAAGAATACTGAACTACCTCTTCTAATAAGAGATGTAGCTAAAGTACAGATAGGACATGCTACACGATATGGCGCCATGACTTATAATGATAAAGGCGAAGTATCAGGTGCTGTCGTAATGATGCTTAAAGGAGAAAACAGTAATGATGTCATCAAAAATGTCAAAGAAAAAGTAGCTGAAATCCAAAAGACTTTACCTGAAGGCGTTGTTATAGAACCTTTCCTTGATCGTACTAAAATGGTTAATAATGCCATTGGTACTGTAGAGACCAATCTAACTGAAGGAGCCCTTATCGTCGTATTTGTACTAGTCCTATTCTTAGGAAATATGAGAGCAGGACTACTAGTGGCCTCTATTATACCCCTAGCGATGTTATTTGCTATTTGTATGATGAATCTTTTCGGAGTAAGTGGTAATCTAATGAGTTTGGGTGCTCTAGACTTTGGATTAATAATAGATGGAGCAGTTATTATTGTAGAAGCTGTCCTCCATCAGTTCTCCCATAACGCCAGGTATAAATCAATGAATAGACTGTCTCAAGAAGATATGAATAAGACTGTAGTACACTCAGCATCTAAGATGATGAACAGTGCAGTCTTTGGTCAGATTATCATTCTTATCGTATACATCCCTATTCTTACATTAGAAGGTATCGAAGGTAAAATGTTTAAACCTATGGCTCAGACAGTAGCCTTCGCCTTATTAGGAGCATTCTTATTATCATTAACGTATGTACCAATGATGAGCTCTCTAATTATGAGCCGAAAAGTAACTCATAAACCTAACTTCTCTGAAAGAGTAATAGCTAAACTAGAGAAGTTCTATCAAAAATGTCTTGTCAAAGTATTAGAAATACCAAAAACAATCTATGCTATTGTAGGAGTCCTATTTGCTATTGCCCTATACGTCTTATCTACTTTAGGAGGTGAGTTCATTCCTTCCCTTGAAGAAGGAGACTTTGCAGTAGACACAAAAGTACTAAATGGAAGTACATTAACCACCACAATAGAAAGTACACAAAAGACTGCACATATCCTTAAATCACGCTTCCCTGAAGTAGAGAAAGTAGTGACTAAGATCGGTAGTGCAGAAGTACCTACAGATCCTATGCCTATGGACGCTAGTGATATGATGGTTATCCTAAAAGACAAGAAGGAATGGACATCAGCAAAGACTTTTCCAGAACTAGCAGAGAAGATGACTAAAGCATTAGAAGAAGTACCAGGTGTAACTGTAGGGTTCCAATTCCCTGTACAAATGCGTTTCAACGAACTAATGACAGGTGCTAGACAGGATGTCGTAGTCAAAGTATTCGGTGAAGACCTTGATCAATTAGCTGAAATAGCAGGCAAGATAGGTAATATAGCCAATGGTGTAAAAGGAGCTACTAACCTATATGTAGAACCTGTAACAGGAATGCCGCAATTAATGATTGAGTATAATCGTCCTGCTATTGCGCGTTACAGACTATCCATAGCAGAGATTAATAGAATAGTCAATTCTTCACTAGCCGGTCAGAGCACAGGTATGGTGTATGAAGGAGAAAAGCGCTTTGACATGGTTGTTCGTATGGATGAGACCAATCGAAAAAACTTATCTGATATCGAAAATCTCTTAATACCTACTCCTTTAGGTAATCAAGTTCCGTTAAATCAATTAGCGAATGTAGAAATAAAAGAAGGCCCTAATCAAATCCAACGTGAGAATGCACAGCGTAGAATATTCGTAGGATTTAATATAAAAGATCGAGATGTACAGAGTATAGTAGAAGAGCTACAAGAAAAAGTAGAAGCGCAAATCAAACTACCTACAGGTTATCAAATTACCTATGGAGGACAATTCGAAAACTTAAACGAAGCAAAAGAGCGATTAGCCATAGCAGTTCCCTTAGCACTTGTCTTGATATTTCTATTGTTGTTCTTTGCCTTTAGAGATATCAGAGAGTGTTTAATGATCTTTACAGCCATCCCCCTTTCTATCATCGGAGGTGTATTCCTATTAGCACTTAGAGGCATGCCGTTCAGTATTAGTGCAGGAGTGGGCTTCATAGCTCTATTTGGTGTAGCTGTTCTAAACGGGATAGTACTTATTGCTGAATTTAATAGACTTCAGAAATCTGGAATAAAAAACATCGTATTCATCGTAGTTAGAGGAGCTAAATCTAGACTACGCCCAGTACTGATGACTGCCTGTGTAGCATCCTTTGGTTTCTTACCTATGGCATTGAGTAACGGTGCAGGAGCAGAAGTACAGCGCCCATTAGCAACAGTAGTAATCGGAGGTTTAATGTTAGCTACATTCCTTACCCTATTTATACTACCGTTGTTATATATCACATTTGAACAAAAATTACACTTCAGCTTTATGAAAAAGAAAAAAGCGATAACAGCTATTGCTATCTTTTTAGGACTAGGTCTTTCTGCTCAGGCACAGACACCTATCAGCCTAGAGAATGCCCTAGCCCAAGCGATAGAGAATAACAGTACTATCCGTGCAGAAAAACTAAAAACAGAATATGCTAAAGCATTTATTAGAACAGCCACAGATATACAACAAACAACGATCACAGGAGAGTTTGGACAGATAAACGGTCCTTATACGGACAATAAATTCTCTATTGCTCAGGACTTTGCTTTTCCTACGGTATATAATAAACAGAAGAACGTGTACAAAGCCGAACATCGACAAAGCATCTATAACCTTAACCTAAAAGGATATGAACTAAAGAAAACAGTCACGCAGAGCTTCTATGATTTTATCTATTGGCAAGAGAAAGAGGCACTATTACTACGTGCAGACAGTCTGTACGCTAATTTCTACAGCAAGGCTACTCTTCGTCTACAAAAAGGGGAGAGTAATATCTTAGAAAAAACAATGGCTCAGAATCAACAACTAAGTATTCAAGCACAATTAGGTGAAGTACAAAAAACAAAGCAGTTAATCCAACTTCAGCTCCAGTATTTACTAAATACATCTGAGAACATCATTCCTATTTTAGAACAGAAAAAGTTAGACCTATCTAGTCTAGAAAGTGACTTAGAGAATAACCCTGTGCTACAATTGATAGAAAATCAAAAGATAATTGCACAAGAACAAACTAAACTAGAACGCTCTAAACAACTCCCTAACCTACAAGCCGCTTATCATAACAGTAGCTTTATGGGAATGGCTGCTAACGATGTATACTACGACAGAAATAATCGTTTCCACTCCTTTCAGGTAGGCATCTCACTACCCTTATTCACTAGTGGGCAGCGAGGTCGTATTAAAAGTGCCAAAGTAGCAGAAGAAGTAGCAGAAGCAGAATACGTGATGACTAGAGATCTTATGAACTCACGTTATCAACAGTTGTTAATAGCACATCAGAATAACCAAGATATTCTAAATAAATATGAGAGTTTCTCTTTTGATAATTCTGATACAATTACGAAAACAGCCCAATTACAATTCATCAACGGAGATATCAACTATCTAGAATATGTAATGCTGATCAACCAAGCTTTAGAAACTGTCAATAAGTACTTAGATACACTGAAAATGTACAATGACAATATCATCCAGATTAACTACTTAACTTCTAATAATTAATAATCATGTTATCTAAATATATCAATACCAAATACTTTGTTCTAGCACTTGCCTTAGGGAGTATCACACTATTCACACAATGCAAAACAGAGCCAAAAGAAGAAGATCCTATCTCTACCACAGATGAAGACACTACCACTGTACATCTAACTGATGCACAGATGAAGAATACAACTATAGAAACGGGCTCTCTGACTGAGCGCAAAATAGCGACAACGCTAAAGCTAAATGGTAAGATAGATGTACCACCACAGAACCTCATCTCCATAACTAACCCTCTCGGTGGCTACCTTAAGAGTACTAAGTTATTACCAGGTATGCATATCAAAAAGGGTGAGCTAATCGCTACGATGGAAGACCCTCAGTACATCCAATTACAGCAGAATTACTTAATCGCTAAGGACAAATACGAATTTGCAAAACTAGATTACAACCGTCAGAAAGACCTAAACGCAAGTCAAGCGAGTAGTGATAAGGTAATGCAAATCGCACAAGCAGAGATGAATAATCAACGCATCACGATGAATGCCTTAGCACAACAATTGAGCTTAATCAACATTAGCCCTGCATCACTGACTCATACTAACATCAGTCGTAGTGTGAATATATACAGTCCTATTAACGGTTTTGTGAGTAATGTTTTTGTCAATGTAGGTAAGTATGTAACTCCTTCTGATGTTATGTTCGAACTTATTAACCCTACTGACATACATCTAAATCTAAAAGTATACGAAAAAGACCTTGATAAACTAGAGATTGGACAGCGTGTAGTAAGTTATACTAACGGTGCACCTGATAAGAAATACGAAGGAGAGATTATACTAATCAGTATGGATGTAAACACAGATGGAGTCTCAGAAGTACATTGTCACTTTGAAGCTTTTGATAAGAAACTGGTTCCAGGTATGTACATGAATGCTGACATAGATACACACGCAGCTGTATCGCAAGCCTTACCTGAAGAAAGCGTTGTTTATTTTGAGAAACAAAACTTTGTTTTTATAGAAACAGCCAAACAAACTTATGAGATGACTCCTGTACAAATCGGTCCTAAAGAAGATGGATATGTACAAATAATAAACGCAGATCAATTAGCTAACAAGAAGATTGTTACTAAAGGAGCCTACACATTACTAATGAAACTGAAAAATACAGAAGAGGAAGAATAACTTCTCTTTTTATCCACTACCTAAGGGAGTATTATCTAGATAATGCTCCCTTTTGCTTTTTACGCAATAAGGAATCACTAATAAACAATATGTCAAAGAACTACACCACAAAGCTACTACTCTACTGATACCGCTTCGATGATATAGACTCTTATGACTCTATCTGACCTTATATGGTCGATAATGGTCGCAACTAATGGGACACTATAACATTAAAACCCCAATTATAAAAAAAATGCTACCCAAGAAGGATAGCATTCATATTATATCGTGATAACACCTAATTAAGGCATTAAAGCTTTTTGATATTTCTCAGCGATAGCTTGGAATCTAGCAGTTTGCTCTTTAGTGATAGTCGATGGGTCAGTTTTTTGTAACTCCTCAGCGATTTTCATTAATTCTTCACTTACTTTAGTAGCATCAGATACAGCAGCAGCGTCTCCAGCTTGTACTTTTTTCATCAAAGCGATGTGCTCATCAGCGATTTTTTCATACTTGTCTAATACTGCATCGTATCCAGAAGCAGCAGAAGCCTCTTCTTTAGCAGGTGCTTCTACTTCAGTTGTAGCAGCTTCTCCTTCTTTTGCAGTTTCTTTTTTCTCTCCACAAGCAACAGCTACCATAGCAGCCATTCCTAATACCATAAACGTGATTTTTTTCATAGTTAATTTTGTATATAATTAAACAAGCTTTAATTTATTAAGCCATACCTCTATTTACTTAATTATCATAAAGATATAACCCGATTAAAGACTAGGTAAATTTAACACAATTTAACTCACAACAAAATATTTAATAGATTTTTTTTTATTTATTACTCTCATTGACAACAAACAGCACTATTTCGCAAAATATTCACACTATCATATCAGCATCTAATCCACTATTCATAAAGGATAGCGATATTACACAGTTGCTTTTCGCTTCTAGCATCCCCCTAAAGCACTCTTACTTATGTATAAATCAACCTCTTATTTCCTATTGATTATTGCACTACCTTCAACCAAACGTCATAATACTGATGTAATTCATAAAATTATACCAAAATATTCTATTCTAAGTATCGATTATTCAATAGATATCACCTAACTTTAGTTTTTCTAAGAGCCTTATCTTCCGATTGAGGCATTTTTTATTTACATAATACAGTAATTCTATTCACTATGAACAGACGTGATTTATTAAAACTATCAGGAACGTTGTTCGCAGGAAGTATCCTTACACAAGGATTTGCAACAACACAAGCATTAGAGTCTATTGCAGACTTAGGTTTACCAACATCAGTTGAAGACCCGTTATTTTTACATTTTAACGAAAATAGCTTAGGTATATCTCCTAAAGCTAAAAATGCAATTATTGACGTTTTATCTAATGTAAATCGATATCCTGACAGTTATATAAAAGAATTACAAAGCACCATAGCTGATACCTTTAAGATGTCAGCAGCACAAGTTACCATTGGTGCTGGTTCTTCTGATTTGATCAGAGCCACAGTGAATTTACAAGTATATAAAGCAATCAAGAATGGGCATAAGGTACAACTTATCTCACCAGATCCATCGTTCTTCTTAGCTGCTAGTCATGCAGAAGGCATGGGCATTCCAGTTGTTAATGTACCGTTAGACACTACATTCTGTATGGACATTCCTAAGATGAAACAAGCTGCAGATAGCTTTGACGGTATCTCTATCATCTATCTGTGCAACCCTAATAACCCGACAGGCACATTAACTAACTCTAGTACTATTGCTGATTGGGTGACTACTGTTGATGCTGAGAAAAACTTCTTTATGGTAGACGAAGCTTATGCAGAATACATCACTGACAAAAGCTTCGTGAGTGGGACTTCTTTTATCAGAGAAGGAAGAGAGAATGTTATCGTATTGCGTACCTTCTCTAAGATATTTGCTATGGCAGGTATGAGGTTAGGATATAGTCTATCTACAGAAAGTCTAGCGAATGAATTAGTACCTTATATGGCAGTGGAGAATATCAGTACGCCTACTGCAGTAGCAGGTACTGCTTCTTTAAAGGATAATGCCTTCATCGTACACAGTAGAGCAGTGAATGCTAACTCTCTTGGTATCACCACAGAGACCTTTGAAGCATTAGGAATAGAATATCTACCTAGCCAAGGAAACTTCTTATTCCACAAGATAAAATGTGATCAACAGCAGTATATAGATGGCATGGCATCAGAAGGCATTATCGTAGGTCGTCCTTTCCCTCCCCTATTACAGTGGAGTAGAGTAACGTTAGGTACACCAGAAGAGATGAACCAATTCTTAGCTGCTATCCAAAAATTCAAGAAGAAAGGATGGGTATAACCTCATCACTAATCTCAACACGAAATAAATAAACCATGCGCAAAATACTTAGTGCCATAGCGATGTTAATCTGTACTACATTAGTACACGCTCAATCTGACAAGCTAAAAATAAAACAACTCAATGATAATATGTATATATACACTACTTATCAAGAGTTTCAGGGAGTAACATACTCCTCTAATTCGATGTACGTGCTGACAGACGAAGGTGCTATTCTAATAGACACACCTTGGGATAAAGATCAGTACGAGCCTCTAGTAGAGTACATCAGAACGAATCATAACAAAGAGGTAAAATGGGTCATCACTACCCACTTCCACGAAGATCGTTCAGGAGGATTAGGCTATTTTAACAGTACAGGAGCACAGACGTATACCTACGCATTGACCAATAAAATATTAAAAGAACGCAATGAGCCACAAGCTCAACATTCTTTTAATAAGGAAAAACAGTTTACCTTTGGCAATGAGAAGTTGGTTGTATCCTTTTTAGGAGAGGGGCATTCACTAGATAATACCGTAGTTTGGTTCCCAAAAGAAAAAGTGTTATACGGAGGATGCCTGATTAAGAGTGCAGAAGCTACAACTATAGGTAATATAGCCGATGGTAATGTAATAGCTTGGCCTAAGACTATCGAAGCCGTAAAACGAAAATTTAAGAATGCTAAAGTCATTATACCAGGACACGATGAATGGGATATGACAGGACATATCGAGAATACAGAGCGTATATTATCAGAATACAATCAACAACATTCAACTAAGAACGATTAATTAATATAGTAAATCAATAAACTTTAGGTTATTAACACTAAAATGCCAATGGCAGAGTTCCTAATCTTAAAGTCTTTTATTACTTTTGCACTATGGCAAAACAAGATGATATTTTTAAGAACGTTATTTCGCATGCTAAGGAGTATGGATACATCTTCCCTTCTAGTGAAATATACGATGGTCTAAGCGCAGTGTATGACTACGCTCAGAATGGTGTGGAGTTAAAGAGAAACATTAGAGAGTACTGGTGGAAATCCATGGTACAAATGCACGAAAATATTGTAGGAATTGATGCCTCGATTTTTATGCATCCTACCACTTGGAAAGCTTCTGGTCACGTAGATGCGTTTAATGACCCATTAATTGATAATAAAGACAGTAAGAAGAGATATAGAGCTGACGTTCTTATCGAAGACTACTGTGAAAAATTATACCAAAAGGCTCAAAAGGAAATCGAGAAAGCGAAAAAGCGCTTTGGCGAATCTTTTGACGAAGAACAATTCGTAGCTACTAACCCTCGTGTAGTAGAATATCTAGCGAAGAAAAAAGAGATCTTAGAGCGTATGGCTCGTGGTCTTGATTCAGGAGATTTAGCAGATGTAAAAGCACTTATCGAAGAGCTAGAGATCGCTGACCCTGATACAGGATCTAAAAACTGGACTGAAGTACGTCAGTTTAACCTAATGTTTGGTACGAAGTTAGGAGCTTCTGCAGACTCTGCTATGGACTTATACTTACGTCCTGAGACTGCACAAGGTATCTTCGTAAACTTCCTAAACGTACAGAAGACAGGTCGTATGAAGATCCCATTCGGTATCGCTCAGACAGGTAAAGCATTCCGTAACGAGATCGTTGCTCGTCAGTTCATCTTCCGTATGCGTGAGTTCGAACAGATGGAGATGCAATTCTTTGTGAAGCCAGGAGAAGAGATGAAGTACTACGAGTACTGGAAAGAAACTCGTCATAAGTGGCACTTATCACTAGGTATGGGAGCAGAGAACTACCGCTTCCATGACCATGAGAAATTAGCGCACTATGCTAATGCAGCTACTGACATTGAGTTTAACTTCCCATTCGGATTTAAAGAATTAGAAGGTATTCACTCGCGTACTGACTTTGACCTTAAAGCACATGAGAAGTTCTCTGGTAAGAAACTACAGTTCTTCGATAACGAGACCAACACCTCTTATGTACCTTATGTAGTAGAGACTTCAGTAGGTCTAGACCGTATGTTCTTATCTGTATTCTCTAAATCATTAGTAGAAGAGACATTAGAAGACGGTTCTACACGTACAGTATTAAGATTACCATCTGTACTAGCTCCGACTAAGGCTGCTGTACTTCCATTAGTGAAAAAAGATGGTCTTCCTGAGTTAGCTCAAGAGATAATCGAAGAGCTTAAATGGGACTTTAATGTAGCATATGATGAGAAGGATGCAGTAGGTCGTCGCTACCGTCGTGCAGATGCACTAGGTACGCCGTTCTGTATCACTGTAGATCACCAGTCATTAGAAGATAAGACTGTGACTATCCGTCACCGTGACACGATGAAACAAGACCGTGTAGCAATCGCTGACCTTAAAAACATCATAGAGAACGAAGTATCTATGAGAAACTGGTTAAAGAAAATGATGTAATCCATCATCTACCCTATACACAAAAGCCACTCTGTATCAGAGTGGCTTTTTTTATGTCATTAAGTGTGTACACTATGATTCTAACCATGCTTCATACTTGATCTCTTTATCAAGTCTCTTACACACCTTCCAAAACATCCAAGTAACTAATCCTCCTGCTAAGACAGTAGAAGTAAAACAATAAATTGATGATTCTCTTTTACTTTTCTTTCTTTTTTCTTATCTTTAAATATCATAATTCAAACATTACCTGTACTTTACAGATAAGTTAGCCCATTTTTAGTTCTTCTTTACTAGGAGATTGTTCGGGTACAGATTTGATTTGGTTCGGTAAAAAAGTCTCTAGTCTAAGTAAACACAGGATATTACCGAATAACTTCCGAACAATATTAATCCAAAAACACACAGATAATTAATTTTCAACAAGTTACACCTAACTCCTAACTCCATAATAACTTAAAAAAACCTTTTAAGGTCATTAACTCCAAATGAGGTCAAAAATGTTCTACTACATATTATTCTTATAGCTGTTACCACAAAAAACACAAATATTAACAGATAAAAATACTTCTTAATGTAGGTTAAGTGCTTAAAGCTAAATGTGGTACTACATTTGTAGTAAATAACAAAACAATTAAAATTATTATCATGAAAAAAATAGCATTATTATTCGTAGCAACATTATTCTCTGTTGCATCATTCGCCCAAACAAAATGGAATGTAGATAACTACCACTCATTTTTAAACTTCTCTGTGAAGCACTTAGGAATTTCGTTCGTAGATGGTCGTTTTGATAAATACGAGGGAACATTCGAAGGAACACCTGAAGACTTAACGAAAGGAACATTTAAATTCTCAGTAGATATGAACAGTGTGAACACATCTATCGAGATGCGTGACAACCACTTAAAAACAGATGATTTCTTCGCAGCTGAGAAATTCCCTACAATGACTTTTGAAAGTAAATCAATCAAAAAAGTAGGTAAAGATCAATACAAATTAGAAGGTAACTTAACTATCAGAGATATCACTAAGCCTGTAACATTTGACCTTACTTATGGTGGTTTATTAAAAGATGATGGGCAAGGAAATACTAAATTAGGATTCCAAGCGTCTACAACTATCAACCGCTTTGACTTCGGAGTAGCGTATGATCCATCAGGACAAGCTATCGCTAAAGATGTAAAAATAAATGTGAACTTAGAGTTCACTCAAGTAAAATAATCCTTTTACACATACTTAATTTCTGAAATAGGCTTCGCATCATAGTGAAGCCTATTTTACATTATAGCTATTCCCTATCTCACTCAAACAGAGCAACCGTAATCGTCAATTAATTATAGATAATATACTATAAACAAGAACACTATCTCATTTATATTACTTATTTTTATTATTATTAACAAATATAATTGCTATGAAAAAGATTTTATTGAGTGCTTTTATTGGAGCATTAGTTCTTACATCGTGTGGAGATAAGAACAAGAATGGTGAGGGAGACGGAGAGATTATTAAAGAACTAGTCGCAAAACCTACCCCTCCTAAAGCAGAAGGGCCTATACGAGTACTATTCGTAGGGAATAGCCATACAGAGTACTTCGCTAGTTTTCCAAAAATGTTAGACGCTCTAGCTAAGGAAAACAATAAACAAGTAGAGGTGAAATCTCTTTTAGAAATGGGAGTAAGCATAGATCAGATCATCTCTTCAAACAAGAAAAATGCTGAAAAACTATTTAATCAAACGGATAAAGATGGAAACTATCTAGACTATGTGATTCTACAAGAATCAACACCTGTAGCTATACAAGAGCTAGGCAAGTATAAATCTAACACAGCAGAGGTACATGACCAGATAGCCAAAAACAGCCCTGAAGTGGCTACATATATCTACGGTCTTACTGCTCCATTTGAATACGATAGTGCAGATTATAACGATTACCAACCTCTACTGGTAGAGAATGGTGTCACAGTAGCTAAAGCATTGCCTAACACTGGATTCTTAAACTTCTCAGCGGTATTAGGTGCTGCCTATGCTGGCAAAGAAGGTTATACTGCTACTAAGGATGGCAAAGATATGCTACGTCATACAGATAGATCACGTCATATGCTTAATGATGCTGTCTTCGTAAACTCTATAGTACTATATCAAACGCTGTTCGGTGAGACTCCTAAGATTCCGCAACAGCTACCACTGAGCACGGGTCTAGGAGATGATGATACGATAAAACTGATGGATGTAAAAGAGGGTGTCAGCGATCCGGAGGCTTTACTTAAGATAGCTGCTAGCTTTAAGTAATACTATACAACATAAATGAAAGGCTTGTCTCTAAGAGATAAGCCTTTTTATTATATCTCATTACTTTCGATAATCAAGCGACGACAGCAGTGATTCTTCGCTTCTATACGCATACGATTGGCTACCTTCACCACTTCTATCGGTTTATACTTCATGAACAATCGCATCTTATTAAAGAAAAACAAAACCTTAGCTGCAATTCGTTCTCCCATACGATTAGTTCCTGGACGTAATAAAAGTCCTGGACGAAGAATAATAGTATTCTCAAAACGCAAATTCAATACAGAGCGTTCTAAAGTTCCCTTTAGTCTACTGTAGAAGAATGCACTTTTATCAGAAGCTGCTTTAGCAGATAGTAAAATAAAGTTACTTACTCCATTCCCTTTTGCATATTGGGCAAACTGCATGACATAATCATAGTCTATATGCCATTGCTTTTGTTTAGAACCAGCCTGCTTCAGTGTAGTTCCTAAACAACTAAAAGCCACATCTCCTTCTATTAAATGCCTCCATTGGTCGATTTGTTCAAAATCAACTAAATGAACGACTAACTTAGGATGCTGAATATCCCATTCTTTACGAATAAATATGACTACTTCGTGAAAATCATCGTCACAAAGTAGTTGACGTACGAGTACTTTACCAGTTGCTCCAGTACCTCCAATGACTAATGCTTTCATAACAAACCATTTAAAGCTATTATACCACTACAATAAACTTACCAATTTGTATTGAGACAACAGATTTTAGAAAAGTTACATCTATAAACAATAAAAAAGTCTCCTAGTAGGAGACTTTTTATATCTAATAACACGTATCGATTAGATCGAATGCGGTGCTAACATATGTTTAGGGTCTAGAATCTCATCTAGTTTTTCCTTAGTTAATAGATTGTGTTCTAATACTAATTCATAAACTCCTCTACCTGATTCTAATGCTTCTTTAGCGATTTTAGTACTTGCTTTATATCCGATATAAGGATTTAGCGCTGTAACGATACCGATACTTCCTAACACTAGCTCCTTATTATGTTCTACATTAGCCTTAATACCTACTACACACTTCTCTACTAATGTGTCCATAGCATTTTCTAACCATGTCATAGACTCCATAAGAGTATGAGCTAATACAGGCTCCATCACGTTTAACTGTAACTGAGCTGCCTCAGAAGCCATCGTGATAGTCATATCATTACCGATTACTTTAAAGCACACTTGGTTTACTACTTCTGGGATAACAGGGTTCACTTTACCTGGCATAATAGAAGAACCTGGCTGCATAGGAGGTAGTTGAATCTCGTTAAGTCCTGTACGAGGCCCTGAAGATAATAATCTAAGGTCATTACAAATCTTAGACAGCTTAATAGCTACTTTCTTCAACACACCTGAATAAGCAACAAAACCACTTGTATCAGATGTAGCCTCTACTAAGTTCTCAGCAGAAGTAACAGGTTGTTTCATCAACAATCCTAAGTTCTTAGCACATAGATCTGCATAACCTGGTACAGCATTTAGCCCTGTACCGATAGCAGTAGCTCCCATATTAATCTCTAAGAACGCTTGACTAACTTGGTTAAGAACTGCTATTTCTCTCTTCAAAGTAAAGGCAAAACCACCGAACTCCTGTCCTAGAGTCATTGGCACTGCATCTTGAAGTTGAGTTCTTCCCATCTTAATAATATTCTCAAACTCTACAGCCTTAGCCTCAAATCCTTTTACTAATTTCTCTAGCTTCTCTACTACCTTCTTATTCATTTCGAACACAGCTACCTTCAGAGAAGTAGGGTATGCATCATTAGTAGATTGAGATAAGTTTACATGGTCGTTTGGAGAACAGTGTTGATAATCACCTTTCTCGAAACCTAAGATCTCTAAAGCTCTATTTGCGATTACTTCATTCGCATTCATATTAACAGAAGTACCTGCTCCCCCTTGTATCATATCTACAGGGAACTCAGCGTGTAGCTTACCGTCTATTATCTCCTGACATACATCAGCGATAACCTTATATATTTTTTCGTCTAAGACGTTTAACTCAAAATTGGTTTTGGCTGCCGCCCATTTTACAATAGCTAATCCTTTTACAAACTCAGGATAATCAGACAACTTACTTGTCGATATCTTAAAATTATTGATTGCTCTTTGTGTCTGTACACCATAATAAGCCTGTTGAGGAATTTCTAATTCACCTATTAAGTCGCTTTCAATTCTGGTTGGTTTCATACTTATACAGTTTTATATTTTCACTAAGTTACGAAGTAATTTTTATTTACCCTCTCTAAAATACAAGGATTATTCCTTAAATGTTCCTGATACATAATACCATTTCCCTCCTAACATTTCAAACAAAGAATCTTCATAGTGTTCACACACATTGCCCTCTACATCTTTATAATAAGCCTTAAAGACGACACGGCTCTCTTCACTTATCACTATTTCTAAGCGTTGCCATGTATTTTCTTTTGCCCATTGTAGAATAGCCTTCTTACTATGGAAGTGTCTAGTCTTAGGATGTGTAGTATTAATAATATATATCGCATTCGCTAAGGCATAGGCTGTGTATCTAGAGCGCATTAACTGCTCTGCAGTAGAAGGAGCAGTAGTATTCGTCACATACGGCTCACAACACTCGCTATACGCCTTACCGCTACAACAATAACAAGGTTGGTGCTGCTCCATTATCCTATCTTCTGTTTTAACTCTTCGATAATCTTCAGAAATTTACCCCAACGAACCACTTCGTCATCTGTCTGTGCATAGTCAAGTCCATCATTGATACTTTCTTCTATCTTCTCTATTGCTACAGAGGCTTCTTCTTTTTTATTTTGAGCAATTAATACCATTAATTGCATGATCTGCTGTTGTACTTCTTCTATTTTCATTTCTATATCTTCATTTCAACACAAAGATATTTGTTATTAATAATTACGTAGAGAAAGTTCTGATTAATTTTAGCATAGTATCTAAATAACATAAATAATACCCCTGGACTGATGATTATAAGTGATATCTTGAATCTACTCTTTCCGAAGAGCTGCATGGCTTGTAACTGTATATTACTGAAGAACGAACAATGTCTGTGTCTGAGTTGTAGAGACGAGATCCCTTATACTCAAGAACATCTAGTAACGCAAAATGATTCTATGGCTAAGTTCTATGGTAAAATACCCATAGAGTTTGCTTCTAGTTTGCTTTTCTTCTATAAAGGTGGTAAAGTACAGCAAATCATTCATAACCTTAAATATAAAAATCACCCAGAGCTAAGTTATTTCTTAGGTAATATATATGCTTATCAACTGGCAAAAACAACTCTTCTAAAAGAGATCACTTCTATCATACCTGTCCCCATGCATAAAAAGAAACAAAAGAAAAGAGGGTATAATCAAGTAGACGGATTCGCGAAAGCAATAAGTGAACACTTTCACATCAAAATAAATAATCAACTCCTAATCAAAACGCTCCAAACCTCTTCTCAGACAACTAAATCACGTTTTCAGAGAAAAAGTCAGACAAAAGAAGTCTTTGACCTAGACCTAAACTTTAAAGACGAGGAATACAATCATTTCTTACTCCTAGATGATATCCTCACTACGGGGAACACATTAGAAGCATGCTGTAAAAAATTATTGCAAATACCGAATACCAAAATCACGATCCTCTGTTTGGCGCGTAGCATTTAAAAGTTTTAATAATACATATTTTCTAACTAAAAAATATAGTCGTTAATTTGTCTTTTAAATTAAAACTATGTCTAAGTTTCGTATATACTTTATTGTTTGTTTTACGGTATTTTGTTTTATAACGTTTTCGAACTGTGCTAAGAGAGGGTTTATTTCAGGAGGTCCTAAAGATACTATTCCTCCAGTGGTATTAGGGAGTAATCCTAAGAACCACTCTGTCCATTTTGACAAAAAGCAGATTACTATTGATTTCGACGAATTCGTTAAGATTAAAAATGTAAATCAAAACTTGATTATCTCTCCTCCTATGGATAGAATGCCTGAAGTATTGCCAATGGGAAATGCTAGAAAGACAGTTACGATCAATCTTATAGACACTTTAAAGCCGAATACGACTTATAGTTTTAACTTCGGGGACGCTATAGCGGATAACAATGAAGGCAATGTCCTAAAGCAGTTTAAGTATATCTTCTCTACAGGAGATTATATAGACTCTCTGAAACTAAGCGGAACAATCAGAACTGCACATCAGTTAAAATCGGATAACTTCGTCAATGTCATGTTATACGATGCTGAGACATTTAAAGACTCTACTATCTATAGAGAAAAACCTCTTTATGTAACGAATACACTAGACAGTCTTACGACTTTCTCTATAGAGAACATAAAAGCAGGAAAGTATTACTTAGTAGCATTAAAGGATAAGAACAGCAACTTCATGTTTAATCCTACTGAGGATAAAATAGCATTTATAAAAGAACCTATTGAGATACCAACAGATCAATCTTATGACTTGACACTGTTCAAGTCTGATGAGAAATTCGAGGCTTCTAGACCTGCTCAGATTACTCAAAACAAATGGTACTTACCCTATATAGGGAATGCTGAAGGAGCTACTGTAGAAGTTAAAAAAGATGGGGTAGTAATCCCTAGTGCTTATACACAACTAGCTGATAAAGATAGTTTACAAGTTTGGTTCCCAAAGATAGAAGCAGACTCTCTGCACTTCACAGCTACTAAAGGTGAGTTTACAAAGACATTCATGGTTAAACCAAGACCTAAGATGAAAGAAATAGATTCGCTATCGGTATCAGGAAAATCAGGTACACTTGATTTCTTATCTGATGTATTAGTAGAAACAACTACACCTGTTAAGTCTATTAATAAAGAACTAATTACCATCTTTAACAAAGATTCTGTAGCTGTTCCTTTTACAATAGAGAACAAAGCAAGAGAACAAAAGTTCTATCTAAAGTTTAAAAAAGAAGAGCTAGATAATTATAAAGTAACCTTATGGCCTGGCGCTATTACAGACTTCTTTGGTAAAGCAAATGATACAATCGTGCTGAACAATAAAACGACAGCTTATACAGATTACGGAAACTTGACCATTACACTAAATGGATTAAAACGTTATCCTGTCATCGTTGAATTACTAGATGACAAAGAAAAAGTAATCGTTAGTCAATACAGTGAAAGCTCTAATGTATTTGAATTCTTAGCATTACCACCTAGAATGTACTACATAAGAGTTATCTATGACGATAATAAAAATGGTGTATGGGATAAAGGATACTATTGGGACAGAAGACAGCCTGAAGAATCTGTCTACTTCCCAGAACAGATAGATGTCCGTGCTAACTGGGATATTAAAGAACAAATCAATTTATAAATAATAAGGCTCTTAGCATAAAAACTAAGAGCCTTATTTGTTTATAGGATAGTAAATGAATCAGCATCTCTAAGTACACCGAAACTCTTTCTTATTTTATCTTGTTTTGCTTTGTCTAATGTTACATACGCTACTTGTTCTCCTGTCAATGGTTCTACTAAGTATCCTCCTAACATATCTAAGGCTTGCGAATGACCTGAATAGATATTGTCATTCTCATCGCTTCCACATCTATTTACGGCTACCAAATAACTCATATTCTCGATAGCACGTGCCTTTAGCAGAGAGTCCCATGCATAAATACGCTGATCTGGCCAACTAGCCACATAGATTAGTAAATCATATACTCCGTCATTATTTCTACTAAAAACAGGGAATCTAAGATCATAACAAACTAAAGGACATATATTCCACCCCCTATAGTTAACTATTAATCTATCTACCCCAGCTTTATATATCTTCTCTTCTCCTGCTAATGAGAATAAGTGTCGTTTATCATAAGTACTGATCTCACCTTCATCAGAGATAAAGAACATTCTATTATAGTAGTCTTCTCCTTCTTTAATAACAACACTCCCTGTAAGCGCATATAGATGCTTTTTGCACAACGATTGTAGCTTATTGATATATTCGTCTTCCATAGTCAAGAAAACGCGCTCAGGCTTCATTGTAAAGCCAGACACAAACATCTCAGGTAAAACTACCAAATCTGTATCTTTTTCTATGGCATTAAGCTTGTCTAAAAAATGTTCTTTATTCGCTTCTATATCCTCCCATACCAATGGCGATTGTAACATGGCAACTTTCATTACACTACGATATTTAGATTATACTCCAAAAATAAGCAATAATTCTTACTTCTCTTCTTGAGGTCTACCACAACATGGGCAATTACAACTAGAAACATTCGTTTTTTGTAAAGCTAATAACTTCTTCTCTTTTCTTTCAGCCAAGATTTCTGAAAAGCCTGATGAGATAATACCTGTAGGCAAAGCAAAGAAGCCTATCCCAATAACAGCAAGTACTCCTCCTATTAACTTTCCTATCACAGTTACAGGATAGATATCTCCATAACCTACAGTACAAATCGTAATAACAGACCACCACATGGAGTCTGGTATACTAGAGAATGCTTCAGGCTGAGAAGAATTTTCAGCATAATAAATAGCTGTAGAAGCTATCAATAATAAAAATATCAACATAAATGCCGCAATCACTAACTCACTAGCTTTTCTCTTAAATACACTGACCACAAGAGCTAATGCAGATACATAACGTGTAATCTTAAACACACGTAATAATCTAAACACACGCATTAATCTTATAATACGGAGATCCACATGTACAAAAGCTAAATAAAATGGTAACACAGCACATAAATCTATTAACTGCATAGAGGTAAAAGCATATTTTAATCTTCCTAAAAAAGGTTGGTTAAAACGTTTATCACAGGTAATAGACCACATTCTCAATATATACTCTATCGAGAAGAAAGCAACAGAAAATAAATTAAATGAATAGAAAAAAGAACTGTACTCTTCTCTAAATTCAGGAATTGATTCAAAGATCAATGAGATAGCATTCAGTAATATCAAGATAATGATAGCTCCTTGAACAATCTTACTTTCAATTGAATTAGAATCATTATTCAGTAAATTATATATCCTGTGTTTTATCGAAATATTTCTCTTCATCACTCAAATTCTCTTGCCTAAAATTAGAATAGCAAAAATAAAAAAAGCAGATATATCTCTATATCTGCTTTTACATTTATTTCAAGAAAAACTATTATTTCAAGCTTGCTTTTAAGTATTCTCTGTTCATGCGAGCGATGTTCTCTAAAGAAATTCCTTTAGGACATTCTACCTCACATGCTCCTGTATTAGTACAGTTACCGAATCCTAAAGCATCCATCTCAGCTACCATATTAAGTACACGATCAGCTGCTTCTACTTTACCTTGTGGTAACAAAGCAAATTGAGAAACTTTTGCAGATACGAATAACATAGCAGAAGAGTTTTTACAAGTAGCTACACATGCTCCACATCCGATACAAGTAGCTGCGTCAAATGCACGGTCAGCATCATGCTTAGGAATTGGAATAGCGTTAGCATCTTGTGTATTACCAGAAGTATTCACAGATACGAAACCACCTGCATGCTGAATTTTATCAAAAGCAGTACGGTCAACTACTAAGTCTTTAATTACAGGGAAAGCTTTAGCTCTAAATGGCTCGATATAAATAGTATCACCATCTTTGAACTTTCTCATGTGTAACTGACATGTAGTAATACCTCTATCTGGTCCGTGCGCTTCACCATTAATAAATAAAGAACACATACCGCAGATACCCTCACGACAGTCATGGTCGAAAGCTACTGGATCATCACCTTTCTCGATTAACTCATTGTTTAATACATCAAGCATTTCTAAGAAAGACATATCAGGAGAAACATTGTTGATTTTATAATCAACCATTTTTCCTTGTACTTTAGCGTTTGATTGACGCCATATTTTAAGTGTAAGATTCATTTGTATCGAATTTTTACAAAAAGACAAGGTCCGAAGACCTAAGTCTCAATATTATTTATAACTACGAGTTACCAATTTAATGTTTTCATAAACTAAGTCTTCTTTGTGAAGCACTGCATCACTTGGGTTTCCTTTGTATTCCCAAGCAGCAACGTATGCGAAGTTCTCATCATCACGTTTTGCTTCTCCATCCTCAGTTTGGTGCTCTTCACGGAAGTGACCTCCACAAGATTCTTCACGGTGTAAAGCATCTTTAGCGAATAATTCACCTAATTCTAAGAAATCAGCTACTCTTAAAGCTTTCTCTAACTCTTGGTTAAAGCTCTCTGCAGTACCTGATACTTTCACATCTTTATAGAACTCTGCTCTTAACTCAGCAATTTCAGCCATAGCTTCAGTTAAACCTTTTGCGTTACGAGCCATTCCTACTTTATCCCACATAATTTTCCCAAGCTTCTTGTGGAAGTGGTCAACAGAATGTGTTCCTTTATTGTTCATTAAGTGGTCAATGATATCTCGAACATTTTTCTCAGCAGCTTCGAACTCAGGTAAATCTGTTGGGATAGTTCCAGTACGAATATCATTAGCTAAATAATCTCCGATAGTATATGGTAATACGAAGTATCCATCAGCTAAACCTTGCATTAATGCAGAAGCTCCAAGACGGTTAGCACCGTGATCAGAGAAGTTAGCCTCACCTAAGATATAACATCCTTCGATAGTAGACATCAAGTTATAATCTACCCATAACCCACCCATTGTATAGTGAACTGCAGGATAAATCATCATCGGAGTTGTATATGGATCCTCATCTACGATCTTCTCGTACATTTGGAATAAGTTACCATATTTATTTTCAACTACATCTTTACCTAATTTGTAAACTAACTTAGCGTCATTTTCATCTAAATGTTGAATACGAGCTTGCTCTTTACCATAACGCTCAATAGCAGAAGCGAAGTCTAAGTATACTGCTTCACCTGTAGCATTAACTCCATATCCAGCATCACATCTTTCTTTAGCAGCACGAGACGCAACGTCACGAGGTACTAAGTTACCGAATGATGGGTATCTTCTTTCTAAGTAGTAATCTCTATCTTCTTCTGCAATTTGAGTTGGTTTTAATCTACCTTCTCTAATTGCTATAGCGTCTTCCATTTTTGCAGGAACCCAAATACGTCCATCGTTACGCAATGACTCAGACATCAAAGTAAGCTTTGATTGGTGGTCACCAGTTACAGGAATACAAGTTGGGTGAATTTGTGTATAACAAGGGTTAGCGAAGAATGCTCCACGTTTGTGTGCTTTCCAAGCAGCAGTAACGTTAGAACCCATTGCATTTGTAGATAAGAAGAATACGTTACCATATCCACCTGTACAGATAACTACAGCGTGAGCAGAGTGACGTTCTATCTCTCCATTGATTAAGTTACGAGCGATAATACCTCTAGCTTTACCATCAACTTTAACGATGTCTAGCATCTCATGACGGTTATACATTTGGATTTTACCACGACCGATTTGACGGTTCATAGCAGAGTATGCTCCTAACAATAACTGTTGTCCAGTTTGTCCTTTAGCGTAGAAAGTACGAGATACTTGTACCCCACCAAAAGAACGGTTATCTAATAAACCTCCGTACTCACGTGCAAAAGGTACACCTTGAGCTACACATTGGTCAATAATATTTTCAGAAACTTCAGCTAAACGGTAAACGTTTGCTTCACGTGCACGGTAGTCACCTCCTTTTACAGTATCATAAAATAATCTGTAAACTGAGTCACCATCACCTTGGTAGTTCTTAGATGCGTTAATCCCCCCTTGAGCAGCAATAGAGTGCGCACGACGAGGTGAATCTTGATAACAAAAAGCTTTTACGTTATATCCTAACTCAGCTAATGTAGCAGCAGCAGAACCACCTGCTAATCCAGTTCCTACGACAATAACATCAATGTTACGTTTATTCGCTGGGTTAACTAATTTAATATGATTTTTATAGTCAGACCATTTTTTATCAAGTGGTCCATTAGGTATTTTAGAATCTAATTTCATGATCAATTTCTTTAGGACTATTTAATAAAATGAATATATAATGGGATGATAGCAAATAGCGCAGGTACAACATACGCAATCAAAAAGCTAAGCCCTTTAAGTACTCCCTTATATTTAGGATTATTAGCTCCTAAAGATTGGAATGCACTACCAAATCCATGAGATAAGTGGAATCCTAAAACCACCATAGCAAGTACATAAGCAATTGTAGCGATTAATCCAGTACTTTCATTTTGGAAGAACTCAATTGTAATTTTATGTAAATCTTTATATCCATCAGCAATTTTTAAATCTGTACCTGCTTGATAAAACTTAGTACCTTTTACTTCTATCTGTCCCATTTCAACAGCGTTTACTGGGATAGCTTGCTCTTGTACTGTTTTATATACTACTACAGGATCTTGACCCTCTACTTTTACTTCTACAGTTTGTAAAGGCATTTCACTAAAGTGCATTTTAGCCCAGAAGTTAGCCATGTGAGTCACGATGAATACTAAAAGTAAAGTTCCTAATACCGCCATATTTCTTGAAGAAAATGAGCTATTAGAAGCAGCGTTGTTTTTTGCATATCCGATTGGACGTGCTTTTTTGTTTTGAATCGTTAAAACGATACCATCAATCGCGTGGAAAAGGATTGAAATATACGTAACATAAGATAATACTTTTACTGCTGGATTAGTAGTCATAAATAACGCATACTCGTTAAATGCAGAAGCGTCACCAAATATCAATTGAAGGTTTCCCGCCAAGTGACCTACTAAAAACAAGCATAAAAATAACCCTGTAAGAGCCATCCAATATTTCTTAGCTAAGGATGACTTTAAAAGTGCAGATTTTGCCATAATGTAATTTTAATTGTTTTTCTTGAAAAAATCTCTCAAAAATACACCTTCTTAACGTTATCAACAAAGCCTGCCCTTCTATTTATACTCGATATAAACAAAGAATAAAACAATGCTAACTCACTAAAATAGACCAATCGAGATTTTTTTTAAGAAAAAAAAAGGTTTTTTATAGTAAAGCGTTAAAATGATTTTAAAATATTCGCATCTATAACAATAATAAAGTTAGCCAAGTCTAAATTATCAAATTCGAAATGACCTACATTATCACTCTCTACCATTGTAATAGTAGCAATCTTCAATGAAGGTCTATATTGATTAAGATACCATACTATCCCTTCATAATTATTACTGTGATAAGAACCATTATAGTGCAAGAATAAATGGCTTGGTTTTAAATTTTGAACAATGAAGTGCCCCATAGTAGCATCTTTGATTGCTTGTGCCTTCGGCAAATTCTCATCTTTATGATCTTCAAACATCGCCATCATATTCTTATATCCTGGTAAATTACCATCATAAGGAAATGGCAATGGTGCAATCCAACTCTTCTCTTGTACACTTAGAGTATCTAATGCAGCAGTACCTTTTTTAAACAATAGACTCGCATACCGTCTAGGTACATTAGTCGCAATAAATTCTAATTTATTCTCCTTTGCATATTCTACTAATGGTTTATAATCAGTTTTATAATTATTCCAAAGTCTCACTTCTTCTTGAAACTGCTCTTCTGTACTATTTCCTTTTACATATTTAGTCAACCCCTCTTGGTTATCCGCTTCAAACATTTCTGCTCCAAGAGTTAGCTGCCTTCTATCTCCTAACGATTCTGTTACCTGTAATTGTAACCAATGTCCTAATGAATTATTGTGAAACTCCCCAAACAAAACCACCTCACTTTTACTAAGCGATTTTATCATCTTTTCATAAGACACTTTTTTTCCCTTATTAGTATAGATTTGATAAGGCAATCCTGATTGTCCATAAGTTATTCCGCATAACAACAAAAATGCACTAACTATTTTTTTCATTTTAATAAATATTTTGAAATTAGAAATGCAAAGATACTCTTTTCTATTATTTAGACTGATTTAATATAGGTGTAATACCTGGAGCGCTGTTGAATGTTAAAAGATTTGACAAAGTCATACTATATCATACATTTGCAACAAAATTAAAGAATGGCAACTACAAAAATTCTATATAAAAACACTAATTTATCATATACTGACAAAGGAAAAGGAAGTACCTTAATTTTCCTACATGGATTTTTAGAGGATAGTAAGATGTGGAATTACTACCTTGACTATTTTTCTAAGAAATATAGAGTTATTGCTATTGATCTTTTAGGACATGGTGAATCAGGTTGTATTGGCTACATACACAGTATGGAAGATATGGCTGATGCTGTTTTTACAATTACAAATTCTTTAAATCTAAAAAAAGTAACACTAATAGGTCATTCTATGGGAGGTTATGTATCACTAGCATTCGGAGAACTATATCCTGATAATGTAAAGAAAATAATATTAGTTTCATCTACTACCAGAGCTGACAGCACAGAAAGGCAAATTAACAGAGACAGAGCAGCTGAAGTAATTAAAAAGAATAGCGATCTCTTTGTTACTATGGCGATTAACAACACCTTTTTAGAAGATACTAAAATCACTCACGCTAAAGAAGTACAAGAACACTTAGATATTGCTCTTAGAACACCTAAGCAAGGTATACTAGCAGCTGTAGAAGGAATGAAATCAAGAAATGACAGAGAAGTTCTACTTCATTTTGCTCCCTATCCTATAAGTATGATTGTAGGTAATGCTGATCCTGTTCTTTCTATTGAAGAAATCACTAAAGAAGTTGAAAATACTGAATGTGATTTAACTATTATCACTGGAGGGCACCTACTTCAGATTGAAGCTAAAGAAGATCTACTAGAGGCACTAAAAAATACGATAAAGTAAAAATAGGGAAGCTTTTGCTTCCCTATTTTCTATAGTTCTTTTTCTATAAAGTCCTCATCAGGATTTAGTATCTCTAACAACAAGGAAACTAATTCATCCTTGAATAGAGCTAATGTATCAATTGTAATAGCATGATTAACCTCTCTTCCTTCTTTCACTCCGAAAAATAAAAACCCGCCTTTTCTATTCTTGAATGAATAAATACCAGCTTCTACAGATTGATTTGTATTGTGTTTCGTATACATTAAAGCATAACACAATAATTGAATTATTTTATCATTTTTCAAATCAAGTGTAAGTCCTTCCCATGTACTTAACTTAACATCATTTACTTCTACTTTACCACTTTTATAATCAATAACTCGGATTACACCATTTCGTTCTTCTATTCTATCTACAAATCCAAATAGATTAATAGGATAAGGTAATCTAGAATCTTCAAGTGTAAAAGTAAGCTCTGTCTCTAACTCCAATAATAAAATATCATCTCCCTCTTTTATCTTTTCTATCTCTCCTTCTAGAAAGTGATACACATTTCGTTTGGCTACTTCAAAAGCTAGTAAGTTCTTTCCAATTTTCTCCTTATCACTGTTATACACTTCTTCAAACTGCAATTGTACCTCTGCATCTGCCTTTGTTTTTATGATGTTAATGATCTCCACTGTAAGTCTAGCTCCTTTAAAGGGTTTATACAAATTCTCTAAAGAGTTGTGTATAATAGTCCCTAGTGTATTTAAAGCCACACTCTCCTCTACTTCCTCCACTTCTCTAATCCTTAAGACACGTTGTAAATAAAACTGTATAGGATTGCGAAGATAATTAGATAAAGCTGATGGAGAAAACCCCTTAGTTGTAGCAATATTCTTTAGCTCTTCTTTTAAAAGGTCTGACTTCGGAATCTGAATCAACTCATTCGCTTTTTCGGGCAGATCTGCTGAATAGGTAACATATTTTACATCATGGGCTTCCAATTGTTCTACTTCTAACTGTGTTAAGAACCTACTCTTTTCTCCTGCATCCATTCCCTCTGATTGAGAGTTATACAAAAGATAGATATTCTTTGCTCTTAACAAGAGATGATAAAAGTGAAAACTATAAATAGCATCCTTTTCTTTATAAGTTGGCAAGCCTATTTCTCTCTTTACATCATAAGGTATAAAGGAATTAACTGACTTACCTGCAGGAAATTTACCCTCATTAACAGAAGTGACAATAACAGTATCAAAATCCAAAACACGACTCTCTAATACTCCCATTATCTGAAGCCCCTCTAAAGGCTCTCCTTCAAAAGATACTTCAGACATATCCATCACCTGTTTATACAACGAATACAAAGTATCATAATTTTGTATAAAATCATATTTCTGACAATAAGAAACTAGCCTATTCAACATCTGATAGGAAGAATACAAGAATGTTTTACTAATTCGATCACTGTGTACCTCATCATCTAAGCTATCCTTAATAGCCAGCACAATCTCAATAAGGTTTTGTAAAACTTCAACAGATGACCGTTCATTCCATCTACCAAACACAAGCTTACGAACAGGAAACTCATCATCCTCTATCCACTCTGTAAAACGATTTAAACTAAAAAAGCTAAGATTTCGATCATTAATTTCTTTAATAACCTTTTCAGACACAATTATTTGTGTTAATACAGGATTAGTCAGTACATCTAAAATCTCCTTGTAGTAAACAACATATTGCTTACTCGAGCGTCGTATAGCAGCCAAATGCATCTTAAAAATCTTATTCAACAAAATCTGAATAGGATTACTCTTACCACTATACCCCATTGTGATATTCAAACTTGATACTGAAGAAGGCAGACTATGCAGTACAGGTAATAGCAAATTCTCCTCTCCTAATACAATGGCAACCTTCTCTAACCTTGAAGCTTCATCACCAAGTCCTTCCACGATTTGTCCAGCGATCTTTGCTTGCCCTACACTTTTAGGAGTTTGTATTACTTGTATATTCTTTTCTTTTCCAAACTCATCTACTATCCACTCAAAAGGGTTATATTGATAGTGTATCCAATTGCGCTTTATACGTCTCAGAAAGAGCGCTGCATCGTGATAAGGATCTTCCATAAAATGTTTATCAATATCCCAGAACACCTTAGCTCTCTTCTCTAACAAGAAATGTTGAATAATTTTCTCCTCTGCTGCATTTAATGCATTAAACCCAGCGAAATAAAACACCTTATTATTACTATTCAAGTACTCTTTATGAGACTTAACAGCCTCTCGATATATCAATCCTTGATAGCCGATACGCTCTTCTAATAGAACTTCATAGAACTTTTTATAGTATACTGGTATCTGCTCCCAAAAAGCTAAGTAATTTACAATTAAGTCTGTCTTTTGTTCAGGATCTAAAGACCAGTGTTTAATATCTTCGATATTTTTTAAATATGAAAACACATAATCAGGGTTCAACAAGTAACGGTCCACTTCATTAAAATCACTTAACAACATATTAGCCCAGCTAGAGAAGCGATCAAAATCCTGTGCATTACCGCCCTCTATTTCTTGGTAAGCTACATAAAACTTAAAAAGTAATTCTATCGAATCTATCCCTCTAATCTTCGACACCTGTTGAATGAAGTCCTCAATATTAATAATCTCTGGAGCGAAGACACTATTTCTGTAATACTTCTTTAAGTTTTCTAACAAAAAGACTTTTGCTCTTTTATTAGGAAGAACGATAACCAAATTATCCATAGAATTAGGAAAATCGGCATAAATCTGCGCACTCAGCTTATCTAAAAAAGTATTTGATCTCATAAAATAAAGGTACAAAAAAAACGCTCCGATTACTCGAAGCGTTTTCTATAGATTATGTGTTTTAAATCAATTATTTAGCTAATTGGATTTCAACACGTCTGTTTAACTCACGTCCTTTAACTGTTTTGTTAGAAGCGATTGGATCTTTAGATCCGTATCCTTTAGAAGTTAATCTAGCAGAATCGATTCCTTTTTCAATTAAGTAAACTTTTACAGCGTTAGCTCTATTATCAGATAATGGTATGTTAATTCTGTCAGATCCTGTACTGTCAGTATATCCAGCGATGTGGAAATTAGCAGTTGGGTATTCTTTCATGATTTTAACCATATTATCTAACACTGCGTAAGAACCATCTTGGAAAGTATATTTTCCTGTGTGGAATAATAATGTTTTTCCGTAATCGTTAAGCTGTTTTACTTTCTCAGGCTCGATTTCTTTAACTTCAGGACATCCGTTGTTAGAAGCTGGACCAGGTACGTCTGGACATTTATCTAAATGATCAGGCACTCCGTCTCCATCTCTATCTGGCCAAGGACAACCATTGTTTTCTTTTGGACCAGGTACTTCAGGGCACTCATCTTTATTATCTGGCACTCCGTCTCCGTCTGTATCAGGACATCCGTTGAACTCAGCTAAACCTGGGATCTCTGGACATTCGTCTTTATTATCTGGAATACCATCTCCGTCTGTATCAGGACATCCGTTGAATTCTGGTAAACCTGGTAAATCTGGACACTCATCTAAATGATCTGGAATTCCATCTCCGTCTGTATCAGGACATCCGTTGAACTCAGCTAAACCTGGAATATCTGGACATTCGTCATATTTGTCTAAAACTCCATCTCCATCTGTATCTTTTCCACCAAATTGGAAACGAATACCTGCAAAGTGTTGCATATGTGAAGCAACTCCTACGTCTGGTGTTCTAGAATCAGAAAATGAATGTTTATAAGTAGATTGCACAGTTAAAGCAACGTTTTTAGTAAACCAGAAGTTTAATCCAGCTCCTCCATTAACAGTTCCTTGACTTGCATCTCCCATAAAAGTATAACCTCCACCTACTAAGATGAATGGATCAACTACTTTTGATTTCAAAATCTCTTTGAAGCTATATTTAACTTCTGCGTCAATTCCGTAGTAAGTTAAATCTCCAGGATTGTACTTTTCATATCCTTCTGCTTCTGATTTGATGAATTTGTCAATTTTATTAACAGACCCAACTAAACCTAAAGAGAATCCATCACCTAAGTATCTAGCTACATTTAAGTAAGATACTGATGGTAAGATATTCCAGTTATCCGTTTTAAAATATCCTCCTGTTCTGTGTGCAAAACCTTTAGCTGAACTTACTTTTGTGTCAACTGCGTTTGCTCCAACAGTTACAGCCCACGGATGGTCAGCGTCTTGCGCGTGAGCTGAAAGCCCTGCACAAAGAATTGCTGCTGCAAATAATTTGTTGAAATGTTTCATAACTTTTATTTTTTACTTTACCGTAATAATCTAGCAAAAGTACAATTATCAATCAATATTTACAAAAAATTTCGTTAAGAATAGTACTTTTTATTGTATTAACCTTTTTTATTGAATAACTTTTAGCTCTTTACCTACTTCTGTAAACGCAGCGATAGCTTTATCTAAATGTTCTTGAGTATGTGCAGCTGATAATTGTACACGGATTCTCGCCTTATCTTTTGGCACCACAGGGAAGAAGAATCCTGTTACATAAACTCCTTTTTCTAAAAGCCTATCTGCCATTACTTGCGATAATTTAGCATCGTATAACATCACTGGTACAATAGCAGAATCTCCATCAATAATATCAAAACCTGCCTTTTTCATTCCATCTTTGAAGTAGTTTGTATTCCACTCTAACTTATCGCGTAATGAAGTATCGTGTTTTAAAATTTCAAATACTTTAATAGAAGCTCCAACAATCATTGGTGCTAAAGAGTTAGAGAATAAATATGGTCTAGAACGTTGTCTTAATAATTCAATAATTTCTTTTTTACCTGTAGTATATCCTCCCATTGCACCACCTAGAGCTTTACCTAAGGTTCCTGTGATGATATCCACACGTCCCATTACGTTCTTAGCTTCTAATGTTCCTTTACCTGTAGCTCCGATAAATCCAGCAGCATGACATTCGTCTACCATTACTAAAGCATCATACTTATCAGCTAAATCACATATTTTATCTAATGGTGCTACTAGACCATCCATTGAGAATACACCATCCGTTACAATGATTTTAAAACGGTGACCAGCCTCATTCGCTTTGATTAATTGTTCTTCTAATTCAGCCATATTGTTATTTTCATAACGATAACGAGCTGCTTTACATAAACGCACTCCATCAATAATTGAAGCGTGGTTTAAGCTATCAGAGATAATTGCATCTTCTGCAGCTAATAATGGTTCGAATACTCCTCCATTAGCATCAAAAGCTGCTGCATAAAGAATAGTATCTTCTGTTCCATAGAAATCAGCAATAGTAGCTTCTAATTTTTTGTGTATATCTTGTGTTCCACAAATAAAACGCACTGAAGACATTCCGAATCCATGGGTATCTAATGTATCTTTTGCTGCTTGAATTACTTCTGGATGTGATGACAATCCTAAATAATTGTTTGCACAAAAGTTTAAAACTTTATCCCCTGTAGAAACAGTAATCTCTGCACCTTGTGGCGAAGTAATAATTCTCTCCTTTTTAAATAATCCGTTATCCTCTATTGACTTTAATTCATTCTGAAGATGATCTTTAATCTTTCCGTACATAATATTTTAAGTTTTAAACAATTTATACTCTTCTACAAATGTATTATATTTAAGTTCTCCCCTGTATATAGCAACACCATTTTAACGACTTCATAACCCATTTCTACTAATGACTGTCCATAAGCCCTCACTTGGTCTTTATATTTTTCTTCTTCTTTACCTGTTTTATAATCTAATATATAAGCCTGTCTTCCTCTTATCACTACTCTATCAGGTATAGTATTGCGCTGATAAGGCCCTATGATTACTCGCTCGTTAAATACAATATTATCTTCTCTAAAGAAAATCTCTAAATCAGAGTTACTTACGATACGCTGAATAATTTCTTTAAAACGCTCCTTTGCATCTTCTTGTATCAATCCCTTTTCTAGCCCTTCTCTCACCACAGCATCTACATCGTGATAATCTGTTATAAACGACATCAATTTATGGACTAGATTACCATACTCTATCGCTTTTTGGTTATGAGAGTCCCACATCAAGGCTTCCCTCTGTGCAATTTTGATCGCTTCAAAATCCAATACACTCTTTACAGGAAGAATCATTTTATTTACTTCATCCGTAATGACCTCTTTACTATTAGAAACCTTCACCTTCTCTCCAAATCCATAGACTAAATCCACATCATTGTAAACACCTTCTGTTACTAAAAAATCTAAGAAAAGTTTAGATAAATTATTTCTAAACTCTCCCTTGCTCGTTACGTTTTTATAACTAATAATATACAACTGTTCTTCTGCCCTTGTCAATGCTACATAAAGGACATTTACATTATCTAGCAACATCTCTTGTTCTTTTTTCTCGTACAGAAGTTGAGCATACTCACCATACTCCACCACTTCCTTCTTAGAGTCAACTAAGGCCTTTGGGAACATAATCTGATCTTTATCCGTCTCTATATTTACCCATAGCTTATCACGACTAGGGCGTGTGAAGTCCTCTTCTGCAAAAGGAAATATAACGATTGGAAATTCTAATCCTTTAGATTTGTGTATCGTCATAATCTGCACAGCATTTCTACCTTCAGGTGTCGGTATGCTAAACTTGTGATAATTTGTATTCCAATACTCTAAGAAGTCACTAATTCCAAACTGATTCTTTAAAGACTTTTCTAACACCAAGTCTAAGAAATACAAAACATAAGAACTAGCACTCTTATCTGGTAAAAAAGCTAAAACAATAGCCTCTACAGCATCGTACAATGACTTCGAACGACAAGCCTCAAATGAGATAGGCACATTGTGATCTACTAACCAAGCTTCTAATTCTAACTCAGTCTCAAAAGAAAGTCCAGCTTTTATAAAGTCGTGTTTCTTTGTCAAATCATTTTGCTTACCACTTACATAGTACAGCAGCATCATCTTTGCTTCTAAATCGCGCTCTGTCTTTAAGAACTTCAGTACATTAATGATCAACCTCACCTCACTAGCATTGTTAATCAATAACGAATCAGAAGAAAGTATCTCTAGACCATTCTCTGTTAAGTAATTTGCTAATAGCACACCGTGATCTCTCTTACGTGTTAGAATAACAATATCTTTTAAATCAAACCCTTGTTCTAAAACACCTTGTATAGTATTCAGCGTAGCTTGTGCATATTGCATATTCTTCTCTTCAGCATCTTCTCCTTCATCCTTTTGTAAGAATTCAATATTTACATACCCGCCAGCTTTACTATTAACCTCTTGATAACTATTATTCTCATATAGATCTTTATAGTCCTCGTTAATAAAGTTACGAGAGACATCCTTAAAAAATCTATTATTAAATTGAATGACCTCTGCATAACTTCGATAATTACGACCAAGGTTCACAGTCTGTTTATCAGGATTAGCAAAGGGATTCTCATCCTTGCTCAAGGCGATAAATTGTTCTGCCTTTCCTCCGCGCCATCTATAGATAGACTGCTTAGGATCTCCTACTATCATTAAGCTTCCCTTAGTTCCTGTGTGATCTTCTCCTGCTAATGCATTATCGATCAATGGTACTAGATTCTGCCACTGCATTTCTGACGTATCCTGAAACTCGTCTATAAAAAAGTGATGATACCGCTCTCCTAAACGCTCATAAATAAATGGGGCTGGTTGATTCTGTATTTCATTGTGAATAATCGCATTAAACTGAGTAATTGATAATATATTCTGCTCTTCTTGAATCTTATCCATCTCTTGTCCTATAGTACTTAATAGAGATAGAGGAGTAAGGTTTTTCAAGAAAGCAGTATAAAAAGCTCTACGAGAATACAGATCATATACCTGCGCTAACACCTTTAGAAAATCTGGTATAAAAGCTTCGATTAACTCAACATCTTTAGCAGTCTTCTTTATTTTAATATCATCAAATTCGTGATAACGCTTCGTTGTACCTACAGTATCTTGAATCACATTCTCTATATGCTTGACGAAATACTGTCCTGAGAACGAAGTTTTATCCATTCCTTTAGACTCCATTAAGTCCATTATACTCTGTCCTAGAACAATACTCTCTGCCGTAATCTTTTTAATCTCTTCGCGAAGAAAATCTCTCACCTTTACAAAGTCTTGTAAAGTATGCTCAGCGAACAAAGCTATTTCTTCTCTATTATTCTCATTTAATAGTAAAGCTCCCACTTCTTTAAGCTCTCTCGTGATATCCCAGCTCTTATCATTATCTGCTTTATCGATAGAAAAATCAATCAACAAATCTGTCAATTCACTATCCACACCTGCTTTTGCGATTACTGCATCCACTGCCTCTTGTAGTAACTCATCTGAATCTAACGAAACCTCAAAGGTCATTGGCAATTCTAAATCAAAGGCAAAAGAACGAATTACCTTATGGGTAAACTTGTCTATCGTAGAGATATCAAAAGAAGCATAGTTGTGAATAATACTTCTGATAATTCGCCCTGATTTAGCTCTTATAAATCCTTCCTCTAATTCTGTTTCTTCTTGTACTTGATGAAAGATACTTCCATACTTAGGATCTAACTCTTCTTTAGAAAAAGCATTTAGACAAGATACAACACGAGTCTTCATTTCTGCTACAGCTTTGTTCGTAAAAGTAATAGCAAGTATCTTTTTATAGGCGTCGTCTTGCTTATCAAGGAGTAAAATCTTAAGATATTCCTTAACTAAAGTATGGGTTTTTCCAGACCCAGCAGACGCGTTATATATTGAAAATGAAGGCTTATCAAGCATGAAGTAGGTTCTATTTATTAACTTATATTAAACATTACAAACCTTCCATATTAGGCTTTATTTGTTTAAATTTGAAATAAAATTAATATTAATCTTTAAATAATACGAATTATGGCTTTCGAATTACCAAAATTACCATATGCATACGATGCATTGGAACCACATATTGATGCACGTACGATGGAAATCCACCATACAAAACATCATAATGCTTATACTACTAACTTAAACGCAGCTATCGCTGGAACAGCTTTAGAAGGAAAAACTATCGAAGATATCCTTGCTAACTTAGACATGTCTAATGGAGCTGTACGTAACAACGGGGGTGGTTTCTATAACCACAACTTATTCTGGACAGTAATGACTCCTAATGGAGGTGGTGTACCTACAGGTGAGTTAGCTGATGCAATCAATACTGCTTTCGGATCTTTCGAAAACTTTAAAGATGCTTTTGCTAAAGCTGGTGCTACACAATTCGGGTCTGGATGGGCTTGGTTATGTGTTAAAGATGGTAAATTAGAAGTATGTGGTACTCCTAACCAAGACAACCCATTAATGCCTGGTGTTGCTTGTGGAGGAACTCCAATCTTAGGAATGGACGTTTGGGAACATGCTTATTACTTAAACTACCAAAACCGTCGTCCTGACTACATTAATGCTTTCTTTAATGTTATCAACTGGGCGGAAGTAGCAAGAAGATACGCAGAGGCAAAATAATTAATTTTTGCACCTCATTACAAACTATTAAAAGCTCCAGCAATGGAGCTTTTTTTATGCCATAAATCCAAATTCTTCATTCCCTATACACTATTGCGCTCTTGGACAAACAAAAAAAGCTCAGAACCATGTCCTGAGCTTTCTATATTGTGGAAGTACGATAATTATTGTACCTCAGATATTCTTAGTGTATTCACCATACCTTTTTCGATAATAGGCATAGCAGCTAAGTTGATAACCATATCCCCTGTCTCAGCTAGCCCTTTCTCTTTTACCATAGCATTGATATCCTCAATAGTCTCATCAGTACTCACATACTTATCATAGTAGAAAGCCTGAACTCCCCATAACAAGTTTAATTGAGTAATAATACGGCGATTAGAAGAGAATACTAATATATTACTATTTGGTCTCCAAGCCGAAATTTGGAAGGCTGTATAACCACTATTTGTCAATGTACAGATAGCTTTAGCTTCGATATCATTCGCCATTAAAGCAGCGTGATAACAAATATTTTTAGTGATATAACGGTTTGTTTTGATTGTAGGTGGACTTTGTGGTACTTTAATTAATGGAGAAGTCTCAACACTTTGAATAATCTGTGTCATCTTCTCGATTACTTGTACTGGGTATGCTCCTACAGAAGTCTCTCCTGATAGCATTACAGCATCAGCACCATCCATTACAGAGTTTGCTACGTCATTTACCTCAGCTCTAGTCGGTGTAAGACTAGAAATCATCGTCTCCATCATCTGTGTAGCGATGATTACAGGAATTCTAGCATTCTTAGCTACGTGAACTAATTCTTTTTGAATCAATGGAACCTCTTGAGCAGGAATCTCAACACCTAGATCTCCACGAGCTACCATTAGACCATCACAGTAAGCCACTAACTTCTTAATATTCTTTACTGCTTCAGGTTTTTCGATTTTAGCAATGATTGGAATCTTGTGATCAGAATGTTCTTTAATCAAGTTCTGTAAGTCCATCAAATCTTCAGGTGTACGAACGAAAGATAATGCAATCCAATCTACTTGTAACTCACAAGCAAAAATAGCATCTCTAATATCTTTTTCCGTTAACGCTGGCAATGATACTTTAGTCATTGGTAAGTTAACCCCTTTTTTTGATTTAAGTGGCCCACCTTGTACAACTACAGTTTTTACTTCATCCTCTCCATTAGTTTCTAATACATCGAAGATAAGTTTACCATCGTCTAATAAAATTCTCTCTCCTGCGTTAACGTCAGTTGGGAATTTTTTATAATTCATGTAAACGCGTTCTGCGTCACCTTTAAACTCTTCTTTAGTAGAAAATGTAATCACATCACCAGGATTCACGATAACGTCTTCAGACATCACCCCTACTCTTAATTTAGGCCCTTGTAAGTCACCTAAAATAGAAGTAGTATATCCAAACTCTTTATTTAGATCGCGGATTATATTTACTTTCTCTTGAACATCTTTATAATCAGCATGTGAAAAGTTGATTCTAAAAACATTTACACCAGCTTTAATCATATCATGTAATACCTCTCTCGTACTAGATGCTGGTCCTAACGTTGCTACGATTTTCGTCTTTTTTTGTGCTAACATATTTTTAAAAAATTAAGTTCGTTTTATTTTTTAATATCTCTTGCTTTATTTCATAAGCTGCGGAGATAATTTTTACTGAATTCAACCGATCAATGATTGTACCAATTTCGAACTGACTATCAGTTTCTTCTATCTTAATCAAATAATCGACTGACTTTAATTCGGGCAATAAATACCCTTGCTTGGTTACTGGATGATTAGCTGAGACAAATAAAGGAGAATCTAATCCTGACTCAGGTATTAAAAAAGCCTTATTCGCTACCACCTTCCAATACACGTGATGATCAAAATCATCATATTCATAGAATGAAAAAAAAGCATGTCCTACATCTGTAAAGATGTCTACATCACTCTTACTTCTTTCTAGATTAATTTCAAGTATTGAATTTATAAAATACACTACTTTGTAATCTTCTTTTCTGGAAGTATGTATAGCGATCAAGCGATAATCCTCACTATCAAAGTCTTCAAGCTTATATTTTATTATACCCATATAAGAAATTAGTTACACAAATATACAACTTTTATCGAGCTATATTTGTATAACCTCGCTATAATAGATTATAAAAAAGTTAAGGAATTAACAAAAATTATTGCTTTATCTGCTCTTGAAATGCGAAGTATGCACGTTGTGATGCCTTCTCTTCTGCTTTCTTTTTTGAAGTAGCTCTTGCTTTAGCCACTAGTTTATCGTCTATAAACAGACGTACACCGAAGTACTTTAATTCTTCTGCTGTGTCTTCTTCGAAAGTATCATATTTAAATGTATGCTTTCTCTTCTGACACCATTCGATTAGCAAGCTCTTATAGCTAGTTATCTTTGTTTCCAACTCTTGGATATCTGATACCTTACTCAATAGTTGTTCATGGATAAACTTCTCACAAGCAGGATAACCTCTATCTAGATAAATAGCTCCTATAATAGCTTCTAATAAATTGCCATGTATATTCTCTCCAAACTGTTGATTGCCCATTTTACTCTCTACATGTGAGATTAGTTTCAAATCTTTACCTAGCTGGTTTAGATTTTCTCGACTCACAATTTTAGAACGCATTTTCGTCAGATAGCCCTCATCTCCACTCGGAACTTCTATAAACAAATAAGAAGCAATAACAGAACCCAACATTGCATCTCCTAAGAACTCTAAACGCTCATAGTTAATGGGGTGGCCAGCTTCATCACATCTATTCATCGATCGATGAGTGAATGCTATTTTATAATAAGATATCTCTACAGGCTTTACACCTACTATCTCAGTCACCTTTCGACAAAAATTCCCGTCTTCATTATTGAAGGAACGGGAATTATTGAATATTCTATTTAGTAACTTTTTCATCTTTATAGGATGATTTTACTTCTCTAATTTCTTAACCAACACACAAGCATTATGTCCACCAAAGCCGAATGTATTACTCATTCCTACTTTTACATCTCTCTTCTGTGCTTTATTAAATGTGAAGTTTAACTTAGAGTCTATCGCTTCATCATCTGTAAAATGGTTAATTGTAGGTGGAACGATACCATGCTCTAATGATAAAATCACAGAGATAGCCTCGATAACACCTGCAGCTCCTAATAAGTGACCTGTCATCGACTTAGTCGAATTCAAGTTCATCTCATAAGCATGCTCTCCGAATACATTAAGAATAGCCTTAGACTCTGCGATGTCTCCTAGTGGTGTAGAAGTACCATGCATATTTAACACATCTACATCTTTCGCTTCTAATCCAGCATCTTTAAGACAGTTGATCATCACATTAGTAGCCCCTAATCCTTCTGGATGTGGTGCTGTTAAGTGGTGAGCATCAGCCGACATACCTCCTCCACCGATCTCACAGTAGATTCTAGCACCACGTGCTACAGCATGTTCATATTCTTCTAAGATAATAGCTCCAGCTCCTTCTCCTAATACGAATCCTTCTCTGTCTTTATCCATTGGTCTAGACGCAGTCTTAGGGTCATCATTTCTAGTAGATAGTGCATGCATTGCATTAAATCCACCGATACCCGCTATCGTTACAGCAGCCTCAGAACCTCCAGTTACGAAGATATCAGCCATACCTAAACGAATATAGTTAAATGCATCTATAATAGCATTAGTAGATGATGCACATGCAGACACTGTAGTGAAGTTAGGTCCTCTCAGACCGTATTTCATAGAGATATGTCCTCCTGCTAAATCTGCAATCATCTTAGGGATAAAGAAAGGATTGAACTTTGGTACTCCATTTCCTTCTACGAAGTTAGTCACCTCGTTTTGGAATGTTTCTAATCCTCCTATACCTGAACCCCAAATAACTCCTGCTCTATCTAAATCAATAGTTTCTAAATTTAAACCTGAATCTTTGATCGCTTCATCTGCACTAACCATGGCATACTGTGCATAACGGTCCATTTTACGTGCTTCTTTTCTCTCAATAAAATCCTCTACGTTAAAATTCTTTACTTCGCACGCAAACTGAGTTTTGAAATTGGTAGCGTCAAAATATGTAATGGGTGCAGCTCCGCTTACTCCATTAATTAGGTTGTTCCAATACTCTTGAATATTATTTCCAATTGGCGTAAGGGCACCTAAACCGGTAACAACAACTCGCTTTAATTTCATAAAATAACTTATATGGTTTGTACTATAAAAAAAAATCCCAATCTTCACTTTTGTAAAAAAAGGAAACATTGGGGTGTTTGTTTGATTGTATTTGTTAGATTGTTGCCAATCTGTCCTTTTTTGTTTCTTCTAAAAATCAGTCATTTTCAAAAAAATAATAACACCCGCATGTTTATGGAATAAACACGCGGGATATAGTTATTATTTTTTAGCTTCTTCTATGTAAGAGATAGCTTGTCCAACTGTAGCAATGTTTTCAGCTTGGTCATCTGGAATTTGAATATCGAATTCTTTTTCGAACTCCATGATAAGCTCAACAGTGTCTAGTGAATCAGCTCCTAAATCATTAGTGAAGCTTGCTTCTGCTACAACTTCGTTCTCGTCAACACCTAATTTGTCAACGATAATCGCTTTTACTCTTGATGCAATGTCTGACATAATCTTTAATTTTAAATTTAATTTCGTAGGCAAAAATAAAAAACTTTATTTTAAAACCTGATTTTCCATGTTAATTGTCGGTGCGAAATTATAAAAATTATTAATACTTATCGCTATTTTTCTATTTATTGTCAGTTATTATTCTTTTTTTTGTACTTATTTATTGTACTTTCAACTTCATAACACAACTAACTACATGAAAAACATAGCTCTATTCGCCTCTGGTTCAGGGACTAATGTAGAAAACATTATCAACTACTTTGAAAGCAAGTCTATTTCTAATCAATACCTTATATTGGTTAACAACCAAAATGCTAAGGTAATAGAAAAAGCTGAAAAAAGAAATCTTCCAGTTCTGATTTTTGACAGAAATATGCTAAATGATGGTGTTGTATCTCAAAAATTAGAACAATTTCAACCTGATTTAATTGTATTAGCAGGCTTCTTATGGAAATTTCCTGATGACCTTGTTAAAAAATATCCGAATAAAGTAATTAATATACATCCAGCGTTATTGCCTAAATATGGCGGTAAAGGAATGTATGGTCATCACGTACACACAGCAGTCGTAGAAAATAAAGAGAAGGAGTCTGGAATCACTATTCACTATGTAAACGAAAACTACGATGAAGGAGCTGTTATATTCCAAGCTTCTACTCCGATAGAACCTTCCTATACACCAGAAGAAGTAGGCGCAGCTGTACTTAAACTAGAACACCTACACTTCCCACAAGTAATCGAGAAACTACTATTTTAATATTATAAATGAATTTGCCACAAGTAATACTATATACCGATGGCTCCTCTAGAGGTAACCCTGGTCCTGGTGGATATGGACTAATACTAGAGTGGGCAGGTCATAATGTCTATAAAGAAGCATCCCAAGGATACCGCAAAACTACCAATAACCGCATGGAACTACTAGCGGTGATCGTAGGCTTAGAAATGCTAAAGAACGAAGGCACTAATGTCCTAGTGGTATCTGACTCTAAGTATGTGGTAGACGCTGTAGAAAAGCGATGGGTATTCGGATGGGAGAAAAAAGCCTTTAAAGACAAAAAGAACCACGACTTATGGCAACGCTTCTTAATAGTATACCGCAAACACAACGTCCAGTTTAAATGGGTAAAAGGACATAACAACCATCCTATGAACGAACGATGTGACGTCCTTGCAGTAAAAGCAGCAACAGGAACTAAATTATTAATAGACGAGTATTACGAGTCTGAAGAAAATTAATAGAACAACAAAGAGCATCTTTTTAAGGGATGCTCTTTGTTCTTATACTACATAAGAGAAGGTCTCTCTATATCCGAAAAATCTAAGTCACTACTAAATAACCTATCGCATAACTCACTAGCTCCATATTCTGTGAAGTATGCTAATTCATTATCTGATATTGGCATTGTTTAATGTCATTCACCTCATTTTCTTCTTACATCGTATTATAATCACTGATTATACTTCCCTTGTAACACCATCTCTCTACTATAGCACATACACTGTGCTTACAGCCTCTCCCTGCGAATCTCTGTTACTACTAAAGTCTCCGCTAGATTATCGTGTAAAGTCTGCTTCTGATCTGACCAGAAAAACATAAAATAACCAATACAGAATATAAAACCAGATAATAATCTAGCAAAAAATCGCCCTGTAGCCTGACCAAAAGTTACTCGCTGTCCCTTACAGTCTAGCAACATAATCTTCATCGTTTTTTGCCCTATAGTCGCTTGTCCATCGTTACTCTGCATTAATGAAAAATAGAGCCACCCCGCTATAAATGGAAAAAAGAGGCTTGGTATTAAAAGAATCAAACCATCTAATAACCCTGCTACAAAACGCTCTCCAAAGTCAGCGTATCGATAGTGAATTCGTTCTGTAGGCGTAGTTACAATCACATATCGATTATCCCTAGTATAAGCCAAACTAACATTTTGATTATACCCATAATTTGGTGTGCTATACATCGGTCTCTGAAGATACACCTCAAACTCTCGTAGAAATCTTGCCTCTGTCCAATCGTGCAATTCACTATGCCAGATTAGCGTAGTCGGAGAGATTATAAACTGTCCTAACTCAGAGAACTGATATGGTCCTTGACTTTCACCATTAATAGAGATAAAGTATTCTTTTTTCATTAATTGTATTTTTTTAACAAAAATAAACATATTAATGATTATAAAATACCCTATTCAATCTTTTTGTTTTCAAACATATCCACATAAAGAGTCACAGATGTACACAGTTTCTTATTTGGATCAGGCTTATAATGTTCTTTTATACCGAATAATCTTTTAAAAGCATAAATGAATAATCCAGAAAATAAAACTAAACACATAAGTGTATTTATGTTTCGTTCGTGATAGAAATAACGATCAAACTCAAAGTTCTCAAAACTCCCCCCAAACTCTTCTATAGTTTTATAAATTCATCCTTATAATGCTTACTCGGCTTTATCCAAGCCCTAGTTCTCTCTGCATTAATAATCCAATTAAAACGTTTCATCATATCTGCTCCAAATAGACTAAAAGGTTGATTCTTTAATTCTCCTGAGAAGTACGCCACCTTCACCTGCTGTAGTTCAGCACTACCCAAACTCACTTTAGTCACCTCAGCAGTATTCGTGATTACACTTTTGCCAGCTGAGTTCTTTAATTCTTTATGATCTATAGTAACCAATTTATCCTTTAACCTATTCTCCTCCGCAAAATTATCATCATACAGTATCCCTCCTGAATAACCAGACTGAAGATAAAAAGGATGTACATACTCCTGCCCAGCTATTTCACTCAGCATATCGATAAACATAGCACCATTGCGATAATGAACAGAAACAGACTGATATCCCTCTACACTAGGCATACTTGCATAAGACACCAACTCCTCCTTATCATAATTTATCTCTAATACACTATCTTTAAACAACGCCATACCGATCTTACCATCTGACTCTAATCCGCTATACTGATTATCTACAAAAGAAATACCATTCCACACATGCCCACTAATCTCTACTGTATTAGATGCGCTATAATCATCTTTATCGAATAGGATATGCTCTACCTTATTCACACGCACAGGTGAGATAGCGCCATCATCCATCGCTACCTGAAACATCAGATCTAGGCTATCCTTCTGATTCACGACTGTCTTTAGTATTACATTATTATACTTAGTCAGTCTAAAAGGAATATGCACCTGAGCACTAGCGAGAGTTCCCATAGCACACATTATTAAAAGCACTAAGCTCTTTTTCATAATTAATAAGGTTATTAGTTAGTTCGTTATCGTAAATCTAAAAAACATTTCTCTTTTTTCTATTCTATCCCCTTAAAAAACACTTTTTAGACCTATAAAAGGCTAGCAACAGCTACTTATTTTTGTTTTAAGGGGTATTAAAGGCCATTTATACCCTTTTTTGAGAAAAAACAACTGTCTTTTTTCTTCCTAATTATTCAAAAAAACAAACACAAAACACTAATTACCAATAGATTGAAGTAAAACTATATAAATCATACAACAAACCTAAATACGCTCTAACCTAAGAGTTTGCAGGCAATAGAAGCAATTCCTTCAACACTTCTTCAACATTTCTCCAATATTGCTCTAGCTAACAAGGTCTTTGTTGAAGGAATCTTGAATAGGTGTTGTAGCACTCTTGAAGCAAGAAGTATTTAAGTGTTTTTATAATGTGTCCATTATGATTATTTCACTATCTTTAAGCTAGTGTATAGACTCCTTTGCATACTGTATTATGCATCGGGTAGTTTCTAAAAAAGAAGTGAAATAAGCTTCAGAGAAAAGACTTTATAATTATTTAATTCCGTGTTAAATAACCATATCTGATAAAGGTGATATAATCATCCTTTTATAGAATAATACTGACTAAGTACTAGATAATTGCGTTAAAAACAACAATCTATACTAAAACACTCAGTGTTAGCAAAATAGTTAATTATAGCTTTTAAATTTGGTAGTAAAAAGAGTATTGCCATATATTTGTAGCTTATTTCTTTGCAAAAAATATGAATAAATTACTGATAGTGGGGACGGTGGCCTTTGATGAAATAGAAACTCCATTCGGAAAAACAGACAAGATATTAGGTGGTGCAGCGACATACATCGGATTGTCTGCCTCACACTTTAATATTAAATCAGCTATAGTGTCTGTAGTTGGAAATGATTTTCCACAAGAACACTTGGATCTTTTAAATAGTAGAAACATTGACACTACTGGAATAGAAGTAGTAAAAGATGGTAAAACCTTCTTCTGGAGTGGTAGATACCATAACGATCTAAACTCTAGAGATACTTTAGATACACAGCTTAATGTATTGGCTGACTTTAATCCTATCGTACCAGAAGATTTTAAAGAATCTGATGTAGTAATGTTAGGTAATCTTCATCCAAACATTCAGATCAAAGTATTAGATCAATTAACCGCTAAACCTAAACTTATCGTTCTAGACACCATGAATTTTTGGATGAATTGTGCGCTAGATGAATTAAAGGAAGTGCTAAAGAGAATCGATGTTATCACTATCAATGATGAAGAGGCACGTCAGCTATCTGGAGAATATTCTCTAGTGAAAGCTGCTGAAGTTATTCATACCATGGGACCAAAATACGTTGTGATTAAAAAAGGTGAACATGGAGCTTTATTATTTGAAGATAAAGACGTATTTTTCGCACCTGCATTACCGTTAAAAGAAGTGTTCGATCCGACAGGAGCTGGAGATACTTTTGCAGGTGGTTTTACAGGTTATTTGACACAGAGCAGCAATGTTTCGTTCAGAAATATGAAGAATGCTATCATATATGGCTCGAATCTTGCATCATTCTGTGTAGAAGAATTTGGAACATCAAGGATGGAAAAATTAAACGACAAAGAAGTGGTGGGAAGACTACAACAATTTAAAATGTTAACTCAATTCGATATCGAATTAAAACAATAATGTAAAATTATAAGCCTCGTTATGGGGCTTTTTTTATTCAACAACAACACACAACTAACATGAGCGACGCTTTAAAACACGAATGCGGTATAGCGGTTCTAAGACTAAAAAAACCGTTATCCTACTACAAAGAGAAGTATGGAAGTGCTTTCTACCCGATACAAAAGATGTATCTATTACTAGAAAAACAGCACAACCGAGGACAAGATGGAGCTGGACTAGCAAGTATTAAACTTGATATGGAACCTGGTGAGCGATACATTAGTCGTGTTCGTTCAAACAAAGCACAACCTATTCAGGATATCTTCATGCAGATCAATGAGCGTATCAATGAAGAAATGGAAGCACACCCTGAATACCAAAACAACGTAGACCTTCAGAAAAAACATATTCCTTATATAGGTGAAGTTTTCTTAGGTCACGTAAGATATGGAACATTCGGAAAGAACAATATCGAGAGTGTTCACCCATTCTTGCGCCAGAATAACTGGATGCACAGAAACCTAATCGTAGCGGGTAACTTCAACCTGACTAACGTACGTGATTTATTCCAAGACTTAGTAGAACTAGGTCAACATCCTAAAGAAATGTCTGATACCATTACAGTAATGGAGAAGATAGGACACTTCTTAGATGATGAAGTAAATGACTTATACTATAAAATAAAACAAGAAGGATATACTAAAAAGAAAGCTTCTCCACTAATCGGAGAACGTCTAGATGTAGCGCGTATCTTACGCCGTGCTTCTAAGAACTGGGATGGAGGTTTTGCGATGGCTGGTATGATCGGACATGGTGATACATTCGTATTACGTGACCCTGCTGGTATACGCCCTGCATTCTACTTCGAGAATGATGAGATCGTGGTAGTAGCTAGTGAAAGACCTGTGATACAGACTGCATTCAATGTACCATTCGAAGAGATTAAAGAATTAGATCCTGGTAAGGCTATCATTATCCGCAAAGATGCTTCAGTAAAATTTGAACAAATCTTAGAGCCACTTCCTCTTAAAGCGTGTTCTTTTGAGAGAGTGTATTTCTCTAGAGGAAATGATGCAGATATATACCAAGAGCGAAAAGATTTAGGTAAGCTAATCTTCCCTGAGGTATTAAAAGCGATCGGAGATGATACAGATAACTCTGTGTTCTCTTATATCCCGAATACTTCTGAGACATCATTCTTCGGGATGGTAGAAGGAGCACAAGACTTCCTTAATCAACGTAAAATAAGTGATATTCTAAAGAATAAAGAAGACTTATCTGAAGCGAAGTTACAAGAGATCTTATCTGTAAAACTAAGAACAGAGAAGATCGCTGTAAAAGATGCTAAACTGAGAACATTCATCACAGATGACAGTAGTCGTGATGACTTAGTAGCACACGTATACGATGTGACTTACGGTGTGATTAAACCTACTGATAACTTAGTGATCATCGATGATAGTATCGTACGTGGTACTACACTTAAAAAGAGTATTATCCGCATGCTGGATAGACTTAACCCTAAGCGTATCGTGGTGGTATCTGCTGCTCCACAGGTGAGATACCCTGACTGCTATGGTATCGATATGGCTAAGCTAGAGGGATTAATCGCTTTCCAAGCTGCTATAGAGCTATTAAAAGAGCGCAACTTATATCATATCGTAGATGAAGTGTATAAGAAGTCTAAAGCACAAGAGCACTTACAAGATAGTGAAGTCATTAACTATGTAAAAGATATCTATGCACCATTTACAGATGAAGAGATTTCTAATAAGATCGCTGTAATGGTAAAAGATGTGAATATAAAGTCTGAAGTTAAGATTGTATTCCAGTCTGTAGAGAACTTACATATCGCTTGTCCTAAGAATTTAGGAGACTGGTACTTCACTGGTGATTATCCTACTAAAGGAGGAAATAGAGTGGTAAATAGAGCTTTTATCAACTTCTACGAAGGAAGAGACGAAAAACCATACTAGAATATAAAATAAAGCATATCTCATCACAAGAGACTAAATAGTAAAAGGGCTGTTATCAAAAGATAACAGCCCTTTTACTTTATATAATATAACTTATATTAGTTATTGTAACCAAAAGAAGTACGCGATAATAGCAATTAATACCGCACAGATAATATTCAATACAAAACCTGCTTTCATCATATCCTTCTGACGAATATCACCTGTACCAAATACAATGGCATTAGGTGGAGTAGCAACAGGCAACATAAAGGCACATGAGGCTCCTAGACCTATAATCATAGACAATCCTAATGGTGGTAATCCTAACTGGTCTGATATCGTAATAAACAAAGGAACTAACAAGGCAGCACTAGCTGTATTAGAAGTAAACTCTGTCAAGAATACAATAAAGAATGATACTACTAGCCCAATAGTGAAATAACTACTATCACGAATCACTGATACTAATAAGTCTGCTAAAACTTCACTTGCGCCAGAATCTCTAAGTACCATACTCAAAGTCAAACCTCCTCCAAATAAAAGAAGAACTCCCCAATCTACATTGTGCTGTAACTCTTTCCATCTAGAAACCTGACTCACACAGATCAACATAAATGCTCCTAAGGCAATAAAGGTGTCAAAATTACTAAACTTACTTTCAAAGCCTACTAAGGAAGCTACTAGTGGATTTAACTGATCACTAAAGATCCAACACAGTGCTGTAGTAATAAATATAGCTAATGTTAGCCATCTATCAGAAGTCATTGGAATTCTCTCTGTATTAGCTTTAAATTCAAAGTCCAACTTAGGTTTGAACACAAAGTAAATCACCCCTATCATCAGTGGTAATAATATCAAGACCATAGGAATCCCCATCTTCATCCACTCTGCAAAAGAAATATTTAACTGAGAAGCTACGATAGCATTAGGTGGGCTACCTACTACTGTTCCCATCCCTCCGATACTAGCACTATACGCTATACCTAAGAGTACAAACACATAGGTACTTCTATACTGGTCTTTATCTAACTGACCTAATACTCCTATCACTAGGGGTAACATCATCGCTACTGTAGCAGTATTACTAATCCACATCGATAATACGGCTGTAGCTATAAAGAGATAAAACACAGCATAAGACAATCTTCCTTTAGCGAGGTACATAATCTTATTGGCTATAATCATATCTAATTTCTGCACATGCAGCGCTCCTGCTAATACGAAACCTCCTAAAAATAGAAATATAGTAGGATCTGCAAAAGAGGCTAAAGCAGGCTTAGTATCCGTCAACCCAAGTCCTATGGCAAGCACAGGTACAAACACGGCTGTGGTGGTCACATGTATCGCCTCTGTCAACCATAACACAGCTACAAAGACTAGAAGAGCTAATCCTTTATTAACTTGTGGTTCGTATGGTAAATAGTTGATAAGAAGTAATAACGCAATAACATTAAAAAAGATAATAAGGTAATTTCTCTTCGATTTTAATGGTCGATTTTCATGCTCATAGTCTAAACGCATATTCAGTCGTGTTTAATAATTTTAACTAAAGTTAACAAAAAAATAAATTTACAATACCTATTAGATAGAAAAACGCTTTATTATTTGATTTCTATCAGAAATAATCTCTTTAGAAGGCATAAAAAAAGCCATTCATACGAATGGCTTCTTCTTATTCTTATAAAACGTACTAAGCATTACCTTCCCACTCATCGTAGAACTGGCCAAGAAAAGACTCCATAAAGCGATGTCTTCCTTCTGCTAATTGTTTTCCTGTTTCGGTATTCATTAGATCCTTTAAACGAAGTAATTTCTCATAGAAGTGATTAATCGTAGTTCCAACGTTCTTCTTATACTCTTCTTTAGACATTCCAATCTTAGGATCAATACTAGGGTCGTGAATCAAATTATTCTTATACCCTCCGTAATTAAATGTTCTAGCGATACCAATAGCACCGATAGCATCTAATCGATCTGCGTCTTGTACAATATCTAATTCTTTAGAACGAAAAGCTTGATTAAAGTTACCTCCTTTAAAAGATATATTTTCAATTCCTTTTACAACATGTACAATAGTATCTTCATCATATCCTAAGTTTTCTAGTAATACTCTAGCTTTAATTGGGCCTACTGTCTCATCTCCATTGTGAAATTTACTATCTGCTATATCGTGTAGTAGGGCTATTAGCTTCACTATTTCTAGATTCACTTCTCCCTCTCCCTTTACGATGTTTAAAGCATTCTTATAAACTCGTTCAATGTGGAACCAGTCGTGACCGCTCTCAGCTTGCTGTAACTCTTTCTTTACATAAAGGATGACTTGATCTATACGCTTGTCCATATCTATTGTGTTGTATTGTTTTATTATTTAATAAGGGCTGGTTTAACCCACTTAAATATGTGTTCTTCTTTACCAATGGTCATACGGTCAGCTACTCTAGCCATACGCGCTGGTAATTTCATTAAATAATCTCTTGCTTTCTCTGCGTCATCAGTAAGATTATTCAACTCTGCTACTTGCCAACGGTCAATTAATTTCTGCATGATATCGATATAATCATGCGCTGTATAAACACCTATTCGCTGTGCAGAATCAGAGAACAGCTCAAAAGCATCTCCCATCTTACCTCCTGATTCACGGATTAAGTTAGCTGGCATCGTGATCTTTCTCTTCATCATATCCACAAATGCTAATAACATCTCGCTAGGATCTACTTTAAAGATACGGTCAACAAACTCACTATATGCATGGTGATGTCTCATCTCATCTCCTGCAATCAATCTACAGATCTTAGACAACTTATGGTCTCCATACTGCTTAGCTAATTTAGCTACACGGTTATGAGAAATATAAGTCGCTAACTCTTGGAAACTCGTAAATACAAAGTTCTTATAAGGGTCTCTATCAGTACCTGGATCAAAACCATCATTAATCAAGTGATGAGTAGTAATCTCTATCTCTTTCATATCTACTCTACCAGATAAATATAGGTACTTATTAAGAAGGTCTCCATGACGGTTCTCTTCACCAGTCCAGTGACGTAACCATTTAGCCCATCCATTACCACCTTCACCATCTTTTTGGTTGACTCCTTCTACATCCATTAACCATGATTCATACGTTGGTAATGCCTCTTCAGTGATAGTATCACCTACTAAAACAACCCAAAAATCATAAGGTAATTCTTTAGCGTATTCTCTTAATTCCTTTACTTCTTCCAAAAAGTTTTCACCTTCTGAATCTGGTAATAGGTCTGATGGTTGCCATATTTTCTCTACGGGGATCAGATAACTCTCTACGAAGCTATCAATATTCTTTTCTAAGAATTGCATTACTTCTAGGCGAACATTCTTTATAGACATACAATTATGTTTATGCCTCTATACTACTTCTTGGTTTAGTTTGCTTGACAGTAGCAAAAGGCTAGTTTATATTTAGAATTTTATTCTATTTTTGATTTAATCTTGTCTTCACACCTCTGCATAATTTCCTCAAAAGAGTAATCTTTCACAGCAAAAGGTTGATGAGCATATAAGCTTATTCTCGCTCCTAATCCATAAGGGAAGTTTCCAAAACGGAATATCTTCCAAGAATTATTAATAGTCAAAGGTACAACTAATGCATCAGGCGCAAACTTACAAAGCATTTTAACTCCATTCTCAGAAAACCTCTTCAGCTTACCATCTCTACTACGTGTTCCTTCTGGAAAGATGACTGCAGATCGGTTATGCTTAGTGATATATTGTCCTAATCCTTTAATAGCTGTTAATGCTTGCTTAGCATCCTTACGGTCTATTAATACAGAACCTCCATGGTTAAGATTATATGATACACTAGGGAAACCTTTTCCTAGTTCTTTCTTACTAACAAACTTTGGGTGATTCTTTCTAAAAAACCAAATAATCATCGGAATATCAAACATACTCTGGTGATTAGAAACAAATATGATCGGACGATCTGTAGGAAGTTCTTCTTCTTGACGGAACTTATAACTCGTGCCTAAGATACCTGTACAAGCCATTAGCCACCATACAAGCCCATTAACAGTAACGTTATGAGCTTTATATCCAAACAGGTTGAATGCAATCCACTGTAATGCGTGAAATACACATAATACTATTAGCATAATAATCACAAATAGTATAGATATAGGATATGATATTATTTTTTGCATTAATCGATTAGTTTATCGCAAATATACACTTAAACATATATACAACAATAAACATACCTCGCAAATTAACTCTTATATAAGTCACAATATTTGTGAATTTACATAAAAACTATCTACTTAAAAAAAATTATAAACAAATTAACTAGAATAGATTAACCTTATAATAGTGAAGAAAGGACAAAAAAAAGACCACCAAAAGGTGGTCATGATTCTTAACAAAATTCTTTATAAGCATCCATTAAGTTCTCTGCTATAGCATCAGCAGTATTTCCTTCAATGTGATGTCTCTCTAACATGTGAACTAATTCACCATTTTTAAACAAAGCCATAGAAGGAGATGATGGAGGGAATGGGAACATGTGCTGACGAGCAACATCCACTGCCTCTTTATCTACTCCTGCGAATACAGTGATTACATTAGTAGGTTTTTTCTCTCCTCCTAAACTCATTACTGCTGCTGGACGTGCATTACGTGCAGCACATCCACATACTGAGTTTACAACTACTAATGTAGTCCCTTCTTTTTGTAAAGCTGCTTCTACATCAGCTCCTGTATGTAATGATTCAAATCCTGCATCAACTAATTCTTGACGCATCGGTTTTACTATTTCTTCTGGATACATAATATAAATCTAAAATTAGGTTATTAAGCAAAGTTACATTTTTTATTAAACATAAAAACATCTGAATTATAAAGAAATGTTATACTTTATTAGAAGTACCCTTCTTCATCTTATTTATCCAGATAAAAACACCTGTTATCGGTAAACTTGTAGCTATCAAACAGACAATGAAGTAAATAACTTTAGAAAACATTCCATAAATATCTCCAAAGTGTAAAGCACGAATAGAACTAGCTATCTTCTCTCCTATACTCTTATCACTAAACATATCTTGTCTAATAATATCACCTGAATACTGATCTATAAACACTCTGTCAGTCACAGTTTCGTTAAAACGTGCTGCTTCATTTTTACTGACTTCAAAAGATCCTGTATCACCTTTTGGAAAAGATATTGTCATCGTTCTAAATTCGTATGAAATAGTCTGATTAGCTCGCTGTATAACGTCTGACAAATCTAAGGTCTTAGCTCCTTCTGTCAAAGTAGATTCTGGTTTCGCTTCATTACGCCCACCGAATACCTTTGTCCCTAACACTTTACTCAACCCATCTCTATACCACTCGAAAGACCAACACAATCCTGTCAAAGACATAATCAAAACAATAATAAGAGTATAGAAACCTAATGTATTATGCAAGTCGTGATTAATACGTTTCCAATTTGCATTAAACTTAATCTTAAAGCCAGGTTTAAAGCTCTTCCATCCTTTTATTTTCTTTGGCAACCAAAGAATCAATCCCGAAATAGACAAGAACACAAAAATAATAGTCGCTATTCCAACTATAGGACGCCCTATCTCACTCTCTAACAACAACCATCTGTGTAACTTAAATACAGTCATAAAAAATTCGTCTGCAGGTCCTCTACCACTGCCTACAACTTCATTTGTATATGGGTTAAGATATACAGTTTCGTTCTTCTTCTCTTTCTCTGCAAAACTTACTGAAAATACATAAGGAGCATCCTTCTTATGGGTTATACTTACACGTTGTACTGTTCCTTGAAAAGTGGATTCAACATAAGCCTTCATCTCATCAATAGATAATACCTCATCCTTAACAACAGTCAACTTATACATGTCTGGTGCTAACAGTTTCTGAATCTCACTTTTAAAAGTATAGATTGTCCCTGTTAGACATACCACAAATAGTATTAATGAACTAGCTATACCAAGCCATAAATGTAAGTCGTTCATTAATTTTCGAAAGGTGCTCTTCTTTTTTGTCTTCATAAAAAGGTCTATAATCACAAAACACGACTCTACTCTTCGAGTAAAGTCGTGTTTTGTCTACTAATTCAACTGTTATAATTAGAATCTATAAGTTAATTGAGCTGCAAAATTTCTAGGTGCAATCTCATTGATGTATCCTCCTCTATAATATGAAGTGTAACCTAACTCATTAAATATATTATTCATATAAACTCCTAAAGTAGCATTCTTATATGTATAAGATATCTGTCCATTAGCTGTGATATAACTTGGCATATCAAATGGACGTTTATTTACATTTGAACCATGTCCATCAGCAGTTCTAGCATATTCATTAACTGGTCTTTGACCAACATAATAAACTCCTAATCCTAATGAAAGTCCATTTAATTTACCGTCATTAAACTTATAATTAACCCATCCATTAGCCACATGTTCTGGAGCATTCATTGGAGCAGAACCATCTACATAGTTAGGGCTATCTTTATATCTAGCGTCTAAGTTAGCATATCCTAACATCACTTCTAAGTTATTAGTAATTTTACCATTAACTTCCAACTCAAAGCCACTACGTTTTAAACTACCTACTAAGATACTTTCTGTTTTAGATTGTTCATTAGTAATAGGATCAATATAAGGAGCTAATAAATTATCTTGATTAATCATAAAATAGCTAAAGTTAACTCCTAAACGATCATTATACCAATTAGATTTAAAACCAAACTCAACTTGTTTAGTATCTGAAGCACCAGCTGTACCTCCTCCATGAATAAGCTTATTAGACTGTCTTAAGCTTGAAGTTGTAGTGTATGAAATAAATGTACTAATATTCTCTTGAGGTTTAAAAATTAAACCAAAGATAGGATTCCAACGATCAATAGTAGCATTCTCAGTAGTGCTTCCATTTAATCTACTATAACGCACTCCTAACATTGCACTTAACTTATCACCAATTGCAACGTAATCTTGTACCATAAATCCAATAGTTGGACTCATCGTTCTAGTTTTATTAATATCACCAAAGATAATGTCCTCTGGGAATGTATTGTCAATCGGTCCTAAAACATTTATATCATTAGTATAATTTACTAAAGCAGGATTACCATTTTTGTCTTTCCCCCATACTTGTCCTGTTACACTTCCACTATTCGTTTTTGTCTGTCTATAGTCAAACCCTATTTGGAATGTATGTTTAAGAACTCCTGTAAAGATATCTTTTCCAACTAAATCAGCTTGGAATACAGAGTTATAATCCCCTGTCTCACCTCTAGACACAGTACGTCTAATATTTTGGAAGTCATTCCAATCAGTAATATCATTCTTTTTCTTCACTGTACCAACACTTGTAGTACGACTATCTTCATTATAAATAGAAGCAGTATATGAAGTTCTGAATGTCAACTTATCTGTAAGTTGTCTCTCAAAACGAGCAACATAATTCTGCATTTTAATACTCTGATTATCTCCTTTAAATCCTAAGAATTTATTGTGAGGCATTTTATATAATGCTTCAACATAATCAGGTGCTAAATTTACAGTTCCTCTATCTGGTGTATAATCCCCAGATAAATAATCCATCTCAACAGTTAATTTGGTTTTATCATCTATTTTCCAAGCTAACGATGGGTTAATATAGAAGTGATCATTTCCAGTATGCGTTCTCCACCCATCATTTCTCTCATAAGCAGCGTTCAAACGGAATGATACAGTTTCTTTTTTATCTAATACTTGTTCAATATCAAAAGCAGGTCTCACATGTCCATAACTTCCTGTACGGAAGCTAACTTCTCTTTTATTTTGAAAATTAGGTGTTTTAGTAACTAAGTTAATAACACCACCCGCAGCTCCAAGACCATTACCAATTCCTTGTAATACAGCTGCTGATCCTTTTATTACCTCAACACTTTCTACTCCTTGCATATCAGCCATAGCTGATGCTGTTCTAAAGTCAGAGTCCATACCTACACCATTACGTAATACAGGAGTACCTCTAAATCCACGAATAGACATACTCTCAGCAGGCCCACCATAGTTAGAGAACTGTACCACACCAGCTACGTTACGTGCAGCGTCAGTAATAGTTAATGCCCCTTGTTCTTTAATAATATGTCCTGATACAATACTAATAGACTGAACTTGGTCTTGTAATCCTAATGGAAGTCTAGTTAAATATTGTAGTTTTTTTACATCCTTATTACTTCTACCATAAACAGTAATATTATTTAACTGACTATCTGAAGATAGAACGAAGTTAAGTACTTCATCCGTTTTTGCAACATTTAATTCACGTTGAGCATCAACAAAACCAACTGAAGACGCTTTTACTAGAGCTTTACCTCTAGGTACATCAACAAGTTTAAACTCTCCATTCTCACCAGCTTGTGTAGCCACATTTCCTTCCCCTACAAAAACTGTTGCAAAAGGAATTGGTTTATTAGTTTCATCCACAACACGTCCTTTAATTGTCGACGTTTGTGCTATACTTACTATTACCCCACCAATAGTAAACAAAAGAGTATTGATTAATCTCATACTTTATTATGTTATTTAGACTCATTTAACGAGTGCAAAAATAAAATGATTCTAAATAAGAAACAAACCTTATTAAGACTTTTTTTAAATAACTATATACCAAATGAGTATAATCCTTACAAAACCTATATTTCGATCTTATAAAACAGGGCATTTTTTAGGAAATTATCATTAATACTATCTAAAAGAAATAGAAAGCATCTTCTATATGTTCTATATCAAAGATGTCTTCTTTTTTATGGATACCGATAATATCAAAACGAACTTCTTCTTCTCTTCCAAATTCGGTAATAAACAGATTAGCGGCTTTAATCAATAATTTTATCTTCCGATTATTTACAAAATCTTGAGGGGTACCAAAATCAAGAGAGCTTCTCGTCTTGACTTCAACAAAGACAAGGATATTATCTTTTAAAGCAACAATATCTAATTCTGTTTTCTCAGCAAAATAATTTCTAGCGAGAATCTCATACCCTCTTCTAATTAAATAATCAGCAGCAGCATTCTCTCCTTCTTTACCTACCTCATGATTTTTAGCCATATTATATAAACTTTAATTGAGTCTTCTCTGAATTAACTTCTAAATGAATCTGACTTCCTAAGTTTAATGCTAAATTGCTAACTCCATGTCCAGCAGGAAAATCAAAAACAATAGGATAATCATACTCTGCTGTTATAGATAGTATAATTTGTTTTGCATCATAACCAAAAGGTATTGCGTTATCATGCATGTCTGTCATCCCTCCAACAACTAAACCAGCAAGTCCTTCAAGCATACCATTTCGCTTTAGATTATGCATCATACGATCAATATGATATAAATATTCATCTAGATCTTCTATGAAGAGTACTTTCCCTTTTGTATCAACTGAAGACCTAGAACCTAAAAGACTATATAATATAGATAAGTTTCCTCCTACTATCTGCCCTTCTGCAATACCTAATCTATTACTACTGTCACTGTCTATCTCATAAATAAGTTCTTGTCCAAACAAAGCTCTATATAACGAATCTCTAGATTCTACTAAAGACTTCTCTACACTAAAAGCCATAAGTCCATGTATAGTCTCTACTCCTAGATTATGAATATGACTATGCAATACAGTCACATCACTAAAACCTATTACCCATTTCGGATTATCAACAAAACCACTAAAGTCAATATCATCAATAATACGCACTGTACCGTATCCTCCTCTAGCACACCATATAGCTTTTATACTAGGGTCTTTTAATTGTTTTGTAAAGTCATTTGCCCTTTGTTGATCTGTTCCTCCTAGTTGATAATTATCTAAACCAATAGTATCTCCTAATACAACTTCGAGTTCCCATGATTCTAACAGAGCGATTGCTTGTTTCGCTTCTTCGTGACTAAACTTTCTCGCTGTACACACAATAGCTACTTTATCACCTTTCTTTAAATATGCTGGTTTTATCATTTTTTAAATACATTAAAATTACAATCTTCAAAATACTAAAGTACTTCTCTGATTTATACAAAATTAAAAATCAAAACTTAATTGTACTGCTATAGGCTTCTTCTTTTCATCTGTATTAAGATTAGAAAGTGACACACCTATTAGTCGGACTGAATCCTTTAGTTTATCTTGATATAATAACACCTTCGCTAAATCAAGAATAATATCTTTATCTGATACAAAATAAGGAACAGTAGTACTACGTGTTTGCTGTACGAAATCAGAGTACTTAATCTTCAATGTAATCGTTTTACCTCCTAAATTTTGTTTCTTTAAACGCAAACTAAGCTCTTCTACTAACATATCAAGCTTAGTCTCAATAAAAACCTCAGAAGATAGATTCTCATCGAACGTTCGCTCTGTACCTACGGATTTTATAGTACGATTAGGCCTTACAGGAGAATTGCTAAGTCCTCTCACAATATCATAATATATTTGTCCTGCCTTTCCGAAATGCTCTGTTAAAAATTCTACTGATTTTGCCTTTAAATCTTTACCTGTAAAAATTCCCAAATGATACATCCTATCCGCAGTCTTTTTCCCTATCCCAAAGAACTTCTTTATCTCTAATTCTTCTAAAAAACTAATCACCTCATCGGGTTCAATCGTCTTTTGCCCATTAGGCTTATTGTAATCACTTGCTATTTTTGCTAAGAACTTATTGATCGAAATACCTGCTGATGCTGTTAATCCTGTTCGTTCTAATATCTTCATCCTAATCTCATTGGCTATCAACGTAGCACTAGGACATCCTATCTTATTCTCTGTTACATCTAAGAATGCTTCATCTAATGCTAAAGGCTCTACAAGATCAGTGTATTCATAAAAAACAGAACGTATAATACGAGAAACTTCTTTATATCTTTCAAATCGAGGTTTGACAAAAATAAGATGAGGACAATTCTTCTTTGCTATCATCGCACTCATTGCACTACGCACTCCATACTTCCTAGCTTCATAACTAGCTGCCGCGATAACACCTCTTTCTTCACTACCACCCACAGCTAGTGCCTTTCCTCTTAGTTCAGGAAAGTCTAATTGCTCTACAGAAGCGTAGAAAGCATCCATATCAACATGTATAATCTTACGATTCATCTAATCAACTAATTATCTATTCAGACCTAAAAAACGTCTTGTACAAAAATAATCTTCTTTTTTTTAAATATATTCTTAATAATCCTATTCTCTTTTTTTAATTTTGTAAGAACTATGAAAACATATAATGATAATTATATCATTATTGATTAACTAAAAAAAAATAGCTAAACGTAATGAATGATTTTTTGGCACAAGCATTTGTCTTTCTATTTGCAGCTGTTGTATGTGTCCTAATTTCTAAGAAATTAGGAATGGGTTCAGTATTAGGATATCTTTTTGCAGGTGTTTTAATTGGCCCTTTTGTACTAAAGTTTGTTGGAAATGACAGTGCTGACATCATGCATGCTACCGAATTCGGTGTTGTAATGATGCTGTTCCTAGTAGGGTTAGAACTAGACCCTAAAGAGTTTTGGAAAATTAAAAACGAGATTATTGGACTTGGTACCGCCCAGGCAGTAGGTACTACTGCTATCGTTGCTGCAATTGCACATTGGGGTGTTGGTTTAAGTATCGGAACCTCCTTGACTATGGGGTTTGTAATCACCATGTCATCTACCGCAATTATCTTACAGACCATATCTGAGCGGGGATTAAATCAATCCAATGCGGGTAAATCAAGTTTTGCCGTACTTCTCTTCCAAGATATTATGGTAATTCCGATGATGGCTATTATTCCATTGTTAGCTGTTTCTACTAAGACACCTATTACTACTGAAGCTGACAGCTGGTTAGACGGAGCACCAGTTTTTATGAAAACACTAGCTATACTAGGAGCTATATCTATTATCTTCTTAGTGGGTAACTATATTGTAAACCCTTTATTTAAATCAGTAGGTCGTTTACAGATTAGAGAAATTTACACTGCTTCCGCTTTATTACTAGTGATTGGAGTATCACTATTAATGCAGATGGTAGGTTTATCACCTGCTTTAGGAGCGTTTATCGCAGGAGTAGTACTAGCGAATAACCCATATAAGCATCAGCTAGAAAGTGATATAGAACCCTTTAAAGCACTCCTCTTAGGAATCTTCTTTATTGCAGTAGGTTCTACTATCAACTTCCAGATCATAATCAATGAACCACTTATTATCGCTAGTTTACTACTAGGTACTATGGCAATTAAAACTATTGTTTTACTAGCTATTGGAAAGTGGAAGAAGTTTCCAAAAGATCAGAACTTCTTATTTGCTATCTTATTATCACAAATTGGAGAGTTTGCCTTTGTTATTTTGGCATTAGGAAAAACAATTAATCTGATCAACCAACAATGGTATGATTATTTACTAGCTACTACAGCACTGTCTATGGTGGTGACGCCTATCTTGTTACTTCTTAATGAGAAATGGATTGCTCCTTACTTAGGATTAAGCCCTTCTACTACAGAAAAACAAGAATACGACGATTTATCACATATTACTGCTGAAAAGAAAATTGTAATTGCAGGATTTGGAGACTTTGGAAATACAATCGGACGACTACTGCAAGCTAATGATGTACCTACATTAGTTCTTGATAATGATGCAGAACGTGTAGATCATTTACGCAAGTTAGGCTTTAATGTGTATTATGGAGATGCTACTTCTATTAATATACTAAAGTCTATTGGTGTGGATCAAGCCGATTACGTTATTGCTGCAATGGATCCTCCTGAACTAAATCAACAATTAGTAGCTGTACTTCGTAAGAACTTCCCAAATGTAGAAGTTATTGTAAGAGCGAAGAACCGTAAGAATGCTTATGAATACTTACAGGATGGTCTTACAGAAGTGTATAGAGAGACTTTCTTCTCTGCTGTATATGTAGGTGGAGTAATGCTGGAAAAATTAGGCTTTAGCCATGAAGAAGCAAATATGCAAAGTGAACTCTTTATCAAAAGCGATAGAGCATCTCTTAGAAAGCTAGCCAAAAACATACATAATTTAGAAGACTACATCAATGTATCTAGATTAGAGTTTGCAGAACAATCAGAAATGTTGAAAAACAGTTTAAAGAATACTCGAAGTCACAATAATCAACCTAAAACAGCGTCTGATTCTAACGACATCAATTAATACAAGAGGGGCTATTACACGTGTAATAGCCCCCTCTTATTTATATACAAATAAATTACTTTGTTTTATCTTCTTTCTTATCCCCTGTCTGCTGTGCAGGTTTATCTACGATTACACTTGATGTAGGTAAGAAAAACTCCATCGGAAAGCTCTTAAAATGTTTCCATGTAGCTTTAACCAAATCCTTAGTTTCCTTCAGAGGTATATTGCGAGATCTGAATGCTAAGAATAGAGATAAAGAGAAACTCACTAAAAAGTTCATTAATCCTATTAACCACATTCCTACAAAAGCCCATACAAGCATATTTACAGGAGCATTAAAGCCTGATCCATACCAACCTAGAGCAATGTTACCACTTACAAATGTAATGTGTCTTATATCAATACCTAAACCTATAAACGCTCCTATTGTCCCACAAGTACCCATAAAAATACCAAACCAAACATTCGAAATAATACCAGGCCATTTTGTATCTACCCAGTTTGCCAATTTTGTTGTACTAGCAACACCAATATTTCTTTTTAACCATGGATGTTCTTGGATTCTATAAAATACTTTATTGTGTTTATTTCTATTTGATACATTACCTGATATAATACCTGACATAAATAAGAATACCCCAGCTATTCCTGCATGAAACAAAGCACGTGATTCAATAGGATCAGCATCTATTAACATTTTGTCCCATCCATGAGAAGTGATATTTACACCAAACAACTGGTCTATTCCCCAAATCAACAAAAGTGCCACGGGGAATGCTAAAATCACGTTACCAATGAAAGCAATGAACTGTGATCTAAACAACCTAGCGAATAGCTTAGCAAAGCCAATGTGCTTATCTACACTGTCTATATGTTGTTTTCTTCCATTCTCAATAGCAGTAATAATTGTAGCTGCAGTCATTGCAGGCTGTTTTGTAGCTAAAGTAAAACCGAGTAAGTAAATTAAACAAAAACCTAATGCATAATTTAAACTATACAACATGGCTTCACCAAAATTACTTACATCAGCTTCATGCGCAAAAACTTTTAAAATACACATAAAACCAACAACAATACCAGCCCCCATAGACCCACGGAACATATGCCAGTATTCTTTACCCGTATTTGTAATGTAGTGCTCTCCTGTTTTAGCAGTATGTTGTGTAATCTCATAAGAAATCAGCTGTGTACTCTCTTTGACCAGTCCTGTTACATTATACTTATAACAGTTATATTCTATCAGCTTACGAGCTAGTGTTATAGAATTTTGTTGTCGTTCTAATAATGTGCCTTCTTTTACTACCAAGATAGAGATAAGAATATATACCCTTGCCAGTTGTTGTCTCAACCTAAGTAAACTTTGATTCACTTTCATAGAGATTCCATACTTAGAACTATTCTTGAAGGCTTGGTTTACAAATTCCTGACATTGCTTATGCAATACCACGATTTGCTTATAGTTAATATCATTCTCTAATAAGAACTTCATTTCTCCTTTATGGAAACTTTGCAATACAATAGAAAACTCTTGTTCCAAAGCTCTAAAGGGGCTTTCCAAATGAGAATACTCAGGCACCATATTAATAATCGAGCTTTCCATCGCTCTACCACTCATACGCTGAGTAATAATATCTATAGATGTCAACAATTCGTTAAGCGCGCCTCCATCTTTCTCTTCTGTGAAGATAGTATTGAAATTTAGTAGGGTAAACAATTCTATTAACTGTTCTTCAGGTATCATATCTACCCATTCAGCATCAGTATGTTTATAGAACACCTGATTTAAAACGTATTCATAAGTCTGTTTCTCTGGCTGATATGGTAGCACCTTTGCCCATAGTCTCTTTTTTACCTCATCGAAGAAATCAGCATCTTGTAGTATACCAGCATCTGATACCATACGACTAAAGTGTCGATTAGATAACAGTTCTTTTAGGTATTCCATTAAGGCTACTCTTTCTATCTCATGTGTCTTTAGATAAGCTAAAAGTGCATCAATAGATACTCTATTTATTTTTTTATTATTCTTAGGTCTAAAAATATGTACTAAATCAACAATAAAAAGTAAATCCTCTGTAGCATAAACCTTCCCGTCAATAACATATTTATTAAATAATTCCTCAACCCCATGAGGTGAGCGTAACATATGTCGTAATTTCATTTGAAAAAAAATCTACTTTTAAATCGTTAGTAAAATAAAAACGTTTATTTTGGCATAAAATTACATTTTATTCTTAACAATCATGATCGAAATAGAAAGAAAATTTCTAGTCAACTCTCTAGAATTCATAGAGCAATCCTTTAAGTCTAATAAAATAACTCAAGGTTATCTTAACTCTCATCCAGAAAGAACTGTTCGCATCAGATTAAAAGACACTAAAGCCTATATTACTATTAAAGGAAAGAGTAATGAAGCAGGTACTTCTCGTCTAGAATGGGAAAAAGAAATAAACTATGATGAAGCGAATCAACTTATAGCCTTATGTGAAGATTTTGTAATATCTAAAACGAGATATCTTATCCAAATTGGTAAACACACTTACGAAGTGGACATCTTTCACGGAGATAATGAAGGTTTAATTCTAGCGGAAATAGAATTAACTACCGAAACTGAACAATTCGAGAAACCTATATGGTTAGGAGAGGAAGTGACAGGTGATCTAAAGTATTACAACTCTTATATCGCTAATCATCCTTATAAGAAATGGTAGTATTACTTAATGATTTTAATATCTACTTGTAGTAATCCCTCGCCTTTGTGATCCGCTAGTTTCATAAAGGCTTTTTTAGATAGATCTATTTCGCGCCCTTTAACAAAAGGCCCTCTATCATTAATACGAACTTTTACAGATTTTTTATTACTTACGTTCGTAACTTTTACTTTCGTATTAAAAGGTAAGCTTTTATGTGCGGCTGTCATCCCCGAGTTGTGGAATTTTTCCCCACTCGCTGTACGCTTTCCATTAAACTTTTTGTGGTAATAAGAGGCAGTTACATTTGATTTGTAATTACCTTTAGAAGTGTATTGTCCGTTTTTTACAGAAGAACAACTTCCTAAAAACAGGGTTAATATAATCACAATAAAATAATATTTTATACTATAATTGTTCTTCATTTTCTCCTATAAACTTTTCTATTTTTACATCTAGAACACCGCGACCAACATTATCTGTTAGCTCACCAAAAGCCTTTTTAGAGATATCTATACTTCTACCTTTAACGAATGGTCCACGATCTGTAATAGTCAATATCACAAAGCGTTTATTCTTTAAGTTAGTCACTTTCACTTTTGTCCCAAATGGCAGTGTTTTATGGGCAGCAGTGTATTTTTGGTTGTCGAACACCTCTCCACTAGCTGTCTTTCTTCCAGTGAATTTATCGTGATAATAAGATGCTTGTGTATCATCATCTACTACGATAAAGTCTTCTGTTTCTTCTTCTCCTATTACGATAGAATCGTTGTCTAACTCTAGAGAATCTGGAGTCACTTTTGTCAATAATGTTTTTACATTATTTTCTTTTACGATTCTTGTAGTCCCACCGAAACTCGATAAGAAAATTACAAAAGATATAGCTAGTAAATATTGATATGTTTTCATGTTTTATAAAATAGAACAGAGGAATATTTGCAATAAGCATACCAATAAAAAAAGGACCTTCTTTCGAAGATCCTTTTTTACTCTATATTTTAATAAGCTTAAGCGAATAAACTTGGCATCCATACTTTCCATGGAAGTCTTGATAAAATCAACACTAATCCTAATGTATAGAAAATCGCAAATTTCTTAAACTTAGATTTACTATCTGTCGCTTTCTTGTGTTTAGACCATCCTATAGTGATTAATACTATCGCAATGATGTTAATCAATGGGTGCTCTAAAGCATAAAGTCTTAATGTAGAATCTTTCATTGCTACTCCAAATCCTTGAACCATTGGAGATACAAAATAAAGTACAAGACCTAATAATAACTGAATATGAGTGAATATCAATCCAAACAATCCTAATTTTCTGTCTTTGTCTTTAAACTCTTTGTTCCCTGATAATCCCATAAAAGCATTCACTGCTACTATAGCTAAGAAAATCAAGGCTAAATAAGCTACACCCGAGTGTGCCTCTTTAATAATAGTACCGAAATTCATATTGATGTTATTAGTTTAGAGGCAAATATAATTAAAACTATTGAAAGCCAACGGACACAATGAAGTTTTACAATTAATTTACACTCTAACGAAAACATCATCTTTATTTATAAACATAATCTACTTGTTCCACTAATCTAACAAATCAGCCTCTTGCTAAATTAAAATTATCTTAATTCCCTTCTAATAAATAAAAAGAGGTACATTACACCTTATTACTCTAACTACTATACATTTATGCATCCCAACATGATTATCCCCTGGAGAAACATACTATCTATACTCGCTTTAAATATCATCCTAAGCATAGTGATGCGCAATGTTCTGTTTTTCTTTATCCCTATAATTACGTTAGGTCTATACAGTATCTACTTTCTGACCTTCAAGAAGAACGAACTATTCTATCATCGCAACAATCAAACGCCGATTATAAAAACCTTACTCCTAACGGCCTTATGCTGTTTAGTCATCACATGTCTCATTCAATATTTATTACATGTCTTATAACCATACCCTACATATTGATAGCCTTAGCTACACGATTGAGAATACCCCCATACTCAGAGGCATATACTTCACTGCTTCCACAGGAGATATACTCAATATTCGTGGACGCAATGGCGCTGGTAAAAGTACATTAATGAAAATCTTATTTGGTACACTTAAAGCAAATCATGCTTATATCCGAATAGACAAGAATATTATCAACAATAAGCATGAGCTCAATCAGTACTTTAGCTATAAACCTCAATTCAATATCTTTCCTAAGCATCTTACAGTAAAAGATGTTGTAAAAGAAGATATGATTCGAAGCACATCTCTTCATCAATATCTAGATACTAAAATTAATGACTTGTCAACTGGTGAACAACAACTCATCCAGACGCTTTACATTCTAAACTTACCTCAACCTATCTGTCTATTAGACGAACCTTTCGCAGGTATTTCTCCATTACTACAAGAGTTTATAGCAGATGCTATTAGAACCACTGCTAGACATAAAATCATCATCCTCACAGACCACAACACTGATGTAGTCAACACTATAGCTACTAAATCACTACTCCTAGAGAATGGAATATTAAAACCAATGCCCTAAGCAAGCCTAGAGCGTTGGTAAATAAATTTTATTAAACTTTATCTGTTATTAAAGATCTGTCTCATTAAACTGTCTCTCTATAATTTAGATTGGTTACTTTTTTCACACTCTTACTCTAAGAGCTAACCCTATCATACCAAGGAACACCAACAACATAAACCCTCTTCCTAGCCATATCTGTGTCTGTTGCCACCATGATAGAGTCAGAGGTACAGCTACGGGTATCCTTGTCTCCACTACCTTTTGTTCTTTGATAAACTTATCCTTCCATTCGAAGAATAAGCGTTGAGCCTTTGACTCACAGTCTACGATAAGCTTATTATTTTGAAGCTGTACTCTAGGCGGTTGTAACACCTTGTTTTTACTGCGCTTTATATTCGCATCTTTCACTACTATTTTATTTCCTTGTACAGCTAGTTCAGCTATATACTGACTCTTATCAGCAGGGATCACCAGTATTGTATCCCTCTTTACTTCTTCTACTGTATGAGTTACCTGCTCAGTGGTGGTCGGTTGCATATTAATCGCTGTCTTTCGACTACCACAGCTCATCAATAGAAGTGCTAACAACAACACTAAAAAAACGAGCATATATCGATCATGCTTTTTCATATTTATATAGTTTTTTGATTATGTAATTGGGTAGACTGTGTAACATCACGAGTTACTAAACACGCTGATAAATCCTTTATTGATCGTTTGGATATGACGTTTCTTCTCAGCCACGATGTACCCTTCTCTACTTGCTTGGTCATTCGTATTTCCTTCTATAGTTGTGATAATATCTCCATTCACAGCTATCACGATACCTGTATGACCTAATCCTTTCCCAAAGTCCATAATGAAGATATCTCCTACCTCAGGTTTAGTAACACGAAGCTCTTTACTCGCATTCCATTGAGCTAAAACGCCTCCAGTTTTCTTTAAAGGATTTTGCAGATTATAATCAGTACACCTCTTGTACACACCAGTACACAAAAGCCATACACCACGCATACCCCTCGCCTAACCCTACGCTGTTCAGATACTTTTTTACTCCAGGTCCTTTATTATTCTTGATAGGCCATTCTTGTACATGAAGTTGGCTCTGAGCTTGTTTAACTAATTGTGTTCTCATTCTCTCTTACCATTTAGCTGTTTATATTTCCTTAGTTCATCGATCAACTCCTTATTCTGTAGAGCCAATTTCTCTAGTTTCTGTTCTAGATTGATGATTACCTTCTTAGCAGCAGTTAGCTCATCGATAGCCTCACGGTGCAGATTAGACGTTTTATAAAGCTCATTGGTAGCTTCTTTTAATTTAATTCCTAAGTCATCTACTATATCCCTATAGTATTTTAGAGATTTCTCTACATTATCGAGCTCTGAGCTTTGTACCTCAGCTTTACTCTTACGTCTAGCCGCCCACCATGTCGCTAATGATGAAACTAAGCCTACTACCGTCACTATTATTGTTTCATTCATTAGCACACTGGTTTTGGATTGGTTATATTTTAATTATCATATTTTCAATTATTTATATTGGGTAATACATAAACAATAAAGACATAATTATCCTTGCTCGCTTTTTGACAGCAAGTACACTTTACTCTATTTTTTATTGGATTATAAATACTGTGATGAGATTACTCTCATCTGTAATGGAAAGAATATACTGATGGAAAGACATTGCACGTAGGCGCCAATTGTGCAAGTACTACTCCTATATTCCTAATTTTTATTTCTGCATTTCTACTCTACAAAGATCGCTCTTTTACTACCCCCTACTCAACTTTCTGTTAAGTAACTGAACACTCTTGTTCACTTCTTATAGTCACTGTTGATAACCTAATTATTATTCTACAAAGATCTCACTTATCAACACCATAACCTATTTGTTGTCAAGAGGCTGAACAACTCTGTTCACATCTTATAAACACTGTTGATAACTCTAATCTAGGTCTTTCATAGTTGCCTCTATTTTTGCGAGTTCTTTATACACTGGTGTATTCAGCACTTCATATAGAGTCGTACGAGAGATAGGATACACAGGACAGATATATTTCTTCCACACCACCGTCACTGGGATGTCTTCTGTCTTGTATTGATTATACAAATCCAAGATCAGTTTATATCTTCTCAACTTATTTAATTGACTACCTGCTACTCTTTTTGTCATAACTTTTATTTTTAATGATAAAACAACTTAATAATCGAAACTTTATTTATAAAACTTATTCCTTATACACTACCTTCTAGATCTTAGCTTAGCTATTTTTTCTTCTAACTCCCTAGATATTTGATAAGGTTTTAGCTCTTCATCTCCACCTACGCTTAGGTGATACCCTCTCTCTTGGTTTATACAGATACGCTCCCCTGAGGTAAAGTATCCAGTGCCATTAGTTCTGTATAAAGCACTGTATAGATACAGTTCACGCTCTATACTTCGTTTCTCTTTTAAAGTCAGAATAGCTGGCTCTCCTGCTTCAAATACGGTTGATGTACTCATCACTGCTTTCATAATAATTTATTTTTTGGTGTTGATATATCGAACAAAACACACCCAGAATATAAACATCGTTCGTATTATAAAGGAGAGTTTACTGCTTATTTAGAATATCTTACTCGAATCAGTCGAAGTATTCTACCGCTATTATTTCAGTTTATCCCTTTAAAATTAGCTATCTATGCTTTTTTTGACTAATTTTGTTCCTATTACTCTTACAAATATATAAACAAAGTTTCGATTATAAAAACAATTGGAAACATAGTTTTAAAAATATCATTACTATTATGGATAGAATTCAACGCGTTAACGATGCCATCAAGTGGATTTTCTTTGAGGGATTAGCGAAGAACCAAACAGATCTAGCTCAAAAACTAGGGTATACTAAGTCTTCTTTCTCTCAGATAGTAAATGGACGTGTAAACATCAGCGATAACTTTATAGAGAATCTAACCAAATTTGCCCTAAGCTTAAGCAAGCATTGGTTACTAACAGGAGAAGGGAGTATGTTATTAACATCACATACATCTCCAGCGATACAAGAGCTAACAGGAGATACTCCTACGCAAGAGCTCTATAACTTCGAAGCCACTAATATTACGAAGGATACTGTACCTGAGATTATGTATAATAATCACGGAAACAAGTTTACCTTCTACCCTGATGGGCGTATCTATATAGAGGTACTGAAGATCCCTTCATCAGCTCATGCTTCTTATATTACCTGCTATCAGGATGATGCACAGCTTATACAGGAGTTTGACACAGTACAGTTCAGAGTAGATAAGTTTGGGCTTGGTCATTATAAGGCATTTGATGTAGTAGGAGACTCTATGAATGGAGGGAATATAGAAGATACCCCTGATGGAGCAGAAGTACTAGGACGTGAAGTAGGACGTCACCTATGGGAAGGCGGTTTTAGAAACACTACTTATGGGTTCATCGTCATCACTAAAGATGCTACCTTCTTAAAAGACATTACGAACTATGACGAGAAAAAAGGTGTCATCACCCTATCTAGCCGTAATAAAATATACGAACCATTTGAATACCCTATTAATAGCGTATACCAAATATTCCACGTGATTAAACGTATTTTCTAAACAGATAATTTACTTAAAATAATAAAGCCAGATCGTAATCTGGCTTTATCTCTTTTTAGTGGTAACCTCTTATAGAGATCACACTCGCTAACATAATCTTATATAAGAATATTACTTAAGGTTTTACACGTATTAGGATAACCCCTTCTCTTCCTTCTTCACCATATTTTTCGACTGCTGCATCTCCTTTAAATACATCCATTGACACCATTTTATCTGTGCGTATATTTTTTAGATCTTCGGCAGACTTCTTCATACCATTGACATATACTAGTCCTTTATAGTCGCTATTCTGTACTTGAGTCATATCCCTAATGACTTTTTCTTTATATTTTTTAGTTATCACTTCTACTCTAGCCTCATTCGCACGATCCTCATCTGTCATTAATGTAAAACCATACACAGAACCATTGCCCGTATAGCCAAGTTCATCAGCTGCAGCTGCCCTATTATAAACGCGAACAGTTTTAACACCTGATTTCTCTATTAGTGCTTCTGCTTCATGTTTATTACTCTCATCATACAGCTTTCCGTTTACATAATACACAAACTCCCCTTTACTGCGCTTATCTGATTTAATGATAACTACATTCTTACCATCTATTACTGTGCCTTCCGTCAACTTCTTTCTGTATTCTTCTAAACGAAAATCTAGATCTTCTTTTGCTGCCTCCCTTTTCTTTCTCTCTTCTAGCATTCTAGAACGAGCAGCTTCCGCTTTAGCTATACTTTCTTCTCGTGCTTTAGTTAACTCTTCTTTTCGTGCTTTTAAAGCTTCTTTACGTATTTCTTCCGCTTTAGCTAGAATTACTTTTCTCTCTTCTAATATCTCTTTGCTTACACGCTCAGCCTCTTCTCTTATACGCTCAGTTTCATCCACTAGTCTAGACGCTTTCTCTCCTATTCTTATCGCTTCTTCCGTTATTGCTGCCATATCATCATGATTAGGAGCCTTCTTTTTACCAGATTGATCTAGCTGATCCTCTTCTGCCTCAGTAGTTATGTCTGTATACTCATCTAATAAAGTGTCTTCTACATGATCTACTTCAAAAGCTGGACTCTCTATATATTTCGCTTTTACCTCTATCTGAAAGAGGAAAAAGAACCCTGCTAATACAGGAGTGATTAATAATAATTTTAAACGTTTCATATTAGTTGATTTTGGGTTGTTAAGCATTAATATACGCTTCTTCAGATCTGAAGAGCCAAAAGTATTCACCACAGGTACACACGCTATCTTATTAGACTCGTATAGTACGAGTGCGCGCTGATACATATAGCTATCCTCTCTTTTCGCAATCTCTTGATCTACGATATACTCCAGATTTAGGTTTACCTCTTTCTGTAGCAATCGTATCATCGGATTAAACCAGAATACGTGTTTTAACCCCTCTAAGAGGATAAGGTCTAAGCTGTGCTTCTGCTGTACGTGTACTTCCTCGTGGAGCAACACTACCTCTAGCTGATTCAGCTCTTCATAATCCTTTGGCAATACGATATAGTGTAGAAAAGAATAAGCATCACTACTCGTTCTATCCACTCGTATATTCTGATGAATATCCGTCTTAGGCATATTACTAATACGTCTGACTAGCTTGATCAGTTTATACCCAAACCACAAAAGGCTCAATAGCGTGATCGTTAAATAAAGATAAGATGTGTACTGATACACCTCATTCATCGTCCATAGACTCTCCTCTTGTACTATCTCCACATCCTCCACTACATCCATAATCGGGAGAGGCATTGGCGCTAAGATGATCGTTTCTACCTTCGTATAAGTAAGCAAAGGCAGTATTAGACTCAAAAAAATACCACTTATAAAATACAATCGATTCGTCTTGACGTACGTCTCTTTCTGTAAAAACAGTTTATAGCATAAATACACTACCAGTAGTAGTCCATTTACCTTTAATATATATATAAGAATAGGTGTCATAATTCAGTTGATTGGTTGGTTGTTAATCAAACTATTTTTTATTCTTTTCTATAATATCCATTAGCTCTTCTAGCTCTGTCTTAGATAATTTTTTATCCTTCACGAAGAAACTAACTAGATTGCTAAACGAATTATCAAAGTACTTCTCCATGGTCTCTTCCATAAACATCTTTCGATAGTCTTCTTTCTTCACCAGAGGATAGTACTGATGTGACTTGCCATAAGCTTTATAAGACACTACCCCTTTTTCTTCTAATATACGAACTAGCGTAGAGAGTGTATTATAATGTGGCTTAGGCTCTGGCATGTGCTCTAGAATATCATTCACAAATCCCTTTTCTAATTTCCAAAGGATGCACATAATCTCTTCTTCTTTATTGGTCAATTTTTCCATAATCCTAATTTGATATACACAAACATATAACTATTTTATTAGTTATAAAACTAATTATTTAGTTTTTAATTAAAATAATAAAGCTATACAAGTCAATCTGAATACTTAAACAGTCTTTATTCCTTATCAATAAAGCGATGCGTTAAATCCCTTCTTAATTTAGACTACGTGTACTTGACTAGTTATCAATGTGTCTTTGATATAGAATAAAATACTTTTTTATAACATCTTCTGATGTTCTACGATAGCGTTTAGCTTGCACTTCCTTGAGGTTTTCTTGCACTTTCCTCGAAGTTTTCTTGCCTAGAGCATGGTTTTGTCGAAGAAAGGTGCCAGCAAGGTGCTAGCAAACCCCTAGCAAATCGGTAGTAAACTAAAGATATGCTATCACAGGATATGAGAAAATTATAGGTCGAAAGCTTAAGCCAAATTCACCTATATGTATACTAAGTCTTCTCAGAACTTATAAACAGCCTTAAACTTTAATAAAAAAAACTACAATCTCTATCATCTTATAATCATCTAGACATTCAGAAAAAGAAAATTTTATGTTTTTAAATTGAGTATCAGCTTAAAAACATCATAAATAGGCAAACTACTTCACTATCACATCGAGGTCAAACTACTCTAAAAAAGCTAGGTGTATGGAAGAAAACAGTAAGGTCATTAGAAGCAATACTTAATGTACAACATATCTAATACTACTAAACAAAAAAAGGCCTTACACAGTAGTGTACTGTGTAAGGCCTGCAACATAATTCTAACTAACTATGTATCTAATACAAATGTATATGTACAGATGTACTAATACTGCAACTATTAAATCGTCAATACATATACGCTTAACGTTCTGTACTGTATCTAGTCTTATTATTCTAAATGCTAAGAAGGTTTTATAGCATTCAGTAGTTTATACATATCATTAGATCGTACATACGCAAAATGTCGATACATGATCTCTAGTTTCTCATTCAGAAATATAACAGCGGGATAAGCATTAGACTGAGCTAACTCTTTTGCTAACTCGTGCTGCTTTGCATGAACACCAGTCTTTCTCAGCTCATAGCGCTTTCCTTTATACTCTATAGCTTCTTCTTGTTCTGCATTAAAAGAGATGAAATAAAAATCTTCATCTAACTTCTGCATCACTTTATCATTGTTCAACGTCTTCTTTTCCATCAGGGTACAATAGCTACACCAATCTGTATGCATAAACACCACAACGGGCTTAGGGTTAGTAGCCATCACTTGCTCTAACTCCGAAAACATTATCTCTTTGGGTTGAGCATAGAGCGCTAACCCAAAGAAATAACTAAACATGAAAAAAAAATAAAATCTCGTCATTCTGCTTATGTGCTAACTAAAAAATGTTATATCTCACTCCTAAGAATCCTCTTATCCCTTGTAATGGGGTATAACTATAATCGTTTGGTTCGAAGATTACATCATTTCTACCTGGAGGTGGTGCTACACCATTACCTGGCTCTCCGAATGGATCCCACCATCTAGAGATCGGATCTTCTTTTGGTAACGTATTGAATAAGTTCTTCACTCCTCCGTATACTTCGAATCCGTTGTTAAACTTCTTAGTCACTTGGATATTTGCTAATACTGTCCATGGTGAGTACTCAGGTCTATAGTCATTCTCTACGCGTGGTAATCTCATCGGTCCTTTCCAGTCTGATGTTAAATCTGCTGTGAATCCGCTACCGAAGTTATAACTTGCGATAAAGTTACCTGACCATTTAGGAGAGTGATAAATTTGCTCTCTTACTCCGTCTTCTTTTCTGAATACATCCATATAAGTAGCTCCTGCCATCAACTTCAGTGGGAAGTCAAATGTCACATCTACATTAAGAGATACTCCTTTAGAGATAGCATGCCCATCTAGGTTAGCATAGATAATCTTAGTCTGGTCTGTATCTGTATCTGCATCAATCTTGTTCGTGAAATAAGTATAGAACCCGTTCAAATCGAAATTAAACACTCCGAAATTAGAAGGTACTTTTACTGTATAGTTGATATTAGCATTGTATGATTTCTCTGGGTCTAGTTTTTCAGCGAATACTACTTCTCTAGCTCCTGATAACGCTCTGTGATCTTCTGTGAAGACATTCACGACACGGAACCCTGTACCAAAACTTCCTCTTAAGGTATGGTGTGGATGAGGTGTGTACTTGTATCCTACACGTGGAGAGTGAATCCCCTTATGTGTCTTATCATAATCAAAACGGTATCCTAATAATAATTTGTTCTTTTTATTAAGCGTCCATTCATCTTGGATAAAGATACCTGGTATTGGTGTTTCTTCTGGTTGATTCTTTACTAATCCGTTCTCATCATAGATACCCGTAGCACGAGTATTGTCATCATAATAAGTGTACTTAAATGACGAACCTAGTAAAAGACTGTGGTTTCCTAAGGTCTTATCCCAATAAGCTTGAGCGAAAGCTACCTGTTGTTTAGCATCATAAGACTCTGGTCCATACATAGAGTTCTGCTTGTGATAGATGTAAGAGAACTGTGTATAGATATTCTCTGTAGTCGGTAGCTGGTACATCCCTATCGCTTCGAAGCGGTTAGTGAAGATGCTCTCTGCATATACCTCTTCTCCTCCACGGTGTTGCTTGCGCTTCCAGTTAGTCTCTCCTCCCCATCTATCTTCATACACATAGCGCAGTGCAAGACTAGCTACTTTATCATCCTTTCTCTTTAGAGAGACTTTATTGAATAGAGATACTCTGTCTTGTTGTGTTACATCTGTAAAACCATCCCCGTTTTTATCTTTTCGTTCTCCGAACTTAAAGTAGTTCCCTCCGAAAAGTCCTTTTACCTTATTCCCTAGTTTATAACTAGCTCCTAAATCAATATTATTCTCTAACCAAGTCGTGCTGAACGCATCTACACTTAGCTTCGCTGCGTGTTCGGGATCTTTAGTAATCACGTTGATAATACCACCCATCGCTTCTGTTCCGTATAGTGAAGAGGCAGGCCCCTTAACTACTTCTACTCTCTCGATCATATTCGTCGGGATACCGAATAGCCCGTATACAGTCGATAGAGATGATACGATAGGCATACCATCGATCAGGATCATAGTATACGGCCCTTCCATACCATTGATATGGATGTCACCTGTATTACATACATTACAGTTTAGCTGAGGTTGTACCCCATTGATCATCTGTACAGCGTCAAATAAACTAGCTGTAGGATTCTTCTCAAAGAATGCAGGTGTATATATCTCTACAGGTACTACTGCTTCTGACTTTAGCACAGGCTTCAGTGTACCAGAGATAACGATCTCATCTAGATTAGCATCTTCTTTTAGTTCGAAAGATACTGTACTCGTCTGAGTTCCTTTTACAGTTACCTTTTTGGTCTGAGCGGCAAAACCTACGAAGTCTGCCTTCACCGTATAGCTTCCTTCTTTTAAGGACTCGAAAGTAAAACTACCTTGCTCATCAGTGACTACTCCCTTATCTGTTCCAACTAATGTAACTGTAGCATAAGAAAGCGCAGTTCCATTAGAAAGAACTTTTCCTTTGATATTTTGAGCATAGGAATTCAATGCAAAAAAGAGACAAAGAAAAATATTTATTGTTACAAGTTTAAAAATACTTTTACGCATGGCTTTTAATTAAATTTAGGCAAAGCTAAAAATTAATTTGTAATTAAAAAAACACTAACTTTGTATTTAAACAAAAAAACAATCCATGCTTACCTATTCAGAAGAGAATTATTTAAAAACTATATTCCATTTATCACTAGGGCAAACTCAAGGAATTTCGACAAATGCTATTGCTGCAAAAATAGAAACCAAAGCCTCATCTGTGACAGATATGATAAAGAAGCTAAATGATAAGGAGCTGATTAAATATCAAAAGTATCAAGGAGTTACACTTACTCCTAAGGGAGTTATGGCTGCTAAGATGATCGTGAGAAAGCACAGACTATGGGAGGTATTCTTAGTGGATAAACTTGGATTTAATTGGGATGAAGTTCACGATGTAGCAGAAGAATTAGAACATATAAAATCAGAAAAGTTAATTAATAAACTAGATGCATTTCTAGGATTCCCGACAGAAGATCCTCATGGAGACCCTATTCCTAACGAAAAAGGAGAAATAAAACAGATAGATAAAAAATTATTATCCGAAATAGACGCTAATCAAGAAGTGGTATGTGTAGGGGTAAAAGACTCTTCTACAGAATTTTTACAGTACTTAGATAAACAGAAAATATCTTTAGGGTCAAAACTAGAGATATTAGATATAGAGCCTTTTGATCAGTCGTACACCATCAGAGTAGACGACCATACGATCACCATCACCAAAAAAATAGCAAGTAATCTGTTCGTTAAAAAACAATAGACATAAAAAAAGCTTCTCTTTCGAGAAGCTTTTTACTTTATTATTTGTACGCTTTCATTACTTCATCTAACATGATATTTAGAGAGATATATCCTCCTCCTGCAAGATACCATGCATTAGGATCTAGATAAACAATCTTACCATTCTTATATGCATTAGTCTTTTGAATCAATGGATTCTCAACATCTTTTTTATCAGCATTTACATTCTCCATTACAGCACCTCTATCGATGATAAAGATAATGTCAGGATTGTGTTCTAGCACAAACTCACTAGATACTACATTACCGTGATCACTTCCGCCCATCAAACCTGCTGCTGCAGACTTCACACCTAAATCATTAAATATATATCCATAACGAGAGTCCTCTCCAAAGGCACTATAACTCTTATTGTTATATAAGATTAATAAAGCTTTAGCATCGCTCTTATTAATCACTTCTTTCATCTCAGCTACTTTAGTATCGATATTCTCAATCAATTTATCTGCCTTATCTTCTACTTGAAAAACAGAACCAATTGTTTTAAGATTGTCTTTTGTGCTTGCTAAATAATTACTTCCTGATATTCCTAAAGAAATGGTAGGAGCTATTTTAGCGAACTCTGGGTAATCTTTATCAAACCAGTTACTCATAATGATTAGATCTGGATCTACTGAACTTACTAACTCATAGTTAGGCTGCATAAAAGATCCTACATTCACAATACTCTCGTCATCTGCATATTTAGAAAGGAAATTAGGACTGTACACCTTAGCCATTCCCTTAAATGGTATACCTAATTCTGCCATATTCTCCATCGCTCCCACGTCGAACACTACTACATTCTCTAGTTTTTTATTAAAACTAACTGATCTACCCATGTTCTCTATCGTAATCGTCTCTTCAGAAGAAGCTTTAGTGTTTTCTTTTTTACAACCTACAAAAAGCATGGCTGCTAGTACTGTACTAGTAATAACCTTAGAAGTCATTCTCATTATGTCTTTATTTAAATTAATTATAAATAACAAATATAAGGTTACTTGAGAAGAACTCCTCAAATTATTGTAACTTTTATTGCTAAAAATATCTTTTAGGACAAAAGACCTTCTATTCTATTTTGGAATTAATAATTTTGCATCACCAAACAACACACAAATTATGAAAACTCTATTTTCTCCTTTAAAACTAAGGGACAATACTTTACACAATAAAATCATTGTTTCACCTATGTGTCAATATTCTGCAAAAGATGGTTTTGCGAGTGATTGGCACCTTGTACACTATGGGCAATTTGCGATAGGAAAAGCTGCTGCCATTGTACAAGAAGCGACAGCCATAAGTCCAGAAGGAAGAATAACCTATGCTGATTTAGGAATATGGTCAAATGAACATATAACCAAACTAAAGCAGATAACTGACTTTATAAAAAGTCAAGGTTCTGTACCTGGTATACAATTAGCCCACGCAGGAAGAAAGGCAAGTTGTGAAAAACCTTGGATCAATAGAGCGCAGATAGCTCCAAATAGTGAGAATGGATGGCAAACTATAGCTCCTTCTGCTATTGCCTTCAACGAAGGAGAAAACCTTCCGATAGCAATGGATAAAGTAGAGATTAAAAGAATAGTAGAAGCTTTTAGACAAGGGGCTGAACGTGCTGTAAAAGCAGGCTATGAAATCATAGAGCTACACGGCGCTCATGGTTACCTACTACATCAGTTCTTATCTCCATTAACCAATCTGCGTACAGATGAGTATGGAGGTACTTTTGAGAATAGGATTAGACTAATCTTAGAAGTCATAGAGGCCGTTAAATCTGTCTTGACTACTCAAAGTCTGTGGTTAAGAATATCAGCTACTGACTGGGCTGATGGAGGTTGGACTTTAGAGGAGAGCATAAAGCTAGCTAAGATAGTATATGAAAAAGGAGTAGAACTTATAGATGTAAGTACAGGAGGGCTAGTAAGACATCAACAAATAAAAGTTGAGGTTAATTATCAAGTTCCTTTTGCAGAAGCCATAAAACAACAAACCAATATACTAGTAGGTACCGTAGGCCTAATCAAGACAGGGCAACAGGCAGAAGATATACTAATGGCTAATCAAGCAGACTGTATCTTACTCGGTAGAGAATTTCTAAGAGATCCTCACTTCGTCATGAGAGCAGCTAATGAACTTGGTGTGAGTTTAGCATGGGCAAATCAATACGAAAGAGGAAAAGAAACAATATAATATTACATAAAATCAAACTCAGTAAAACAACAATGAACAAAAGTTTAATAGCATTAGCTGTAGGTGGGCTAGCCATCGGAATGACAGAATTCTCAATGATGGGACTACTACCTGACATCGCTAAAGACTTACAAATAAGCATACCTAAAGCGGGTAACTTCATCTCTACTTATGCCTTAGGGGTAGTAGTAGGAGCTCCATTACTAGTAATGTCTTCTAATAAATACGCTCCTCACAAAATATTGATGGCGTTAATGGTGATGTTCTCTTTCTTTCACTTACTATTTGTATTGTCACCTAGTTATACAACGTTAATTATCTCGCGTTTTATGTCAGGACTTCCTCATGGAGCATTCTTTGGGGTAGGATCTGTGGTAGCAACGCGATTAGCTCAAAAAGGAAAAGAGGCACAAGCAGTAGCCATCATGTTCGCAGGGCTTACTACTGCTAATCTAGTAGGAGTACCATTGAGTACATACATCGGACAAGAATATTCATGGAGAACAGCGTATATGCTAATCGCCTCTCTTGGAATTGTATCTGCTATCACTATTGCATTTTGGGTACCAAAATTAGAAGCAGACAAAGAAACAAATCTAAAGAAACAAACCGCCTTCTTTAAAACACCTATAGCCTGGGTATTAGTAGCGTTAATCTCTATTGGTACAGGAGGGTTATTTGCTTGGATTAGTTATATCGCACCGATGATGACTAATATTGCTTTAATATCAGAAGCTAAGATACCTTTAGTCATGACCTTAGTAGGGCTAGGTATGTTCTTAGGAAACTTCGTAGGAGGAAAACTAGCTGATACCTTCCCTCCTGCTAAAGCAGTTATTTTCTCTTTCTGTGCTATGGCTACTTGTTTAATTATCGTATATTACACTGTCCATATCCAATGGATGGCTTATGCAATGTCACTTATCACAGGATTAGTAGCATTCACGATCGGTTCGCCTTTACAAATGTTGTTAATCAACAATGCAAAAGGCTCTGAAATGTTAGCTGCTTCAGCTGGACAAGCTTCCTTCAATATCGGTAATGCATTAGGGGCCTCATTAGGAGGACTACCTATCACTTTGGGATTAGGATACAACTCACCGGAATGGGTAGGAGCTGGATTAGCGTTATGTGGAGCGTTACTAGCATATGTATTTATCAGAATGAAAAAAACAGAAACAGCTTAAAAATAGATATTTATAAAATCTAAAGCATATTGTTTTGGCTTTTATTCTATCATTCATAATAAGTTTATAAATTTGTAGGAAATAATTTTTAGCAATGTACAGAACGCATAATTGCGGAGCCTTAAGAGCTTCGGATATAAATACAGAAGTTACCCTATCAGGATGGGTAAGCAAGCATCGCGATAAAGGTTTTATGATTTGGGTTGATTTACGTGACCGTTACGGGATTACACAATTAATCTTTGATGCAGAGAGAACTGATAAAGCAGTATTCGAAGCAGCTAAAAACCTTGGACGAGAGTTTGTAATTCAAGTAAAAGGACAAGTAATCGAACGCGCTTCTAAAAACCCAAATATCCCTACAGGAGATATTGAGATTTTAGTAGATACGCTAACAGTGTTAAACGAATCTGCTGTTCCTCCATTTACTATCGAAGATGATACTGATGGTGGAGAAGATATCCGTATGAAATACCGTTACTTAGATATCCGTAGAAATCCAGTGAAGAACAATTTATTGTTTAGACACAAGGTAGCTCAAGAGGTAAGAAATTATCTTTCTGCTCAAGATTTCTGTGAGGTAGAAACTCCTTACTTAATTAGTTCTACTCCTGAAGGAGCACGTGACTTCGTAGTGCCTTCTCGTATGAATGCTGGAGAATTCTACGCTTTACCACAATCACCACAAACATTCAAGCAGTTGTTAATGGTAGGTGGTATGGATAGATACTTCCAAATAGTAAAATGTTTCCGTGACGAGGATTTACGTGCTGATAGACAGCCTGAGTTTACTCAGATAGACTGTGAAATGGCATTCGTAAACCAAGAAGATGTTATGGATACATTCGAAGGAATGACTAGACATTTACTAAAATCAGTTCATGGAATTGAAGTTGATAAGTTCCCTCGTATGACTTTTGAAGAAGCAATGCGAAAATATGGTAACGACAAACCAGATATCCGTTTTGGGATGGAGTTCGGTGAGTTAAATGCTGTAGCTCAACATAAAGAATTCGGTGTATTTAATAGTGCAGAGTTAGTAGTAGGTATAGCTGTTCCTGGCGCTGCTTCATACACTCGTAAAGAGATAGATGCTCTTATTGATTGGGTAAAACGCCCACAAGTAGGTGCTTCTGGTATGGTGTACTGTAAATGTGAAGCTGATGGATCATTTAAGTCTTCTGTAGATAAGTTCTATGACCAAGAAGATCTTAAGCAATGGGCTGAGGTGACTGGTGCTAAAGCTGGTGACTTAATCTTAGTACTTTCTGGTCCTGCAAATAAAACAAGAGCTCAATTAAGTGCTCTACGTATGGAATTAGGTAATCGTATGGGATTAAGAAAGTCTGATGAGTTCGCACCATTGTGGGTTATCGACTTCCCTCTATTCGAGTATGACGAAGAAGCTGGACGTTACTTCGCTATGCACCACCCATTTACTTCACCTAAAGTAGAAGATATTCCATTATTAGATACAGACCCAGGTAAAGTACGTGCTAATGCTTATGATATGGTATTAAACGGTAACGAAATTGGAGGTGGTTCTATTCGTATCCACGATAAAGCTACTCAAGAATTAATGTTTAAACACCTTGGATTTAGCAAAGAAGAAGCTGAAAAACAATTTGGTTTCTTAATGAATGCGTTCCAATATGGAGCACCACCTCATGGAGGTTTAGCTTTTGGTCTAGATAGATTAGTGGCTATCTTAGGAGGGCAAGAAACAATTAGAGACTTCATCGCATTCCCTAAAAACAACTCTGGTAGAGATGTAATGATTGACGCTCCGTCAACTATCACCCCAGAACAATTAGAAGAATTACATATCAATGTGGTAAAACCACAGGTATAATGATAAAAAAAGGAGTTACTCATTGAGTAACTCCTTTTTTACTTTATAAGCTTCACTTAATCTATTTTCCATTATAAGTATTCATAGCATTATTTAATCCTCCTAAAGCAAACTCTTGTACTGCCTTAGAAGCCATTTTAAGACGTTCTGGCAACTGTTCTTTCTCTTTCTCATCCCATACCCCTAAAACATAGTCAACTTGCTGTCCTTTCTTAAATTCATCACTGATACCAAATCTAAAACGAGGATATGCAGCAGAGTTTAAAGTACCTTGAATACTTTTTAATCCATTGTGACCTCCATCAGATCCTTTTGGCTTTATTCTAATGGTTCCGAAAGCTAGATTTAAATCATCTGTAATCACTAAAATATTCTCTACTGGAATCTTTTCTTTCTCCATCCAATACTGAACAGCCTTACCGCTTAGATTCATATATGTATTAGGCTTTAGTAATAAAAGTGTTCTACCTTTTATCTTTACTTCTGCTAAGCTTCCTAGTTTTACAGTTTGCCAATCTCCCCCAAGCTCATTAGCTATTTCGTCTACTACTTTAAAACCGATATTATGACGTGTGTTGATATACTCAGCACCGATATTTCCTAATCCTATAATTAAAAACTTCTTCATCCTTCTATTAATGACATAATTAATTGTGTTACAAAAGTACATTAAAGCAAAGAAGTAACCTTATTTTAAGACATAAAAAAAGCACCTGTGTAAACACAGGTGCTCTTAATAAATATCTTCTCAAAAGAATTATTTTTTCTTTGGAGTAGCTTTTGCTGCTTTTGCTGCTTCTTGAGCTGCTTTCATAGCTGCACGAGAAATTCTTACTTGACAGATTACAGTGTTATCAGTGTGTAACAATTTGTAATTGTTAACAGGTACATCAGTAACATATAATTTGTTCCCCATTTCTAAGTTAGAAATGTTTACTTCTACGAAGTCAGGTAAGTTAGCTGGTAAAGCCTTAACTTTCAATTTACGTAAGTTTAGGTTCAATACCCCTCCAGCCATTACTCCTTTAGAATTTCCAGTAATTTTAACTGGTACTTCTAATGTAATTTCTTTATCGTCATGTAATTGATAGAAATCGATGTGTAAGATTTTATCGCTTACTGGGTGGAACTGGATATCTTGTAAGATAGCGTTGAATGTTTTTCCACCTTCCAACTCAATTACCACTGTGTGTACGTTTGGAGTATAAACTAAATTTTTGAATGCTTTTTCTTCAGCAGAAAAATGCACAGCTGCTTCAGTTCCTCCGTATAACACGCAAGGTACCATTCCAGCATTACGTAAGGCTTTAGTTGATACTTTACCTACGCTTTCTCTTTCAGATCCTTTAATCGTAATTGATTTCATTTAAATATATTTAAAAAATTAATAAATTCTAAACTACAAAAGTCTTACTAATAGACTCATTAGCATGTACATTGTGCATTACTTCTGCAAATAATGGAGCACAACTTAATACTCTTATTTTATCACAAGGCTTCTTCAATGGAATTGAATCTGTAACGATTAATTCTTGAATAGCTGATTGTTCTATTTTCTCATAAGCACTTCCTGATAAAATAGCATGTGTACATATAGCTCTAACGCTTAATGCTCCACGCTCCATCATCATATCAGCTGCTTTAGCTAAAGTACCTCCTGTATCAATCATATCGTCAACTAAGATTACATTACGTCCTGTAACATCTCCTATTAACTCCATTTTATCAATAACATTAGCTTGCTTACGTTGTTTATAACAAATTACAACATCTGATTCTAAAAACTTAGAGTAAGCATAAGCTCTCTTAGATCCTCCCATATCAGGAGATGCAATTGTTAAATTGTCAAGTTTTAAGCTTTTTACATAAGGTAAAAAGATTGTAGATGCATATAAATGATCTACTGGTTTTTCAAAGAATCCTTGGATTTGATCTGCATGTAAATCCATAGTCATGATACGAGTTGCCCCTGCTGACTCAAGCAATTTAGCAACTAATTTCGCTCCAATTGGAACCCTTGGTTTGTCCTTTCTATCCTGTCTAGCCCATCCAAAATAAGGAATTACAGCCGTAATATGTCTTGCTGATGCACGTTTAGCAGCATCACACATTAGTAACAATTCCATCAGGTTATCTGATGACGGAAATGTAGAACATACTAAGAAAACTCTTCGTCCTCTAATTGATTCTTCAAAAGAAGGTTGAAACTCCCCATCACTGTAATGTGATAGAGTTACTTTTCCTAGTTCTACTCCGTATGCTTTTGCAATTTTCTCAGCAAGCTCAACGCTCTGAGCACATGCAAAAATCTTAGCGTCTGGTTCGAAATATGACATTATATAATTAGTTGTTATGTTGCGAGTTAGAGCTTAACTATATTTATTAAGCGGTGCAAATTTATAAAATATAAATTGAGAAAACGATTTTTTTTATATTTTTTCTTTGTACCTAATTTTTTTTATCTACATTTGCACTCACAAACAATAAGTCATCAGCCCGGATGGCGGAATTGGTAGACGCGCACGACTCAAACTCGTGTTCTTCGGAGTGTGGGTTCGATTCCCACTCCGGGCACCAAAAAAGCCTAACTCAATGAGTTAGGCTTTTTTAATATATATACTTTTATTTAGCATCATCTGCTGAAGGCCCATACATACCAGGTATAGGCACATCTAACAAACGCAAATAAACAGATAACTGTCCCCTATGGTGGTAGATATGATTATTTACGATAAATCGATTAGCTCCAACCTTTGGCATAGCAACAATTATATGATCACCTGATTTTAATTTCCACTCAGATATCCACTTTTCTTCATCAAACATATTTAAAGCAGATACAACAGCCTTTTCATACTTATCTAAAAGAACCAATAGTTCTTCTGTAGTTTGTGCTTCTAAAGGCTTGTAATCTACTTGAAAATCCAAACTATCCTTTGTTAGGATATTCTCAGTCCAAATAGTCAATTCTACAATATGCTTAGCCAAATCTCCTAAGCTCATAGACTTTTCATGAGGTTTCCAACCCCATCTGTCATTAGGCACACAAGAAATTATTTTCTTTGTACTATTCAATTCATGTCCAAATTCTAACAAATAACTATTACTTATACTCATGTTTTTGTTTTAAAGATACAACTATTACAAATAGATTAAACTAGTTCTTAAAATGTAGACCAATAACTTTTACGGTCACTAAACTTATTTTACGAATAACTTATAACAAAAACCAATAATGATTTATTAAATTTGAGGTTACATAAATTTAATACTACAGAGTTCAAAGAGGTATAAATGTAAAATAACATGAAAAAATTACAACTTCAAGAAATAGAAAGAGTAAAATCTATATCTGAAAAAGACTTTATTGAAAAATATTTTAAAAAACAGATTCCTGTTGTAATAGAAAACTTAACCGAAGACTGGCCTGCTTACAAAAAATGGCGTTTAAACTATATAAAAGAAATCGCTGGTGAAAAAATAGTGCCTCTTTATGATGACAGACCTGTTTCCCATAAAGATGGATTTAATGAAGCACATGCAACAATGAAAATGGCTGATTATATTGATCTACTTGAAAAGGAACCTACTGATTATAGAATATTTCTTTACAATATCATGAAAGAAGTACCGAGTCTTAGAAATGATTTCAGATGGCCTAAACTAGGATTACGCTTAGTAAAACAACTTCCGATGTTATTTTTTGGAGGAACAAATTCAAAGGTTTTCATGCATTTTGATATTGATTATTCTAATATATTACATTTTAATTTTAATGGAGAAAAGCAATGTATGCTATTTTCACCAAAACAAACGAAATACATGTATAAAATACCACATGCATTAATATCCAGAGAAGACATTGATTTTGACAATCCTGATTTTGATAAATGGCCTGCTTTAAAAAATGCAGAAGGATATATCTGTAACCTAAAACATGGAGAAATGCTTTATATGCCTGAGGGTTATTGGCACTATATGAAATACCTGACACCTAGTATATCAATGAGTCTAAGAGCATTTCCATCTAAATATAGTAACCTAGCAAAAGCGATCTATAATGTTACTATAATGAGATATTTCGATAGTTTTATGAGAAAGTTAAAAGGGCAAAATTGGATTGATTACAAAAACAAAAAAGCTATAATCACTACTCATAAAAGACTAGGTATAAAATAACTTAAAGAAGAATAAAAACATGTACCTAACACTAGAACAAGCAAAAAATAAATTAGAACATTTTTGTGCTTATCAAGACAGATGTCATGCTGAAGTTATATCTAAACTATACAATTTAAAGGTCTCCTCTGATCTACACGATGAAATACTCGTCTATCTAATAAATAATAAATTTCTAAACGAAGAGCGCTTTGCCCGTAGTTTTGCAAGAGGTAAACATCGTATTAGTGGATGGGGAAAAAACAGAATAATTGGAGAACTTAAACTCAAAAAAATATCAGCTAATCTAATAAAAATAGCGATGACTGAAATAGAAGACACAATGTATTTCGAAACTTTAAATAAACTAGCAGAACAACGTTGGCACTCTATAACAGATAAAGACTTAAATAAAAAAACACAAAAGTTAATAGGATACTTACACAGAAAAGGATATGAAATGGAATATATACTTGATAAAGTAAATGATCTTCAAAAAGAATAAGAGCCTATTAAGGCTCTTTTTTATAGCCTTATAAGACGTTTCAAAATTACTATAAACAATTGATACTTCTTTCTTTTAAACATTTAACATCTACCCTATACAAACAAAAAAATCCCCAACCTCTAATGAGATTGGGGATTCTATAAAGAAAGGCGGCGACATACTCTCCCACTGGTTAGCAGTACCATCTGCGCTAGCGGGCTTAACTTCTCTGTTCGAAATGGGAAGAGGTGAGCCCCGCTGCAATAACCACCTTAAATCGGTTGTTACTAAACGTAACTAATATTGTTAACTATATTGATATTTTAACTTAACTATCCTTAGAAAGTTGCCCTCCCCTTGTAGTTAAACAAGGGGAGATTCACATAAGCTTACGGGTTATTAGTACTACTCGACTTTGACATTACTGTCTTTACATCTATAGCCTATCAACGTTGTAATCTCCAACGACCCTTTAAAGAAATCTCATCTTGTGGTGGGTTTCGCACTTATATGCTTTCAGCGCTTATCCCTTCCCAACGTAGCTACTCTGCGATGCCCCTGGCGAGACAACAGATGCACTAGAGGTTGGTCCAATTCGGTCCTCTCGTACTAGAATCAGATCCACTCAAATTTCTAACGCCCACAGTAGATAGAGACCGAACTGTCTCACGACGTTCTGAACCCAGCTCGCGTGCCACTTTAATGGGCGAACAGCCCAACCCTTGGGACCTTCTCCAGCCCCAGGATGTGACGAGCCGACATCGAGGTGCCAAACCCCCCCGTCGATATGAGCTCTTGGGGGAGATCAGCCTGTTATCCCCGGCGTACCTTTTATCCTTTGAGCGATGGCCCTTCCATGCGGAACCACCGGATCACTATGCTCTACTTTCGTACCTGGTCGACTTGTTAGTCTCTCAGTCAAGCTCCCTTATACCATTGCACTCTACGCACGGTTACCAAGCGTGCTGAGGGAACCTTTAGAAGCCTCCGTTACTCTTTTGGAGGCGACCACCCCAGTCAAACTACCCACCAAGCAATGTCCTCCTTA
>NZ_JBBPHK010000017.1:0-91802 GCF_038039805.1 Myroides odoratimimus
AAGGAGGTAAATTCTATGTGACTGTAAAAGATGGAGATACTTACAAAACAGAACAGATCAACATTGAAGAAATTGTTAAGTTATCAGAAACAGAAACAACTCTTATAGCAGAGAAAGACGCTAGTGATAAGTTAACAGGAAAGTATACCTATACTAACGAGAAAAACGTAGTTACTCAGATAGATGTAGTACAGTCAGTTATTGATAATAGCAAAACTATCTTTGAGGATAACTCGGTTATAAAAGAGATCATCAACCAAATCGAGAAAGAGGCAGCTCCAGGTACGGTAACAGTTGTTGAGAAAGATGGTGATTTTATCTTTACTTGGAAAGATACCTCTGGTACAGAGCAAACAAAAGGCCTTGTTGAGCTTATTAAAGAAAACTCTACAGTGGCTAGTTTAGTGTTAAAAGATACTGGAAACACCAATAAAGTTAAAGCTGGTTTTGTTTTTAATAGCGGAGCTAATAATGCAGCTGATGTTGTTTTTGCAGAAACTTTAACTGAATTAGAAAAAGGTTATAGAACACATAATGTAAATGGAGAAGATATTGATCTAAAAGAGTATTACTTTATCGATGAGACAAGAAATAGAGATGATGTTATTATTAAAGTCTCTGAAACAATCATAGATGAGTTTGATAAGCTTGTTAAGTTTGATAAGGTGAAAAATACCTTAAATGAGTTCATTTCTAATGTCTCAGGTGATGTATCAGTGGTTAAGGTTGGAGATGATATTGTTATTAAGGATAATAAATCTAAAGTAGAGGTAAACTTAACTAACGAGATTAAAGATAAGGAGACTAAAACTACCCTAGAGGCTGTTAAGTATGATATGTATGTTTACATGGTAGAGGTTAATGGAGAGTATCTAGAGGAGCATACTGATGTTAAACGAGAAGGAGAAACAGCCTTAAGAGAATACCAAGCCACTAAATATGTTTATACAAATGAGTTAGGAATAGAAAAAGAGATAAAAGGTAGCGAACTTTTTGGCGCAACTGGAAGCGGATCAGGTAGCCTAGAGACTCTTACATCTTTGTCTTTTGATGCGAAGTATGGGGAAGATTTAAATGCAGGACAAGCCGGACGACCAGCTCTTATTTATAAAGATGAAGAAAAGAATATTTCTCCAATTTTCATAGATCAAATGTTCCAATCATCAGAAACATTAACTTCTTTAGAGGCAAAAGCCGATACAAGAGAATTAATTTATATTGATGAGCAGAAAAATAAACACTTTATATCATATGATGTTTTAGTTCAAGAGCCTTGGTATACAGGTCAGGATCAACAAGCAACTAAAAATGATCAAGATATCTATACTATGGGATGGGTAGGAATTGGTTATAAGGAAAAATCAGGTGCTCCAAATGAGAAGCTACGTGTTAATGGTAGTATTACTGCTACTAATAGTTACTATGCGGATTATGTATTTGAAAGCTACTTTGATGGATATTCTAGTTTAAAATATGATTATAAGTTTAATGACCTAAACACGGTTGATAGTTATATTAAATCTAATAGACACTTACCTGGTATTACACCAATTAGTGATTTAGAAAAAACTGAGACAGGATACTCATTTAATGTTTCTGAGTTATCAATTCAACTGCTAGAAAAAACAGAGGAGTTATTCCTACACGTAATTGATCAACAAAAAGAACTAAATGCAAAAGATAGTGAGATTAAGGACCTTAAAAAGGATGTTAATGATCTAACTAAACGCTTAGAGGCTTTAGAGGCATTATTGAAATAATTAAATATTAATCAAATATTATATTGATGAATAGTATAAAAATAAATAAAGTATCTATTAATTCATTTATCTTATTGATTGTAGCTATGTTTTTTAGCATAGCTACATCATTTGCTCAAAATGATTTATATACAACAAAGATAAAAGATGGTAGTGTGGCCAATAGCAGTGCTGCCGCTAGTGAGAATACGGTGCTAGAACTTGAGAGTGTTAGTAAAGGTTTTTTATTACCACGTTTAACCACCTCGCAGCGTAATGCAATTTCAATTGCAGATAAAGAAAGAGGAAACGGACTTACGATCTATAATATTGATACAGATTGTGTTAACTATTGGAGTAAAACAGGAAATAGATGGTTGAGTCTATGTGGATCATTACCTCCTGCAATTATGGATATATCTAATTGTAATGCTATAAAATTAAGCGCTTCTGGAAGTGATATGTTAACTCAAGGTAAATACTTAAGAGAAACAGATGTATTATATATAACTGTTAAGGTAGAAGAACCAGGATCTTTTAATATCAGCGCGGTAAGTAACAATGGTTATTCTTTTTCTAAATCAGGAACCTTTGATACAACAGGTGTGTATACTATTGCTTTAGATGGTCTAGGAACTCCTTTACAGGCTAATGAACAAAGTGGTGATTTAATATCATTTAGTTTTAATGGTAAACCAGCTCCAACAAATTGTATGTTTAGTATTAAAGTGAAGTCTTCAGCCCTTAGTTTTACACTAGAGCCTCAAGATGTACAAGCTAATTGGGATGCTTATATAGGTGTGCCGTTAAATGCAAATGATAATAGAATTGATCTTACAGTTAATGTAACTGCTTTGGGCTTTTGGAGAATTACAAGTAATAGTGAAAATGGAATGTCCTTTAATGGAACAGGAGAGTTTACCAGTACAGGAAGCCAAACAATCTCTGTTGTAGGGCAAGGAATTCCTTTAAAATCAACACCAATAAGCAATCCAAGTATATTTAATTTTACTACAAATTCAAGTGCTAATAACGCACCTACAAATGTTAAGGCTAGAGTTAATGTAAAACCAGTATCTTATAATTATCTATGTGATGACCCAAATAATAAAGTAGAGTTTAGAGGTGAGTACAAACAAGATGTTAAGCTTGGAAGAAATAACGCTATTTTATTGCCTGTTACAGTTTTAGCTCCTGGAACTACCACTATTGAGCTTATTGGAACAATGCACGCAAGTAGTGGAAATACGCAGGTTAAATACACAGCTAAAGACGTATATCTTAGTTTTAATAAATCTCGTAACGATATTCAATACGTAACTTTATATCCAGAAGAAGTATTAGTACCTAGAGGGGTTAGTACAATAACTTTTGATTCAGCTTTAAATAGTAGTATTTGTACTACTTTCCCTGAGATAAAGGTAAAAGAACAAGTGGTTCGCTATAGTGTGGAGTGTAGTAGTGTTGTTGTTAATGGAAATTATTTAGTTGATACAGATATCAGCAAAAATAGTATTTCATTAAAAATAAGTGTTGATTATCCAGGGGATTATTCCATTGTAACAAACCAATTAAACGATGTGAGTTTCTCGGCAAGTGGAACTTTTGATAAACCAGGACAGTATGTGGTAGAGTTAAAGCCTTCAGGAAATTATAAACAATCAGGACGTTTAACCTATATGATTACAACAGATAGTCAATCTGGAAGCACAGTATGTTCAACAACTGTTAATGTAATAGATAGAGATATAGTTATATTAACCTTAGGAAACGTAAACTATGGAGCTAGTCCATCAGGAAACACCTATGCGGGAAGTGCTATTTTAAAGAGTATTAAAAACTTCGGACCAAACGGGATTGTTAAGGTAAATAATATAAGAGTGTTAACCACTGGTCTTCAAGGAGAATCTCTACGTAGTTATATTATCAATAATAAAGTAGATATTATCCATAATGTGATTGGTTATAATGCTAATCAAGCTACTTTAAATGTTTTTGATTGGTTTGTGAAAACTGAAAAAGGAGTACTGATTATTAGTGATGAAAACACTGCTCATACCTCTAGTAAACAGTTTATGGAATCTCTAACAGGACAGAGTATTGGTAATGCAAGTGGTAGATTTACAATGATTAATCCTGTTTTAGACTCAGCTCAAGATGAAGCTATTGTAAAAGGACCTTTTGGTAGTTTAAAAGATAAGTACATTGGTAATGACGCGTCTAATGGATGGTATTTTGATGGAGTTAGATCAAATACTCAACTTACCCCACTTATTGTTAGAAATGATGGATCAGGTGATACATGGGGATTAAAACATAAAACTTTAGGTTTTGCTTTCTTCGGAGATGGAGGATGGGTAGTTGGTACTATGACAAATACTAGTACAAATGTTTGGCCATCTAGATACACAGCAGATGGAACACCTATTGGTAAGCCTTACGATAAAGGGTCAACAGTGTATAACAGTGTTCTTTATGCAAATCTAATGGCATGGGCGATAGAATATGTAAAAGAAAATAAATCAGTGAAGTAATTAAGAATTAGGCTAGAGCATTTGTGCTCTAGCTTATTTTTAAAAAAATGCTTATGAGAAAAAATAGAAAATTTAAAGATATAATCCTGTTTTTTTGTTTAGTTATTTTAAGTGTATTTACATCTATAAATGTACAAGGACAAAGAAAAGGAGCTCAAATTTCAGATAGTTCTGTTTTACAGAATACTCTAGATCCATTATCATTTAGTATACTGGATTTAAGTTCTGTAGAACGTGGTTTTCTTCTGCCTCGTATGACAATGGAACAACGTCAGGCAATACCTGTGAAGAATTTACAACCAGGACTGATGATTTATAATACAACAAGGGATTGTATGGAGTTTTTTAGCGCAACAAGAAAGCAGTGGCTAGGACTTTGTGGAGATGGAGAACCAGCCGAGTTTGTAATTACAGATGCAAGTTGTGGTAAGATTCGAATTGAAGGAAACTATAACGAAGGAGTGTTTTTACAATCACGTGCTAACTTAATTGTTATGGAAGTAAATGTTTCTACTCCTGGAACTTATCAAATAGAGGCAGAGGCATATAATGGAACAGAAAAAAATGGTTATGCTTTTTCCTCAAGCGGTATTTTTCCTTCACCAGGAACATACAATATTGTTTTAAGAGCAACAGGAACTCCTAAAAAAGGTTATTCAAGAGATAATACAGGTAAACCTACAAGTGTAGGAGATATAATTAAGTTTAAATTCAATGGTAAAGATATAGATTGTCAAACAAATATTTTTGTAGAGAAAGAATCTTTACAATATCAGATAGATAGAGTTGTACCATCTGGGGAGTTTTACACAGGTGTGAGTTTAAAAGACAAGCGTAGTGGTTTTTTAGATGTACATATTAATCAAATTACAATGGGAGGAATCGTAGAGATTCATACTCCAGAGATTAATGGTATTCGCTTTATAGGAAAACGCACTTTAACCAGCGCGGAGGTAGCTTCTAAACAGGCTATAATTAGGCTCTCAGGTGAAGGAATCCCTTTATTGCCTCGTACAACCCCTATGGACTTTATTAGTAATTCTTATGTTAGGTTAGAACTAGGGGAGTCACCTAAGGTAAAAGTGACAAATGTAGATATAGAAAGATTAAACTTTGATGTGCTTTGTGATAATACAGGTCAATACAAAATTAGTCATCAGGGAGAGTTTGAGTATAATGAGCCTTTGACAAATGATCATAAATTGAATGTACCAGTTAAGGTATTAGCCCCTGGAAGAGGTAAACTTGTAGCTACAGTAGATGTTACAGGTAGCGGTTTTGGACAACAAACCCAAAAGATTGAGTTTAGTTCAGAGGTGGTTGATTTTGAGTTTAATTCTCTAAGGGATGATGTACAAAATGTAGTGCTAACTCCTGTTAATGGAACTGGTAAGCCAACTGTATCTAATAAAGATATAACCTTTAAATTTAAGATGCTATCAAAAGGAGCTCATGAGTATGATACTACTTACCCAATAGAGAATAATGATAGAGATATTGTGGGATGTGAGTATAATGTGCCTGTAACAGGAGCTCCAGTGCAGTATGAAATACTATGGAATAATATTCAAATAGGAGGCAAACTCAGACCTTACTCAGTGGCAACTAATGCTAATTATATAGATGTACCAGTGAAGGTTATCTTCCCAGGTGAAGCTGTTATAGAGTCTGATGTTCAGGTAAATGGAGTAAGTTATAAAGGAACAAAAGTATTAACAGATAATGATATTAATACAAATGGAGGTGTAACAACTATTCGATTACAAGCCACTGGTAGACCAGAGAAGGCCGATCAATCTGTATTTACTTTAAAAGGAAACAGTATTGGAAATAATCCTCAAGTAGGACCTGTTACGGTACCTATTTTGTATAGACCAATGGTTTTATTATCCTCTGGAAATACTTCAGGATATCGTGTAGATGCAGGAATAAAAGGTGGATTGTTAAACAATAAGGATTATTTTGGTCCTAATGGACTTGTTAAAATAGAAAGCTTAATTGTTGTTTCAGGAAGTCATACATCAGCTTCAGCTTTTTCAACTGCTTTAACAAATAGTAAAGTAGATATAGTTATAGGAACACTAAACTTTGGATTTGATAATACTAAAAATAATGTTCTTTATGATTTCTTAGTTAATCAAAAAGGAGCAGCAATGATTAATAATGAAGTAAATGAGTCATATGCAGCAGCATTTATAAATTTATTAGCAGGTGGAGGAAGTGCAACTATTTCAGGACAAAGTACATTCCATACTTTAGTAAGTATTAATGATCCGCTTCTTGTGGGGCCATTTGGAGACTTAAGAGGCTTAACCCTTGGGGAGGATGTAGCAGGTAGAACAGTTAATAATTTACCGTCTTCTTATATTACCTACGATGCAGATCCAAACAAACGTTGGGTTATAAGACACAATAAGTATAATTTTGTTTATACAGGAGATAGTGGGTTTATGCAACCAGGTAATGTTTATGGAGTTAGTGGTAATTCTACTAAAGCAACTGTAACAACAGGTAGAGGATCTGCAGGAAATGGTAGTCTTCCAACTTATAATAGTCACTTTACAATGAACTTCTTGGCCTATGCAATTGATCAGATTCAAAGAGATAGACCAAATGAGTAAAAAAAGAAAAGAAAGCTAAAAATAGCGCTTCTTAGATAAATGAGGTAAAATAGGAATTAATGTGTTCTTATTTTACCTCTTTTTTTTGGGTTTATAAAATTTAAATAAGAATCAGGTAAAGCAAAATTAATGAGTCTTAGGTTAGTTAAAACTTTATTTTTATTGACTAATTAGGGGGGATAGTATTTAATAAATTAAATGAAGAAAAATCGTGTATATACTTGTGATATATCTACTATGTTTTAAGCTAAGAAATCAAATAATTCTCCCTTTGATTCTAAGGGTAATTATTTTAAGTATAAAGCTAATTATCACCAGAGAAAGTAAAATAAACACAAAGGAAAGTACCATAAGAAGTATCACAAATACAATCAGGATTATTTTGGCTAAATAAGGCCATAGTGTAGGATTACCTGGATTAGAGGTGATCTTTTTTTGTTAAAAGATTCCAAGTTTACGGCTTTTTTTTTACCTATAAAATCTTATGTAAAAAGTTGTAATACGACGAAAAACCTCTTGTATTGACAAGAAGCTTAGAATATTTATTAAAAACTGGATAAGAATACTTTAAAAAGTTGTACATAAGGTTAATTTATGCAAATTGTGATATTCGTTTTTTTAAGCAGGTGATTTTTATATGGATATTGTCTTGTGTGATTAAGTGTTTTTGTATATGTGATTTTTGGTGATTAATTGAAAAAATCTGCAACTAGGGATTGTTTTAAGATTGTTGTAATTTTTTTTTAGTTTTTCTTTTTTTTCGGTATTTAATAGGGTTTTATTCAATAATGATTGGTTAATTGTTTGTTTTACAGGCTTTTTGTTATTTTGTTTTAAGAAATAGAATTGGTAATTAATGAGAATAATAGTAATCCATTTTGTTTTTTAACATTTAAAAATATGGATTGGGTATGTTCTTTGTTAAAGCCTATTTACTAGTAATAAATAACAAAAAAGGTTATGAAAATAAAGGTAGATATTAAAAAGATAGGAGTGAGTTTACTGACTTTAGGATGTTTTACAACTATGCAAGCTCAACAAGACCCTCAATTTACACAATATATGTATAATACCTCAAACATCAACCCTGGGTACTCAGGTACTCGTGGAGTACTTAATGTTTTTGGTATGTATAGAGCACAATGGGTAGGGCTTGATGGATCTCCTCAAACAGCAAATATATCCATAGATACTCCAATTGGGAAAAATGGACTCTCAGGAGGTATTAACTATACTAATGATAGAATTGGAGCTATGTCAGAGAATAACTTTTCTGTAAACCTAGCCTATGCGGTAGATTTAAATGACCAGTACAAATTATCATTTGGTTTAAAAGCAACAGCAAATCTTTTAAATTTTGATAAAGACAAGCTTGATATATATGATCCAAGTGATGTTTCTTTTGTTGATGTTAATAATAAATTTAGTCCAAACATTGGAGCAGGATTGTACCTATATTCAGAGAAGTCTTATCTGGGGGTGTCTGTGCCTAATTTTATGACTACAGATAGAACAGAGAATGAGGGGCAAAAATTAATGCGTCAAAAAATGAACTTTTATCTTATGGGAGGATATGTTTTTGAACTTAATCCAAGTTTAAAATTCAAACCTGCTTTCTTGGCTAAATCTGTTTCTGGCGCTCCTATGCAGGTTGATTTAACAGCAAACTTCTTGATTATTGATAAATTCACACTAGGGGCATCTTATCGTTGGGATGCTTCTGTAAGCGCTCTGGCTGGATTCCAAATAAATGAAGGATTGTTTATAGGATATTCTTATGATGCTGATACTACTAAATTAGCTAGATACAATTCTGGATCACATGAGGTGTTTCTAAGATTTGATATTTTCAATAAATACAATAGAGTAACCACAGCTCGTTTCTTCTAAAAAAGCTATAAATATAATATAAGAAAAAGAATGAAAAAGATTTACAAAACAGGGTTTATAATGTGTTTAAGCTTGTTTTCTTTGACCAATTTTGCCCAAAACAGTTATGTTAAAAAGGCAAATAAGCAAATACAGAAAATGGCTTATGCCGAGGCAATTACTACTTATGAAAAAGCAATAGCAAAAGGTAAGCAAGCAGATGATATACTTTTTAATTTAGCCAAGGCTTATTATGAGAATGGTATGTACTTGCAGGCAAATCACTGGTATAAAAAATTGTTTGAAAACGTAAGTCAGGCTAGTGATATAAAAGATATAGAGGCTTACTATAGATACATTCAAACAATTAGAACAACAGGTGATTATTTTTTAGCAAACTCAAAGATGGAGCTATTTGCCGAGAAGGCCCCTGGAGATTCTAGAGTAAAAAAGTATTTGAGTAATCCTAACTACTTAGAACAGGTTAATACCAATAGAGATGGGTATAGGGTAAAGCAACTAAATAGCGTAAACACCCCAGGATCTGAGTATGGCTCTGCATTATATAAAGGAGAAATTGTTTATGCTTCATCGGCTAAAAAAGGTAAACAAAAAGGTATTCACTCTTGGACCAATGATCCTTATACTAAGCTTTATTCTGCTTCGGTAAGAATTGATGGGTATATTGGCAAGGCGAAACCTTTTGCTAGAAAACTAGAAGGGAATTATAATGAGGCTAATGCTATTTTCTCAGCCGATAGTAGAACCATGTATTTTTCTAGTAATAATCGAACAGATAAAAACGTGAGATACTCAGATAAAGCTTTACTAGTTAATCTATATAGAGCCTATAGCTTTGGACCAGGAAAATGGGGAGATGTAGAGAAATTAAGTATTAATGTAGAACATGCCAATACAGCTTCTCCTGCTTTATCACCTGATCAAGATTGGATTTATTTCTCATCAGATAGACCCGGAGGATACGGTCAGTCAGATTTATATAGGGCTAAAGTATTTAGAGATGGATCTATTGGAACTCCAGAGAATTTAGGAGATAAAATAAATACAGAAGCTAGAGAGAGTTTTCCTTTTGTGAGTTCTGATAATGTATTATACTTCGCCTCGGATGGTCATCCTGGATTAGGAGGGCTTGATCTTTATGGAGTACAGATTTATCAGGATGGAAGCTTTGGAGAGGTAGTTAATTTAGGGAACTCAATTAATAGCCCTTATGATGATTTTGCTATGTATTTAGATCCTGATGCTAAGTTTGGGTTTATTACCTCTAACAGGCCCAATGGAAGTGGTAAAGATGACTTGTATTATGTGAGAATGAAATTAGGAACTGAGCTTAATATCTCTCAAGATATCACAGGAAAGATCATTGATCAAAAAACTAAGCAACCAATTCTAGATGCTTTTGTGTTTTTATATGACAGTAAACATAGAATGATAGAGCAAATAGAGGTTGACAAGCGTGGTGAATATGTTTTTAAAGACGTAAAAATAAACAGAGATTACTATGTGTCGGTAAAAGCAACTGGCTATGTATCGGAAGAAAAATCAGTAGAAGATGTTACATTAACAGATGTGAAGGTTGTGAATTTTCAGCTTTTAAAAGATACAACTCTGGATATTGATTACCATAACAATTCTGGTGAAGCACAATCCTATAAAGAGATACAAAAAGGAGAAGATTTAGGTAAACGTTTAGCACTTGCACCAATTTATTTTGATCATGATAGCGCTATAATTAGAACTGATGCTCAGTTTGAGCTTGCTAAAGTAGTTATGATGATGAAAAATAATCCAACTATGAAAATACAGGTTCGTTCACATACAGATAGCAAAGGGTCTGATGCTTATAATATGGGATTATCAGAACGCCGAGCTCAAACAACAGTTGATTGGTTAATCTATCAAGGTATTAATCCTTCTAGGTTAAGCGCTAAAGGCTATGGTGAGACTAATATTATTAATCATTGTCAGAATAATGTTCCTTGTTTAGAAAAAGAACATCAACAAAACAGACGTAGCGAGTTTATTATCATGGAGTTATAATATGTAGTCATTATAAAATAATATGTAGTAGAGCTACCTTCTTATAAAAAGAAGGTAGCTCTTTTTTTATAGGAGATTTTTCTTTGTCTTTTGAAGTGTTTTTTATAGAAAAGAAGTTGAAAATAGATAGAGATTTATAATGTACAATTATTCATGATTTTCCGCCTCCATCGGATAAACTGAGACAGCTCCAATAGTGTCTCTACATAAGTTGATTAATAATTCAGATCGGTCACGTGGATTAAGCTTCCAATGTTTTTCTCCGATGTCTAGTAACCAACCTTCAGGAATTAACCCATCGAAAAAAGGAAAAAGTACATTACTATGATAAGTTTCTTCAGATAAGGGTAAACTAATTGGCTTAGGATTAGTTGTTTTTAGATAATCCTTTTCATAGTAAAACGAGTAACCATTATCTGTTTCAAGAAGATAACCAGCTAATTGATCTTGAAAATATATTTTCGCTTGTCTTACCATTATTATCTAGTTTTATCAATTACACCTACTTCTTTACCAAATAGAGCTAGTACATCGTTTACTTTGTCTAAACGAAGTGTTTTTTACCTTGTTCTAAATCACGTACAAAACGCAGTCCTACACCAGCATTTAATGCTAAATCCTCTTGTGTTAGCTTTAATTCTTTTCGTTTTTGCTTTACAAATAATTGTATTGAATCCATATCTATACCTTTTCAGGTATAAGGTATACATAAAAATATTATATAATACCTCTTCGGGTATAGTTTGTACTTAATTTATTTTTTTATACCTGATAGGTGTTATTTTATGAGTTAAATAGAAAGTGTTTTTAGTTGGAAAGTTCTTAAAGAATAAGCTTCTATTTATATGTTTTTTCCTCTGATAAGTTTAAGTCAAAGATTCTATTTTTTCATTCTTGATTAGAAAGAGGTCAAAAATAGTATTGGTACAAACAACGCACTACTTCTATAAGTGCTTCTGCTGGTCTATGGAAAAAGAGTCCTTTCTCTGTTGACATACTATTTCAAACAGAGATACGCAACCTAAAAACAAAAGAATAAAAAACGATTAACCTTTATGAATTAACAAGTTATAACTATTTGCCAGAAGTAAAGTTTAATTATGTATTGTCTAGAAAATGGCAAGCTCAATTACAGCTCTCTGCTTAATTGACTACTTTAAAAGAAAAAGAAAATAGATATAGTTATAATAGGGTAAACGATGATTTTTCTGGTGTTTATGATTATGTTAAAAAAGGAGAGATAAAAACCCTATGTACTAGATGAGAATCAATATAGAATTGAGGTGAGTATTACTTATAGACATAGTCAGTTTTGGTTATACAGTTTAGGGGGGAGTTACCAAAAAGACAGCTATGATGAGTATTATAAGTAGACACTTTTTAAATCTCAACTTGATAAAAAAACTCCAAAGGCTGAAGCTAAGGTACTTTATCAAAAACAAAAATATCAAGTAGGAGTAGGAGTGAGTTTTGAAGCTCAGAAATCACAAAAAGCTTTTACACAAGAAGACACTACTTTTCAAAGTTTGTATCAAGAGATTTACCTTCCTGCTTTTAGATATCGAACGATGGATAAAAATTATTTGACGCTAGAGCTAGATTATATTTACAGTCTAAAAGAGAGACAGCAGATAGGAGCTAGATTTACTTTAGGTAAACTATGGGCAGATAAAAGTGAGTTAATACTAAATGACCAGGCTTATAAAGTTAGAGCTCATCAAGTTTATATGAGTTTATATTTTCAGTTTTAGTGCGTATAACAATAATTAGATTTTTATAAGTATCTTGCTATCAGTCACTTTTTTCTATAGATATGTAAAACTGTAAGGACGAGTCATTTATAGGATATACCTTTGTCGTTCCTAAGGAAACAAAGGAAGTAGTATTAATAATAAAAAAAATATGAAATGAAAAGAATTGTTCTATTACTAATGATGGCATCTATGGCACTAGCTTGCTCTTCTGATAATAATGAGGTAAATGAGAGTGAAATAGTTGATGGAATTTCTACCTCAACTAAGATTCAAACACCAAAATGGCTTCAAGGAAATTGGAGGATAAGTGGGGGGGACTTCACCATTTGTTCCTGGTTTTAGTATTTCTTTAAATGAGTTATGTTTCATTTCTCTAACAACAGAATGTTTTCAAGAGATGATTAATCAGGCTTATCAAGTGAATCCTGATGTAGTCAAAGTAGAACAAGAATATAGAGAAGGATTACAACAAGGGTATAGAGAAGGGTATTATCGTCTAGCTATTTACCTTAATAATACTACAACAGAATTTATATTTACTGAAAAAAGTAATAGTGAGGTTAGATATACAATGGGAAATGTAAAAGGTACCTTATTTAAAGTCTTATGAATAATATTCCAATAAAAACAGAAAGGCTGTCCAATCGGACAGCCTTTCTATTTTTTAGTTATAAAACTATTTAGTTTCAAATGTGATTTTGTTTTGATTAGCACCACATTTAAGCATTGAAGAACCGTATAATGGGTTAGAAAGGTCTTCTACATCACTTAGCCATTGACCACCTTCACCGTTGTTGTACATTGGGCAGTATTGTTCAAATACTACTCTGTCTGTTCCTACCGTATTGATTAGTTTTACTAAATCTTCTGTTAGGTCTTCGAATTCTTCTCTTTGTACTTTGATGTCTGCTACGTCAATCTTAGTAGCTGTTTCTACTAATTCTTTCACTAGTTCTTTTGCCTTAGCATCTTCTGTTACTACTGCATTAAGATTAGTTACTAATGTTTTACTAGCCGTAGCAGCTTCTGCTTGATTGTCTTCTTGAAGTGCTTTTTTAACTAAGAAATAAGCATCAAGAGTAGATTGTAATACATTAGATTCGTTTACTGTTGTTACTTTTTCAGCAGCGCTAGCTGTAGTGTGATCATCGTGATCATGTCCTGTGTGCTCTTCTGTCGTAGGAGCTGTTGTTTCTTGTTTTTTGTCATTACATGCAGTAAGTGTGAAAGCTAATACTGCAAAACTTAAGATTACTTTTTTCATTTGATTGTTATTTGATATTTGTTCTTTTTATTTCAAGTCACAGATTATAAATCTGCGACAACATCTTTTTTGTCAAGTAAAGTTAGAAAAAAGAAGGTAGAGTAGGTCTACATTCTTTTTTCTGTTTTTTGTATGTTGTTATAGACATGTATATACATTTTGGACAAACCACATCACATTATCTAAGTATCTAATACCTTAAAAGGCACCCATTCCTAATTCTTAACTCTTAATTTGAGCGAAGCGACTTACTATCTTTCGAATTGGCAACAGCTGTGTAAGGCTTTATAATCTGCATCTGTAGCTTTGTCTAGTTCTGTATCATGTCCTACCTTGGCTACAGCTTTAGATATAGCTGCTTTAGAAGTTAGTTTTTTATCAAAGTTAAGGTGTAGTACCTTTTCCTTTACATCCCAAGAAGCAGTAGATACCCCTTTTACTTTTTTAGCAGCTGTTTCTATTCTCTCTTTACACAGGTCACAGTTTCCTTTTACTTTAAGCATAGCATGTTCTAGATTAGCACTTGCTGTAGTGCTGTGATCATTACCATGATTAGCATGACCTTCATGTCCTGTAGCAGCAGGAGCATTATCATTGTTCATCATACTGCGTTTTCCTTCTAACTGCGCACTAGCATCAACGGTAAATACTCCATTAGTTACGATTTCTTCTCCGTTTTCTAATCCTGACATCACTACGTAGTTTTCTCCTAGGGAAGGACCTAATACGATTTCTCTTAGCTTGAAGGCAGGAGTAGCAGTATTCGGTTGTTTTACATAGATTACAGAGCGTTTACCAGTCCATAGTACAGAAGATTTAGGAATGACCATTTCTTTATTGTACTGTTTTAAAGGAGCTGATATTTTTGCACTCGCGTACATCTCAGGTTTAAGGTTATTATTTCTATTATCTGTTTCTACTCTTACTTTAGCTGTTCTAGAAGTAGCGTCTATAATAGGGTTGATAAAAGCAATTTTTCCTTTAAATACTTCTCCTGGCAAACTCTGTAATGTATATTCTAATACATCTCCTTCTTTGATAAATGGAAGGTCATTCTCATAGGCATCAAATACAGCCCACAGTTTAGATAAATTAGAAATATTATACAGCACAGTTCCTTGACTGATATAATCACCTTGGTTAACATTTTTTGCCACGACAATACCACTTGTATTTGCGTGTACAGATACATAAGGAGAAACATTCCCTGTGCTCAAGACTTTGCTTATTTGAGCTTCAGACATCTTCCAAATGCGCAATTTCTCTTTAGCTGCGTCTAATAATAAGGGCTGTAAGTCTTTTAACTTAGCTGCTTCTAATAACTCTTGTTGAGCGGTTAGTAGATCAGGAGAATAGATAGTAGCGATTAGTTGTCCTTGTTTTACAGCTTCTCCTGTAAAGTTAACATACAATTTCTCAATACGACCATTGACATGAGAAGTTTGAGATTGTTGTAATCGCTCATCTACTTGTATGGTTCCATAGAGTTGAATGTCTTTTACAGCATCTTGATGTCCTACCATAGTAGTCTGTATATTAGCAAGTGCTACTGCTTCTTTAGACATCTGGATTGCTTCATCGTCTATTGCATCATCACCACCATCAGAAGATTTAAGCGGAATTAAGTCCATAGCACATAAAGGACATTTCCCTGGTTTATCCATTTTGATTTGAGGGTGCATAGAACAAGTCCATACTGTATTTCCCTCTTCTGTAGTAGCTGGTTCTCCATTGTGCTGATGCGATCCTGCACCACCAAAGACCATCCATCCTAATAATAACCCTACAAGTAATATTGCACTATAACGTACAATATTGTTTTTGAATATATTTCTTATTTTGTCCATTGCCTAAATATTTTGTGTGTTGTCACGTACTGCTAATAATTTCTTGATAGAAGCTACCATGGTATTGTAGTTAGCAATTGCTTCTGCTTTTTTTAATTGGTAATCTAATAATTGACGTTGTACTTGTATTACATTGGTTAAATCACTCTTACCTGTTACAAATTCTTTGATAATAAGGTTGTAAGTCGTCTCAGCTAATGTAGTTTGCTTTTCATACAAGGTGACAATTCGTTCGGCATCATCTAATTGACTTTTGTATCCATAATACTCACTTTTTAAAGTATTGTAAGTGTCTTCGAACTTCTGATCACTAGACTTCCACCATAGTTTACCTTCTTCTTGTTGAGCTTTATACTTTTTGCGGAAGATAGGAAGGCTAACAGTTACCATCGGCATAATCATATCTTTCCCATTCATATCTCCCATAGCCAGCATTTTATCATTAGTCTTTCCGATAACCATATACTGCAATCCAAGCCCTATCATAGGGTAGCTCATTTTCTTGTCCATTTCTGCTTTTGCTTTATAGGCAAGACCTTCTTCTGTGATCATTGAAAGCATAGGATTATTAGCCTCTATGGCAAGAAGAGCATCTTGCTCTCCATAGATAAAGGAAGTTTTCTCTATTTCACCTAATACTACTTCATGGTTTGCTTCTCTGTTTAAAAGAGCATTGAATTTTGCTTTCTCTGCTTTTAATTGAGAGTGTAAGCTTTCAATATTATTCTCTATCTCTATAAGCTCTAATCCGATACGCAATACATCGGACATTCCTGAGGCGCTACTGCTACCCATTTCGCTCATACCTACACCAGATCCCATAGAAGAAGACATTGCTGGTGCGCTACTAGCAGTAGCGCCACCACCCATACTCATTCCCCCCATACCTGCTGATGTAGAAGCGGATGGAGTAGAGGCAGTCTTAGTGCTTACTTGTGGAGTTGCACTTGGTTTTGCTGTATTTGAAGGAGCAGAGAACTTTCTAAGAGCTAATTGTTCTAATTGTTGTAAGAGTTTTTTGTTCTCTTCATTATTTCTTAATTGTTCGTTTAGCTTCTGCATGGCATACCACTGGGTATGTACTTGTAAAGTAATATTATCAACCACTTCTTTGTACTGCTCATTTTGCATATTAGCCATGTGACCAGCTTCTATACGGGCAGTCTTACGGGTACCAAACCAAGGAAGCATTTGCATGATACTTACATTACCAATAGAGCGTCCACCGACAATATCCATAGGCTCTGTATAGAAGTCCATAGATAGTTCTGGATCCTGAAAAGCACCTGCTTGTGGAATCTTTTGTAAAAAGGCTTCATGAGCAAATTTCTGTGCTTTAATCCCTGGGTTATTCTCTATAGCTACATTGAGATAGCTTGATAGAGAGTCTTTAGGTTGCTGCTGCGCTACAGCCGTAGCAGTGAAGCTAGTCACTGCTAAGAAGGCCGAAGCTAAATATATATACGTTTTATTTTTGTTCATTGTTTTTTTTAGTTTACGGTTTACGGTTTACAGTTCACAGTTTATGTCGTCACGGATTGGAAATCCACACCATCATACTTCGTTTAAGTTGCCCAAAGTCGGGAGACTTTGCGCAGCGAGTATAGTCACAGATTGCAAATCCACATAATCATACTTCGTTTAAGTTGCTCAAAGTCGGAAGACTTTGCGCAGCGAGTTATGTCCTGAATGTGACACGCATAATAATGCGTCTCTACCTTAGTGTATTGTGTGCCGACAGTGTGTATATAATGCCCGTAGGGCAACCATTCTTAATTCCTAATTCGTAATTAATTAAGCGGAACGCTTAATTGCCCATTCTCTCCACCAACATTGGAATACGGGTACTACAAACATGGTCATGGACTGTATTAGCATTCCTCCGAATGTAGGAATAGCCATGGGTACCATAATTTCTGCTCCTTTACCCGTAGAGGTCATCACAGGAAGAAGTGCAATTAGAGCAGTAGCAGTAGTCATCGCTGCTGGTCTTACACGTTTTAGCCCTGCGTATACTACCGCTTCTCGAATTTCTTCTTTAGTCTTAGGATCTCTTGCCTCGAAGGTGTCATGTATATAAGTTCCCATCAGTACTCCATCATTGGTAGCTAATCCGAATAAGGCGATAAAACCTACCCAGACTGCTATACTCAGATTGATATTGTGCATTTGGAACAAGTCTCTCATATTCATATCTCCGACAGAGAAGTTCATAAACCAAGGCTGTCCGTATAACCACAATAAGATAAAACCTCCTGCAAAGGCTACAAACACTCCTGAGAAGTGGATAAGCGATGCTGCAATCGTTTTAAACTGGAAGTACAGAATCAAAAGAATCGCTAATAAACTCAGTGGTACAATGTATAGTAATCGCTGAGAAGCTCTTTCTTGTTGTTCATAATTACCAGCAAACTTATAGGTTACTCCTTTTGGCAGGGTAAGCTCGCCAGAGGCTAGCTTAGCTTGTAATAGCTTATCTGCCTCGTGTACTACATCTACTTCTGCTTTTCCTTCTATTTTATCAAAGATGACATAACCAAGTAAGAAGGTATTCTCACTCTGAATCATCTGTGAACCTTTAGCGTACTCTATATCTGCTACCTCGCTTAAAGGAATTTGAGCTCCTGTAGCAGTAGGGATTAGCATTTTTGCTAGTTCTTCTGGGTTATCTCTTAATTCTCTAGGATAACGCAATCTTACTGGGAATCGCTCACGACCTTCTACAGTAGTGGTCAAGGCCATTCCTCCGATAGCAGCACCGATTACATCTTGCAGGTCAGATACCGTAATTCCGTATCTAGCCATATTATGTCTGTTTAGGTGAATCTCTACATAAGGGGCACCTACTGCACGATCATAGAACACAGTAGAAGGCATAATAGAAGGGATGTCTTTAAGCGCCGCTTCTAATGCTTTTCCACCTATTTCTATAGATTCTAAATCTGGTCCTGATACTTTTAATCCCATTGGCGCACGCATACCTGTTGATAGCATCACTAATCTTGCCTCGATAGGCTGAAGTTTAGGAGCAGAGGTCAGTCCAGGCAAGTGAGATACATTGACAATCTCTTGCCAGATATCATCCGCCTTTTTGATCTCAGGACGCCATTGACGGAAGAACTTACCGTCTTTGTCTATAATTAAACTATCTCTAGGGATAAGTCTAAAACCATCTTCTACATTATAGGTAGTTCCATTGATGAGTTCAAACTCTCCTTGTTTATTAACTTTAAATCGCTGTCTATGTCCATTGTCATCTAGGATGTACTCTGATCTATAGTTGATCGTATTCTCAAACATCTGAGTAGGAGCAGGGTCTAGAGCAGAGTTTACACGTCCCCATTTACCTACTGTTAATTCTACTTCAGGAATATTCTGAATACGTCTGTCTAGTGTCCCGATAAACTGAAGGTTCTGTTCAATACCTGTATGAGGCATACTTGTAGGCATCAGTAAGAATGATCCTTCGTTAAGACTAGGCATAAACTCCTGTCCAATACCTGGGAAGGTCTCTGTTGATTTTTGCCAAAAAGCAGTTTCTCTAAATGATTTCCATCCCACAGTCTCAAAGCCTTTAGCTACAAAACCAAAGCTTTTGTCTGCACCTAACCATACTAGCATTCCGAATACTAATGTTAGAATAGGAATACTCATGAACTTCCAACGGTGGGTAAGTGCCCATCGTAAGATTTGTTCATAGTAGATTACTAATAACCACAATACACCTAATATAGATCCGATAGCTAAGAATACAAAGACAAAGTTTAGTCCTGTACTCTGTTGCGTCCCTAGTGGTAGCCATTCTACTGTAAGGTAGTATAAAGCCACAAATAGGGTAAGGGCTACATTGATATAATTCGCTATTGTATCTCCTTTCCAGCCTGTTGTAAACAGATTATTAATAGCCACTAATGTTAGTGTCACAGCGATAAACTCACCTGTGTATATCCACAGTCCTATACCTGCTACAGCTAAGATATAATTGGCTATTTTGCGTACTTTTTGTTTGTCTATTTTAATAGAGTATACATAGTATGCTATCGTAGGAAGTACGATGATCCCTAAGATAAATGCTGATAATAGAGCGAAGGTCTTGGTATAAGCTAAGGGTTTAAATAGCTTTCCTTCTTGCGCTTCCATTGCGAATACCGGTAAGAAACTGATAATCGTGGTTAGCATAGCTGTTGACAATGCACCTGATACTTCTGATACCGCTTTTGTAATAAGGTTGACAAAAGCCATTCCCTTACTTTGTATTCCTTGGGCTCGTTCTTCTTCCATGTACCTGATGATACTCTCGACAAAGACGACGCCAACATCCACCATAACTCCAATAGCAATAGCAATACCCGATAGGGCAACGATATTGGCTTCTATCCCCATATACTTCATAATGATGAAAGTCGCTAGTACTCCTATGGGTAGAATACTAGAGATAATCACTGACGCGCGCAAGTTTATAACCAATACGATTACTACGATGATACAGATTAATATCTCGTGTGCTAAGGCTGTTTCTAGTGTACCTATTGTTTCTTGTATTAATCCTGATCGGTCATAGAAAGGAACTACGGTTACTTTAGATATGGTACCATCAGCCAGTGTCTTTTGAGGAAGCCCAGCTTCCATCTCTTTTATTTTAGCTTTTACGTTATTGATCACATGCATAGGGTTAGCTCCATAACGAGCTACTACAACACCTCCTACAGCTTCAATGCCCTCTTTATCTAGACCACCACGACGTGTAGCTGGCCCTAAGTTAACGAAGGCTACGTCCTTAATTTTTACAGGAACATTGTTTCGTACTGTCACTACAGCGTCTTCTAGATCCTTGACATTTTTAATGTATCCTAGACCGCGTACTAAGTACTCTGCTTTATTAATTTCGATGGTCTCTGCTCCGATATCCAGATTACTTTTCTGAATCGCAGACATCACATCCATTACAGATACGTTATAAGCGCGCATCGCATCAGGATTCACTTCTACCTGATACTCTTTTACATATCCTCCGATAGAGGCTACCTCAGAAACTCCTTCTGCAGCAGATAAGTTATATTTAGTGTAGAAATCTTGTACTGTGCGCAGCTCGTCTGGATCCCATCCACCTGTAGGTTCTCCTGTCTCAGGATTACGCCCTTCAAGTGTGTACCAATATACTTGTCCAAGAGCAGTAGCATCTGGACCTAATGAAGGTATAACTCCTTCTGGTAATGTACCAGCAGGTAGAGAGTTTAGTTTCTCTAAGATACGCGAGCGGCTCCAGTAAAATTCTACATCTTCTTCAAAAATGATATAGATAAACGACATCCCAAACATAGAGCTACTACGCACTGTTTTTACACCAGGGATTCCCAGTAGAGAAGTCGTTAGCGGATAAGTGATTTGCTCCTGAATATCTTTAGGAGAGCGCCCCATCCACTCGGTTGCTACAATCTGTTGGTTTTCACCAATGTCAGGTATAGCATCTACTGGCACAGGATCACTTGGCAACATATTTTGGTGCCAGTTAAATGGAGCTGTTATTAGTCCCCATACAATAACTACTACCAGTAGTAATAGAGTAATTACTCTATTGTGTAAGAAGTACTTAATGATTTTATTAAGCATAAGATATATATTATACTGTATTAATAAATGACATCTGCTAATCCTTTATTTTATGCAACAATAGGTATGCCATATGCTTAGACATTATTTATAAACCTAAAATCCGATAAAAATAAATTAGCGATGATAACTAAAAAGGTAATTATCATTTGATCCACAAGTAGGTACTATTACTTCTTAAGAAGGGATATTTAAGTATTTACGTTGCTATATACTTACTATGTGTACATAGTAAGGTAAGTACTTTAAATAATACTTTCTTATCTAGTAATAGAGTGAAATGGTGTGGATGAAGTAACTAATATAAAAGTGACCTAAAGGTATAGGTGTGAACTAGTTACTTTTTTTAGAATATCATATACGATAAATACAGATATAAGACAGGAGGTCTATATCTTTATACTTAAATCCAGAAGGAGAAACAGAAAGGGGAGAAACAGATACTAAATCAATAGATTTTAAGTCCTCTAAGTAGTTAGAGTTAAACCATTGCGATTTAATATTAGCTGTTTTAGCCTTTGTATCTTGAACAACTTTAGGTGTTTGTACTTTTAATTCTGTAGAGGTAACCAATACACGTGAAGCAACTGTACAACATGGCATATTCATATCCATACCGCGAGAACCTTGCTCCATATCGCCACCACAACAAGACATACCACCTTCAGTACTCATCTCCATACCACAAGTCATCACTTCCTCTGTGCAAGACCACTCTATAATAGGGCTAGCCGTCACTAGGAAGGATAAGAATAGGAATAATATGGATAGATATTTCTTCATTTAATGTCTGAATTGTTCAAAACAATGTGACAAAGATACTTGTTTTTTAAACATGGGCACCTACTTTAAGCCTTTTTTATGGATGTAAAAGCACTTTTATTTTTACACTTATACAATTGTTGTTATTTGTTGTATAATTCTTGTCTATTATTGGTTTTACTTCTTTTAGGCACTTGTGAATAGTGTCCTTAATACGGTTAAAGTTTTACAAATTCAATAATGAGTTTTTGATGCTAGACTTAGTTAGATTATTATATTGAAGCTTTTTACTCTTATTCTACCTGTTTTTAACGGGGTGTTAATGTGTTTGATTTATTCTTATTTATAGTGTTAAACTATATTCGCACTATGTGACTATTGCTATTTAGACAGTCCTAATAGTAAACATAATTAAATTGCTATGAAAAATTATTTTGCTGAGTTCTTCGGAACTTTTTGGTTAGTATTAGGAGGGTGTGGTAGTGCTTTATTTGCAGCAGGAGTACCTGATGTAGGAATCGGATTTGTAGGTGTATCTTTGGCTTTTGGTCTGACGGTTTTGACTATGGCATATGCTGTAGGACCTATTTCGGGAGGTCATTTTAATCCTGCAGTCTCTATAGGGATGTATATAGGAGGACGATTCTCTGCTAAAGAGATCTTGCCTTATATCGGTTCTCAGCTAGCAGGTGCAATAAGTGCCGCAGTTGTATTATACCTGATCTATATGGGAAGTTCAGTTTGCTGTATTGATAATACATTACCAGGAGCATTTGCAGCCAACGGATATGGGCATTTATCACCTAGTGGTTTTAATCTACTATCTGCTTTTGTTACAGAGTTTGTATTAACAGCTTTCTTTATTCTAATTATTCTAGGAGCTACAGATAAGAAAGCGAATAGTAAATTCGCAGGAATTGCTATTGGTTTAGCATTGACGTTAATTCATTTAATTTCTATTCCAATCACTAATACTTCTGTGAATCCTGCTCGTTCTATTTCGCAAGCTATTTTTGCAGGAGGGGAGTATATCCCTCAACTTTGGTTATTCATCACAGCACCTATATTAGGAGCTATCGTAGGAGGTGCAATCTATAAGTATCTTTTAGAAGACAAACAATAAGGTATAATTAGTAGTTATATAAATAAAGAGCTTCGTGTATGAGTAGATACACGAAGCTTTTTGTTTAAATGCTAATTTGATTTTTAGTGTTATGGGAGTGTATAATGCTAATTGTAAATATGAATGAAAAGTTATAGTTAGATTTTGGTTTGTATTCCTTAATTTTTTAATATTTAAGTTTTAATATGGTTTGTAAAGGGGTGGATATGATGTTTTAATTGTAAAAAGTGCTATTAAATGACAAAAACAATAGGAATTACTGTTAACTATATTTGTTTTTTGTTGTTTAATTGTTAGTAAATTGCTTCTGTGAGATGTTAAAAATGTTGTAATGAAACTAATTTGTATTTATTTTTTAATAATAAGAGGTAGATGTAAATAAATCATCTGTTTTTTTGTTAAATGGTAGTACATTTAAAAAGTAGAACAACAGCTCAGGTTGTATAGAAAATATATGTGCTTTATTCTTTTTTAGCCAATGAGTAAAACGTAGTTCTAGCACTCAAAATTTTTTTCTTTTCAACTTATAGAGGCGCAACCCTAACCAAGTCGTCGATATTAGTAAAAAGCTATCCTAATCTTTAGGATAGCTTTTTTATTTAGGTTTAGAAGTGAGGTTTTAACCATGTTTTTGTTTTAATAAGGGAGAGTCACTTCTGATATATCGGTGTATAGTACAGTGTTGATTCAATTATCAGAAGGATAAATTGTTCTTGATTTTATGTTTTAAATGGGCTTCTCTTCTAAAAATAAAATTAGGTTATGTACCTTGCTTGTACTTTTCAATAACATAGAGATGCAAAACAAGTTTATAGATTATATCAAGACCTATACACCACTTACTTTTCAAGAAGAGCAACATCTGATATCCCATACTGTTTATAGAAGCTATGCCAAACAAGAGATCTTATTTCAGGAAGGGAATGTTTCTAACGAAATTTATTTTGTCACTAAAGGCTGTGTTAGGCTGTATTATAACGTTAATGAAATAGATAAGACGGGGTTCTTCTACACTGAAGGACAGTTTATCTGTGCAGGGGAGAGTTTTACCTATGGAGTAGAAGCAAAGGAGAATTATCAAGTATTAGAAGACACAGAATTATGTGTATTAACGAGAGAGAATATAGAATCTCTACTGAAGAGATCTCCTGTATTTGAGATTATCGCTCGTATAGCTGTAGAGAATGAACTACTGAGTGCACAGCGTATCATTCGTTCTTTTGTCACCCAATCTGCTGAAGAGCGCTATAAAGATTTATTAGCTCATCAGGGAGAACTTTTTTTACGTGTACCTCAGCAGTATATCGCTACCTTCTTAGGAGTATCACCAGAGACATTGAGTAGAATCAAAGCCAGAGCTTTAAAGTAGTATCTTTTCTTGACGATAGTCAAGAGCTCTTTTGGGGTTAGTTAAGGAACTTTGTGTAGAGAAATAAAAATAGCAAAGTAATAAGATGAGTAAAAGAGTTTTAGTAGCAGGAGCAACAGGATATTTAGGCGGTGAATTAGTGAAGGAACTAAAAGCAAGAGGATATTGGGTAAGAGCTTTAATTCGCAACTATTCACAACGCAATAAAGTCTACCTAGCAGATGAGGTATTCATCGGAGAGATAACAACACCTCAAAGTATAAGGGGGATTACACATACGATAGACTATGTGTTTTCTACCATAGGAATCACTCGTCAGAAAGAGGGAATGACCTATATGGATGTTGATTTTCAAGGAAATTTAAATCTATTACACGAGGCGTGTATCACTGATGTAGAACGCTTCTTATATGTGTCTGCTATCAATGGAGATAAACTACGCCATTTAAAGATATTTCAGGCTAAGGAAGGTTTTGTAGATAAACTAAAAGAATCAGGTCTAGACTATAGAGTAATTCGGCCTAACGGATTCTTCTCAGATATGCGCGATTTCTTAGAGATGGCTAAGTCAGGTAGAGTTTACTTATTTGGCAAAGGGGATAAGAAGCTCAATCCTATTGATGGAGGTGACTTAGCGAAGGTATGCATTGACAAAATGGAAGGTACAGAGAGAGAGTGTAGTGTAGGTGGACCTGATATAATAAGTCATAAAGAATTAGCCTTACTGGCTTTAAACGCATGGAATAAGGAAGAAAAAATCACCTATATTCCTGATTTTGTACGATTATGTATTATTAAACTATTACGTCTATTTACGTGTTCTAAAACCTATGGGTCTTATGAGTTTTTCTTGACAGCTATGGCAGAGGACAATATTGCTCCCTGTTATGGAGAACATCATTTAGAAGATTTTTTTAATAGGGAGGCGCTCCCTTTAATTAAGAATTAAGAATGTTTACCCTTCGGGGAATTAAGAATTAAAAATTAGGAATTACGAATGTTTTGCCTACGGCAGTAGGTACGTATATCATGTCCATTCGGCACACAATCGCTATGCTCTAATTAAGAATTAAGAATTAAGAATGTTTTGCCTATGGCAGTAGGTACGTATATCATGTCCATTCGGCACACAATGGTAGGGGCGTATTACATACATCATGTCCATTCGGCACACAATGGTAGGGGCGTATTACATACATCCTTACAGTATAGCATCTCGTATACCACGCTACGCATTACCCTCTAGATAGGTATGATAGGACAAGTACACTGTGACAGACAAAATATTGTGTCTCTACTGGATAGCATAGACTAAACAAAAAAATGATTTCACAAAATACACACGTTTATTAATTGTTCGGGGATTGGTTTACCCTTATTTTGATTTTGTTCGGAAAAAAGGCCTCTTTTCCGAACAAACCATGGGGTTTTCCGAAGGAGTCCCGAAGGAATTGTAATTGGTATGTATTCACCGTATAGTAATCACTATGTATATCACGTTATCTCAATACCCTAATGATATAGATATAATAAAAAAAGGTACACTAAATCTGTTTAGTGTACCTACTTCTAAATGTATTCTAGCGTATCTTTTAGTCTACGATGATTTCTTCTTCCCCTTCTTGATCCCACGGCTTTATCGTTCCTTGAATCACTACCTCATTACGTTTAATAGTTGCGTTATAAGTGTATTTTTTTCCTTCAAGAAACTCTTTTTTAGAGATAGAGTAAGTAAATATATCGTTGCGCTTATTATTAAGTTTAAACTCTATAAGAGCAGTGTCACTTCCTGTCTGAGGAATTACTATTAGTTCATAGTTCTTTCCTTTATTTGAACTATATGCTTTTATATCTGCTACTTTTTGTCCAAGAGTTAATGTGTTTTTAGTAATATGATATGTTGCTTCTGTATCTAAACCTTTAAATGTAATCTCAAGATTTTTTAGATCCTCCAGCTCAATACCATCTCCATTTTTAATATTAAGAACAATATTTGTCAATTTGTGGTGAAACTCAAGGTTTACCATTTTACTTGTTTTGTCATATCCTTTTGCGCCATTATCTGCAAAAGCTCTGATTAAATCAATACTAGATTGAGAACTTTGGTCTGCGGTTTTTACAGGATATATGTAGTCTTTAATGTCCGTAAAGGGATAATAGGCTATAAAATTTACTTTTTGATTCTGATCTCCAGGATAGTACATGGTATTTTCTTTACTAACAGGGCTAAAAGAGGTAGCAATACCTGCTTTATCTGCTTTGTAATGTGCGTTTTTTGGATCTTCAGTAGTCTCAGACTGTCCCTTTTTTAGCATATAGATTCCTATTTGCTCAGTGCCTTCCCATGATTCACCACCTACTAAACGATTTTTAGTTTGGTAGATTCCTGAGGAGAATTTTACTGTGTTATCACTTGTATCTATATTATTGTCATCACTCTTATGGCAAGATGCAAGTAATAGAACTGAGAAAGTGATTGTACTTAAAAATTTAATTTTCATAATGATTTTGTTTAAGTTATTTTTTATTTACATATACTGTATTTATTACCAGGTGTTTAACTAGAATGCTAAAATTGGACGAGTGGTATATATTAGTGATGTTTTAGAACCACTGTTAGCGGTATTGCCATTTGAAAAAAACACATTCCAAATAGTTTCAATAGAAAATTCAGAAGAAGATGAATATCTATAGTAAAGCCCATCGATTGTTAGCTTTTTACCGTTAGCTTCTATTAGTTTATTATTGAAATTATTTTGTGAGGTTATAACTGTTTTATCATTATAACCTGGCATTCTAGTGTTTGATCCCCAACCTGTTATGTCTTCATAGGTTTTACCGCTAAACCCAGCATAAAGTTTTTTAAGTTCTAATTGGGCTGGTAAATACCATACATTTAGTAAATCTTTGTCATATCTAGCAGTACCTCCATTTTTTTCAGTATGGATCCATTCAAAGACAGGAAAGTCACTCCAAGTTAGTTGGTTGTCTGCGATATGCTGCTGTATAATGTACATGTTTTCCATTCCATTATATATATCAGTAGCTAGAGTATTAGTATTGACTTTGTTCCATATCTTCCTATCCTCATCTAAACTTACAACCAATCCATGGGTACCTTTAGTATTGGGTCTGACCCAAAAAACTATACCTTTAGCAGGTATGCCCGAAATGGCTACTTTATTTTCATATACTACATTAGGATCTGGATAATAATCACCTACTTTATACTGCTGTAATAGTTCAAAACCATCCTCACGACCAAGAGTTAATTTTATTTTTGTGACAGAACCTTTATAAAGTGTTTTGTTGATAAGTCCTAAATAATCCATGTCTATTATAGCTCCTTCTGTGCTTTGTGTAAGTTTAATCTTAGAATACAGTGTGAGTCTTTGAGCAGGAACTAACGCACGATATATTTGTGACTGATTATCTACCTTATGCATAATAATATCTTTATACCTATTGGGTGTATTAATCAGTTCGCCTGTTTCTAAATTTAACTCTGTATCAGTTTGATTAAAAATCATTCTTACCACAAAGTCATCTGTAAAATCAGGAACAAATTCTTCTTTTTCAACTTCTATTTGAACAAGAGCCATAGCATGAGAAAAAAGTAATTCTACAGCTAAAGAGGAACTTTTTTGTACATCTTTTTTAGAAGCTGTTAGAAGATCACTTTCGTTATAGCCATGTCCTTGTTGATCTTCTTTTACTGAAAAAAGTAGAGATGTTGGATCAACATCAGCTTTATCTGTATAAGGATAGTATGCATAGAAGTGAAGACTTTCACCATCATTAGGATAGTAAATAGGTTTGCTAGGAATCCACTTAAGCCCATCATACTCTAATTTTAGATTATCGACATAGTTATCCTTAGGTTGTAGTTTTTTATTTCCCTTAACGATATATGCACCCACTTTATCACCTACTTGCCATGAGCTAGTGAAGTCTAAAGCTGTTTCCATTCTACTAAGTGCTTTTTCTTCTGTAGTAAAGCCTAGTTTAAATTCAATAGGTTGATTGCCTTGTTCTAGTATATCTCTATCTTCTTTATTGTCACAACTCCAAAAGAGCAATACTAATAAAACAGAATATAATATCTTTGTTTTCATATCTTTTCTTCGTTAATGACTGTTTTTAGAATGCTAAAATAGCGCGTACATACGCTTTTGTTGCTTTTCCTTGTAGGCCAACTTCTCCTGTTTTGAAATTTACACCATCAGCATTGAATTGTGAATATGCAGTAGAAGAGTAGTATTTTTCGGGCATAAATGAAGCTCCTCCGATATCCTGAATGTTTTTGTTTAGTGTATCAGATTTTTTGTATGCTAAATAGATAGCATGTAGTTCATCTATGGCAGGGAAGTACCATATACCTGTCGCATACATATTAGAATAATCAATCGTAGTATCTTTATTTTTTTGATGTATCCAATTAAAAGAAGGGAAGCTAACCCAATCTTTATAATCTGCTATGATTCTCATATTATATATCCCATAAGAGCTATGCTCAGCATCTGTTTTTTTCAAGTCAACAGACCATACTAAAGAGGCTTGATCTATACTTACTATTTTTCCGTGTTTAGAAGCGCTATGGGGCTCTATCCAATAAACCACTCCAATAGCTGGGTTACCAGAGATCAGTTCTCCATTTTTATATACTGCTTTGGGATCTGGATAATAGTCTCCTACAGCATATTGTGAAGCCTCAGCACCTCCTTCTATAGGTTCGTCGTCTTTGCCAATCCAATCTGAAATACCATCTACTGTTACAGTAATACCAGTTTGGTTAACTGTTACGATATAAGAATAAATCTTACCCGCAGAGAACGTTCTATCAGATAGAGTTGTTTCAAATTTGTTATTGTCAATTTGGACAGTAACTTTCATTTGAGCAACTTCCTGCGGAATGATTATAGCAGCATTATTAAATGCAGTAATCGCATTAAGGGTATTTTTATTAGACAATATTCCATTGGCTAAATTAAAGTCAGCTTTCGTGTTTAATCCTTCTATTTTAATAATCGCTTTTGAAAGATCTGGCTGACCAACACCTGCTTTTAATGTAAAGTTTAGTTTACTTAGCATATGCTCAAAGGTCATATTCACAGGTGTTTGGCTTTTCTCTATTGCTTTAGCGTTATTACTATACAATAAATCAATCTCACGAGGATTCTCTTGATTACTCACATTTATAGAGTAAACAAAATCTGTTATCGCTATATCATAAGGATAATACCCTATAAAATCAACTTTCTGGTGCTTTGGATAATAAATAATATCTTGTTTACTAGCTGGTTGGAAATTTCCTTTGTTAGCAATTACTTTTGCTAGATATTTTTTGTTATCCGCATCATCTACAATAGACTCTTGTGATAAAATTTGTCCATTTTCAATCATAAAGATACCAATAGCATCACTTTTCCCCCATAAGGATGCGCTATCTTTTGAAATTGTATATGCGCTAAATTGAACAGGGATAGAATTAACCAATACCTCTTCTTTATCATCACTAGTGCAGTTAGATAATAAGATAATAAGAAAGAAAAAGTATAGGTGTCTCATTTTTATATAAATTATATTTATTAAAATAGTTACTGTATTTACAATGTTTTTTTTATTAATAGTTTAACGTAAATGTATGTAAAATGTCTCAAGTTTTAAACTTTAATTTATTATATATCTAATTATGACTCCATATTAGTGTACAGAAAAGATACTTTTCAAATATTAGGCCAAAATTGTTTGATGAGTAATTTATATTGCCAAGTTTGTTCGTAGATAAGAAGTCTTTCTATATTGTTTTTTTGGGATATATAGTGTAGGGTATTGTCATGCTAAATTAGGAAAGATATGCTATGGAATTAAGTTAGAGATATTAGACCCATTTGTTACGCAATGGTAGGAGTTAAAGGCATTTAAAACAAGGTAGATTATATTTAAGTAGATGAAATAAGTGTATATGGTTACTCTCTTTTTCAGTACCTTAGTAATAGGGAAATAATAAAAAAAGTAAATATGAGTTACGATATTGCTGTTTATAGAATAGAGACAAGAGAAAAGGATCAATGTAATGAAGAAGATTTCTTTGAGAATGAAGAAAATTTGATAGAATTTACTTCAGAACAGATAGAAGGACTTAAAGAGAGACTCTTGGCGTATGAATATGTATTGATTAAAGAAGATGATTTAGGTATGCGTTTCGGACATTCTAATGAAGATTATGGGGCAGCATTGTTATGTAATAATGCGCTTTACTTTACTGCAAGTTGGAGTGGAGATTCTATTTTTGAGGTAGGTATGACAGCATCAGAGTTTACAGATAATGGTGAGTATGCAAAGTATGATTTCCAAAAAGGTGAATGGGAGAAATAGTGGCTTTAGGTATTGAATTAGTTGAATAATAGTTTTAATGTAATTGGAATAAGATGTTTAAGAAAATAACCTCTGTCATTATATTTTTTTCGTTATTGTTAAGTGTCTATGCACAGAAGCCTAAGAAAGTTGAGTTTATAGAATTACCCTTATATGATCAGTTACCTGAGTGGCGATGTACATTACCTATAGAAAATAACAATACTGTCACTACAGTAACAGATACTTTGCCTTCTTTAGACAAGGTTTATCATTCAAGGGATGTAGAACAGAGAGCTACTTACTTAGGAGGTGTCAAAAAGTTTGCTACTGACTTTCTTCTTAAATTTAAAGTACCTAATGAAATAGAGAAAGGAAAAAAAACAAGTGTAATTGTCCAAGTTATTATTGAGAAAGATGGTACACTTACTAATATAGAAGTACTTCGAAATACGGGGTACAATACTAAAGATGAGGTTATTCGTATTATTAAGGAATTGCCTAAGTGGAGTCCTGCTTTAATCAATAATCAACCTGTGAGAAATGTTAATGTAATCCCTATTACTGTGCGTAGGTATTGAGGAATATAAGAGTATTTAAAGAGGAGTCTTCTTTAGATATTGATTTAAAGAATTATAAAAAAATCCTTAGGTCTTATGCTACCAGTAGTAACACAGACCTTAGGATTACCTAGGTTAAACAGTAAAATGAAATACCTAGGGGGTCAAAAGTACAAATCTATATATTATTAGGGAGTTGATTTTCGATACTCTCTTTATCTTTCTTACTCATTATAAGATTACCTAGTTTATTGATATACACACGGGTTTTCAGTGTGCGTATTCTACCGTAGTGGTGGAATAATACATATGATAATACACCTATACCAGCGATATTAATATACCCATATACTGTCTTGGTGGCAGCGAGTACCCCGTTTAGTTGGACAAGGGATAGATTAATACCAGCCCCTGATCTTAATAACATGGCATCGTCTAGGTATACGGCTAAGTTGTTTAGACTTTGTATTTGGAATTGATATTGTGTCCAGCTGTATAGGGCACTAAACATCCCTACAGCGATGAATGTACGCCATAGAATAGCAAATCCGATCAGTCCTAACATACTAGCTAAGTCTAACTTATCTAAGGTGTAATACCAAGTGGTGACAAAGATAACTCCCATTCCATATCCTTTAAAGAACATCGGTAGATACCACATCGAATAGCTGAATTCTGTAGCCATAGCGAGGTACATCATCACACTGTACATTAGAAATGCAGAGAATCCTGAGAAGACGAGCATGCGTATAGGTATCTCGTTTTTATACCAATAATAACAGACAACTGCTGCAGTAATAAGCCCGGGAATCAGTAAGAGATTTAGGGAGGCATTGGTCATCGGATTATATCCTAATATACCTACAGCAAAGATATTCTGTATCGTAGCGGTGGCAAGGTACATTCCTAAACACAGTAGCATGATGGTTCCGTGTCTTACATTATTCTTCTTAAAGGCATTTAGGGGTAAGAATGGTCTTCTAATCAACTGTTGGCGAATGACAAAAATAAATAAGAGAATACCAAATAATAATGAGGCATATCTTATGATCTCTGAGTCAAACCAAGCTTGTTGTTTTCCAAAAGCTAGGATATAGGCTAAGGTCATGAATGTCACATTGAATAAAAGGATGCTAATCCAGTCAATGTAAATAAAAGGGACCTTGCGCATAAAGCGTTGATTGTGCTGAAATACAATACAAATCAATGCTGCTCCAAAGCACATAATTGCTAGGTTCATATAGCTAATCTGCCAGCTGAATATAAAGCTTACTTTAGCTACAAAGTAACCTGATAATTGGGTGATAACTAATAGGGCAGAGTAGTAGATACTGTAAAATATCCCCCTGTTGCCTCCTACACTTAAAAGCATCATAAGGGGTAATACTACTTCCATCATTCCCATCATTTTAAATACTCCTATTAGATAAGAACAGGCTATAATGATATAGGGTTGATGTGTGGTAGATTGTACCAAATATAATAAACCACACATGGTGAGTGAGGTTACAAGAAGTTCTTTTGTTCTGAATCGCGCTTTGATTCTAACAATAAGAGGCATGACTGTACCTAGACCTATGGCATAGGCATAGTTAGCCCATAGGTAGTACTCTGTCATCGAGCCTGTACTACCCACGATATTGGTGATATTAGTGGTATATATTCCACTAATACTACAGAACACAGCTGCTATGATTACAATGAGTAATAGCATGACTGGTTTTGGTACCCAAGAGTGAAATAATCCTTTGTTATACATGTTTGTTTTTTTGTGAAATCGTGAAGTTGTTGTTTGAAAGGCAATTTCACTATTAAGGTTTAGTGAAAACTGTAAACTGAAAACCGTTAACTGTCAACTGTCCACCGTTAACTCTTAATTAGCCAGCTGTATATTCATATTCATCCCTGCTTTAAGGCTAGCGATGTTTTCTATATCATTCGTATCTGTAAACTCGATACGCACAGGGATACGTTGTTGTACTTTAACAAAGTTACCCGTAGAGTTATCCGTTGGCATACTAGAATATCTAGAACCTGTAGCTGCAGAGATAGCCGTTACTTTTCCTTGAAAGCGTATTCCTTTTACAGCATCAGCTGTCATATCGATAATACTACCTATCTGAATATTGTTCATTTGAGATTCTAAAAAATTAGCTGTTACCCATTTCTCATTATCTTTTACGATAGTTGTAATTTGCTGGCTAGGCGATAGTAGTTGTCCTTCACTGATTAGTCTTCGTCCCATCACTCCGTCATAAGGAGCTGTAATCACAGTATATGACAGGTTTAGTTTAGCCATATCTAGCATCGCTTTTGTGCGTTTGATATCCGCTTCATTTAGGGCAAGACGTGTTTCTATCTCTGATACTGAAAGTTTGGTTGTGTTTTGTTGTTTTATTAAACTTTCATAAGCAGATTTAGCAGCTTGGTACTCTGTTTTTACTTGATCATATTGTTGTTGGGTAACAGCCTCAGCTTGTAGTAAATTCTCGTATCTTTTGTTGTTTTGTTCTGCGTTCCACAATCTTGCTTTTGCACCTTCAATATTAGAGCTAAATACCCCGATATTATTTGATGCTGTATGAATAGAGGAGTTAGTTACTTTTTTAGCAGCTAAGGCACTTAGATAAGCTGCTTCAGCTTGTTCTACTTGCGTTAAGATTTCTCTATTATCTAGGATAACAAGTGTATCGCCTTTTTTAACTTGCTGATGTTCTATGAACTTGATATTTTTGATATAGGCAGATACACGGGTATTGATAGGGTTAATGAACTCTTCTACCTGTGCTGACTCTGTATAATCTCTATCGTTGATGTGAAAGTATTTAGTCAATAACCAGAAGAAAGCGATTCCTATTACCGCAAATGTTAGGGTGTTGACTAAGAGTATCTTTGTTTTCTTCTTTTTTTCTTTTTTAGCTTTATCCTCTACAACCTGTTCTACTGGAGCTTGAACTGATTGTTCAGTAGTTGTATTTTCTTTATTTTCCATTGCTTGTTTTGTTTTTCTGTGAAGGTGTTTTTCTGTGAAGGTGTGAAATCGTTTTCCTGTTCCCCGTTCCCCGTTTCCCGTTCCCTGTTCCCCGTTTCCCGTTTCCTGTTTTCTGTTCCCCGTTTTCTGTTCCCTTACAGCCGTAGGCACCCATTCTTAATTCCTAATTTTTAATTCTTAATTAAGTTAAAGTGTCCCTGTTGACTTCAGTAAGTTATAGTATTGGTATAATACGTTTATTTCGGCATTAGCGTATTGAAGTTCGGCTTCAAGTTTAGCATTAGTCGCATCAGTCATCTCTGCTTGAATAGCTAATTGGTTTAAGTATTTCGCTTCGATGATCTTGTAATTCTCTTGTGCGAGTTGTTGACTTTTCTTTAATAGATTAGCGTTTTGTATAGCCTCATCATATTTAGTATAAGCTGCATTGACTCCCATCTCTAATTGTTGTTGTACAAGGGTGAATGTTTCTTCAGCTTTGTCTTTTTGAAGCTTTTCTAGTTTGACTTTTTTGGGCGTCTTGTATAAGTTGTCAATATTATAAGTTAGTGATACTCCTACTTGCCAAGCGTTAGAATACATATCCATCACAGGGTTAGATGAGGTGATAGGTCTAGTCATATTATACCCACCTACGGCAGCTAGAGTAGGATACTTATCAGTATTGGCAATCTCTATCTTTTTTTGTGCTGCTTCGACTCCTTTTTCTACTCTTTGTATCATCGGATGTTGCGCATAGGCTAGATCTAGATAATAGTTATAATTCCCTTCTAGTGGTCTGTGTACAAGAGCTTCATTAGGTGTTATTTTAGTTGAGGTAGACAGCCCTAGTGCAATCGCCAAATTATAGTTTAGAATCGATAGAGTATTATCTACACTTAACAGGGCTTGGTCCATATTCTGAAGGACTAATTCACCTCTGATTACTTCATTACGTGTCATCATCCCTTCTTTATAATATCTATTGACATTCTCAAGGCGGATTTGGGCTAATCTTTTATTGTTTTGATAAACTTGCTCTTGATGAATAAGCTTATATACATCTAGGTAGTTAGAGATCACTAAGAACTTAATGGCTTGTTGATCTTGTACAAGGTCTAGAGAGGCAAGCTGTTCACCTATTTCAGCGAGTTCTATATTCTTATTAATCGCTCCTCCTTTAAATAGTAGTTCAGATGCCTGTACCGCATAGCTGTTACCGAAGTGAGGCATGTCTTTAGTCATGACTTTACTGAAATCGCGGTCTAATATAAGCGCATCTCCTATATAAGAAGCATTGGCAGTGAAGGCAAGATTAGGTAAGCGTTGTTGTTTAAGTAATTGAGTTTGTTGTTCGCTAATGTTTTTGTTTAATGCAGAGACTTTAAGTTGTTGATGATTTTCCATCGCTAAGTTCACTGCTTGTTCTATACTAAGTGTTTGGTCGCTTACTTGGCTATATATTGAAGTATATGAGAGTAGTAGTAAGCCTAATCCACAAAAGTATTTGTGAATATTTCTTTTCATTTTATTTGTACTTTATGCCGACAAAGTTACCTCAGTAGTGTACGGTATAAAATGATTGAGAATATCAAAAAAGATGTTTAAAAGTATTATTTTATAACTTAAACATCTTTCTGTACTGGGTTGGGCTAATGCCTTGATGTTTTTTAAAGAAGTGAGCAAAAGCGTATTGGTCACTAAATTGAAGTTTAGTGGCTAATTGTTTGATAGGTAAAGTGGTAGTGGATAACTGTGCTTTGGCTTCGTTAAATATAAACTCATTGATAATCTCTATAGGTGTCTTGCCAGAAGTTTCTTTTACGACAGAGCTTAAATGTCTAATGGATAGCTGCAGCTTATCAGCATAAAACTGAACAGACTTGGTCTCTAGGTAATAATCAGAGACTAGCATCACGAATTTATACGTGATCTTTTGCTGTGAAGTCATCTGATTAATGGAGTCTTGACTTCTAGGTGTAGCTACACTTACTAGGTGGTAGAGGATGATATTAAAGTAATTCTCTATAATGTATTGACCATACTCAATCTCCTTGAAGTGCTCCAGGTAATAACCCAGTGACTCTACATTAGTCCAGAACATCTCTAGTTCTTGTTTGCTGATGTGAAAATTGCGTTGTAACTGTGTTTTTAAATCTCTATATACTTTTAATCGGTGAAGCTTAAAAGAAGCAGTTTCTAAGAAATTTCGATCATAGCTAAGTAGTCTCAGTTCTGCATCTGGGCTTATCTCTAAGATTTCGTATACGTATTTGACATCAATAAGGAAGATAGAGTCCTCTATGATTTCGAATTCATTAATCTGTTCTCTTATTCTTAGTTTTCCTTTTTTGACAAATAGAAAGGAAGAACGAGTGGGTCTATAGGGATGCCCAAAGTTGGCTTGATCAAAGATGTTTTGTTGATCGTATATCTGTACATGTATAAATGAAGAATTGGCTGTCTCTATATTTCCTTGAAGCATAAGGATGGTTTTATAGGTGCAAGGTAGGGAAAAAGTAAATAGGATAGTAAAATAAGTGGTGATGTCTAGGTAACCACTATTCTATTTATAGTCTCTTTTTGAAACTATTAAATAATAGTTTTGTCCAAACAAATATTTAATAGTAAAACAATGAAAAATTACACACGATTAGGGATGTTATTTATGGGTATAGGAATGATGTTATTATCAACTAAATCAATAGCACAGAGTTCTTTCTATAGCGTTAATGTTGGAGATGTAAAGGTCACCTCACTAAGTGATGGTAGCGTAGATATCGATGTAGATCAACTCTTTGATTCAAAAGAAGGTGTTAAAGCTAGTGATTTAATTAAGAATGCCTATCTAGTTAACCCCGTAGAGGTTAGTATAAATGCTTATTTAGTACAATATGCCAATAAGAATATCTTGATAGATACTGGTGCAGGTCAGATATTTGGAGATCATGCAGGTAAGTTAGTAAATACTTTAAAACAATATGGTTTAAAACCTGAAGAGATAACAGACATCTTGATTACGCATATCCATGTTGACCATATAGGAGGGTTAGTAGTGGATAATCAAATAGTATATCCAAATGCTATGATTCACGTGAATGAAGTAGAATATAATTATTGGATGAAAACCATGAATAGCGATACAGCTAGAAGTGGTTTAGCGAAAGAACAACAAAAAATAGTAGAGAATGTTCAGAAGGTTGTAACAGTCTATGCAAATAGTAAACAAATACAAACATTTAAAAATAATAACGGGGAACTACTGTCACTTATAGAGGTTTTACCTACAGTAGGACACACACCAGGACATACTGTATTTGTATTGAGTAGTAATGGGCATTCTATGTACTTTTGGGGAGATTTAGTACATGTGGCAAGTGTACAATTCGAAGAACCCTTTATGATTAATCATTTTGATGAAGATATAGAACTAGCTAAAAGAGTTCGCAGTGCATTTTATGATAAGATGGTGGAGGGTGAATACCTTATTGGAGGAGCACATCAGTCTTTTCCTGGTTTTGGTAGAATGCGAAAAGTAGGGAAGCGCTATCAGTGGATACCTGTCCCATACAGCGTTACAGGTAGAACTAAATAATAAAATGCTTACTCATGTGGATAATCAGGGATATTATACTTCTGATTCCACAGCGTAAGCTGATTTAATATCTTTAAGAGTTCGATTCCTTTTTCAGTTAAAGTATATTCTACTCGTAGAGGTACTTCATCAAATTCTTGGCGCATAACGATTTTATCTTCTACTAGCTCTTTTAATTGCTGTGTAAGTACCTTTTTAGAGATTATCTCCACACGAGCGAATACTTCTCCGAAACGCAATGTCTTTAAGCCTATAGCATAAATAATAATAGGTTTCCATTTTGTGCCTATGGTTGCCATAGTGCGTGTCATAGGGCAGTTATGACAAATAAATATATCGTTTTTCATATTATCGTTCTTCTTATAAGAACATACAAAAATATAGAAGAGAGGGAGTAAATAAAAATGATTGATAGAATAAAATGAAAATCCTTGTAACTTTAAGTTACAAGGATTTTGCTATAAATTTTATACTTTATCTCTCGTTCTACTAATAGTATTCTCTTCTTGTCTTTTCCTATTAAATATTTAGCAGTCCATAAGTGATCGTCATTATATTCGTATTCAAAAGTTTCAAATTGAGGTAGACTACGACCTCCTATCATAGTGATAGGATATTTTCTTTCAGGAGAAGAGCTTCTACTGATGGTTAAGATATTGCCGTATTGGTCATAAGTTAGTTCTTCTACATCTAGTTGAAGTTTCTCCCTTTATAACGCTTGTTTTCTCTTTACATATGATGTTTCCTAATGCATCGTACTCATACTTATAAAGCAACCTTCTTTTTGGTTAGAAGTTTCCCACTTTTAAGAATAATTAGTTTCTACTAAGTTATTTTCATTGTAAGTATATTTAGAGAAAGTATCCTCTACTTGTAAGTTTTTGTTGTTGTATTTTAAACTAAAGGTAATTTCGTTCTGACCTGCTAGGGGATTGCTTGAGGGTTTCTTGCACTTTTCTTCGACAAAGACGCCTTCTGGGCAAGGAAAGCCCAAGGAAACTCCTAGCAACCCTCAAAGAAGTGCAAGCGAAGTGTATATATTTATATCACTTTAATATAACATCATTCTACAATTATGCATAAAGTCTTTTTAATCGAACTGAAGTTAGACTCAATATTATCATTCTTATCATAAACAAGTTGAGTACTAGCTCTAAGATCTTCGTTATAAAAGGTTTTATAAGACGTTACTTTGCCTTCTTTTAGCGTGTATTCTTTTTTCCAATAAGCCTTTTTCTCATAAGGTGTTCTCTATATAAGGGTAGTGTAGTTTGCCCACTTCTCGTTTTTTTCAAGAGGTGCTTTTGTGCTTTGAGCATTAACACTAATTCCTAAAAATAGAGATAGAATAGCTAGAACATTTCTCATAGTATAAGTTGTGTGATTAATAATTCAAAGTAAATTAAGATTTAAAAATCTATTACCCAAATAATCACTTCATCCATTGACTAGGGGATACGCCATATTTCTTTTTAAAAGCAGAGGAGAAGTGACGCGGGTTTTTATATCCGATTAGGTCAGAGATTTTGTTGATATGACGTTTTTATTTTTTAAGTAATTTACTTGATAAATAATAAGTATATAATGTGATATTTTTTACTATTAGTAACTATTTGTTTTTTAATTCAAGTAATTTATTTATTGACAATGTTAACTATTATTTAATGTATGAGCTTTATTTTGACTTTTTTTTAGGTTTTTAGGTTGTTTTTGTACTGTTTTTTTTCACGGAGGTAATGTTTTGTTAAACTTGTATTTTTAATATTTGTAAAATAATGTTTCAATTTTGTAAAGTATTTAATCAATAATAAACTACTTTATGAACTACAAGTTTACCTTAAGTCTATTTTTAGCTTTAAGCAGTCTTTCTTTAACGGCACAAAATCGAACGCTAAAAGGACGAGTATTAGATGGCAATGAAGCATTGCCAGGAGTTGTTGTTGAAGTTGTCGGAGAGAGCAAGGCAACAGCTACTGATTTAGATGGATATTTCACATTTACAGATTTGCCAGAGAAGCAATATGAAATTGTTATGCGTTATTTTGGATATAGCGATAAGTATGAAACAATAGATTTGACTTCGGTGGAGCCAAAATCGCTGTATAGTTTTGAAATGGCAACTTCTGGAGGGAATTTGGACGAAATTGTAGTGATTTCTACAAAACGACTAAGTGAAGCAAAAGCTATTAATATGCAGAAGAACTCTGTTAGCTTAGTGAATGTAATCGCTTCTGACGGTATCGGTAAACTACCGGATAGAAATGCTGCAGAAACAGTACAGCGTATCCCAGGGGTGTCTATAGAAAGAGATCAAGGAGAGGGAAGATATGTGGCTGTAAGAGGATTGCCAGCAGAGTGGAACTCTACTACAATGAATGGTCATAGGTTACCTACTGCTGCAGATGAAGGAGCGAGTAGAGCAACGGCCTTTGACTTTTTTCCTACTGATATTATTGGCTATGTAGAGGTGTTTAAAGCACTGACACCAGATATAGATGGTGATGCCTTAGGAGGAAGTGTGAATTTTATTACTAAAACTGCACCAGCTGATTTTACGTTAAATGCCTCTTTAGGTATGGGATATAACCAGTTGTCTAATAAAGGAGTGTATAGTGGAAGTCTAACTGTGGGAGATCGCTCTAAAAATGATAAGTGGGGCTATATATTAAACCTTTCTCAATGGAATAGAAATTGGGCTACAGATAACTATGAAGCAAGGAGGTCAGGAGATGAAGGAGTGTACCGTTTAGAACTAAGAGATTATACAGGAGAACGTCAGACTACAGGAGTTAATACAGGATTTGAGTATAATGCAAGTGAAAACTCTAAGTTATTCGTACGTCTTAATTATGGTAAGTTATTAGATAAAGAATTGCATTATAAGAGGCGTATTCGCTTCGATAAGTATAATGCACAAACGCAAAATGGACGTATAGAATTACAGAATATCGTTAATGATTTGAACTTTGATTTTTACGGAGCAGAATTAGGAGGAAAACATTTCTTAAATAAAGGGGCATTTGATTGGAGTTTAGGACATTATAGAACGGAGTTTTACTATGGAAATATCCCAGATAAGAAAAATCATAGTTACCTATCTATGATGTACACGCAGGATAATGTGGCATTTAATCCTGATCTTTTTGAGAATAGAGGTAATGGAATGCGCGCGTATTGGGATGTAGATGGAGGAGCGTTAAATACAGGAAATGTATTTGATTACTTAGCTGATCCTACCTTCGTAGATAATCCTAAGAATATGAAGTTTACGAATCTACAGTTGTATAAAGTAGGGGTTAAGGAAAGAGATAATATTGTGGCTTCTGCAAATTACCAAGTAGAAAGTACAGCAGGCTTAAAGTGGAAATTCGGAGCTAAGTTCGTGGATAAAGAACGTTCGGCTGTATTTGCAGATGAGTTTTACGGATGGTCAGGTTCAGGAAGTACACCTGTGTTAGAAAATGAAAAAGGATATTTGGTATCTCAACCTGGAGGTTCTGATTATCTAAAAGCGATGAATACAAGTATAGGAAATAGTTTTGGACCAGTACTGTCTAAAGAAGGCATGAAAAACTTTTATAACAACCACTTCTTTAATGGAGATTTATCTCTGCTGAGAAATGACTCAGAAATATTAGAAGAGGGTAGAGGACTAGGTCGTAACTTTAAGGTTAGAGAGCAACATTCTTCAGTATATGGAATGGTTACTTATGATCTAACTAGTCAACTTACTTTCTTAGGGGGACTTAGAGCAACGCATACAAATACAAAAATAGATGGATACGCTTTTGAGAAAGAAGAAGGAACAACAAAAGGAGAACTTAAGAAAGTAAGCGACACGAAAAGTTATCTATCGTTATTGCCAATGTTACATCTTAAGTATACAATGACAGATAATACTAATTTGAGATTTGCCTTTACTAGAACGTTTACTAGACCAGATTTTGGTTATTTAGCTCCAGGTGGAACCTATTTAGCGGCAGATAATCAGTTCGTAGGAGGTAATCCAGATGTGAATCCTACTTATGCATATAACTTTGATTTAATGGGAGAGCACTACTTTGGCGATTTAGATGTAATATCAGGAGGGGTATTTTATAAAGTGATTACAGACCCTATTTTTGTTAGTACTAAACAAGGTACTTATAATGGTATAGAGGGAGTGGAGATGGCACAGCCTCGAAATGGAGATAATGCATGGTTATTAGGAGCAGAAATAAGTGGTAATAAGAAGTTTGATTTCTTACCAGGATTCTTAAGTGGTTTTGGGGTACAGGCGAATTACACATTTACTAAGTCAGAAATGAAAATACCTTCACGTGATGGTGTCACAACATTGCCTCGACAAGCTAAACATCTCTTTAATGCTCAGTTATATTATGAAAAAGGAGGTTTTAATATTCGTGCAGCATATAACTTTAAAGGAAGGTATATCACAGAACACGGTGCAAGTGGATTAGCTAAAGATGATGTGTATTATGGTGACTATGCTTCTTTAGATGCGAATATCACGTATAAAATAAATAAGCATTTTACGGTTTTTATGGAAGCTAATAATTTATTAAATTCTAAACTAGAGTATTACTATGGAGATTCTAACCGTCCATTACAGGTAGAGTACTATGGGGTAAAAGGAATGTTAGGAATAAAATGGGAGTTGTAATCTAACGCTATATACGCTTATAAAAAAGCCTGATTTACAGTACGTAAATCAGGCTTTTTATTGATACAGGTGTTGGTTACGAATTATAGTACTATAGCTGTATAGATTTAAACAGTAGCTTTTATTCCTACTCTGTACTGCTGCGTTTTACTAGCGCAGTCAAAAGCCTCTTCTAATTGTTCGAGAGCAAATTCATTTTTAGCTAAATCTTTAAAAGGAAAAGTGTTGTGGTACTGACTCAAAAAAGCTACTGCATTTTTTAAATCATCAGGGGTGTAATTGTGTAACCCCTTTATAGTTATTAGCTTGCGGACTATGGTTTCAGCATTGATTTGTGTAGCTGATTGATTAAAAACAGCACCTATCCAGACGTTAGTAGCACCGATAGCTGATAGTTCTATTCCTTGTTCCATAACAGTAGGAATACCTGTTGTATCTAGTACTGTGTTAATCTTTAGATGAGAGATTTGGTGTTTTATGCTCTCGGTGTCATGAGTACTCTGAAAGGTATGTGTCGCTCCAAATAAAGTAGCTGTAGATAAACGCTTTTCATTTACATCACAGACGATAATATGTTTAGCCCCCTGTGCTTTAGACATAGCAATAGCAGATAATCCTAGCATACCAGCACCGTATACCAGTACCGTCTTGTCTTTTATATCACCAGCTAATCGCATAGCCCCAGCTATAGTTGCATGACTGCAATTAAGAGGGGTAGCTTCATATAATGTTAGGTGTCTAGGGAGTTTAAATATAGCTGTTCCTTTCTTAAGAATACAATGTGTAGCGAATCCACCATTTAATTCTGTATTAGAAAATGGATGGTGACCATATTTATATAACGAAGCTGATTTCTGAGGGTATCCTTCTAATGCCATGACATCTTCAGAATCATAGGCATATATACACCATGTGATTAAATCACCCTCTTTAACAGGGACTCCTGTATAATCGGTAGTAATCATCGAGGGAAGGTGTGTGATGTAGCCTATAATTTCGTGTCCTAATATAGTAGGTGCATCTAGAGATCTCCTACCGCAGTAAGTGTGTAGGTCACTACTACAGATAGTGGTGTAAGCAACCTGAACAATTATTTCCTCTTGGTTAGAAGGGCATATCTGTACTTCTCTAGATTTAAAATTTCTAGTTTGGTTGTCAAAGACCATTGCGGTGGCTATTTTTTGTTTCATAATTTTACTATTTGTAAATATTTGTGTTGTTATATTGCTAACTTTGATTCTGCTTTAAAAGAATTTAAAAAACTTGTATTAATTGTTTTTAAAGCTATTACAAATATATGTTCTTTGTTTTTAGTGATGTTGTGATGTTTTAAACTTAACTAAAAGTTTACTTTTGGTTAATATATGACTACTTTGTTTCCGTTAATTTTGTTTACAAATAATAAAATTACAATACGATGGAGTTGTATAAGTTTAAGAATAGTAAAAAAGTAGAAACTTGTTTGTTGTTGTTTTCTGTCTTTTTATGTTATACAGGAATGTATGCTGTGCGTAAATCATTTTTGGCTGGACAGTATGATGATATGGAGGTGATGAGTAATGTAGATCCTAAAACCATTTTAGTGATTAGTCAGGTTTTTGGATATATGATTTCAAAAGTTATTGGGATTAAAATTATCTCAGAGATGACTAAGAGTACTAGAATGTATTGGTTAATTGGAGCAACTACTTTTGGATTAGCTATGTTAGGACTATTTGCTATTCTACCATCGCATTTAAAGTTTATAGCTCTATTTTTAAACGGACTTCCACTAGGGATGATTTTCGGGATAGTCTTCTCATATATAGAGGGGCGAAAAAATACAGAATTATTAGCCGCAGCATTAAGTGCGACGTTTATCTTCTCTACTGGATTTGTAAAGAGTGTGGGGTTAATCTTAATGGAGAATTTTCATGTGAGTGAGTATGATATGCCATTTCTGACAGGATTGCTATTCTTCCCTATATTTTTGAGTTGTGCATTCATTATGAATAAGTGTAAAGGTCCCTCTAGCAGTGATGTAGAGGCGCGTGCTGAACGCAAACCAATGTATAAAAAGGAACGAATGGCGTTTTTAAAACAGAATGGTTTAGGGTATTTAAGCCTTGTGTTGATTTACATCGTATTGACCATTGTACGTGACTTTAGAGATAATTTCGTAGTAGAGTTTTGGGAAGAACAAGGGACATCAGAAGCGCCAAAATTAATTACACTAACGGAAGTTCCAGTAGCTATCGTAGTATTAATTATAGCAGCGAGTAGTGTGCTGATTAGGAATAATAGAAAGGCCTTTAACTTAGGGATGTATCTGACGATATTCGGTGCGATAATGATGTTAATAACAACAATTCTATTTAGAGAGCGCCATGTGTCAGCGATAACATGGATGGTAGTATCAGGTATTGGGGTTTATTTGCCATACATCTTGTTTCACTGTTTAGTATTCGAGAGACTAGTAGCATTATTAAAATTTAATGGCAATGTAGGGTTTCTGTTCTATTTAGCCGATTCACTAGGATATTTAGGTAGTGTCACTGTGTTATTAATAAAAGAGTTCGTTGGTTTTAGACAAAATTGGAGTACATTCTTTATTAATTTAAATATAGAATCTGCGATAGCAATATTGATTCTGTCCTTAGTGTCGATATGGTTTTTCGAGAAGCAAGTTATTCGAAAGACAAAATTGAGTAATGTAACTGTATAAAAATAAAATAAAAATGAAATATGATTTAATCGTAGTAGGAGGGGGAGTATTGGGAGCCTTTCATGCTTTTCACGCTGCTCAGAAAGGGTTGAAGGTATTAGTAGTAGAAAAGGATAAACAACCAGTGAGTGCTACTGTACGAAACTTTGGTCAAGTAGTGCCTTCAGGGATGGATACAAAATGGCAAAATTATGGAAGAGAGAGTTTACAGATTTATAAAGAGATTCAAAGTGTCTTTGATATTTCGGTGCGAAATAATGGTTCTATCTATCTAGCATCTAATGAAGAAGAGTTAACCTTGTTAGAAGAATTAAACAAGATTAATCAATCAAATAGTTACGAGTCTATGCTTCTAACTAAACAAGAATGTTTATCTCGTTACCCAGGGGTGAAGGAATCTTATGTTATAGGTGGGTTATTCTTTCCAGAGGAAGTGACAGTAGAGCCGCGTACTATGATTTATCGCTTACACCAGTATATGCAAGAGGCACTAGAAGTAGAATTTTCATATTTAACTCCAGTGATAAATTGTGAAGAGGACAATAATGGAGTGTCAGTAATAACTGCTTCTGGAGTTAAAATAATCGCAACTAAAGTAATTATATGTTGTGGATCAGAGTTTAAGACCTTATTTCCTATAGTGTTTGCGCAGAGTGATATGGAGGTGACTAAGCTACAGATGATGCAAACAGTGGCTCAACCTAATTATGAATTAAAGGGATCTATTCTAACAGGATGGTCTATCAGAAGGTATGAGGCTTTTTATGAGTGTCCTTCTTTTGCTAAAATTAAGACAAGTGAACCTATAGACTCTTTGCAAAAAAAATGGGGAGTACATATCTTGTTTAAACAAGCGACAGACGGCTCTGTGATTATAGGCGATTCACATGAATATGCAGATGTTCAAGATATAGATAAATTAGGGTTTGATATAAAACAAGAGATAAATGATTTTATGATTCAGGAGGCTAAAAAGATAGTTGAGTTACCAACTTATCAGATTAGGGATTCATGGGCAGGAGTTTACTCTCAATGTAAAAATACGGATATATTTAATACTACAATAGGTCAGAACATTCATATTATTACTGGAATCGGAGGAAAGGGAATGACGGGTAGTGCGGGTTATTCAAAGCAAATTATTAATAGTATATTTTAATTGATTATGAAAGAAATACAAATGGTAGTTTTTGATATGGCAGGAACTACAGTGAATGAAGATAATTTAGTGTATAAAACAGTTTGTAACTCTATTAATGAGATGGGCTATGAAGTAACATTGGAACAAACTTTACAGTATGGAGCAGGAAAAGAAAAACGACAAGCTATCAAAGATATTTTAATGACATGCACCTCAGAGCAGAATATAGATCAACAAGCAAATTTAATATTTAAGAACTTCAAAAAACATTTAGAGGATGCCTATAACATTTACCCTATACAAACGTATGAAGGGATGCAGTCTCTTTTTGACTTATTAAAATCTAAAGGTATTAAGGTTGTATTAAATACAGGATATGATAGTAAAACGGCTAATAAATTGCTGAATAAACTTGATTGGAAGGTTGGGCATACAATAGATGCTTTAATTACGGCAGATGATGTAGAAATAGGACGTCCATCGCCAGAAATGATCAATAAGGCAATGAAACAGTTTGATATAATAGATGCTAAATATGTATTAAAAGCAGGTGATTCGATTATTGATATAGAAGAAGGGCATAATGCTAACTGTGGTTATGTAGTAGGTGTGCTTACAGGAGCTCAAAATAAAGAATTATTAAAAACGGCTAATCCCACTCATATCGTTGATAAACTAACAGATATTAAGGAGTGGATCTAATAGTAAGTGTGTGAATAAGAAAGGGATAATACAGCTGTATTATCCCTTTTTCATAGATCATATTTCTTAATCGTTTTTATCATAGAATAAGTAAACTACTAACATAAAACAAGTTTCAGACCCTTTATTAATAGGTACGTGTGGTATTCTACCATCAAAGAGTATGGAATCGCCACTCTGTACTAAGACTTCGTCTTCTCCGATGATATAGGTACACTCTCCAGAGATCATGTACTTAAATTCAAAGGCGTCAGTCTCTACTTTTTCTCTCTTAGAATTAGGTTTAACCTCTAGTAGCACAGTCTCGAATCCACAAGAATTTAATTGTTTTGAGAAGATAGAACGGTATTCAAAACCAATAGCTTGCTCTTCTTTTTCTATAGTGTTATAGTCTTCTTTTTTACACAGGATATAATTGCTTTTACCTGAGACAGGAATAGTCTTAAAAAATTCCCCTATCTCTACGTCTAAAGCTTGTATTATAGTTAATAATACAGGTAGTGAAGGAATGGTTCTTCCATTCTCAATTTTTGAAATTAACCCATTACTAACTTCTGCTTTAGAAGCAACTTGGTTAATAGTGTACTTATTTGCCTTTCTAATTTCTTTTAATTTCTTGCCTATACCAATTAGGTAATTGTCCATTTCTTCTCTAGTTTAAAAACAAATATAGTAAACTTTTTATGGAGAATAAAGACTGAGGAGTAACCATAACCGTAACTTGACATTGAGATTTTACTTCACTCATTGACTAGGAGATACCCTGTACTTCTTCTTAAAAGTACTTTTGCGTTGACAAGTGATGATTTGTTGGATGATCTGATACATTTCTTGTGTAATACGTTAATGAGTAGGGGTTATTAAACTAGAATGCCTCTTGTCAATGGTTTTTCTGAAGGTATCAAATAGATGATTATCTTGTGGAAAGACCTTCTTAAAGAAAGCAAGTTTTAGATAAACCTTACAAAGTTGGAAAGCGCTTTCTTTCCATTACATCTTTCTTGATATCTCATTGGTATTAATGCTATTAGGTACTCAGACTTCTACTACAGTGGCGAACTGTTTAAGGCGATTTATATAGCACACCCTTATTTACTAGAGACAGCTAGAGGATTTGAGTAAGTGTTATATATCGCTTGGGGGACAGCGATTATCGTTTTATTAGGTGGATGGCTGTTGTTTTCTATCCTAGTATTTTAGGAGTAAGACGAAGTTGCCGAGATGGCTAGGATTATTATCACTAGTGTTCTTAACCCTGTTCCAATTGCCTATTCGCATCATGTTACCACAGTCAGATATTAGAAGGTATCTGATATCAGCAGGTTTTAATCTGTCATATCTAATTTTCTTTATCCTATTGATTATTTTATTTAGAAAACAACTAGAATCAGAACAATAAAATCAGATTACACAAAAGCGACTTAATACATACATATTAAGTCGCTTTTATTATTTGTATATTTAGCTATTAGTTAGCAGTATTTTTCTCTTTAATTAGATAACATCCTAAATACAACAGATGACATGCAAGTAATGAGTAGGCTGTCAAGGTCATGATATCTGCAGGAATTAAATTAGTCACTGCTGATATGATAAAGGTAAATAACAGTTGTAATGTTCCTAATAGAGCAGAGGCAGATCCACTATTGGTGGTGAATGGTGCTAATGCTAATTTAGTGGTTGTAGGGAATAGTACTCCTAAAGTTAGTACGATAAAGAACAACGGAACTAATAAGGCTTCAATAGGTTCTTTTAGTACGCACATTATTAAGAAGGCTAAGGTCCAAGCAATACCAAAATACACAGTGTATTTTACGATTTTCTCTACTGTCCACCAACGTGATAATACAGAGTTTGCTAACCAAGCTCCTAAGATTAAACCAATTGCATTAAAAGCAAATATACCACTAAACATATCTGAAGACATGCCTCCATACTCCATGATAAGGTATGGTGCATTAGCAAGATAAATCATTAGAATACTATAGGTTAAACTTCCAATCAATGTATATTTGACAAAGACTTTGTTTCTTACTATTTCTTTAAAGTCAATCATTAAGTTAACTTCTTTTTTTTGTGTGACAAGACGTGTTTCTGGTAAAAAGAAGATCACTGCCAATAGACAAATTACCCCCAGGATTACTAAAGTTACAAAGGTAGATTGCCAAACAAAGTGACTGATCAGGAAGTTACCAGCTATAGGGCCTACTATAGGTGCTACTCCTGCGATAATGGCTAAGAGAGAGAATACATTCATACTCTGGTCTGCAGAGTAGTACTCATTCACTACAGCACGTGCAATCACTACTCCTGCACATCCTGCAAAGGCTTGGAAAAAACGAGCTGTCCAGAATTGTTCTATGGTTTCAGCATAGATACAAGCTACTGAGGCAAGGATAAAAATAATTAGGGATGCTATGGTCGGTAGTTTACGTCCATAACGATCAGAGATAATCCCCCAAAATAATTGTCCAGCTGCAAATCCTCCTAAAAAGAAAGAAAGGGACAATTGTACATTTTTTAGATCTGTATTAAAGGTCTGTGAAATCTTTAAGAAACCAGGTAAGTACAGATCTATACTAAAAGGTTCGATAGCAGATAGTAATGATAAAATAATCACAACTATAAACTGAGCTTTTGTTAACTTATTCATATTTTTGTTTTGACAAGTGCAAAAGTAGCTTGCTGATCTGATCAAAACATTATCTAAAGGGATTGTATTATTGGACTTTTTTCACTTGTTTTCTAAACTCTAGAGGAGTAAGACCACTGTTCTTCTTAAAGAAACGATTGAAATAGTTCACCTCACTAAAACCTAATTCTTCTGCTATTTGTTGGATATTTAACTCCGAATAACCTATTAGCCTTTTTGCCTCTAAGAGTAATCTATTGTGAATGTGTTGGTTTGGTGTTGATTCAGTGGACTTTACTACTAATTCATTCATGCGCTTTACCGATAGGGCTATTTTATCTGCATAAAATGAGATAGGGTAATGATTGATATAATGTTTCTCTACGAGTTCAAGGAGTTTGTGTACTCTAGTGTCTATTAGTGGATTTTCTTTAGAAAGTTCTTTTAGATCTTGGATATGGGTGATGTATATACTTAGATATTTCTCTAATACCAAAGTGCGTTTTTGTGTGTTCCACTCTTGTCTAAATAAAAGCATTATCGCTTTAAAGAGCTCTTTCTTATCTGTTGATAGCTCAAACCACAGTGGAGGGTTAAGCCTAAAAGATTGTTCTTTAAATTCTTGTGTGATAATGCGATTAAAGTAATCTTTATTAATAGATAGAAAGTATCCTTCTACTCCTGTAGGGTTGATATTATGCATCTGACCAGGATAAATAACCCAGATTTGATCCTTAGTAATCTCATAAGATTTAAAGTCAACTTGCTGTGTAGTATTATTAGCTTTAGTAAACCAATAGATCTGATAAAAGTTGCACTGATAGTGATAATCAAGATTAAATAGCTCAATATTATCTTCTATCATAAAGAACTCGATAGGTATATCCTTGTCAAATTGCTCAGCTTTTACAATCTTTTGTTTAGACATTTTGGATTAATTAAGTATTCAATTATTTATACGACAAAGATAATATAATTGTCTATTGATAAATTCTATAATTATACTTTGATAATATCAGAACAAAGGCTAATACGCCTAGATGTATTAGCCTTTTATATTTTAGTATGAACAACGCTGTACTCTAAAGTGTGCCTATTCAATTACACACTGAAAGCTAAGGTTGCCTTCTTCTGAATTGATTAAATAGTGGTTATTTTGATTAACAGATTGTGCTATGCTGTATTGCTGATTAAATCTAAGCTCTTTATTAAAGTGCATATCTATCACAGAGATGTCAGTAGGAGCTGTATCTTTAGCTTTCAAGGCATTAATAACCCATTCAAGGTACTTGATATTAGTTACGTGATTGACCATGTCTAAATCAGAGTATTTCACACTATCTGTTACAAGGTGGTTAACCTTAGGATTTTTGTCAAATGTGGTAAACTCTCCTTTAATACTTTTTTTATCTTCATGTTTAGTAAAGTGATCATGAGTGATAGCCATCACTTCAGGACGACGTCTTACTGTATTCATGATTACCCACATCGAGCTAGCACTTGCAATCAACTCTCCGTTACAGTGTACTTCGAAGTTGCGTACAGATCGAATACCATCTAGTGTTTCTATCCAAGTGGTAATATCAATTCGCTCTTGCCATTTAGGCATTCTATCTATTTCTACTCTAAATTTATAGACTACCCACGACTGATTCGCTTCTTGCAAATCCCAAAAACTAATTCCTCCTAATACTGCATGATTAGAAGAAGCCATCTGTATCATCTTACATAGATCTACTGTTTTAAGTTGTGCATTAATATCACAATCAAAATAATCAATGTCAAAACTCTGTGTATATATAGATGTAAAGTTGGGTGATATAGGCATGGTTTTTTTGTTTTTGTGCTGTTGTTTTTTGTGAAACTGTGAATTTGTGAAATCGTTGTTCCTTGTTTTCAGTTTCCCTAAAACTGTATTTTATCTTCTACAGCTTTTAAGATTTGTTCTGGTGCAGTCATATAATCAAACCACATTACATCAGGAGTACGCTTGAACCAAGTAATCTGACGTTTAGCGAATCGACGTGTATTCTTTTTAATTTCCTCAATAGCGAACTCTAATGTGAATTCGTTGTCAAAGTACGCAAATAATTCTCGATAGCCAACTGTTTGTAATGCATTATTCGCACGGTGAGGATATAAAGCTTCAGCTTCTTCCAGAAGACCATTATTAATCATAATATCTACTCGCTTATTAATGCGTTCATACATTTTTTCGCGATCCGCTTCAAGTCCTACTATGATAGGCGTAAAGTTGCGAGAGTGCTGTTTTATATTTAAAAAACTAGAATAAGACTTACCAGTACCGATACAGATCTCTAAAGCTCTAGTTACTCTTTGTGGGTTGTCTATCGCTACTTTTTCATAGTGAATAGGATCCAATTCCTTTAGCATATTTTGCAAATAAGGAAGCCCTTTCTCTTCTAAGTCTTGATTTAATTGTTCTCTGATACTTGGATCTACATCAGGGAAATCATCAAGCCCATTGAGGATCGCATTGACAAATAGCCCTGATCCACCTACCATGACCTGTATAAAGTTATCTACAAAAAGTTGATCTAATTTAACTAATGCGTCTCTTTCAAAATCTCCTACAGAGTAGGTATCGTGAATGCTGATATTCTGAATAAAGTGATGTGGAGCGGCAGCTAGTTCATCTTTAGAAGGTACAGCTGTCCCTATGGCCATTTCCTTGTAGAATTGGCGGCTATCACATGATATTATATTGGTATTAAAATGTTGTGCAAGTTTGATTCCTAAAGCTGTTTTTCCAATCGCTGTAGGGCCAATGACAACAATAAGATAATTGTTATTTTTCGTAGACATCTCCTAATTTTTGACCGCAATTATAGCAGTAGTTTGCATCATCATCATAGATGGTAGTAGTACATGTAGAACAGTTTCTTCTTCTCTTGGCATCTAATCTATTGCGTTTGATATTAGAGAACTCTGCTGTCACAATACCTGTAGGAACGGCGATAATACCGTAACCCATAATCATAATGAAAGAGGCTATCATTTGACCTAGTGGAGTCTGTGGAGCGATATCTCCATACCCCACAGTGGTAAGTGTTACGATACACCAGTAGATACTTCTAGGTATACTCGTAAAGCCACTTTCTTTACTTTCGATCACATACATTAACGCACCTAATAAGATAGACATCACGAGAACGAAGTACACAAATACTATAATTTTTGTTCTACTAGACTTAAGAGCTAGTTTTAAGTGTGATTGTTGTCCAATGTATGGAACAAGGTTTAATATACCAAATAAGCGAAGTAAACGCAGTGCCCTTACAACAGTAAGTGCTCTAGAACCAGGAATAAAGAACGATAGATACATCGGTAAAATAGATATAAGATCTACTATTCCATAAAAGCTAAAGATGTACTTAAGCGGTTTCTTATTACAAAGAATTCTAAGGATATACTCTAAGGTGAAAAATACGGTAATAATCCACTCACAGATCACTAGACCTGTGTGGTGTTTCATATCATAACTCTCTATCGATTCAAGCATCACTAGAAGTACACTCATCAGAATAACTGCTAGTAGTACGATATCAAATAATTTACCTGCAAAAGTATTTGAACCATAAATAATGATGTAAATCTTCTGCTGTAGGATATCCCATTTGTTTTTTAATCTGCGTCTCACAAAAACTGTTTTTAGTAGTGAATTAATTTGTAACCGATCTTCTTATTTAGATAATTAAGAATGATATTTCTATTGTTTCTATTAAATAAAATTGGCGTTAAATTGGCTGCTATTCGTTCTGGGGCGTTGATTTGGTGGTTTAAGTTATAGAAGCAATATCCATTAAGCTTCCCTTTTTCTAAAGCAACAGCACTCTTCTCATCTACTTTACGACCTTTATCTACTATAAGGACACGATCTTTATCAATATCATAAGGTTTAAATAGTTCAAGTATATTGGCATTGAACTCTTCTCTTGTCGCGATAAAGTTAGTGAAGAAATTATCTGCTGTTATTTTAGTTGATTTTTTTTCATATATAAATTCTACATAAGGTAACTCTTGTTGACCATGAAATATCTTATGTAAGAATTTTCTAGCTTCATTAGGCGATGTAAACGCCATTAGATTTCGTTTTCTACCATCTGTCTTTTCGATAGATAAATATAGATATCCCTCTAAGTTAGTCTTTAAATAAATAGAGTAGGGGAATACACTCTTCTTACTGACTTTATTGTACTTTGGTTTATTGGTATTAATTTCTTCAGCTTCTTTTAGGAGTGCGATGAGTTCGGTACCTGTTTTTTCAAAAGTAACAGTATAAGTTTCTTGTTGTATTTTTTTAAATGTAGGCGAGTTACTTGTAAAGTGTTGTAAGACTTTCTTTCTAATATTTTTGCTCTTGCCAATAAAAATTATATTACCTTCTTTGTCAAGGATATAATAGATCCCCACAGTAGAAGGTAGAGTATCGACAATATCCAAAAACTTGGGGTTAATCCCCGTCTTGATATCTGACTTTATCATAGAGGTTAAGATTGTCTTTTCCTTATCCTTAGTAAGAAGTAACTCAAATAACTTTTCTGTTGCCATAGCATCTCCATTAGCACGATGTCTATCCGCAATAGGTATGCCAAGTGATCGGACTAATTTTCCTAAGCTATAAGAAGGCATATCCGGAAGTAGCTTTTGTGATAGTTCTACTGTACACAATGTATTACGACTGTATTCATAGCCGAGTCTTTTAAACTCATTGCGCAGTACTCGGTAATCAAATTCGGCATTATGAGCTACGATCACACAGTTTTCCGTTATTTCTATAATGCGTTTAGCTATTTCATAGAACTTCGGAGCTAGCCGTAGCATAGCATTATTGATTCCCGTAAGTTTTACTACGAAAGGTTGTATCTCCATTTCTGGATTAACTAAACTAATAAACTGATCTACAATCTGATTACCATCAAATCGATATATAGCAATTTCGGTGATTCCTTCTTCATTAAACTGCCCACCAGTTGTTTCTATATCTAAAACTGCGTACAACTTGTCCTTTTAATAAATTAATAATTACGACTACCGAAGATATTACTACCTATTCTAACCATCGTACTTCCACATTCTATTGCTAACGGATAATCGTTACTCATCCCCATAGAGACAATGTTTAAATCCAGGTTATCTTTTGTGCCGTATTTCTCTTTACACATTGCAAATATATTACTTAGTTGTGTAAATTCTTTCTTTACTTGTGTTTGATTATCAGTAAAAGTAGCCATACCCATTAAACCAACAACTTTAATGTTCTTAAGACCAGTAAATTCCTCACTCGAAAGAATTTCTAATAATTCAGCCTCGTCTAAACCAAACTTAGTATCCTCCTCAGCGATGTATATCTGTAATAGACATTCAATAACGCGATTGTTTCGCTTCGCTTGTTTGTCTATTTCTTGTAATAGTCTGAAGCTATCTACTCCATGGATAAGAGAGACAAAGGGAGCCATGTATTTCACTTTATTGCGCTGTACATGCCCGATCATGTGCCATTGGATATCTTTAGGAAGAGCTTCATATTTGTCAGTCATTTCCTGAATCTTATTTTCACCAAATACACGTTGCCCTGCCTCATAAGCTTCTACAATATCCTCATTAGGTTTTGTTTTAGAAACGGCAACAAGAGTAACATGAGCAGGTAATGTGTTCTTAACGTGTTTTAAATTCTCTGTAATTGACATAATTTTTATCTTTTTAAATTTCGTATATAAAGAGACCATTCATAAATTTAGGCTCTATATATGTGCTTTTTGGAGGCATGATAAGATCGTTATCTGCCACCTGTTTGATCTCACTTACATTTGTAGGATAAAGCATAAATCCCACTTCGTATTCACCATCATCTACTAGTTCTTTGATTGTAACGATTGATTCATTACCAGGAACATAGTCTATACGAGCATCATTTCTCAAGTCGTCTAGTCCTAATATAGGGTGTAGCACTTCATCGTATAGTATTTGTGCATCTAGCTGTTGTAAGATGCAGTCTGTTTGTTTGATATCTTTTAGTGTTAAGGAATAGAAGTCTCCATCTAAGTACATCCCGAACTCCATTTTCTTAGTCGGTTTCCAAAGTTGTTGTTCTTTATTGACCACGTGAAACTTTTCTTGTAACAGTTTTAAGAATTCTTCTTTGGTATGATTGTTTAAATCGTGTATAATGCGATTAAACTCATAAATTTTAATATTGTTTTCAGCGATTAAATATGTCATCACTGTATTATTATGAGCAGGTATTCCGTTAGAGTGTTCTGCTTGTAATAGTTCTGCTGAAGCAAAACGGTGATGTCCATCAGCGATATATAGCTCTTGAATATTTTCGAACTGCTCAGTTAACCATTGAATATCTTTATCTTCATCTATTTTCCAGATTGTATGTCGTTCTCTAGTTACAGTACTAAAGTCATACAATGGTTTTTCGTGTTTTTTATTGATAATCCACTGTTCTATATGCTCTTGATCAGGATACATCATCAGTACGGGTTCAGTATTGAATTTACTGTGATATAAATACTCCTTAAATAGTCTTACACGAAACTCTAAGGTGTCCTCATGCTTTTTGATTACATTACTCTGGTAGTCATCTATAGAAGTTCCTGCCACAATACCTGTAAAACTCCAACTTTTTGTACTGATTTGATATAGATAATAAATAGGTTTATCTTCTGTAATCAGAATACCTTCTTTTTTGAAGTCGTTTAACTTCGCTGCGACCATTTTATAACGCTTGTCATAAGTAACCTTAGAAGGATTTACATAAGCAGGGTTTAATACGTGCAAAAAAGAGAAAGGGTTGTAGTCTAAAAGATAGGCAATCTCAACAGCATTGTAGTCTTCAAATGATCTACAGCTTACTAAGCTTACTTTATCTCGGGTAGGGCGCAAGCCTTTAAAAGGAATTATTTTAGCCATTATAGTATGGTTTCAAAAATATCAAAGACAACCAAAGTTTAGTTTGGTTGTCTTTTATTAGTATTTACTAGTTTACAATAACACTGGAGGATTAAGCGAACATCTTTGCTACTTTTTCTGCCTTTTTGCTTTCGCTATAGTCGTAGAATCCTTCTCCTGATTTAACTCCTAATTTACCAGCCATTACCATATTTACTAATAGTGGACATGGAGCATACTTAGGATTTTTAAATCCGTCATACATAACGTTAAGAATAGAAAGACATACATCTAATCCGATAAAGTCAGCTAGTTGTAATGGTCCCATAGGGTGAGCCATACCTAACTTCATCACAGTATCGATTTCTTCTACACCAGCTACACCGTTATAAAGTGTTTCGATAGCCTCATTGATCATCGGCATTAAGATACGGTTCGCTACGAATCCAGGGTAATCATTTACCTCAGTAGGAACTTTGTCTAATGTTTTAGACATATCCATAATTGCTTTAGTCACCTCATCACTCGTGTTGTATCCTCTGATGATTTCTACTAACTTCATGATAGGCACAGGATTCATAAAGTGCATACCGATTACGCGTTCAGGATTCTTCACCACAGAAGCGATTTTTGTAATAGAGATAGAAGAAGTATTAGATGCTAATATTACATTCTCGTCACATACTTCACTTAGTTGTCTAAAAATATTTAGTTTTAACTCTACATTCTCAGTAGCAGCTTCTACTACTAAGTCAGCATTAGCTACGCCATCTTTAATATCTGTATAAGTAATGATGTTTTCGATAGTTGCTTTTTTGTCAGCTTCAGTGATGCTTCCTTTTGCAATCATACGATCTAGATTTTTAATAATCGTATTCATTCCTCTTTCGATAGCAGCCTCTGATATATCAATTAAAAGAACTGTGAAACCTTTTTGAGCAAATGTATGTGCAATACCATTTCCCATTGTTCCAGCTCCGATAACAGCAATTTTTTTCATAATGGTTAATTTATATTTTTTGATGTTAATTTTATTTTTTCTCCATTGCTTCGATGATTTGATAAGCTAAGCGCAGGGCTTTAGTACCATCATCTAGTGTTACGATAGGAGTCGTTTTATTTACTATCGCGTCATGGAATGTCTCTAACTCGTCTAAGATAGCATTATTAGCTAATACTTCTGGATTGTCGTAGTAAATTTGTTTTTTAACTCCTTCTGCGTTTTGAAGAATCAGATCAAAGTCACCTGGTACTTCGGGAGCTTCTTTCATTTTTACTACTTCACACGTCTTCTCTAAGTAATCTACTGAGATATAAGCATCGCGTTGGAAGAAGCGCGATTTACGCATATTCTTCATTGAGATACGACTAGCAGTGATATTTGCTACACATCCGTTTTCAAACTCTACACGAGCATTAGAGATATCTGGTGATTCACTCAGTACAGCCACTCCACTAGCACTTACGTGTTTCACCGGAGATTTAACTACACTTAAGATAGCATCTAAATCGTGAATCATCAAATCTAGTACCACAGGTACATCTGTTCCTCTAGGGTTAAACTCAGCTAGACGGTGAGTTTCGATAAACATAGGATTTTCTATCTTTGGACGCACGGCGATAAATGCTGGATTAAAACGCTCTACGTGACCTACTTGTCCTAGCACATTATATTTAGTAGCTAATGCGATAATCGCCTCAGCTTCTTCGATAGTTGTCGTGATCGGTTTTTCTAAGAATACATGCTTACCAGCTTCAATAGCTTGTTTAGCACAGTCAAAGTGAGAAAGGGTAGGAGTAACGATATCTACTACATCTACTGCCTGAATTAATTCTTCTATAGTATCAAATTTTCTATAGCCAAATTCTGCTGCTACTTTTTCAGCATTCTCTTTAAAAGGATCGTAAAATCCTACTAGTTCATATTTTTCAGATTGGTTAAGTAAGCGTAGGTGAATTTTACCTAGGTGGCCTGCTCCCAATACTCCAACTTTAAGCATAAAACTATATTTTGAAAACAAAAATATAATTTATTTGTTTAAACTTTCAATAAACCTCCTTAAAGTTTTGTTCAATTGTATTCTCAGGGCTTATACGGATTGCTTTTGTTAGAAAATATTAGTTATTTTGTGGGAAATAATAATTTAAACGTGAGAGATTCTGCAAAACATCAAGGTCTTAGAAACCAGTTGGTTGAAGTGCTTAAGCAAAAAGGAATTATTGATACTAATGTTTTAGATGCTATCAAGAGAGTACCGCGTCACCTATTTTTAGATTCTAGTTTCGAGGATTTTGCATATCAAGATAAGGCTTTCCCTATAGGAGCTGGTCAGACTATTTCGCACCCCTATACTGTAGCTTTTCAGTCTCAACTATTACAAGTAAAGAAAGAGGATAAGATCTTAGAGATCGGTACAGGTAGTGGGTATCAGACCGCTGTACTAGTAGCCATGGGGGCTAGAGTATACAGTATCGAGAGACAGAATGAACTGTATAAGAAGACGGCAGCATTATTGCCAAAGTTAGGGATAAGACCTAGATTAACTACTTTTGGAGATGGGTATAAAGGACTGCCTAATTATGCTCCTTTTGATGCTATTATTGTAACTGCCGGTGCTCCTTTCATTCCACAGGCTTTATTAGGGCAAATCAAAATAGGGGGAAGACTGATTATTCCTATTGGTGAGGAGAAGCAAATCATGACAGAATTAATTAGAATCAACGAAAAACAGTTTGAAAAATACGAACATGGAGACTTTAAGTTCGTACCCATGCTGGAGAATAAGAATTAGTTTGTTTTTTTGTGATTTTGTTGAGCATATACAAACTACATCTATAATCTATATAGACAGTGGTACGGGCGTAATAGCCCTTCTTACTCCTGGTTGATCAGTTAGAATTTCCTGGTCATAATCCTGGTCCACAAACAATATCCGTAATGCTACGAGCGTAATACTTTACTCCCAAACTAAAAAAACAAAAAAACACCCGAAATGGGTGTTTATATACAGTATATCGTAATTAGTAATTAATTTAATACGATTTTTTAAGTCTATCTAGGTCGCGTTTATTGTCGCGGTCTTTGATTGTTTCTCTCTTGTCATAGTTCTTCTTACCACGAGCTAGAGCGATATCCAGTTTTGCTCTACCTTTATCGTTTATGAATAGTCTAAGCGGGATGATGGTCAGACCTTTATTCTGAACATCTTTTAGTAGAGATTTTAATTCTTTTTTGTTTAAAAGAAGTTTTCTCTCTGTTTTAGCTTTGTGATTAAAGTGTTTACTATATGCGTATTCTTCTATCTGACTATTGATAACGAATAATTCGTGTCCTTGAAACTCACAAAAGCTTTCAGCGATATTTGCTTTACCTAAACGTATAGACTTAATTTCAGTTCCAGTTAATACAATACCAGCAGTATATTTATCTAGTATTTCGTATTCGAACTTAGCCCTTTTGTTTAAAATGTTTATTGTCTTTTGCATAGGACAAAAATAACAATTTTTTAAAGTGTATCTAATATTATTGCACAAAAAAAGAGTTGTACACTAGTACAACTCCTTATATTGTATAAAATAGAGTTCTATTAAATGAAGAAGAATCCTAAAGATACCATCCAAGTGTTTGGTTTAGAACCAATTTCTTTATTTGTTTTGCTGAAGCTTCCGTCATAAGAAACGTCAAGAGTGAACTTAAATACATCAACACCAACACCTAAGCGGTAACCGATATTGTTTTTGTCAAAGTTGTCAAATTTTACAGTCTCATTAATTTTGCTTCCTGAGAATTTATCGTCAAAAGTATTTGTATAAACTCCACCTGCAAACCCTCTTACGCTAACTAATGGTAAGTTTATAAACTTATGTCCAATTACTACTGGAATCTCAATTTGTTTTGCTTTTACGTCAAAAGAACCATGATCACCTTCGAACTTAGAGTTTTTCTCAGAGAAGAAAAGTTCAGTTTGGATATACGTTTTTTTGATATCAAATCTAGCCATAGCACCTAATCCATAACCTGTAGCTGTTTTACTACTGTAATCTTTTAGATCAGTAGAAATGTTAGTGAAGTTAGCTCCAGCTTTAATCCCTACGTGAATTGGAGAAATCCCTTGAGCAAAAGAAGTAACTCCTACAAACATAAGAGCACAAGTAATTAATTGCATGATTTTTTTCATTGTCATTTTTTTTATATTGAAAGACAAAATTAAATAAAAAGTTAATTATTTGAAATATTTTCTTTATTGATATTGACAGATTTACATAATATATACACAAAGGGCTGTTTTTTTATGATAAACGGTTGCGTTGTTTTTGTATAGAAATAGAATTTTCAGTTTATAGCTGATATTATGAAAATGTATTTGATGCTATATTTACTGTACCTATTGATTTACTGTTTTTTACAAATGTATTGTCATTGAATATCTTAAGTAAGGATTTGATAAACAAGATTATCCTTATATTGCATTTTAAAAGGAAAAATTGTTTTATATATTTTTATAAGAGTTTGACTGTTAAGTTATATCATTGGATTAATAGGGGGCTTTGTTGTAAATAAAAAAGAATAAACGGGATTTTAAAGTCATAAATATTACATTTGACTATCTTGTAACAATTACTATAAAATGACTATTTCATACCAAAATGCTACAGTAGCAGATTGTGAATTACTAACAGAGACAGCATTAACTTCAAAGAGATATTGGGGATATAGAGAAGAATATATGTCGATGTGGACAGATGATCTAACAATCACAGATATTAATTTTAGAAAAGGAGAGCTTTTTAAATGTTTTTGTGCAGATGAATATATTGGCTTTTTCGAATTAGAAGATAAAGGACCTTACTTGCGTATAGACCATTTTTGGTTATTGCCTGTACATATCAATAAAGGGTATGGACGAGTGATCATCTCTCATATTAAAGCGATAGCTAAGTCTAGGGGATATAAGTATATAGAGGTATATGCAGAGCCTAATGCAAATATCTTTTATGAGAAAATGGGAGGGGTATGTGTAAAGCAGGTTTTAACCAGTGTACCTGGTCGTATGATGAAAGTGTATCACCTACCTGTCGTAGAAGAAAGTTGGGTAAACCTTGATACAGCAGGGCTTGTAGTGGTAGACAACAATAAGCTATTACTGGCATATAGCAACAATAAAAAGGCTTGGTATCTACCAGGAGGCAAAATTGATGAAGGAGAGGGAAGCAGGACTGCTCTTATCCGAGAGATAGAAGAGGAGTTAAATCTAATATTAGATGTAGATAGACTGACTTTTTTTCATCATATCACTGCTCCTGCTTATGGAGAGAAGCTTAATATCATGATGCAACAAGACTGTTATGCGTATGAGCTGAATGGTGAGCGGATAGAAGCGACCAATGAGATAGGGGCTGTGAAGTATTTCAGCTTAGAAGAATATAAGAAAGAACCAATACAGGTACCAGGGGTACTGATGGTATATGAGGTATTGGGAATGATATAAAAAAAGCTAAAACACCTTGTTTTAGCTTTTTTTATGGTAGTACAAGGATGATTTATTAGTACTTATTTTTTGTTTTAATCAAATTTTAGAGAGCATTATAAATCTTTTTCTGAATGCTATAAAAGCAATAAATAATATACCACAGCAGATTCCCATCGTAAGATAAATGCCGATGTGCTGAATCAAAAAGCTGCCTAATAGCGCGCCTAGACCTATCGAGGTGTTAAAAATAGAGACATATATAGCCACTGCATTCTCTACGTGATCAGTTGCTAACTGAATTACGAATGCTTGAAAACAAACAATCAGACTAGAGATACTAGCTCCCCAAACAAAAAAGAGAATATAAAGTATTAGTTCTAAAGAGATGAAGTTGTATAATATAAACAGGAGTAGGACTGTCGCTATAGTCTGTATGGCGTACATAATAATGTTTCTCAAGTATGTATCGATATATTTCGTAAGTAACATATTACTAATAAATCCTGCTAGTCCAAAACAGAGTAAAAGCATAGAAATACTCGCTTCGCCTAAGTGAAGTGTATTGCTTAGCCAAGGTTGTATAAATGAATAGATAGTAAAGTGTGCTGTGATAGTACAGCTAGCGATGATTAACAAAGCCAGTATATTAGGCTGGCGAAAGGAATGAAAAAGGTGTTGCTTGCTTTTTGTAGAAACAGGCTCTTTTATCGCAGGGATTAGTAGGAGAAGCCCAGCTGCACTACAGATAGCCACAATGCTTAATCCTGTATAGATTTCTCTCCAATGGAAGTAATTATTTAGGATATTAACGATAGGTACACAGAATGAACTGGCAAAAGAAACTCCTAAAAATACAATGGCAGTAGCTTTAGCTCTAATGTTGTTTTGAACCAATAGGCATGCTGTCACTGCAAGTAATGATAAGAAGGCGCCATTAGCAAAACCCCCTATAAATCGCGCAATGTATAACGTCATAATCGATTCACTCATAGCTGTAATGAAGTTGGCAAAACCGATGAGCATTAGTATTAAAGTGAGAAATATCTTTCTGTTGATACGACCAAATAAGAGAGGGGTGATAAGTGCTACAGCTGTTCCGACCCAGGCGTATATCGTAACACTGAATCCGATTTGACTTTCTTGGGCTTGAAGATCGCTAGACATAGTAGACATAATCCCTAATGGGGTAAACTCTGTACTGACTGTAATAAAGGCGCAAATAGACAATAGCAATAAGGCAAGTAAATTTTTTAAACTCATTATATCCAAATATTTTGAGCCCAAAACTAGGAATTGCACAGTCAATAAAATTGTCAAAAAGGGCTTAGTTATTGTCTAAATTGGCTTTGGTGAGATTTTCTAAAATCTAGAGGTGTTTGACCTACTTGCTTACTAAAGAACTTGTTGAAATGTGAGATGTCTTTAAACCCTAATTCATAAGCAATTTCTTTAACTAATAAATTATTGGTATAAAGCATTCGTTTAGCCTCTAAGGCTGTGCGATTATAGATAAACTGTTTCAGACTCACTCCTGTGTGTTTCATTACTAAGGCATTAAGCGAGCGCTGATTGATATTGAGTTGATCTGTGTAGAATAGTAATTTCTTTTTTTTGTCTATAGTTAGTATCTACTAGTTTAAACACCTTATTTACAATTTCTTTTTCTGCTTCATCTACATATACTGTTTTTCTGTTTTGTAATTCGCTAAGGTGCCTTAACAGTGCCTTAAGGTATAAGGTTATTAACTCATTTCGATTAGTAGTGTTATACTCTGTTAATAGAAGCTTGATTAATAAACGAATGGGGAGTATCACTTCTTGTTGGGCATTAAAGTGAAAGTGATGAATCGAGAAACTGTAGGGGTGTGAAGCTCCTAATAGGTCAATAAAATAGTCTTTAGAGAATTGTAAGACATACCCTTTTAATTTTGTATTTTTAAATGCGTGTATCTGGTTAGGCGTAAGAATAAGGATATCATTCTTATTGATCTTAAGATCGATAAAATCAACTGTGTGAAAGGTGTTATTATCTATATTTTCAAACCAAATAACCTCAAAATAATCATGTCGATGTAAGTGAAAGATAGAAGTCAAATTCACTTCTTCTAAATCGACGATACGGAAAGAGGTATCAGCAGCGAGGTTTACTTGTTCAACATTCAACATTTTTTATCTACTTAATTCAGTATTACAAAAGTAAAGCTTCTAACTACAGTTGACAACTATTACTAATCAGATCATAAAGGGAAAGAAAAATAAGGCGTAAAGCAAGTGCTTTATTACTATTATTAATTTTTTTGTATCTTCGTATAAGATTCTTCTTTATATCAGCACTCTAAGAGGTGTCTGTCTCAGTCAAAATGATATAAAACAAAGTAAATGTAATTTGTTTTTAATAATAAAAAACACCATTTCTTCAGGTGTTTTAAAAATCGCTATTCGCGTACTTATACCAGTCGTTTCTTTAAGTTACTTTCTTCCTATCTCTTTGTCCATGCAGTGTTAGAGCATAATTGGTGCTGTTTTGTTTCCAAAAAGCCTTGTTTTGGGAAGAATACAGCAACAATACCTCAAGAGGAGTAAAGCAACACCATTCGGAGCCTTGATTTTATTAGGGTTGAGCGTATTCTTACTTGTTTTTTGTCTTAAACTTAGGTTCATTATGCGAACAGTAAAAAAGACTAGTTGTAATAAGTAAAGGAAGTGAAAATGATATAAATCAAATATTGATAATACATTACGTAGAAAAGCTAGAAATATATATTGAAGAACATTACATATCGACAAGATACAAAAATAAAGGTTCTTATCACGTGATAAGAACCTTTATCGTTATGTTTTAATAGGATTAGAATTTATACCCTACAGATAATTGGAATACACCATTTTTAGATTTAAGCTGTACACCATCAATTTTTTTAGCAAAATCAGTTACTCCTACATTATAGCGAGCATCAAAGAATATACCCATTGGCAATTCATAACCAGCACCAAAGTTTACACCAAATTCGAATCCTTTTATTTCGTCTTTGACATCCTCACTATCAACTTTTGCGTTTACGTTAAATGCAAATTGTGGTCCAGCTTGTATGTTTAGCCCTTTAACTATGTAATACTTTGCCATTACAGGGATTGTAATATAGTCTAGTTTTAAAGTCGTTTTTCCGAAGTCAAAATTGCCATTTCCGTCAATTGCGAAATCAGACTTAGCTCCTTGTGCAGAGTATAACAACTCAGGTTGAACAGAAAATTTTTCTGTGATGAAGATCTCTGCTACTGCACCTACATGCATACTTGTACGTGATGATAGTCCATCAGAGTTAGTAAGGTTAGAAACGTTTAAACCAGTTTTAGCCCCGATTTTCACATCTGGTTTTTGTGCGTTTGCAGTTAAACTAATTGCTAATACAGCAATAAGTGATAAAGTAATTTTTTTCATAAAATTATATTTAAATTTATGGTAAAATTAGTTTAATTATTTTAAATAAAATCACTATTTATTAGTAAATATTTTAGAATATTACGGTATAACTTAATAGAGAAAATATTAAATTACGGAACTGCTATTTTATCTCACTAAGGAAATTTAAGAATTTATTGACCTAAATCAATACTTTCTATTTAGAACAATTCTATCTTTGCAGCATGAATTTGATAAAAATACTTAAACAGATAAAACCTTTTGTAATGCCTTATAAAAGGTTAATAATAGGAACTTTAGTATTGACGGCAGTGGGCTCTTTTGCCGTTCAGGTAAACGCTTTGATTATTCGCCATATGGTGGATACTTTAAATGAGGTAGTTACTGGGGTACAAGACTTGGCTTGGGGATATAAGATGCTTTTGTTTAGTAGTGTGGTGTTAATCGCAAAAGAAATAATCAATGCTTTTATACAGTTTGGGCAGAAGTTTTTCGGAGAGAAATTGCGTATTTATGTCTCAAGAGATATTTCTCAATTGATTGTGACCAAGATATTGACGTATCGCATGGCGTTTTATACCTCTGATGAGAATGACAGTGGAAAATTGCAAACTCGTATTGACCAAGGGATAGGGAGTATTACTCGTCTGATACAGAATTTCTTTATCGATATATTACCACTTTTTGCCAATGCTATTGTGGCATTAGTGTTTATTTATACTGCTAATGTCTATGTGGGACTGGTTAGTACTGCTATGATTCCTTTGTACTTTTATGTCAGTCAGTTACAGGCGAGTAAGCTAAAAGGGTTTAGACGAAAAATGCGTAGCTTTAGAGAAAATAAAAACAATGGGATTATCTCTTTAATCAATTCTATTACGGTAATTAAGTCGTTCGTCAGAGAACCTTTAGAAGCCGAAAAGCATGAAGCAATTCAATATGATATGACAGAGAATCAATTGCAAACAAGACGTATGAGTTTTGTATTTGATGCTGTAAAGGGGTTCATTGAACAGTTTGGGCTTGTGGTGATTATTCTGATGACAGCCTATTTCGTATTAAAAGGTGATATGACTGTGGGGGCGATTATGTTTCACGTTCTGTTATTCAATAACGTGACAGCGCCTATCAGACAACTTCACCGTATTTATGACGATGTAAATGATGCCATGATTTACTCAGAGAGTTTCTTTGAAATCATTGAGGCTGAGCACGAGGTAGAAACCACAGGTACTTATGTGCCTACAGAAATAAAAGGTAAGATAGAGATAAAGAATGTCTCTTTTGACTATCCAAACGGGACAAATGCTTTGAAAGAGGTGTCTATGGTAATAGAACCCAATAAGACTACTGCATTAGTAGGGCTTAGTGGGGCTGGTAAGAGTACGGTGATTAACTTACTGGATAAGTTTTATGCACCTACATCAGGGCAAATCTTCTTAGATGGTGTAGATCTAAGAGAATACGATACTAAGGAATTGCGTAAACACATAGGGCTGGTACTGCAAAAGAATCATATCTTTCAAGGGAGTATTGCTGAGAATATCCGCTATGGAAATCCGCATGCTACGATGGAAGAGGTGGAATTAGCTGCTCAGAAAGCGTATATCCACGAGCAGATTACTGAGTTGCCTCAGGGGTATGAGTCTGATGCTCGCTTACTCTCAGGTGGACAGCAACAGCGTATCGCTATCGCTCGTTTGTTTTTAAAAGATCCCGCTATTATATTTTTAGACGAGCCTACTGCCAGTTTAGATGCGATTGCTACAGAACAAATCAAGAAAAGTCTGGATGCGATTAAGGAAAACAGAACAGTGATTATCGTCTCACACAGTATCTCTCAGATTATCGATGCGCATGATATCGTGGTTATGGAAAAGGGAAGAGTGGTAGAGAATGGTAAACACGAGGACTTGTATGAGAATAAAAGTACGTATTACGATATCTTTTCTGCTATGGCTAATAGCTTAAATTTAGAAAAAATATCTCAGACTTTGCATCAAGATTAAACGTAAAACATTTATAAAATTAGGTTGTGTAATAGAGCCACTGCGTACGCGGTGGCTTTATTTTTTTGAAAGTCGTTTTATTGACTTATGTCAATGTTTTAGGATTGTAGACAGTTGATATTTGCTGAACCAAAAGATCATATTATTAGTGTCTCTCAAGAGATAAAGTCGGAAAAGCTAATAATTATAGTTCAAAAAAGATACCGCCAACCTGATATAAGATTATACATATTATGTGATTTAGACTCTCACAAGTATAGGTTGTGTAATAAAACCACTGTTTAGGCAGTGGTTTTATTTTTTGAGTGTGTACTGGGATTTTTTAATTGGTTTTATTTTTTGACTTACGTCAATGTTTTTTAAGGGTAGGAAGAAGAACTTTGTCTCATCAATAAATAAAAAATAAAAGAATAAAAACTAAGTATTATAAGTATGTGAACACATTATTTGTGGTTATTCCGATGACCCTTATAATGGCCTTTGTAGGGTTAATTAGAAATTATGGTTTTGGAGACGGATGGTTTTTTATGTTTTTAAAAGCATGGAGTGTAATGTTGCCAGTGGCATATGCGTCAGCCTTTCTAATTATTCCTCGAGCACGTAAATACGCAGAGCGATTAATAAAAGAATAATATATGAATACATTAGAAAATGCCCTAAATCAATTTGGTTGGGACAGTCAAGAAAGAGTAAATCAAGCATTGAGTTTTTTAAAGAGCGGTAAAGGTGTTCTACTATTAGACGATCAAGATAGAGAGAATGAAGGAGATATCATCTTCTCAGCACATCTGATGTCAGAACAGGATATGGCGATGATGATTCGCTACTGTAGTGGAGTTATCTGTCTATGTCTGACTAATGATAAGGCAGACGAATTAGAGCTTCCTTATATGGTGACAGAAAATAGCTCTAGATTCCAAACACCTTTTACAGTAACTATAGAAGCTGCAGAAGGGGTAACTACAGGACTATCTGCTGCAGACCGATTAACTACTGTAAGAGCAGCAAGTGATAAGAATGCTAAACCAGCTGATCTAGCACGTCCAGGACATATCTTTCCTTTAAGAGCAAAAAATGGAGGAGTACTAGAGCGCAATGGACATACAGAAGGAGCGATTGATTTAATGAAATTAGCAGGTTTACCTCCTCAAGCGGTATTATGCGAATTAATGAATGACGATGGTACAATGGCTAGATTACCTGAGGTAGTAGAGTTTGCAAAAGAACACAAAATGATGGTGTTAAGTATAGCAGACTTAGTATATTACCGTACTTTTGTTACAGAAAAATAATGAGTAATGAAGCAACTAATAGATTATATACAAGATAGAGTTGAATTAAATAATCAGGAGCTAGATGTGATACTCTCTTTTTTTCACTATGAGAAATTTAAAAAGGGAGAGCAGCTTACATCTGCTGGAGCGAGTATTCAGAAGCTTTACTTTGTGTGTAAAGGGTGTTTGCGTATATTTTATATTAATGAGGCAGGGCAAGATGCTACGAGATTCTTTGCTTTTGAAAATCAATTTGCTACAGCCTTAGTGAGTTTTATTAATAGTTCTGCATCATCCGAATATTTACAAGCTTTAGAGATAAGTGAAGTGTATTCTATTACCCACGCTGATTTTTACAATTTGTTAGAATTAGTACCAAAATGGGAGAAGTTCTACAGGCAATATTTAGAATTCGCTTATATCAATAATACCAATAGATTACACGCTATGGTTACCATGGATGCAGCAGAGCGATATAATGAACTACTCAAGTTAAATCCCCTTATCGTACAGCGACTACCCAATAAGATAGTTGCTTCTTACTTAAATATATCTCAAGAAACTCTGAGTAGAATAAAATCTAAATAAGTCGGATTATTTATTTTTCCCCCTTGACAGTGTGTGATGTCAAGGGGGATTTTTTTAGGATATATCAAGAAAAACAAGACAAATAAACTTGTATCTTAGTAGAAGTAAGGACAAGTAGATATGAATATAGATTTAAACGAACAATTCTTTTGGGAATTGATAACGAAAGCGGACACAAGCACTAGTTGGGAGGATTATGATATCGATGAACATATCGATGAATTAATAGATTTATTGACAGAGTTAGAACCAGAGGAGATGATTCTCTTTGAATTGACTATGCGCAAAAAGATCAATGAACTGAATAAAGTAGAAATAGCAGAGTTGAGTATTATATTAGAAAACAGTTTTGAAGTAGAAGATGGAGAATACGATTTTGACGATTCTATTTCTACTGATGGGTTTATCTATTTTCGCTGTTGGTTAATATTAAGAGGAAAAGAGTTCTACTATGATATACTATCAGATATTAATGCATTTGTAAGTGGTAAATACACATTTGATATTGGGGATACTTGGGGAGAGGGGTTGATCTATGTGACTGACTCTGCTTATGATGCTAAGTATGGAATGGAAGATTCTAGTTTCGTAACAGATACGGTAGACGAGTTATACCCTGATGTAGTTCACTATGACATGGCAGATGTTAGTTGGAGTAGAGAACCTTATAGTGGTAGAGAATTACAGTTACACTATCCGAAGTTAGTGACAGAGATAGGAGAGTTAAGAAGTGAGGAGTAGTTTTTATAGAGATAAAATATACTATAAATTAGAATTATAAATTCTAAAACTTATTTTTGTGTATAGAATTACAGGATATTCTATTTGATTAAATAATGAGTTACACAAAATTAACTAAAGAGATAGAGAAGCATTATAAACAACTTGGTCTCCAATATCATTATAATGCTTTAGAGATTACGCCAGAAGAACAAGAGGAGAAAATAAGAAAACACGATGAAATAAGAGATATTATAATCGCGCAGTGGAAAGAGGCTAAGCGATATAAGGAGCTTATCTCTTGTGCTCATGGAGGCTGGTATAGCTATGAGGAGTTTAATGAACCTCTAGCTTTATATTTTGTACAGCAAGAAGAGTTTTTAGCGCTTAAGGTATTATGTGAGCGGGGTATTCGCTTTAGAGTAGAGGATATATTAAGTACACTAGTAAGAGCAGAAGAAGACTTTCCTAATATCACGAAGGAGGAAATGGTCAAGTTTAATCTAGAGCTTTATTTAAAGAGCCAGGTATATCATCCTGTAGGAGAAGTGGTAAAGTACAGAGGTAAAGCGTTAACCCTAATTGATCACTTGATTCGATATATAGAACAAACGAGTGAATCAGAGTATTTAAGACAATTAAATATACTTAGAGAGAAAGTATATTCATTAGAAGTGAAGAAATCAGATTTAAAATATTTTAAGCATAGGTTATAAGTAATCTATGCTTTTTTTATTCATTTTTTAACTGAGCTAACATTTCGAAGGCATCTACGAATTCTGTTGAGTTCTCTATGCGATCAAGTACAATGTTTTGTTGCCATTGAGGAATGTTAGATGATTCTTCTTCTGTTAGATAATCAATAAACAAGTCAACTTCTCTAAGTAAATTCTCAAGTTTATAGTTAACTCTCTTTAACCTTTCTGATTTGTTATTATTGTCCATATTACCAGTTTATAGTTGGTTAACTTGTTGTTAATTAATATCGTATTATAAATTTACACTTTTTTTGTTATCGTTGTATATCTGAACTAAATTTACACTAGGGAAGGTTTTTTGATAAAGAATCAATTATAGAAAGATTAATATTTCATTCTCTTGTAACATATCTCCATACTGTGTATCTAAATTACAAAGCCAATCAAAACACATGAGTAAGTATAAAGAATTATTTGAGTCGCTCTATGAACAATATTGGCAGCGAATTTATCGATTGGCATTAGGATATGTTAATGATGCGGATTGGGCTAAAGATATAGCACAAGAGACCTTTGTCAATGTGTGGAATCAGTTGCCCAAGTTTAGAGCTGATTCAGGCTATGGTACGTGGATATACCGGATCGCTGTAAATATCTGTTTAAGACAGATAGAACGAAGTAAAAAAGTCATGCCTGATGAAAACAAGATAAGGCAGAGTAAGAGTGTAGAGGAGGAGTACAAAGAAACCAATACTCAAAAACTCTATCAAGCTATTAGTGAATTAAGTGAGATGAATAGAATCATTATTTCCTTAACGCTGGAGGGGGTGGATCAAAAACAGATTGCTGATGTGACAGGACTTACACATGCTAATGTGCGTACTAGAGTACATCGTATTAAAGAAGAACTATATCAAAAACTCAATAACTATGGAAAGTAATCAAGTAAATTTAGAACAGCTTTGGGCTATTCCGAGAGTAGAACACAGCGATATTAAGGAAGTTTATCAGTCTATAGATACCTATCGTTTAAAGAAAGTAAAGATGAATTGGGCTCTAGCTATAATAGGTGTGTTTTCTATAGGATGGATTATCGGGATTAATGTACTATTAAAAGGAACAGTGTTCTATGGATCTATTTGGGTAGTATTAGGGAGTATAATTTGTGTTTTAGCAATGACAATGTTTATGACGAGTTATTATCGCTTAAATGGTTTAATACCAGGCTCTATATTAACACAGACTACAAGTGATTATATTGTATTGTTGACAAAAGAAAAGAAACAACAATTACAATTGTCTAAAGTATGGATGAATGTATATATTTTGCTTTTTATAGTTGGGATAGCTATATACTCTTATCCATTTATAGACATGGTAGATACTGCAATATCGGTAGGGTATTATATTGTATTAGCAGGATATTATGCTGTATTAGGGATTTGGGCCGGAGTGAATATGTATTGGAATAAAAAGATGAATTCAAAAAAGATAGTGAAGCTAGAGCAAATGATTAAAGCTCTCCAAGCTATTCAATAAAAAAAGTAAAGCCACCTCATGGGTGGCTTTGTATTTTAAATCGTTTTCAGGTGCAAAAAAAGTAATTAGAATTTGTAACGTACTGCAATACCGAAGTCTGCATAGATACCATCGCGGTAACTGTCATTTAAGTAGATCTCTGGACGTAAGTCTAAGGCTACTTGTATTGGAAACTCAGGGAAAGTGTATTCTACCCCTACAGTACCTGTGATTAGTCCGAATGCTCCACTATCAGAGTGTTTTCTTTTTCCTTCGTAGTAGCTAGAGTTCCATGTACCTACTGCAGCTCCTACACCAGCATACCAATCGAAGTTTCCTTCAATATTCCAAACCCATTGATAAATACCTGTAAGTTTTACAGCATCAAAGTCGTTGTTGTTTCTCCAACCAAGATCTAATTCTAAACGGTTGTTTTTAGATAAGTCTCTTTGGTAAGAGATCTCTGTACCTAAACCGTGGTTTCCTCCAAAACGCAAACCTAATGCGTTTTTTGGTCCTTTTTGTGCTTGAGCAGTAAAAGCTACCGCTACAACAAGAGCAGCTGAAAGCAATAATTTTTTCATTGTAATGTTTTGTTTTTTTGCATTTCAAAAGTAGTACAAAATGTGTGTGAATTCAAACTAAATAAGCAGGAGTGCCTTGTTATAGCATTAAATACGGCTACTCAGAAGGCTTAAATGTTTAATAAGAATAAGTTAGTTGTTTTTAAAAAAGAAATAAAAAAATGTAGACTTAACAGATTGTAGTGGAATTATGAGAGGATTAAGCCCTAATTTGTAAAATATTAAAAAAAATGTGATAAGTCTTACAATTGATATTATTCTACGGAGAGAGAGCAAAATTACTTTTCTACAATCAATTATTTGACTTATCTTACGTTAGTACTTTATAGTGTCTATTATCTAACTAAATATATTATTATATGACTATACAAGAATTTAAAAATAGCCTAACATTACCGATTGTAGTATCCCCGATGTTTATCGTTTCTGGAACAAGACTAGTAATCGAGTGTTGTAAAAATGGAATTGTAGGTACATTCCCTGCTTTGAATGGAAGAAGTTCAGAGGATTTTGAGAAGATGTTAGTTGAGGTAACAACAGAATTAGCAGCCTTTGAGAAAGAGACAGGTATTAAGCCTGCTCCATTTGGGGTGAACTTAATCGTGAATAAGACCAACCCACGTGTGATGCCTGATTTACAATTGTGTGTGAAGTATAAAGTACCTTTAGTGATTACTTCACTTGGAGCGGTGAAGGATCTTGTAGATGCAGTACATAGTTATGGAGGGTTAGTATTCCATGATATTGTGAAGAAAAGACATGCTGAGAAAGCAGCAGAAGCGGGTGTAGATGGATTAATCTGTGTAGCTGCAGGAGCTGGAGGTCATGCAGGTACTGCAAGTCCTTTTGCTTTATTAGCTGAGGTAAAAAGCTTTTTTAAAGGAGCAGTGCTGTTAGCAGGAAGTATAGATACAGGAAGTGATGTATTAGCAGCTCAAACTATGGGAGCAGACTTGGCTTATATGGGAACTCGTTTTATAGCAACTAATGAATGCTTAGCAGTAGACGAATATAAACAGATGATCGTGGATTCAGGTATTGATGACATTATGTATACAGATGGAGTATCTGGAGTGAATGCTAATTTCTTAAAGCCGAGTATAGAAAAGGCGGGTATTGATTTGTCTGAGAAGAAAGAGGAGGACTTTTCTAAACTAACAGGGGAACATGCAAAAGCATGGAAAGACATCTGGTCTGCGGGGCATGGAACGGCTGGTATTGATAAAGTACTTAGCGTTAAAGATCTTGTTAGTCAATTAAAGACAGAGTATAAAAATGCATTGAATAAGAATGCTGATATTCAGAGGAACTTGAAGTATTAATATAAGTAAAACATAAAACAGCACCTTCAAGGTGCTGTTTTTGTTATTGATTAATTATGTTTTTTATAGATGAGGTGATTTCTTTATCAGTAGGATAGTCAAACATTCCACTAGCTGTTTGGCTAATCGAAGAGCTCGGCTCATCACCATATAAAGTATCTCTCACAATCGTCTGTTGTGTTTCAAAATCAAAGTAGTGTAATACGTAGTTTCGCTGTATTGCTCTTTTAGTTTTGACATTGCTTTTACGAACATATTCTCCGTGTTCTATTTCAAAAGGTTCAAGAATAATGACTCCCTTGACTTGATCACCAGGATAATTATTATCAGTATTGAGTTGCTCATTCAGAACGCTATTGTATTCAATATTGTAGAGATTTTTATTACACATCAATACTAAATAGTTGTTTTGCCAATCAGGAGCTCCTTGTTCATAGGGATAATCATTTAAAGTTTTATCACTGTCTAAGGTGCTTTTAATTAAAGGTGAAAGCGTTTCGGACATATTATTGTCTTTCTGATACAAGTTTAGTCTATAATTTACCCATATTCCAAAAGTGATGACGGGAATTAGAACAATCAGTACAATAAAAACAAGCTTCTTTTTAGATGATTTCATAAGTAATTTTGATATAAAAGTAATGATAATTAATCGATATTTAGAATTTTAAGTATTTCTGTTGTTTCTGTTGGTATAGTTATTTACTAATAAAAGCTCCTTTTAGGAGCTTTTATTAGTAATATTTGATTTATTAGAAACCTTTTCCAAAGAAGGAAGTGATATCAAAGTATAAGCTTTTAATTTCATCTTCTTTAGTTTTAAAGATCAATTTATCGTAGTGTTTTTTGTTAGTATTGATTAATGATTGATCTAAGAATTCTCAATTAGGATAGTGGTACCATTATCCTTACAAGTTATAGGAAAAGAAATTATTAAAAGGTATAAAGTTTGAAATAATACTTTATATCTTTTAGATTTAATAGTTAAACGTCAGTGATAAAGTGTAGTATCTTCCATTACCTCTTGCATATTCTGCGTCTCTCGCTACAAGCATAGATGAACTAGTATAGTATGTCTTGTTAAATAAATTCTCTATACCAAGTGATAACTGTATATTCTTGTTATACTGATAATTTGTATGGAAATTAAACAAATCAATAGGAGAGACTTTACCTTCGCCTTCTTTATATGCTAAGACACCAGCCTTGTTGGGTTGAGGTTCAAAACGATTGCGTTTAGATGTATGCGTGTAGTATAGATTTATCCATAAGTTCTTAATAGGAGTAACGGTAGTAAATAGACTTAACTTAGGAGCAGCTATATTAAGACCGCTCATATACGTATCATAACTATTACTTCCATCAGATTTCATCTTTCCTTCATAGCTTGAATAACTACCACCTACAGTAACCCAGTCAATAGGTTTACCATCAAAGGCAAGCTCTATACCATTAATTCGCTGTGGACTTCGGACTACTTGCCAGAAACCACCTTCACCAGCCTGTAAATCACTTCCTAATTTGGCGATAGACCAGAAGTAGGCAGCTCTGAAGTTCCAATTGTTCGCTATTTTACTACTAAAACCTACCTCGTAGTTATTCGTCACCACTGGGTCAGTGGCTATCTTAGAAACTACATCACTCTTTGCATCTCTTAGGATACGGCCTAAGTCATAGATAGAAAGTCCTTGTGAAAAAGATACATAAGGATTAAATTCATTCACAATGTTATAAGACAAAGCAGCGTTAAAGGAAACTTTATTATAGTCTAAGTTCCCCCCTTTGATGGCTAACCACTCTTGGTCTTTCTTTAAAGGAATGGTTTTATAATCAGGTACTTTTACATTAATATCATCATATCTAACCCCTGCCTTTAAAGTTAAGTTGTTATAGAATACTGTACGAGTCTGTAAATAGGCAGCGCTATTATACGCTTTTAACTCAGGAACCCATAATCTTCCATCTACTAAAGGTTGACTTGTCTTGTCAAATAAGAAATCACCACCTACGATATAATTGGTTCTGATATTATCAGAGAAGTCTATTTTAGAAAGAATACTCACTCTGGCACCTAATTTCTCAGCTTTGATTGTTGCTTGACCTCCTGTTTCTTCCCAGCGAGGAGATTTCGGATTATGAGTTCTGTAATCAAATAAGGTATATATCTTTTGACCAAAAGCAGAAGCTTCTAAATCTGTGTTAGGCAATATCTCTTTACTTGTGAATTTCAGATAAGCATTGTGATTGTACTTTGTACCTTCATTTTCAGCAGCAGGGTCTTTTGTACCGATGACACCTATTTGAGGACTATCTAAATACTTACCACCTTTAGCAATTAAGTCTGTATCTTGTAGTGCGCTATAGAAGTTGTACATTGCCTCAATACGGTTGTTCTCATTAAGATCAAAACCTACTTTCGCTAATAAGTTCTGTGTTGTCACTTCTCCTAAACCGTAACGAGGCGAGATAAACTCTCCTTCACCATCAACAGAGCGCCCCGACTTAATGAGTCCTCCATTGATTAAGTAATCAAAACTTTTATACTTTCCACTAAACTGTTGATTAAGTTTATAACCATTCGTATTTTTACCTTTAGAGATAAAGGCATCTGTAAGGGCTACAGAAGTACTACCGCTAAAAATCTTGTTTTGGGTGCTTTTCTTTGTGATGAAGTTTACGATTCCACCAGCACCATCACTTCCATATAGAGAAGTCGCACCTTCTATCACCTCAATGCGTTCGATACCATAAGGGCTAATGGTACGTAAATCTCTATCAGTATTACGCAGAGGAGTACTCTGAGGTACACCATCTATTAGTACTAATATCTGACGACCTCTTAGGGTCTGACTTCTATTACTGGTCGTATTAGAGCTCAGTCCAATTGATGGAACTGCTAATCCTAGTATAATAGACATATCAGGGTTGAGTTGAGCATAGCTCTCTATTTCTTTTTGGGTGATAACGATCACTGAGCTTGACGTATTTTTTTTGATCTCAGGTAATCGTGTGGTTGATACTACTATTTCATCCAGTTCATTCTTTTGTTCTTTTGGCATCATATTGACTTCCTGTGCAATAGAGGAATAAGATACTGCTAATAGTAATAGCAATGGAGTTTTTACAATTTTCATATTTCTTTTTGATATTGTGTTCTGAGATAGTAAAGTTAATATATAGAGGTTTATTTAGAATGGGTATAAATAACTTTTACTGAATGTTTATTGTATAATAGGTTGAAATAATGTAGTTTGTATAAAAAAACAAGAAAAAATAGTAATCTTCTATTTTGAAATAAAATAGGTTAAAGATTTAGAAGTTTAAAGACTATAAAAAATCAAATAAATACAAACAGATAGAAACTACTGTTGAAATAAAAACGATAGGAAATAATCTATTAGCATATAAAAAAGAAGGTGTTTTTTGTATTTAGAATTAAAAAAAACTATCTTTGCTTTTCAATTATCAAGAATTCCTTAGAGAGAAACTCTGAAGGATAGCAACCTGCAACAACAAGCAAGGTGCTGCAATCGATAAGCCAGAAATGGAAAAAATGTTGTTTACTTCACAAGTAAGTTTTATTTCTACCACGTCTGGCAAGTAATTTGTAATCATTCAATTATTTAATTTACAGTATGTCAGAGAACAAGTTTTACACTTTTATTCCCTTTTTTATTTTTATAGGCATCTTTTTAGGAGCTGGAATCCTATTAGGAGATTTCTATAAAATACCGTCACCTATCGCTATATTCGTGGGTATTGTATCCGCATTTCTTATATTCTATAAAACACCGATGAATGATAAGGTGATTTCGCTTATTCAAGGATGTGGAGACAGTAAAATCATCACGATGTGTATTATTTATCTGTTAGCAGGAGCCTTTGCAGTCATCACTAAGGTAATAGGAGGAGTAGATACAATGGTTAATATCGGTCTTAGCCTTGTACCCATTGATTATCTCGCTATAGGTATATTTATAATTGCTTGTTTCTTATCTTTATCTATCGGTACCTCTGTAGGTACAGTGGTAGCCTTAGGGCCTATCGTAGTGGGGCTGGCAGAGAAGTCAGGTACATCTATGGGACTGTTATGTGGAGCTCTATTAGGGGGGGCGATGTTTGGTGATAATTTATCTATTATCTCAGATACTACCATTACAGCGACACAGACTATAGGTTGTGAAATGAAAGACAAGTTTAGAGCTAACTTTAAACTAGCCCTACCAGCAGCATTATTGACGATACTAATATTGTTTTTTTCTAAGAGTGCAAGTGCTGATGTAGCATTAGAATTAGGAGATACGAGTAACTTCTGGGTTGTATTACCTTATATTTTAATTATCGTATTAGCTTTAGTGGGGGTACAAGTATTTGTTGCCCTGTTTATCAGTATTCTAATGGCAGGTATTATTGGTCTGGTTCAGAGCAATTTTGATATCTTAGGGTTAGCTAATCTGACGTATGAAGGTTTCTTGTCAATGAATGAGATCTTCTTGTTGTCTATGTTGACAGGTGGGTTAGCGAGAATGGTAGAAGACCAAGGGGGTATTCAGTGGTTATTAACGAAGATGAAAAAGTTCATGAAGTCACCTAAGAGTGCTGAGTATGGTATAGCTGGATTAGTCTCTGCTATAGCAGTCTGTCTAGCCAATAATACAGTGTCTATATTAGTAGCAGGTAATTTAGCTAAAGACATTACGACAGAGTATAACTTAGACAAACCACGTGTAGCTTCTATCTTGGATATTTTTGCCTGTATTGTACAGGGGATTTTACCTTATGGAGCTCAGATATTAATCTTGTTGAGTTTCACTAATGGTAAGATAGACTACTTAGATCTTATGCAGTATTCATATTATTTCTTTGCTTTGTTAATTATTACCCTGATTTACATGGTTTTTGGAAGAAAAAACACACAAACGCAATTAAAAGAGGTTTAAGGAAATACAAAATGTTTATATTTGCCCTCGGTTCAAATACAAAAATTGGATTTACACATGAAATTATTAGAAGGTAAAATCGCTATCATTACTGGTGCTACAAGAGGTATCGGTAGAGGAGTAGCTTTAGCATATGCTCAGCAAGGAGCAAGTGTTGCATTCACATATAGTTCTTCTGCTCAAGCAGCTGTAGAATTAGAACAAGAATTAACAGCTTTAGGTGTTAAGGCAAAAGGATATCAATCAAATGCAGCTGAATATACAGCAGCAGAACAATTGGTAGAAGAGATTTTAAAAGAATTCGGAAACATTGATATTTTAGTTAATAACGCAGGTATTACTAAAGACAACTTATTAATGAGAATGTCTGAAGCTGATTTTGATGCAGTAATCGAAGTGAACTTGAAGTCTGTATTTAATATGACGAAAGCTGTACAACGTACAATGCTTAAAAACAGAAAAGGATCTATTATCAATATGAGTTCTGTAGTAGGAGTAAAAGGAAACGCTGGACAAGCGAACTATGCTGCTTCTAAAGCAGGAGTTATCGGATTCTCTAAATCTATTGCATTAGAGTTAGGTTCTCGTAATATCCGTTGTAACGTTGTTGCTCCTGGATTTATCGAAACAGAGATGACTGGTAAACTTCCTGAAGATGTAGTAAAAGGATGGAGAGATGCTATTCCATTAAAACGTGGAGGTACTCCAGAAGATATCGCAAATACTTGTGTATTCTTAGGTTCTGATATGTCTGCATATATCACTGGTCAAGTGATTAATGTAGATGGTGGAATGCTTACTTAAGAGTGAACACATAACCACATATAAAGGCTATCTGAGTAATCAGGTAGCCTTTTTTAGTTTCAACACTAATTATTTTTTGTCTTTTAGGGAATACTCAGTACTTTTAAATAAAAAAATGAAGAAGGTATTAGATAAAGGAGTAGCAGTAGGAAAACAAGGCCTTAAGTCATTTAGAATCGTGTTTATATGTTTGATTCGATGGATAGGCATGATGGCAGTAGGCGTATTTTTGTCTCTGTGGATATTCTTCTATTCGATGAGTAAAATCTATCAGTTGAGAAAAGGGAGTGAAGCACAAGGCTTTTGGGATAACTTCACAGCTTTTTTTAGTGATATAAACTATTCTGTGATTATCATTTTTCTTCTACAAGTCGTGATGATTATCGCCTATTTCTATGTAGCTAATAAATATGCTATTCAGAAGGCAATCTCTTTATTATGGGAGAAGCAAGGAAGTGTATTTATTACCAATTACGTGGCTCAGTTGATGGAATATCTACATCAGAAAAAGCCTACACTGTTTGGAAGCCAACCTGATAAAGAAGCAATACAGAGAGAGCTAATAGCACTTAATGAAGATAATCATGTAGCGGGTATGGTACAACGAAAAACGACAAACTACGTCCTTTCAAATGCTAAATTAGGTAATGGGCCTTCTACCTTGTTACAACAATTGACAACACTTCGTTTTAACCCTTTAGCGTTACTTCCTGGTCTATGGATGTTTTATGCCTTAGTAGGGATACAAATTTTGTTTATATTGTATATTTACTATAGATATTAGTTGAGGTATTAATGTTAAAGCTTTAATATATTCATTACCTTTAGTATTCGAAAAAAAGTAAGTTATGAAAATAGGAAGTGATACAATAGGTATAAGTAATAGTGATAAGATAACAATACTAGCTTTCTTCTTTACAGTATATGTGTTGATAATGCTTCTTTTTGATTGGTTATTCGATGGAGCTATTAAAAGTTGGGAGAATTATCTTTTAAAAGGGTTGGTGTATAGTATTGTACTTTCTGTATTGATGTATTACGCTATTAAGACCTTGACAAAGAGAGTAGAGCTAAAGCTACAGATACCATTAGCAGAAGGAGAAGAGCTAGAAGTATACGGAGTAGCTAATATGTTCTTAGGGAAAGAGGCCTTAGGAGGTAAGTTAGGTTTGACAGAAGATACCTTAGTGTTTCACTCTCATAAGTTTAATATACAGAAGAGTACGGTGCGTATTCCTTTTGAAGATATTAAGACGATTAAGCCTTGTAGAGTGATGTGGTTGCTTAATAATGGAATAGAAGTACAGACTGCCACAGACCGATGTGTATTTGTGGTCAATGATAGAAAAACGTGGTTAGAAGTTATTCAGAAAAAGATAAAGTAATTCAAGTTATTCTTTAAGTAAATGTGCTGTTGCTGCATGTGTAAGCTTTTCAAAATCAGCAAAACAGCAAGAGAAGTCTACTTGGTTGCCATGATGATCTCTTAGTTTAAGAGAGGTATATAGCCCTAAGTCAAAATAATTAATCTCTTTTATAGATGCACTATGTGTGGAAATAAATTGATTAATAAATGCTTGATTCTGAGTCTTTTTGTAAATAGAAAAAATACTTAGACCAATGATACTAAATATAATTGTATAGGTAATAAGGTGCTTATTCATCATAGTAAATGGTTTAATAATAGTAAGATACGATAAATATTTTGATAAAGAACGACTATATACACTATAGTCGTTTTTTTATGTCTATATGTGGATTATAATTTAATAGATCAAACCTAAAAAGTTAGCTAAAAAACTTAGCAAAGTGATGTTTTTTGCAAGTATATTAATGGTTTATCATCAAAATATGCTACCTTAGCTATTATGATTACAATACTTCGATGAATAAATTTACAGCTATAGATTTCGAAACTGCTCAACCACAGCGCAATAGTATTTGCCAAGTAGGTTTAGTTGTATTTGAGAACGGACTAATAGTAGATTCCTTAAACATTCTTGTACAACCTCCTCAGAATGTTTATTGGAGTAAATTTATTGACGTACACGGTATCACACCAGAAGATACACAGTATGCGCCCACATTCGAAGAAGTTTGGCATAAGATATTACCCTTTATACAATTCCAAGATGTAGTTGCGCATAATGGCTTTGGCTTTGACTTTCCAGTCTTAGAGAAGACATTAGAGTATTATAACTTAGCTGTGCCTGAGTACGAGAAGCATTGTACTTATCGATTGTATAAAAAAGGGTTAGCTTCTTTGGCTGAGAAGTATAATCTTGCATTGAATCACCACGATGCTCTTAGTGATGCTAAAGTATGCGGAATATTGTTTGATCAATATTTAAAGCAAGGAGGTCTAATTTAATAATAGCAAATTATGACGAAGAGTAAAGAGTATTTAGAACACAATAAGAAGTCTTGGGATAAACAGGCTTTAGCTAATCAGCAATGGTCTATGCCTGTAAGTGCAGAGACAGTAGCAAAAGCTAAAGAGGGAGAGTGGAAACTATATGTATTACCTACTCCAATAGATAAACAATGGTTAGGAGAGGTAAAAGGGAAGCGTGTATTATGTCTAGCATCAGCTGGAGGACAGCAAGCACCTATTTTAGCGGCTATAGGAGGTAAAGTGACTGTGTTAGACCTATCTACTGAGCAACTTAATAAAGATAAGCAAGTGGCGCTGAGAGACGGTCTTGACCTTACTACTGTAGAAGGGGATATGACAAACCTAGAGATGTTCGCAGACAATAGTTTTGATATTATTGTTCATCCTATTTCTAATCATTATGTAAGTGATGTGACGAAGATTTGGAGAGAGTGTTATCGCGTGTTGGACAATGGAGGACGACTAATCAGTAGCTTTTATAATCCAGTTATATTTATACACGATAGAGATCCTAAGTACGCAACAGAAGGAATTGTGAAGCCGATGTATAAGATTCCTTATGCGGACTTGACAGATATGACTCCAGTTCAGATAGAAGGAAAAAGAAATAAAGAGGAGGCTTTCGTCTTCGGACATAGCCTTCAAGATTTAATAGGAGGACAGCTACAGGCGGGTTTTTTAATTAAAGAATATGAAGAGGCATTTCAGCCACATCCTCGCTTTGTAGTAGATCATTATTTACCAACTTTTATAGGTACAGTAGCAATTAAACTTCAATAGTATGGAGAAAAATATAGTCTGGACAGGTGTCGATAATTTATCGATTGAAAAATGTGTCCTGATTGATAAAGGGGAAACGATTCACAGTAAAGGTGAATTAGTAGGAAACAAAAATAATCAGGTATATGGTGCCGAATATCAAGTAGTAGTAGATCAGAGATGGGAGACTAGATTCTTTGATATCACTTGTAAGGTAGGGCATAAGCACTATACTATACATGGGTATAAGTTAAATAATCAGTGGATTATAGATGAACAAGAGCATCCAGAGCTACACGATTGTTTAGATATAGATATTTCTGTGACACCTTTTACTAATGCATTGCCTATTAATAGACTTAACTTAGCGATAGGAGAGTCTAAGGAGATTGCAGTGCTGTATATCAATCCTATAGAGGAGCGTTTTACTAGAGTAGTGCAGCGTTACGAAAGATTGTCTGAGACCACATACCATTATAAAAACTTGTGGAGTGATTTTGAATCTACCATTGAAGTAGATGTGGACGGCTTAGTGACTAATTATCCGAAATTATTTAACAGACTATAAAAAATAAAGCCCCGACGAAGATCGGGGCTTTATTATATACCTTTTAAAAGAAGCTTATTTCTTCTTCTTTTTATTATTTTCAATCATTTTTAAGTCTTCAGCTTGTTCTATTGCATTCCCCTCTAAGTCAAACTTAGCTTCTTCTTCAGTAGGGATCACAAACTTATCCTTTTTAGATTTATACAGTGGAAATAAGTAAGAGATGGTATAATTAAATCCTACACCGATACTACCACTGTGTTTTTTGTTATATCCTGGAATATATAGGTTTTCAAAATCGTCAGGTTGTGTCTGTGATACAAGTCCGTTTAGTCTCATGGTGAATCCCATAAAAACGTTACTAAATACACGGGTCTTAATACCTGCTACAAACTCTACCCAATGAGCGCTTAGGCCACTCTGTTTTCGATCTACTTCTATTCTTTCTTTAGGAAAATAAGGATCTGTAGTATAAGATTGGTACCAATTAAGAGTTTGAGAAAATGTCGCAAAACCATATCTAAAACCGACATAGATCATATCTTCTCTATCTAGCCAGTTTTCGTATAGGTTATAATTACCTCCTATACGAATGTAGTTACCATTGGTTGTAAAGCCATAACTACTTTCGTTTCTATCCATTTTATCATGACCTATTTCTGCTGCTGCATACCAATTTTTGGTAAGGCGATAATCCCCAACTACTTCAAAACCTTGATATGTATTGTCATAGAATGAACGTGTGATTCTAAACAAATCAACACCTACTCGTAGTCCGTATCTCTGTGGATAGTAATGAGGTGATTCTTCCACAACATCAGTAAGCGGAGCGGGTTTCTTTATTTCTTTAGAATCATTCTCTTGTGCAAATGAAGAGAAAGCTAATAGTAGTAAACCACAATTAATAATAAATCTTGAAGTGTGCTTGTTCGCTATCTTGAATTTCATTTGTTTCTGTTGTATAATGTTTAATCCAGTTACCACTCGTTTGTTGAGATTCTCCATTTAGCATAGGAGAAGTACCATCTTGATTTAAGGAGAATGTAGATACATATCCACAAGCTTTATTCAGATACTTCGTATTGATCTTATATTTAAATGTCAATGTATCATAAAGGGTGTCCGTCTGATTCTGAGTTCGTCTTATTGATTTTAGGATCCATTCAGACTCCTGATTATCTAGTCGAAGTGGAATCAATAATTTGTTTGCTTTACTTTTAATAACATCTTTTTCTCTACCTGCTACAAAAGCTTCAACTAAGTCATTCTTAGCGATTCCTTGATCCTCAAAATTGTAGAATTCAATTAGAAAGTTAGGTGTAGTAGGCTCGTCTGCACCACAGATATCGTCTTTCTCGCAAGCGCTGAAAACAAAACTCCCTAAGCTTAGAAATACTGCTGCCAATATTAGTTTTTTCATATAGATTTTTTATCTCTGTATATAAGTTGTCAAAAATACTAAAACTAATTCAGAACTCTTTAAAAAAGTTATCTACTAGAAGAGTATAATATAGAATATTTACTTTTATAAGATAGTTGAATAAAAGAAGAATTATATCCAAAATAAGTATGATAAAAAGAATATACCTCTTATCTTTAGGAAAGAAATTAAAGAAAAAAGAATAAAATGTTAGAATCAATTTCTATTTTGCAGATTCTATTAGCTGCAACACCAGTAGTGTTATTAATTGTCTTATTGGGTTTTCTAAAGATAGCAGGAGAAAAAAGTGCTTTAATCACTCTTGTAATTACAATAATGATTGCTTATTTAGGGTTTTCTTTAAGTGCAGAAGATGTGGGTTTATCTCTAGTTTTTGGTATACTTAAGGCTGTATTTCCTATTTTGATAATCATTCTTATGGCTATCTATAGTTATAATGTACAAGTGGAATCTCAAAAAATAGAAATTATCAAACAGCAATTCTCTGCTATTTCTAAGGATAAGCCAGTACAAGTATTACTTCTTACGTGGGGATTCGGAGGATTATTAGAAGGGATGGCTGGTTTTGGAACAGCAGTAGCCATACCGGCAGCTATTTTGATAAGCTTAGGTTTTAAACCTATGTTTTCGGCTGTAGTGAGTTTGATTGCTAATAGTGTTCCTACTGCTTTTGGAGCTGTGGGTATCCCTGTGATTGTTTTAGCAAGAGAAGTAGATATGGCCGAGCAGATTACCACTATTAGTGCTTATACAGTATGGCAACTAGCGCTGCTGATGTACTTAGTTCCATTTCTAATAGTCATGCTAACGGATCGATCTGTAAAAGCACTACCTAAGAATATTGTGTTGAGTTTATTAGTCGGAAGTGTGACCTTGGCTGTTCAGTATTATGCAGCAGTATATATTGGAGCAGAGACACCTGCTATACTAGGCAGTATAGCATCTATAACGACTATTATTTTATTTGGAAAGCTAACTTCGCGAAAACAAGATAAACAAGAACAACTGAAATTTAGTGTTCAGCAAATCTTTCAAGCCTGGAGTGTATATGGATTGATACTATTGCTGGTGTTATTAACGAGTCCTTTATTTCCTTTTGCTTCTATGATGAAGTCTAATTGGACAATATTCCAAACGAACTTTACTTTCTCTATAGCAGGAGATATTCGTACAGTAGGAATATATTGGTTGACAGATACAGGTGTGTTAATTTTTATAAGTTCATTAATAGGAGGACTGATTCAGGGAATATCACTAGGAGGTCTGTTTGCTTTACTAAGCAAAACAGCGGTACAATTAAAAAAGACTGTTATTACTGTATGTTGTTTAATTGCTTTATCCACGTTAATGGATTTCTCTGGTATGATTACCGTTTTAGGATTGGCTTTAGCTACAGCGACAGGAGCATTCTATCCTTTCTTTGCTCCAGCGATAGGAGCATTAGGTACCTTTCTTACAGGTAGTGATACTTCATCTAACATTCTGTTTGGTAAGTTGCAGGCTACAGTAGCTGATAAGGTTGGGGCTGATAAAGGTTGGTTAGCAGCGGCTAATACAACGGGTGCAACAGGAGGAAAGATTATTTCTCCACAAAGTATTGCTGTTGCTACGACAGCTTGTGGAGAACAAGGCAAAGAAGGGATTATCCTTAAAAAAGCAGTTGGTTTTGCCTTGTTGTATATCCTTATTGCAGGAGTAATCGTGTATTTAGGAAGTTAAAAGATAAAGACAAAAAAAGAGAAGCAAAGCTTCTCTTTTTTTTGTCTTATTGCTCTATAAATTCTAAATCTCCTGAATAGTCTATACCCATATCATTGAGGTTGAATTCAAAGTAACTGTTAGGTAATACTTGTGAAGTTGAATTTTCTTTAGGAGTGTCTATTCTGTAAAACCTTAATAAATCAGATTCTCTAACCTGGTCAAAATTTGTTATACGAAAACTTGGGCTACTATATGAAATAACTTCTGTAAGGATAACTTGACTAAGTACTGTTGGATAAGCACGTTGCCCATAACTTGTAATCACTCCATTATTATGTTTAACGGATTTATTAGCAACTAAGAACGTTATCTCAATACTATTATCTATAAAATATTGACCCATGTTATTTACATGTAAGGTATATTCATTGTAATATGTATTATTAATTCTTACTAATTTGTCAGTTGTAATAGTATTGTCATTTACATCATTACCATTAACTCTATTAATTTTTAATGTTGCATTATCTGCTTGATAAGAAATGTTCTTTACAGTGATTTCTTTTTTAGTAGATTCAGTTACAGTCACAGTGACTATTTCACTTTCTTGATATAAAAAACCTGAATTATTACCCTTTGCTTGAAACTGATATGTTCCTGCTACAGTTGGTACAAATGTATTGCGAACTAGTGTTTCTTTATTTGTAAGGTTAAATATGTTTGCATCTGTAATACCATACCTATCTCTATTATCTTTTAGTGAAAAATGAATAGGTTTGTTTACAAATCCTTCTGTTTCTTGCGCTTCTAGGTGTAGTGTTAGAACATTTCCAGGTTGATGCTTATTATCATCACTATTACAAGAAATTAAGGTTAGCATAGGTAATAAAAGTAGGGTTAGAATTTTTTTCATCTTTTGATTGTTTTTATATTGAAGTAAAAGTAACTTATAATTAATATAAAATTAAGACAAATTCTGACGATGTTAACTTTTGGCCTTGCTGTTTTTTAATTTAGTGAGTATTTGTTTAGTGTTTAAGGTGTAGTAAGTATTGTATATTAGTAATCTTGTAAGATTAATACGATCTAATTAATTTATCTTTATTCTTAATATTGACTAATATTGAATTAAGATATAATCTTTGATTAAAATATAAAAAGCTCTTCAAAAGAGAGCTTCATATATCATTTGTCGAATTAATTAATCTAACACTTCGAACTCATCTGTTCCTTCTATGCGCCCCAGTTCACTTCCTACAGGAGCGTTTAGATAAGGGATAATAGCCTTGTCATTATGAGCTACAGCATTGACACTATAGATATCTGTATTGTCAGGATTATCTAAGTATTCTTCATCTTCTGTATTGCTTAAGAATCTCCATCCACTATCTGTATCAGAGTTTGGTTCTTCTCTGTACATATAATCTACTTTCTCTCCTTCGATCATAATTTTAGCAGACACTAGACAGAAGCCGATATCTCCTACAAGATTTTTTAAAGCTTCAGCAGGAATAGTATTATCTTGGTTCATTGTTATCGTTTTATAAGATAAAAGGCAACCAAGATGATTGCCTTTTGTTGTTAGTTTATTATTTGTTATCTCAGTTCTAATAGAACTACGTTTTCTACGTGATGCGTCTGAGGGAACATGTCCACTGGACGTACTTTGATCACTTTGTATTTGTGATCCATAAGAGCTAAGTCACGTGCTTGTGTAGCAGAGTTGCAGCTTACATACACGATGCGTTTTGCACCTACTTTTAATAGCATTTCTACCACATCTTTATGCATTCCATCACGAGGAGGGTCAGTAATGATAACGTCTGGATGTCCATGTGTAGCTATGAACTCATCGTTAAATACATTCTTCATGTCTCCTACGAAGAAGTCACAGTTCGTAATATTATTGCGTTCAGCATTAAGTTTAGCATCTTCTATTGCCTCTGGTACAGCTTCAACACCAACTACTTTACCTGCCTTTTTAGAAACGAACTGAGCGATAGTACCTGTACCTGTGTATAAGTCATATACTAATTCGTTACCTGTAAGACCTGCATAGTCTCTTGTGATTTTGTATAGTTCATATGCTTGCTCAGAATTAGTTTGGTAGAACGACTTAGCATTAATGCTAAATTTAAGTCCTTCCATTTCTTCTAAGATATAATCACGTCCTTTATAAAGCACTACATCTTGATCATAGATAGTATCATTAGCCTTACCATTGACTACATACTGCAATGATGTAATCATAGGGAAACGCTCTGCTAAGAAGTCTAATAATAATTCTCTTTCTTCTTTGTTGTCATAGAAGAATTGGATCATTACCATAACTTCACCTGTAGAGGCTGTTCTGATCATCAATGTGCGCAATAGGCCTTCTTGTTCACGAGGATTGAAAAAAGATAGGTTATTCTCATTGGCAAACCTTCTAATTTCATTTCTGATTTCATTAGATGGATCTTGTTGTAAGTGACATTTTTTGATGTCCAGGATCTTGTCCCACATTTTAGGGATGTGGAATCCTAATGCATTTTCTTTACCCATTTCTTCTCCACTTGCTACCTCTTCTGGTGTTAACCAACGAGCATTAGAGAAAGAGAACTCCATCTTGTTTCTGTAAAATAATGTTTCTTCAGATCCTAAGATTGGTTCGAATTCAGGTAATTCTATTTTACCTATACGCTTCAAGTTATTAAAAACCTCTTGGTTCTTATAGAATAACTGTTGTGCATAGTTCATATTTTGCCATTTACATCCACCACAAGCTCCGAAGTGTTCACATACTGGCTCTATTCTATGTTCAGAAAATTTGTGGAATTTCACAGCTTTCCCTTCATAATACGCTTTGCGTTTTTTGAAAGTCTGCACATCTACCACATCTCCCGGAACTACGTTAGGAATAAAGATAACTTTCCCATCTGGAGCTTTAGCTACCGAAACGCCTTTTGCACCTGCATCAAGGACTTCTACGTTTTCGAATACGATTCTTTCTGTTCTTTTTCTACTCATGCCGCAAAAATAAGTTTAATTTCATTTGATAGGTATAGTGGATGCTTATTCATAATGAGTTTATATAAGCTGTTTTTTGGCTGTAAGTGGTTTAATAGTAGTTAGTTAAAAGTGGTGGTCTAATTGTGATACTATAGAAGTCAATATCAGTGAGTGTCTTGTGATTTTAATACATAGTAAACTTTTTTGTTTTATAGTTATCTCTGTTTAATTCTGTTTGTTAAAAAACATGAATATTAGTCATAATTATCGAAAAGCGATTGATAAATTATCTAACTTAGGATATTAATCAATTTATATTATATGAAAGCTTTAAAACTGATTTTCTTCTTCTTTTTTGTGTCTATAGTGGGGTATGCACAGACTATTCGTTTGCCTTATGACGATGAGTCTGGTTGGATGCTCGTAGACTTACAGGTTAATAATAAGCCGATGAAGTTCTTATTTGACACAGGGTGGGATGGATTGTCTATTAGAAGTAGTTTGCTTTCAGAATTTTATCATGGAGAACATATAGCTGCAGTAGATGCTAATAATGTTGTACAAGCAGTTCAGACTATATATGTAGATAGTCTAAAGGTAGGAAATCATACTTTTCGACATTTGCCATTTACAGACTTTGAGAGCTTTCCGATGATTAATGATCCTATTTTTAGTTGTTATAAAATAGATGGTATTCTTGGGAATGTTATTTATAAGGATAAGATATTAGAAATAGATCCTATTAAGAAGGAAATTGTCTTACACGATCTGTCACCAGAGTTAGTGAATACTATATTGACTAATAATTTTACCCCTGTTGATACCTATCCTACGGAGCAAAAAAGTAGAATCATGGTTCCAGTAGAGGTGGGAGGGAGTGTGAAAAGATTGTTCTTATTAGATACGGGAGATAATGGTTATCTAACAATGACGGCAGATAGAGGAATGATTGCTTACTTGAGAACGCTAAAGTTTAATTCGTACATAAGTGTAGGGAGTATAGGAGCCTTCGGTATGAATGAAATGGTGAATCGCACAGTGATCACGCAAGAAGCTAAGATCAAAATGGGGAAAATAATGTTACATAATGAAGAGGTGACATTTAATATGAATGACAATACCTATCAGATGGGAGTGGAGTTTATAAAGCAGTTCCACTTATATTACTTGCCTTCTTTAAATCTAGTTTATTTTAAAAAGGTTAAGGAAAGTAATGTAGTTTCTAATTTAGAGAAGATAGGGTATGGTATTGCGTATATAGATGGACAATATATGGTGGCAGCTATTCATGAGCGAGAGAAAACAGTGCGCTTAGGAGATATAGTACTTTCTATAGATGGTATTCCTATGGAGAAGTTATGTCATTATAGAAAGTATCTTCAACAGCACAAGGGACAACCTAAGTTAGAAGTAGTAAGAGAAGGAAAGAAGATTACTTTGTAGAGAATTAAAGTGTATAAAAAAGCGATATTAGGGATATGATCTATTATCTTTTTTTTTGTGGCTATAGGTTAGTGAGTATTTAAAGAGAAGTAGGGATCTTTTGTTTAACTAAAGCGTGTACAAGCGAGATGCTAGCGGAGTGCTAGGGGTATCCTAGAGCATTTCTTCGACAAAACACCTTTCTAGGCTAGTAAACTCCAAGGAAAGTGCAAGCAATCTGCAAGAATCAGCAAGGTATAGAGAAAAGGAATAGATAAGACAGAGAATAAATATAAAAGGTATAGAAACAAAAAAAGCGATCTATTGATCGCTTTTTTAACTAGTGGGGAGAGCAGGATTCGAACCTGCGAAGGTTTCCCAACGGATTTACAGTCCGT
>NZ_JBBPHK010000018.1:0-86309 GCF_038039805.1 Myroides odoratimimus
TAGAGTAGCTGACTCATAATCAGCAAGTCCCTGGTTCGAGCCCAGGTGGGACCACCAAGATTACACATACAATACATAGGTCTTTAAGACCTACTGGTCCTATAACTCAGCTGGTTAGAGTAGCTGACTCATAATCAGCAAGTCCCTGGTTCGAGCCCAGGTGGGACCACAAAAGAACCCCTCATTACCTTGGTAGTGAGGGGTTTATTTTTTTTAGGGGGTTAATTCCTTTCTATTCCTATCAACATATAGATATCATCTTTCACAGGTATACCATTCACCCTAGTTGGAAGCCATTTAGCTAGAGACTGTACCATCATGGTCAATTCCTTAGTACTGAGCTCTATCTCTTCCACTAAATTAGTAAGTATAATATTGCTCAACTCCCCTGACTCATCTATAGATATATCTAGTCTTAATGCATACTCTCTTCCTGCTACATAATACTTAGTCTTCATAAACGCTTCTCTAAAGAGCTCCTTAAAACTATCCGTACCACACTCTGCCATTGTATAGCTTATATATCCATACCCACTCTCATCCGCTAATTCACGCCATCTCATAGGCACCTCTGTCTTGCGCATTATAATCGGTAAAGTGAATCGACTGCGTACTTTATTATTATTCTGTATAGCAGGCTTCCACCTATTCACAGTACTCATCGTGCGCGCAGCCTCTACCCCTAAGCCATAGCCAGGATCACGTACAACCATAATATCAGAGAAACTCCCATCTGCCTCTACCACAAACTGAAGAATACACTGAAATGCCCTCTGCCTATCTAGACCTTCTATCGCCTCCTGTGATATCATAAAACGATTTGTAAACTCGTGTACAAAGTTTCTCATCCCCATTATAGGTGAAGCCTTCACCTGTACAGCTACATACACATAGTTCGGATCCTGTTGCGGATTATTAGGCACAGTATTAGACTTAGATACTTCCGGGATTATGACCTCTGTTGTTGTATTCTCTTGAGCATACCCCATACAACTAAGACATAAAACACTTATTATCCATATTATATTCCTCATAAGCAATATTTTTTATACAGAGAATTACAAATAGCATAAAACTCTTCACTAATTTACTTAAATACTTCTAAAATACCACATTGACATTAACATTTTACTCCTCTACAATTATATACCTACTAGGTATAAAACATTATGTTTCTACCCTATCCCTAAACAATACTCTCTACCGATTTAATTACTATTATCTACAAAAAGACTTATCGTCATTCCTAACACATTAAATACTTTCAACAAAACACTTATCTTCACATCAACAAAATCACTTTCTATTCTCTTAACTTGTGCTTTAGACACTCCTGCTAGATGGGCAAGTTCTTTCTTGGTCAAGCCTTTTGCTTTGCGCAACTCATATACCCGCACTCCAAGCCTCCCTATTTCTACTCGTGCCTCAAAAAGATCGCGCTCTTTTGTACCCTTTTTACCTATATGCTCATCTATGATTTGATCTAATGGAAATGTTTTCATCTGATTCAGAAATTAAACTTATATACTTTTACTACTCTATCTCTTAAGCTCAGCTAATACTGCCACTTTAGCCAGGACAGTTTTACCCCATTCCACATCATCTGTATCCACTATTATGGTATTAAATCCATACTTATCTCCTTCTCTATGTACACCTAGAGAATCATCTACATGAATATCTATCCCAAACTCAGAAGGTAGTTTAGACACACTTTTGCTCTTACTTCCTAATCTTTTTTCATGTAGCTGTTGATTAATGATACAGTCTATAGATATTCCATAGCTCCAAAACATCAATCTTATTTTAAAGGCACTCCTATAAGATGTAGTATAGACATAAATCTTATGTCCGTTATTTCTCAGCTCTTTAAACAACGCTATAGTACCTAATCTTACCCTTTCCACACCGAGTATCTTTGCCCATATAGGTTCTACTTCTAAGGGGAACCTCACATTCGATATTATAGTATCGTCTAGATCAAATGATATTATCATTGGTTTTCTTTCTACATATTAACATTCTACCCATAACACACCACCGCAGTCGAATGACTGAAAGTCGCCTCATAATACTTAACTACACCACTAGATACTACCTTCAGATATAGCTTCTTAAATACCATATTTTCAGCATGCATCCTACCTATATTTAAGAACTTGGGATCTCTGAAGTTATCATTATAATCCTTGAGTATAAACTCATCAAACTCTTTAACAGTAAGTGGTTGTATGCTTTGTATAGCAGGTGATATAAGCACCTCTTTCACTATCGTAAATTCATAAACATATATCTTATCTCCTTGCTGAAGTTTAAAGCTCCATACCTCACCAGAATCCATCGCTTTAAACTCTCCAAGCCCTTTTTCATTGACATCTATCACCATCGGTTTTTTTATAATAGACTTCGCTTGCACACTTCCTATAGAAAGAATGAATATCAAAAAAAATATAAATCTTCTCATACTATATTAATTAGTAAGCAATTTAAGCAATTCTCTATTACAACAATCTTTTAATTATCACTACCTTTATTACTTACTAAAAAATTAAAACAGTGAAACAGTACTTATTCATTCTTCTAATAACACTCAGCTCTCATACAGCAATATCTCAAGATAAATATCCGGATCTATTAGAAAGAGATGACATAGAAATGTCTATTGATGATTATAAAAAATATTCAAAAAAAGAATACTACAGAGAGTACATATACATTTATAAACATACTATTTCCAAAAACAGTAAAGCGGATATAGGTGCTCCGAATGAAGTTGATTTACCTTGGAATCTTATAAAAAACTTTAATCCTCAAATCTTTTTTGAAACTGCAGTAAAGACAATATCTCTTACTTCATTAGAAAATGATAAATACACGTTTAACATCACTGTTCCTTTAACTCAATCTGAAAAAGAGGAACAAAGAAGGACAGGTGGAATTAAAACTAAGACCACTTTAGCAGATTTACTGTATATCAAAATATTATCTAGTAATCTAACAAATACAACCACTAAACAGACCATTGTATTAGATGATCATTTAATTCGATCTACAGGAAATTGGTTTCCTCAAACAAATCCTACCCATCAAAAGTATCTTTATTTTAATTATCTAAACAATATCAAAGACATTAAAGGCAACGTCAAAGTACAATTAATAATGCCTACTAATTATGAGATAACCGAAATAACAAAAGATCAAATAGCTAAAGAAATACAAGTCAATAAAGACCTAAGAATAAAGCTTCTTGCGTTTGAAGATAATATTATACACTTCGAAGTATTAGACAATAAAGAGTTGAATCTAGATATCACTTATAACAATGACTATGGTGGAGGGTCAAGTAATACTGTAATAGATAAACAACTATATGATTTTTATCGTCTGAATACAGGACTATCATACCCTGATTTTGAAAAAAAAGCTACAGAATACTACAACGATCTAGAAGATAAAGAAGTAGATGAAAACAAAGTATATATGTATCGTCTAACAAACAAAGTAGAAAAATTCTATCTATACCAAATAGATGAGGCAACTCAACTAATGAATGAGAAAGAACTAACTTTAAATTATAAAACTAACATACAATGAGTTATTCTGTACAAAGCTATCTAACAGACAAAACAAAAATACAACAAGTCTATGGTTGCAAGGATTTGACTTTATATAACGAGTTATGTGAGGCGTTCCAAGATCAACTAGACGAGCACTCTGACTACTTCGATAATGAACTAGAACCGCATAGTATCACCTTCGTAGACATACTACTCGACATCATCAATGGAGAGATTCAATACAATGAATTAACGTTTGCGTATGGTTATGTATACGAGCTGTTGTGTGAGCATTATGGAGAAGTGTTTTATCCTACCTCTGATGAATATTCCACACCTTACTATGAAACTGTGGAAACTGAACTAACAAGCAAAGCATTTATTCCGATTCCCTTCTCAGAGGACTTCCCTTCAATATACAGTATCGCTATAGAAGATTTAGATAAAGAAGTTACTCCATTCATCGAAAATTACAGAAGAAAAAAAGAGATTGATGAAGAGACATACACTCTTGAACAAGAAGACTTCCTATACGCCTTTGAGTTGGCAAAAAAACAAAACAAAGACTTAGTTTTCTTCTTATATTAAAAATAAAGAATATATACAATCTATCATATCAAAAAACAGAACCAATAATTCCAAACCATGCCGTGTTTTTTGTATCTTTGTGGTCTAAGGTGTCCCGTTATTCTGAAATACGCTTTAACGCTGCACTTAAAAAAAAGAAATCACAACCTCGGACTTGCTCCGAGGTTTTTGTTTTTTATACAACACTTTTCTATATCATTCCAAACTAATTTCTGTCTTGAATACTTTTAATAAATTAAAAGTCAAAACCTTAAAATTTATTTTACCAAAAAACTTGTACCTCAGTATAGTCTAATACTTCATCTATTCCAAGATAATCGCATTTACACTGAACAAAGTCATATTTATGTGTAGAAGTCATTACTTCTTCACACTTAGGACACATACGCTGATTCTTTGCTAAACCTATCTCTTGGTATATTCTCTCAACTTCCGCAAACTTAGCCTCATCTTCATCACTAAGCTTACTATTTTCTCTTAACAATTGAATAAAAGGGTCTATTTCAATTTTATCCTTAGTCATATAATCTTGAACACAGATATTTATCATTTCATCTACTGATGTATCTGAATATTTATTAATACCTCTCTCTAGGTTCTTTCAGATACATCCTATTTCACAACTTAAAGAACGCATTTCTTTATCAGTATAATATCTATTTTCCTACTGATAAAAACAATATTCTCTACCTATTTAATTACTATTATCTACAGAAAGACTTATCGTCATTCCTAACGCATTAAATACTTTTTAGCAATTCTCTATTACAACAATCTTTTAATTAATACATACCAACAAATTAAAATTTAAAAACCAACACACCACTTTTGAATTCGATTCTTATCAATACAATAAGAATGTTTCTCTTGCACTTTCTGAGGGTTTGCTAGGAGATTCCTAGGGATTTCCTCGCCTAAAAGGCGTTTTTGTCGAAGAAAGGTACAAGAAACCCTCAAGCAATCCCCTAGCAAGTCTGAACAAAACTATTTTTAATACATCCATAAATATGGATAAAAAATAAAGTTACTACGTGATTCTTTCTAAATACAGCATCCCTTATCTACACTAGAAAACTTTTTTCCTATTTAAGTTTTGTTCGGGGATGGTTCGGGTCATGTTCGGTAATCCTTCAGTAAAAGGGGTGTTTTTCCGAACAAAATCAAAACAAGCTAATAATTTAGAATTATAAAAAAAGCATCTGTATCACTACAGATGCTTTTCAACAAAACACATTTACACTAACCTAATATATCATTAGACAGTTCTATACTTATAGGTCGTACTTACTCTTCCCGTTGATCATGCGAGAGACTATCCCATTATCTGAACTCAGCTCAGCGAATAGCACCCCGATAAAGTGAATAACTAAATACGTTACAAAATAATATATAGAACCAAAATGAATACTCTTTATTTCATTATTATAAGCTGTCTCAATATCTAACTCTAAGACAAGACCTGTAACTAGCGAGATAACCACGCAAACATAGAACAGCAAGTATATGATAGCTCTAATACGTAGATTAAGTATAATACCTCCCTTAAATGGATTTAAGAACGGTACTCTACCCATCATCCCTAATATAATTCTGATGAACACTAATCCCATCAAGGCATAGCCTAGATACACATGCCACTCCCACAGAGGAGCACGTATACGCTTCGCCAGTACGACAGCCTTCTCCTTAGTCATATTTACATCCTGAGAAGTGGAGTACCCCATGATGATCTCACTCATCTCCTCTTTATTTAACCAGCTATATCGCAGCAGTATAGTGATAAGCATCCCTAACATTACGAATGCTATACTCCAGTGCAAAAACCGAAATGCCAAGCTATAGCAATCACCTCTCATTCTCATTTTAATATTTTTAATAAAATTAAATTACCAAATATGTTAATTTAAATTAATTATAATAATCAAATATAGAAATAACAATTAATATCTTCTAAACAAAAGTGAACATAATTTTAAAAAAGTAAAAAAATAAGTTTTCTATACAATATCAAATAATCCAAAACGTTATATAAATAGCTAATAGAATGCAGAAAAAATGGATTAACTCTATTATGTCTATTTTTTAAAGTATGTTTGTTAGTCTGCAATATTTTTTTGAAATAAAATATTAATATTTATCTTAAATTTGCAGAGTGAAAAACAAATTGTTATTGAATCAAAAATAAATTGGAATGAAAAAGATATTACTCTTGTTTGTAATACTAATGTCAATTAGTACTTCTTATGGTCAGCGAAAATCTAAAAAGCAGGAAGAACCTGTTAAAAAGATTGAGTACCTAGACATTGTTCAAATTCTATCAAATAAAGATGAGCTTAAATTAACTCAACAACAGGTAGGAGCCTTGACAATCAAAAATGAATACATTAAGCGTGACTTACAGAACCTGAATTCTAAAACAAAGATGCAGGAAGTAGAGAAGAACATGCACCAACGCCAACTATTCGCTGGTTATAACAACTTCGTGAATAGAACACTAAATGAAGATCAGTTAGAAAGTTGGAATGTAATTAAAAAAGAAATAGCTGCTGGTGAAGAAGAAAGCTCTGATCTAAAAACAGAGATGGCTGCACTAGACTCAGCTTATAAGGCAGAACTAAAAGAGGTATACAGAAAGTATAGTAAAGATCGTAAATTATACTACGCAAGTAGAAATATAGTGAGAAAGCAGTACGATGCTGATAAGCTACGTATCTACAAAAAATACAATCAAGCAGTAGAAGAAGAAGGTGAAGAAGGTGATAAAGTATTAACACTAGAAGAAATCGCGAACTTATATAAAGAATACGACGATTACTACAATGAACCGACACAAGCTAATCCATTAGAATACTTAGATGTAAAAGAAGAATATTCTAATGAGACAGAAGAAATAACAACAGAAGAAGAAGGAGAGTATTAATCTCCTTCTTTTTTTTTGTACTATTTAAATACTTTAAGGTACTTTAACAGTCAAAATGTCTGAATATTACCAAAATACAAGTATATTAAGCGTAAAGCTTTCAGTTTTTTTAAGTTACTTTGCATAAAAATTAAATTATGTCTTATATCAGCAAAGTTATTAGTGGAAAATGCCCTAACTGTGGTAAAGAGCACATATTCCATGACAAAGGAAATCCGATTACATTTAAGATGCCAAAAATGACGAAAGAATGTGGATCTTGTGGATATAACTTCCATAGAGAAACAGGATTTTATTTTGGGGCTATGTATATGAGTTATGCACTTACAGTTGCTGAAATGGTAACCGTGATGGTGCTTCGTCTTATCATCAATCACTTATTCGATTTGAATATCACAATGTTACATGCATTTATTGCAATTGTATTTGTAATATTTATTCTATGGACATTTAATTATCGCTTATCTCGAATCATGTGGTTAAATTTATTTTATAAAAAAGATGAGCAATAGTCTAGGTTTATTAAAATAAAAGTTATTATATTTGCGCCACCTAACAGAGAAACGGGTGTAGTTCAAGGGTAGAATAGCGGTCTCCAAAACCGTTGATGGGGGTTCGAATCCCTCCACCCGTGCAGCGTAAAAAAAGCTCCTTAATATTACATTAAGGAGCTTTTTGTTTTTATACTGTATTTATATTTTACACATACTTTTTAAGAAACTCTTTTGGAGAGATACCTGTTCTCTTTTTAAACACCTTAGAGAAGTATGAATAATCATCGTATCCTAGCATTGTAGCAATCTCACTAAAGCTCTTGCCGGTATAGATAAGCATGCGTTTAGCCTCTAAGACGATTCTGTCTATAATAATATCAGTAGTAGTCTTGTCTAATAATGTCTTGCAGACGCGATTTAAATGCTTTTGTGTCATATTCATCCATTCTGCATAGACTGCGGCAGACTTCTCTGTCCGAAAATTCTTTTCTAATAAATTCTCGAAGTGATGTAGGTGCTGATTATACTGCAAGTTTGGCACTGCTGTAAAAGAGTTTCCTTCTAATAATTGTCTATTGCATTCTATATAGAAGAGTGAAGCTAGATTCACTAGAGAGAAGTTCTTCTTCCAGTTGGGTTGACTCACCTCATCCGTCATTCTCTTCATCAGACTCTCTACTAATACACTGCTCTCTTTATTCAATAAAAACCCGTTGGGATAGTATGCTGATCTAAATACAGGGTATTCGCGTATCGTCTCTCGGACAAAGAACAAATCAAAATACTCTTGAGTGTGAAAAAAGATATAACCATCTATATCCTCTGATAAGATCCAACTATGCGTCTGCCCTGGCGCTAACATAAACACCATACCAGGCTGTATCTCATAGCTCTGAAAATCTATCTCGTGGGTTCCACTCCCCTTCGTAAAAATCATACAAACGTAGAAATCATGTCGATGTGGTTTTTCCACATGATCGTGATTTGTAATAAGGTGTTGTGGTATCGTATTAGCATAAAAATCAGCTCCTTTAACCTCCTCAGTCAAATCTCGCATTTGTAAAATAGTAATATCTTTCATCAATCAAATATATGGTCAAACAAAAATAGCATTTTTAGTTTACACTAAATAATTCTTATGCTAATGGCTTATGTCCTAGCTGCCACTCTACTCTATGTATTTAAAAAACAAATAGACTCTATAATGCGCTAGTACACACTTGGTCAAGAGCTAAGCGTGAATAATATCCAAAAAGTCTACTGTACAACAAACAAAGTTTTGAGTAAACTTTACTATCTTTAGCACTCGTTAAAATAAATAATTGTTATGAAATATATTCTACCTATTCTTATGGTACTAGGATTAGCCTCATGTGGAGGTGGTGAATCTAAAAAAACAGATCTTGAGACTATCGATAAACAGTCTGCAAGAGAAGTAACGATCAAATCTGTAGTAGCAGGAGATAGTATCCTACATATCACAAGTCAAAAAATATGGGCGAATGGTCAACTAGTAACACAAAAGACGGACACAATCAAAACTGCAAAAGAAGTAAGCGCATGGGGAGATACTAAGCCTACTTCTCTAGTAAAAGTGCCGATTTATGTAACTGTAGAATAATAATATCATGAATAGAAAAAGTAGTAAAGCAGTGAGTCTAGTACTTATCACAGCAGCATTAGCTTCATGCTCTAAGACTCCTGATAAACAAGAAGAACAAGAACAAGCACAGAAAGTATATATGAGAGCAGATAGCTCTGCACCTTATACAGATGTAACTGAACAATATAATCAACAACGCCATCATAGTGGAGGTGGTATGGGTAGTGCGCTACTATGGTACATGGCCTTCAGACCACTAATGGGGGGAGGTATGGGATATGCTAGTAATGGATTATCTCACCAAGCTAATGTAGGTACGAATACGTCTAAATCTAATGCTGTAAAGACACATAAGTCAGCCAGAGGAGGTTTTGGGAATACTTCTAAGTCATCTACTGTTAGTTCATAATCTATGAGAATAAAATACCTAACAGCTGATGCAAATTGGCAAAAGAGATTAGAGGACAACGGATTTGGATTTCACACAGATGAGAACAATGTCCCTTATTGGATAGAACACTACTATTACAGTATAGAGCCAGCATTCGCTGACGAGATATACAATGCTACTACTGAGCTATGGCAGATGTGCTTAGAAGCAGTAGATCACGTGATCACACATAATCTATTTGATCAATTTCAGATTCCGATATTCTTTCACGATCATATAAAGCAGTCATGGGAGAATGATGCTCCAAGTATCTACGGTCGTTTTGACTTTGTCTACGATGAGAAAAAACAACAACTAAAAGTATTAGAGTTTAATGCGGATACTCCTACTTCTCTTTATGAAACAGGAGTGACGCAGTGGCAATGGATGCAACATTACTTCGGTGAACGCAAAGACCAATTTAATTCTGTACACGATCAATTAATCGCTTCATGGCGTGATCTAAAGCCTTATCTAAAAGGGGATACCCTGCACTTCAGTTGTATGCGTGAGACCTTAGAGGACCTAACGAATATAGAGTACCTAAGAGACACCGCTATACAAGCTGGTATCAACACGAAGCTAATCTTCATAGATGATATCGGATGGAATGGGGTAAACTTTACAGACCTAGAAGAAGAGACGATAACTGATATATTTAAACTATATCCGTGGGAATGGTTAGTATATGAACCTTTTGCGCTACATATACCGAATGACGAAGCACAAGCGAACTGGATAGAACCGTCATGGAAGATGATCTTATCTAATAAGGCTATCATGGCTGTACTGTGGAAGCTGTATCCTAACCATCCATTGCTACTAGAGACTTACTTCGATACACCTAACGGGATGCAAGACTATGTAAAGAAACCTTTACTCTCAAGAGAAGGTGCTAATGTAACGCTATACCAACACGGAGCTATCGTAGAAGCAACTCCTGGAGACTATGGAGATGAAGGCTATATCTGTCAAGAGCTAGCTCACTTACACCAAGAGTCTACAGGATATTCTATCATCGGGAGCTGGATCATAGGTCAAGAGTCATGTGGTATTACATTCCGAGAAAGCAACAATCGAATCACAACAGACAAAAGCAGATTTATACCTCATATCATAGAAGAATCATAAGGATAAATCTTTATAATATTATATCTTGCTACCGTATATGGATGAGTTCTATATACGGTAGCTAACTTTTAACACTAGACAGATGACACCAGAATTTATATACGACAAACAATACAGCAACACTGTATTTAACTATAATGATATCTCATTTAAAGAATTTGAGAATTGTAAGTTTGAAAACTGTGATCTAAGCGCTTGTTCATTCTTAGCTACTCTTTTTATAGACTGTGATTTTATAAACTGCAATTTTAAAGATGCAGAGGTGAACTATGTCGGACTGCGCAATGTCAACTTTACAGCTTGTAATTTTACGCGTGTAAACTTCGCCATGATAGACCAGACTATATTTGAATTTACCTTTACAGACTGTAACTTAGAATTAACTCAATTCTATGGTCTAAAGCTTAAAAAGCAACTGTTTTCTAACTGTAGTTTGATCAGTGCTGATTTCTCTGATACAGATTTGAGTATGGCACTGTTTGACAACTGTAACTTACACCGTGCAGTATTTCACAAAGCCAACGCTGAGAAAGCGGACTTCTACACGAGTTATAACTATGATATAGACCCGCAGTTCACTAAGATTAAAAAAGCAATATTCTCTATGGACGGATTAGCTGGTTTACTAACAAAGCATCAATTAGTCTTAAAGTAATTCATAATAATTACAAAAACATAAAGATAAATCAGTACTTTTAAGTATTAATTTATCTTTAATAAAAATGAAATTATCAAAACGTGTCAAAATCCTTTTAATAGTTGGTATCAGTCTACTAGGGCTATACCAGATAGGGAGGTATGCATTAAACCGTTTTATATATAAGCACTTACCAGAGATTATCGCAGAGAAGAATGATACTCCTTATGATCTAGCGTATGAGGACATCAGTTACTACCCTGCCTTAAGAAGACTAACTGTCTCTGGAATCACAGTGACTCCTAAAGATACTATCACTCACCCTAATCTTACTTATATCAGTGCAAGACTAGATAAAATAGTGATTCAAGGGGTAGCTATCAAAGAACTACTACAGAACAAGAATCTACGTGCAAACAAAATTAAGCTGAGTCATCCTAGTATAGTGATGATTAAAGGGGATAGTGTAGTACAAAAGCAAGCTAAAATAAAGGTAAAGAATGATATAGATATTGAATCTATTATCGTAGAGCATGCTCATGTCTTAATAAAAGACAGAAAGAGTAATACAAGACTAAATGAGGTCTATAACTTCAATGCAACAATCAGAGGAGTACATTTCGGTGAAGAGGTCATAGAGAAGGCAATACCTTTTAGTTATGACTCTTATGTGATGACTACAGACTCTATCTATAGCAAACTGAATGAGTGGCATAAGTTCACCATCGGTAAGATTATCATAGAACCGACTGCTTTAGAGATGCACCAGCTATCTGTAAAGCCCTTCTCAGAGACTATCGAGTCAAAAGAACTAGCTAAGAACTTGTTGTCTGTAGATATCCCACAGCTAAAGCTGACTGGGACAGACTGGGGGTATAGAAACGAACAAGACTTCTACCTCGACATTGCTTCTATAGAGACAGACTCTACAGCAATAAATATCAAGAATAATAAACTCAAACAAGATATCAAAGTAGCAGAAAAACAACCTGCTAAAAAAACTAAAAAGCAGAAAAAACAAGAGATAGCAGCGGTATATGATACATTGCCTGCGCTTGTGCCATTTGCCTTAAAGATAGGTGATATTAAGATTAATAAATTATCACTAGACGCTTTAGATACTTGGAATACTTCTAAGACCAATATCGTCTTAACGGATATAAACAATAAGGTAGGAGAACAACTAAAAGTAGCTAAAATAGCGATAGACTCTCCTGTTATCACCTATACTCCTAATGATGTAAAGAGCAAGCCTAAGACTACTGCTAAGCTACTGTCTGACTATATCACATTAGATTCATTAGTACTGCGCAAGGCAGCTTTCCAAATACACGATAGAAAGACAAATAGCAGTAGCCTAAAAGTGAATAATATCAATGCTGTGATAACAGATATCCGTATTGATAAAAATACTGGTGGAAAGAAGATTCCTTTTACTTATGGCAAGACAACATTATCTTCTGGAGCGATTACATACGATACGAAGAAATATTATGATATAAGTGTAGACTCTCTATCTATCGACAATAAGGAGCTAAAACTGGCTAACTTCACTATGAAGCCAAAGTACTCTAGAAAGAAGACTGTAAGCATGTTTAGATATGCAGATGATATCTTCACACTACATGCCAAAGAGATAGCTTTAAAGAATTATAACTATGACTTCGATGCCAAAGGAACTCTAATGTTTAAAACAGAACAGATCAACATCAATCAACTTGATGCTAATATCTTTAGAGATAAGGCTCCTACATTCAATATGAGTATCAAGCCCATGTTTAGTAAAAAACTAAGAGATCTAAAATTTGGACTAGAAGTAAATAATGTTGCAATACGCAACTCTAAGTTAGTCTATGAAGAGACTGACCCTAAGGCAGTAGCTCCTGGTAAAATTATGTTCCACAACTTCAATGCGACTATTAAGAATGTATATAGTGGATATGGTGTGACTAAAGTACCTACTACTACGATAGCTGTCAATGCGAGGTTTATGAATGCTGCTCCACTGCGTGTGGACTGGTCTTTCAATGTACTTAACAGACGAGATAACTTCAATATACAAGGAAAGATTACAAACTTCCCTGCTAATTCTATGCGTCCGTTCTTACAGCCGTATGTCAAGGCTAATACAGAGGGTAGTATAAGTCTAGTTACTTTTAATTTCTCTGGTAATAGTACTTCTGCTACAGGAACCTATGGTATGAGATATGAAGACCTAAAGGTGACTATATATAGGAAAGATGGGCAGCAAAAGAAAAAGTTCTTATCTGCTGTAGGGAATATGTTTATCCGCAAGAGTACTAAGGATGAAATCAAGACAGTTAATATTAAAAAAGTAGATAGAGTTCAAGAAAAGTCTTTTTTCAATTATCTTTGGTTATGCATAATGCAAGGTTTAAAGCAAACCGTCTTATAGTACAACACCACAAAACAAAAAGATATGAAAACAGCATTCATTACAGGAGCTACATCAGGTATAGGAAAAGCAACAGCACGAGCGTTAGCTGCTAATCACAGACTAATCTTGTGTGGAAGAAATAAAGAGAACTTAGCAGCCATAGAGTGTGAACTAGCAGAGCAGACAGAAGTGATAACACTAATCTTCGATGTGAGTGATAAAGAAGCTACCTTTAAGGCAATAGCCTCTCTTCCTACTGCATGGCAAGATATAGATGTGCTTATCAATAACGCTGGAAATGCTCACGGATTAGCTACTTTCCAAGAAGCTTCTCTAGAAGACTTAGAGGCTATGATAGATATCAATGTAAAGGGAATAATCTATGTAACTAAAGCTATTGTTCCTCTTATGATCAAAAGACAGTATGGACATATCGTCAATCTATCTTCTATAGCAGGGAAAGAGTCTTACCAAAACGGTACAATCTACTGTGCTTCTAAAGCTGCTGTAGAAGCATTCTCTAAAGGACTGAGATACGATCTCCTATCAGATGGAATTAAGGTAACTAATGTAGCTCCAGGAGCAGTAGAAACAGACTTCTCACTAATCCGATTTAAAGGAGATAGCGACAGAGCAGCAAAGGTATATGAAGGGTATACTCCATTAGTAGCAGACGATATAGCGAATGCTATAGCCTATATCGTCAACCAACCTGAACATGTACAAATAGCTGATATTACAGTATTTCCGAAGGCTCAAGCTGGTGCAACGACCATTCATAAAAAATTGTAAAAATTATCATATTAATCATCCCAAAACTAATACATTTGCAGAGGAATTACAGTATGTTAATCTTCTATTAGAATGAAACAAATCTTAGCAATAAGTCTCTTATTAGGACTGAGTTGCACATCTAGTTGGGCTTATAAAAGTACCTACTCACACATCAATGTACAGTTAGAGGAAAGTGTAAAACTAGACACCGTCTATCTTGACTTAAAAAATGATCCAGACTTTAAGTTTCAAAACAACTTAAGATGGTATCAAGATAAGAAGTTAGAATTGTTCGGAATCAAAACCAATAAGAATGAAATCTTCATTGAGCCTCTTTTCTATCAGATAGAATCTTTTATAGAAGGAATATCTATCGTGTCTATGGACAACTTCCAAGGCGCTATAAATGATAAAGGAGAAGTGATTATTCCTTTTGCTTATGAAGAGCTACAGACAAGTAGTGAGTACAAAATAGCTTTCTTAGAAGGTGGTAAATGGGGATTCTTCAACACAGAAGGCAAAAAGGTTATTTCTGCCCAATATGATTATGTAGGAAGCTACTCTGATGGATTAGCATTAGCCTCTAAAGATCAGTTGTTTGGTTATATCGATCATAAAGGAAGAGTCGTGATCCCATTTCAATACGACTACGCTAGTAACTTCGAAGATGGGCAAGCACAAGTAGAATTAAAGTTTCAATCTTTTACTATTGATAAAAAAGGAACTAAGGTATCTTATTAAAATAAAAAACGGTAAGCTGTACAAGGCTTACCGTTTTTGTATACTAGAATTTCATAGCAAAAAAGCGTATTCTAAGTATTTGTAATAATTGATCCATACTATTGAAACTACCCCCACGATAATCAAAATAATATGTAGTCTTCTGAAAACTCTAACTAACCAATTTATATACTAAAGTCCATTAAACTTCACTCCTAACATAAACCATCTACCAGGCATAGGTACTGCACCTGCCTCTATATAAGTAGTATCAAATATATTCTGAGCATCTAAATAGATGCTATATTTCTTTAGATTATAGTTAACTCTTATGTCTGTAATCCAATAATTCTTATAACTGATACGCTCATTAAAGCGATTAGCCAGTGTAGCACTAAGGTTATTGTAAGTATAATTCACTGTTCCTACTAACTGGTGCTTTAAACTCTCTATCGCATACTTAGAGATCTTATCTTCTCCTTTATTCTCTACTTTAGGAGATAAATAAGTATATGATAATCCTAGATCCCAATAAGACTTCTCTGATCCTAGTCTATACTTTAATGCTGTATTAAATCCTTTAGTCTTATTCTTAGAAGCATTATATGGTTGATATGGCACTGTTGTATCAACTCTTATCCAATCGATAAAGTCATCAATATCTCTATAAAAAGCAAAAGCCTCTGCTCTAAATCCTTTATTGACATACTTCCCTCCTAATTCTATCTGATAGGCTTTTTCAGGTAAGAGGTCTGGATTACCAATATTACCAGGGCGCTGATCTAAATATAAATCTGTAAAAGAAGGTATTCTACTTGCTGTACCTGCATTAAACATGGCTTTCCAATGTTCGTTAAAAGTATAACTAGCGTCTATCCCTGGGAAAACTTCCCATCCATACTTCGTATTATAATTAACATAAGCCCCTAGATTTACATCTAGTCGATCAAAGAACTCACGCTGTATCTCAGCGTACAACCCGTAGTTACTCTTGCTGTGATCTCCGATATTAGTAGAGTTAATCTCTTCATACCTCATCTCTCCTCCAAAAGATATCTTACCAAAATCTGCTAAGTACTCTCCTCTAATATTACTAGTAATCGCATGTGAGTAATGACGGCTACGTGCCTTACTTAATTCATGCCTGAAGTAACGATAATCATCAAAGTTATATCTGTAAGCTACACTAGGCATTAATGTAAAACGATCACTTAAATAATGACGTGAACTCAGATTTATCATTGATGTAGATACTACTTCTTTTGATTCTTTATCTCCAGGAGCTGCGTAGAATCCATTTGCTCCAAAAGAACTTCTAGCATGACCTGCTAGTACCATAATAGCATTATTCTCATTAGGCGTGTAGTTCCCTTGATAAAAGATTTTATTATTGTGAAAAGCAGTGTTATAGCGGGTACCATTACCTGAATCATGGCTACCGAATAACATATGATTGTCTTTTTTGCGTACAAGCGTACCTCCTAATTGAATACCACGATTATTAAACAACTCTCCATGATCGCCCTCTTTATCTTTCTTAAAACTACTTCCGATATATGCATTAGCAAAAAGACCGTCTTTCTTAGGGTTCTTTGTTACGATATTTACTACCCCAGTCAGACTGTTCACACCATATAGACGAGCAGAAGGTCCACGTACTATCTCTATGCGTTCAATCGCCTCTAGTGGAATTGGCACGTTAAGACTATTATGTCCTGTCTGTGGATCCGAAATCTTTTGTCCATTAAGCAACAATACATTCTGCTCAAAGCTTCCTCCGTCAATACTAAAGTCAGATTGTGTTCCAAATGGGCCTCTTTGACGAATATCAACACCAGTAGCATAAGTTAATAATTCATTAATAGACGATACAGGCAATTGTTTTATCTGTTCTTGATTAATAAATGTAATATTTCTATTCTTCAGCGAACTTGGCAATTGTAATCGCTGATTATAGATTACTATTTCTTCTATTTTATCTTCAAGGGGATTCTCTGTCTTAGTTTGTCCTTGCGCTTGTACAGTAAGAAAAGTACTTAACAAGGTTAAAATGACATAATTATTCTTCATTCCAGATAGTTTATTTATGCAAAACTATTCTTATTCCACTCATAGATGCTAGTCCACTTTTAAAATAACAGCTAGTCCGGCCTACAGTACTCTACAACGCGGTTTCTAGAACATTTTAAGAATAAACAACAAATTATTCACTATATTATATTAAATTCGCAGTATAATATATAAAAAAATGAAAAATTTAATCTTCAGTTTTTTGAGTATACTCGTCCTTACCTCTTGTAAAAAGGCAGATACTATGGCAGGAACTTTGATTCTCAATGATACCATCAAGGTAGACCCTATTGAGGATCAAATAAAGATACACATCGATAGTGCATCGATAGTCAATCTTCCAAAGGACATTCAAAAGTTCTATGTAGAAAACCTATACCAAATCGGTTGGGGAAGAACAAGTAATAGAGAGCAACTCTTAAAAGTACTTGACGAAGCGTACTTAGATGGAATCAATAACTCAAAGTACAATACTGAAAAAGTTCATCAATTACACAAAGAGTATAAGAATCTATCAGACTTAGATAAAATACAAGCAGACTTTCTGTTTACTAAAGCATTTTTTAATGCTAGTAAAGACTTGTATAACGGAGTACAGAATCCTAGAAGATTATACAATGACTGGGATATGTTTCCAAAAGATCTGAATACAGCTGCTACCATGCAACTCGCTTTAAGTAGAGGAACAATACAAACTACGTTTGATAGTTTAAGATCACCTCATAAAATATATGCTAATCTTAAAAACAAATTAGCAAGCTTATATAAACTGAATCAAGATACAATCAAAGCTGTCACAGCTAAGTATAAGCTAAATGACACAGTACCAGAATTAGTAAATATAAAGAAGCATTTAGATTTTTTAAACTACTATCCTGATAGCCTATCAAAAGATTTTATCAATAATGAGGGAGTCATAACTGCTTTAAAACAAATTCAGAAAAACAGTAAACTAGTAGAGAACGGTATTGCAGATAAAAAAACGATAGAAGCAATCTTAAAAGAAGAAGCTACTATAAAAGAAAAACTAATAGTCAATCTAGAAAGATGGAGATGGTTCCCTAGAGACTTAGGTGATAACTATATTTTAATCAATATCGCTGATTATAGTCTAGTTGCCGTAAAGTCAGGTGATACAATAAAACAACACAAGGTAATCGTAGGTACGACAGGTCGTAAAACTCCTATCCTAAGTTCTGTTCTAAAGACAATTGTGATTAATCCAACATGGACAGTTCCTCCTACTATTCTAAAAAATGACTTAACACCTAAAGCTAGTGCTAACTTAAGTTACTTCTCTAATGCTAGATTTACAATCTACGATAAAAGTACAGGAAAAGTTGTAGCTCCAGAGGATTGGGATTCTAGTAAGGCATCTTCATACAGATATGTACAGAAAGCTGGTGTAGGAAACACATTAGGCCGTATTAAGTTTATGTTTGACAACAATCATGCAGTGTACTTACACGATACTCCTAATAAAGCAAATTTTAGCAGAACACAAAGAAGTTTAAGTTCTGGATGTATACGTGTAGAAGATCCTTTTGACTTAGCACAGTTTGTATTTGATATACAGCAAAATGAAATCTCTCAAGAAGAAATAAAAAAGATTCTTGATTCTCAAAACACTAAAAATATTACAACTAGTAAAGAGGCTGTACACATCCACCAACTATACTGGACTATCCAAGTAGCTAACGATGGTAAAATAACTCAATTTAGAGATGTCTATAAATTTGATAACGATTTATACACTAAACTACAATAACAAAAAAACACCCATTAAGAGTGAAATCTTAATGGGTGTTTTTCTTTATATAAAAGGTCTTAAACAAATTTTGACTTTAACTCATACTGATTACTCGGATAATAAATAAACAATAGAGATTTATCTTTAATCATTTCGATTAAATCATCATTAACTTCAACAGGCACAGCTGGGCAACCATAACTACGTCCCAACTTTCCTTGAGCACGTACTAAATCAGGTGAAGCATAATCCGCTCCATGGATTACAATCGCTCTTTCTCTAGCTTTATCATTAATACCTGCCTCTAATCCATCTAGTCTAAGAGAGAATCCATTTCTTCCATTATACGTCTCTCCTGTTGTATAAAATCCTAAACTACTCATATGAGAATTAACACGATTAGAAAACGTAGTAGCGTATTCTTCTCCAGTCTTCTTGCCATGTGCTACTAATGATTGTAGTAAAACAGCATTCTCTTTCATATCAATAACCCATAGACGAGGCTTAGCTGATGATAAACTAAAGTCAACTATGGTTAACTTTTCGTTCTTAATCTTACCAGCCTCTAACATCTTATAATATCCTTTCAGCGCTGCAGTATACACCGCTCTAGCAGGAGCATTATAATGATTTAACTCTAAACTAGAATACAAACTCTTAGCCGTACTTTCAAAACTATATTCTTCAGAATCTACTGTATTATCAACAGCTTTTTCAATAACATTTGTATAATCATTCGACGTTGGTAAAGTATTACTTCCTACTACATTCCCAAAAAATGCCATTGAGGCAAATAACCAATAAAAATTCTTTTGTTTCATATAACCTTCTCATTTATAGTCTTTAATTCTAATTTTAGAAACGTAAATTTAAAAAAAATATTATACGACCAAAGGAATTTTTACTAATAAAAGTATTATACCCCATTATTTCAAGAATCAAACATGACCTTTTTTGAATAAGTATGCGTAAATTTGTATAACACAACTAATAATATTTAAAGTTTCACTATTATGAATAAAAAAGTAATATTAATGATTCTAGATGGCTGGGGACAGACTCAAGATCCTAATGTATCGGCTATCGAGCACGCAAATACACCATTTATAGACAGTCTATATACTAAATATCCAAACACTTTTGTTCTTACGGATGGACTAAATGTAGGTCTTCCAAAAGGTCAAATGGGTAACTCTGAAGTAGGCCACATGAATCTTGGTGCTGGTAGAATCGTCTATCAAGACCTTGTAAAAATAAATATGGCAGTAGAAGATCAGACTATTGCTAAAGAACCTGCATTACAAGCAGCATTCGAATACGCTAAGACAAATAATAAAAAAGTACACTTCTTAGGACTACTATCTGATGGTGGTGTACACTCTCACGAGCAACATTTATATGGTCTAGTAGATGCAGCATCTGCAGCAGGAGTAACGGACATCCGTGTTCATGCCTTTACAGATGGACGAGATGTAGATCCTAAATCTGGTGCAAAACACGTACAACAATTAGAAGATAAACTGAGCCTATCTAATGCTAAACTAGCTTCTGTAATTGGAAGATACTACGCAATGGATAGAGACCAACGCTGGGAAAGAGTAGCAAAGGCTTACCATCTGTTAGTAAATGGTACAGGTATTCACTCTACTGATGCAGTAAAAAGCATTGAAGCAAGTTATTTAAATAATGTGACTGATGAGTTTATTGAACCTATCGTAATGGTTGATGAAAACAATCAGCCTATAGGAAAGATTGAAAATGACGATGTAGTGATCTTCTTTAACTTTAGAACGGATAGAGGAAGAGAATTAACTCGTGTATTATCTCAAGAAGATCATTCAGATCATGACATGAAGAAACTTGACTTGTACTTTGTAACGCTTACGAACTACGATGATACTTATAAAAATGTACATGTAGTATATGATAAAGAGAACTTACACAATACATTGGGTGAAGTTTTAGAAAAACATGGCAAAAAACAAATACGTATTGCTGAGACAGAAAAATACCCACACGTGACTTTCTTCTTCTCTGGTGGTAGAGAACTTCCATTCGATGGAGAACAGCGTATCTTATGTCCTTCTCCTAAAGTAGCTACTTATGACCTTAAACCTGAGATGAGTGCTTATGACCTTAAAGATGCACTTATTCCCGAGCTTAAAAAAGGTGAAGCAGACTTCGTATGTCTAAACTTTGCTAACGGAGATATGGTAGGACACACAGGTGTGATGGAAGCTGCTATCAAGGCATGTGAAGCAGTTGACCAATGTGTAAATGAAGTAATCACAACTGCTCTTGATAATGGATACACAACTATTGTATTAGCAGATCATGGTAACTGTGAGGTAATGATTAACCCTGATGGTACTCCTAACACAGCACATACTACTAATCCTGTGCCAATCATTATCGTAGACAATGATATCAAAGAAGTAAAAGATGGTGTATTAGGAGACTTAGCTCCTACTATTCTAAAACTAATAGGTATACCTCAACCAGAGGAGATGACTAGACACTCTCTAGTATAATATACAAAAAAGCCACTCATCGAGTGGCTTTTCTATTTTATATCAATAGACATTTACTTTCCTGTAAGCATCTTTTTCTTCATTTTACTAAAAAACTCAGGAGTAACCCCTAGATAAGAAGCAATTTGCTTCTGTGGTAGACAATACTTTATCTCAGGGAAACGCTCTAAAAAGCGTGTGTAACGCTCTTCTGCAGGTAGAGATAAGTTATCCATCAGTCGTTGTTGTGTAGCTACTAGCGATCTCTCTATTAAGACTCTAAAATAACGTTCTATCTTAGGAACTCTATCAAATAGAGCTAACTGATGATCTCTACTCAAACTCATTACTATCGCATCTTCTACTACTTCTAGATAAGAGTTGCCAGGTTTTTGAGATAAATAACTATACATATCAGCTATCCACCATCCTGAAGCTGCAAAGCTAACAGTGTGTTCTACTGCTTGATCATCTAGACAATAGTTACGTACAATACCTGAAACTACAAAAAAAGAATTAACACATACCTCTCCTGCACTTAACAACTTTGTTTTAGCTGGATAGCGAGTAACTGTAAACGACTCTAAAACAATTTGTTGCTCCTCTTTAGTTAAAGAAACATGTTTTGCAAAACTCTGTAATAATATATCCACGATGATGAACTTTTATAAAGTATAAAAATAAGGAATAATGTTCATGATAACTAAAAAAGCCTTATTTCTAAGGCTTTTTTAACTATTATAACTTATGCTAATGCTTCTTTAATTCTTTTGAATGCTTCGATTAATTGATCTTCACTAGTTGCATACGACATTCGTATACAGTCTGGATTACCAAATGCCACACCTGTTACAGTAGCTACGTGTGCTTTCTCTAACAGATACATAGATAAATCATCTGCATTATTAATCTTTACACCTTGAAGTGTCTTTCCGAAGAAAGAAGATACATCAGGGAACACATAGAATGCTCCTTCTGGTACATTAATCTTAACTCCTGGAATCTCTTTTAATAATCCTACTACTAAATCTCTTCTATTCTTGAATGCTGCAACCATATCTTTTAATACACTAGGGTCAGCTTCTACAGCAGTTATAGTAGCACGTTGTGCAATACTATTAGCACCAGAAGTTACTTGTCCTTGCATCTTAGTACACGCCTTAGCGATAAACTCAGGAGCACCGATATATCCGATACGGTATCCCGTCATAGCGAATGCCTTAGCAATACCATTTACAGTAATAGTTCGGTCAATTAAATTACCGATAGTTCCGATACTACAGTAATTTCCAGTAAAGTTGATATGTTCATATATCTCATCTGACAAGATAAAGATATTTGGATATTTCTCTAATACTTTAGCTATAGCTTCGAATTCTTCTTTGCTATACACAGAACCACTAGGATTACATGGTGAGCAGAACCATATCATCTTCGTCTTAGGAGTGATAGCAGCTTCTAGTTGTTCAGGAGTAATTTTAAAATCACTCTCTATACTTGTAGACACTTCTACAGGAGTACCTTCAGCCATCTTAACAATCTCTGCATAACTCACCCAATATGGAGCAGGAATTACTACCTCATCACCAGGATTAATCATGACATGAGCTACATTGTATAATGACTGTTTAGCACCAGTAGATACAACGATCTGACTTGGTGAATAATTTAAATTATTATCTCTCTTAAACTTATTGCTTATTGCCTCTCTTAGTTCTTTATATCCTTCTACCGGTGGATATTTACTATAATTATCTTTTACAGCCTGAATAGCAGCTTCTTTGATAAACTCAGGAGCATTAAAATCTGGCTCACCTAGACTCAAACTAATTACGTCTACGCCTTGTTCTTTTAACTCTCTTGCTTTCGCAGCCATTGCTAATGTCTGTGAAGTAGTCAAATTGTTTATTCTATTAGATAGAAATTGGTTGCTCATCTTGTTGTGATTTTAATGAAACTTAATCCCAAAGGTAATTATTATATCTCTATTAATCTGTGTTATCTTTTATTTATTCACGATAAAAAGCCTACTTTTGTCAAAATTTACGACATGGAAGAAATCTTAAAATATTTCCCTAATTTAACTCCTGAACAGATTGCTCAATTTGAGAAATTGGAAGAAGTATATACGGATTGGAATGCTAAAATTAACGTTATTTCACGTAAGGATATACATGAGCTATATACGAAGCATGTATTACATTCACTAGGAATCGCTAAGGTTATGGAGTTCCTACCTGGAGCTAACATACTGGATGTAGGTACTGGTGGAGGTTTCCCTGGTATTCCTTTAGCTATTTTATATCCAGAAACTAACTTTTACCTAATCGACATTATCGCAAAGAAGATACGCGTAGTTAATGAAGTAGTAAAAGCCCTAGATCTAAAAAACGTTAAAGCAGAACAAAAACGTGCCGAAACTATAGACGAGAAGTTTGACTTTATCGTGAGTAGAGCTGTTACGAATATGCCTGACTTCGTAGAGTGGATTAGACACAAAACGAAGAAAGAAAACAAACATGAGTTTGACAATGGTATATTATACCTAAAAGGTGGAGACTTAACAGAAGAGCTTAAAGATTTCCCTAAAGCTGTTCAGTTTGACCTAGCTAATATCTTCTCAGATGAATTCTTTGAAACGAAAAAAGTGGTGTACTTACCCTTAAAATATAAAGGATAAAAGAAAGGGCTGTCTTATAGACGGCCCTTCTTCTTTTATTTACTATGCTTAACGAATAATAAGCAAGTATTCGTATTTCTGTGTAGCAAATGGTTTGCCACACTACCTAAGAATATCTCTTTAAATCCTGTAGTACCCTTCACTCCTAATATCAGCATATCCGCTTTTTTACTACGCGCATAAGCGATCAAAGAAGCTGAGATATTGCGTTCTCCCGCAGGCACTATATCAATATCAGAATAAGTAGCGTACTTCTTATTCCATTTCTCCTGTTTTTCTTTGATATCATCCTTCGTTACCTTCTCTAATTCTCTATTTGTCATCGTTGGGTAGAATCCCATATAAGACTTAGAAATATGTACCGCAGAATGCTCTATCTTTTGCCCTTTCGAGTTGTTTTTAAAACGATCTGCCCACATCATAATATCATTAGTATATCGAGAGAAGTCTATCGCATCAATCACTGTAGTGATAGGCACTTTAAAAGTATCTGGCACTAATAATAGTGCTGAAGGGAATATACGTACCAGCTTATCAGCTAGTGCCCCGGTACCTTCTAGCTCTTGTTTATTACCTAAAACCATCAGATCATAAGAAGACTTCTTAGCAATGTTCATAAAAGCAATCTCTGTATAACTTTCTACAGTAACTAAAATCTCAAAATCATAACTCACTCCTGCTTCTGTGAAATACTGCGTAAGCTTATTCTTAATCTTCTCCTTAATAACGACAATACTTTCTGGTTTAAGCAATTCTTTAGGTAACTCACCTACTTTAAGATTGTGTACATAGGTTACTCTATTTATATCTAAGATTTGGTCAAGTACTTGCATATACTGCAATAGATATTGATCCATTGTAGACAAGTCTAAACCAACAATTATATCTAATTTTTTATTTTTATCCATCCTTATTTGCTTTGAGGTTCATCTAATAGTTCTGCTATAATCTCTTTATAGCTCTTTTCTTCTTTTGACTTAGCCTTCTTAGACGATTTAGCTAACTCTTCTTTTAACCCTTTTTGTAGACTATAACACATCACTAGAAGTATCACTGCAAAAGGCAATCCTGTAATAATAACTGCTGTCTGTAAGGCATCAAGGCCTCCTCCCCATAATAATACGATAGCAATGATCCCTTGTGCAAAAGACCAAAACACTCTCTGCCATACAGGAGACTCTCCATTACTACCTGAGGTAATATTATCCACAACTAACGAACCTGAATCAGAAGAGGTAATAAAGAAAGAGAAAATCAAAATAATCGCTACAATAGAAAGGAACTTAGTAAAAGGGAAGTTCTCTAAGAATACAAATAATGCAGTAGATACATCAGCTTTAACCGCCGCTATCATCGTTACATCACCTGATAGAATAGTGTGTAATGCACTACCTCCAAATACATTCATCCATAATAAGGTAATCAACCCTGGTACAATCAACACCCCTAATACAAACTCTTTCACTGTACGTCCTTTAGAAATACGAGCAATAAAACTTCCTACAAAAGGTGACCATGCTATCCACCAAGCCCAATAGAATATAGTCCATACATTCTGCCATCCAGAGCCTAAGTAGGTATCATTCCATGTACTTATATCTATAAAATTAGCTAAGTATGCTCCTGTATTTTCTACATAGCCTTTCATGATAAATAGAGTCGGCCCTAGAATAAAAATTAGCAACATAAAACTGGCTGCTATATACATATTAGCGTTACTAAGTATTTTAACCCCTTTATCTAATCCTGAAAAAACAGAAATAGTAGCGATACCAATCACAAATAGAATAATCCCAGCTTGCATCATAGGGCTGATCTCCCATCCATATAAGTATTCTAAACCTGCTGTAATCTGTATTACTCCTAATCCTAAAGATGTAGATAACCCAAATACTGTGGCTAATGCAGATAATATATCTATTATGTGTCCCCACCATCCATGTATTCTCTCTCCCCAGAATGGATAAAAAAGAGATCTAAATGTCATTGGCAATTTTCGGTTAAAAGCAAAAAAAGCCAAGGCCAAACCAACCATCGCATAAATACCCCAAGCGTGTAATCCCCAGTGCAAACTCGTAAATTGCATCGCTTGTACAGCCGCTTCTATATCAGTATCTACTGGTCTAGGAGTATTAAAGAAATGAGATACAGGCTCGGCAATACTAAAGAACATAATACCAATTCCCATACCTGTACTAAACAGCATGGCAAACCAAGATGCCTTGGTAAACTCTGGTTCTGCATCATCCCCTCCTAGCCGTATCTTACCGAACTTACTAAAAGCTAGATAAATAGCAAATATTAAAATAACATTCACTGTCACAACAAAGAACCAACCGAAGTTAGAAGTTACCGCTAATTGGGCAGCAGGAAACCACACCCCTACCTTTTCAGGAAAAAGGACACAGGTTAAGATTAAAGCTACTATTAATAATATTGAGGTAATAAAAACTGGTGGGTTAATCACCAAATTTTTGTTATCAAGTAATTTTTTAAACATGAGTTATACTATTTAAATTAATAATTATAACCCAGTACTTTAAAGATAAAAAAGGATCATTTTTCAGTAATCGAAAAATAATAAAAGCAAAAAGATAATAGTTTTTACTCAGTCGTTTTATAAGTGTTATTGGTAAATAGTGTTCTCTTAAAAACGATCCTAATAAAAAGGGACTTTTTTCTGCATTCGAAAAAAGATAAAAGCAAAATAGATAGTGTATTCTTACTTAGTAGTATATCCTGAACAACTCTTATCATGTCATTCATCATCGGTTATACATTCCCAATAAAAAGCACTGAATTGTATTCTAGTGTTAATTAAAAAAGGCGGTTAACTCTTTTGCAACCGCCTTTTTATTATAATTTGATTATCCTAAGAAAGGATATTTATAATCAGTTGCAGGAACGAAAGTTTCTTTAATCGTTCTTGGTGATACCCAACGAAGTAAGTTAAGGATAGAACCCGCTTTATCGTTAGTACCAGAAGCTCTAGCACCACCGAATGGTTGTTGTCCTACTACAGCACCTGTTGGTTTGTCATTGATATAGAAGTTACCAGCACAGTTTACTAATGCTTCTGTAGCCTCTACGATAGCGTAACGACATCCAGAGAAGATAGCCCCTGTTAATGCATAGATAGAAGTCTCATCCACTAATTTTAATGTTTCAGACCATTTAGCATCTTCGTATACATAGATAGTTAATACAGGACCGAATAACTCAGTTTCCATCGTTGCATACTTAGGATTAGTAGTTAAGATAACTGTTGGTTCAATAAAGTAACCAATAGACTTATCATACTTACCTCCTAAGATTACTTCTGCATCAGCATCAGCTTTTGCTTGATCAATAGCTTTCGCTAATTTGTCAAACGAAGCTTCTGTAATCACAGATGACACATAGTTACTTGGATCTTCTGGAGAACCCATTTTGATAGTAGCTAAATCAGCAGTCATATATTCTTTCACTTGATTCCATAATGAAGCTGGAATGTAAGCTCTAGAAGCTGCAGAACATTTTTGTCCTTGGTATTCAAAAGCACCTCTTGTAAGAGCTACTGCTACCTCTTTAGGACAAGCTGATGGATGAGCTACAACGAAGTCTTTTCCTCCTGTCTCACCTACGATACGTGGGTAAGTTTTGTATTTATCGATGTTTTGACCGATTTGAGCCCACATACTGTTAAATACTCCTGTAGATCCTGTGAAGTGGATACCAGCGAAGTCAGGACTAGCTAATAACGTATCCGTGATCATTCCAGAGTTACCATATACTACGTTGATAACACCGTCAGGTAAACCTGCAGCTTTAAACACCTCTACGATTACTCTTGCAGAGTAGATCTGAGTAGCAGCTGGTTTCCATACCACTACATTCCCCATCATAGCAGGAGCAGAAGGTAAGTTACCAGAGATAGCTGTAAAGTTAAAAGGAGTGATCGCATAGATAAATCCTTCTAATGGACGGTGCTCTAATCTGTTCCATACTCCGTCTACAGAAGCTGGTTGCTCAGAATAGATTTGAGTCATATACTCTACGTTGAAACGTAAGAAGTCGATGAACTCACATGCAGAGTCGATCTCAGCTTGGTGTAATGTTTTTGCTTGAGCGATCATCGTAGCAGCATTAATCTTAGCACGGTAAGGACCAGCTAATAATTCAGCAGCTTTTAAGAAGATAGATGCTCTGTGTTCCCATGGCATTGCAGCCCATTTTTTTCTAGCTTCTAAAGCAGTAGCGATAGCTTTCTCTACTAACGCTTTATCAGCCTCGTGGTAAACACCTAATTTATGTTTGTGATCAAATGGAGGGAATAAATCTTTTGTATTTCCTGTTCTGATTTCTTCTCCACCAATGTATAATGGAATATCAACTGTTGTGTTGTATTGCTCTTTGAACGAGTTCAAAGTCAATTCTCTTTCTTTTGTTCCTGGTGCATAAGACTTAACTGGCTCATTGAACGCAGTTGGAACTTGATAGAATCCTTTTGACATATTACGCGTATTATTTATGTAGTTTCTAAATGAATAAGTACAAATATAACGAAAAAAATTGAAACCACTTTTCTCTAAAATCGTAAAAACATCTGCTTAACGATTTCAAAACATTGACTATCAATAGTCTTTTTATTACACTGCTTTCTTCTAACTATCTGTTATACTTTACACTGAATACAAACCTGAGTCTGATTAATAATTAATTAATATAACTACATAAGAAATAAAACAAAATATTTTTATGTAAATGAATCACAACCAATTAATATTCTTTAGAAAAAATTACAAGTAGAGAGTAAATCTATTTCAATTCAGTATGTATTGATTTACTAACACTGGTTTTGTACTAAATTGGTAGGGGATTGCTTGAGGGTTTCTTGCACCTTTCTTCGAGAAATACACCTTCTGGGCAAGAAAAGTCCAGGAAATCTCCTAGTAATCCCCTAAGAAGTGCAAGCAAAAGGCTATTCTCTCATTCATAAATAGCAATCGTAATCAAAACTCGTGTATTCGTTTTAAAAATTCAATACCTATTTTCATTTTAGTCTATTCATGTATAGCGATATCACGTTAAAAGAATACCATTATACACAAATATATGTTTATTAAAATTAAACTGAAGTTCCAATTATAGTAAGATGAAAACCAACTAAATATCACCACTTTATATTACTTCTATTAACTTATAAAAAAACCACCTCTATGCTATTACATAAAGATGGTTTAAAGAATATATTTGTTATTATAATAACACTCTATAAGAATGTCATCAATCTATTTTTAATTCAGTACAAAAGGCGCTACTAGCTTAAAGTTTGGGATTTCTACATTAAAATAAGTATTATTACTTAAGTTTAATACTTCGTAAAATCCTTGCATAGCCCCCATAGAAGAGTTTAGAATACATCCACTACTATAGGAATATTTCATACCTGGTTCTATAATTGGTTGTTCACCAACAACTCCTTCACCTTTTACAATCTGTACACTATTCAGAGCATCGTATATCTCCCATAACCTCCCTTTCACTTGGATGTAATCCGTAGAATTATTTTCAATGGTTATTTTATATGAAAAGGCATAACATATTTTTTTTGATTTAAAAAAATTGCCTTCATACTCAGTATTTACAGATATTTTAATTCCCTTCGTCGTTTGTGAAATCATCTTTTCCATCTTAATAATTTACTATAAAAAACACATTGAATTCTTTGTTTTATCACAGTGTCTAATACACTATGTTCTCTGCGCTCGCCTCTCCTATACCAATTACTCTATCATGCAAGTCATTATTGCCACGATAATAAACGAGTACTTGGTAGCGATTAGTTGTCATGGCATAGTTCCCATCTGGTGCAATGCTTGGATCAACAACACCATTTCGAACTGCTGTATAACTAAAATTAGTAAAACCTTGTTTCACTAAAATGATTTGTTCATAATATCCCTTCTCTTCATTATACTTCATTTTATTAGCAGGTACCAATGCATAATCATTAAATAATCCTGTCACATAATAATCTATCCCCTTCTGTACATCTTCCTCTGGACGGTAACTGAAGTATACCCAGCTATACTCTGCTTCGATATTAGGATTTCTACCATTAATATTTCGAGGATAGAAACTCCCATTGATATCTGGAAAATAAGTATATCCCTTACTTTTTCGACTCTCATTTGTGTACAAATACGTATTATATATACCGTTATCTGTAGTCACAGATCCGATCATATTATTCACTTGTTTAATATCACTATTATCAAAGTTTAAGAACTGATTGCCTGCCCAGAACTGAGTCTCATTTTCATACTTATAGATAAGATCATTCCCCATAGTATACTGAGGCTTAATATTCGTCAGATAAGAATCCCATCTTCCATTCTGAAAAATCGCTATCTTGATATTCTGAACTGGGTTTTGATATACAGCTTCCCCTAGTAATACACTAAACTCTACATTCTGCTTCGTCTCGATGACATCTAGATTCCTAGTTCTTTTAATCTGAATAGGTACATTGACTAAACTCTCATATAAGACAAACTTCCTTCTAATTACTACTTCGTCATCTTCATTATATATTTCCAATACATAATTACCACTCTTCAATATTCTATAACGTTGAGCAGGAAGTGTCAATTTATAGTTTGTATAATTCTGCAAAGTATTAAACGAGTTTTCATACGTCATAATACGCTGTCTGTCTAATCCATCTATATACTCTATCTGCTTCAGTTTAGATGGAGTCCAGTCATAGTTATAAGCCTTAACTCGATAAAAATAATTACTATCATCTCCGTATAAGTCATCAAAAGCAAGTGTAAACTGATCCCCTATTTGAAAGAACGGTGTAACTGCTCTATTATTACTCATAAATCCTACTGACTTAATATAATCTGCAGTATAGTTCTGTGGAGATTGTGCCAAAACGCACCCTATCCAAAGAAAAAAAAGAATAACAGACCAAACCTTATTTCGCATAATGACCATTTTAAACTAAACCGTTACTTCGTGCAAAAAAGATACAATATTTTCGTTTAAAAAAATCATACTTTTCAATTTAAAGTCAGCAATATCAAATCTTTCTTGTTCGTACTGCAAATGATCTGGTATGGCTACTACAGTCATCCCTGCATTTTTACCAGCTGTAGCTCCTGTGAACGAGTCCTCTACTACTAGACACTCTCTAGGATCACTCCCTAGATTATGAGCTGCTCTTAAATACACATCTGGTGCAGGCTTTCCATGTTCTACATGATCTACAGAAACTATGGTTTGGAAGTAATCACGAATACCTAATCTCTTTAAAACAGTATTAATCAAAGATTCTGGAGAATTAGTAGCAAGACCAATCTTCACTTTTCTCTCTTTTAGAAAATCCAAGGTCTGAATTACGCCTTCTTTTATTTCTCCTTCTGTACTAATTAACTCATCGACTCTATCAATCACCATTTGCTCCACCTCCTCAATGGTCTTTCCTTCCCATGGAAACAGACTATGCCACAGTTCAGTCACTGCTCTAGTCGTTTTACCTTGTGTTTGGATAGCGATCTCTTCATCCCAAGTAGCTCCCATAGAAGTAAACACTTCTTGTTCTGCTTGTTGCCAAAATCCTTCTGAGTCTATTAAAACTCCATCCATATCAAAAAGTACAGTAGTAATCAATGTATTCTTCATAATCTTGCTAAATAATTACGAAGATACACAATAGGTTATAGATAGGGAAGCCCTTATAAGGATACTTTAACTAATTCTATCTACGTCTAAGAGAAATATTATAGTCATTCTACTTAAAACATACAGGGATAATCTCTCCTTCTGCTAAACAGTATTTAGTTACTTCCTCTGGAGTAAGTTTATGAATAAAATCTTCTTCTACTACAGTGAAACCAATCGCTCTTAACTTATCAAAATAATCACGTCCGTACACACGTACATGATCATATTGACCAAAGATGAGTGTACGCTCTTTAGGGTCTGTTATAGTATCATCTTGAAAAGTAGTTTCTCTAGACATATCTTGTGGGATTTGGAAGATTCCCATACCTCCAGGTCTAAGAATGCGATACAGTTCCTGCATAGCTTTCGTATCATCTGGAATATGTTCTAAGACATGATTACACAAAATCATATCAAAACTATTATCCTCAAAAGGTAAGTTACAAATATCCGCCTTCACATCTGCCAAAGGAGATTCTAGATCGGTAGTTGTATAATCTAAATTAGGTTGTTTTTTAAAGCGTTTATAGAACGCCTGCTCAGGTGCGAAGTGCAACACTTTTTTTGGAGTGCTAAAGAAGTCGGTCTCGCGCTGAAGATAAAGCCATAATAGGCGGTGTCTCTCTAGTGAAAGTGTACTAGGAGAAAGGACATTATTGCGTTGCTTCGCATATCCATAAGGCAAGAAAGTCTTGAAGCTTTTACCATCAATAGGATCTGTGTACACATCCCCTTTTAGGTACCATGCCATCATAGGTCGAACAACGTAACTCAACCGAATTAATATCGGTCGAGGCACAATGTTCAATATTGTTTTAAATAACTTCTTCATTAATAGAAATGAGTAATTACAGAACTAATGGTTTAGCTCTAAACTCATCTTCTTCATTACTAGTGATACCTAATGCTTGATAGATATATTGGTAAGTAGATAACAATTCTGGTTTACCATTTACTAATGCTACATCGTGTTCGAAGTGAGCAGAAGGTTTTCCATCGCGAGTCACGATAGTCCATCCGTCATTCAGTTGTTTGATATTACGAGTACCTAAGTTAATCATAGGCTCGATAGCTACCACCATACCTTCTACGAACTTCTTACCTTTACCAGGTTTACCGTAGTTAGGCATTTCTGGAGATTCGTGCATCTTACGTCCTAGTCCATGACCTACTAGCTCACGTACTACCGTATACCCTTCTTTCTCACAGTAGCGTTGGATAGCACTACCTACATCTTCTACTCTATTTCCTAATTTGAATTCTCTAATACCTACGTATAAAGATTCTTTTGTAATCTGTAATAACTTTTTAGTAGCTGGATCTACATCACCTATCTCGAATGTATAAGCGTGATCTCCATAAAATCCATTCATCACTGTACCACAGTCCACAGATACGATATCTCCTTCTTCTAAAGGACGATCTGTAGGTAATCCGTGTACAATCTGATCATTCACACTTGTCAACAAGGTAGAAGGACAACCATAAAGGCCTTTAAATCCTGGTACTGCTCCGTGATCTCTAATAAATTCTTCAGCTTTTGCATCAAGCTCTAAAGTCGTTACTCCTGGTTTTAGCTCTGTAGCTATCATCCCTAATGTTTTAGAAACAAGCAATGCGCTCTGTCTCATCAACTCGATTTCTTCAAGAGTTTTTGGAATTATCATACCTTAAAATTTTATATCCTACAAAATTACACTATTACAGTTAATGAAAAAAATGATTAGCCACACTTTTTACTTGCCTTATAAAGACTAATGCTTTACTTTTAAGGAAACATTTGTCTAAATACACAAAATTACACACAAAATGAATTACACAACAGCACAAGAAGCAGCTAAGCTGATCAAGTCGGGTGACAGAGTTTACGTACATGCAGTAGCCTGTACGCCTAATCATATCATTGATGCTATTGTAGAAAGATCGTCCGAATTAAGAAATGTAGAGTTCTGTCATATCCATACTTTAGGCAAAGCCCCTTATGCTGATCCAAAATATAGAGAAAGTTTCTTTGTGAATTCTTTCTTTACTGGTGGTAATGTGAGACACACTATACGAGAAGGTAATGGTACCTATACTCCTGTATTCCTAAGTGAGCTACCGACGTTATTTGACAATGGTCTTGTTCCCTTAGACGTGGCATTAATACAAGTTTCTCCTCCTGATGAGAACGGCTTTTGTACATTAGGAACTTCTGTAGTTGCTGCACAAGCAGCTATTCGCACAGCCAAGATAGTTATAGCACAGGTCAATAAATTCATGCCTCGTACCTTTGGAGATGCGCTAGTACACATCTCTAAAATTAATATATTAGTACAGCATGACACACCACTTCTGACAGAATACAGTTCTGACTTTAGTGAAGTAGAAGATAAAATAGGGCATTACATCGCTTCTATGATAGAAGATGGTAGTACCTTACAGATGGGAATTGGATCTATACCTGATGCCGTTCTTCAAAAACTGAAAGGGCATAAGAACCTAGGATTACACACAGAGATGTTTGCAGACGGTGTTGTTGATCTAATTGAAGCAGGAGCTCTAAACTGTTCTCAACAAACTACTTCTAATGGCAAAGCTATCTCTACTTTCTTTATCGGAACAGAGAGATTATATAACTATGTAGACAATAATCCATTCTTTGAACTTAGAGAATGTTCATATACGAACGATCCATTCGTGATTCGTCAGAATCCTAAGATGATAGCGATTAACTCTGCTGTAGAAATAGATGTTACAGGACAAATATGCGCAGACTCTATCGGGGCAAATATTTACTCAGGTGTAGGAGGACAAGTTGATTTTATGAGAGGAGCTACGCTGAGTAAAGGAGGGAAAGCCATCATAGCACTTTCTGCTACTACTAAAAAAGGAGGAAACAAAATAGTTCCATTCCTTAAACAAGGAGCAGGAGTGGTAACGTCTCGTGCACATGCTCAATACATCGTAACAGAATATGGAGTAGCAGATCTAAGAGGTAAGTCTATTATAGATAGAGTACACGCTCTTGCTAATATTGCTCACCCAGATTTTAGAGAAGATATTTTAAGAGAATACTTTGATAATACTAGAAAAAAATAACTGACATTCATAGATATAAGCCGTTCTTAACCTACATTAAGCAATGGTAATCAGTCCATAACGTATCTTTGTAGTATTAAAATCATAAAGCTATGAACACAAAAATTATATACACAGCAGATAGTAGAGGATATGCTAACCACGGATGGCTAAAATCTCATCATACCTTTAGCTTTGCTAACTATCGAAACAACGAAAGAATACACTTCGGTGTGCTGCGTGTACTTAACGATGATCAGGTAGCTGCAGGTATGGGATTCGGTACACATCCTCATGATAATATGGAGATTATATCTATTCCTTTATCAGGAAGTCTTTCACACAAAGATAATATGGGTAATGGTACGATTATAAATGAAGGTGAAATACAGATCATGAGTGCAGGAACAGGTGTTCAACACAGTGAGTTTAACCCTGATGAGAATAAAGAGAGTAAATTCTTACAGATATGGATATTCCCTGATAAACTAAATGTAAAACCACGTTATGATCAACTAAAATTAAACATAGAAGATCGCGTGAATCAATGGGATCAAATACTTTCTCCTAATCCTGACGATAAAGGAGTATGGATCCATCAGAATGCTTGGTTCCACATGGCTGATTTAGATCAAGGTAAAGAGTTATCTTATGACTTAAAGGATAAGTCTAATGGTATCTTCTTATTTGTTCTAGAAGGAGATATTACTTTAGGTGAAGACACTCTACAAAGAAGAGACGCTATTGGTTTTGACGGAGAAGATAAGTTTACGATTAAAGCAAATGAGAAAAGTCAAATATTAGTCATGGAGATACCTATGGAACTACCAAGTTATCTTCAATAAATATCAACAAAAAAGCTCGCTAGATGATAGCGAGCTTTTTTAATATCTATATTAACCGTTTTTAAGGTTTCTTACTTCCTCATCTGTTAAATGTCTCCATTTACCTCTTGGTAGATTCCATTTTGTTAACTGACCATACATCACACGGTCAAGTTTAATAACATTATATCCTAAAGATTCGAATATAGCACGTACTAACTTCACATTAGAAGCTTTTAGCTTAATACCGATCTCTGTCTTAGGTTGATCATCTACATAAGATATTTCTTCTACGAATACACGACGCTCATCGATATAAACTCCTTTTTTAATCTTTTCTAGATCTTCATATTTAAGGTTTTTATCTATTGACACATGGTATAACTTAGAAGAACGAGAATCAGTAGAGTTTAACTTCTGTAATAAGTTAGTATCATTCGTGAATAACATTAGACCGATAGTAGTCTTATCCATACGACCGACAGGAGCTAAAGGATATTTAGAAGCTCCTTTTAATAAGCTTAATACATTCTCAGCTGATACGATTGGCTCATTAATAGTAGCGAATCCTTTCGGTTTATTTAATAATACATAAGTCAATTTCTCTGGTGTTAATACTGTACCATCAAAATTCACAATATCTGTTTTCTTTACTTTGTACCCTAATTCAGTAACCACTACTCCATTTACAGTCACGTTTCCAGACACGATATAGATATCTGCCTCACGACGTGAACATACTCCAGAGTTACCAATATATTTATTCAGACGTACTTCATCTGTTTCTTTAGGTGTATTTTTTACTCTTGGTTTACTATCAAATTTCTTTGTAGTATTAGCACCATGCGTTTTATTTCCTTCTTTATTATTGTCAAATGATCTTTTCTTGCTATCATTTCCCCCATAAGTCTTTTTAGCTCCATCCTTAGAACCAAAAGACTTCTTTCCCGCTGCATTTCTATTTCCTGAGCGATTCGATTTATTATTTCCTGAATTCGACCTACCGTTATTCATATCTAAAGATTTTTGCAAAGATAGTTTTATTCTATGCATTTATTAATATAACTCTAAAAGTTTACACAACTTTTAATACTATAAAGTTTCTTCTAGCAGTACTTTGCCACTAATTACCACATCTGGGTCTATTAGCATAATCGAGAATACTCCTAATAAAATCAACAATTTTAAACTAATATGTAAACTGTGATACTGTTCTATTTCCTTGGATGTCCATAATCTGTATAAGAACAAGATTAATACGATAATACTTAGATAAAAGTAATATACCATATACCCAAGGTTCTCTTTATTGACTAAAAAATAGATCGGTATCAGTGTCAATACTGTTACGACTGTGATTACCTCTTTCGCTACTCTATCTCCAAATCGAACAGGGATAGTCTGATAATCATTTGCAAAGTCCCCTTTAATATTCTCCATGTCTTTTATCAACTCCCTGATTAGAATGACTAAATACAGAAAAGCTGCATGTAGAAAGATAGAAGGATAATAGAATCTGAAATGCATCAAGATACTAAAGAAAGGTAATATCGCTAGTAATGAAGCAGTAAGATTACCTATAATAGGATACTTCTTAAGCTTATGAGAATAAAACCACAACAGAAATATATAAGCAGAAAAGAACACAGACACATGCCAAGATACCGGAAACACAATCCCTACAGCCAAAAAGTTAAGCGCAAAGTAGACACGTAATTTTGTTGCCTGACTCACCAGTCGATCTAACATAGACTTAATTGGTCTATTGATTAAATCTTTTTCTGCATCATAAAAATTATTAATGATATACCCTCCTGCGATAGCTAAGGAAGATCCAAAGATAATTAGAAAGAGTTTCCAATCTAAAATCACGTCTAACGCCCTAAGTTCAGGTGCAAATATAAAGATAGACGCTAAGTACTGTGCTAGTACTATAATAAAAATATTATAACCTCTCACAACAGAGAACAAGCTGAATATTTTAGCTAAGAGTAGTTTATTTTTCCTAGATAACATTATCTCTTGTTTCAATTTTATATCGCTACTGCGAAAGGTTATAATATCTATTTTTTCATATCTGAATTAGAATTGATATACAACTTCTAATTTATAATCTTTTAAAGACTCTTTTGCTTTTTCGATATCAGCAGTAAATCCTAAGATATAACCACCTCCACCAGAGCCACATAATTTTAAATAGTAATCGTTAGTCTCGATTCCTTTTTGCCATACACTGTGGAACTGTTCTGGAATCATTGGCTTAAAGTGATTAAACACTACATTAGACAATAACTTCGTATTACTAAATAACGATTTCACATCCCCTTTTAAGAAGTTCTCTACACAAGCATCTGTATATTTCACGAACTGATCTTTTAACATCTGACGGAAACCTTGATCTTTTAGGTTCTCCATAAAGATTGTAATCATCGGTGCAGTCTCTCCTACGATACCCGAATCTATTAAAAACACAGCGCCTTTTCCATCTACGCTTTGAGAAGGAATACCTGCTGGCTCGATATTATCTTTAGAATTAATTAGGATAGGCAAGCTTAGATAACTGTTTAGTGGATCTAATCCTGAACTCGTTCCATGAAAGAATGCTTCCATTTTTCCAAAGATTCCTTTTAATACTAAAAGTTTGTCCTTAGTCAAGTTCTCTAGAACAGTAACTTTATCATAAGCATACTGATCATAAATAGCAGCTACTAATGCTCCACTACTTCCTACACCATATCCTTGTGGAATACTAGAATCAAAGTACAATCCTTGTTCTATCTCAGCGTTTAGGCGCTCTAGATCGAACTGTACTAAAGTAGGTTCTTGCTCCTGCAAATCATGTAGATATGCTGCAAAGTTTTTTAAACTCTGATTAGACTTTAAAGATACTCCTTCTAGATTCTCTGCCATCTTTAATGCTCCCTTATAGAAATTATAAGGAATAGATAATCCTTTAGAGTCTTTAATAATCCCATATTCCCCAAAAAGAAGAATTTTTGAATAAAATAATGGTCCTTTCATAGCTGTTATTGTAAATTCACGTTGCAAAAATACACATAATATTCGCACACCGTCTTTTTTACTACTTTATTTTTATAAATATCTGTTTTTAAAGCCATAAACACAATGTCTACACCCATTTTGACAGCATTGTCCTTTCATTAAATGATACAATTCTGTGAACACAAAATACTCATTTTCCATATAATAATGCACCCCTTCTTCCATCTCACTTCTGCGTTTTGGAAAAGGCTTCCCCTTTGACGAAATCACCATTTCATCAAACTTAGACAAACAATTATTACATAAACATTTATGAAAAGAACCTGCTAAAAAAACACGTGTATCATTAGATATACTCACTTTAGTACAGTCACATTGTTTAATATCCTCCGTATTACAAATTATCTCTGTCTTACAATGTGTGCACACTCTATTCTCACTCATAATCTATTACTTCATTGTGGTGATATTAAAGAACTGCATCTCACCATTACCTTCTAATTCTACTACACCATCGACTACTTGCCCATTAGCTCGCTTCTTAGAAACCTTCACGCTGTTTTTACCCATTTCTAAAGGGATACGAACATAGTTTATTTGCGCAGGTAAGGTCTGCCAGTTACGTGTATCTGCTTTCTCTGAAAACAAGTTAAACAACTGTACTCCTAGTCCTATTCCTTCTAATACCGCATTAGCATCACTATCTTTACTAGTCGATCTTGCCGCCGCTTTTACCGCATATTCCGCAGATTTCTTAACTGCCATCCTCGTCAGTATCTTTCCCAATTCTTTACCTGCACGTTCTTTTAAAGTCAATACAGCTAAAGCGTCTATATCCTCCGCTTTTTCGAACGGCAATACATACGTATCTTTTACTGTAACAGAAGCCTCTGTATAGGGCAATGGTTGAACAATATACTTAGGATAAGCGATGTTAACACTGTGTATATCACTCAAGTTAGTCTTTCCTGCGATACCAAAATCTAATGGAATTACAAATCCTAGAGCATTGGTAAAAACTAAAGATCCAGAGTCTCCTTTTGCTAAAGTGAAGAAAAGGTTCTCCTGTTCTTTAATCGGAGCCCTACCGTTCTCCCAGAACACAACCACATCTCCTCCATTACTTACAGGAACATCTTTTAACTTCAACTTAAACTCCTTCTCATACTTAGCAACATCACCTGCGAATCCCATTTTATCTGCCATACGCATAACATCGTATTTTAGAGCAGTAGGCATTTTCACACCATAATACACTCCTCCTCCAGACTGATAGGTCTCTACTGCGTTTCTATACGCTATAAAAGCATCGTTATAATTCTTGCTCTGTTCATAGATTAATCCTTGTAGATTAAGGGAGAAAGCATCTTTCGAATAACGTTTTGCCTTATCATTATATTTATCACCTTGAGCATAGTTCTGTAGTGAGATACGTCTAGCCTCTACTATAGCCTCATTCGGTTGACCGAGATACATATAGTTTAACGCTTTATAGTAATGGATCATAAATATCTCAAACTCTTCTCCTTTATAATTCTGAGACATAGAGTTAAGGAATAATCCTACCGCTAAATCACCTGTAGTAGAAAGTCCGTCTTCTACCAATAAATCTGCTTGGTTAAAATATTTATTACTTGCTTCATAATCTCCTCTTAAGTGTGCCACTTTTCCCTTTTCCATATAAAAAAGCAATAGATTACGAGGCTTTTGTAATAAAGCATTTTTATCTAAAGCTTTGTCTGCTAGATCTAGTTCAGAAGCACCTACTTTCTGATAATAGTCTGTTATACGGTCATGATATGAAGCACATCCAAACACGAAAAACATCATTGCAAAAAGCAATGATGTTTTTATAACAGAATATATGGTTCTACTTGAAACCATCTATTTTACTTTAAATTAGTTTTTTACGTACTTAGCGATTTTCTTTTCACCAATCCAAACTACTTCATTTGTCTGAATATTTGTCAACTCTAAGTTAACTTGGTAATAAACCACTTTTTTCTTTTTGTGAGAATCTACAATAGAGTTGATAGAACCTTGTAACATAAAGTCAGCTCCTTGTTCTAAACCGAATTGTTTCATAGATGATGATGATGCATTCGTTTGTTGATCTGCACGTTCACCACGTAACTCCTCACGTTTTTTACCTCCTTGAACTAAACGTACTCTTTGAGAACGAATAAATGCTTGTTCCACATCTTTTACAAACGTCTCAGCTTCAATGTGCTCATGGCTCTTATTATAAACCATCCCTACAATAACCACAGGCTTCTCTCCTTTATTCTCTTCGCGGAAGTTAAAGATCCAAGGCTCTTCTAATATTTGCTGAGTCATTTGGTCAGCTACTTCTCTAGAGTCAGAGTTATTCCATCTTCCACTAATGTCGATCGTTTCTTCTGTGCTTACTCTAGTTACTTGACGTCCACATGATGTAATAGCCAGTCCTGAAACAGCTAATATTGCAGCTAATGCTATACGTTTAATTTGCATAATCCTTTTATTTGTTTTTCTTTATGTTTTTTTCCTAATTCTTAAATAGAGAACCACCAGTTACCAGTTCTAAAACCAATATTTGGTCTCCAAGTATTCCAGTTATTCCATCCAGAATAATAGCTATTATAGTTACCATAATACCCATTATCATAGCTATAGTAACTTCTACCATATTTAGCACGAGCCATGCGTTCTTCATGTCTCCATTGCTTTTTCTGAGCTTTGCGCTCCATCTTAGCCTCGTACCAATCGTACGCTTTATAAGTATCCTGTACAGTAGTACTTAAAGTCGCAGTCAGAGAATCTTTCTGTGCCATATACTTTACCATACTTACTCTATAATTAGGGTTTTGATCTGGTGCTAACTCTTGTGCATAAGTTGCTTGACTAAATAGTAAGCTACCTAGTGCTAAACCAAAAATTGTCATTAACTTTCTCATATCTTCAATATTTATATTAGTATATGCAATTAGCATACCGTAGTATAAAGTTACAAAAAATTATTTAATTATTTCTGAACCGAATCCAACTTTATCATCTATATACTGTTCATTCTGACAGAACTGTGCTAATTCTTGTCTTATAAATGTCTGTACAAAGTCTTTATCCCCTTCTGGGTATAAAACGTGTACATTTGCCCCAGCATCAAGTGTAAAACACACATTGATTGATGTTTTTTCTCTAAATGCCCAAATTTTCTCGATGATCTGAAGCGTATTTGGCTTCATTAAGATAAAATAAGGCATAGAAGTCATCATCATTGCGTGTAGAGTCAATGCTTCGCTCTCTACTAACGCTACAAACTCCGTTAAATTACCTTCTATTAATATTTTTTTCAATCGAGCTAGATTCTCATGAGCTTGTTCAAAGCGTTGTGCTGCATAAGGGTGATTATGCATCAAATCATGCCCCACTGTACTAGACACTTTTTTCTCTCCTTTATCCACTAACAAGATAGTATCACAATACCCCTTAAAGATAGGGTGTACCTCAAAAGGAAAATTAACCCCATATAAATCTGTACTTCCAGGTATATCGCGTTGTTCTCCCCATACTACTACACTTCCCGCTATACTTCTACATGCACTACCTGATCCAAGGCGAGCTAAAAAAGAAGCTTTCTGGTCAAAATAGTCTTCTGTCATATCCACATTCAACTTTCTTTCTAATGACATAATATTCACTGCCATCGCTGCCATACCAGACGCAGAAGAAGCTATCCCTGAGCTATGAGGAAATGTATTTTTAGTATCTATCGTGAAGTGATAATACTCGATATAAGGGCAGTATTTTAGAATTCTCTCAAAAAACTTCTGAATCTTTGGTTTAAACTCTTCTTTAGGCTGTCCTTCAAATAAAAGATCAAAACTGATGCCTTTATCTGACTTTGCTTTATACGTCATAGTCGTTTCAGTCTTACAGTTGTTTAAAGTAAAACTCAAAGACGGGTTAGCAGGAATCTGATTCTCCTTTTTACCCCAATACTTAACTAAAGCGATATTACTAGGAGAACTCCATGAGAATGTTCCCTCCTTTACTTGATTAACATCTATATCTTGGCTAAAAATAAAGTCTTCTATATTCATTGTTCATCGATTTCTAAACAACAAAAATAACATCTTTTATTAATAGCCCCTCTATTCTTTTAGAAACTTCTCTTTTTTAGAACAACACTAAGATAAAAGAGCTAATGATTTACACCTATATTATTAGTTCTTTACTTCCTTCTACTGTAAGCAAAGTGTAATAAAATTAACCTTCATTCTCTCAACAGAATAACATTATTCAAACACTATAGAAAAACTCCTAAGTAATGATGTTTAGGAATTAAATGTCACATCAGTAATTAGAAACCTCTACATTATACTTTTCTTCTAAGCTGTATTAACTTCTAAAAAAACAAAATTACACTAATCACTAAAGATTAGTTATTATACAAGCAAAAGCTCTATTACAACTTCCATCCTATTTAATTCAGTCGTTCATTTTGTTCTTTTGAAGTTACATTCTTTATTCTCTTATTACCTAATGTATATCTCATATTTATAAAATAGCTCTTAAAATATTCTTGCTTTTTATTAAAGCTATAGGCAGAATTACTAAACCTCATATTAGTATCTGGCCTTAATAAATCGTACGCCCCAATACTTATGTAGAAATCATTAAACGATTTTCCAAAATCAACACTTAGAGAATGTTGAGCATTTACTTTACCGAATACATCTTCGAAACCATTGTCATAACCGTAAGTTAAAGTTAAAACTGTGTTCTTTTTCTTATCAAAAAACAGATTGTTCTTGATGTTGAAATAGAAGTTCGTATTGTCTATTTTTATTGGAATATTATTATACTCTCCTTTAATTTTAGACATTTCTAAAGACATACTGAATGAAAAACTCCAATAGTTCTTAAAGAGATTCTTATTAAAATAGAAATTACCTCCATACCCATCTCCATTTCCATAATTATCTATTGTATTCACAATGACGTTATCAATTACAGCATCAAAATTATTAAATAAATTATGGGTTTTCGCATAACCTAATTCTAAATTATAATCATCAAAAAAGGTATAAGTCAAACCTATAAATGATTTTTTAGTATTTTTAAGGTAAGGATTATTCACCCTAATTGAATTCGGTGAGTTTATATATATAAACGGATTAAGATTACTATAAGGTGTGCGAGTTATAGAACTAGCAAAATTTAGAGTCAATTGATGCTCATCACTTATTCCATACAAAAGGGCTACAGATGGAAACAAGTTAGAATTACTAATTTTTACAGTTTCTGAGTCTGATTTTAAAGTACCGTCTGCCGATAAATATTCGTAGCGCAAACCAATAAGCACTCCAAAAGTCTCTGAAAACAACTTACGGTAATTCGCAAATAAAGCAAAATAGTCTTCTTTATACTTAAACACATTAGTTTGCCTATCATCAGATACATATTCAACACCATTGTAATTCCCAAGAAAGTTATCACTTTTAATATTACTCTTTGAATAATTAATCCCTGTAGTCAGTTTACTACTGTCTTTGAAGTTTTTCTCATATTCTGTTTTAAACTCTATTAGTTCTGCAGTATTGTCAGGATTTTGGATAAACCTCTTTTCTTTGCCATTCGCGTAAGCGAATACATTAAACATATCTCTATTATTCCTAGAATTATAATAGTTAAAATCTGAGTTTATACTACTATCTAAAGTATCTAATATAATCTTATGGTTTAAGTTATAATACACTACATGGTAATTACTTATTTTATCTTTATTTTTTGCAATATTCAAGGAATCTAATTGGTTGGTTGTTACATTGTAATAAGAACTAACAATATCTCTATTGGCTTCGTTATCACTGAACCTAGAGCTAAAACTCATACCTATAGTCTGATTTTTGCTAAGAGTATAATCAATATTTACATAAGGAGTATAATTTGTTCCTTTTGTAATAGCATTACTTTCTATTTGAGTTTCCTCATTACTTTTAAAGTCAGTATAAGAATCATATCTATGTGCTTTATATTTAGAATTTTCCAATTTTACTCCAGAAGTGACCGCCCATTTATTTTTAGAGAACGCTAAGTAAGCTGAACCGTCTTGTGTATTATAAAATGATTGTGTAGACTTAGCATTTAATACTACTTTAAAAGGCTGTTCCTTTGTTTTGTTTACAATCACATTGATGATACCATTATCACCTGCCCTATAACCACTCCCAGGATTCTCTATCACTTCTATTTTCTTTATATCTATTGCAGGGATAGATTGTAACATACTCATCGCCACATTATTACCCCCTACATTTCTACCATTGATAAGAACCAATACACTCTTGCTATTTTTAATCTTGATTGATTTTCCGTCAGGAGTAACATTGACAATAGGAACAGTATTTAAAAACTCTAATGTAGATTTATTTTTAGCTAATACTGAGTTAGAAATATTAGTTACTTCATATTTATCGAAGTTTCTTTTCATTTTAAGCTTCGACTCTATCATTATTTCTTTCAATTCTATTCCGTAGTCGATGGTAATCCTTCCTAAGTCTACATCGTCAATTAAGCTTATCTCTTTCTTAAAGAGTTCATTCCCTAAATAAAAAATTTTAAATAGGTATTTCCCTTGTTCTTTCTCTATCTGAAAAAAACCATTCTCATCAGAAACATCAGATACTAATAAAACTCCATCTTTGGTTTGTAATTGTATTGTTGCAAATTCAATAGAATTACCGTCTGAAGTAAGGACTTGTCCTTTTATTTTAGTTTGTGAAAACAAAAATAAAGGCAACAAAAAAAAGACTAAGATATACTTGAACATTTGACAATATATTTACTTAAATACAAACTGATCTACTGTAAACAGAAGGATTGTAAAAACTTTTAAATCATACAAAAACTAACAACTGGTCTTGGGACTCTTTCTAGATTATCATAAATAATTTGAAACTATTAATATTATTTTTAACAAGAAAATTAAACAGCTCTTCATACTGAGTACCATTACAAGCTTTTGAGGTAACATGCCACTCAATAGAGCTAAACACTAATATATTTGCTAATTATAATGGTACCTTTTCACTATTTAGATATACTTTCTGAGTCATATTCTATTCGTCTACAATATATTTTAATTATTTTGATTACACTAACAAATAATCACAACAAAACAACTCATATCACAACAAAATATTTACTTATATAACAAAATAAACATCATGTCACATTAAACAATAATAAAGTTAGAAAACATTAACTTTAAATTAACTTAAAAAACAAATATAGTAAACACAGTTCAATGTACAACATACGAATTGTGTTTTTCAATAAAATAAAAGCATCTGCTAATAGCAAACTCTTTTATTTCATTGATTTTCAGTAAGTATTTACAATATAATTCTTTCTACTAATTTATAGTTCACTATTTACTTAGCCATAGTTTAGCAACACTCTTTATGCCCCCCCTAATCGTATAGACGTATACATAATAAAACAATATAGGCGTTACTATGAACTCTACTTTCTCCTTTAGGTCAGTAATCTCCAGTATAAAAAAATCAAATAGTTAAAAATAAGCATGTTACAAAAAAAAACAAACCTCCTCCCTCCCCTTAATCGCAATTAAATAGGATAGTGTTCTCATAGTGATCGCATTAAAAAAAGCCTTAATTATGTGAGCACTATCCCATAACTATGCGACCACTATGCGATAAATCAAAAATAAACCAACGAAAAAGGCAGTAAAACCGTGGTTTTACTGCCTTTTCTGATATTTTATATTTTCTTTAAAATGATTGTTTCTATTTTCGATATTGTGCTATTGCCTTCTGTATAGCAGGTCTAAACTGTACGCTGATATAATCTTCACTAGTAGGTGCACTAAACATAAACATAGGATTCTCAGGAAACCCCTCTGTCGTTCTAAATAAGACGAAATAACTCTTACCTGCTTTACCCGCATTCATCCATTCGTCAAATTTATAATAATCAGCTACAGAGCGTCTCTCTCTCACCACAATCAGTACATCGTTTATCTCATTCCACTTGAGTTGCTTCTCTTTGAGCAGACTTTTATACGTCACTCCTTCTGCGTCTATACTTACTTTGATAAAGAAGCATTTATAGACAAAAACGACGAATAGGAATAACATAACAGCACTGAGAGACTTGGCTAATCCATTGCCTACTTGTATAAAGAAAATAGACATCCCTAAAAAAGGAAGTAAACAAAACACGAATAGCAATATCTTACTCGTCAAATTATAATAACTAAACCTCATCTTATTTATGCTCTATTTTAGTAGTTATCGCTAATGCAGCAAGGTATCCGTTCGTCCATGCATTCTGAAAATTAAACCCTCCTGTGATGGCATCTATATTTAAAATCTCTCCTGCAAAGTACAAATTATTGTGCAATTTACTTTCCATAGTTTTAAAGTTAACCTCTTTTAGGTCTACTCCTCCAGCAGTAACAAACTCGTCTTTAAACGTGCTTTTACCATTGACTTGATATTCTCCTTGAGTCAACTCCCCACATAGTATATCTAACTGCTTATTAGTCACATCTGCCCATTTGGTATCTTCTGCTATTCCTGATATCACGACCATACGCTCCCATAGTCTATTAGGCAGGTCTAATTCTATACGCTTAATCACATTCTTTTTTGCATGATCTTTACGGATGCGTTGCAATTCTTCTTTTAAAGATTCGAAGCTGTGCTGTGGCATCCAATTCACTGTGATATGAAACTGATATTTCTTGTCTGCTAATATTCTAGCACCCCAAGCAGAAAGACGCAATATACCAGGTCCACTCATCCCCCAGTGGGTAATTAATAAAGGTCCTGATGCTTCTAGCTTAGTCCCCTTAACACTTACCTCAGCAGGTGTAGCTACTCCCATCAAATCTTTGATGCGCTTATCATTGATATTAAATGTAAACAATGAAGGTACTGGCTCTACGATCTTATGTCCTAATTCGGCTACTGTATTCCACATCTTAGGATTGCTCCCCGTAGTCATGATTAGATAAGTCGCTTCGTAGTTACCTGTTGTGGTATCTAGCTTCCAACTGCTCTCTTTCTTAAAGATGCCCTGTACACTACTACTCGTGATGACTTCTATCTTAAGCTTCTGTACTGCCTTCATAAAACAGTCTATAATAGTCTGAGAAGAGTCTGTATCAGGAAACATTCTACCATCCTCTTCTATCTTTAATGTCACGCCATGTCTATCAAACCATTCAATAGTATCACCTGAACAAAACTGATGAAAAGGCCCTAATAGCTCTTTTGCACCGCGAGGGTAGAACTGCGTTAATTCTTTCGGATCAAAACAAGCATGCGTTACATTACATCTTCCTCCTCCTGATATTCTTACTTTAGAAAGCACTTCTTTTCCTCTCTCGATAATCGCTATTTTTAGTCCTTTATTTTGTTCTGCAAGATTAATTGCAGTAAAAAAACCTGCTGCTCCACCTCCGACTAATATGACATCATAATTCATTGAAAAACCTATTTTAACGTTTAAGACTCTCTTCTAGAGTTTTTTTATTGAGTGTAAAAAATTATCTTTACGCCAACAAAGATACTTACTTACGATCGCACCACTATCATTGTTAAATTAAGAATATGAAAAAATTACCTTTCTTAGCTTTAATTGTCTTGTTCTCTATGTGTAAATCTGCTTCTCACGTAGCGACTAAACCACCTAAAGAACTGACAGTAGATGAGCGTATCGAAAAAATCAAAGAGGAAGACAGACTTCCTGAAGAAGATGATGTAATGGACCTACCTGATTATGCTCAGGTGAGAGACGACTTTAGATCTGTAACAGACAAAACTAGAGATAATTACCTTAGAGGTATGAATGCCTCTGCTGATAACTACTCTGTAGTGATCTTAACTAAAGGCTTCAAAGGAGAAAATATCTCTATTAAAGGAAGTAGCAAAACCTATTACTACGCCATGACCATGAGTGACCTACGCTCAGGTATAGCTAAGTCTATACGTGTAGACAACACTCAGAATATAGTATTAAAAGACAGTTATACAGGAGGCTCACTGACGATAGAAAGTGACCATGCTAAAATGTTTAAATTCATCTATGTGATGAAAAACAACGCGAATAAGGAAACTCCTTTTAAAGTAACATTTAGCAATACGCTGCGTCCTGTTCGATAATCTTCAATAATGGAAAAAAGAGACCTTGTCCTTAGAATGATACAACAAACGGCTCAATTACTTAGAGCCGTTTTTAATTCGCTTCCTATCGATAACTTCGAGACCGAACAGCAAGTACAAGACTTCACCTCTTCTATTAAGGAGAACTTACACCTAGATATAGACAGATTTATCCTTCATACAGATGAAGAAGCTTTAGCATCTTTATTAACCATAGAGGGAATGGATATAAATAATATAGAATCACTGGCTGACATTCTAAGACTACTAGCTCTCAAAACTCAAGATGCTTTAGACGATAAAAGTGCTCTCCTAAATAGCAAAGCACTCCTGTTATTTCAATACGTATCAGATACATCTAAGACCTACGATTGGGGAAGAGAGAATAAAATCAATACCCTAAAAAGTCGTCTAACTTAGTTCTTAGAAGCTCTCTTTTCTTTAGCTCCGATCACTAAGGCAAACAACAATACTACTACTGCCGAAATAAGCAGAAATAGTCCTATCCCAAAGTTTTGCATTGCTACTAGACTTGTACCTATAGATATCATTAATAATCCTACTATTAATAACCCTTTACTTCTCTTCATATTTCTTTTTGTTTCTACTTTTTTTATACGCTTTTACTACTACTTCACCTATTAATGACTCATTACTTACTTCTAAATGAAAATCAATATTATTTGTTGATCTACCAACTTTGATTTTATTATCTTCAAATCCAATAAATGAAGCTACTAAAGTAAGCCTTTTAGTATTATATTTTTTAGGAATAACTAACTCATACTCTCCTTCCATATTAGTTTGAGTACCAATATTAGTTCCTTTAATCATAATAACCGTACCAGGTAATTCAAGGTTTGACTCATAAACCTTTCCTCTAATTACTCTAGCATCTTCAGACTTAATACCATTCTGAACAACTGTTGGTACAGAAGTACTTGTCTTAGTATCTTGACATACAGATTCTACCTTTGGTTTCTCTTGAGCTACAGCTGTACTTATAGTTGTTAGCGCTAACAAATTTACCATCGTAGCCACCATACCATTCAGTCCAAATGACTTGCTGATCTTCTCCTCCTCTAAGTCTGTACCTATATACTGACGTGGAATACGCCCGCATATCTTTCCTTCTTTCTTTATGATAGCAATGATGTCTTTCTTACTTGCTTTAGAGAAGTCAACGACTACTTTATCACATACAACACAGTGTCTCCCTTTATCTTGAGGAGTCATTTTATCCCAATCTTCATGACAGGGTTCTGGTATTTCGATTCTGTATTTCATAGTTACTATTATAGCGAATGATAACACAAACATAAATAATAAAAACGCATAGATACCACTATGCGTTTTTTATTATTTAAAACTATTGGCTATTTTCTTCCAGCCTTCTTCTACCGACTTAGAGAATACTTTCTTCGTCTTATCTGCCTTTTCTATCACAGGCTTATCTACTTTGCCCTCACTAGGTATAGATGCTCCTTTGGCTAGAATATTCTCTTCACCATTAAACAACATGACTTTTAAATCATACTCTCCTTTCTCACCATCATTACAGCTTGTCACATAAGACACGATCACTTCAGTCACTCCATCATTATCTAAATCAGTCACCACAGTCCCCATAGGCACATATCCTATATATGGTGCAGGGCTTCCTTCACCACAGGGTACGACATCATACATCTTCATCGTCATCACATAGCCATTATCATCATCTTTATTCGTGAACATATACATATAGATTTCACCTTTCGTTCCAGAAGAATATTGACCAAACCCTTTCTGTGATAAGTCTCTATAAGGGAAATACCCTGTAGTTGTTAGAATCAATATTTTCTCTCCTTCTTTATCTTTCCAACTAATAGATTCCATTACAGTTCCTCTAAAATCAAAGGTCTTCGGAATATCGTTATACAATAGCGTCTTTGCCTTAACAGGAGATTCCTTATCGTATATCTGCATCTTCCATTTAGGTTGTAAGGTACGCTCTAAGTTTCTTGTGTTTTGTCCCATCGCAACAGAGGAGATAAACAAAAAACTACAGCACAAAAAAAGTAATCTTGACATTATATACATTATTAGAGTTTGATTTTTTCTTTATCCCATGACACTACTACAACACCTTTAGAATAATGTTGTGCAATTACATCAGCTTCTGTCAAATGCAGATTGCCTATACTATAATCAAACTCCATTGTATCAAATTTTATTGTTCTAATAGGCCATTCTTTATGGTGTATCTGGTATCGAAACAGTTCTTCATGTACATATACTTAGAGACAATAACGCTCTGTCAACCACAAATCTAACGTAGTCTTATTCTTAACTTTCTCCCCTTTCTGATACTCAAGCTTTAGAAAGAAGTTCTTCTTCTCGTTTAAAGATAAATAAGCATTTTTCTCACGAATTATATCTGACTTTTCATAAAGCAACCCAGATATCGTACGAGATACAAATGCAGATAGGCTCTTCCCTACTTCTATATTGATAAAATAAACTCCAGGCTTTCCATCTACCACAACATAAGTACGTACGTTGATCTCATCAAAATCAGATACCATACTCACCGCAGGTAAACGACGTGGGCGAATATTCTCCATCGTGAATGGCACGATAGATACATAGTACTTCCCATCTAGACTATCCAGTTCTAAGTCTTCTGGCACTAAGGGTCTCAGTACCTCTAAAGGCACTTCAAAATGTAAAAAGATAGCTCTATTCCACTCTTGATAGAACTTCCAAGGTCCTTCAGGCAATGCCCAAGGGCGATGGGATACTGAACTTAACACATCATCTATTTGGCTCATATTGTATTTTTACTAAGCAATTTACATAAATAAATACAACCTTCTCACTATTTAAAGATAATTAATATCAATCAAATACCCTCAAACCATCAAGAGCTGAATAGAAGCTACCTTATCACTATATTCATTAATTCACTTCCGCTGTCCACTCAATCCCACTGATATCTATCAGTCGAAGAACAACACTCTGTTTAGGATGCTCAACACTTGGCTCAAAAGTAATATCTGCCTTTGCGCCTAAAGGAATAATCAAACTGTGTTTACCAGGAGCTATCTTAGCTACATAGCGATTGCTGATTTGTTCTTTACTCAGTTTAGACAGTGCTTCACCATCCCACTTTTGGATAACTTCTCCATCCATAGTTTCTAATTGCACACCTATAAGGAATGATCCATATACATCTGCACCTTCTACGCGATATACTTCAAACTTCAACTGTCCTTCTCTCCAAGTCACATCTGCCAATTCTAGCTTAGGCTTAACAGACTTATTGTGTAGCGTACCGAATACACCTCCGTGGAAAACTTGATTCGTATATAAGGTCAATAATAACACTGCAAAGGACCCTATGAATACCACAGGCTTAAGATTCTTAATAGGTAATTCACCAGAGCCTAAGAAACCAAACCATTTCTTAGTAGTAAATGCCTTGCCTTTCTTTGCAAAATAATAGTCTAGAGATCCATATCCTCCCCCTGTCAAGAATAACATAAACCCTGTTGCTACACCTAGTACTCCGATCTGCCATTCGTCTAGACACGTTGTCCCTATCCAGCCAGAGCCTAGTAAGATTCCCATCGCCAAAAAGAATACTCCTACAGACATCAGCCTAGTGAATAGACCTAACATGATAAACAATCCTACAATAGCCTCTACTATTGTAAAAATAACCATCGCCCACCATAGCATATCAGGATTACTCACTAGATATTCTATAAGCGGTTTTATCCCTAAAGCATTTGGCAAAAAGTGATTAAACTTTGCGCCAATATATCCCGCTTCTTCTTCTATTAATTTGTTCTCTAATATTAACCTACGCCAAAAAGCAGAAAAATAAGTCCATCCAACTACTAAGCGAATTCCAAGTGTAAAAAATCCAGCCGTTGTATACGACTGCTTATTAAAAATTTGCATGATTTTAAATTAAAATAGTGTAATCAATTTGTTTTAACTCATTAAAATACACACCTATCTATCGTTCATTCAAGAGAATAACAACACTTAGGCAAGTATATAATTCCTTACGCTATAGCTAATTTAAACTGCTGATATAATATATATTTAGGAGGATCTGTTCCTGCTATACTAAGGATATAGTCTAGTTGTACCCCCTTACTGTGATGAAATAATGCCAAGTCTACTCCCGCTGTATAAGCTAACGAACTCAACGATATTCCTTTTACTTTTTGTTTTAACTGCTTTGAAGAAACAGTTACAGATGAAGTCTCTACATCACAAGAAACCTGATTAATACCCAGTGCTTTATTTGCATTCAAAGGACGTTCCATCTGAAGCCCAGACACCTCAAAAAAAGCCTTCTTGGCAGAACAGCCAACTGTAGTAAACATCAAGAGTGCTATCCATAGATAACACTGTATTTGTACCGCTACTTTCTTTTTCAAGGTTAACATCTAGTTTATAATCTCATCATTAAAGGCTCAAAAATAGCCTTTTAAGTTTAATTTTAACAATTACAATTGACAAAGTATTGTTAAACTAAGATTGTCAACAACACGAGAAAGTTCTCTTCATCTATCCCATCTACCTTAAAATGAGCTTTTGTACCAGAACACATTTTCTCTCTAGACAATACAGACAGGCACTGACCATAATCTGCTAAACCATAAAAAGAACTTCCTAGATACACCATGACACCTTGTGGATAAAAACAGACTATCTCTCCTTCTACATAATCACTTATTTCCTGCTTAAACAAAGTCCAAGACTCTTCATAAGGCATTTTACTCTGTAACCATTGAGCTAAAAATTCCTCCTGAGTTATTTGGTTCAGAAACTCTTTATCCTCCTCTTCCAATAACGTTTCTGGCAAAAAGAACTCTTGATTTCTTATCTCAATATAGCTATTCGTCCAACGACCGTTATGATTGGTCACACTACGCAGATAATAGCCTTCAGCAGATATTTCATAATAACTGATACAATCTTCTACTCCTTCGAGTTCTAAATGATTATAACTATAATATACATTCATATTTATTACAATTAATGAGGTATAAACTCAGAAGGCATACACAATACCCTTTCTAATTTTCGCATTAGCTCTTCTTCTGTATCTACATAAATAGTATGATGCTCTACTATATTATTGAAGTGAACAAGGATTGCCCCTTTAGCAATAGGGTGTTTAACCTTACCTAGCGATATTTTAAACTGATTATCTATCCAGATCACCTCTATAAATAGTTTATCATTACTAGCGAAGTATAGTAGCTCATTGGATTGATAACTCTTCGTCCCTCTTATCAGTTTATGAATGACAACATACCAATACCCATACTGAACAAACTGTAGCAAATCCCGATCTGTCTGATTCAATAACTTTTGCACAACCTCTTTCACAATCTCCAAGTCATGATTCTGACAAAGGACTTCATACTCTCTAAACTCACCTTCATAATCCCAACTGCCCAGTACACGATTATACTCCATATATTCTACTTCATACCCCACCTTATCATTTCTATACATCACATACACACCTTTACCATCCTTTACACTCTCAGCCGTAAATAATAAAGTATCTTCTAGATATCCTTCTCCTATGGGATTATTAATACCTACAGATCAATGCTCTGATACCGCTAATGCCCATGACCACTGTGTGTGCTTTTCTATTTTCTCTATAATTTCCTTCTGACGCTTATAAAGTTGAGCTAAGTACTTACCATCACGTCCTTTCTTCTCATCTTCTTCTATATACACTAACCAATCTTTTAAGATATCCATGAACACCAACTTCCCTTCTGCTGTTAGATCATCTTCATATAGAACTACTTCACGCTTCAGCGCTCCATATTCATCAAAATTACTTGAAGAAACAAGACGCTTATTCTCAGCAAAACTCAACAAAGTCACAATCCCCTCCACCAAACTTCCCTTATGTCCTGCTAAATATTCATCGATGTCTAATATGATTCTTCTCATGGTATTCTTTTTATTATGCTAAACGATCTAATCTTTTATCATTCTTATACAGTGTCAAAAATACGAAAGCCTATAATAATACTTTCTACCTGTGGCGATATTGTATACTTATGCCTATTAATGAACACTTATGGCCACATAAAATGGGACACTACACTACAAAAAAAAGAGGCTATCCTACAACAGATAACCTCTCCAGATTGTCATTCTCTCCAACTTGCTCATAAAGATTCAGACTTTCTTTACTTAAAACCTACATTAAGCATTAGTAAAGCCTAATTGTTAATATCGCTATTTAATTAAATCAATACTCAAAACATAGCACTTATGCCTCTTCTTTAATTAACGATAGTCTCTTTGTGATATCAACTTAAGTATCACTAATGAATCCAATAGATTTTGTTTTAAAATACTATATTATGAAAGGATAAATATAAAGCTTTAAAATCAAAAATAGTAGTTAAACTTCTAAAAAAGAATCATATTCTCAAAGTTTACTATTATTTCGTAGCCTTTAGAACTAAAATACTCCAAAGGGTCATTTTTAGAAACGACCATTACAAAATCTCCTCCCCAGCCTCCTAGACTCTTGATCGATCCGTCGAAGTCCGCAAATAAACTTTGCTTCACAGTAGCGACTCCTAATACCTCACTCATAATCTGCTCATGCTCATCCATTAATTGACTAAACTCTTCTAATGTAGTGCTCACAGACATCGCCTTACTAATCTCTGATATACGCTCTATCTGATGGTGAATACCATGGCGCTTCGCTTTAAAATTAGCAATAGCCTCTTTACTGCTCTTCTTCTGATTTAGGTATACAAAATATAAGTGCTCTTTAAAAGACGGGTTAAATGACACCAGCTCTACCTGTGGATGGTTTACATCAGTCAGGGTATAAAACACTCCCTGATTATGACGCGCACAGGCAATATCATATCCACTACCACCAAAAGATTCTTGTAATAATTGATATGGGTTGATATTGAACCACTCCGCTACATTATTAATCCAAGTAGAAGAAGTCCCTAATCCCCATAAGCGAGGAAAAGTTAACTCAGATACCACCTCATATCCTGTTCCTTCTACTAGGATAGAAGGATTCTGTCTATGTGCAGCACGCAGTACATCTACTAGCGTTTTATAATACTCCGATTGATGTTCGATTTCATGCGTACCTAGTACATCTTGCAGAGGCACTACCTCACTCATCCAGATACTACCGTCCACATCGTAGCTCGTCCAATGAATACAGTCATCTTCCTTCTCCTTCACCTTCAGTGACTGTCCATACTTAGTAGGCAAGGCAAAAGCCTTAGCCCCTTCTAGCACGACATACTCTCCTGAGATAAGTAGCTTTCCGTTGCTATAATATTCTTTCACCATTATTTACGAAGGCTTTCTAGCAGTTCTACTACTGCACTATGAGATACCACATTCTTTTCGAAATGAGCTACTACTTTTACTCTTTCTGCATCTGTTGCCTTGAACTGGTTTAGGATATTCATTAAGTGCATCTTCATGTGTCCTTGTTGAATACCTGTCGTTGTCAATGATTTCACAGCAGCGAAGTTCTGTGCTAATCCAGCTACTGCTATGATTTGCATTAACTCAGTAGCAGAAGGACTCTGAAGCATCTTTAAAGCCACCTTTACCATAGGGTGTAATGAAGTCAGTCCTCCCACAGTTCCTAGTGCTAGTGGTAAATCAATCCAGAACTTAAAAATACCATTCTCTATACTCGCATGAGATAAGCTGCTATACTGACCACTGCGAGCCGCATAAGCATGTACTCCTGCCTCGATAGCTCTGAAGTCATTCCCTGTAGCTAGTACCACAGCATCTACCCCATTCATCACTCCCTTATTATGTGTTACTGCTCTAAAAGGCTCTACCTCTGCGATACGCACAGCTTGTACAAATTTCTCTGCAAATAACTGTGGTGCTTTGATATCCTTACCTTTTAGGTCTTCGATAGGACAGCTAACTTCTGCTCTCACCACACAGTTAGGCACATAGTTAGACAGAATGCTCATCACCACATCTATTGCTTTCTCCTCTTCTGTAAACGCTGTACAGTTCATCGCCTCAGCTTTTAGCGTTTTAGCGATTTGCTCTAGACAAGAGTTGATGAAGTTTGCCCCCATACTGTCTTTTGTCTCGAATGTCACATGCAGTTGATAATAATTATCCACATCAGCAGTCTTATCTCTTAGCTCGATCGCTGAGATACCACCTCCGCGTTTCTGCATATTCTGCGTGATAGAGTTCGTATCTTCATAGAACTTGCTATCTATATCTTTAATAAACCGAACTAGTTTACTCTTCTCTCCTTTATATATAAAGTGTACTTGTCCTATCTTCTCTGTCCCTAGTATAGTAGTCTTAAACCCTCCGCGCTCTGACCAGAACTTAGCAGCCTTAGAAGCTGCCGCTACTACAGAGCTCTCCTCTATTACCATCGGAATAGTGTACCATCTATCGTTAATTCTAAAGTTAGGTGCTACACCAAAAGGCAAGTAAAAATTCGTGATTGTATTCTCAATAAACTCATCGTGAAGTTTCTGTAATTCCTCATCTGAATTCCAATATTGTTCTATCAATTCTACTGTATCAGCAGAATTAGAAAAATAGGTTTGTGCTATCCAATTGATTTTGTCACGTTTACTCAGCTTAGAGAATCCATTAATATTACCTTCCATCTTTATTTTTGTTTATGCCACAAAGATAACTCATTCTTACAAGGTTAAAAAAACTAAAAAAACAGCTATTAGTACTTTTTGTTTATGATATTATGATTTTTATTACCAAAATAGCTTCAACAGAATTAGACTTTTTTTGGTTTATTCGAAAAATAAATTGGTGTAAATCATATTTTTTCATTAAAATTGGAAGTTTTTTCGATTAAATAGATAATGAAACACCTTAACCTAACCCTACTATTTTGTATCATAGCTACCCAAATTGGGTTAGCGCAGAAACAAATTGCACAAGAAGAAATTTGGAACGGCACATTTAGAACGAAAGTAATGCAATCCGTTAATTCGATGGAAAAATCGAATCAATACTCACGCATTGAACGCGTTGCTAAAGACCACCAAGAAATAAATCTTTATAACTTCGAAACACTAGAAAAAGCAAAAACAATCTTTTCTACTAGTGCGTTTAAAGATATTAAATCGATCGATACTTATATCTTCGATCATAAAGAAGAACAATTATTAATAGGGACGAACACCACTCCTATTTACCGCCGTTCTGCTTTAACTGATTTTTATTTGTTCAACCCAACTAAAAATTCATTAGTTAAAATAGCAGATCACAAAATATCTGAACCTACATTCTCTAATGATGGTTCTAAAATAGCTTATGCATATCAGAACAACTTATATATCTATGATATAGCTTCTCAGAAAACACAACAGATAACGAATGATGGTAAAAAAAATCATATCATCAACGGTATCTCTGATTGGGTATACGAAGAAGAGTTTGGTATCGTACGTATGTTTGATTGGAATAAGAATGGAGACAAGATAGCTTATATCAAATTTGATGAGACTGACGTTCCAGAATATTCAATGGATGTATATGGAACAGGACTTTATCCTACTCAAGACAAGTTTAAATACCCTAAAGCAGGAGAAAAGAACTCTCTAGTATCTATCCATATCTACGATGTGAAGTCTAATCAGACAAGTAAAGTAGACTTAAGCGAGTTTAACGATTTCTATATCCCTAGAATCAAATGGACAAATGACAATCAATACTTAAGTGCTCAAATCATCAATAGACATCAGAATGACTTAAAAGTATTCTTCATCGATGGAAATACATTAAGCAAAAAACTGATTCTAAATGAGACAGATAAGGCTTATGTAGATGTAGCTACGCTTAGCTTCTTAGACAACAACGATTTCGTATGGCTGAGTGAGAGAGATGGTCATAACCACTTATACTACTATAACAAAGAAGGTAAATTAGTAAACCAAATCACAAAAGGGAATTGGGAAGTAACAGATTACTACGGTATCGATACTAAATCTAAGAAACTTTATTTCCAGTCTGTAGAAGAAGGTTCTATCTATAGAGGAGTGTATTCTATAGACCTTAATGGAAAAAATAAAAAGAAACTATCTGAGAAATTAGGAACGAATAGAGCGATATTCAGCCCTAACTTTGAACAGTTTATCAATGTGTACTCTTCTAGTACAGTAGCTCCTACTTACACTTTACAACAATCTAAAACAGGTAAAGTGGTAAAAGAAATTCTAAACAATAAAGAATTAGAGAGCAAATTAGTAGACTATAACTTGCCTACTAAAGAATTCATACAGATTCCTACAGTTAACGGATTACAGCTTAACGCTTGGGTGATGAAACCTAAAGACTTTGATCCTGCTAAGAAATATCCTGTGTTTATGTATCAGTACAGTGGTCCTGGATCACAACAAGTAGCTGATAAATGGTTAGATTCTAACGACTACTGGCATGCTATGCTTACTCAGAAAGGGTATATTGTAGTAACTGTAGATGGTAGAGGAACAGGATTCAGAGGAGCTGAGTTTAAAAAAATGACACAAAACCAATTGGGTAGATATGAAGTAGATGACCAAATCATCGCTGCTAAATACCTAGGTCAACAATCTTATGTAGATGCTAGCAGAATAGGTATCTGGGGATGGAGCTACGGAGGGTTTATGTCTTCTAATGCTATCCTACAAGGAAACGATGTGTTCAAACTAGCTATCGCTGTAGCACCAGTGATTAACTGGAGATACTATGACAGTATCTATACTGAGCGCTATATGACTACTCCACAGGAGAACCAAGCGGGATATGATGATAACTCACCTATCACACATGCTTCTAAGCTAAAAGGTCGTTACCTTCTAGTACACGGTACTGCTGACGACAATGTACACGTACAGAATGCTATGACTATGATAGAAGCGTTAGTACAAGAGAACAAAGACTTCGACTGGCTAATCTATCCAGATAAGAATCACGGTATCTCAGGAGGAAATACAAGATTACAATTATATACAAAGATGACTAATTTCATCTTAAACAATTTATAAGCCAAAATAACCTTACAACCAAAACCAACCAAAGTACTATATCACCAAAAAGTACGAACTAAAACAAACTAATAATTACTTAAATGTCAGCAGAAACAGCTACAAACTCAAACCTGTTTAAATCTAATGTGCTTGGGCACCCAGCAGGGTTATTCGTTCTTTTCTTTACAGAGATGTGGGAGCGATTCTCTTTCTACGGAATGAGAGTATTGTTAATTCAATTCTTAACAGCTAAAGTTATCTTTGGCGATGCATTCTCAGGATGGGGATGGTCAGCAGAACAAGCAGGTGCACTATATGGTACTTATGCCATGCTATTATACTTAACACCTATCTTAGGTGGAGTTATTGCAGATAAATATATCGGTTCTAGATGGGCTGTGATTATCGGAGCTATCATCATGACACTAGGTCACGCATCGATGGCTGCAGAAGGAATTTCTAAACTATGGTTCTTCGTAGGACTTGCATGTCTTGTGATTGGTACAGGTTTCTTTAAACCAAATATGCCTTCTATCTTAGGAGAAATGTACAAATCATTACCAGACAAAAAAGATGCTGCGTATACCATCTTCTACATGGGGGTAAACTCAGGTGCTTTCTTCGGAATGATGCTATGTGGATACTTAGCAGAAACTAAAGGATGGCACTACGGATTCGGATTAGCAGGTATCTTCATGCTATTAGGTACGATCCAATTCTGGTTAGCTAAACCATTAATGGGAGACCTAGGTGAACTTAAAAAAGTAGACACTACTGTAGAAAAAACACCAGAGCAGATCAAAGAAGATCAAGATACTAAAAACCCTTACACACTAGTAGACTATATCTTAATCGCTATCGTATCTGTAATCGGTTTATTATATGCATTCAATGATCCATTATCTAAAAACGGAGTACTAGATCTATTTGCATCCTTAGACACAGAAGTATTAAGAGGACAGAACATCATGGCTATTCTAGCCCTTATCACGTTCTTATACTTAGTGATCTCACGTATCTTGCGTTATGGAAAAGTGATTAGAGACAGAATGTTCGCTGTAATCTTATTAGCGTTCTTCTTAATGTTCTTCTTCATGAGTTTCGAACAAGGGGCTACATCGTTAGTACTTGTAGCGAGAGACTATGTAGACAGATCATTAGAAGGGACTGCATTAATGGCTTTCAACATTATCAATACATGTCTTACAGTGATTCCATTGTTAATCATCTCATGGGTACTTGTATTATTAGCAAAAGCTACTTGGTCAAAAATCGCGATGTCTAATATTATTTTATTCATCTGTTTTGCTGGTATCTGGGCTATGGCTATCTATATGTTGAACGCAGAGTTTAATAAAGAAGTATCTGAGATTACTGTATCTTGGTTCTCTATCTTGAACTCATTCTTCATTATTTCGTTAGCATCTACAGTGTCTAAACTGTGGGATTCTAAGTATAATCCATCAGCTGCATTTAAGTACGGTATCGGATTAATCTTCGTAGCTATCGGGTTCTTAATCTTAGGTTTAGGATCTATGGGAGCTACTGACGGAGTAAAAATGTCGATTATATTCTTAATATTAACGTACTTATTCCATACCTTAGGGGAATTATTTATCTCACCTGTAGGACTGTCTTATGTTTCTAAACTAGTACCTGGCAAGATGCTTGCATTCATGTTCGGTATGTGGTATTTAGCCTTAGCTATCGCTCAGAAATTTGCAGCCATCTTAGGGGGACAAATCGAAAATATTAAAGAAGAGTACTCACTTAGTCACTTCTTCTTCCTATTCACATTAATACCTTTTGCAGCAGCAATCATGGTAATGCTAGTGAACCCATTATTGAAAAAACTAATGCACGGTGTTCGTTAAGAACACAGTGCATTGCCCAATAATAAATAACTAAAAAAATGAGTCAACAACAGACATTAGAAGAGATTCAGAATTTCTCAGGTAAATACCCTAAGCAAATCTGGAGCTTATTTTTCTCAGAGATGTGGGAGCGTTTTAGCTTCTATGGAATGAGAGGAATGTTGGTTTTCTTTATGATCGACCAACTACACTTTGAAGAAGCACAAGCTAACTTACAGTATGGAGCTACACAAGCATTCGTGTACGCATTCACATTCTTAGGAGGTATTTTCGCTGACAAAATCTTAGGTTTCCGTAAATCTCTTTTCTGGGGAGGCTCGATGATGATCTTAGGTAGTATTATTCTAGCTATAGATCCACACGCTTACTTTTTCGTAGGTATTGCATTTACTGTAATTGGTACAGGTTTCTTTAAACCGAATATCTCTACTATGGTAGGATATTTATACAAAAAAGGAGACGAACGTACTGATGCTGGTTTCTCATTATTCTATGCAGGGATTAACTTAGGAGCACTTATCGGAGGATACTTATGTATCGCTATCGGTAAAGGACACTTATTCCAAGACTCTATCGCTGTAGAGAACCGTTGGAGTGTAGCTTTTGGTTTAGCTGCTTTCGTGATGTTAGTGAGTTTAATCAACTTCATCTTTACAAAACGTCATTTAGGACCTATCGGACTACAGCCTATGCAAGTAGCTAAAGATGGTAGTGAGACTAAAATGCCTTTATGGAAAGAAGTAGGAACATACATCCTTACGTTTGCGATGGTACCTGTTATCGTATTCATGATTGATAACACAGACTATACTGCATACTTTATGTACACAGTAGGCCCATTAGCATTGATCTACTTATTCTATGAAATGACGAAGCTGACTAGTGCGGAGCGTAAGAAGATTATCGCTGCCCTAGTATTTATCTTCTTCTCTATTCTATTCTTTGGTATCTATGAGCAAGCAGGAGGATCATTAAGCATCTTCGCAGCGAAGAACTTAAACTCTGATTTACTAGGTATGCACTTAGATCCTAACGGAGTGAATAACTCAGGAGGAGCTTTCTTCATCATCTTCATTGCACCTATCTTAGGTCTATTATGGATCTGGATGGCTAAGAAGAAAATAGAGCCAAATACAGTAATGAAGTTCGGTTTAGGATTTATCCTATTAGGAGCTGGATACTATGCATTATTTGCTACACGTCTATTCGCAGATGCAGCAGGTATGACATCATTAGACTTCTTTACTTTTGCCTTATTGATCATTACTTTAGGGGAGCTGTGTTTATCACCAATCGGTCTGTCGATCATGACTAAACTTTCTACAGCTAATCTACAAGGGATGATGATGGGTATGTGGTTCTTAGCGAGTGCTTACGGACAGTATGTAGCAGGTATCTTAGGAGCTGCTATGTCTAAGAGTCGTTCTGAAGTAGCTACTGGTAACCATCCTAACTATGATGCTCTATTAGCGTATACTGATGGGTATAAAGATTTAGGATTATATGCAGTAATCGCAGGAGTAGTGTTAATCGCACTTTCTCCACTTATGAAAAAACTTATGCAAGAAGTTAGATAGTTCTCTATTCTATCATATTAATCAAAGCGTCTTAGGCAACTAAGGCGCTTTTTTTGTGCAATACTTTCAATAAACAAACAAAAGCAATGAAACGAACCTATACTTCTTTCTTAGTTTTTAAGATTTAATTAACAATACTTACAATATCTGATCTATACACGGCGTTCTAACAAGAACTAAAACTTAGATATGTATAAATCAACCTATTACTTATTTATTATTCTATTCTTATGTGTTATTGGATATGCCCAAGATACCAATTACACCATCACTTATCTAAAGACAACAACTTCTGATGCTCATATCATCTCAGCAGAAGACAAACTATACATTAGCCCTAAAGAAGATAAAAGTCTATACATTAATGGCGAATACAAATTCACTAAAGAGCCTCCCAGAGAGCCAAATGTAATAGTGATTTACGATAAACAAGAATTTGAAGAGTTCTTCTACTTTGACTTTAAGAAGAACCTGCTCTATTCAAGAATAAAGCCTTGGGAAGCGCGATACTTTATCAAGGAAGATATTCCTCAAATGGATTGGCAACTACACGATGAGACCAAAACCAATGCAGAACAGATAACCCTTCACAAGGCTACACTAAGCTTTAGAGGGAGAAACTATACGGCGTGGTACTCTACTGACTATCCTGTACAAGTAGGCCCTTGGAAATTCAATAACTTACCTGGTTTAGTATTTGAACTCTATGATGATGAACACAGATATCATTGGAACATACAGAATATAGAAGTCAACAAATTCAAGATATTACCTTTTAGATATGACGTTAGTCGTGCCAACGAGTCTATCCGATCTTTTCAAGAGAAATACTACAAAGAGCTTGATAGACTAGTCAATGGCCCTCAACGCAATCCTTTTGGTAATATACCTGGCGTAGAGATACTCGAGGTCATGACAGATCCTAATCAATTTGAACGTTTAAAAAACAGTGACCTCGAACGCAAATATGAGTGGGAAGAGTAATATAATTATCCTATTAATACTCCTGTGCACTTACCTAACTCAAGCACAGCATATCACTACACGACTACTAGATAGTCAAGGTGTAGAGATAGTCCGTGCAACAGTATTTCTACAAGATCAAAACAATAAAACCTTAGCGTATACCTCATCTAACAATGAAGGACTAGTAGAGTTTAAAAACATAGCGAACTACCCTACTGCCTCTCAACTTACGATACAAAAGGTTGGAATAGAGAAAACGACTATCACCCTAGATGCGACTAAAAACAACTATGGTATAGACACACCTCTGTACCTACTCTCTTCTGCTGAAGTGCTCAACGAAATCACCATTAAGGCTACTTCACCTATCACAGTGAAGAAGGATACTGTAGTCTATAATGTCAAACAGTTCTCTAAAGGAGATGAACGCGTCATAGAAGACCTACTCAAGAATCTACCAGGGCTAGAGATTAGTACTGATGGGAAGATCAGTGTCAATAATCAAGAAGTAGAGAAGGTCATGGTAGATGGCACAGACCTCTTCGATAGAGGATACAGAGTGCTGACTAAGAACATGCCTGTCAGTCCAGTAGAAGAAGTAGAACTATTACAAAATTATTCTGAAAACAAACACCTGACAAATCTAAACCCTGCTAAGAAACTAGCACTTAACCTTAAACTCAGTGAAGAAGCTAAGCGTGTATGGTTTGGCAATGTCGAGGTGGGAGCTGGTGTACGTGATAAGGAGGTGCATAGTGCAAGATCAAACATCATGAACTTTGGCAAAAAGACGAAGTTCTACTCTATCTTACAGTCTAACAATATTAGCTATGATGCTACGGGTGACCTTAGCTCGTTTCTAAATAGTAATAAAGGGGAAATAACAACTCCTACTGCTCTATCTAATCCTATCAATATAGACAATATCTCATTAAGTCTCAGAAACCATCGATATAAGAATAACAATAACCAGTTTGCTTCTATCAACACGGCTGTAACTCTATCTCCTAAAATAGAAGTGAAGATAGCAGGCTTGTTCAATAAAGAGACTCTTCTAGGCAAAAGGGCAATGGATCAGACTCTATATGCTCCAGATAATTCCTATCACAATATAGAAATGATGAACAATAAGAACAGAAGTAACTTCTCGTTTCTAAAAGGAGATATGGTCTACGATATCAATAAAACGTCTACACTGAAATATGATCTAAAAGGCAATATCTCAAACACAAAGATTAATAGTGCAGTACGCTACAACGATATTCCGAATAATCAAGCTCTAGACAATGAGAACAAAAGAGTAGAACAGAACTTAGAGTACACCACTAAGCTATCTGATAGAGAAGCTTTAGTACTGAGTTATAAGAATATCTATGAGCAGAACACTCAAGATTATATCAATACGCCTAATATCTATATACAGGATGCGACAACGCCATTCAGTCAACTCGTTCAGAATAAAATGAACTATCACACTGTACAGGCTAGTTATAAAGGAATGATGAAAGGTAACCACCTACTTCATCTCACGCTAGGGAATACGAACACGAACACACATCTCTACAGTCTAAATAACTTAGCAGATGATGACACCTATACTAACAAGAATAACTCAACCTTAAAAGTAAACGAACTTTATGCAAAGGCATTGACGAAGATGACATGGGGTACGTGGAGTATGGGGACGAGTATCTCTGCTTCCTTATTTGACAATAAGCTAAAGTCAATAACTACGGATAACAGTCTTCAGAAATTCACTATAAGCCCACACTTATCTATCGAAAAAAGAATTAATGACAAGAACAAAATAGACATCTATTATAAATATGGTTATACTAATATCAATGCTGCCAAAACCTATGATGGGTATATACAGACATCGTATAGAAGCTTCTTAAGAGGAACTACTAATCTTGACCCTTTCACAAATAATTCAGTAGGTCTAACCTATACATTAGGCAACTACCACGATAGGTCATTCTCTACGGTGACGATATCGTATAATAAGTACAACGACTTTTATACACAGAATAACTATATCTATCCTAACCACACGAAGAGCAATATATCTACCATAAAGAACAACGAGAGCTACTTCATATTAGCCTCTACAGAATATTATTTCCAAAAGCTAAAACACAACCTAAAGCTGAGTCTAAATGCTAATCAAGCTGACTTCTACAACACGCTAAATGATTCTGAGACGAGACGTATCAGAAGCACATCACTTACCTATGGAATAGAACTGAAGTCTAATCTTAGATCAAGGTTTAACTATGCCGTAAGTACGAATTGGTATACGACCTATATGAACATCATTAGCACTGAGCGCTTTATAGACACAGAAACTAAACTGACTGCTAAATATAAACTAAAAGACGTATTCTACCTAAACCTTATCAGTGAGTTATATTCTTTCGATAAGGTAGCTCCTAGTCGTAAGTATTATACCTTTTTAGACTTTAATATTGCGTATATCCCTAGTAAGTCGAAGTGGAACGCACGTCTAGAGTTAACGAACCTCTTTAATACCAAGACGTATGCAAACTACGCCTTAACAGACTACAGCAATACCTCTACGACCTATAAGCTCTTAGGAAGACAACTACTACTCAGTGTAAACTATTCATTTTAAACTTAATCAAAGCGTCTTAGGCAACTAAGGCGCTTTTGTATATCATAGATACATCATCATAATTACTCAGATTACACCAATATTTCTATTTGAATAGCAAATTTTTGGTTCTCATCCATTGCAGTTTAGAATATACAACTTAACTTACCGCCTATAATTTTTAAATCACCCATTACCATGTCACAGTCCAATAAAACGTTGAGACAAACAATAACATCATTCAATAAAAACTTCTGGATAGCCAGCTTTATGGAACTGATGGAACGGTGGGCATGGTATGGTATCTATACCTTATTAGGATTATATTTAGTAGGCTCTACTGACATGGGAGGGCTTGGTTTTAACCATATCCAAAAAGGTAGTATCATGGGAGGCGTTGTAGCTATCCTATACTTTTTACCTTTATTATTTGGAGTTATCGCTGACCGTATAGGGTATAAGATCTCATTGATTATTTCCTTTATCATTATGATTGCCGGTTACTATCTTTTAGGAGAAGTAACAACCTATACCAATGTCTACGTAGCATTCTTATTAGTTGCCGTAGGTGCAGCATTCTTTAAACCTGTAGCATCCGCAATTATTGCTAGTAATACTGACGAAAACTCTGGAACACTAGGCTTCGGTATATTCTATATGATGGTTAACATCGGAGGGTTTATCGGACCGGCAATGTCATCAGGATTGCGTACTACGTTTGGTTGGAAGATTATATTTATACAAGCAGCTATCGTTATAGCAATAAACTTATTTATAGTAATATTTTTCTACAAAGAATCAAAAGTAGAAAAACCTAAAGATTCTATTGGTAAAGCGATCAAAGATTCTGTATTAGGAATCTTCGAAGCGCTAAAAGATGTACGTCTAGGAATATTATTATTATTAATGATTGGGTTCTGGACGATGTTTAACCAACTGTTCAACACACTGCCTAACTTCATCGAAGACTGGGTAAACTCTGCTACATTAAGTACTTGGATTAATGAAAATGTACCATTCTTAGGAACATTACTTACCCAAGATGGTCAAGTAAAACCAGAATGGTTCACTAATATAGATTCATTGATGATTATTATTTGTCAAGTTAGTGTCTCATACTTTGTGATAAAAATGCGCCATATCAATGCTGTAATCAGAGGAGCCATAATCGCGAGTATAGGGGTAGGACTTACGTTCTATACACACAATCCATTGTTTACTATATTAGGTACGATGATCTTCTCTATCGGAGAGATGATGTCTAGCCCTACTGTATCATCATTTATCGCATTAATTACACCGAAAGGAAAAGACGGGTTATACCAAGGGACTTATTTCTTACCTGTAGCAGCTAGTTACTATGTGACAAAATTCATATCAGGTGATTTGTATCAAGCATGGTCAGACAAATTATCTCTACTAAAAACAGAGATGGCTACTAGAAGCATAGACATGCCAGAAGTAGTAACGCATGAACAGTTTATAGAACAAGGATCAAAGGCTCTAAATATGTCTCTATCTGCCTTCGAAAAACAGTTTAACCTTAAAGCGGACAGCGTAGATTGGTCACAAGTGGCTACCTCTTTTAAAGAATATGCTATCAATAAAGGTATTGACATCAGCCAAGTACACTTCCCATTCTCTAAAAATGAGTACTTCGCTTTAGCAGAACAGAAGTTGAGCATGTCTCACTGGGAGATGGTAGATATGCTATGGAACACTTATAATCCTAATAAGATATGGTATGTGATATTCGGTATCGGGATGTTCTCAGTGATCACACTAGTCATCTATGATAGATTGGTCATCAGACCTCTAGAACAGAAAAAAGCAAATCAATAAATATATACACAAACGCCTTAGATCACTAAGGCGTTTTTTTATGCCTTTATTTTTCCTACTTACCTCCTGCTCCACTATACTGTAGTATAACACAGATATCTTTCTATATACATTCTTACAGTTATTCTCCCATCATGACCTTATTTGGAGTTAATGACTCCTTAATCCCTTAATGACCTATTCTGCACTTTTAATCAGAATATAACAACCTCATATTCAATCATTATCATTACACAAGATGAATTGGCTTCGGAAGTTATTCGATAATAACCAATATCTATCAGGGATAGAAGGTGTTTTACCAAATGATATACTATCTCTACCCGAATAATCTATGTAAAAGAAGAAAACATAATTCTATACCCCACACTTAATAACACATATCTAATAAAATAAAATGTTAATAAAAACCAAACAATAAAAGATAAACAACACCATTTCAATTAAATAACACCGAATAAAAAAGAAAGATAATTTTTAAATCACTAAGCAAAAAACACTAAAAACAAACAATACAGTAAACAAATACGTCTAAAAAAAAGATTTTATAAAAAAAACACCTTCACAACAACGCTTTAAACAATAATTCTCTAAACAAAAAAAGTATCTTTTTAAGACCCTTTATCCTAATTAATTTTGCTTTATTAATAAAATGGTTACAAATAAATGAAAAAATACACACTTTTAGCTATTTTACTCTTTCTTGTAGTAGGAAAAATGAACGCACAAAAAATAGGTGTAAACACAGTATTACCCTTAAGTGACTTGCATATACATGGAAAATTACAAGTAACTAAAGACCTCAACTTTGGAGGGACAGCTACGTCTAAAGGAGACTCTGGAGAAGAAGGACAAGTATTAAAGTCTAACGGAGAAGGCAAAGCTCCTGAGTGGAGTACATTAACCATACCTATAGTTCCTCCTGGCAGCTATGCTATGACTAATACCACAGTAATTGTAGATCATAAAGGAGCACAATTAGAAGAAGAAGTTGGTAGAAGAACGTATGTAAAAAATGAACCTATAGATACAATACCTATCAACGATCTAAAAGCAAAATGGATAAAATTAGAAGAGCTAGATTCTAATCTATTAATTACACAAGATAAAAACAAAGTGAACTTAACGCTGCAAACTATAGCATCGATATCTCAGAAAGGAATTTCTACGAATAAAATCCCTTTATTCTCATATGCTATTGGCTTCTTTGTAGACAAAAAGCTTAAAGCAGTTAAAACATTCATAGTTGAAGGTAAGAAAGACGCATTTGAAGTAACGACAGTAATCACAACACTATTAAACTTAAAGAAAGGCAACCACCTCCTAGAAGTAGCTGTAATACCAAGAAAAAAAGATGGATTCACTGGTGTGCTAGCCATAGGTAGACCAAACAAAGATGACGTAGATTTAATCTCTGCATTTATGGCACAAACATCTTTAAAAATTGATGTTTTCGAAGTTCTTAACTAAAAAAGTACTATTATGATTGCAAAAAAAATAATACCCTTCTTATTTTTATTACTTATAAAGATCACTTTCGCTCAACCAATAGGCATAAATACTACCACTCCTGCAAGTGATTTGCATGTTAATGGTTCAGTATCTATAACTAATGAATTAAACATAGGAGGTTCAGCAACTATGCAGGGAACACCAGGACTAGAGGGACAGGCATTAATTTCTAATGGTATAAATCTAGCACCATATTGGGCAACATTAAATATCCCCACTGTATTACCAGGGAGTTATTCCCTAACAAAATCGTTAGTACTCGTAGACGATATAGGAATAATCCTTAAAGAAGGTTCTTCAAAAACAAGTTATAAAGAAAATGAAAGCATAACATTAATTGAAAAAGGAGCAGAATGGGTTCCATTAACAGAGCTTATAAGCCCTATAACCATCACTGATCCTAACAATAAAGTAAGCCTAATACTCCAAACTATAGCACATATTTCAAGAGAAGGCATAGGAACCGATCCTAAATTCAGTTTTGCAATAGGGTTCTTTATTGAAGGAAAATTAAAATCAGTCAAACCATTTATTGTAAAAGGAACAGGGTATTCATTTACCGTCGTAACCTTAATCTCAACAATAGAAAATTTACCAATAGGAACACACGAACTAAGAGTGGCAGCCATCCCTAGAGTAAAAGAAGACTATAAAGGTGTTCTTGCCATAGGTAAGAAAAATCCTGATCCAGAAGCTACCAATATATCACCTTTCATGGCAAAGACTTCTCTTAAGGTTGACATTTATGAACAATTAAACAAATAAATATGAAAAAGAACATATACTTTATTCTATTTTGTTTTATAATCAAAATACAAATATTTGCACAACCTATAGGTTTTAATACAACCACTCCGTTAAATGACATGCATCTTAATGGTACATTACAAGTAACGAAAGAAATGAACTTAGGAGCAACTGCAATTACAAAAGGGAATCCAGGTATTGAGGGACAGGTACTAATATCACAAGGCCCTAACAAATCACCTGTATGGAAAACCCTAAGTATTCCGATAGTTCCAAAGGGATCTTATTCACTTATCAGTAGTGATGTTATGGTTGATTCTTTAGGTGTAGAATTGCCCAAAGGGGCAGAAAGAAGGCAATATATTGAGAACGAAAGAATTGATTCTATTCCTGCAACAGACCCTACTGCTAAATGGCACATATTAAAGCAATTAACAACTATAATCAAAATAGATAAACCTATAAATCGAACAAACTTAATATTGCAAACAATTGGTCACCTATCAGATAGAGATAAAGATGGTATACCACAATTTACCTTTGCAATAGGTTTTTTTATAGGAGGTCGTCTAAAATCAGTAAAGCCTTTTGAAGTAAAAGGTTTAACTAACCCTTTTAGTATAGTTACATTAATATCAACTATCGAAAATTTAGATGTAGGAAATCATAAATTAGAAGTAGCCGTAATTCCTAGATTAAAAAGTGGCTACAAGAAAGGTCAAAATGGGAAAGATACAAGCAAAGCAATCTTAACTGTTGGTAAACCTAACCCAGATTCCACCAACTTAACATCTTTCATGACAAATTCATCTTTGCAAATAGACGTACTCGAAGTACTTAACTAAGACAATATATTCCACATTTCATTTCATAACACTATTAGTAGAGCACAGTTAATTACTGTGCTCTACTAATTTTTGGTACTAAAACAAGGCTTTATAATCACCTCATTTATATCTATAAAACCAAAACTGATCATCGTTAGTACTAGCATATCGCAATATGTACATAAAGATTTAAGAATAGTGAATAATAAAGTGATAAATACAAATCATACACTAAAAACTATTTATATTTTTTAGTAAAACAATTAATCTTAAGTTTATTTTACTATTTTTAGCCTTTATGACATGAGATTATGTATTAAACACAATCTTTATAACTAACCACAAACTAGACTTTTAAAATTAAATTATGGAAAACTCTACTACTGACCGGCCGAACTTCTTCGACAGTAAAGTTCTGGGACATCCTTCAGGATTATTCGTTCTCTTCTTTACAGAGATGTGGGAGCGATTCTCATTCTACGGAATGCGCGTATTATTGATTCAATTCTTAACTATGTCTGTCATAGGCCTCAACCCTGGATGGGAAATGAGTGTAGTAGATGCAGGAGCTATATTCGCTACTTATGCTATGTTACTATATATCACGCCTATCTTCGGAGGTATCTTAGCAGATAAATATATAGGTTATCGCTGGGCTGTAGTAATTGGTTCGCTGATTATGACCTTAGGTCACGCTTCTATGACCCTTGAGACAGAGTTCTTTATGTACTTGGGATTACTATTACTAGTAGTAGGTACCGGGTTCTTTAAACCAAATATGACATCTATCTTATCTGAGATGTATAAATCATTCCCTGAGAAAAAAGATGGGGCTTATACGATTTTCTACATGGGAGTTAACGCAGGAGCATTCTTCGGAATGATGCTATGTGGGTATATTGGTGAGCGTATCGGATGGCATTATGGATTTGGGCTAGCTGGTGTATTTATGTTACTTGGAACATTACAGTTCTGGCTTGCTAAACCAATCTTTGGGAATATAGGTGATGTGCCAAATAAAAATATAGAAATAAAAGTAGAAGAAACTGAGAATACTAAGGACCTTACTGTAGAAGAAAAAGAAGAGCTTAAACGCAATCCTTTTACTACATTAGATTATATACTTATCGTGATTACTTCTATTATCGGATTTTTATACGCCTTCAGTGATGTATTCTACATCGTAGGAAAGATAAGGTTATTCCCAGCCCAGATATTTGGTATAGATGGTAAAACAGTAGTGGTAGTTACAGGACTGCTTATATTAATGTGGTTGATAATATCGCGTATTATTAGATATACTAAAGTAGTCAGAGACCGTATGATAGCAGTTATTATATTCGCTTTCTTTACGATATTCTTCTGGATGTCATTTGAACAAGGAGCGACATCACTGATTATCTTCGCCCGTGATAATACTCAGAGAGTACTGTCTGGTGATAAGGCTTTACTATTTAATATCTTTAACTCATTACTAACTATAGTACCTTTGTTGATCATTACTTGGGTATTAATCTTATTAGCTAAGCAAACTATTAAGAAGGCGTTCTTATCTAATATCATATTAGCTGTAACATTCTTAGGTGTATGGGGATCTGCCTTATGGATGCTAAATAGAGAATGGTCTCTACATGCGTATGAGGTAACGTATGATGCTGTACAAATACAAAAGGTAGACAAAGAAGGTAAGCCTATCCTAGATAAGCATAATGAACCTATCTATGAGTATAAAGCGATACATGCTGCTAACATACCTAATGAGGGTGATAATGTAGTAAAACATACTGCTATCGTATCTCAACTAGATATATTAACAAAAGGGGATAAAGTAGAAATCTATGAAGAGTTAGGTAATTTTAATATTCTTGATTCTAAACAGAAAGAACATTTAGTAACTGAATTTAAAAAGGCAGATAGACCTACAGAAATAGTCCAAGCAGAAATAACAGAGATAAAAGATAACCAAGTAGAAATAACAGCTTCGTGGTTCTCTATCTTAAATTCTTTCTTTATAATTGCATTAGCTTCATTGGTGTCTAAGCTATGGGATTCTAGATTTAACCCGCCTGCTTCTATTAAGTACGGACTAGGGTTAATCATTATGGCCATCGGATTCGGAGTATTAGCATATGGATCACATGGTATCACAGAAGGTACTAGAGTGTCTATGATGTGGCTAGTATTCGCTTATTTCTTCCATACATTAGGAGAGCTATTCTCTTCGCCTGTAGGACTATCTTATGTTTCTAAGTTAGTTCCTGCAAGAATGATTGCACTAATGTTTGGAATGTGGTATCTTGCAATCGCAATTGGAAACAATTTAGCTGCAAAACTTGGTGGACAAATAGAGACAATTACAGAACAATACTCATTGTCAGTGTTCTTCTTAATCTTCACTGTAGTGCCTATTGTAGCAGGGTTGTTAGTTATTGCTCTTAACCCAGTGCTGAAGAAATTAATGCACGGGGTCAAATAATAACAATATTAAAAGAAATATGAAAAAACTGTTTTTATTACTTACCATTACTTTCTTAGGATTAACAGCTAATGCTCAAGAAATAAAATGGATGTCGTTTAATGAAGCTATCGCAGCACAAAAGAAAGAAGCTAAGCCTATCTTTATGGATGCTTTTACTGAGTGGTGTGGCCCTTGTAAAATGCTTGACAAAAACACTTTTAGCGATGCTAAAGTAATCGAGCATATCAACAAAAATTACTATGCAGTAAAATTTGATGCAGAAGGTAATGAAGAAATAAACTACAAAGGAACGAAGTATACAAATCCTGGATACAACAGTGAAAGAAAAGGTAGAAATGCTACGCACGACTTCACTATGTTCTTAAGAATACCTGGATATCCTTCTATGGTTATCTTCGGTACGAAAGGTGATGTGAGTAAAGTTATCGTAGGATACCAAACTCCTCAACAACTATTACAACAGATTTAAGATCATTATAATAAAGAAGACCAATATCCCTTTTCATACATATCGTGAAAAGGGATATTCTTTTTTATACACATATCGATACACTTTTTCTTTAACCAAAAAGGTACTGAATTATGAAAGATCACTAATTTGGGTAACCTAACTTCTAGCATACGTTCAAAGTTTATCTTAGGTTGCCCTGAAAATAATACCACCGAAGCATCTAATAGCATATCATACACTATTCTATCACTATCTATAATTAATACTTTCTCTTGAGAGTTAAACACCATTCCCTCTAATGGATAATACACAACTTTATCTATACTATACTCTTGCAGATATTTATCTAAGTCACGTAGATGTCTATGGTCAGTACTATCAACAAGATTCATTAGTACATGTACAGTATTGTAGTCTCTAATCCATATTGTCCTATTGTACTTATTAGATACATATGGAACAACAATCTCTGTATCCAAAATAGATTCTCTACTGGATGCTAAAGTATTGCCTAGTTGTAAACCACAACATATCAATATCATTGCTACTATATATCTCAACTTCTTTTGATAATAAGAAAGTACGATGCCTCCTATAAGAATGAAGAGTATAGTCATCTGTACAAAATTTATCTGTGCATTCTGAAAAGAGAAATAATGCAAACGATGTACTAATTCTATTAATCGGTACAATAGATCGGTTAATACATTAAGGCAATAACTTATCACTATAGATAAACTATCAATCCACATCGTAATTAAATAGACTATTCCTATAATAATGAGCACTGTTATTAAAGGTATGACAATTAGATTAGCTAATAAAAATAGAAAAGAAAACTGCTGAAAATAATACAACTGAATTGGTATCAAACCGATTTGAACACTTATAGACACATAAGTTAGACCCTGTATGTATTGTATTATTCTATTTTTAGAATAGTATCTCTTAAATAATGGTAGAATATATACAATACTGATAACGGCCAAGTAGCTTAACTGAAAACCAATATCATATACCCAATAAGGATGTATACATAGACTTATGAACAAGGCAAGTCCTATACTGTGCTCCAAGTCTTGCTCTCGCCTTAGAAGTTGACCTATAAGGAAAATAGTAAACATTAAGACAGCTCTAAATACTGAAGCTGAGAATCCTGATAAAAAGACAAAGAACCACAGTAATACAAGAATAACAATACTCCTACTCTTTCTTGATAAAAAAAATAAACCGCGAACAAACACTAAATAGATTAGCCCTACATGTAATCCCGAAATAGCCAAAACATGCATAACACCTACTTCCTTAAACTGATTAATAACAGTCGAGTCTATATACGACTTCTCTCCTAACAACAATGCCATTAATAGACCTTGAACATCCTCATTCAGTACATTAGAGCTACTATTTAAATTATTGATTAAAGAACTCCTAATCTTTAATATTTCATAACGCCAATGCACATCATGCCCTACTACAAAGTAATCGCCTATATAGCTTTGAATAAAGATTCCCTTCCCTTGCATATACTTTTTATAGTCGAACTGTCCTAAATTCTTTGGTTGTTGGATATTGCCTATTCTGCCATAGTAACTAATAATATCACCTACCTCAAGTAAGTTTTGACTTTCATTAAAATAAAGAGCTATCTTGTTAGCACATACTGTGTCACCAATTCTTATCAGTTCTCCTATAAATCGTTTGTTCGTTTTATTACTAAGTGCCTCCGTTATTTTTATATCTATCCTATTATTTATAGGGGTATTAAGATACATCTCTATTCTTTGTAACTCAGACCCATATTTATTCTTAACCAATCCTTTTATCCCAATACCTAAAAAGAAAAATAGACTAGCAAATAATAAAATATCTTTATTTCTTGTCCCCCTAGAAGGAAGAAGAACAAACCTATTTAACTGAGATGGTATCAAACTAACCAGAAGAGTAATCACTATAACTAAAATGACTAACTCACTAACAGACACATCAATATATATCCCTAAAAAAAGAAAGAGAGAATAAAATAAAAAAGAGAGTTTGATAGGCTTCATAGTAATAATAAGCATCAAAACTCACTCCAAAATAATAGATTATTTGATTTATATCAGCAATTGTAAAAAGAATAGAAAGCTAATAAAAAAGCCCTATCCTGATGGATAGAGCTTAATATTATTTTTTTGAATTCTTATAATCTTAATTCATACTTTCTAAAACAACACGGTTAATCTGTGCGAAAGTTCTACTATAGTAATTTTCTTTAGTTGAAGATACTATCACTCCTTTGCTAGTTGAAGAATGGATGAACTTAATTTCATCGTCTAATACCTCAGTGATAATTCCTACATGACTAATTCTATTGCCACGAGTTTTAAAAAAGATCAAATCACCTATTTGTGCTTCATTTTTTCTAACTCGTTCACCTACTTGAGCCATTTCACTTGACGTACGTGGTAGATTTACACTAGTATCACCGAAAGCTGTCATTACTAAACCAGAGCAGTCCATACCCTTTCTACTCATTCCACCATATCTGTAACGAACTCCTTCATAGTCAAAAGCAGTATTCAGTACTTGACTAGTCAGATTATCGAAGTACTCCCCCTTTGCTTCTTTTGCCTCCTCAATAAAATCACCTAATAAAGCATCTAATTCTGCTTGTATTTTATCATCTACATTTTTACTCTCAGCGATAACGGCTGTAGGTTTCTTTTTAACAGGGCTACTATAAACAGATTTACTTGTTGTCTTCGCTTCTATTGTATGCAAACCAGAAAGGCCCAAAACACTGATTAATAATAATGTAAACTTTTTCATAATGTTTTTTTTGTGGTGGTTGATTAACTTCTTTTTGTCATATGATTTTTTAGTATTTCGCCTGCAACATAATCACTTGCTCCTTGACCGCCTAAATTACGAATTAATTCTTTATATTTTAACAATATTTCATTTCTTTTTTCTCCTTGTATGATTTTTGCGAATTCTTGTTCTATTCTTACAGCATTACAATCTCCTTGTATAAGCTCTACTACCACATCATCATCCATAATTAAATTAACTAAAGAGATATATTTTAATTTAATAATGCGCTTCGCTATTTCATAAGACACTTGGTTTCCTTTATATAATACTACCTGCGGAACATTGAACAAGGCAGTTTCCAGCGTCGCTGTACCAGAAGTCACTAAGGCTGCATGAGCTATATTTAACAAAGCATAGGTTTCATTAAATACAAAAGAAATATTCTTATCTTTTATAAAAGTCTCATAGAATGAAGCATCCTGTCCTGGAGCACCAGCAATCACAAACTGATACTGTGGGTAATGATGTATTACAGAAAGCATTTCATTTAATAATCTACTGATCTCCTGCTTTCTACTTCCAGGTAATAAGGCTATAATAGGTCGTTCATCTAAATTGTGCTTTGCCTTAAAATCTTGATGTTCTTCTGCTCTATAGCGCTCTATAGCATCTATTAATGGGTGCCCTACAAAGGTTACAGGGTAATTATGTTTCTTCTCATAAAAATCTTTTTCGAATGGTAGAATTACATACATAAAATCAAAATCTCTTTTGATATCATTGATGCGGTTTTCTTTCCAAGCCCATATTTGAGGTGAAATATAATAATGTGTTTCTATACCTACTTTCTTTGCCCACTTAGCTATGCGCATATTAAAGCCAGGATAATCTATAAACACTAATACATCCGGATTAAAAGATGCGATATCTTTTTTACAGAATTTAATATTGCGCAATATTGTTCCTAGATTTTGTACCACTTCAACAAATCCCATAAAAGCAAGATCTTTATAATGCTTCACAAGCTTTCCTCCTACCTGCTGCATTAAATCTCCTCCCCAAAAGCGTATCTCTGCATTAGGGTCTTTCTTGTATATAGATCGCATAAGATTAGATCCATGTAGATCCCCTGATGCCTCGCCTGCTATTATATAATACTTCATCTACACTAACTGTGTTATTATGGTTAAAATAATTACGGCTAAAATACAACCTCTAGCCATAAAATCTAATCTGCGATTAATAAAAAATGTAAATAACAGCAAATTAAGTAAGCTCCCTATCGCTGTTATTCTTCCTACTAATCCTATATTATTAATGAAACCAAAATCACTAAACAACTCGTAGTTAGTAAATAACAACAAATAAAGCTCTATACCCACTACAGTAGCCACTACACCTCCAACAAAACCGATTAGAATATGAACAATCTTATCTTTCATCTACAGATCCCATCTATTAATACGTTCTAAAACTTGATGTGCAGTTAGATCAAACTGCACAGGTACGATAGAGATATAGTCATTTCGCAATGCCCACTCATCTGTATCCTCACCTTTATCTTGATTAACAAATTCTCCTACTAACCAATAGTACTCTTTCCCATGAGGACTAACTCGTTTATCGAAGTTCTCTACCCATGTAGCTTTGGCCTGTCTACATACTTTTACTCCTTTAATATCTTCGGTTGCCAGCTTTGGGAAGTTTACATTCAGCACCACATCTTTTGGGATTCCGTGCTTTAGTGCTTCTGTTGTAATTTTTTTTATAAAAGGTTTTATTTGTTCAAAATCTGCGCTCCAGCTAAAGTCTAATAATGAGAAACCTATTGCAGGTATTCCACTCATTCCAGCTTCTAATGCAGCACTCATTGTTCCTGAATAGATAACATTAATAGAAGAATTAGAACCGTGATTTACTCCAGACACACACAGATCAGGTGTTCTATCTAATATCTGTCCTAATGCTATCTTTACACAGTCCACAGGTGTACCAGAACACGCATATTCTACTTCTATCTCTGGATCAATATTTACTTTTTCTAGTGTAAGTGTGCTGTTTATCGTTACAGCATGCCCCATTCCAGACTGAGCACTATCTGGGGCAACTACCACTACTTCTCCTATCTCTTTCATCACACTTATCAGGGCTCTCATACCCGGTGCTGTGATACCATCGTCATTTGTAACAAGTATTAAGGGTCTTTGCATCATATATTTATTTTAATTACATTCGCTAATGTAAGGATTATATGTTATTTTAGTTGTGAATTTACTTAGTTTTAACCGAAAATACGTGATAGACATATAAACGAAAAGTGATTATATAAAATAGATCATAATTAGTGATACAAGCATACAATACTATGGGTTTAGTGCTAATAGAGGAGCTATGAAATAGAACTACTTTGCAGTATTTGGCTAATGCGGATTTTGGGTTTAAGCACCTAACAACTACGGATTTTTATACGATTATGTGTTTTAACAAATAATTATCGACCTTATCGTATAAATATTTACTTTTTTAACTACTTTAGTTCAAAACTAATTAATGAATACTTTTAAGCTATTTATGAAAAGAAATTATAAGGTTATACTTCTACTTATCGGAGTGTCTGCTCTGCTGTGGAGTTTTATGCCTAAACAGCAAAAAGATACGCCTGAAAAAGATCAGCTTCTTTTAGAATTAGTAACGTATATATTAGAAAACACACATTATAACCCTGCAAAGATTGATGACAAATTCTCTGCTACTGTATATAAAGAATATCTAAAAGCATTGGATCCAATGAAGAGATATTTCTTACAATCAGATATTGATGAGTTTTCTAAATATGAGTACTTGATTGACGACATGATTCAGTTAAAGGAACTTTCTTTCTTTGACCTGACTTATGAGCGCATTACTCAACGTATGAATGAGGCTAAAGGTATTTATACAGAAGTACTTGAACAGCCTTTCGAATTCGAATCAGATGACGTACTGAACGCCGACTATGACAGTATCGGCTATGCTAAAGATGCTGAAGAATTAAAAGAGCGTTGGAAACAACAACTAAAACTTAATGTCTTATCTACCATTACTGACAACCTTAAAATACAAGAAGGCAAAGTAGAGGAAGAAGAAGAGTTTGACGAGTTTGGAGAACCTATCGTTAAAGAAGAAAAGAAATCAGACAAAAAAGCGAAAGACAAAAAGCCTGTTGAAAAGAAATCTTTTGAACAACTTGAAAAAGAGGCTCGTGAAAGTGCTTTAAAATCGTATGATGAAGTTTTCGAATTCATTAAAGATCTTGAGAGAAAAGACTGGTTTGCTATTTATCTAAACTCTATTGTAGAGCGTTTTGACCCGCATACTTTCTATTTTGCTCCTGAAGATAAGGAGAAGTTCGATGCCAGCATGAGTGGTAGCTTCGAAGGAATTGGTGCTGTTCTACGCAAAAAATCTGAAGGTGTAGAGATCAATGAGCTTGTACCTGGTGGACCTGCTTGGAGAGGTAAAGAAATCGAAACTGGAGATATTATCCTTAAAGTTGGTCAGACTAAAGATGAAGAGCCTATCGATATCGTAGGTATGCGTCTTGACAATGTTGTAAAACTGATCAAAGGGAAAAAGAACACTACAGTATTCTTAACGATTAAGAAAATAGACGGAACGATCAAGGTTATCCCTGTTATGCGTGAAGTTATCGAAATGGAAGAAACTTATGCTAAATCAAGTGTTATCCAAGACGGTGATAAAAAATACGGTATTATTCACTTACCTAAATTCTACATTGACTTTGAGAACAAAGACAGTCGTAACGCATTTACAGACGTTGAAAAAGAGATTAAAGAGCTAAAACAGCAGAATATAGACGGTATCATTATGGACCTTAGAAACAACGGTGGAGGTTCATTAGAGACAGTTATCAAAATGGTTGGACTATTCTCTAAAGAAGGTCCTGTAGTACAGGTAAAATCTTCTAGAGGAAAACAAAAAGTATTAGATGACAAGGATACTCCTATCGTTTGGGAAGGCCCACTAGTTGTATTAGTAAATAACTTCTCTGCTTCTGCCTCTGAGATTTTTGCTGCCGCTATCCAAGATTATAAGCGCGGAGTGATCATCGGTAGTAAACACACCTATGGTAAAGGAACTGTACAAAACTTAATAACACTTAATGACCTATTAAGAAAACAACCTTATGGAGATCTAGGTGCTTTAAAAGTGACACTACAGAAGTTCTACCGTATCAATGGTGGTTCTACTCAACGAGAAGGAGTACTAAGTGATATCGTATTACCAGACAGATATTCTTATATCGATATGGGAGAAAGAGATATGGATAACGCAATGCCATGGGACAAGATAGAAAGAGCTGCTTATACTCCATATAACAATGATTTCTCTGCTGTAATCAAGTCAAGTAAAGAGCGTATTGCACTAAATGAGCAATTCAAATTGATAGACGAGAGCGCACAATGGATCAATGAAAGAAAAGATGAAAAGCAAGTTCCATTAAATCTTGAGAAGTATCGTGCAAAACAAAAAGAAGTAGAAGAAAAAGCTAAAAAATTCAAAGCTATTTCTAAATATAAAAACGACTTGAAGTTTACTTCTTTACCTAGTGAATTAACTAGAATCAAGAACGATACAATACTTGAAAGCAAAAGAGACAGATGGCATGAAATGCTAAATGGTGATGTCTATATTGAAGAAGGTGTTAAAATCTTAAAAGACCTAGACACAAAGAAAATATATAAAGTAAGTGGTGATAAAAACAACGTAAGTTCTAAATTATAGAATGTCTCACACTAGCAAATCATATACACAGATCGCGCTCCAAAAATTCAAACAAGATTTTTGGGGCGTTTTGTGTTTTTGGATTATTGTAAGTATTGCTGTAGTAGCAGCCTTTGCTTACTTCATTATCCCTGACAACTCTAAGAATGCTAATGCAGGTGACCTTGCCCTTCGTTCTCAGAGCCCAGGCTTTACCGTATCTACTATTGCTATCCCTACAGACACTGATCGCACTTGGAGTGAGTTTTGGTTTGGAAGAGAAGAACCTGCTAGATTCATACCTATTAGTGAATATCACATTACTAATGACACTCTATATTATAAAGGGTATAGTAATCAACCACAATTAGAAGAAACTAAAAGCATCGCTCTGAGTACTTTAAACAACGCTAAAGAAGCCGAGATTATCAAACAGAAGAAATACTGGCTAGGTACGGATAACCAAGGAAGGGATTATCTAAGTAGACTAGTCATTGGCGCACGTGTATCTCTATCTATAGGCTTTGTAGCAGTATTAATATCCCTGGTGATTGGTATCACGTTAGGCGCTATAGCTGGCTACTTTGGCGGAAAGATAGATGCCTTTATTCTTTGGTTGATTAATGTGTTTTGGTCTATACCTACCCTACTATTAGTGATTGCCATTACTTTAGCTCTAGGCAAAGGTTTTTGGCAAGTTTTCATCGCTGTTGGACTAACGATGTGGGTAGAAGTAGCTCGTGTAGTCAGAGGACAAGTAATCAGTGTAAAAGAACAACAATACGTAACTGCAGCCCATGCTTTAGGCTATTCTAACTACAGAATCATTACTAAGCACATCTTGCCCAACTGTATGGCTCCAGTCATTGTAATTTCGGCTGCTAACTTTGCTTCTGCCATTTTAGTAGAGAGTGGATTAAGTTTCTTGGGATTAGGAACACAAGTACCTACACCTAGTTGGGGAGCCATGATTAAAGAGAACTATAACTATATCTTATTAGGCAAACCTTATTTAGCCTTATTGCCAGGCTTTGCTATGTTTGTACTTGTGATAAGTTTTATGCTGATAGGCAATGCCCTTAGAGATGCCCTTGATGTTAGAAAATAACATCCCATTCTTATTTTATCTCTTATATACACAATGTCAAAGAACATACTATAAGCCATTACTTACAGTGTATCAGATCCCTATCAGATACAGCACAAAAGTAAATAACCTTATTTATGTTCTTTTCGTTATTGCTTATAATGACCTATTATGACGATAATGAGTGTATATGGTAGCAGAAAGTGGGACACTGTACACCTTAGTCTAGAAGATTAAAAAAACTTTAAGGCACAAGTAATTCTCGTATATCTGCCTTATTCCCATTGTAGATATTTAAGTCCACCTTGCCATCTATACCATTGACAACTCCTTTTTCTGTAAATTGCCAGAAATGCCATTCTGCCTTTATTTCTTCGACAAAGAAGTTGTAATTAGCGATCCATAATACATGATCAGGAAACCAGGCCTTAAGGTGATGCGTATAATAATTCTCTCCTGAATACAAGATCGGTTTTACCTTATAATGCGCTTCCACCAGCTTGATCCAGTTCTGTAGCCCTTTTCTAAGGTTTTCCATAGACTGCTCTTTAGGCATATCTTCTATATCTAGTACAGGAGGAAGGTCTCCTTCTGATATTTTTACTAACTTAATAAAGTTTTCTGCTTGCTCTGTCGAATTTTCATCAGGGCGATAATAGTGATATGCTCCTCTAATAAAGTGATTTGCTCTAGCACCTTTCCAGTTTAGATGAAAAGCCTTGTCCTTGCCATCTTTACCCATAGTCGCTCTAATGAACACAAAGTCAAGAGAAGCTTTACCAGCTACAGAATCCACTACCTTCCAATCGATCACCCCTTGATAATGGGACACATCGAAACCGACTAACATACTGTCATGTCTATTCAACACCTCTACAGTACGCACATCATAGATAGACTTGCCTTCTGACTTGTCATCAGAGCTAAAAAAATAACGTATTCCCTCTCTAAAATGGAGTCCAAACCAAATACCTATTCCCACTAATACCACGATGATGACCACCCACTTCACAGTAGTCCATGTAGATGATTTAGCACTCTTCTTTCTAGAAGGTTTTCGTCTTGTTGGAGGTTTTCTCTTTGGTCTTGCCCCCACAGCAGACATAGGATTTGAATTAGTTTTATTAGAAGCCATCTCTCTTTAGAAAAAAGCAAAATTAATCCTTTTATTGATATTGAATACTTCTAGAACCCATAACTTTTACACAGACACTACACCCTGTTTTAACTTCAGCACAGGCACAGGCAGTTCTATATTATTCGCTTTGAATTTCTTGTCTATTTCGAAGCGAATCTCACTACCTATACGATCGTTATCAAAAGCGTTATCTATAAAATAATATAAGATAAAACGGATTGAAGATTCTCCGAACTCATCTATAAACACTATAGGTTTAGGCGATTTTAATACCTCATCATTATCCTCTACACATGACAATAGCACCGATTTGACTAATTCTACATCCGTCCCTATAAAAGCACCTACATCGATCCTTGCACGTATCACAGGGTCTTCATGCGTCCAGTTATTCATAATATCGTCTATCAGTTTTCTATTCGGAATCACGATATCTTTTCTATTACGCGTCTCAGCGATAGTACATCTAAGATTAATGACCTTCACACGAGCTACTTCACCTCTGATCTCTACTACATCACCAACATTTAATGTCTTGTCAAACAAGATGTAAATACCTGCTATCAAATCTCTAAAGATATCTTGTAGTGCAAACCCTAAACCAACAAACAGAGCAGCTGATGTAGTCAAAAACATACTGATATTTATCCCAACTACATTCAGGATAAAGAAAATCATGATCAGGTAAATAAAGTAATTAATAAAATTAAAGACACTCCCTAGCCTAGCCGCTACATCAGGAGTAGCCATACGTATAAATGCTTTTTTCAACAGCCTCACCCCTACATTAGTAATCATAAGCGTGAATGCGATGAATAATAATGTACCTATCGTAATACTGATAGACTTACTCGTATATAATTCAAACTCTAATACAGTTGCTAGCAAATTTTTTAATTCCATTCCTTTTCCTTGATTAATCCTTATACATTATAATTTAGACTACACTTCACACAAAAGTCACACCATACCTCTAAATTCAACATTTAAAGAATGAAATTTACAAAAAAAGATGATACATAAATTCTAAACAATGATAATATACAGAAACACCTTTTCTCAGAGTAGGTACTAATAAAAATATATCTGTGTCAAAATAACGCAGAGAATCCTGTATTTGATGATTGTATAGCCACAGAACAATCAAATTAATTGTTAATCTTACTGCCGAAGGAGAATTAATAGATATCTATTAGAAAAGTTTATTAAGCCATAACTTTACACCAATAAAAAAGCCTCTTCGTTTGAAGAGGCTTTCTTGTGCGGGTAAAAGGACTCGAACCTTCACACCTTGCGGCACCAGATCCTAAGTCTGGCGTGTCTACCAATTTCACCATACCCGCGAATCAGTGGAACATCCTGTTCCTTTAAGACGTGGCAAATATAATAGATTTTTTTACTTAAAAACAAATCTTAAATAATAAAAAAATCATTTATTTTTAATGATCTCTATATAAGAGATTTAAAAATGAATCATTCCTAAAATAATTACATAAAAAAAGCCTCTTCGTTTGAAGAGGCTTTCTTGTGCGGGTAAAAGGACTCGAACC
>NZ_JBBPHK010000019.1:0-66370 GCF_038039805.1 Myroides odoratimimus
CTTTCTTTATAGAATCCCCAATCTCATTAGAGGTTGGGGATTTTTTTGTTTGTATGCCTTTCTACTTCAAGATTTTTTAAAAAAGTGATCTTTTTTTGTAACGTTTCATTCTATTCTATACTTATTATGTATATTATAGTCTTATAAATACTACATAGTTATGAAGCGTGTATTTTCTTGTATTTTATTATTTGTTTTAGTTAGTTTTCAGTGCGTTGCTCAAGATATTAATTTATCAGAGAAAAGCTTATTATGGGAAGTTTCTGGAAAGGACTTGAACGAGCCTTCTTATGTTTTAGGTACATTTCACATTTTGTGTAAGGATGAATTAATTATTAGTGACAAAGTTCAAAAGGCTTTAGATAGCGTTGAGCAATTAGCTTTAGAGGTTAACTTTAGTGATCCTGTTGAATTGGCATATATGCAAAAAATGTTCGTGTCAAAGCAATCTTTATCTTCTCAATTGACCCAGGAAGAGTTAGCTGAGTTTGTGGATATTTTGAAGGAGGAATATGATTTAGAACTAGAGCAAGTAAATAGCTTTTCAACTATTGCTTTGGTTGGATTAATGATGTCTAAGTTAGTGACATGTGAAGTTAAAGGATATGATTTAGAACTTTTTGAGAAAGCATTGCACGCTAATAAATCAATAATTGGTTTAGAACATTTCATTGATCAACAGAAAGTAATGGAAAATATATTTTCACCTAAAGAGTTGATTAATCAATTTAAGGAAGTTAATGCTTATAAGGAGACTTATAATGAGATGAAGCAATCTTTCTTAGATGAAGATATTGAAGCTTTATATGAATTTGGAACCGATCCTAAGTTTGTACCTATAGAGTTTAAGAAAGACTTATTAGATAATAGAAATATAAAATGGGTAACTAAGATGCCAGAAATAATGAAGAAAAAGTCCACAATATTTGCTGTAGGAAGCGCACATCTTGGCGGAGACTATGGAGTCCTAAAATTATTAGAAAAAGATGGGTATAAAGTAAAAGCTATTTATAATTAGTAAATGTGAGCAAGACTTTAGAACAAATCTTTCTAGATCAAATAGAAGAGCATAAAGGTATTTTATATAAAGTATCTAAGATGTATATGGATAACCAAGAGGATCAAAACGATTTGTATCAAGAAATTGTTTTACAACTGTGGAAGTCCTATACTCGTTTTCAAGGGCAGAGTCAATTTTCTACTTGGATGTATAGAGTGGCTTTAAATACAGCTATTACTTATTTTAAAAAAGCTAAGCAAGTAGTTGAACGAAATGATATTTTTGATGATAAAGTTAAAAATCTTCAATCAAGTGAAGTTGATATGATTGTAGAAAGCCAAGTACAATATTTGTACAATGCTATCTATTTATTAAATGATGTAGAAAAGGCATTGATATTTTTGTATTTAGAAGGATTCTCTCATCAAGAGATAGGTAGTAATCTTGGTATTTCTGAAGGAAATGCTAGGGTGAAACTCAATAGAACAAAAAATAAATTACAAGTAATAATAAAGAATCAAGGCTATGAATTTAGATGATTTAAAGAAGTCATGGCAGGAACAAGAACTGCCTACAGATATAGTAGCTTCTCAAGAGCTTAAGAAAAAAGTAAGTCGTCTACCATTAGACAAGATTAGAGGTAATGTCAAAAAGGAGATTTGGATACAGATTGTAAGTATAGTTTTTATCGTTTTCACTCCAAATATTTTGGATATACAAAATAATAGAATAGGTGGTTTTTATCTTTTCTATGGAATATTTGTACTTATTACAGGGTATTATATTTTGAAGATGTATCGCTTTTATAGAACATCTGCTTCTTTAGAATTAAACAGTAGAGACAGTGTATATGATAGCTATTATAATGTAAAGTTGTATATTCAAATGTATGAGAACTTTTGTTATTCACTTATTCCTTTTGGTATTCTATTACTTTTAGTGGTATCTCCTTCTTCTCAATTAGACCTTATTTTGGGAGGTGATTTACACGCTTTAAAGTATTTAGGAATAGTGTCTATTATTATGGTTGTTCTAATTTACTTTATTGCCAAGTATTGGATTAAAAAACTATATGGACAATATCTTCTACAAATTGAGCATACCTTAAATCAGTTTAAGGAACAAGAATAAAAAAATCCCGATTACTGTCGGGATTTTATGTTTGTATTAAGTTATATAAACTTCATCTTTTGAATTCTTACAGCATTTAGTATGGCTAGTAATGCAACTCCTACATCTGCGAATACTGCTTCCCACATCGTAGCTACTCCACCAGCCCCTAATATAAGCACAATCACTTTCACTACTAAGGCTAGTGTAATGTTCTGAATTACTATTTTACGTGTTTCTTTACCTATATGCATTGCAGTAGCAATCTTAGATGGTTGATCTGTCTGTATCACGACATCAGCTGTTTCTATAGCTGCATCACTTCCTAATCCTCCCATAGCTATACCTACATCACTTAAAGCTAGTACAGGTGCATCATTTATTCCATCTCCTACAAAAGCGATTGACATATTCGGATGTTCTTTTTTAAGCTTTTCTACTTGCTCTACCTTACCTTCAGGTAGTAAACCTCCTAATGCTAAATCTATATTTGTTTCTTTAGCTACTTTTTGAGTGATTGTATTTTTATCACCACTAAGCATTACAGTTTTCTTTACTCCAAGAGACTTCATCAGTTTGATTGCATCCTTAGAGTCAACTTTGATCTGATCTGCAATGGTAATATATCCACTGTATTCTTTATTGATAGCCACGATAACGATACTTTCTACAATATCATCTATATCTATTGGGTAATTAATGTTATAGTGTTTTAAAAGAGCTGTATTACCAACTAGTACTTCTTTGTCATCTACTTTACCCATTAATCCTTTTCCCGAAATCTCATGTACCTCTTCTGCAGTTTTGGAAGTAGGGTAAGCTTCTACAATCGCCTTCGCTATAGGGTGTGTAGATTGTTTTTCAATAGCTGATACAATACTTACAAATTCAGTCTGTTCAACTGTAGTTTCTACTTTTTGAACTTTAAAAACTCCTTCTGTAAGTGTACCTGTTTTATCCATTACTACAATGTCTAATTTAGCCATTAACTCTAAGTAGTTAGACCCTTTAAACAAGATACCATTTCTAGAAGCAGCCCCTATTCCTCCAAAGTATCCTAACGGGACTGAGATAACTAATGCACAAGGACAAGAAATTACTAAGAATACTAATGCGCGCTCTAACCAAGTTTTAAACTCATATCCTTCTCCTAATACAAAATAAGGTATAATCGTCAAAGCAACAGCTAGAAAGAATACAATAGGAGTATATACCTTAGCGAATTTTCTAATATAAAGTTCTGTTGTAGCCTTACGTGCACTTGCTTCTTGTACCATTTGAAGGATTTTAGCAAGAGAACTATCTTGATACAACTTTGTTGTTTTAATCTCGATTACATTCTGTAAGTTAATCATTCCTGTAAGGACAGTTTCTCCTTTCTCGTATGTACTAGGTTTACTTTCACCAGTCAAGGCAGAAGTATTAAAGCTACCTTTATCCGTTAGTAGCTCTCCATCTAATGGAATCTTTTCACCTACTTTTACTTGAATGATCTCTCCGATGCTTACTTGTTCTGGATTGACAACAGTGTATTCATTGTTTCTAAACACTGTTGCTTCATTAGGGCGTATATCTAGTAGAGCCTTGATATTACCTTTAGCTTTATTTACAGCGCTTTCTTGGAATATTTCACCGATGGTATAGAATATCATTACAGCTACTCCTTCAGGATATTCACCTATAAAGAAAGCTCCTAACGTAGCTACTCCCATTAACGAGAACTCATTAAAGAAATCTCCTTTGCCTCCTAATTTCACAGCCTCTTTTAGAACAGGGAATGCTACTGGTAGGTAAGCAACGATGTACCACGATAGCCTTAATGTATTATTGTTGATAAACCAATCTGCTTTTATAATATTAGCCAGAAAGACTCCTATAAAAAACATAACTAAACTGAAGCCAACAAATAGCTTTGTATTCTCTCCTCCGTGGCTGTGGTCATGATCATGGTCGTGTCCATGATTATGATCACTGTGGTTATGTGAGTGATTATGATTTGAATGTTCTTGACACATAATTTGATGATTTTTTGTTTTTGTTTAAAGCAAATGTACCACCTTATAATGATTATAAATAATGTCAAGCCATGTTTGCAATGCTGTTGCATTACTTACTTATCCACGTAATTCTTTTTAAATAAGTACATTAAAGGGAAGCTTCGACAGCACATCCAAACACCAAAAGCAATCCACACACTGTACAATTTGAAATCTAAATAATCAAACAGCAATAGAGTAGGGATGAACCCACAGAAGGTAGCAAAGAGTAAATTATTGCGAAGTACTTTAGCATCTCCCATACCTTTAAAAATACCATCAAAGATATAAGCGAGTGAGTTGATAGGTTGCATAAAGAGAACTAACCAAAACACGCTTATGAATACCTTGATGACTTCAGGATCTTGATTAAATAATAAGCCTATCGGTTTATAAAAGATTGCACAGATTGCAATTAAAATCAGTGAAATAATAATGGCGTATTTACTGATACTTTTAGAGAGAGACCACATAGTCTGATAGTTTTTTTCACCTGCTAGTTTCCCTGACATAGCATTACCTGCACTGGCGTAACCATCTATAAAGAAAGAGAAAAATAACCAGATATTCATCAATATACTTTGTGCAGCGATATAACTTTTGCCATATCCTGTGGCATAAGCATTAGCTAAATATATTGCTAAATTTAGTGTTGCAGTACGAATAATGAAGTTAAAGCTCATAATGATTAATGGCTTTAGAGAAGGGTTAATTGTTCTTCTTACGCTTAGGTTAAAAGGGGTATGTTTAAAGAAGTAATAGAATGCCATAATCAACATGATCGTTTGTGCAATCACACTAGCATATGCCGCTCCTTTGATATGCATAGCGGGTAATACACCATCTATACCAAAGACAAAGTAGTACGTTAATACCACATTGATAATCGCTCCCGTTAAGCTACATTTCATTGCCCACACAGTATTTTGTAACCCTCTAAAAACTCCATATAGTGCAAAGGTAATTAGGGTAAGAGGAAACCCCCAAGCTCGTATTAAGTAATATTCTTTAGCATAGGTTAGAAGTAAGCCTTCAGCATTATAGGCAATAAAAATTTCTTGTACGAAGAAAGTAGTGAATATGAATAGTAGTACACTTAGACAGAAATTAAATAATATAGCCTGCGGTACTAGTGTTTTTACAGCGAATATTCTATTCGCACCTAAATGTTGAGAGACAGTAGCAGATATAGAAGTTTTAGTTTGTGCTACAATCCATATTATCGCAGATAGAAAAGAACCTACTAATCCTACGGCGCCTAATGCCTCTACACTATTTTCTTTTACATTGCCGATGATAGCGATGTCAGTTAGAGAAATTAAGGACTCTGATACCCCTGCAAAAATAGCAGGTATAGCTAGTTTATTTATTTCTTTAAAACTGATTGTAGTTTGCATATCTTATTGTTTTCAATAAAGTTGCAAAGGTCGGTTAAATAATAGACAATAAAAAACCAGCCTTCTATGCAGTACATAGAAGGCTGGCAAAAAAAAATGTCTCATTAAATAATTAAAAACGCATTCCTACACCAAAACCAATTAACATTGGGTCTAATTTTACTTTTGCAGGAATATTTAACTGATCAACACCTGTTACACCTGGAGCTACTAAGTTAGTAGCGTCAACAGTAACATCTGTTTTTAAGAATAACTTTTTGAAGTCAACGTTGATAAAGAATTTCTCTGTTAAATCAATATCAAAACCGAATTGGTAACCCCAACCGAACTTGTTGTCATATTTTATATCTTTCGCTACACCAGACTTTTCGTTATAGAAAATAGTGTAGTTCACCCCAACCCCAACATAAGGTTTAAATACTTCACCAAATTTGTGGTGGTATTGGAACATTAATGTAGGAGGTAATAAGTATACACTTCCTAAGTCTACGTTAGCTGTGCTAGGCCCTTGAGTAATAGGGTTATCTAAGCTAGATCCGATAGTCCCTACAGTATGTCTAGTAGTTCCTAGAATTAACTCAGCAGCTAAGTTTTCTGTAAAGAAGTAAGTGAAGTCTAATTCTGGAATAAAGTTGTTACTTACATCGATTTGTCCACCGATGATTCCAATATCTGCTCTGTTATGAGGTATAACACCTACACCACGTAGACGCATTTGCCATTTATAATCTTGTTTCTCAGGTGCACTAGTCGTTTCTTGTGCGAATGTAGAACCGCTTACGAATAATGCAGCTCCTAAAATTGAAAGTAGTAACTTTTTCATAATTGAGATTTTAAATTTCTAGAGTAAAATTACTGTTAAATTTGTATCTGAAATATGACTTTTATCATTTAAATACTTTTTGTTGTAAAAAAAGTTTAAATATTAGCTAAATTTATAAAATATAATTTATTGAAGTAAGTAGGTTAGCTTCTAAAATTAATATCTTTTAATATATAGATAGTTTAATTTATGTATTTGTGTGATTAATTTGTTAAAAATATAAAAATTATGAAAACATTAGTTGTAGGTGCTTCTTTGAAAGAAGAAAGGTATTCTAATAAAGCCATAAAGATGCTTAGAGAATATGGACATGAGGTAGTAGCTCATGGACTAAGAACTGGTATGGTAGAGGATGTGACTATTCATACAGACTGGTATACTGGTGATGATATAGATACAGTGACCCTATATCTTAATCCTACTAGACAGCAAGAGTATTATGAAGAGATTATAAAACTAATGCCTAGACGTGTGATTTTTAACCCTGGTACAGAGAATAATGAGTTTGTTCAGAAACTATCTGATGCAGGTATAAAATCTGAAGAAGCGTGTACATTAGTATTACTGCGTACTGAACAGTTTTAGTCATAAAACAATAAAGGTCTTATGCAATCATAAGACCTTTACTGTTTTAATTTATTTTGTTTAATACCTTGCTTTGACTAGTGGAGAATAATAATAGTACGGTGATTAATCCATTGACAAGTATTAGCTCATTGTCAAAAACATAGCCACCTAATAAGGTAGCAGAGTTATTGCTTAACCATAGTGTCAAAAATGGAGCGACTATACATATAATAGGTACTAACTTATCTTTGACAGTTCTATTATTAAACAGAATGGCGAAGGCAAACAAACCTAATAGAGGTCCGTATGTATAAGAGGCTATCTTGAAGATCATACTTACTACAGAGGCATCGTTAATCGCATTGAATAATATAATCACTAAGAACATTAATAAAGAGAACACTAAGTGTACTACCTTTCTTTTCCACACATTAGAAGCATCGTCTTTCTTCTTATCCATGTGCAGAAAGTCTATACAGAATGATGTAGTCAATGCCGTCAGAGCTGAGTCTGTAGTAGCAAATGTAGCCGCTGTCAATCCTAATAAGAATATGATAGCAGGTACTATACTTAGGTAGTTAAAAGCAATCTCTGGGAATAGCAAATCTGTTCTAGGCTTACCAGTAACTAAATCTAGTGGTACTTGGATGCCGTTCTTCTCTGCATAGATGTATAATAATGCTCCTACACCTAAGAAGAATAGGTTAATCACTACAAAGATAGCAGTGAAAGAATACATATTCTTTTGTGCTTCTTTGATGTTCTTACAGCTTAGATTTTTTTGCATAAGATCTTGATCAAGACCTACCATCGCTAGCGTTACAAATATTCCTCCTATAAACTGCTTTAAGAAATGGTATTTAGAAGATACAAAGTCTTCAAAGAAAAATATCTTAGAATAGTTACTGTTTTTTATAGTTTCAAAGGCTTCTACGGCCGAAAGGTCTAGACTGTGACAGATAAATATAATGGTAAATACAACAGAGGCAACTAAGAAGAAAGTCTGTAAGGTATCTGTAACGATAATGGTTTTTAATCCACCTTTATAAGTATATGCATAGATTAATAATAAAGCAATCAGTACTGTGGCGAAAAAGGGTATTCCGAAATAATCGAATACATATCGCTGTAGTACGATGACTACTAAATACAGTCTAAATGCTGAACCGATCGTTCTACTCAATAAAAATATAGAAGCAGCCGACTTATAACTATAATGCCCAAGCTTCTTTTCTATATAGGTATAGATAGATACCAGATTATATTTATAATACAAAGGAAGTAATACAGAGGCTGTTAATAAAAAACCGACAGCATTACCTAGAACAAACTGAAAGTACTTAAACTGTTCACCATTAGGAGAACCTACTTCTCCTGGTACGGATATAAAGGTTACCCCTGATAAGGCTGTACCTATCATCCCAAAAGCGACTAAGTACCATTTAGCATTTTTATTAGCACTAAAGAATGCGTTATTACTACTATCTTTTTTACTGATATAATGTGATATACCTATCAGTATTCCGAAGTAGATGATAATAATCGTGATTATGGTTATAGGAGTCATAGTAAGTCAATTGTTTTATTTGCTTAGAATTCAAAAGTAATTCTTTTTTAGAAATAACGACTATTGCTTTTATAGCGATCAGTTATAGAATAGAGAGAGTACATAAGTATAGTAGTAGTTTAGAGGAGTAGAGTTATTTATTAGTTTATTTTTTATCTTTGCAGTTATGGAATTCCCTTCAAAATTATTAGAAAAAGCAGTCGAAGAAGTATCACAATTACCTGGGATAGGTAAGCGTACAGCATTACGACTAATGTTACATATATTAAAGCAACCAGAGGAACAAACTCTACACTTAGCAGAAGCATTACTAAAACTAAGAAAAGATATCATCTTCTGTAAGAGTTGTTATAATATATCAGATACAGAACTATGTGATATCTGTGCTAATGAAGCACGTGATCATCAGACGATATGTGTCGTAGAAGATGTACGTGATGTAATGGCACTAGAGAATACTCAGATATTTAAAGGAATATATCATGTGCTAGGAGGTAAAATATCTCCTATAGATGGTATAGGACCTAGTCAATTAAATATTCAATCTCTAGTAGAAAAGGTAAAAGCAGGGGAGGTAAAAGAAATTATCTTTGCGCTGAGTTCTACTATGGAGGGAGACACTACCAACTTTTATATCTATAAGCAGATAAAAGATACTGGTGTTATCACCTCTACTATTGCTAGAGGTATAGCGGTAGGGGATGAATTAGAGTATGCAGATGAAGTGACGTTAGGTAGAAGTTTAGTACATCGTGTACCTTTTGAGAATGCATTTAAAGCTGTATAGTATTACAGTTTTTAAAAGAAAATCATAGAAGAGTAATTAGTAGCCCTTACCAATTACTCTTTTTTTATGGACTTAAGTTTGAGATTTAGGATGTCTTGTTTAAGGATCTTAGCTTTAGAAGATAGTAGCATTGTGATCAGTTATCATTTATATATTTTACCCTATCTTCATGCAAACCGCTATTTACATCATAGGATTATAAAAATAAGTGTATAGTTAAAATCAGGATTATAAACAATAACTGTACAGCTATAGTAGGATAAGGCAAATCCTAATTTGACTGATCGCATAGTGGTCGCATAGTGATGGCATAGTGGTCGCATAGTTTTGGCTATTTTTTATGCGACCACTATCTTATCATTACCCTACAAGAATAGTATAAAATCACCTTAGAATGATTTGAATTTTAATTAAGTAATGAATTGTGTTATTATAAGTTAGTATGAAAGGCTTGTTTATGCTAGACGTATGGGCTTATTTGCTTATAAATAGATTCATAATCTTAAATTAGAATGTTTTTAGATAGAGGTTTTAACACTAAATTAATTGTTAGACGCGTCTAATTTTGTAATTTTACATATCTAAAGAAAATTGTAATGAATTTATCAGAATTAGCTAAAGGAGAAAAAGCTACTATACAAGGTATAAAGCGAGGGTGTCCTGTGGAGGTACATCAGCGTTTCTTAGACTTAGGGTTTGTACCTGGTGCTGAAATCTATATCCATAATATCAGCCCACTAAAGGATCCTGTAGCTTATTCTATCTATAATACCATTATTTCGTTGAGAAAAGAGGATGCAGAGATGGTATTAGTGACTTTAGCTAACTAAATTATAAAAGAAGGAAAAAAATTATGGCGCAATCAGCCTGTGATATTTGTGATCTTAATGCAACAGCAGAATTAAAAAAACTAGGTGAGTCATCTGGTAAGTTTGATTATACCATTGCTCTAGCAGGAAATCCAAATACAGGTAAGAGTACAATCTTCAATGCTCTTACTGGTCTAAAACAACATACTGGAAACTGGCCAGGAAAAACAGTTACACGTGCAGAAGGAAACTTTCAGTTTAAGGATAGTAAGTATAAGATAATCGACCTTCCGGGTACTTACTCACTGATGTCTACTTCTGAAGATGAAGAAGTGGCACGTGACTTTATTTTATTTGGTCGTCCTGATGTTACTGTAGTAGTAGTAGATGCTGGTCGACTAGAACGTCATTTGAGCTTAGTAGTACAGATACAGGAGATTACAAATAAGGTGGTGGTGTGTCTGAACCTGATGGATGAGGCTCAGCGCCATGGTGTAGAAATAGACGTGAGAGGGTTATCTCGTGATCTAGGAGTACCTGTGATCCCTACTTCTGCGAGAAGAAAAGAAGGTATTACAGACTTATTAGTAGCAATAGATCAAGTAGCAACAGGTAAATATGTACCTGAGCATAAGACAATATCTGGTATATCAGGAGAATCTAGAGAGGCAGTACAGCAGGTAGCGTCTAAGTTATTAAATATAGATGCAGATTTGCCTAGTCCGTCATGGCTAGCGATGAGATTGATACAGCAAGATGCTACTATTCAATCAGCTTTAGTAAACCAAACTTTATCTACTAAAGTCAATAACGAGAATATTAAAGAGGTGATCACTTTAGCGAATAGTTATCACGAAAAGCTAGGATTAGACTATTCTGATAATGTGGCTGGAGCTATCTTCACTCAAGTATCGAAGACAGTGAAGAGTACTGTGAAATCAGATATGAATCAGCGCGCGTTCAGAGTAGACCGTATGATCGATAATGTAGTGACGAGTAAGCGATTTGGCTTTCCTATTATGTTATTGATGCTCGGGGGTATTCTATGGCTTACTATTATCGGGTCTAACTATCCATCTAGTGCATTATCTACCTTATTGTTAGAAGAGTTATATCCTATTTTAAAGAGTGGAGCAGAGAGTCTTCATTTTCCATGGTGGTTATCCGGTTTTTTAGTAGATGGAGTATATCTAGCTACAGCTTGGGTTATAGCAGTGATGTTACCACCTATGGCTATATTCTTCCCCTTGTTTACCTTATTAGAAGATTTTGGGTATTTACCAAGAGTAGCATTTAACCTAGATCGACTTTTTAAAGGAGCAGGAGCACATGGTAAGCAAGCTTTGACAATGAGTATGGGCTTCGGGTGTAATGCTGCTGGAGTGGTCTCTACTCGTATTATTAACAGTCCTCGAGAAAAACTAATTGCTATCATTACAAATAACTTTTCGCTGTGTAATGGTCGTTGGCCTACACAGATATTGATGGCAAGTATCTTTATCGGAGCCTTAGTACCATCGTATTTGTCTAATACTATCTCTACACTTGCAGTAGTGGGGATCGTAGTATTAGGGATAGGATTTACATTCTTTACTTCATGGATGCTGTCTAAGACTATGCTAAAAGGACAGGCTTCATTCTTTACCTTAGAATTGCCTCCTTATAGACCTCCAAGAGTGTTACAGACGATCTACACATCGTTAATAGATAGAACGTTAATCGTATTATGGAGAGCTATTGTCTTTGCAGCACCTGCAGGAGCAGTTATTTGGTTAATCTGTAATATAGATATAGGAGATAAAAGTATTGCCTTATGGACTATTCAAGGATTAGATCCTGTAGGAGTGTTTTTAGGATTAAATGGAGTTATTTTATTAGCCTATATCGTAGCTATTCCTGCCAATGAGATTGTTATCCCGACGGTGTTAATGTTGACCGCTATGGTATTAGGAGATGCATCTATCGGTGAAGGAGCAGGTGTCATGTTTGAGGTATCAGATGGTGAGATAGCGACTATCTTACATATGGCCGGTTGGACTACATTGACAGGAGTGAACTTGATGTTGTTTAGTTTACTACACAATCCATGTAGTACTACAATATATACGATTTATAAAGAAACGAATAGTGTGAAATGGACTACAGTAGCGTCATTATTACCAGTTCTTTTTGGAGTTATTGTGTGTTTTGTAGTAGCTCAGTTATGGTATTTATTTACCTAATTTATTAAGAGTATAATTATATTTATTATAGTATCCCCTTATTCATTTGATATGGAGAAGGGGATTTTCTTTTTATGACTGTAGAATTACTTTATTATTGGGCGAATCACGAGATTATATGATGGATAATATAGGTTCTCTTAGTGTAAGTACATATTTTATGTGAATTAACTCTTTATGTTTGTCGTCTTGCATACGAATTGTTTTATTTGAGTAATAATCTTTATAGGGATTATTCTTTAATTTTAAAAAATGAGCTATGAGAAGAGTTTTAGTATTAGGAGCATTGCTAGTCTTTACTAGTATATATGCACAATCACCTAAGAATAGCAAACAGACAGATTATGAAGTAAGTGCTTCAGAGTTATTAGATAAAGGGGATTATTACAAACTAACAGAAAGTCAGAGAACTAAGATTATAGAACGAAAGCGTACTATCGGTAGAGAGTTTGAAGCAATAGGACGTGACCGTTCACTGTCAGGTAGAGAAAAAGGTTTAAAAAAGAGGGAGTTAGCTATTAGTTTCAGACAAGATATTTATATTATTTTAAATGACTCTCAGAGGGTGAAGTGGGATAAAGCATCTTATCATAAGTATCAAAATAAAAGAAGTAAGGAAGATATAGAATACCAATTAGATATGTTAGAGATAGAGTATGAAAGAGATATTAAAAATATCGAAATCATCTATAAGGACAATGATTCTAAAAGGAAGATAGCAAAGAATAATAGAAAAGCAGAGTATAAGCAACAAAAAGAAAAACTTAAGAGACAGAAGAATAAGCTGTAATATTGTTTTGTAAAACAGTATGTTATAAAATACCTCCTTGATAAACCAATGGTTTGTTAAGGAGGTATTTCCGTTTTAGAAACAGGTGTAAGATGTACAAAATGTACATGTACAATGCATTGATTAGTCTGTATTGTGATTTTTATTATTTACCAATTTAATTATCTAATGAAATAAATCAAATATTCAGTAGGTCTACTTCTTAATTATTTAGTGTAGTATAGTTGATTAATACAATGAAAGAGGTGAATAGTAATATGGTTTACTCATAAAAAATATTCTTTCACCCATTTTATTATGACTTTATTGGCTTTGGCGCAATGTGTTTGAATAGTATAAGTGTTTTTTGTGATATATTTATTTATATGGTCTAAATTTGTGTTAAAAATATATAATAAAATATTTGTGTAATATAAAGTTTTGAAAAAATGAATAGATATCTACTTGTTTTAGTATGTGCAGTATTAACTTTTTCTGCTCATATAAGTTTCGCTTCTAGTCCAAAAAAAGAAGCAGCTCAATGGAAATATGATATTGAGTGTGCTGGTACAGGAAGTGAAGGAACCTTCTTAGTGAAAATATGGACTTATAGTAATAAAGGAACCATTCCTAATGAAGAAGCTAAGAAAAATGCTGTACATGGAGTTCTGTTCCGTGGTTTTGCAGCGAATGGAGTAGGGTGTGTTTCTCAACGACCTCTTATCAAGGATGCTTCTGTACAACATGAAAAAGCAGATTACTTCAACTCTTTTTTTGGTAAAGAAAGTCCTTATTTAAAATACGCTACTATATCTTCTTCTGTTCCTGAAGTAATCAAGGTAAGCAAAAAAGAATACAAAGTAGGATATGTAGTATCTGTATCTAAAGATTTATTGCGTAAAGATTTAGAAGTAGCTGGTATTGTAAAAAGCTTATCAGCAGGATTCTAATCAACTTATATGTACGCTGGTACTACTAATTAAAACAATAATAGGATGATCAATAAAGTAATTCGGTTATCCGTACTATCTCTAATATTCTTAGTTCTGTCGTGTAAAAGCAAACCTACTAATACTATGGCTAGCTTCTATACAGGAAAGACTGTAGAGTGTGTAAGTGCAGATATGTACGGCAATGAAGTAGTACATGTATATGCTACTGGAAAAAATAGAAGTGCGGCTATCGCTGAAGCTAAAGAGACGGCTATAAAAACAGTAATGTTTCAAGGGATCGTAACGGATAAAAAAGAGTGTTCTGTAAAACCTATCGTTACTGAGCCAAATGCTGAAGAGAAGTATAAAAAGTACTTTGATAAATTCTTTAAAAAAGGAGGTAAGAATAGAAAGTATACCTCTGTAAAAAGAGTAGCATTTCAAAGTAATGTGGTTAAACATGGAATCAGTTATGAATCATATAGTGTAGAGGTAACTGTAGCTCGTAAAGAGATAATAAAAAGACTTGAAAAAGATAAAATTGTAAAAATAAAAAGCTATGAAAAATAAATTTTTGACTATTTGTCTATGCCTGTTGAGTGTAGGGATGTTTGCACAAGCTAAGAAGCCATCTTTAATGGTGGTTCCTTCTGACTCATGGTGTACGAAGAATAGAGTAATGGAAGTATATTATAATCAAGGGGTAGAAGAATATATTCCAGATTATAAATTAGCACTTTTACATTCTGATTTGATGAATGTAATTTCTAAGATTAATATTCTAATGGCAGACAGAGGATTCCCACTTAAAGATTTATCTGCAACGATGAAAGCTATTAATAAAACTAATGCTGAGAATAACTTGATTACAAGTAAAGCATCCGGTGCAGCATTAGCAGAAAGCCCATTAGATAGAGTAAGACGTACAGCTAAGTCTGATATTATATTAGAAGTAGACTGGACTATAAATGCTACAGGACCTAAGAAGTCTATTACTTATAACTTAAGAGCTTTAGATGCTTATACTAGTAAGCAAGTAGCAGGTGCACAAGGTACTGGAGCGCCTTCTTTTTCTGCTGATGTAGCTGTATTATTAGAAGAAGCTGTATTAGTGAATATGGATAGTTTCGTTAATCAGTTACAAGCTCACTTCGATGACTTATTAACAAACGGAAGAGAGGTAACACTAGATATCTTAGTGTTTGACAATGGATCAGGTGTTGATTTAGAAACTGAGTTTGATGGTACTGAGTTGACAGAGGTTATTGATAATTGGTTAGCAGAGAAAACTGTTAATCACCGTTTTAGTAAAGCAGATGCTACAGAGACAATGACTTTATATGAGAGTGTACGTATTCCTCTTTATAAAGCGAATGGTATGGCTCAAGACACTGATGGCTTTGCTCGAGAATTAAGAAGTTTTTTAAAGAAAGCACCGTATAGTTTAGAAGCTAAATTAATCAACAGAGGATTAGGAAGAGCTGCTTTAGTCATCGGAGAGAAATAATAAGTGCTATGAAGAGAATTATAGGAAAAGTATCTGTAGTCTTATTGTTATTCGCAAGTTTGTTTACGTATGGACAAACAGATAAATGTGAAATATCATTAATGGCTTCTATACCAGAGCAGACAGATGGTTTGTACTCTGGAGCAGAGGGACAATTAAGAACAAAGTTAAAAAGTATAGTTGCAGCTAATGGGTTAGGATCTTCAGATGGTTATGCTCAGTTCGCTATTACACCTGAGTTTAATGTGGTAGAGAAGAATATACTACCTGGTCCACCAAGATCTTTTGTATTAGACTTAGAGATGAATCTATTCATAGGAGATTCTTTTGGGCAAAAGGTATTTGCATCTACTTCAGTGAACTTAAAAGGAGTAGGAGAAAGTGAAACAAAAGCTTATATCAATGCATTTAAAAAACTAAATGCAAAGAATAAAGATGTAGTTGCTTTTATAGAAGATAGTAAGAAGAAGATTATTGAATATTATGATGGTAACTATACTACAATTATCAAGAAAGCAGAGAGCTTAGCTAATCAAAAGAACTTTGAAGAAGCTATGTTTTTATTAACAGCTATTCCTGAGTGTAGTAAAGGTTATGATGCAGGAATGAAGGCGACTGAAAAAGTTTATCAGTTATATGTAGATCATTCTTGTATGGAAAACTTTAATAAGGCTAAGGCTGCTTGGAATGCACAGCAAGATGCTTATGGGGCACATGAAGCTGGTCAATACTTAGTAACTATTTTCCCTGAATCTAAATGTTACTCTGCTGCAATAGCTCTACAACGCGAAATGAAGGCACAAGTAAAAGCTGATTTGGACTTTGAAATCAAGATGTATAATGATGCAGTAAGTTTAGAACAACAACGAATCGAAGCATGGAAAGCTGTAGGTACTGCATTTGCTAAAAGAAAAGGGAATACTTATGTAGTCTTTAGAAAATAAATACTTCAGAATAATATATTCAAAATAAACGATATGAATAAAATAAGTTTAATGTTAGTAGCATCATTGATTGGTACATCAATAGCTGCATTAGCACAAGATAAAAAACAAGTAGCAGATGACTACATGCGTAGTTCATTGTATACTATCATCGTGGATGATCACGGTATCAATGGAAATGGAAACTTAAAAGGACAAATCATCAAAGAAACGTTCTATAAAACGCCATTGCCAGAGAAGTTTAATGATCATAATTTAGATAAATCTTTGCGTTCTTTTAAACCTAGTCAGTATCCAGTATCTGAAGCAGAGATCGCTGCTGTTAGTGGAAAATCTGATTCAGGTAAGAAAAAAGGAGGGTTAGGTAAGTCTTTAGGTAAATTCGGTAAGAGTGTAGCTAATGATAATACAGCAGGTGTTGTGGATACTACTAGTACGGATAAAGTAACTGCTCAATTTATCAAGTTCTTAGCTCAGAATAATGTAGGAGATAAGTTAGTTGCTAAATGGTTTAACGCAGGTAAATATAATGCGTCTACTCAATCTCCTTATAATATGGAGTTGATTAAAGAACGTGGATTATACAATGCTTCTGTATTTGATAAAGATATTGCTGATAAATCAACTAGAGGTAAAGCAATGTTAGAAGATGCGGGAGAGAACTTAATCTCGAATACATTCGTAGTGGGAGTTCGTTTTAACTATGTTAGTAAAGAAGAAATGGCTAGACAATTGTCTGCTACTACTGCTGCTGTTACTGGATTAATCGGAGGTAAAGCAGCTGCAGCTACTAACTCTGCTGTACAATCAGGAGCTTCTGTAGCTGGTAAAGGGTATGTGGTAAAAGCGACAGCATTTTTATTCCAATTAGATTGGACTGAGGAAGCTGCAGCTACGTTCTATACAAAATACTACAATGCTAATAGTGCTGATCAATTAATTAAATCAGGATTGTTTAAGTTAAAACTAGTTGGGACAGAGACTGCTTGGGCTGATATTCAGTCTACTACTTTCTCTAAAGTTTCTGAAAAAGAATTGGTAGAACGTGCAACAGTTCGTTCTATTGATAATGTTATTGCTAAATTACAGAAAAAGTATGAACCTTTCCGTACTAAGACACCATTGGCTACAACTGAATCAGAAATTACTGCATTTATTGGTATGAAAGAAGATGTAGAAGCAGGAGACAAATTTGAAGTATTAGAGAAAACAGAAGATCCAGAAACTAAGGTTACAAAATATAAAAGAGTTACAGTTATTAAAGCTGAGAAGAATAAAATATGGGATAACCGATTTGAGGCTGATGTAGAACAAGCTGAGAATGCTGCAAATAATGCAGGAGAAGTACAAAAGATTAAAGCTACTTCATTCTCAGGTAATGCTAAGAACATATATCCAGGTATGTTAATTAGACAGATTAATTAACATTCTAGTATTTTGTTAATATTTTTTTGCAGACAAAGTCCCTGAGAAATCAGGGACTTTGTTATTATAAAAAGAGCTCAAGGTTATTTATCTTGAGCTCTTTTTTGTATTTTACCTTCTCCTATAAGAACTGGTGCTCCTAAGTACTTAGGTTTTTTATTGATTAGGTTATCTAATAATACTTTAACTCTTGCAAATTTTTCTCTAAGCATGGTTTTAAAGCCATAATTACGAGAAACATCTTGCGCATTATAAGCAACAGTGTTAAGGTCTAGATGATTAGCAATATACACAGCACGTTCATTGTGAAAGGGTTGAGAGATTATTGTAAAGCTATCTTGTCCAAAGATAACATTCATTCGATAAACAGAGTCTAATGTACGAAGACCAGCGTAGTCTAAATAAATCTTTTCTTTAGGAACGCCCTTTTCTATAAGTGCTTGTTCCATGTCTTGGGGTTCATTATAATCATTACGACTATGGTCTCCACTTACTACTATATAGTCTATTTTACCCGCTTTATAGAGAGCTGCTGTAGCTTCTATTCGATAAGTGAAATAGTAGTTTACATAGCCTCCTGCAAGTAGCTTAGTAGTCCCAAGTACCATACCTACTTTGTTATGGGGTATTTCATGTACAGAGTTATACAACTGGTCTTTGGTTGTATTAGTTACCCTATAGTTTGCAAACCATATTAGAAATAAAGCGAGTAGAGCTAAGTAGAAAGTGTATTTAAAGATCTTTTTCATAATAGTATAATAGCAATTGATAAGATCAAATATAAAGCAAAAAACGTTAGTACTAATACCAACGTTTTTTATTCTTTTTAGAGTTTTCTGATTTACGAGAATTGCTCTGACCAGGTTTTTTTCTATAATCTTTTTTAGGAGTTTGACCATCTTTAGTGGTAGTCTCTTTCCATGGGAAAGGATGGTCTGTAACAATCTTTGGTTGTAATCTACCGAACTTACAAATAGCCTCCCAATAGGTCTTCTCAGACTTATCACAGAAAGAAATAGCTATACCATCATTACCAGCTCTACCAGTACGCCCGATACGGTGTACAAAGGTTTCTGGAATATTAGGCAAGTCATAGTTGATCACAACAGGTAGATTATCTATATCAATACCACGAGCAGCTATATCAGTAGCTACTAGTACTTTAGTTTCTTTGTTTTTAAAGCTATCTAAAGCAGCTTGTCTAGCAGTTTGTGACATATCGCCATGGAATGGCTCAGCATTGACACCATTCTTTTTAAGTGATTCCACTACAGTGTCAGCACCTGCCTTGGTACGAGTAAATACAAGTACATCAGCTAATTTTTCGTTACGGATGATATGATATAATAACTTTTTCTTGTCTCCTTTCTCTACGAAATACACTTTTTGTTTAACAGATTGTGCAGTTGATGAGATAGGGTCTACTGCTACATATTCTGGTTTTTGTAAGAATTCATGAGCTAACTCTCTAATAGGGAGTGGCATCGTAGCAGAGAATAACAAGGTCTGTCTATTAGAAGGAGTAAGTTGTATTAACTTTTTTACATCATCAATGAATCCCATATCTAACATTAAGTCTGCTTCATCTAATACTAAAAAGTGTAGATGATCTAAGTCTAAGTGTTTTTGTTTATATAAGTCTAATAGACGACCAGGAGTACCAATGATAACATCTGCTCCTTTGTTTAATTGTTCTATTTGAGGCTTGATAGACATCCCTCCATATAGTGTGATATACGTCACATTAGTATACTTAGCGTACTTTTCAAAGTTATCACCTATCTGAACAGCTAGTTCACGAGTAGGAGTGACGATTAGTACTTTAGCTTTCTTTGCTTTTTTAGTATTTCCAAGTTTGTGTAAATAGTGAATAATGGGCATAGCAAAGGCAGCTGTTTTACCTGTACCAGTCTGTGCACACCCTATTAGATCTTTTTCAGCTAAGATAAAAGGGATTGCTTTTTGTTGAATAGGAGTAGGCTCTTTGTAACCTAACTCATCTATGGCACGTAATATATTCTTATTTAATTGTAAGTCTTCGAATGTCATATACTTCATCTATTTATGAATACAAAGGTACTTTATTTTATTTTTATTACACGAAGTGCTATTGATAAGCTTTTCCTTTTTATATTGTATGTAGGGTAATGCTCTTTGCCATCAGTATATGTAGGAGCTAGTCTATTTTCTAAGCATCTATTTTCCGTATTAATAAAAAAATGATTAAATTGTAATGTAAATTACTTTATTATGGTCAGACAACTTGAAAAAATATACTATCCTGCAGCAATTATTATGATTGTCATAGTTATCTATGCAGCTATTCAGGATATGATTTATCTATTATTATTTATACCTGTATTACTACTTTTAGCAATGATTAAGATCTATACCACTAATCAGCGTTTAAAATACGCAGGTATAACCACAACTGCTAAAATAGTACAATACGAATCATACCTAAACTTCGATGAAGACCTAGCTACTAGCCGTAGAGGAGATGTAAAAAAAGAGATTCTTATCGTGGAGTTTACTACTAAGGATAACAAAATAGTGCGTGGTAAACCTATGCAGTATAAATTGAATAAACCAGAACTAGAAGATACTGACTTTGAGTATCCTTATAATGAGAAATACATTGCTCTACGAGACTATAATCCTGTAGGAGAAGAATTTGATATTACTTATGATAGAGATAGACCTGATACTTTTACAGCAAAACAGTTTGTGATGGAAGATTTAGGCTGGTTGCTTAAGTTTATCTATATCTTAAGTGTTATCGTAGTGATATGCTTAGTATCTGTATTGATAGAACATAATGTAGTAGATACTATAAAAGGCCTTTTTTAAGGAATGTAATCAGGGAGACAACGTATTAGTACTGTAAGGTCATAACTACTCGTATCATATTTATTTTATGAAAGACCTGTTCTACACTGTTGTTTATGTACTATTATTCTACTTACTTGTTATCGTTAGTTTTATAGTTGGTTTTAGTGTCTTTATTCAGACATCAGGTATACTTTTTTGTTTATTGCTTACATTAGTTGTAAGTGTTGTTATTCTAACTCTATATAAACTTAATAAAAAGTAACTCGTTTATATTCAAACTAAAAGATCATTAAAACGAAGTTGGCTGTGGAGAACTGTATTATTATCTCCATTTGTAGTTGCAATTATTTTAGCTATAATACAGTATAAAATTTTAGTTATACTAATATATACAAGTCTATTGTTTATCGTGAATATAGTTTTTATTCGTATGTATTATAAAAAGATAAAAGCTCTTCAGAATCACTGAAGAGCTTTTGTTTTATAATCTTGTGACGATTAAGCTTCGTCACCTAATAATATTTCTAACATTGTTATCGCAGCATCACTGATTTTAGTACCAGGACCAAATACAGCTACTGCACCAGCATCGAATAAGAATTGGTAATCTTGAGCTGGAATAACTCCACCTACGATAACCATAATATCATCTCTACCGTATTTCTTTAACTCCTCTATTACTTGAGGAACTAATGTTTTATGACCTGCCGCTAGAGAAGAAACTCCTAATGCGTGTACATCATTTTCTACAGCTTGTTTAGCAGCTTCTGCAGGTGTTTGGAACAATGGACCTATATCCACATCAAATCCTACATCAGCATAACCCGTAGCCACTACTTTTGCGCCACGGTCATGACCATCCTGTCCCATCTTCGCAATCATAATACGAGGACGACGACCTTCTACTTCAGCGAATTTATCAGCTAGTTCGCGAGCTTTCTTGAAGCTCTTATCATCTTTTATTTCTTTGCTATACACACCACTTACAGATTGGATTTGTGCTTTAAATCTTCCGAATACGCTTTCTAATGCGTCACTAATCTCTCCTAATGTAGCTCTATGTGTAGCAGCCTCTACTGCTAGAGCTAGTAGGTTACCTTCTCCAGTCTTAGCTGATTGTGTTAATGCAGCTAGTGCTTCAGCTACCTTAGCATTATCACGAGTAGCTTTAATATGGTTTAGACGATCTATCTGAGCTTTGCGCACAGTCTGATTATCTACCTCTAAGATATGTAATGGATCTTCTTTTTCAAGACGATACTTATTTACTCCTACGATAACATCTTGTCCACTGTCAATACGAGCCTGTTTACGAGCAGCTGCTTCTTCTATACGCAGTTTAGGAATACCTGCTTCGATAGCTTTAGTCATCCCACCTAATTCTTCCACTTCTTCTATCAGCGCCCACGCTTTCTCAGCGATCTCTTGTGTAAGACTCTCTACATAGTAGCTACCTGCCCAAGGGTCTACAGTTTTACATATTTTAGTCTCTTCTTGTAAGAATATCTGTGTATTACGAGCAATACGCGCAGAGAAATCTGTTGGTAAGGCGATAGCCTCATCTAGAGCATTCGTATGTAGAGACTGTGTACCGCCAAATGCAGCCGCAGCCGCTTCTACAGCAGTACGAGCCACGTTGTTAAACGGGTCTTGCTCTGTAAGACTCCATCCGGAAGTCTGACAGTGTGTACGCAGAGCTAATGATTTATCGGATTTAGGTTCGAACTGTTTTAATAACTTTGCCCATAACATACGACCTGCACGCATCTTAGCGATTTCCATGAAGTGGTTCATTCCTATCGCCCAGAAGAATGACAGTCGAGGTGCGAAGTCATCTATCTTCATACCAGCATTAAGTCCAGTACGGATATATTCTAGTCCATCTGCCAAGGTATAAGCTAACTCAATATCTGCTGTAGCACCTGCCTCTTGCATGTGATATCCAGAGATAGAGATAGAGTTAAACTTCGGCATATGATTACTTGTGTATTCAAAGATATCAGCGATGATCTTCATAGAAGGAGTAGGTGGGTAGATATACGTATTACGCACCATAAATTCTTTTAGAATATCATTCTGTATCGTACCAGACAACAGTTTTTTATCTACTCCTTGTTCCATAGCAGCTACGATATAGAAAGCCAGAACAGGAAGTACAGCTCCGTTCATCGTCATAGATACAGACATTTCGCCTAGTGGTATCTGATCGAATAAGATCTTCATATCCTCTACGCTATCTATCGCTACACCAGCTTTACCTACATCACCTACTACGCGCTCGTGATCCGAGTCATATCCACGGTGTGTAGCTAAGTCGAAGGCTACAGATAGTCCTTTTTGTCCAGCAGCCAAGTTACGTCTGTAGAATGCATTACTCTCTTCAGCAGTAGAGAATCCTGCATACTGACGTATAGTCCATGGACGGCGTACATACATGGTAGCATAAGGGCCACGTAAGTTAGGCGCAAACCCTGCTCCGAAGCCTATGTGCTCTACTTTATCTAAGTCAGCTTCACTGTAGACTTTATTTATATCGATACCTTCAGCAGTAGTGAAGTCAGATGCTTCTGACTGAGTTCTCACTGTTGAGGTATTTATAGTCAAATGTTGTAAGTCCTTTCTTTTCATGCCTTATTGTTTAGTTGATTTTTCTTCCTCTAATCTATTTTGTTCATAGCTTTCTGCCAGTCGTTTCTCTATAATCGGAACGATAAGCGTCTTACGAGGATTCTGTTTAACAAAAGGGAATAACTCAAGTTCGTGACTCATCACATCTTGAGGATTAGGATACTTATTAGTACCTAATAGGACTTCTTTACCATTGTTGAAAAGCTCTTGTTCTTTCTGAGCACTTTCATTTATTTTTTTCTGGATTGTTCCTTCTATTAGAGAAGTGATTAATCCATCAGCTTTTTCTATTGATTTAAACAGCTCTAATGCTTTATCAGCTAGTTGAGCAGTAAGTGATTCGATATAGTATGCCCCTTCAGCAGGATTGTCCACTGCATCGAAATAACTTTCTTGTTTTAAGATTAGGAGTTGGTTACGAGATATACGATCACCGAATTCATTCTCTTTGTGATAGATAGCATCATAAGCTAAATTACTAACCAAGTCGGCACCACCTAATACAGCACTCATACACTCCGTAGTAGTACGTAGCATATTCACATTATAGTCATATAATGTTTTGTTTCGTTTAGTAGGGATAGCGATGATGTGTATCTTCGTATCTATATTGTACTCTTTAGTTACTAGTTCTGCTAGTAAGCGAAGTGCACGTAGTTTTGCTATTTCGAAGAAATAGTTAGTTCCTACAGCCGTTTCTATATAAATAGGAGTATTCTTTAGTTCTACTCTGTTGAGGTATTCATTTAGATGTGCTATTGCGTATGCTAACTGCTGTGTCATATTAGCACCAGCATTTTGGTACACAGTAGCATCCACATGTATAGCTACATTATTAGCTATACCTACACATTCATTTAGATTACTTAGGTCGCTGTTCAGGTTAGTGTACCAGTTACCATCAGTTGTTAGTTGGTGTATAGGGTCTAATAAGATAGTTATTTTATATCCATTGCTAGTAGCATACGTAGATAACTTTCTAGTATATGCAGTATCTAGGAAGTTAAATACGAAGAAGTATTGGTGCGTTTTTGGTAGTGCAGTTAATAATTCTGTAGCATCTATAGAAGGATTGTCTATCGTGAAGTAGATCACTTCAGCTCCTCTATTAAGTGTATCAAGCGTCTTTGCTATCGATCTCTCAATATCAAAAACGTATACCCTCTGTACAATGTTAAAATGAGAGGTACGAGTCTGTACAGGAATCGGACGGTGATCAGCATCATTGTGATAGAATGGCTTTACCTTAATTCCTTCTAAACTTTCCCAAACAAGTGTTTCATTGTAGTCAGCGCCTTTTAACTCAAACTGTATTTGGTTTTTCCACGCCTTAGAAGAAACTTTTTCAAATTCTTCGAATAATTGGTTAGTCATAATTTTTGGTTGGTAGTGAAACTTATTGTGCAGACAGTGTGTCAAACTCTATAATAAAGACATCTTCATTCTCCCGCTTCATATAATAATTTTCACGAGCATATTTTTCTGTAGCGTCTCCACTTTTTAGACCTTTGATAGCCTGTCTATCTTTTGCTATTTCGTTTTCGAAGTACTTCTTATTGTCCTCCAGCTTGTTAATCTCTTGATCTATAACCCGCTGTTCTAATAAAGAAGAACTGTCAAAAAATATTATCCAAATTACAAATAAAAGACCTACTAAAAAAAAAGGATTTTTTAGTAGGCTTACATATTTATAATTTTTTAAGGTATCAACTATTTTCATAGCCTAAAGATAGTAAATTAACCGATTTTTTCATTAATAACTGTACGAACAATATCGATAGCAACAGTATTATAGGTGTCATTAGGGATAATGATGTCTGCGAATGCCTTAGAAGGCTCGATAAACTGGTCGTGCATCGGCTTTAAAGTTGTCTGATATCTGTTTACTACTTCCATCATATCTCTACCTCTATCAGCTATATCTCTCTTTAATCTTCTAATTAGACGCTCATCAGAATCTGCGTGAACGAATATCTTAATGTCACACATATCGCGTAGCTCTGGATGACATAGAATAAGAATACCTTCTACGATCATTACTTTACGAGGGTGAGTTAAGATATAGTCATCAGTACGATTGTGTTTTACGAACGAGTACACAGGTTGGTTAATACTGTTTCCTTCTTTTAATTCTTTTAGGTGTTTTACCAATAATTCAAAGTCAATTGAACGAGGGTGGTCAAAGTTAATTAACGTTCTTTCTTCTAACGAAAGATTATCAGTCGCCTTGTAGTATGAATCCTGTGATATAACTCCAACTTCGGTTTCCGGTAGTTCATTTATAATTTGTTGAACTACTGTAGTTTTACCACTTCCAGTACCTCCTGCAATTCCTATAATAAGCATGTTATAATATATTTTTAGCAAAAGTATAAATTAATAATCTTGCATAGAAACATTTTTTATTGATTCACTGTTTTTTGGCTTTTATTATCAAAAGTTTAATAAGCTTCTGTAAGCTGATTAAGACTACTTATATTGATCTGTTTTCTAAAAAAAAGATATTGTTTTTTTATTTTCACCTCCTTTTTTTAGTTTTCAAATCTTCCTTTTATAGAATGTATACCCTCTTTTTTTCTAAAAAGTAGTTTTTAGCGGTAAATATGATTGTTTTTCAAAATAAATGATATACTTTTTTTTAAGTACATTTTTTGTTAATTGATTGATTTATAGTTGTTTGGTTTGTTTTTGTGTTTTTTTACTGTATTGATTATATGTTGCTCAACCCCTGTAAAATATAGAATGGTGTATAAGTTGTTCGACAATACATGGAGAATAAGTCGAGTTTAGTGGAGCTGAGGTATTGTTTGTCGAAGGATGCATCTTTTATTATCCATGTATTCTCCTTTAAGTACAACATATGAGGTAGACTATAGAAAATAATACTAATTATAAGGTAGTATAGCCATGCTGTAGAGTGTAATGATAGCTAAAAGGAAGAATAGATTATAACCAGAATCAGCCTATATACTGACGTCTGCAATAGTATGATAATACTAGCTGTACTTAGGTATGAGAATTAATTGGACAATAAGAGGGGCGTATTGGATAAAATACTGATTTAATTAGCTGTTTATATTGAATCTAAATAAAAAAGTTATATTTGTGTGATTTATAGAAATAGAACCAAAGAATAAAACAACAATATGGCAAAGAAAGGTAACATACAGCGCAAAGTATTTACATTAAAGAATAGGGAGTATATCACGCCACATTATATACGTATTACATTAAGTGGGAATGATGTGGCTGATTTTAAGGATACAACGATAGGAGTAAATAATAAAATATTTATCGCTCCAGAAGGATGTGCTGAGGTACACCTACCAGAGTTTGACTTCGAGAAAGGGGCATGGAAACCTCAAGACGAGGCGATTAAACCTTATGTACGTACTTATACGCATAGAGGAATAGATCTAGAGAAGAATGAGTTATACATAGATTTCGTAGCACATGGTGATGAAGGGCCAGCTTCTAACTGGGCTATTAATGCTGAGATCGGTGATCCGCTAGGAGTAGCTATGGGATGTGATCCTAGTGAGCTATATCCTGAGGCTGCATGGTATATACTAGTAGGAGATGGTACAGCTATACCAGTGCTAGGAGCTATATTAGAGTCTCTACCTGTAGATGCTAGAGTGAATGCTGTGATAGAGGTAGAAAGTGTAGAGGATATACAGGAATTACCTACTCATGCAGAGTCTAAAATAGAATGGCTGATCAATCCTACTTCTGGGCAAAACTCTGAACTAGCGAAGAGAGCAAAAGAAATCATAGCAGAGCACAGTGATGAGATATCTAAGTTTGGATATGTAGCAGCTGAGTTTGATACAGTAAAAGAATTGAGAAACTACCTTCGAAAAGAATTAAACTGGACTAAGGATGAGTTGTACGCTTATTCTTACTGGAAGTTCGGTAAAGCAGAGTCTGCTTCTGAAGCTGACCGTAGAGCTGAAAAAGCGAGCCTAGAATAATCAATTTTTGAAAGAAATGCTTCATCTTTGTTGTCTTAAAAAATAGAATGATGAAAAGAAGTGTTGCGGTAATGTTGTTCTCCTTATTAGGTGTGTTTTTCTCACAGTGTAAGGAGAGTAAAGAAGTAGAGCAGACTATAGAAGTGTCTACTCCATCAGAACAAGGTGTTATACTCCCTGCTGAAGATGTAGTAAAGGAGGAGGTCATATATGGTACTTATGACGGAAGGTTTCCTTGGACAGAAGAAGGAGAAGATATGGAGGTACTCAAAGTATCTGCTCAGATCAAAGAAGATAATAAGTATGTGTATAGAGTCATTAGCTCCACAGGTACACATCATGAAGAAGGAGAGTGGGAGCTAGAGCAAGATAGACTGTACCTAAGAGAAGATGAGTATAGTGCTGCACACGCTTTCTTAGTAAAAGAGGGCAAATTATATTTTCTAGATAGTGAAGGAGATGTGGTGAATGAGCATGAGTCTGGAGATTATATATTAGTGAAGAAATAAAATAGTTTTCCATAAATTGAACAAGAAGAGATGATACGATATTATTGTATTGTCTCTTTTTTTTGTTTTAAAGAGGATACAGCTTTATTAACTAAGAGCAAGGTTATTCTTTTTTAGTTATCGCTTATATGGGAATAGAGAAGAGATGTTAAGGTAAGTTTTTTTAAAACAGAGGTGATTAAGCTTTACAGTTTATTTTAAAAAAGTTGTTTTAAAGTGTTGGTTATTAAATAAAGTGTTTATATTTGTCTCAAATCAATGAAGAAAATGTTTATATCAATTATAAAGAAGGGAAAGAAACAGTACTTACGTCCGACGTCGTGAGCAGCTTTCCTATGGATATGAACTAAAGATATACTAAAGGGGCTTGTCATCACGACAAGCCCCTTTTTTTGGTTTATGGTCAGAAGGTATTACAGAGTAGTATAGTTTTTGATCTGAGTAAAGAGAATACATTTAATAACAAATTAATTTTATATGAAAGTTTTAAAATTTGGAGGTACTTCAGTAGGAAGCCCAGAAAGGATGCAACAGCTGTTGCCGATTATTCACTCGCAGCAAAGCGATCGTCATTTAGTAGTCTTATCTGCTGTGTCAGGTACTACTAATGCCTTAGTAGGAATAGCAGAAGCGTATACTAATGGTAAAAAGGAGGATGCAAAGAAACAAATCGATAACCTATATGCTACTTATAAAACTTTCATAAAGCAATTATTTAAAACAGAGGAGGGTCTGCGGATGGCGACAGAAGTGATAGATCACCACTTTAATTTGTTAGAGTCTTTTAGCAATGATCTATTTACTGCGATAGAAGAAAGAATAGCATTAGCACAAGGAGAGTTACTATCTACTACGCTATTTCACTTTTACTTAAAAGAGATTGGGGTAAGCTCTGTGTTACTTCCTGCACTTGATTTTATGCGTATCGATGAAGAACAAGAACCTAATCTTGACTATATCCGCACTCAAGCAAGTACTCTATTAGCACAATATCCTGAGGAGACTCTATTTATCACTCAAGGGTATATCTGTAGAAATGCGTTTGGAGAGATCGACAACCTTAGAAGAGGAGGGTCTGACTATACCGCTTCTCTAATAGGAGCAGTATTACAGGCAGAAGAGATACAGATCTGGACAGATATAGATGGATTCCATAACAATGATCCTCGTTATGTGCCAAATACAAAACCTATTGCTAATCTGAGCTTTGATGAGGCGGCAGAGTTGGCTTATTTCGGAGCAAAGATTTTACACCCACAGAGTGTATTCCCTGCGAAGAGATTTAATGTACCTGTGCGATTATTAGATACGATGGAGTTAAGTGCGCCAGGTACTTTAATCTCAGATAACTGTCAGAACGATGATCAGATTGTAGCAATAGCAGCTAAGGATGGTATTACAGCTATACGTATTCATTCTTCACGTATGTTATTAGCATACGGGTTTTTAAGACGAGTATTCGAAGTATTCGAAAGGTATAAAACACCGATAGATATGATCACTACTTCAGAAGTAGCTGTATCACTAACCATAGATAATACACAGTATCTAAAAGAGATCATAGAAGAGCTAAACTTCTTCGGTCATGTAGAAGTAGATACAGATCAGGCTATCATCTGTATCGTAGGAGATTTTAGAAATAATAAATTAGGACATGCTACTATCGTCTCTGAAGCAGTGAAGCACTTGCCTATCCGTATGATATCGTATGGTGGAAGTGAGCATAATATTTCTATTTTAGTTCCAGCTAGTCAGAAGTTAGAAGCATTGAGATCATTACACAGTAGATTATTTTAAACAAGGAATAGGATGACAAGAGAGATAATACAAGAATTAGAAGGAGTAGAGACTCCTTTATATTACTACGATTTACCACTTTTAAGAGAAACACTATCTGTCGCGAAGAGTGCTGCAGATCGTTTTGGTTATCATATTCACTATGCTATAAAGGCTAATAATAATCCTCGTATCTTAAGAGAGATTAGTGCTCATGGTTTTGGGGCGGACTGTGTGAGTGGACTAGAGATAGAGCGCTCTATAGCAGAAGGCTTTGCTCCTTCAGATATCGTATTCGCAGGAGTAGGGAAGACCGATAGAGAGATACTGATAGGGTTAGAGAATCAGATTATGTCGTTTAATGTAGAGTCTGTACAAGAGCTACAAGTGATAGGTGATTTGGCTACTAAGCATCAGCTAAAAGGGCGTATAGCCTTGCGTATAAACCCTAATGTCGATGCAAAGACGCATCACTATATCACTACGGGATTAGATGAGAATAAGTTTGGGATCATGATGCACGAGTTAACGAACTGTATCGAGATTATCAATAAGAATGAATATTTAGAATTAATAGGGTTGCACTTCCACGTGGGGTCACAGATCACAGACCTGAATGTGTTTAAACGTCTATGTCTAAAAGTAAATGAGTGGAATACTTGGTTCTATGAGAGAGGACATGATGTACCTGTGTTAAACTTAGGAGGAGGATTAGGAATTAATTACAGTGAACCTGATGATGAAGCTATTGTTAACTTCTCTAATTTCTTCTATTTGTTCCATGAGTTTTTAGACGTGAGACCACACCAACAAATTCACTTTGAACTAGGGCGTTCTATCATTGCTAATAGTGGAACTCTGATTAGTAGAGTGCTATATATAAAAGAAGGACTGAAGAAGAACTTTGCTATTCTAGATGCAGGTATGACAGAGCTATTAAGACCAGCCTTATACCAAGCATATCACAAGGTAGAATTGCTATCTGATAAATATACAGATGAGGTGACTAACGAAACAGAAGTGAAATATGATGTAGTAGGGCCGATCTGTGAGAGTAGTGACTGTTTTGGCAAAGATGTTTTACTTCCAAAATTGAAAAGAGGAGATCTAATCGCTATACGTTCTGCAGGAGCTTACGGAGAGGTGATGTCATCGCGTTATAACTTGAGACAAGAGTTAGAATATTTTTTCAAAGAATAACATTAAAATAGTTTCATATTAAGAATAGTTTGTTAAATTTGAGTTCGAACAATAGAAAGTTATAAATTTAAAAAAGAGTAATAATGACATTAGGAGACATTGATGTAGCAGGAGAAATAATTGATTTAAATTTTCAATTATTAAGAACACAGATTTTATTAGAAGAAGTTTTAAAGCACAATGCAGAAACAATGAAATTGCCTTCACCAGAAGCAATGAATGAAATCAATGAGTTCGCTTTGAAATCTATTCAACAAAAATTCCCAAATATGAATATTGGAAGAAAAGAAGATGAGCCTCAAGCAGAGCAAGCTGAATAAGCTAAATAATACAAAAAAAAGTCATACTTATTAGTATGACTTTTTTATTATAGTTAATTGAGGTAATGTATCTCTTTATGTTATAAGCAGTAATCGGCTCCCCAGTCTTGGTGACCTCTGTCTTTCCAGCACTGGTAACTTTCTTTAATACCTAGTACTCTAAAAGTGTCTTTCTTTTTCTCTACAGTCATGATTACTTTCAGTGCTTTTAACGAATCATCATTTATACCATCTTCTAATAAAGAAAGAGTGAATTTATTAGGATCTGTTGTAGTTGCCTTTGTGATGATATAGGTATAGTTTCCTTCAGCCTCCATATCTTCAGGGGCATATTCTTGCATAATCTTCTCGATAGAGTTTAGCTCTTGTTCTATAATAGTTTTGTTCAGCGTGTTGATTTCACTCTGTTCGATTATTCTAAACTCTCTATCTTCTGCTGTAATTGAAGTCAATAAATTCGGTTGATCTACAGGAGCATTGCCTGCAGTAGCACTATTATTCCCACAACCCATAGAAATGAAAGCAAAAATAAAACCTACTACAACGATAATCTTTTTCATACTTATTTAATTTTAGCTTTGAATTATGTTTCAAAAGTAAACAATAAGAACTTAAAGTTTGGTTATAGTAGGTTTGATAAAACACTAAATAATAGTTAATTATTTAGGGGGTGTATTTTTGATAATAATAAATTATTGACATTTTTTTTATTATATTCCTATTTCGAACTGTAGTCTAAAATACCAATTGTTCTTTGTAGGGCCTTGATAGAACTTCTGTTTATCATACGTTAACTCAGCTTGTAATTTAAAAGTATGCTCCCAAAGGTATTTGTTCGCTCCTAATGAGAACTGAGTTGTATTCGGCAAATTAAAGTCTGTGTTTTTGTGTAATTGATCTTTCATTGTTTGAGTAGATACTCGTCCTATGATTTCATAATTGCTAGGGAATATATAACTCAGCTGGTAGTCCATCCCTTGACCAGCGAAGATGTAGTTATATCCAGCTGTAGGGTCTTCAAGATTGTTTAGTGATAAGGCGTCATCTAAGGTTCTGTTCATGTATGATACCATACCAGCCCACCCATTATACTTCACGATACCGTCTAGCATTAATGAGTTGAATGATTTAGCTTCTCCTAACTTATTTCCCGTTTGGCCTTGTGATTTCATTGCATTATTATTGCGATGGAAGGTACCTGATAACATTAGTTTAGGAGTTGCTTCTCTGGCTAAATCACCTTCAAAGAATGCTCCGTTTTTAGAAAAGCTACCTAAAGGGAATAACTCTACTCTACCTGTCAATGCATAACTATCGCTTTCGCTACCTGAGAAGTTACGACCTCTACCTGTTGATACTGCAGTCTTAATGTTATATCCGAACTCATTCTTCTTTTCGTGTAGATAATAAGCTTGGATACCGAAGTCACGGTCGATATTAAATTTAGCGTTATTAATAGAACGGTCTGTTAACTGAAGCGCTCCTGATGAGTTAATACGCTGTCTGTTACCCGGTAGTTTAGTCTGTCCGAAGATAAAGTTCCAGTTTTCATTAGGACGATAAGTTAGGGCAGCATCACGGATAATATTGATAGGTTCATTTTCTTTGGTTGTACCTAAATCTTTAGGAGCGAATGAAAGCTGAATTACATATAAGAACTTAGGGCTACCTACGAAACCATCAAATCTTAGACGTAATCTTCTGATTTCTCCTTCATAGGTGTTTTTCTCACCATCGTTCTCATTGAAGGTTAATCTGTTCTGCATTCTGAATCGGATATTCAACTGGAAGATACTATCTGCAGAAGTCATCCCTAATCCTTTACCATAACTATAGTATGGTAGTTGTTCTAATTTTAATTCATTACTAGTGGTTTCATGCTTAATGTCCTGTGCCATTATCAGCATTGGACAAAGCAAAAAAAGACATTGTAAAAGCTTTTTCATAGTGTGTTGTATTTATTTGTGCAAAAATAACATTAGTTTTGCAATAGAAATACTTATGTTGTTAGTTCAATGTAAAATTAATGTTACCAAAAGGTTAAGGAAACGGATTTAATTAAAAATTATGGTATATATAGGTTATCATTTTAATGTAGAACCAAGAGAACTTGGTACAGAAATACTAATTGCTGAGTTAGGAGAGAAGGCATTTGAGAGTTTTGAAGAGACAGCAACAGGTGTTAGTGCTTACGTTCAAAAAGATTTGTGGACAGAGGATATTCTAGAAGATGTTTTTATTTTACAGTCAGAACAGTTTACGATTACTTATAGAAAAGAGGAAATAGCTCAGGTAAACTGGAATGAGGAGTGGGAAAAGAACTTTGATCCAATCGATGTAGATGGAATATGTTATGTAAGAGCACCATTTCACGAGAAGACAAGTGCTCAGTATGATATCGTTATAGAACCAAAGATGAGTTTCGGTACAGGACATCATGAAACAACTTTTATGATGATTCGTCAGATATTAAATAATGATATGCAGGATAAGGTAGTGTTAGATATGGGGTGTGGTACTGCTATCTTAGCGATACTAGCTGCTATGCGCGGAGCTAAACACGTAGATGCTATCGATATCGATAACTGGTGTTACCTTAACTCTATAGAGAATGCAGAGAGAAATAAGTGTACTAATGTAGAGGTGTTCGAAGGAGATGCTTCTATCATTAGTAAGGAGCCAAAATATGATGTTATCTTAGCTAATATCAATAGAAATATCTTATTGAATGATATGGATAAGTATGTAGCTAGTTTACAAAAAGGAGGTGAAATTTACTTTAGTGGTTTTTATACAGAAGATATTACAGCAATAAAAAATTGTGCAGAAAAAATTGGTTTGGTTTTTGAAAGTAATTTTGAAAGAAATAATTGGGTATCTTTGAAGTTCATTAAAGCATAAAAAACGTTATTATAATATATTATGAGTACACAGGAACAGATTCAAGAAAAAGTCAATGTAGAAGAGTTGTTGAATGGAAATAGTGAAATCGTTCTATACAATGATGATGTTAATACATTTGACCATGTAATTGACACTCTTATTCGTGTATGTGATCATACATCTGAGCAAGCAGAGCAATGTGCTATGTTAGTACATTATACAGGAAAATGCACAGTGAAGACAGGAGAGTTTAAGAAACTTAAATCTCAGTGTTTACAGTTATTAGATGCCGGATTAAGTGCAGAAATAGTGTAGATTGTCTTTGCTATCTAAGCAATGAGGTTATAGTATCTAAAAGATCGTAAAGAAAGTAAAAACAGATTATCACAATAAGGGGTAATCTGTTTTTTTATGCTCATTATTGAGCTTTTTTTGGAGTGGTCACATAACGGTCGCATAGTGATCGCATAGTAGTCGCATAGTTTTAGGCTATTTTAATGCGATCATTATCCCATCATTATTCCACCGACATACTATCATAGGGATATAGATTAACAAAAAAAAGGGCTATCTGTTTAGAATAGCCCTTTTGGTATTTATTTTTCTCTAAATTTTATGCCAATGAAAGTTCGAGTAGGGTTACCTCTCTCTATTTTCGTTTGGTTTAGCCACGTACTCTTTTCTTCTAGTTTGATTTCATTTAATGCCATTTTTTGAAATCTCTCTAAAAGTCTTTCTGTAGCCAATTTTTTATTTTGGTGCTGTGATCTACTATCCATAGCCAGTACAGTAATACCTGTAGGGGTATGAGTAGCTCTGACAGCGGAGCTAACTTTATTGACATTCTGTCCGCCAGCTCCTGAACTGCGCACGGCTTGGTATTGAATATCAGTGTCAAGAATTATGTTATTACTTGATTTAGTACTTTCAAATATACCAATGTACCAATTCTTTCTTTTGTGTTTAGGTCTAAATGGACTTTCACAAATCCACTGTATAGTACCCAACCAAGTTCTCAAAAAAGTATCAACTTCTTTAGACGCTTCGACGATTTGGATAAAGACCGACGCGCCATGTGCGTCGGTATTATCCTGTATTGGATCAACTTTAATATTGGATTTGACTGCGTCGTCTATAAAAAGTTGTGCGATTTTCTTAACGGCAAAATCACACTCTTGAGGACCTCTACCTGATGTAATCTGAATAACTTTTGCCATAATTACTTATCCATTCTTACAAATTTTGGGGTAAAGCTTCCCAATACTTTTACTAATTCGCTTTGAGCCTGCATTACTGCGTTGATGTCTTTATAAGCCATTGGGGCTTCATCTACACTACCTCCTATAAGCTGTACGCCAGTAGAACTAAGTTCTTTTTTAATCTCACTCTTGGTAAACTTCTGTTTACATGCCGCGCGTGAGTGTAGGCGTCCTGCTCCATGAGAGGCAGAATTTAAGCTCTCTGCATTTCCCAGACCTTCGACTATATAGCCATTAGTAGTCATAGATCCAGGTATTATTCCCAATTGTCCTTCTGCAGCAGGAGTAGCCCCTTTGCGGTGAACAATTAATTCTTTGTTGTTAATCACTTCTTTCCAAGCGAAGTTATGATGGTTTTCTATGGTGAAAGCTATCTGCTTACCTAATGCTTTAGCAATGCGACGGTGTATATCATCGTGGCAAGCTTTTGCGTAATCTCCTGCAAGATTCATGGCTAGCCAATACTCTTGTCCATCATGTGTGTTGAGGTCTAACCAAGCTAAATGCTGAGCATTGCTTGGTAGGGGACATTGTTTAGTCGCAAGATAGGTATAGTGCTTGGCGATATTTGCCCCCAATCCTCTAGATCCGCTATGTGAAAGAACTGCAATATATTCTCCAGGCTCAAGTTTCCACTCAGGTTTAGTTTCTGTCAATCTGACGATGCCAAACTCTACAAAGTGATTACCACCACCTGATGTTCCCAATTGTTTATAGGCTTTGTCTAATAAACCTTTGACAAAGGGGATATTCTTAAATTCATCTCTACTAAATACCTCGTGGTCAGCTTTTACTTTATGTGTGTCATACATACCGAATTTAGTGTGTTCTGACAAAATGTTTAGTAACTGATGGTCTTTACCTTTTAGGAAATTAGCTGGTAAATTAAAGACTGACATACTCATGCGACAGCCTATATCTACTCCAACACCATAAGGGATAACTGCGTTATCAGTAGCTAATACCCCGCCTATAGGTAAACCATATCCATAGTGTGCGTCAGGCATTAGTGCCCCCTGTACTGCTACAGGTAGTTTTAAAGCAGTGAACAGTTGATACTTCGTCTGTTCGTCAATAGCATCTTCCCCATAAATAGAGAACGGAACTCTATTGGTATTGAGTTGATGTTTTTTGACTTCTACTTGTTTGATCATACTCTCTGCTACTTTTCCCCAGATACCATCTCCCATAAAAGATTCAGGATTCTGTAGTACAAGTTTAGCTTCTTCAAGTATGCTGTTTTTATTCTCTTTTTTCTTATATCTATTTACTTGCCCTAAGGCGATGTTTATGGTATTATTTTGAGGAAAACCTATTTTAATAAAGTCTTTCCCAGAAAGTTTCCTTCCCATGATGTAAAATTTAAATTGACTAAATGCTCAATCCGTATAAATAGGACTGATTTGATTTTTACTGAAGATCTTTAGCATCTATCAGTCAATTCGGGGTTAATCTCGTTAAGGGTCCGGAATAAACAAAAAAAAGCCCGAATCAATCTTCGGGCTTTTCTATTATATGTAAAATTTAGATATTTTAGATAAAAGTAGCACGAAGACACACCCCAGCAATCCCTGCTGATGCGAATGATGTAGAAGTATAATTTAGTACAAACATTGTTCTTCGTTTTTAATAGTTAAACTTTATTTCGTTGCAAAGATTCAGTAAAATATTTGAATTGTGCAAGGAAAAGATTGTGTTTTTAGATAATTAACTGTTTATGATGTTTTTACGATTAGTAAATGTGTTGTGTTATATTGTTTTTTGTTAAAGAATATGAAATTAAAAGTGTTTTTTGTAATTAAATTAATATTAAATCGCATAACGTGATTTGTATTTTCGTATTTAGGTTTTTTTGTTTGTATTTTCTGTTAAATTAATTGTATTTATTATTATTTTTGTTTCTGATTTTGCATACTGTTGCTTAATTGTGTTTTATTGTGAAAAGAAAGAAAATATATTAAGAAATGAAAAAAATGTTATTGTTAATGGGAATATTAGTAGGAACTAATATTGGATTGTCTTACGGGCAGGTGGTACTTGGTGGGGGTACGATGCCAATAGAGGGAGCATTGGTAGATGTGAAATCTAAATCGGCAGATGCAGATAATATTACAGGAAGCAAAGGTTTTATGCTACCAAGAGTGATGTTGACAGATATTAAGAAGTTAACCCCTATGGTTAAGACCGAGACTCCTGAGAATAGAAAAGAACACATAGGATTACAAGTGTATCACGTAGGTGGTGGAACAAGTACAATATCATCGGGTCTAAAGATTTGGAACGGTGAGAAGTGGGATGGATTAAATGCTGCTCCTACTAGACAATGGATATATATGCCTCCATTTCCTATTAAGATGTATGATGCTACAGAACAGAAGATTTCTTTATATGATGAGTATGTAAAACAAATCGGTAATAATGGTCATATTGGAGGGGGAGTTGATTTGTGGGGTGCTGATGAGGTAGAATTTGAGATAATAGGTTTTGATAAAACAGCTTTTAGTGCTCTTCGAATAGAAAGTCCTGATGCTAATGGCAAACATTATTTAATTTATAAAGCTAATGTTGGAAAGTTGACAGCAGCTTCTTACTTGAATATTATTATTGTTAAAAAATAGGATATGAGGAAGAGTTTTATACTTATAATTAGTTTGACATTGTTCTTATTTTGTCAGACTAAGTTATTGGCTCAGTTTCCATATCAGAGTACATTGACTGATGGGAAGGAATTTAGTCAACTAAACCCTAATAGACAAGTAACTTTTGATAAGTATGGTGCTACTTTAACTACTTCGAGTACTAACTTAACTCGTGGGTTTTATTTAAATGATATGGCATTTACTATTGACCGTGGGTTTATTATTGAGTTTGATTATATAATGACAGGCGGAAGGGGGTTTGCAGACGGTTTGTCATTAGTTTTATTTGATGGAGTAGTAACATCTCCTAAGATGGGGGCTGATGGATCAGGTTTGGGATATGCTTATAAAAAACCTACTACATCAGATGGTGGATTAAGTAAAGGATTTTTGGCTGTAGGTATTGATGTATGGGGGAATTTTAAGCTTCGTCGTGCTTCATCTGAAGAATATAGAAATGGAATTAGAGACGGAGTGGATAATAATACACTAACAGGAGGAAAGTCTGGAGAAGCAAAAAATCACGTAACGATTCGTGGACAAGGAGACCAAGGAAAAGGTTATCCTGTGTTAATCACTCAAAGTACTGAAGATTTTGAATCTCGTGCAGTGCTTGATTTTACCACAGGTAAGTATAATGTAAAACCTAAAGCTCCACAGGCAACACCTTTTAGTTTTAAATTAAGAGAGAGTATTAGCGAGAATGAAAATGATATCGCAGCTACTTATGGACATCCGTCTTATCGTAGAGTAGAAATATCAATGTTACCTGGTGAAAAAGAAGGATTAAAAGGTTTTTTTATGTCCGTTGACATTCTTCATAAAGATCAAAAAGATAGAGTTATTAATGATTTCTTTTTACCTGATGATAGTAAGATTAATTATATGGAGGCAATAAGTGTTAGAGAATCTGAGGATAAATTAGCAGAATTACATTTGTTAGCTCCTAAAACTTTTAAAATAGGGTTTGCTGCTGCCACAGGAACGTATACACAAAGACATATTGTTAGAAATTTGAGTTTATACATGCCTTTTTCACCATCGATAAGAGATTTGTTCTTAACTGATATTTGCAAAGATGTACCTACAGAAATTGATATTTTGGCTAATAGTGTTGGGTTTGACAACAATAAATATCAAGGAGAAGGAGATATACATGATTTAGGAAGGTCAGATTTATTAGATGCTTATAGTTTTCAGTTTAGAACATTAGTTAATGGTATGTATGAAGATACAGCTCAACCATATATTGCAACTACTAATTATGGTACTTATGAGTACAATCCAGCAACAAAGAAAGCTGTTTTTACACCTAAAAAAGGTGTTGCCATGCCTGTTTCTGATCAGGTTTTTTTTACGATACGAAATAAAGAGAAAGTGTTATCTGATGGTACTAATTTAGGAAGTGAGCAGTTTAGATCTAATACTGGAACAGTAAGATTGACGTTTGGAGTGAATTGCAACGATATTTTAATGGTAAATGGTAATTCTATTTAGTTATGGATATGAAGAATTTATATAAGTACAGTAAGTTATTTTACTGTATCATGTTGTTAGTGGTAAGTCAATTAGCTTTTGGGCAGAAAAATAAATTTCCTTACTTTAATACAGGGCAGACCTCAGAAGGTTTTAAAATATTAGGAGAGAGTACTAAAGATAAACCTTCACCTGGATTGATTACGTTTACTAAGGATGGAATCAAGTTGATAGATAATTATGAACAATATGCTGGTGTAGCTTTAGATAATTTAGAATTTACTACAGAAAAAGGTTTTATATTGGAATTTGAATTTGGTTTGGATTCTGGTTCTGCTCAACCGAGATATGGTGATGGTATCGCCATGGTATTATATGATGGATCAGAGGCCAATCCAACTATGGGAGCCAAAGGGGGAGCTTTAGGGTATGCTCCTCGTAAACACCTTACCAGTTCGAATTCAAAATTAGGTTTTTCTAAAGGTTTTCTTGGTTTGGGATTGGATTTATATGGGAATTATAAAAACATAATGAAAAACAAGGATGAGATTAGAAATGGTCTTATGACTGACGATGCTAAAGGTAATTACGTTGTGTTGAGAGGGCCTTATAGTCCTACTTCTCAGTATGATGGTTATCCAGCTCTTTTTGCTATTAATACTGTAGAGAATAAGAATTATTTTTTAAATAGAACTACAGGTGCTGTTGAGATAAAATCACGAGGTTTTGAAGGACAGCGTTTTGATATTAGAAGTGGAAAAGCAAATGTTAGTATTGGAGATGTAGGATATCGAAAAATTGTTATTTCATTAGTTCCAGGTATTGATGATGTTAACAGTGAGGATGGTTTTTTCATTTCGGTTGATGTACTTCATGGAGATTTTAAATCAACGGTTGTTAAAAACTATTTTATTCCTAAGGCTGGTAAGATTGATTATATAGAACAAGTAACTGATAAAAATTCAGAACGTAGAAGTCTTGACATCCTTGTTCCTCAAAGTTTAAAAATGGCTTTTACAGGTTCTACTGGAGCAGCTTCTATTCGTGCACATATTCGAAATATTGCTTTGAGTCTACCTTTTTCACCTGTAGCAAATGATATGACCTATTATGGAGTTCTACCTGATATTCAAAATGTTTTTAAACCATTGTATTCTGCATTTGGGTACAATAGTAATGTCTATTCTGTTTTGAATCCACCTATAAAGTCAGTATTGTATTTAGATAAAGCTTCATTTAGATTTAAAAAGATGGATCCAGTGACAAAGCAAGTGGTCTTAACACCTAATCCTTATGTGTTAAATGAACCTGGTATTGGAACATTTAATTATGACAAAGATAGTGGGGAAGTTAGTTTCATTCCAGAAGAAGGATTTGTAGGAGACACACCTTATGTTTTTTACTATGATATCAAGAATTTGAAACCGGCGACTGGCGTAGATATAAGTATTGAAGAGTATCGCTCTAGAACGGCTGCTATTACTCTGAATTTTGTAAAAAAAGGTACGGGAGTTGATCTTTATCCAAGTCTTATTGTTAATAAAGGAATTAAGAAAACTAATTAAAAAGACCTATATACTTATACTTTTTTAAGTAGTTGTGGACTTTATAACTTAGTGAAATTAATATTATAAAAAATCCTCAAAAAACATATGCTTTTGAGGATTTTTTATTTGTATAAGATTTCTAATCTTCACAATTATATTAAATATAAGTATTGCAAATTATACTGTTATAAATATTCTTGGTTAGCAAGACTCATTTAGTTAAGAAATATTATTTATTGATTGTTAAAGCTCTTAGTGCTGGTAATTCAGGATTAGGACCTGTATCTTATTTTTCTGTAAAACGTTTGAATTAATAAGAGTTTAATAAAGTATACTTTATTAAAGACAGTAATAAGTCAGATCGATTTATTGTTGTTTTTTTATGTTCATATTTTTTCAGTGGTTTAAAAGTTTACCTTTGTGTATCAAAAAAAATAAAAAAAATGAAAAAGATTTATTTATTCCTTTTAGGATTGAGCTTATCACTTCAGTCATGTGTGACGAAGGAAGAACTGTATGTGAAGGATAGTGGGGCTGTAGATTACACCTTTAAAATGGACTTTAAAGAGTTATTGCAAAATGTGCCTGATAAGAATGCTATTTTTAAAGGAGATGCCGAGAAGTTAGAATTAATTAGTGGACAAGAGCTAAGTATAGATCAGATACTTGACTTTGCGATGTTGAAAGAAAAGAACGGAGAACAGAAGAAAGATAGTATCATTAAAGCGAATAAAGAGTTGTTTGATAATACTAAGAATGTGCGCTTTATGATTAATATGAAAGACTCTTTGGCTGATTTTAATTTAAAAGTGATAGCAAAGGATGTAGCAGATTTAAATCAATCACTTATAAATATCAATAAAATAACAGATAAAACAAGTGAATTAGATAAGAAGCAAAATGGGAAAAAACAACCACCTTTATTAGTAGAAAGTCAGTATAGCCTAGACAGCAAACAATTCGAAAGAAAGGTTAGTGTAAAAGATACTGAAGAAGCTAAGAAAGCTAATGAGATGGGAGGAATGGAAGCGATGTTTACTTATGTTCTAAAAACAAGTTTTGACAAGAAGATTAAGTCTGTATCTTATGAGGATGCTGTAATCAGTAAAGATGGTAAATCTTTTGAAAAGAAATTCTCTATGTCTGATATTATAGCTAATCCTAAAGTATTAGAGTATAAAGTGGAGTTCAAATAAGAGCATAAAGATTCTATTGTGAACATCTAAAAATAAAAAGAGGAATTTACACTTAGTAAATTCCTCTTTTCTTATGTTATAATTTATTCATATTTCCAGCTAAAGCTTCAATGAATTTACCGATAGGACCTTTTACCATCATCGCCATCATTGGGTTAAAGCTACCTTCGAATTGAAGTTGTATCTCAGAGTTATTAGCATCTATCTCAGTAATATTTCCAGTTAATGTAAAAGGAAGTTTATCACTAGCAGCCCCTAGAACAACTTTAGAATTAGGAGTTTGATCTTTCTGTTTTAATTTGATTTCAGGCATTCCTTTAAGTGCAAATATAAAAGAATCATCTCCTGTAACTTCAAACTTAGCAATTGATTCAGGCATTAACTTTTCGAAGTTTTTAACGTCTGTCAAAGCGTTGAAGATATATTCAGCTGATTTAGCAACGGTTACTTTTGGACTTTCTAAGTTCATATATTCTAGTATTTAGGATATTATTATTGATTCCACTCTGAAGGATTCTTTCTCCACTCTTGTAGTGTTTCTAGATCACTGTCAGAAATGTATTTTTGATTTACAGCATTTTCTAATAAAGAAGTGTAGTTACTTAGTGTTGTAAGTTCGATACCAGCGCTTTTAAAGTTATCTTCCGCTACTTGGAATTCATATGTAAAGATAGCAGCCATCCCTAAGATATTAGCTCCGTTTTCTTTTAGTGCTTCTACAGCTTGTAGACTACTTTTACCAGTACTGATCAGGTCTTCGATTACCACAACAGACTTACCTGCTTCTAATTGTCCTTCGATTTGATTTTGTCTTCCGTGTTTTTTAGGCTCAGGACGAACATATACAAAAGGCAATTCTAATGCTTCAGCTACTAAAAGACCAATACCTATAGCTCCAGTTGCGACACCAGCTATAACATCAGGTTTGCCATATTTAGCTACGATATTCTCAGCAAACTCTTTTTGTAAGAATTTACGTATCTCTGGATAAGACAATGTAATACGGTTATCACAGTAGATTGGAGATTTCCATCCTGAAGCCCAAGTAAAAGGATTTTTAGGATTTAATTTAATTGCGTTAATTTGCAGAAGTGACTCGGCAGTTTTGTGTGCTGTTTCTTTATTAAAAATCATAATACAAATGTATAAAGTTTTTGTAAACGACAAACCATTGTTCTTAACAGATAAAATCGAGAAAGAAACCGATTTTCAACTGTTCTTATTAGATAGTGTCGATATTGACAAAATTATCATTAAATATTTTCAAAATAAAATTGATAAGGCTTTTTTATATCATCCTGATGAAAAAGAGATCTTAAAGAAGATAAAAGAGAAAATTCCTGTGCAAAAAGCAGGTGGTGGAGTGGTCTTTAATCCTAAAGGAGAAGTACTGTTTATTCTTAGAGGTGGCAAGTGGGATTTACCTAAAGGAGGAATAGAGAAAGGAGAAGAAATGGAAGAAACGGCTATACGTGAAGTAGAAGAAGAAACAGGTGTATCTAATCTAAAGATAGTGCGTAAGTTGCCTAAGACATATCATATATTTAAGCGAAATGGTAAGTATAGATTAAAAATTACTACGTGGTATGAAATGACTTCTTCTTTTGATGGACCATTAGTGGGGCAGATAGAAGAAGATATAGAACAAGTAGCTTGGTTAAATAAAGAACAGATTAGAGAAGCAATGAATAACTCGTATGAGAATATTAAGTTGCTTATAGATGAGCTAGGAATATTGAAAGATAAATAAATCAAAAAAAGCCTATCTAAATTATTTAGATAGGCTTTTTTTTGATTCTATACTAGATTAGAATTTTACGGTAGGAGGGACTAGTTTAGAATAGTCTCCTTTATTGCGAATAACATCTCTTACTATACTAGAGCTAATAAATGATGTACTAGCTGCTGTTAGCAAGAAGACAGTTTCTATCTTTGTTAAGAAGCGATTAGTATGTGCAATTGCTTTTTCAAACTCAAAGTCAGCTGGATTTCTTAGCCCTCTTAGGATGAACTGTGCATCTACTTTAAAGCAAAAATCTGTAGTTAAGCCTTCATAAGTAGCAACTTTAATTTTAGGTTCATTTCTAAATGTTTCTTCAATAAACCGCTTTCTGTCTTCTAGTGAAAACATATATTTTTTATCTGAGTTTACTCCTATAGCAACAATAATCTCATCAAATAGAGGTAATGCTCTTTTGATAATATCATAATGGCCATTGGTAATAGGATCAAAAGAACCTGGCAAGACTGCTCTTCTCATAGTATCTAAAATTAATTTGCTTTTTGCAAAGCTAAAACAATTGCGTTGTCAAACAAATCAGCTAAGGTAATATTAGCCGCTTTTGCTTGTTGTGGTAAAATACTTTCTTTTGTTAATCCAGGAACAGTATTCATTTCTAATAAGAAAGGTACACCGTCTACAATGATAAATTCGCTGCGAGAGAAGCCTTGCATATTTAATATTTTATATACTCTACTTGCTATATCAGCAACTCTGTCTCTAGTTTTGTCATCTATTCTAGCAGGAGTTATCTCTTGAGACTTACCTAAATATTTAGCTTCATAATCAAAGAAGTCATTTTCAGAAACTATCTCTGTCATAGGTAATACTTTAATTTCTCCTTGATAGTCAATAACGCCTACGGATACTTCAGTACCATTTAAGAAGCTTTCGATTATAATTTCGTTATCTTCTTTATAAGCTACTTCTATGGCAGTAATTAATTCTTCTGTAGTTTTTGCTTTAGAGATACCAAAGCTAGAACCAGATCTATTTGGTTTTACAAAACAAGGTAACCCAACACGTTGAATAATTTCTTCAGTATTGATTACATCCCCTTCATTTAAGTAATAAGATATTGCAGTTTTAATACCAAACGGTTTTAAGACAGAAAGCATGTCTCTTTTATTCATTGTTAAAGCAGCTTGGTAGTAGTCACAAGAAGTATGAGGCATTCCGATTAGAGAAAAATAAGCTTGCATTAGTCCATCTTCTCCAGGAGTACCATGTATAGCGTTAAATACAACGTCAAAGGTTATTTTGTTGCCTTTATAGTTTACCGAAAAGTCATTTTTATCAATAGGGAATTCATCATTGTTTTCATCTACATACACCCATTTGTTTTCAAAAATATGTATTGGATAAGGAATATATTTAGAGCGGTCTAGTGTTTCGCATACCACTTTACCACTAGTCAATGAGATTTTATATTCGCTAGAATATCCCCCCATAATTACTGCTACGTGCTTCATATAGAGCTAAATTTTAATACATTAGTATAAATTACTACTTTGTATTTGTTCAAAACAAATTTATAATAAAACATAGAAACAAAAAATGTTTTCGATTTTATATCTTTGCTCAAAATAAGTAGATATGAAATTAATGGATTTTCTAAAAAGTAGAGCCTTTTTTATTTCCTTAGCGAGTGCTGTCGTAATCGTTATACTAGGTGTATTATTAGCACTTAGATGGTTAGCACATACAACTAATCACGGTGAAAAAATAGAAGTGCCAAGTTTGATTAAGCTAGATACTGATCAGGCATTACAATTGTTACAGAAGAATGAGTTGAACATGGTTGTGTTAGATACACTTGACTATGATAAAGACTTTCCTCCATTAAGCATTGTAGAGCAAGACCCAGCTCCTAAGACAGGAGTGAAAACAAATAGAAAGATATATGTAAAGATTAATGCATCTGGATATGGTAATGTAAAATTGCCAAAACTAGAAGAGTTAACTTACCGTCAGGCCTTAGCGACTATTAAGTCATTAGGTTTAAAAGAAGGAACTATTTCATATCAGACTTTTATTGGGAAAGATGTAGTTCTTAAAGTTTACCAAAAAGGAAAGGTTTTAAATGAAGGTGATAAAATAGCGAAAGACTCTAGAATTGATTTTGTTTTAGGAGATGGTAGAGCTGGCTATTCTGAGGAGGAACTGGATGTTGCACCAGCTATTGAAGATGCTAATGGCAACTCTAGTAATTCTAGTGAATTTGATTTTTAAAAGATTTAAATAAGATTAATGCAAGAAGATAATGTAGAAATGTTCGATGACTTAGAAGGTGAGTTATTTGAGCATTATAGATTTGAAGCTGGGAAAGGACAAGCTCCTTTAAGAGTGGATAAGTTTTTAATGAACTTAGTAGAGAACGCTACACGTAATAAAATACAACAAGCTGCTACTAATGGTAACATATTTGTAAATGATGTACCTGTAAAATCAAATCATAAAGTAAAAGCAAATGATGTGGTGCGTGTGCTGATGAAACAACCACCATTCGAAAATATTATAATACCTGAGAATATTCCTCTTGATATAGTATATGAGGATGATTCATTATTAGTAGTGAATAAGCCAGCAGGTCTAGTAGTACACCCAGGACATGGTAACTATACTGGGACATTAGTAAATGCTTTAGCTTATCATTTTGAGAATTTACCTCTAAATAGTAGTGAAAGACCAGGGTTGGTCCACCGTATTGATAAAGATACTAGTGGATTATTAGTTGTTGCAAAGACTGAATGGGCAATGACTGAGCTTCAAAAGCAGTTTGCAGAGAAGACATCTGAGCGAGAGTATATCGCTATGGTATGGGGAAATGTAGAAGAGGATGAAGGTACGATAGAGAGTTATATCGGTAGACATGTAAAAGATAGAATGCAGATGGCAGCCTTTGATGATGAAAGTATGGGTAAATGGGCTGTGACACACTATAAAGTACTTGAGCGCTTGGGGTATGTAACTTTAGTGTCTTGCCGTCTAGAGACAGGTCGTACACACCAGATACGTGTTCATATGAAACATATTGGTCATACACTGTTTAACGATGAGCGTTATGGGGGTAATTTGATTCTAAAGGGAACGACCTTCACGAAGTATAAGCAGTTTGTAGATAATTGCTTTGCTGTTTTGCCTAGACAGGCTTTACATGCTAAGACTTTAGGTTTCACACATCCTATCACGAAAGAAAGAATGAGGTTTAACTCTGAGATACCTACAGATATGATAGAGTGTATAGAGAAATGGAGAACGTATGCTCAAGCTTCTAATTTTGGAAATAAAGTAGATGGACTGTAGTCTGTTTTAATATATCAAAGCCTCATCTAATGATGAGGCTTTTTTTCTTTTCTTTTTTTAAGTTGTCCTAAAAAATCATTTAAAAAAGGAGAAAAAAGCTTTAATCTAGGTTAAAAAAACATAAATAGAAGGAAAGTAATTAAATTATTTTAGTTACTTTGTTGACTTTAGTTGAAGATGTTTAATCAGTTTAAATTACATATAGAGAATAACTTCAAAGAGTTATTAGAAGAACCGTTATTATTAGCAGTAAGCGGAGGGATAGATAGTATTGTTTTAGCGTACTTATGTCATAAAATAGGATTAGATATCACTATAGCACACTGTAACTTTCATTTAAGGGGAGAGGATAGTAATGAAGATCAAAGATTTGTAGAAGAGTTCGGTGCTAGATTAGGTATACCCATTTTTGTAGCAGAGTTTGACACAGAACAGTATGTTATAGAGAACAAAGTGTCTATACAAATTGCAGCTAGAGAATTGCGCTATGATTGGTTTAGAGAACTAGCTGCACAACAGAGAAAGACTTTTCTGTTAACTGCTCACCATTTAGATGATTCAATGGAGACGTTCTTAATTAATTTATCTAGAGGGACTGGTATAGAAGGATTGTTGGGAATACCTGCTAGAAATGGCTATATCAGAAGACCATTATTGCCATTTACTAGAGAGGATATCGCCCATTATGCAGAAGAGAATAATATTACTTGGAGAGAAGATATAACAAATAGTCAGACAAAATATTTGCGTAATAAAATTCGTAGGAATATATTGCCACTTCTAAAAGAGACGAATGAATATTTTTGTCAGTCTTTTTTACAGACAATAGAATATTTGCAACAGACAGTAGATTTGAGTGAAGATGCTAGCAAATATTATTACAGTCAGGTAGTTACCGAACATGGCGGTGAGAAGATAAGTATAAACTTAGAGAAGTTAAAAAGTCTTTCTTCACCAAAGGCGTATTTGTATAAGTGGTTATCTCCATTAGGATTTACGGCTTGGTCTGATATTGAAGATTTAATTAATGGAACATCGGGAAAAATGATTTATTCATCTACTCATGTACTGTTGAAGAATAGAGGAGAGTTTATTATAAAACCTCTTTCAGAAGAAATAGAGAATAAAGAACAAATATATTTTTTAGAGAACAAACAAACATTAACCCAACCACTAACGATTAGTATAACACCTTATGAAGAAAAACAGTTAACAAGCGATGCTTCGACCATTTATGTAGATGGAGATTTATTGACTTTTCCATTGACTATACGTAAATATCGAAGTGGAGATAGATTTATCCCATTTGGGATGAAAGGAACAAAGAAAGTGAGTAAGTTCTTTAAAGATGAGAAGTATAGTCTTTTTGATAAAGAGAATACTTGGCTTTTATGTTCAGAAAATAAGATTGTATGGGTTATCGGTAGTCGAATGGATGAACGATTTAAGATAAAAGATACAACAACAAACATTATTAAAATTCAAATTAATCTATGAGAAAATTAGCTTATTTGCTACTTTTTTTATTGTCATTTATATCAGTTCAGGCTCAGATTACTAATCCTGCTAAATGGCAATCTAAAATTGAGAAAAAGTCTGATACAGAATACACCATTACTTGGGATGCTGTAATAGAAAAGAACTGGCATTTATACTCCCAATATAACCCAGAAGGAGGTTCGCTGCCTTTAGAGTTTATTTATAATAATCAAGAAGGTAATTATACATTAGAAGGTAAAGCAAAGGAGAGTGAGACAAAGACTTCATTTAATGACGTTTTTGGTGTGGATGAAATCTACTTCGTAGACTCTGCTAAATTAGTTCAAGACATTAAGATAACTAATCCTGCTGTGGAAACTATCCAAGTAGAATTAGCTTATCAGGTATGTGATGAAATGTGTATTAGTCAGAGCAATTTATTTGTTTACGACTTAAAAACACTTGAAACGAAGGAAGTAAAGAACTTTGAGGACATAGCAACTACTGCTGTAGATACTAAAAAAGAAAGTGATACAACTGATACAACAGTAACTACTACGGGGAATACGAAGGAAGAGAAAAAAGGATTGTTTACTATTTTCTTCTTGGCATTCTTATCAGGATTTGCAGCATTACTAACACCATGTGTATTCCCAATGATTCCGATGACAGTGAGTTTCTTTACTAAACAGTCTAAGACTAGAGCGAAAGGAATTAAGAATGCAATTATCTATGGATTATCTATCATCCTTATCTATGTAGTATTAGGAACGATAGTGACTGCAATATTTGGAGCAGATTCATTAAACGCACTTTCTACGAATGTGTATTTTAATATTATCTTCTTCTTATTGTTAGTGATATTCGCTACTTCATTCTTAGGAGCATTTGAGATTATGCTACCTAACTCATGGGCTAATAAAGTAGATTCACAAGCAGATAGAGGAGGTATTGTAGGTATCTTATTTATGGCATTAGCACTTGCTATAGTGTCATTCTCATGTACAGGACCTATCGTAGGGACATTATTAGTAGAAGCAGCATCTAAAGGAGGTATAGCACCTATCGTAGGAATGTTAGGGTTCTCTCTAGCATTAGCATTGCCATTTATGTTATTCGCTATGTTCCCAGGATGGTTAAACTCTATGCCACGTTCAGGAGGATGGTTGAATACTGTGAAAGTATCTTTAGGATTCTTAGAGTTAGCTTTAGCGTTTAAATTCTTATCTAATGCAGACCTTGTTCTACAAGCACATTGGTTAGAGAGAGAAGTATTCTTAGCGATCTGGATTGCTATCTTTGGAGCATGGGCGTTGTATTTATTAGGAAAGATCAGGTTACCTCATGATAGCCCTACAGATAGTATATCAGTAGGAAGGTTATTTATGGCTTTATTGGTATCTGTATTTACGATTTATATGATACCAGGGCTATGGGGAGCACCACTTAAGATTATCTCAGGTTTCCCTCCACCAATGACATATTCAGAAAGTCCTTATGGTGTAGGAGGAAAAGGCGGTAACGGAGGAGGAGTAGCTACTGCTATTCCAGACGGAGCTAAACTAGGAGCACATGATATTATTGCCTTTACAGATTATGAAAAAGGTATGGCTTATGCTAAGTCTGTAAATAAACCAGTTTTACTTGACTTCACAGGTTTTGCATGTGTAAACTGTCGTAAGATGGAAGATTATGTATGGTCAGAAGCAGAAGTATTATCTATCTTAAAAAATGAAGTTGTTTTAATTTCATTATATGTAGATGATAAGAAAGAATTACCAGAGAGTGAACAGTATATTTCTGAAACTACAGGTAAGAAAATAAAAACGATTGGTAATAAATGGAGTGATTTCCAAATGAAACATTACCAAGCGAATGCACAGCCTTATTATATCGTATTAGATAAAGAAGGTAATCGCTTAAATGAAGCTGTTGGTTATATGCCAGATGCACCAGACTATAAAGCATGGTTAGAAAGCGGTATTAATAAAGTAAAATAACTTACGATTATATTTTAAGATAAGCCACGTGATATCACGTGGCTTTTTTTATGGTAGTAGTATAAAAAAACACAGGTGTTTTGATTTAATTTTAACAAGAAAGTTAATACATTTGATAACCTTCTAAAGTAGGGTAGCAAAACACAATATTTAATTTAAGTACCTTTTGTTAATCAATAATAGAGGATGTATTCTTCAGAATATTAGATGATTAATTAGAGCGTATAAAATAAGCTAAGAAAAATGAAAAGAAGTTTAGTTGCATTATCATTTGCATTGTTTACACTGTGTACACAAGCACAAGTTCACACTCCACCTACAAGTACAAAAGCAGAATCACATCAAGTAGTGGGACTTACAGATATCAAAATTGATTACTCAAGACCGAATATGAGAGGGCGTTTAGTATTTGGTGATTTAGTTCCTTATGGAAGAATGTGGAGAACAGGAGCGAATATGAATACGGTAGTTACTTTTGGTAATGATGTAGAGATCGGTGGTAAGAAATTAAAGAAAGGATCGTATGCATTATTTACTATTCCTAAAGTAGAAGAATGGGAAGTAATATTCTATGCAGATACGAATAACTGGGGATTACCAGAGAAATGGGACGAGAGTAAAGTAGCTTTATCGACTAAGGTTAAACCTATTGGTTCTGATCGCAAGTTTGAGACATTAACTGTAGCAGTGAATAATGTGAACATAGACTATGCGGACTTAGAGATTATGTGGGAGAAAACTGTTGTGCCTATCCGTTTTAAAGTACCAACAGATCAATTGGCAATGCAAAGTATAGAAGAGACATTTGATGGGCCTACAATCGTTGACTACTATGGTGCAGCAGAATATTACTACCTAACGAATAAAGATCTTGTAAAAGCTCTAGATTGGGTAAATAAGGCTATAGAAAAATCAGGGGAGAAAATACCGTACTACTTCGTACGCTTAAAATCACAGATCCAAGCTAAAGGGGGAGATAAAATAGCTGCTGTAGAAACTGCCAAATGGGCATTAGAGTTAGCAGAGAAAGCGAATAACCTTGATTATATAAAGATCAATAAAGACGCTATAAGAGAGTGGAGTAAATAAATAAGCGAGTGGTACTAAAACCACTCGCTTTTATTTTGTGGAACTAGTTTAATTGTTAAAAACAAGCACCGTCATTTTTGATAACATAGACTCAGAATCATTATTATATCCTTTGTAATTTGTAGGGATTTTATTAACAATTAGATCTGATCTCCAAGCAGCAATTGACACATGAAAAGTATATGTTCCTGGCTGTAGCTCTACAGTTTTAAGGAGAGTACATGAAATAGGTAAATTGGTTAAGTTAGTGTTACTGTTACCAGATGTTTTATCTGATGTTGCGTCTGCAACGGCTACATAAGCAGAAGATATTTTTACATTGTCTTGATATAGTTCAAATACGCCTTGACCAGAACCTTGAACTGTATTATCACCAGGTTTTGAAGCATAACCAGTTATTGTAAAGAAAAGGGTTTGTTTACTCGGTACAGTATAGGTAAATTCCATTCCAGGGACTTTAGCTCTTTTGCCGTCAGCTATTGTGAGCTCATTTGTTCCTTGAACATATATAGTACCATTTAGATTACCTGATACTTGTTCTGTAGGTAATTTCTTTAATGTTCCTGTGTTATCGATGACTAGATTTTCAAATTTAGTTGAAGCATCCGGATTTCTTAATCCAGTTATTTTTAACTTATTTGTTAAATTTGTTTCAATAGAAGTTGGCTGAGTTAATACTCCTCCAAGTTTTATATCATCATTGTCTTTAGATAGTCCATTAGAGACTTGAGTAACATTGTTTATTTTTTGCCATTTATCACCATCGTAAAAATACAAACCTTCCGCTGTTATATTTTCAGTTTTAGGTGATTGCACAGTTACAGCATCAGTTACATAAACGATACTACCCTTTTGTTCTATTTTATATATTTCGTCTTTACTTTTTAGTTGATCACCAGTTAATTTAGGATATAATAAACCGTCGATTTTAGAAGTATTAGTTGGTTCAGCCATAATGTCTATAGTCGCTTTAGGTAAATGAGTGCCTATACTGACTGAACCATTGTTTTTTGAAATTATAAAGTCATCGTTATATTGTTCTAATCCAATATTTATTGAATTATTTTCTTTAGGATCAATGTGTAAAGGCTGAAGGGGCAGAGTTGTATTGATACCAACTTGTGCATAACTATATGCACAAATAAAAAATAGTATCGTTAATGTCTTATTTCTTTTCATTTGTTTAATTTTTAATACATAAAAAGAATGTTCTCTTATATAAATTGTAAATTTATATGTTGTAGGAGAACTTTTTAAATGTTAGTTGTTATAAATTAACACATTCATTTTTGTTAACATAGATTCTGCATCATTGTTATATCCTCCATAGTTAGTTGGAACTTTATTAATAACTAAATCTGCTCTCCATGAAGCAAATGATACGTGAAATGTATAAGTTCCTGGATCTAAAGTAACACTTTTCAATAACGTTGCAGGAATAGGTAAGTTAACAAGGTTAGTTGCAACCGTTCCACTCTGAGTATCTGCAATAGCTGCATAAGCAGAAGATATCTTTACATTATCTTGATAGAGTTCAAATACTCCTTGCCCAGAACCAACAGTTCCTCCTCCAGGTTTAGAAGTATAACCTGTTACTGTAAAAAAAAGAGTTTGTTTAACAGTAGCTGTATATGTAAACTGTAATCCAGGTACTTTTCCTCTTTCCCCATTCTTTACAGTAAGTTCATCAGTTCCTTGAATATAAATTGTTTTTGCAAGATTACCAGATATTTGATCAGGTTTAAGCTTCATTAAGGTACCATCGTCTAATATTATGACGTTTTCTGTTATTTCACCTGCAGTAGGATTGCTTAATCCTGTTATTTTTAAAGGAGTAGGAATGCTAGTAGAGATAGTGGTAGATTGGCTTAATGCTCCTCCTAACTTTACAGTGTTATTATCAATATTTACTCCATTATCAGCTGTTATGCTTCCTAATTTTAACCATACATTACCATCGAAAAAGTAATAACCTTCACTGTTAATATTTTTAGTTTTAGGAGAGCTTGCTGTAACTGCTTTTGTTATGTACAATATTGAACCAGCTTGTTCAATATTGTATAATTGCTCTTTAGCTTTTAATTGATCTCCTGTTATTCTTGGTGGGATTAATCCATCTACTTTAGTTAAATTAGTAGGGTCCGAAGCGATATCAACTGTTGCATTAGGGGTAATTGTCCCAATACCAACATACCCATCTTTAGTGATTACAAAGTCATCTTTTGTCTGCTCAGCAGTTAACTGTTCAGTATTATTTTTTTTAGGATCTACGTGTAAAGGGTGTAATGGCAAATTAGTATTGATTCCTACTTGTGCAAATGATACATAAGTTAAAAGTAGAGGAATTGATAAAAGTAGTTTATTAGCTATCATTTTTTACAGTTTAAATAAAATTGCAGTTGTAAATATATTAAATTGATTTATATTAATCTGTTTATTTGTTAATTTATTGTATGTTGCTTTAGTTTGAAGTTATGATAAGTTATTAGTTATATTTTTTTAAGGCTAAATGTGTTATCAGTGTTTATGACTTAGTTAGAATATTGAGAGTTTATAATAAGAAGGTTTCTTTTTGAAGTGATACTTAGGCCTATCGATTTAGATGTAATTATCGAGATATTTTATCTTAAGAACAATAAAGACGCTATAAGAGAGTGGAGCAAGTAATTTTAATTAAGAATGTGCTTAAAATACTGATTTATGAAGTATTATAGCTGAATATATAAAGAAAAGATAGTTCTAATGAGCTATCTTTTTTTGTTTCTATGAAGTTGTTTTTTTGTGAAGTCGTGAAATCGTGAAGTCGTGAACTGTCAATTAACCATATCTCTAATTCCTATTACCCTATGCCGTAGGCAAACAACAGAAAAACACTATCACAGAAAACCACCCTCACAAAAAAACAAACCTACTATCAACTATCTTTTTTATTTAAGTTATTTTGATTCTATATCGAATGCTTTATCTTTGTGTCTTAACAACACAATCTAAAATATGCTAACAGAATTAAATGCTATTTCGCCTATCGATGGGCGTTATAGAGGTAAGACCAATGCACTAGCTAATTATTTCTCAGAAGAAGCATTAATCAAGTACAGAGTATTAGTAGAAGTAGAGTACTTTATTTCTCTATGTGAGCACAATGTTCCTCAATTAGCCAATGTCCCAAGTTCTATCTTTCCTGAATTGCGTAAACTGTATCAAGAGTTTACTACAGAAGATGCTTTGTGGATTAAGGAGATGGAGAAAACTACGAATCACGATGTGAAAGCAGTAGAGTATTTTCTGAAAAGCGCATTTGATATTCTAAAGTTAGAAGAGTATAAAGAGTTTATTCACTTTGGACTAACTTCTCAGGATATTAATAACACCTCAATACCTTTGTTGACTAAAGAAGCGTATGAGGATGTGTATAAACCATCTTTAGTAACGGTTATCAATAGATTAAAAGAGTTAAGCATAGAGTGGAAGGATGTACCTATGTTAGCACGTACGCATGGTCAGCCTGCTTCTCCTACACGTCTAGGTAAAGAGATTTACGTATTCGTGGAGCGTCTAGAACAGCAGTTAGCATTATTAGAGCAAGTACCTTTTGCAGCTAAATTTGGTGGTGCTACAGGTAATTTTAATGCACATCATGTAGCTTACCCAAAACAAGATTGGAAACAGTTTGGAACTGACTTCGTAGAATTGACTTTAGGGCTTAAGCATTCTTTCCCAACTACACAGATAGAGCACTATGATCACTTCGCGGCATTCTTCGATGGATTAAAACGTATTAACACGATACTAATAGACTTAGATAGAGATATCTGGACGTATGTATCGATGGATTACTTTAAACAGAAGATTAAGGCAGGAGAAATAGGTTCTTCGGCTATGCCTCATAAAGTGAATCCTATTGACTTTGAAAACTCAGAAGGAAACTTAGGTATCGCTAATGCAATCTTTGAACACTTAGCAGCTAAGTTACCGATATCACGTCTTCAACGTGATTTGACTGACAGTACAGTATTGCGTAACGTAGGAGTACCTTTTGGACATACGCTTATTGCATTTGAGTCTACACTAAAAGGATTGAATAAGTTATTGCTGAATGCAGATAAGTTTGCTCAAGACTTAGAGAATAACTGGGCTGTAGTAGCAGAAGCTATTCAGACTATCCTAAGAAGAGAAGGATACCCTAATCCGTATGAAGCTTTAAAAGATTTAACTAGAACGAATACAGTGATTAATAAAGAATCAATGCATAATTTCATCGACACGTTAAATGTATCTGATGCGATTAAAACTGAACTTAAAGCAATCACACCAGCTAATTATTTAGGAGTAGATATTCTGTAATAAGAATTTATAATAAAATGAATAAGCGAGTCTTTCGAAAGAAAGACTCGTTTTTTTATTTAATGATTAGAACACTGTTTCTAGAATAGATAAATAAAAAACGGGCTACCCTAAGGCAGCCCGTTTCTATATATTGAATAATCTAATTCTTATAAGTGGATTACTTCACCGTAAGCATCAGCTACAGCTTCCATCACAGCCTCACTCATAGTAGGGTGTGGGTGCACAGCTTTAAGGATTTCGTATCCAGTAGTTTCTAATTTACGAGCAACTACAGCCTCAGCGATCATATCTGTAACACCAGCTCCGATCATGTGGCATCCTAACCACTCACCGTATTTAGCATCGAAGATAACTTTAACGAATCCATCAGGAGTACCAGCAGCTTTTGCTTTTCCAGATGCAGAGAATGGGAATTTACCTACTTTAAGTTCATAACCAGCCTCTTTCGCTTTAGCCTCAGTCATACCTACAGAAGCGATCTCTGGAGTAGCATAAGTACATCCTGGGATATTTCCGTAATCTAATGGCTCTACATGGTGTCCAGCGATTTTCTCAACACATAAGATACCTTCAGCAGAAGCCACGTGAGCTAACGCTTGTCCAGGTACTACGTCACCGATAGCATAGTATCCAGGTACGTTAGTTTGGTAGAAGTCGTTTACTAAGATTTTATCTCTATCTGTAGCGATACCTACTTCTTCTAATCCGATGTTCTCGATATTCGTTTTGATACCTACAGCAGATAATAAGATATCAGCTTCTAATACCTCTTCACCTTTAGCTGTTTTTACATATGCTTTTACTCCTTCACCTGTAGTATCTATACGCTCTACAGAAGAGTTAGTCATAATGTTGATACCATTTTTCTTTAAAGAACGCTCAAATTGTTTTGAGATATCTTCATCCTCTACAGGAACGATATTTGGCATAAACTCAACAATAGTTACATCAGTACCCATTGATTTATAGAAGTAAGCGAACTCCACTCCAATAGCTCCAGAACCAACAACAATCATTTTCTTAGGTTGTTGAGGTAATGTTAGTGCTTGTCTGTATCCGATTACTTTTTTACCATCTTGAGGTAAGTTAGGTAACTCTCTAGAACGAGCACCTGTAGCGATGATAATATGGTCAGCAGATAGTTCAGTTACTTTTCCATCTTTGTCAGTAACGTCTACTTTCTTACCTGGTTTTACTTTTCCGAATCCGTCGATAACTTCGATCTTATTCTTTTTCATTAAGAATTGAACTCCTTTGCTCATTCCTTCAGCTACGTTACGAGAACGTGCGATAACAGCATTGAAATCTTTATCTACATCACCATTGATAGTCAATCCGTAGTCAGAAGCGTGTTTAAGGTACTCAAACACCTGTGCCGATTTAAGAAGAGCTTTCGTTGGGATACATCCCCAGTTTAAGCAGATACCTCCTAAATTTTCTTTTTCAACAACTGCAACTTTAAAACCTAACTGAGAAGCTCTAATCGCAGTAACGTAACCTCCAGGGCCACTTCCTAAAACAATAATATCGAATTTCATATATCTATATATTTCTATATTTTATGCTACGAAAATAATCATTTATTTCTGTTATTGAAACTTTCAATACGAAAAGTTGATAGGCTGTAACTAAGGTAATTGCAAGGAGTGTAGCTTATTTGGCTATTAGGACGTGACAATTATTATCAAAAAGGCAATATTGTTGATAATCTTTTAAAAAACTAGGATAGAATAGTGTCCTAAAAAATATTGAAATTTTAGAACAAAAGTATTTATACTCTTCGGAAGTTTTAGTCTAATTCATTTTGAGTAGTGAAGCCATCTTTATAATGCATAATAAAAAAGCGATAGATGTGAACCTATCGCTTCTGTATATTGAGCTATATTTGTTTGTTAAACTGTGACTCATGTAGATTTTTATAGTATCCGTTTTGGATTTCTAATAGGTCTTTATGCGTTCCTTTTTCTACTATTTTACCTTTGTCCATTACGATGATTTGATCAGCGTTTACTATCGTTGCTAATCGGTGTGCTATAATGATAGACGTCCTATCTTTAGTCAGATAGTCAGTCGCTTTCTGTAATAACTCTTCTGAATGCGTATCGATAGAAGAGGTGGCCTCATCTAGTATCAGAATACTAGGGTTACTAACATACGCACGTAAGAAAGCGATCAGCTGACGCTGTCCAGATGATAGCATGACACCGCGTTCTTTCACATTATAATCATACCCACCAGGGAGTTGTAAGATGAAGTCGTGTATCCCTATTTTCTTAGCAGCTTGGATGACAGTCTCTCTTGTGATGCTCTCATCGTGTAGCGTAATATTGTTATATATCGTGTCACTAAATAAGAATACATCTTGAAGTACTACTGCTACTTGTTTGCGCAGTGTAGCCAGTTTATAGTCATTGATATTAATACCATCGATACAGATCGTACCACTGTCTATATCGTAGAATCTATTTAGTAGATTGATGATAGTAGACTTACCAGCACCAGAACTTCCCACGATCGCAATAGTGCTACCAGGTGCTATATCTAGGTTAATCCCTTTCAGTACTTCTGTTCCTTCGATATAACTAAAGCGAACATCTTTTAGCTCTATTTTACCGTCAAACTGTGGAGCAGTTACTGTTCCGCTATCATCTATTTGTTCTTCCGTTTCTAATACTTCGAATACACGCTCTGCTGCGATAATCCCCATTTGCATGACATTAAACTTATCAGCTATCTGTCTCAATGGGTTAAATAGCATGGTGATCAACATCGTATAAGCGAATAAATCTCCGAAAGAAGTTAGGTTGTCTCCTTGCACGATAGACATCCCTCCATACCAAATCACAAAACCAAGTGTAAGTGAAGATACGATATCTGCTATCGGAAAGAAGATAGAGTTATACAGAATATTCTTTAGCCAAGCTACATTGTGCTTATGGTTAATCTCCTTGAATTTTTCGTATTCTATTTCTTCTCTCGTAAAGAGTTGTACGATCTTCATTCCCGTTAATCGCTCTTGTACGAATGTATTTAGATTAGATATCTGTGTACGTACTTCTTGGAACGCAGTTTTCATGTGTCGTTGGAACTCACGAGTAGCATATAATAGAATAGGCATAGCTATCAGTACGATACAGCTCAACTTCCAGTTCATATAGAACATGATACACAGTACCACGAACATCTTTAGTAAGTCACTGACGATCATAAAGAGCCCTTGACTGAAGATACTAGCGATAGATTCTATGTCAGATACTGCACGTGTCACTAATTTTCCTACGGGTTCGTTATCGAAATAACGCATTCTGAAGTTGATGATTTTATCAAATAGTTTCTCTCGAATGTCTTTTACGATATCCTGTCCTAACCAGTTCGCCCAATAGGTAAAGAAGAATTGTGAAGATACTTCTAGTACGAGTACTAATCCCATCAGTAGGATATAGAGTAAGAGTCCAGATTGATCTTGTTTCTGTACGTATTCGTCTACAGTTATCTTTAGCATATACGGACGTATGGCAGCGAATATAGAAAGGGAAATCGCAAATACAACTACCCAATTAAATCGCTTTTGATACGGCTTAGTATATTGTAATAATTTCTGTAGAGATAATGATTTTAGTTTTTTCATAAGTAAGGGTAACTAACTTGAGTTAAATAAAGACCTTTTCCAGGTACAGAAAAGCCAGCTTTGCCTCTGTCTTTACTTTCTATTATCGTTCTGAAGTCATCTAGTGTTATTTTTTCAAGTCCTACATTGACTAAGGTACCCACTATCGCTCTGACCATATTGCGGAGGAAGCGATTAGCAGATATGGTGAATACTAGTCTGTTATCAGGTAGAATGTCCCAATGTGCTTTATAAATAGTACAATTAAAGGTGAATACATCTGTATGTGTCTTAGAGAAACATTCAAAGTCTTCATACTCAAATAAGATTTGAGCAGCTTGATTCATTAATGCTACATTCAGTGGTCTAAAGTGGTAGTAGCTACCCGCGTTACAGAACGCATCTTTATACTGATGAATGTGATACTCGTAGGTACGTGCCGTCGCATCGAAGCGTGCGTGGGCATCATCTGCTACGGTATGTATATTATAAATAACAATGTCTTCAGGTAAAAAAGAATTCATTCGTTGTACTAAAGAATCTTTGTCAAAAGGTAACTCGTGATCAAAGTGTGCATACATCTGCTTAGCATGTACTCCAGCATCTGTTCTACCTGCTCCCACTAGCTCTATAGTGGTGCGTAGTAGGGTAGAGATTGCTTTAGTCAGTACTTCCTGTACTGATATAGCATCAGGTTGTAATTGCCATCCGTGATAATGTGTTCCGTTATATGCGAATTCTAAAAAGTATCTCAATGTAATTCTCTTTGTTTTGTAAAACGCAAATATACTTTAAAATCGGGACTAGGTAGTTGATGTTATTATAAAATTAGGAACTCATATTTTGAATAGAAGAACAAATAATTATCAAGTAAAAGGGCTAGATGAATTGCTAATTCATGTTAGGCAAGAATAAAAATTAGATTTATTTAGAGCTATTATGATAGAATAATGATCGTAGTTTGATAGTATAGTGATCGCATAGTTTTATCCTTTTTTTATGCGACCACTATGCGATCACTATCCGACCACTATGCGATGACTTCAGAAAAAATCAATTTTTTGATCTTTCGTAATTGCGCGCTTAATGTTTATAACTATAGTGTTATCAGTGTATTAGACTGATATCTCTGATAAAATTATGTTGATTATAGCAGAAAGACTAACTCTATGGACAGGTCAATTAACTCTATACGAAGTAAACAACGTTAAAACCAAGAGATAGTTTAGAATAATGTTTATTTTTACGACTTGACTTGTTGTAACAAGTAATTAACCCAATTAACCTAACTATATTAATAATGAAAAAACTACTAGTATTACTGGGCTTGTGTATAGGCTCTTATGTACAGGCACAGGATTTTAATCAATATTTTGAAGACAAAACATTGCGTCTAGATTATGTATTCGGAGGAAATAACGAGAGACAATTTATTTTGTTAGATGAATTAATCTCTTTGCCTTCATGGGCTGGCCGTACACATAACTTAGGAGAGAATGCCTTAAAAGGAAATGGACAAGTGCGTGTATATGATGAGCAAACAAATACATTAATCTATACCAATAGCTTCAGTACACTATTCCAAGAGTGGTTATCTACAGAGGAAGCACAGAAGAATACAAAGAGCTTTGAGAATGTGTTTTTAGTACCGTTTCCGAAAGATAATGTGCGTATAGAGCTAATACTCTTCGATGCGGATGGAAAAGAAAAAGATAAATTAGTACACCATGTGGATCCTAAAGATATATTAATCCATACTAAGGGAACTAAAGACGTAACTAAACATGAATATGTACATAAAGCGAAAGATAACGCTAAGGCAATCAATGTAGTATTCGTAGCAGAAGGATTTAAAGAAGAAGAAATGGGGAAATTTATGGATGCTGTAAAGGTGTCTATAGAACAATTATTAGCGCATAAGCCTTTCGATAAATTTGCTGATAATTTTAATTTTATTGCTGTACAGAGCGCTTCTAAAGACTCAGGGGTAAGTGTTCCAAGACAAGGAGATTGGAAAAAGACAGCTGTAGAGTCTAATTTTGATACTTTTTATTCGGAGCGTTATTTGACTACGAATAGAATTAAGAAGTTACATGATGTATTGGCAGGTATTCCTTATGAGCACATCATCATTCTTGCAAATACAGATGTGTATGGAGGAGGTGGAATCTATAATTCGTATACATTGACGACTACAGGACATAAGGATTTTAAACCTGTGGTAGTACACGAGTTTGGGCATAGTTTCGCAGGATTAGCAGATGAGTATTTTTATCCAAATGATGTGTTGAGTGATTTGATTTCTAATCAGACGGAACCTTGGGAGCAGAATATAACTACGTTAGTAGACTTTGATAGCAAGTGGAAAAAAATGCTTAAAAAGGGAACTCCGGTACCTACTTTAGAAAAAGACAGTAAGAAATACCCGTTAGGAGTATATGAAGGATTAGAAGGACGCAAGGTGTATAAAGGTACATTAGACTGTAGAATGAAAACGAATCAGTACCCAGAGTTCTGTCCTGTTTGTCAGAATGCAATAGAAGAATTAATTTTGTTTTATACAGAGTAATCATAGTATAGCCTCTCACTAAGAGAGGCTATCTTATTATAAATAGATAGAGGTGAAAAAAATATTATTATTATCAGATACACACGGCACTATAGATGAGTCTATCCTGAAGTACGTCAGACAGGCAGATGAGGTATGGCATGCAGGTGATATAGGAGACTTAGTAGTGACCGATACCATAAAGGCGTTAAAACCGCTTAGATGCGTATGGGGGAATATAGATGGTAAAGAGGCTCGACTAGAATTTTCAGAAGAGTTATTCTTTGATTGTGAAGGGATGAAAGTCTATATGATCCACATAGGGGGCTATCCTGGGAAGTATAGAGCTCATGTAAAAGAGCGAATAAAGCTAGAAAAACCTGGCATCTATATCTGTGGGCACTCACATATACTGAAGGTACAGTATGATCAGATGATGGGAGTACTTCATCTAAATCCTGGTGCTGCCGGTATAAGTGGTTTTCATCAGGTACGTACGATGTTGCGTTTTGTGATAGATAATGGAACTATAAAGGATATGGAAATTATCGAATGGCCTAAAAACAAAAAAGCCGAACTCATATAGGTTCGGCTTTTTTAACGCACTAATAAACTAAGATGTTAGGTTTATCGTAAACGATCCACAGATTTTACGAGATCTTCATCCTTTTTAATGGCTCTGTTCGCTAAGACAAGGAACAGGATAGAAATAATAGGGAGGAACATCCCAATACCTTTCTCAGAAATAGCTTCCGCAGTTTCTCCAGATACTGTTAGTGTACGATATACAAATAATCCTAATAGTATAAAGTTTGATATTATATTCAATCTATTAATTACAAACTGTCTCTTTCTATTTTTATACCCCATAATAGCTACTACAGTAAGAGCAGTAGATAATCCAAATAGGATAGTAGATGAAGGCATCATCATGAAATAGATAGGTTCATTCGCACCATTTGTCCATAATGGGAAGAAAAAAGGTAGCACTCCCATAATGATAAAAACAAGAATCAAATAAACAGTCTGTATTCTCTGTAACATAATTGTAAAAATGTATGAAGTACAAAAATAGTGTTTCTTTTTTATAAAAACCTATTATTTATAAAATTTTATTCGTAATATTGCATCAGTACTGTCGTAAGTTCTTCATAATACGACAATTCTATTTTAAATTTCCATTCTTATTTAAAATTACACAACTCAATATTTTTATAATCTATAAACATTTATATGTTTGAAATTTCCGAACTAAAAAAAATGAAGGTCGCAGATCTTCAGGAGATTGCTAAAAAAGCAAAAATTGCTAAGGTGGCTTCTTTGAAAAAAGACGAACTTATAGGGCAGATATTAGAACATCAACAAGCGACAAATGCAGAGGGAAAAAAAGCACCTGTAAAAGCTAAACCTGTGGATAAAGCTCCTTTAGAGGAAAAGAAGGCTCCTGCAGTGGCTAAAAAAGTAGCTGTAGATAATGCTAATAACGATGTAAAAACAGATAAAATAGCTAATCAAAATACAACTCCTACTACTGAGAAATCAAAAAGACCTAGACTAGGTAAACCTAATGAGGATGAGGGTAAGGTAGAGAGTAAAGTGGAACAGGCTTCTCGTGTTTTAGCTGATAATGCGCAACGCAAAACATCTCAGCACAGAAATGAAGAAGTTCCTGCGAAACAAGAACAAAAGAAAGAAACCGTAAGTGAATCAACTGCTGAAGAAAAAGTAGGTTCTACAAACGAAAATAGAAGGGATTTCAAAAAGAGACAACCTGAGAATAATAGACGTGATGGGCAAAAACGTGATTTTAAATCTCGTCAACAACAATCACAACCAAAGAATAATACTTCTACTGAAGGAGGTAATGTTACAGCAGTAGATAGAGAGCCTGTAACGAAAGAGGAAGTGTCTACTGTAGACAATACTGCTACGCAACAGTCTGAAAACGACAATCAAAAAAGAAATAACAATCAACAGAATAGAAATAATAACAACAAAAAGAATAATTTCAGAGAACCTGATTATGAATTTGATGGTATTATAGAGAGTGAAGGGGTATTAGAGATGATGCCTGATGGATATGGATTCTTGCGTTCTGCGGATTACAACTATTTATCTTCTCCGGATGATATTTATTTATCTCAGTCACAGATTAGATTATTTGGTCTTAAGACTGGTGATACAGTAAAAGGAGTGGTGCGCCCTCCAAAAGAAGGAGAGAAGTTCTTCCCATTAGTAAAGGTGTTAAAAATTAATGGTCATGACCCTCAGTCTGTTAGAGATAGAGTTTCTTTCGAGCATTTGACTCCTTTGTTCCCGAATGAAAAATTTAATCTAGATGCAAAGAGTAGTACTATTTCTACTCGTCTAATGGATATGTTTGCTCCTATCGGTAAAGGGCAACGTGGTATGATCGTAGCTCAACCAAAGACAGGTAAGACTGTTCTTTTAAAGGATGTAGCGAATGCTATCGCTGCTAATCATCCTGAGGCATACTTAATCGTATTGCTTATAGATGAGCGTCCTGAAGAGGTGACAGATATGCAACGTAGTGTGAATGCTGAGGTAATTGCTTCTACATTCGACGAACCAGCAGAAAGACATGTGAAGGTAGCTAATATCGTATTAGAGAAAGCAAAGAGATTAGTAGAGTGCGGTCATGATGTAGTAATCTTATTAGACTCTATCACGCGTTTAGCAAGAGCTTATAATACTGTACAGCCAGCATCTGGAAAAGTGTTAAGTGGAGGGGTAGATGCTAATGCATTACAAAAACCAAAACGTTTCTTCGGAGCGGCTCGTAATATAGAAAATGGAGGATCTCTTAGTATTATTGCTACAGCTTTAGTGGATACGGGATCTAAAATGGACGAGGTGATTTTCGAAGAATTTAAAGGTACTGGTAATATGGAGTTACAGCTAGATCGTAAGTTGGCAAATAAACGTATTTTCCCTGCGATAGATATTACTTCATCTAGTACACGTAGAGACGATCTATTATTAAACGAATGGGAGCTTAAGCGTGCTCTTATGGTTAGAAGATATATAGATGATATGAACTCTGTGGAGGCGATGACATCTATCATTGACAATGTGAAAAATACTACGAATAATGACGAGGTATTAAAAACATTAAGCAAGTAAAATAACCTGTATGTATATTGGAAAAGAGGACATTTATAATTTATAAGTGTTCTCTTTTTTTTATGATTAATTTCTTAAATATTATGTAAATGTGTAATTTTCAATATAAAATGTTTTGAGAATAAAACAAAAGTTGTTTCTTTGACTCAGTTTTAATGACAGAAGAAATGACGATGTAAAGAGAAGTCAGTAGTAGAATGCTGTATCGGTTTTTGTCTAGTTGTTTTTTGTCAGAGTATAGGGTGTAAAAGAAGAAGATTATGTATGAACTAACAATATTTATAGTAGTAGCTATACTTGTCTATTTTATCGTTAGAAGGTTTTTCTCTATTAAGCGTTTTAATACCAAGGAAGAATATCTTCAGTATAAACGGGAACAAGAGGAAATGTTGAGAGATGAAGAAGAGGAATGGGACGATGATTTAATCGATAAAAAGAGTTTTGACTTCTTATTTATAGGAGTTGTGGCAACTGTGTTATTTTTGGTCTGTGGTCTTTTTACAGGTAATCCATTCTATTTTGTTTTGATGATTTTCGTTATTACAGCGATATTATTCCTACATTTTTTACCGTCTAAAGGAGATTTTTAAAGTTTTATTTGTTTGTAATACTGTTTGTGGTATTAGATGTAAACTCACTTTTGATTTGTTTTTCTCTTATAGATTCAAATAAATATTACCTTAGAAATGAAAGAAGCTAAGGTTTTGGTAGAAAAGATCTAATAAAAGAGATGTTAAAATTATTTTTTTTCAAATCATTAAACGATTAATAGTAAGAAAGTTAAAAAATAGAGGTAAAAATTAATTGATATTTTTTCATTGCTGGGTTTGTATTTACAGAATATCGTCCTATATTTGCACTCGCAATTAAGCAATAGGCCACGTGGCGCAACTGAATAGCGCATCTGATTACGGCTCAGAAGGTTGCAGGTTTGAA
>NZ_JBBPHK010000001.1:0-416296 GCF_038039805.1 Myroides odoratimimus
ACCCGCGACCCCATGCGTGACAGGCATGTATTCTAACCAACTGAACTACCAAACCTTCGTCGTTACTGCTTTAATGCGATGCAAATATACAACCATTTTCTACAGTTCCAAATGTACTTTTAAAAAAAATAAAACTTTTTCCCTTATTAATTTTGATAAAACTGAGTATCAACAACATAAAACTTAAACTTTTTTTCATTTTTTTTACTTCATATCCCCTGTTCTTCTTATAAACAACAAAAAACACACTGATTCCGCATACTACTTAGCATAAGCACCTCTTATTATCACCTATTTTTTTCAGAAAAAATAATGCAATTACTAAAAAAACGATCTTTCAAATCAAAAAACAAAACAATAACCAACCACTCCTACTGCATAAAATAAAACATCTCATACCCAAAAACACTCAGCTATACTCCTAAAACAATAAATAAATCGAGCTTCCCCTCAATAAAAGAGCTAACCACAAGAATATTTCTCCTTGTATATATACACTATGTCAAAGAACCTATGAACTATAATTCAGTTACAAAACTATACATTCATACATTCTTTATCTTATATACTGCTTAGTATAGCTACTAATGACTTATTTTGCTCTATAATGGTCGCAACTATTGGGACACTACATTCACTTCTCTAAAATAAAGCAAAAAAAAGACCCTCATTACTGAGAGTCTTCCTTAATACTATATATATCGAGGATTATAATAATCCTTCAATGAAATCTACATAAGTTTTCTTAGGTGCAACACCTACTTGACGTTGTACTACTTCACCATCTTTGAATACTAATACAGTAGGGATATTTCTAATACCGAATTTAGCAGCGAATTCTTGATTTGCATCAACATCTACTTTACCTACTACAGCTTTTCCTTCGTATTCTGAGCTGATCTCTTCGATTACTGGCCCTAACATTTTACAAGGTCCACACCATACTGCCCAAAAGTCAACCACTACGGGTTTGTCTGATTTTAATACTACTTCCTCGAAAGTAGCATCTGTTATTTCTAATGCCATTATTCTTTGCTTTTTATATTATATCAACAAACTTAATAAAATTATTATAGTAATCGACCTACATACAATTTTTTTTATCTATAAAAGTATTATCAAATAATATTGCTTTTACTAGTTTAATTTAAAATCTACTTGTAAGGCCTCCAGTTCTTCTAGTAATTCTGCTGTGATATTCACTCTACTATTGCGACTAGTAAACTCTAATCTATTCACTATTCTAAACTCTGGTACATCTACTGCTATAGGCTCATCCATATCAAAGCCTTCACTCGTCCCATCATCCTCATCTCCTTCATTCATTCCTAGCTGTGGTATAGCTATAGGAGTAGCTTCTTTCACTATTCTTTCTACTTCCAACACTTCAAAATGCACAAAACTATCCCCTTGATATCTACTAAAAGCATCTTTGATTAACTCTGCTTGCCTAGTAGCCACATCTTTTACATTCATCACCACTGTAAGCTTCTTAGCATAAGTAGGGATTACTTCATGTAGCAACTTCATTTCTACAAACTGAATACGAGGTTCACTCTTTTCTCCTGTATCCTTATTCACCCAGCCTTCTTTAACTAGGATCTTAATATATACGAATGTATTGTTTAATAAGAAATGTCTAAACTTCAAGAACTCCTCATTGAACATTCTGAACTCAAAGCTCTCATCATATCCTTCTATGGTAAACATCGCCCAATCTTTCCCTTTAGCAGAGGTACGGAACTGTACATCGCTAATCATTCCTCCGAACATAAGATTGCGCCCCGTGAAAGGAGTCAGGTCTGTCAATTCCTCCACCTTCACATTACAGAAATATCTCATCTCAAACTTAAAGTCATCTAATGGATGTCCTGAGATATAGATACCAACTACCTCTTTCTCCTTAGCCAATTTCTCCATCGTACTCCATTCCTCACAGATAGGTAATAGAGGCTCAGGTATTTGTACTTCACTACTCTCACCGAATAGACTAAACTGAGAAGAATTATCATTCTCCTGCGACTTAGCCCCATAGCGTATAGCTTTCTCTAAGAACACTATATTATCACTTGGGTCTGTGTGGAAGTACTGTGCTCTATGCGTATTTTTAAAACAATCAAAACCTCCTGCTAAAGCAAGGTTTTCAAATGCTTTCTTATTTGCTGATCTCAGGTCTATCCTCTTCGCTAGGTCAAATACAGAAGTGTATAACCCATCTTTTCTATTCTCTACGATAGTGTTTACAGCCCCTTGACCTACTCCCTTGATTGCCCCCATACCGAAGCGAATCTCATAGTTATCATTTACTGTAAACTTGTAGAAGGATTCATTCACATCAGGGCCTAATACTTGTAGTCCCATGCGCTTACACTCTTCCATGAAGAAGGTAACCGACTTGATGTCATTCATATTATTAGACAGTACAGCCGCCATATACTCTGCAGGATAGTGTGCCTTCAGATACGCTGTCTGATACGCTATCCATGCATAACAAGTCGAGTGAGATTTGTTAAACGCATAAGAAGCAAAGGCTTCCCAGTCTTTCCATATCTTCTCTAGTGTAGTAGCATCATGTCCTTTAGCAGAAGCCTGCTCTACGAACTTTGGCTTCATCTTATCTAGTACATCCTTTTGCTTCTTACCCATCGCTTTACGAAGTACATCGGCCTCACCTTTAGTGAATCCAGCCAACTTCTGCGACAGAAGCATCACCTGCTCTTGATATACCGTAATACCGTACGTCTCTTGTAAGTATTCTTCACATGCGTCTAAGTCATATACGATAGGTTCTTCCCCATTCTTACGACGAATAAACGAAGGGATATACTCTAGTGGCCCCGGTCTATACAGGGCATTCATCGCTATCAGATCGGCAAACACGGTAGGCTTCAGCTCACGCATATACTTCTGCATACCTGCAGACTCGTACTGAAACACCCCGATAGTCTCACCTCTCTGGAACAGCTCATACGTCTTCACATCATCGATAGGTATCTTATCCGGATCTATATCTATACCTGTACGATACTTCACTAGTTTAATAGTATCCTTAATAAGGGTTAAAGTTTTTAACCCTAAGAAGTCCATCTTTAATAGACCAGCACTCTCTGCTACCGAGTTGTCAAACTGTGTTACATATAAGTCAGAGTCTTTAGCTAGCGTTACTGGAACGAACTTCGTAATATCATCTGGAGTGATAATTACCCCACAAGCGTGAATACCTGTATTACGCATTGACCCCTCTAGTATCTTAGCCTGCTGTATAGTCTCTGCAGCTAATGACCCCTCTTGAGCTAAGGCTATTAATTCTTTTACTTTATCAAATTCTTCTGATCGAAGTACTCCTTTTATAGCGTTCTCATCCTCTGTTAAGAATCGATGTAAGTTCCACTTAGATGGCATCATACCAGGGATAAGCTTCGCGATTCTATCTGCTTCAAACAATGGCAAGTCTAACACCCTAGCCGTATCTCTAATCGCAGACTTAGTCGCCATCTTACCATACGTGATAATCTGTGCTACCTGATTAGCTCCATACTTATTGATTACATAATCCATTACACGACCACGACCTTCATCATCAAAGTCAATATCGATATCAGGCATCGATACACGGTCAGGGTTAAGGAAACGCTCAAACAGCAAATCATACTCGATAGGATCTAGATTCGTAATTCCTAGACAGTACGCCACAGCCGAACCCGCAGCCGAACCACGACCTGGTCCTACAGACACTCCCATCTCTCTCGCTGCTGCGATAAAATCTTGTACGATCAAGAAATAACCAGGATACCCCGTTCTCTCGATAGTCGCTAGTTCGAAGTCTAGTCGCTCTCGGATCTCCTCTGTCACCTCAGGATACCTAGCTTCTGCTCCTTTATAAGTAAGGTGCTTTAAGAAGTTATTCTCTCCGCGTTTACCACTTCCATCTCCTTCTAAATCTCGCGCATCTTGGAACTCCTCTGGTATATCGAACTTAGGTAGTAATACATCTCGATGTAGCACGAATGGCTCCACCTTATCCACTACCTCTTGTATATTATAGATAGCATCAGGCAAGTCTGAGAACAGTTCCTTCATCTCCTCAGTAGACTTAAAGTAGTATTCCTGATTAGGAAGACCATATCTATAGCCTCTACCTCTACCGATAGGAGTAGACTGCTTCTCACCATCCTTCACACACAATAGAATGTCGTGTGCATTTGCATCTTTTTTATCTAAATAATAAGCATTATTAGTCGCTATTAGTTTCACATCGTGTTTACGCGCTAGCTCCACTAATGCCTTGTTCACGCGATTCTCATCTTCTTGATTATGTCGCATCAACTCTACGTATAGATCATCGCCGAACTGCTCTTTCCACCATAGTAGGGCTTCTTCAGCTTGGCGTTCACCTACGTTTAATATCTTACCAGGCACCTCACCATATAAGTTACCCGTCAGTACCATCACATCTTCTTTATACTGCTCTACCACCTGCTTATCGATACGAGGTACATAGTAGAACCCGTCTGTATAAGCGATAGATGCCATCTTCGCTAGATTGTGATACCCATTTTTATTTTTGGCAAGTAATACTACTTGATATCCATTGTCTTTTTTAGTCTTATCTGTATGATTCTCACAGATAAAGAACTCACACCCCACGATAGGAGTTAGCGTCTGTAGTGGTTCCTCCCCATTCTCAGCGCGCTCTTTATTCTTAGCCTCTATCCCCTTATTATGGTTATTCACCGCCATCACGAAGTGGAATGCCCCCATCATATTACCGTGATCCGTCATCGCTACAGCAGACATATCACAGTCACCAGCCTTCTTCACTAGATTATTAATCGCTATCGTAGACTGTAAGATAGAGAACTGTGTATGCACGTGTAGATGTGCGAAGTTAGCCTGATCTAATAATTCTTTCTCATGATCAGATACTTCCTCAGATGCTCCACCTTCTAGTTTAGCCAGTCGCTTGCGAATCTCTTCAGACGCTTTCTTTAAATTGATATGTTTAAGGCCGATCAGCTGAAATGGCTGAGGGTTAGCCTCGCGATAACGCACGATGTACTCCTCATCCTGTTGTAACTCCTGCGTAGAGAATGTTCCATGCTTTATCAATTCTAAGAAACATCGAGTAGTCGCTTCCACATCGGCAGTAGCATTATGCGCCTCAGCGAATTTCTCACCAAATAAGAATGTATGCAGCTCAGTCAGTGTAGGAAGTTTATATCTACCTCCCCTACCTCCCGGTAGTTTCAGCATCTCAGCCGTCACCTCTGTACAGGTATCTAGTACAGGCAGCTCTGACATAATACTATTCACTCCCTTACGATAAAACTCACACCCCATAATATTCACGTCAAACCCAGCATTCTGACCGACGATAAACTTAGTCTTAGACAGCGCAATATTAAACTTCTCCAATGCCTCCATTAGAGAGATACCCTCTTGTTCTGCTAATTCTGTTGAGATACCATGTATGCGCTCTGCATCATAAGGAATATTAAATCCTTCTGGTTTAATCAGATAATCTTGATGCTCTATCAGCTTACCATACTCATCGTGTAACTGCCAAGCGATCTGTATACATCGAGGCCAGTTATCAGTATCGGTAATGGGTGCCTGCCAACTTTTAGGAAGACCTGTAGTTTCGGTATCAAAAATTAAATACATACGTGATTATAAGAGTTTTAACCTTAAACAAGGTAGAATAGTGTAAAAAACAAAGTTACAAAACTTTTGTGAAGTTGTGGAGTTGTTCTTTTGTGAGGTTGTTCTTTTGTGAGGTTGTGGAGTTGTGATGTTGTATTTATGTTGTTCTGTACATTGCCATAGACTTGAATACATAAAGTATATAAAAAAGACCACTCATAAAGAGCAATGTAGAAATTTTTACGGACACTCTGTAACATAAAAAAAAGACCACTCATAAAGAGCAGTCTTATATATTTTTCATGCCGAAGGCAAACATTCCTAATTCCTAATTCTTAATTAAATTAATTCCCTGCGCTCACAGGCATTTTATACACCACACCATCTTGGAAAGACTTCATATCCCTAAGTGTATACTTATAATACTCTTTCTGCTTCGTAGTTAATTTATAGAACCCTGGCATAGTATCTTTCTTCATATTCGCAAAGAATTCAGCAGTTATCGTTCCAGGCACTTGACTATCCTTATCCGCAAACTTAAATTCCCCAGTATTAGTGATATTCTCAGCTGTCTTATAGATAGCGATAGGTGCTTTCGTTACTTTATCATAGACGATATATTGCGCAAAAGCTGTCTTTAAATCTGACACATCTACTGGCACTACATCCCCAAAAGCGAATGTTCTATCTACTTCTTCATTAGAGAAAGCATAAGGAACTCTCAGGGTAAACATCGTTGTATCCGTTTCAGCTTTTAGATACAGTATATTTTCATTAGCTACTCTTAAGTCAGTATACTGAGGTCTCCATGTTTCGAATTTTACTCCAGTTGTAAATTCTTCATTATTAACCATCGCAATAATACTCGGATCAGCTGTCTTCGTCTCATTCTCACATGCGATGAATCCAAACCCTAATACCATCAAAACTATCCCTATAACCTTTTTCATATTTTTAACTATCTTCTTTAATAACAGCAAATACAAAAATATAGTATTTAGACCACACAAAAAAGCTTTATTTTAATATAATATTAACTTTTACATTCTCAATGTAATTTACTGAAAATAATTGCCTTTAAAGTTAGTTTACCCTAATAGTTTCATTAATACTTCATCATAATATCCCTTCTTCACAACCATACCCCTTTGCCCCCTTATGACACTAATGCCTCAATATTCCCTTTTTGCACAATAATGATGGCACATCCCTAAACTAACCACCTCATTATCAATAATCAGAGCTAATTCAATACTAATTCTTTCGGATACTATTCGGGTAGAACCAGTGTTTACTTGGGTTAAAGAAGGTTTTACCGAACTGTACTAATTCTCTACCCGAATGATCTACAGAGTAGCTCAGTTTAGAATAATAGAAGAGAATGGATTTACTTACACCACAGAACGCACAGTGTGTCAGACAGATATAAAATAAAAAAAATCAATATATTAACGAATCACTTCAAAATAAATATTATCTTTGCACCTCAATTTTGAACCGAGGTCGGGTACCTCAACTAATTAAATTAATTATGTCTGTAAAAATTAGATTACAAAGACACGGTAAAAAAGGAAAACCTTTTTACTGGGTAGTAGCTGCTGATGCACGCGCTAAAAGAGATGGTAAATTCTTAGAGAAAATCGGAACTTACAATCCTAACACTAACCCTGCAACTGTAGAATTAAATGTTGATGCTGCTGTTAAATGGTTATTCAACGGTGCTCAACCTACAGATACTGCTAGAACATTACTTTCTTACAAAGGAGCAATGTTAAAACACCACTTACAAGGTGGAGTTAACAAAGGAGCTTTAACTCAAGAGCAAGCTGACGCGAAATTCGCTGCTTGGTTAGAAGAAAAAGCTGCTAAAATCAACGCTAAGAAAGAAGGATTATCTTCTTCTAAAGCTGCTGACAAAGCTGCTAGATTAGCTGCTGAGAAAGAAGTAAACGCTAAGCGTGCTGCTGCTGCTCAAGCTAAAGCTGCTGAAGCACAAGCTGCTCCTGCAGAAGAAACTGCTGAAGCAACTGAAGAAAGCAACGAAGAAACTCAAGCATAATTTACTAGCGATATGCGTAAAAAGGATTGTTTCTATTTAGGCAAAATCGCAAAGAAATTTAGCTTTAAAGGGGAGGTACTTATTTATTTAGACACCGATGAACCTGAGTTATACGAAAACTTGGAATCAGTGTTCGTCGACTTCGACGGACAACTGGTTCCTTTTTTTATGGAACAAGCTTCATTACATAAAAGCGATTTTTTAAGAGTTAAATTCGAGGAGTCTAACTCTGAAGAAGATGCTGACCGATTAGTCGGATCAGAGATATACCTACCACTGACGATGCTTCCTAAACTAGAAGGAAACAAATTCTACTACCACGAAATCACTGGTTTTGACGTAATAGATACTAACGAAGGTGAAATAGGTCAACTAAAAAGAGTAAACGATAGTAATTATCAACCTCTATTCGAGATAGACTTTAACGGAACCGAAATATTAGTTCCGATGATAGATGAACTTATCCATAAAGTAGATCGTGAGAATAAGAAGTTATATCTTAATGTACCTGTTGGGTTATTAGATATTTATCTAGGAAGATAATACATCACATCATACAGCCTCGAGACACTTGTTTCGAGGTTTTTTGTTTTTATATTTGTCGATTATGGTAGCACTACATCACTTGGGTAATCGCATCTGCATCATTGGGCTTAGCTCTTCTGGCAAGTCTACTCTAGCTCAAGCCTTAGGCAAGAAACTGAATCTAAATATCCTGCATTTAGATCAGATAGCGCATATACCTAATACAGACTGGATACCTCGTGACAAAGCACTTATGACAGCAGATCATGAGAGATTCTTAACCGATCATACAGACTGGGTGATAGAAGGCAACTATAGCTTTTTAATGCCTGAGCGGTTTAAAGACGCTACCTGTGTTATCTGACTAGACTTCTCTCCTATCGGAGCACTGTACAGATACATAAAGCGCAGTATCACGCATAGAGATACTCGCCCTGGCAACTTAGATGGTGCTAAGAGCCAATTCAGTATGAAGATGGTCAACTATATCTTATTCGAAGCTCCTAAAAAAAGCCCTAAGTATGTAGAACTGATTAATAATAGCCCTGCTACCTTCATCCATATCAGAAGTTTTAAAGAACTAATGAAGTGGTATAGAGTGTGGGAGTTGTAAATAATCTATTATGATAGTTGTTAAGTTGATTAAAATTCATTAATACCCTTTACAATACCTATATCTTACTTTCCACATCATCTCTTTATTCTTTCCAAGATTCTTTCAAGCCTCTACCTCCCCTTACGGTTATTCCTTGACTATAAATTACGCTTAATTAGTTTAAAAAAATATTCTAATTTTTTATCAACAGAACAAACAAAAGACACCTATACATAATTAATAATCTATATATAAGTTAAATAAAAGAATTATATTAGATTTATAAAAACCACAATTATGAAAAAGTATCTATTCTTATTATTGATTATGACCTCTTCTTTTGCTCAGAATACCTCTGAAGTAGAAGTGATAAGATACAGCTATAAAACGAGTATTGCCAATGGGTCTAAGAAGCTTGTCCGCGATGGTAATGCTATACTTGATATAAAAGACAAAGAATCTAGATTTACAGATCTGATGAACTATAGTTTTATAACCTCTCAGAAAACAGACAATCCTGAAAAAAACAATCAATCAACCTTTAAATGGACTGTATATGCTGATGGAACTACTACTTCGTTTTATGATAAGATAGGATTAGACCTGAGCTATTATGAGGAAGATAAGAATAGTATAAAGTGGACTATACTTCCAGAGGTTAAAGATTGGAATAACTATAAGGTACAACTTATGGTGGTAGAGAATGGACAGTGCTATTCACCCAAGATATACCTGTACAGAGTGGCCCTTATAAATTCATTAATCTACCAGGCTTCGTAGTGAAGGCTTGGGATAGTGAGAATCACTTTGTTTTTGAACTTCTTGACAGTCAGAAAGTATCTACTTCATGGGATATTGTCACTGATGATAAGTATGCAAAGTATTCGAAAGACCAGACGAATAAAGCACGTAAAGTAGCCGCTAGTAAAACGTATGCTCAACTATTAGAAGAAAAAGGCACTGTCCTGGACAAAGTTACTGCTGAATATTTCAATAGAAAAGTAGGTGACAGTGAGAACCCTATTGAACGTGATTTTTAACTTAAGTCTTTTATTCTACCTTACACTTCTGTACAGCTATACATTAGGTCACTAAACCTCCTTTTTGTACTTTTGCAAAAAGACTAAGCAAGATGTTTCAATTTAAACAGTTTACGATACAGCAGGATAAATGTGCGATGAAGGTAGGTACGGATGGAGTACTATTAGGAGCATGGACACCGATAGACAATAATCCTTACAATGTATTAGACATAGGATCTGGCACAGGACTGCTAGCCTTAATGATGGCACAGCGTACAGGTGCAGAGCAGATAGATGGAGTAGAAATAGACGAAAACGCACATGAGCAAGCTGTAGAGAACTTTGAGAACAGTCCTTGGGGTGATAGACTATTCTGCTACCATGCCGACTTAGAGACCTTCGCTAATGAGATGGAAGAAGAATATGATCTAATTATCTCTAATCCTCCTTTCTATAGTGAAGATTATCACACGAATGATAAGCAGAGAGATACTGCTCGCTTTCAGGATGCGATGCCTTTTGATTTATTAATTGAGGCAGTAGAATATTTCTTGTCTGAGAAAGGTGTCTTTAGTGTAATTATTCCAGCCAAAGAAGAAGAGACACTGATGCGATTGGCAGCCGAGTTTGGTATCTATCCATTCAAGGTAACTCGCGTTCGAGGGAACGAACAAGCCGAAATCAAACGTAGTTTAATTGCTTTTTCACGTCAATTAGTAGAGAAAATCCCCTTAGATGAGCTAACTATCGAAGTAGAGAGACATCAGTACACCCCAGCATTTGAGGCACTTGTGAGAGATTTTTATTTAAAATTATAAAAAAAGTTAAAATTATTTTGTTTATTCCGAAATAATTTAATGATATTTGTACCAACAAAAACAAAGAAGAAAAATGAATACAGTTTATACAATGATGATGACAATGATGATGTGGAGAAATCCGCAGGGCTTGTTATTTGCATAAACTTAAATTCTAAATAACATATATAAAGCCCTTGCGATAGCGAGGGCTTTTTTTTTACACTAAACCAAACAGTATATAATTAGATAAATATAAATACCATGATTTTCAATACTAACACAATGATGATGGCAATGATGATGATGAACATGATGATGTTCACGACGCCCTATTGCCTAAAGTCAACGAGTTAGTTATAATCTAAACAAAGAGATTAAAATACTTGAAGTCCTTTTGGCAATGCCGAAAGGACTTTTTTTATGCCCTTTACTCAGCAGGGTTAAGTACTGAGAAAATAAAAAACTAAAACATTAAAAAATATAACCATGAGCAATCTAAATTTTTCAACACAAGCATTACACGCAGGACACAATGTACAATCTACAGCAGGAACAAGAGCAGTGCCTATCTATCAGACATCATCGTATGTATTCGAAAATGCTGATCATGCAGCAGGAGCTTTTAACCTGTCTATCCCAGCGTACATCTATACAAGATTAAACAACCCTACTAACGATATCTTAGAACAACGCTTAGCTGCACTTGAGGGAGGTATCGGAGCTGTAGTAACAGCATCAGGAGCATCTGCTATCTCTACAACGTTCTTAACATTATTAAAAGCAGGAGACCACATCGTATCCTCTAATAGCTTATACGGAGGGACTTATAACTTATTTAATGTTACTCTTCCAAGATTTGGTATCAACACCACTTTCGTAGATCCATCTAATGTAGAGAACTTCAGAACAAATATTCAAGAGAACACAAAAGCAATATTCGTAGAGAGTTTAGGTAATCCTAAGTTAGACATCATTAACCTAAAAGCAGTAGCGAAGATCGCACAAGAATTTAAGATACCTTTCATCGTAGATAACACTGTTGCCTCTCCTGCTCTACTTAACCCGATCGAATATGGAGCTAATATCGTAGTACACTCACTGACTAAGTACATCACAGGGAACGGTACTTCATTAGGTGGAGCGATTATCGATGCAGGGACATTTGATTGGTCAAGTGGTAGATTCCCTGAGTTCACAGAACCATCACCAGGATACCACGGACTAATATATCACCAAGCATTAGGTAATGCGGCTTTCATTGCCAAAATCAGAGTAGAAGGATTAAGAGATTTAGGTGCAGCACTTAGCCCATTCAATGCTTTCCAAATCATCCAAGGATTAGAGACATTGCCTATCCGTATCCAAAAGCACAGTGAGAATGCTCTTGCATTAGCAGAATGGTTAGAGAAACAAGATGCTGTAGCATGGGTAAACTATCCAGGTCTGAAGTCAAGCCCTTACCACGACTTAGCAAAAGAGTACTTACCTAAAGGACAAAGTGGAGTGGTAACATTCGGATTGAAAAAAGGATTTGAAGCAGCGAAGACAGTAGCGAACGAGACAAAACTATTCTCACTACTTGCCAACATCGGAGATACCAAGTCATTAATCATCCACCCTGCTTCTACTACACATCAACAGTTAAGTGTGGCTGAACAAAAAGCAACTGGAGTAGCACCTGACTTAATCAGACTATCAGTAGGAATAGAAAACATTGAAGATTTAAAAGCTGATTTAGCTAACGTATTTAAAACATTATAAGATGAGTACCCAAACAGATATACTAAAACACATTCCGATAGACCCACACACAGGAGCCATCGCAGTACCGATCTATCAGACAACGACATTCGCTCAAGAAGCACCAGGAGTAAACAAAGGATTTGACTACACACGTACCAACAATCCTACTCGTCAAGCCCTTGAAGAATTAGTTGCCTCTTTAGAAAACGGTGCAAAGGGGTTTGCCTTTGGGAGTGGACTGGCAGCTATAGATGCTGTATTTAAAACATTGAGTCAAGGAGATGAAGTAATAGCAGTAGCCAATATCTACGGTGGTACATACAGACTGTTGAATGAGGTATATGCAAAGTTTGGGATCAAAACTCATTATGTAGATACAACAGTAGCAGCTAATGTAGAGAAAGCAATCAATGACAAAACTAAGTTGATATGGATAGAAAGTCCTACTAACCCTACACTGCGTATATCAGATATACAAGCTATAGCAGACATTGCTAAGAAACACAAGGTTTGGTTATGCGTAGATAACACTTTCGCTACCCCAATAGCTCAAAAACCTTTAGACTTAGGAGCTGATATCGTGGTACACAGTGCTACGAAGTACATAGCAGGACACTCAGATGTAGTAGCAGGATTGGTCATCACGAAAACAGAAGAGTTAGGCAAGATCATTAAATTTCACCAAAACTCTACAGGAGCTATACTAAGTCCTTTCGATAGCTTCTTAACCATCAGAGGAATTGAAACACTCTTGCTCAGATATAAAGGATATTCAGAGAATGCCCTAAAGATAGCAGAGTACCTCAGCACACATCCGAAGATAAACAAGATATACTATCCAGGATTAAAAAGTCATGAAGGACATGAACTTGCTAAGAAGCAACAAAAGTATTTCGGAGGAGTCATCAGCTTTGATCTAAAGGACAACAGCAAAGAGGCAGCTCTTAAGATTATACAAAGTCTAAAACTCTTTACACTGACTGAGGGATTAGGAGGAATAAAGAGCTTGAGCAACTATCCCTTTGAGATGTCTCATGGCTCCGTACCTAAAGAGACTAAAGTACAAGCAGGGATAACAGAAAGTCTAATACGACTATCCATAGGATTAGAAGAAACAGAGGATTTAATAGAAGATATCAAACAGGCATTAGCACAATAAATAACAACAGAATACCATGAGTCGCTTACAAGAAATAACAATCACTAATCATACACTACCAAACGGAAGTACACATACTTTTCACTTCACCTATCAGGTGGCGGGACAGCCTTTACACAGTGCTCCAATTGTATTGGTCAACCACGCTTTGACAGGAAATAGTCAAGTAGCAGGCGATGACGGATGGTGGAATAGCTTAGTGGGTTATGACAAAGTAATCGACCTCAACCGATACACAGTCCTTGCCTTTGACATACCTGGTAATGGTTTTAACCAACAGGAGGCTCACCTCATCCAAGATTATAAAGCACTAACGACTAAAGTAATTGCAGAAGTATTTTGGAAAGCGTTAGACCGATTACAGATTAATAGACTATACGCTGTTATCGGAGGAAGCTTAGGAGGAAGCATTGCTTGGGAATTAGCTTTTTTAAGGCCAAAAGCGATAGACCACTTAATCCCCATTGCGACAAGCTGTAAAGCATCTGATTGGTTAATAGGAAATGCTTTAGTACAAGACAGTATTCTGAACAACTCTTCTCAACCGATAGAAGACGCCCGTATGCATGCTATGTTACTCTACCGCACTCCTGCATCGCTCCAGCAGAAGTTCGCTAACGGATATAAAGAAAGCGAAAACCAATATGCGATAGAGAGCTGGCTTAAATATCACGGACAGGCTTTAGAAAGTCGCTTTAAACTCCAAGCCTATAAATTGATGAATCACCTTCTGAGAACCATAGGCCAAGAGCAAACACAAGACAGTTTAAAAACTTTTGCTCAACAAACTAGTGCACACATACACTGTATAGCAGTAGATACAGATTATATGTTCACCAAAGAAGAGCAAGAGCAAACAGTAGAATTACTAAAAGACTGTTGCAAACACATTACATACCAAGAGATTCAGTCCATACACGGCCACGATGCCTTTTTGATTGAATACGAACAATTAAACAATTTATTAAAACCATTATTTTAAAATCAGCACATTATGAAAGTATTAAAGTTTGGAGGGAAATCCCTTGCATCAGGACAAGCTTTTGACAACGTTATAAACATTATCAAAACAAAAGTAAACGAAGGACCTATCGCTATTGTGGTTTCTGCCATAGGAGACACTACAGATACCCTTGAACATATATTAGACTTAGCAAAGACTAAACAAGATTATACAACTGCCTTTGAAGCTTTTAAGAACAGACCTTACCACCAAGAAGCAGATATAGATACAGAAATAGGAGTATTGAGCAAATTATACGAAGGAGTATCTCTAATCGAAGACTACGGGCTAAAGATTAAAGACCAAGTATTAGCACAAGGAGAATTAATATCAAGTAAGATATTAGCTGCTCAATTAAATGCAAAAGGGATAAGAGCTACCTCTGTAGATAGCCGTCAATTCTTTATCACAGATAACAACTTTGGTAGTGCACAAGCTATAGATGAGCTATCAAAAGAAAAGACTAAAGCTTTCTTTAACCAATTAGACAAAGACACTATCGCTATCGTTACAGGATTCATAGGAGCTACCGAAAAAGGAGAAACGACTACTCTTGGACGCAATGGTAGTAATTACTCTGCAGCACTATTGGCTAATTTTATCCAAGCAGATGAATTGCAAAATTATACTCATGTAGATGGTATTTATACTGCTAACCCTGATTGGGTTAAGAATGCACAGAAGATAGAAGAACTTCACTTCGATGAAGCAAATGAGTTGGCAAACTTCGGAGCATCTATTCTACACGCCAAAACAATATTGCCTTTGGTAGAGAATAACATTCCGCTGCGTATCTTAAATACATTGAACCCTAATAGCAAAGGTACACTCATCTCTAATAGACAAACAGTAAAGGGAATCAAGTCTTTATCTGTACAGTCTAACGTAGCCTTAATCCAATTCGAAGGACGTGGACTATTAGGGATCGTTGGAGTTGACGCACGTGTATTTACAGCATTGGCTAACGAAGGAATAAGCGTTGGGGTAATTTCACAAGGTTCTTCAGAGCGTGGTTTAGGATTTATCGTGGAAGAAAAAGACGCAGATAAAGCAAAGGATGCCTTAAACCGCGAGTTCTCTAATGACTTCTATACACGTGATGTGAATAGCATTTCTATTATCCGTGATATAGCAGTTATTTCAATCATCGGACAAGACCTAAGCACATTTGACAAGCCTTATGCTGCGTTAGTAAAGAATAAGATCGTTCCTATCCTATTCAACAATACAGTGACAGGAAAGAACGTAAGTTTAGTAGTACGCAAAGAAGAAGCGAAGAAAGCGCTAAATGTGATCCACGGACAAATATTTGGTATCGCTAAGAAAATCAATATCGCTGTATTCGGTCATGGTTTAGTTGGCGGAACATTGATAGACCAAATCTTACACTCTGCTCAATCTATCGAAGACAAAAAGAATATTGCCCTTAACATCTTCGCCATTGGTAACTCTAAAAAAGTATTGCTAAACGATGGGGGGATTAACTGCAACTGGAGAGAAGATTTAAAAGATAAAAGTGTTGCCTATAATATTCAAGAGGTCATCGACTATGCGAATGCTAACCACTTAGAAAACTTAATCGCAATAGATAATACAGCATCAGGAGAATTTATCAAAAATTACATCCCATTAGTAGAGAATGGCTTTGATTTAATCTCATCAAATAAGATTGCCAACACTATATCGTATAGTTTCTACAGAGAGTTACGCCAGACATTAAAAGCAAACCACAAAGAGTATCTATACGAAACAAATGTAGGTGCAGGATTACCATTGATTGATACGATTAAATTACTTCACTTATCAGGAGAGAATATCACGAAGATAAAAGGAGTATTCTCAGGAAGTTTAAGTTACATCTTCAACAACTACTCTATCCAAGATAGACCATTTAGTGAAGTGCTGAAAGAAGCAATCGACAAAGGATATACAGAACCAGACCCACGTGAAGACTTATCAGGTAATGACGTAGGACGTAAGTTGCTAATCTTAGCAAGAGAGTTAGACTTACAAAACGAATTCGAAGAGATAAACATTCAGAACTTAATTCCAACAGACTTACAAGCTGTGGATACTCCAACGTTCTTAAACAGTTTAGAGAAACTAAACCCTTATTTCGACAAGATAAAACAAGGCTTAGCGCCAGATACAGTACTTCGCTATGTAGGAGAGCTATCAGGCGATCTACAAGAAGACAAAGGAGTATTAGAAACGAAGTTAATCGAAGTACCAACAAGTTCTGCTTTAGGACAATTAAAAGGTTCAGACAGTATATTCGAGATATACACTGAGAGCTATGGCGACAACCCTATCATTATCCAAGGAGCTGGAGCTGGAGCATCTGTAACTGCCAGAGGAGTATTTGGAGATATTTTAAGATTAGCTGATAAATAAATTGGTTAACAGTGGACAGTTTACAGTTAACGGACTAACCAACGTAACTGTAAAAGTGACACAGAATCTTGTGTCAAACACTGTTAACTGTAAACCGTTAACCATAAGCTGTAAATCAACATAGTGTCCCACTTTATGCTACCATTTAATACTAAAATAATCATATGAGACCATAATAGTCAAGTATTTAAAGAGGCTTTGATTAAGCAATTACTTTTGATTTACAAGTGAATACCAAAAACTAACCACTGTTAACTGTAAACCGTTAACCGTAAACTAAAAAAAGATGAGTACAATTAACAATGAAGAAGGCTGTTGTTTTGAGACACAAGCCATAAGAACACAGACAGAGCGCTCCCAATACAATGAGCACTCTACACCACTATACCTAACCTCAAGCTTTGTCTTTGACGATGCTGAAAATATGCGTGCCGTATTCGCAGAAGAAGTTGAACAATATTCTTACTCACGTTTTACTAACCCTAATCAAACTGAGTTGGTAGAAAAGATCAGGCTATTCGAGAAAGCAGAAGCAGGTTATGCCTTTGCCACAGGTATGGCGGCTGTGTACTGCAGCTTGTTCCCATTATTAAAAGCAGGTGATCACATTGTTTCTTGTTCTAACATCTTTGGTTCTACGAGAAGTTTATTCAGTAATATGTTTCCAGAATGGGGAGTTGAGACGAGTTACTTCGACCTAAACCAAGTTTACGATGTAGAGCAATTGATTCGACCTAACACGAAGATACTATTTGCAGAAAGTCCTACTAACCCAGGAGTGGATGTATTAGACTTAGCTTTTTTAGGAGAGATTGCAAAGAAACACAACTTGATCTTTATTGTAGACAACACTTTTGCCACTCCTTACTTGCAGAACCCGATTTCATTAGGTGCACATATAGTCATACACTCGGCAACTAAGTTAATAGACGGACAAGGAAGAGCTTGTGGAGGTGTGACTGTTGGCTATCAAGACTATATTCAGAAAATATATGTCTTCGCTCGTACCATTGGCTCAAGCATTTCACCATTTAATGCATGGGTCTTGTCTAAGAGCTTAGAAACATTAGCTGTACGAGTAGATAGACATTGTGAGAATGCCTTGACTATAGCAGAGTATTTAGAAAGACATCCAGCAGTGGAGTTTATCAAGTATCCGTTCTTGCCAAGTCATCCACAATATGAAATAGCAAAAAAACAAATGAAACAAGGAGGAAACATCATCGCCTTTGGGATTAAAGGAGGACTGGATGCTGGTAAAGCATTCTTAAATGCTTTACAGTTATGTAGCCGCTCTGCTAATCTTGGAGATAGTAGAACAATCGTTACCCACCCTGCTTCAACCACACATAGTAAGGTTCCTGCAGAAGAAAAAATAGCCACAGGAATTACAGACAACCTGATACGTCTATCTGTTGGTTTAGAAAACACAAAAGATATTATCCGTGACTTAGAACAAGCATTATCTACTGCAAATAAATAATGTAAATCAAGACACTTCAAAAAACATTGATTAAAAGAGAAAATTATGTCAACAACACTTATACATACTGATATCAGAAGCCTATTAAAAGAACGCACTTTAGTACTCGATGGAGCAATGGGTACGATGCTTCAGGCTTACCGATTTACAGAAGAAGATTTCAGAGGGGAGCGCTTTGCTGATTTTGCTCACCCCCTGAAGGGAAATAATGACTTGTTGTCTATTACTCAACCTGAAGCTGTTAAAGAAGTACACAGACAATATCTTTTGGCAGGAGCTGATATCTTATCTACAAACACTTTTTCAGGGACTACCATTGCGATGGCAGATTACCACCTGGAAGATATAGTATACGAACTAAACTACCAATCGGCTAAGATAGCCCGAGAAGTAGCAGACGAAGTAGAAGCTTTAGATCCTGACAGACCTCGCTATGTAGCAGGGGCTATCGGACCGACGAATAAAACAGCGAGTTTATCTCCTGATGTTAATAACCCAGGATATCGTGCCATTACTTTTGAAGAGCTGAGAGTAGCTTATAAGCAACAGGCTGAAGCCCTATTAGATGGAGGATGTGACTTACTATTAGTAGAAACCATATTTGACACACTAAATGCTAAAGCAGCTTTATTTGCTATAGACGAGATACAGGCAGAACGAGGTATTGATATTCCGATCATGATTTCGGGTACGATAACTGATGCTTCAGGACGTACTTTATCAGGACAGACTGTTGAGGCATTTCTGATTTCTATAGCACATATTCCTCTGTTGAGTATAGGGTTTAACTGTGCTTTAGGAGCGGAGCAATTAGAACCTTATGTAAAGCAATTAAGTCAACATGCTGCTGTGAATATATCAGCTCACCCGAATGCTGGTTTGCCAAATGCCTTTGGAGAATATGATCAAACACCAACAGAGATGAAGGAACTAATCGACAGTTTCTTAAGTCAAAACTTAGTGCAAATCATCGGAGGATGCTGTGGTACAACTCCAGAACATATTAAGCTAATTGCTCAGGCAGTAGCAGAACACAGTAAGGACAGAAAACCAAAAGAAAACAACCTAAAACCAGTACTTGCCCTATCGGGATTAGAACCTTTATATGTGACTGCAGAAGCGAACTTCATCAACGTAGGAGAACGCACAAATGTTACAGGATCACGTAAGTTTCTTCGCTTGATCAAAGAAGAGAAATTTGACGAAGCCTTAGCTGTAGCGAGAGAACAAGTAGAGGGAGGTGCTCAGATTATTGACATCAATATGGATGAAGGATTGTTAGACGGTGTGCATTGCATGACTAACTTCCTTAACCTCATCGCTTCTGAACCAGATATTGCGAAAGTTCCTATTATGATTGATAGTTCTAAATGGGAGATTATCGAAGCAGGACTACGCGTAGTACAAGGTAAAGCAATTGTGAACTCTATCAGCCTAAAAGAGGGAGAAGAGTTGTTTATCGAACACGCTAAATTAATCAAACGCTACGGAGCTGCCTCTGTAGTAATGGCATTCGACGAAAAAGGACAGGCAGACTCCTTAGAAAGACGTATAGAGATCTGCCAACGTTCTTATGATATATTAGTCAACCAAGTGAACTTCGCACCTCAGGACATCATCTTTGACCCTAACATATTTCCTGTAGCGACAGGGATGGAAGAGCACAACAACAATGCTTTGGACTTCTTTAATGCTACCAAATGGATCAGAGAGAACCTTCCTTATGCCAATGTAAGTGGTGGTGTAAGTAATGTTTCTTTCTCTTTCAGAGGAAACAACAAGGTAAGAGAAGCAATGCATGCTGCCTTCTTATACCATGCGATACAGCACGGTATGAACATGGGTATAGTGAATCCTGAGATGTTAGAAGTTTACGATGAGGTAGACAAGGATTTAATGGAACACGTAGAAGACGTGTTGCTAAATAGACGGGCTGATGCGACTGAACGCCTACTCGACTTTGCCGAAAGTATTAAAAATGAAAGTGCTATTCAATCAACCGAAGTTAAAGTAGAAGAATGGCGTTCAGGTAGTATCCAAGACCGACTAACACATGCCTTAGTCAAAGGAATCGAAACATATATCGAACAAGATACAGAAGAAGCTCGCCTAAGCGTACCTCAGCCGATTCAAGTGATTGAACAATATCTAATGAATGGAATGAATGTAGTCGGAGACCTTTTCGGAGCAGGTAAAATGTTCTTACCACAGGTAGTAAAGTCTGCACGTGTGATGAAGAAAGCGGTCGCCTATCTACTTCCGTTTATTGAAGAAAGTAAAAAACAGAACGCAGAAGCCTCTGTAGGTAATGCAGGTAAGATACTTATGGCTACTGTGAGAGGAGATGTACATGACATCGGTAAGAATATCGTAGCAGTGGTATTGGCTTGCAATAACTATGAGATCATCGACCTTGGGGTAATGGTCCCACCTGAAAAGATTATTGAAACAGCGATAAAAGAGCAAGTGGATATTATCGGACTAAGTGGATTAATCACTCCATCCTTAGATGAGATGGTACACTTGGCTAAAGAGCTTGACAAGGCCAATAGCAATATTCCAATCATGATTGGTGGAGCAACTACTTCCCGTGTTCATACAGCTGTGAAGATTGCACCAGAATACAAGAATTGCGTTGTACATGTACACGATGCCTCACGTTCAGTGACCATTGCCAATCAGTTGTTACAAAAAGAAGTTGAAGCAAGCTTTAAAGAAAACATCAAAGCAGAATACGATCAGCTTAGACGCGATTACTTAGGTAGAGCAAGAGACAAAAGCTATATCACAATCGAACAAGCAAGAGCAAACAAAGTCAAGATAGAATGGGATGCTAAAGACATTGTCAAACCCAACTTCATCGGTACGAAGACCGTAACAGTAGAGCTGGACGAACTATTGCCATTTATAGATTGGGCACCGTTCTTTCGTTCTTGGCAGTTGTTTGGCAAGTTTCCTGAGATCTTGACAGATGAGATAGTAGGACAGACAGCAACACAAGTATATGACGATGCTTTAGTAATGTTAGACAAAATCATCACTGAACGTTGGTTCGAAGCACGAGGTGTCTTAGGCATTTTTCCTGCAAATCAAGTTAATGATGACGATATCGAAGTGTACAACGAACAAGGAGAAACATTAGATAAGTTATTAACGCTGCGTCAACAATCGCTGAAGAACATCAAGGCTCCGAATATTGCCTTAGCCGACTTCGTTGCTCCAAAAGAAAGTGGATTAGAAGACTACATTGGTTTATTCGCAGTCTCAACAGGTTTTGGAGTAGATGAAATAGCCAAACAATATGAAGATGACCTTGATGACTATAATGCTATTATGGTCAAAGCATTAGCAGACCGTTTAGTAGAAGCTTTTGCAGAATACCTTCACCACGCAGTTCGTAAAGAAATTTGGGGATATGCTTCTGCTGAACGCCTTAGTAATGAAGAACTGATAAAAGAAGCTTACCAAGGGATTCGACCAGCACCAGGTTATCCAGCTTGTCCTGATCACTTAGAAAAAGGAACAATATGGAAACTCCTACAAGTTGAAGAACGCATTGGTGTTAGTTTAACAGAGAGCTATGCCATGTTCCCTGCCGCCGCAGTATCGGGTTATTATTTTGCCCACCCACAGAGTAGATACTTTGGATTAGGTAAAATAGAACAAGATCAATTAGCAGACTATGCTAAGAGAAGAAACATAACAATAGAAGAAGCTGAACGTTGGCTGTCACCCAACTTAGCACAAAATAATAAATTAACGACGAACGAATCATGAAAGTAATAGAACACATCCAAAAAGCAAACGGTAAAACACAATTCTCTTTTGAGATATTACCTCCCTTAAAAGGGCAAAATATTCAAGGAATATTTGACTCTATCGAACCGCTAATGGAGTTTGACCCTCCTTTCATAGACGTAACGTATCATCGAGAAGAATATGAGTACAAAGAAGCAGGCAACGGACTGTGGGAAAAAAGAGTTGTCAGAAAAAGACCAGGAACTGTCGGTATTTGTTCAGCTATCCAACATAGATTCAAGTTGGATGCTATACCACACATCTTGTGTGGAGGCTTCACCAAAGAAGACACTGAAAACTTCCTCATAGACCTTGATTTCTTAGGGATAGATAATGTTGTAGCCCTTAGAGGGGATGCTGTGAAGAACGAGACTTACTTTAAACCCGAACCGAAAGGAAACAAATATGCCTCTGAATTAGTTACTCAAATCAGTGAACTTAACCAAGGTATCTATTTAGACCCAGAGCTTGAGAATACCAGTAAGACTGACTTCTGCATCGGAGTAGCAGGCTATCCTGAGAAACACATGGAAGCACCTAACTTTGATACAGACTTAAAATACCTAAAGCAGAAGATAGACAACGGAGCAGAATACATCGTTACACAGATGTTTTTTGACAACAGTAAGTTCTTCGCCTTTGTAGAGAAATGTAGAGCTATCGGTATTGATGTGCCGATTATCCCAGGGCTAAAACCATTAGCTACCCTAAGCCAATTGAATCTGCTACCTCAACGTTTTAAAGTTGACTTACCAGATGATTTGGTTGCTGAGGTACTCAAAGCAAAAGACAATGCTGCTATCCGCGAGATCGGTATTGAATGGTGTGCACAGCAGTCAAAAGAATTGATAAACGCAGGTATCCCTATCGTACACTACTACTCTATGGGTAAATCTGACAATATCAAGAAGATCATTAAGCTTGCAACAGTTTAGAGAACAGTGAACGGTTGACCATTTGTAGACCGTAAACTAATAAGCTCGTTATTTATAATTTTTTGGTTGTGATAAACCTCTTGTCTTTAGGCAAGAGGTTTTTTTAGTTTCATATACAAGCCCTATTTCCACAACGTACATCCACCATCCTTGTCATGCTGAAGAATGAAGCATCTCACACGTAACTCCACACAGTAACCACAATCCACTATTAACCATAAAACAATATTTCAAAGAACATCCTCTAAGTGAACTTAAAGGGTAACTGATACACTATCAATCACCCTCCAAAAGTACTTCTCTTATCAAATGTTCTTTTTAATACTGACTATTTTGATTATGAATGATATCATTTAGTCACTTTTAGTAGCAGAAAGTGGGACACTATATCTAATAGGGCAATATAAAACATTCCTAATTGTCTATCCTCAATTAAACTCCTCCCTATAATCAGTGATTTAAAACAATATTTTCAACCTCTAATAGGCTATATATCAAATCATAGTGTACATTTGTTAATAAAAAACATGAAAAAGACACTCAAACTATTAACTCTAATGTTATTCATAACATTAGCCTCTTGCTCTAAATCAGCAGAATACGGAGAAGCCTCTGCTGTTGCTTTAGAAGATATCAGCACAACAGATGCTGCTGCAGAAACCACTACTGAAGCACCACAATCTACAGATTCTACTCAAGACATCACTGTACCTGAACGCATGATAGTCAAAGAGGGAAATATACGTTTCGAAACTTCGAATGCACAAGAAACTCGGGCTAACATCGTAGCAAGTAGCAAAAAACTCAACGGATATCTATCACAAGACACATCAAATGTCTACGGCAATCGCACTGAACATACCATTGTGATTCGCGTACCTGCGAAGAACTTCGAAACCTTGTTAGAAGGAGTTACACAGACTGCCACTAAAGTAGACAGCAAAAACATCAATGCCTTAGATGTAACCGAAGAATTCATCGATGTAGAAGCGAGAATCAAGACGAAGAAAGAAATAGAAGAGCGCTATAAAGAATTACTTAAACGCGCCAATACAATAGATGACATTCTAAGAATAGAAAGAGAACTGGGGGCTCTACGTGCGGATATAGAATCTTTTGAAGGGCGATTAAAATATCTAAAGAGTAGAATATCGCTAAGTACCCTTACGGTAACTTTCTATGAAAAAGGAGAGTCAACAACAGGCTTTGGATACGAAGTATCATCTGCCTTTGGTTCTGGATGGAGTAATCTCTTATCATTTGTGATAGGACTATTCTATATCTGGCCATTTATCCTAATCTCAATCGGACTAATCTTTATCATCAGACGTATCAGAAAACGCAGAAAACAGAATAAAATAAACTAATATAAAGCAAAAGCCCTACTGTCATAGTAGGGCTTTTTATATTGAATTGTCCAGAGTCAAATCCTGTATTTCTACTGTCCAGATTATCGTCCTATTCAATTATCTTTTTCTGATTACAAATATATAAAATTTAAATCAATCAAATATAATTCACTGATACTTAGTATTTATAATTATTATCTTCTGCTATAGTTTTTAATTATTATAACAATCGATTATTTTTTCTGATTTACGTACAAACTGCTTGAGTATAGAATTTTCTTCACAAAACTCTATGTAAAACTGTCCGTCAGCAATATTAAAATCATCTACCTTCATTGCAGTAATAATAGTAAACTCATAAACATCGATACTATCAAAATGAATCTCAACTACAACATTTAAATCTTTTTCTGTATCGAACTTATTTATCAATACAATACGTTTTTTTCGATCAGAAGAAGTTGGAAAATTTATAGGATTAAAACTATTCTCTTTAAAAATATAGTAAATAATATGCTTAATTGACTTAAAAACAAGACTTACAGTTTCTTGAATAGATATACCTTCTCTTCTTTTTCCTGAATCATCCTCACTTGAAAAACGCAAAATATAATGTTTATCCCCATAGATTGTGACAAAAAAACCAACATCTCCTACTTTTAACTTTCTTGTTTGGACAGATGCATTATTAACAACATAAGCATATGAATCACTTTCTAAATTCTGATTGAGTTTCTTTGTTATAATCCGCTTTCTTTTTCCCATTTCAGATGTTTGATACCTAAAACAAAATTACATTTTAAAACTCAATACAAACAAAAAAAAAACATTAGTATTCAAACAATTACACTGATTTAATACATTTTACATTTCTTTAATTATGTATCTACCTGCTTTATGTGACACGCAAAATATTGCGTCTCTACAGTAAACCTATACCTAATACCATAGGCAAAAACTGTTAACCGTTAACTGACAACTGTAAACCTGTTATCTCCTCCTTCATCTCTAACAAATTCAACTCTCCATCGTATAATGCGTGAAACACAAAAGGCTTACTCTCTAATATGTATTTATAGATAAACCAATCTGTTTTCGGAGTAGGTACATTCAGCAAGTCCTCATACGCTATCCACTCTAAAGTTCCCTCGTTACACTCAGGAGGAGTTACAGCATCGATATCAGCTACATACACATAGCTTAGCCAATTATACTTAGTAGGAGAAGTCTCCGTCAGTATACCGCAGAACTTCACCTTCTCTACTTTTATACCCGTCTCTTCAAATGTCTCACGGATCACACCCTCCTCAGGAGTTTCGAAAGGTTCTATCTTACCTCCTACAGGAGTATACGTATCTTTATTGGGTTCTTTTAAACGCTTTAGCAGCATTAAGTTGCTACCATTTCTAAGCACACATAATGTCGCTATCTTCTTTATGCCCTCAGGGATGATTACTTTACTCATCTTACTTCTCGTTTAAAAGTTGTTGAAAACGATTTACAAACTCCCCTACATGTGCACCATCCATTAGTGCATGATGTCCATGTATAGATACCGCCATACGCTTACGACCATTCTCTTCCATCACTTTACCAAACGAAATCTTAGGGCAGCTATCAGGAAAATCATAGTGACGTGCATGCGACATAGAAGTAAAATCAAGCCAAGGCACAGCAGATATATGCAATACATTCTCCCCTTTTGATGCTGGGAAGAAGTCTGTTGATTGCTGTACTCGATCGATCTCTTCTTTTGCCTTAATCAAAAAAACTTCTTTATCACTATAGTAATCCATATACGCAAACCCAAACGTACCATTCGGTCTATTGATAGTAGGCGAAGCGTGTACCTCATCATACAGATATACCTCGTTATCTTCTATTCTATATCGAAATGCCTCTACCTCATTAGCAGCCTTTAGTGCGTCGTATAAATAAGTTAAGAAAAAAGAATGCCCTTTCTCTTTTGCTTTTTGGTAAGCAGTGGTACAATCCATTTGTACGGTTAATCCAAAGAAAGGTTCTGTAAACTGTGAAAAGAACGCATACTGCTCTTTTCTACTCCATTGAGATAAATCTACTTTAGTTCTCATTTTGTTGTGTTGTTTTATTCACAGCGAAAATATACGTAATCTTCTTGATGGTATAAGACTTTTGTCCTAGACTACTATATGTAATATCGTTTACTCCTATTTCATCATCGCTCTCAACTGCTCTTCAAAATTCTCTCCTTGCATTCCTTCGAATCTCCTCACTAGTTTTCCATCTTGATCAAACAACCAATAATCAGGTGTACTCTTATTTCTATACATTGCTAGAACAGGACTTAGTCTTCCCTCTTTATTACCTAATAAAATACCCTTATTCCCTTTAAATTCAGAGTAATACTTAAACTTATCTTTCTGATCATGTCCTGCATAATATGTGATATGTACAAGCTTATCCTTCAAGTTATCAGCTATCTGAGTTGTCTTAGGAGCTGCCATTTCACAATAGCCACAGTGGTAAGTCGAAAAATCTAACAATACATATTTCCCCTTAAAGTAATCACTAAGCTTTACTTGCTTAGTTTGTAGATCTTCAGCATAAAAATCATAATAATTATCTCCTACTTCCAGAAGCTTATGATCTATAAATATCTTAAGCATCTGTACTTCTTTAGTATCATAATACTTAGGATCTATAAGAGCATATAGTTCGTCTAAATAATCTGATGAATAATCTATAGCCTGATATTGCAGTAGGTATCGAGCATAAGCTGTATTAATATTCTTTTTTATAAAAGCGTTATTTTGTTTGTTAATAAGATTCGACAACTTCTTAATCTTACCTAGAGGTTCTTCATCACTTAGATACACCTTCGCTACACTATCCTTATCTTTCCCTTCTTCTAAAAGACGGTAATACTCTTTGATATAAACACTTCGTTCTTCTACTAAGTGCTTATTAACTAACATATTTTCATATCTCAGGCTGTCATTCACAGAATTCATCGCTCTAAGATTACCTGAAAAATCATTTATAGAACCATTAATAGTTACAGACTCATTGCCTAAAAAGAAGAAGGTACTCTTTGTCTCTTTTCCTACATAAGCATCTAATCTCACATAATTAGGAACATCTTCTAGTACCATAGACACATCTACCTCACCATTCTTTAGACGAAATTCTTGTTCTTTTCCACCACTCGATAACATCATCTTTACCTCATCGCTTATTCCTTCCAGTTTTCCTGTTATATGTAACTTCTCCTGTCCTAATACTCCTATAGAACACAGCATTAAAAGCGTATAGAATATCTTATATTTCATAGTTCACAAATTGATTAAAGCTAAGTAACAGCAATATAAATAATTAAATAACAACTAAATATAAACATTCAAATAAATATAACTAAGCTCCTATTTCATCAACGCTCTCAACTGCTCTTCAAAATCCTCTTCTAACCCTTGATCAAAAATCTTTAATAATCTCCCCTCCGAATTAAATAGTGCATAATATGGAGTACCACTCATTCTGTATTTAGCAATTGTCGGGCTTTGCATTCCTCTTTTATCCCAAACTATTACACCGTGATCTCCTTTTAGACCTCTATACTTTTCAACACTATGTAAATCATTCTCTATACAATAAGTCACATATACTAACTTATCCTCTAACGCTTTTGCTAACTTTGAAGTTATTGGAACAGCCTGTTGACAAAAATAGCAATAGGGTGAAGAGAAATCAAGTAACACATACTTTCCTTTAAAATAATCACTAAACGTTACTTTCTTTTCATTCATATCTAAAGCCGTAAAGTCATAATAACTATCTCCCTCCACTAACACTTTATTATCTATTAGAGCTTTTAAAAATACTATTGGATCAGTATTTTGATATTGACTATCTACTAAGTCATACAATTCTTGATAATGATTGGTATTAGTATCATGCATTATAAATCCGACCAAATAACGTCCATAATCCGTATTGATATTTTTCTTTAAAAACTCGTAATCTAAGTCTTTTATCTTTTGCTCTATACGTAAGTATTCCTCCTTGTATGGTGCCATCGCATTATCATAAGACATTCCACTATCTACTTCTTTAGACACCTTACTTTCGATAATTTGGCGTTCAGTTCTTAATTCTCTAGTTAGTATCTCGCTCTCATATCTTAAAGTATCATACCTAGAACCTTTAGCTTGTAGACTCTTTAAATCGTCAAAGCGACCATCTATAGTCACTGTCTCATTTCCTAAGAAAAAAGAAGTATACTCATAATCATCCCCTTTCATGATAGACAAATACACAGGCGTAGGCGCTTTAACAATCTCTGCTTCTACTACGAATACCCCATCTATAGCTTTAAGCTCTATCTCTTTCTTATCATAAGAGAGCATTAGCTTAGCTCCATTAGGTATCCCCGTAATCTTACCTGTTACATGTAATTTATCTTGAGCCATTATTCCTACAGAAAAGAATAATGCGATTAACATCATTAATTTATTCATTATAGCTTACTATTTAATCTCTACAAGATAGGTAATTCAACTTATACAGAACAATATTATTCAAAGAATAAACTTCTCCCTCTTTATGATTTCAAATAACCCTGCCCCCTCATGGAGATAATGACCTCATTAGCTCTTTTTGCACAGATATGCGCTTTCTTATCACACATAGTTACCTATAATTCATAACCTTAAGCTTATTTCATTTATTTTTATTCGGAAGCTATTCGGTAATACCCAGTATTTACTTGGGATAAGAGGTAGTTTACCGAACTGTATTCAGGTTGTACCCGAACTATCTACTATAGATAAAGATAGAAATAAAGCATTATTTGTATAAAAATGACGCTTATTTGAATTTTTATATTCTCTTTTAGAGGTAAAAATTGGTCAATTCGAAATAATGTCTATTTTTGTTATACAACCACAAAAAACGATATTGATATATGAGACCAGATTTATTTCAGGCACCTGATTATTACTTATTAGACGACTTGTTAAGTGATGAACACAAGTTAATTAGAGATACAGCGAGAGCATGGGTGAAGAAAGAAGTTTCTCCTATTATAGAAGACTTCGCTCAACGTGCAGAATTTCCAAAACAATTAATACCAGGATTAGCCGAGATAGGTGGATTCGGTCCTTATATCCCTACAGAATACGGAGGAGCAGGATTAGACCAAATTTCGTATGGACTAATCATGCAGGAGATCGAGAGAGGAGATTCTGGTATACGTTCTACCTCATCAGTACAGTCTTCACTAGTGATGTACCCTATCTGGAAGTACGGTAATGAGGAGCAACGCATGAAGTACCTACCTAAGCTAGCGACAGGAGAGTATATCGGATGCTTCGGATTGACAGAGCCAGATCACGGTTCTAACCCAGGTGGGATGCTGACTAACTTTAAAGATATGGGAGACCACTACCTGCTAAATGGGGCTAAAATGTGGATCTCTAATGCTCCATTCGCAGACATCGCTGTAGTATGGGCTAAGAATGAAGAAGGGCGTATACACGGGCTGATCGTAGAGCGTGGTATGGAAGGCTTCACTACTCCGGAGACACATAATAAGTGGTCACTGAGAGCTTCGGCTACAGGGGAGTTAATATTCGATAATGTCAAAGTACCTAAAGCTAACTTATTGCCAAACAAATCAGGATTAGGAGCACCTCTAGGGTGTTTAGATTCTGCTAGATATGGCATCGCATGGGGAGCTATCGGAGCCGCTATGGACTGCTATGACACAGCACTTCGCTACTCGAAAGAGCGCATACAGTTCGACAAACCTATCGGTGCGACTCAGTTACAACAAAAGAAATTAGCAGAGATGATCACAGAGATCACTAAAGCACAGCTATTAACCTGGAGATTAGGCGTACTGAGAGACGAAGGAAGAGCTACTTCTGCACAGATCTCTATGGCCAAACGAAACAATGTGGCTATGGCATTAGACATCGCACGTGATGCGCGTCAGATGTTGGGAGGTATGGGTATCACAGGAGAATACTCTATCATGCGCCACATGATGAACTTAGAATCTGTAGTGACCTATGAAGGGACACATGATATCCACTTGCTAATAACAGGTATGGATGTGACAGGATTCCCTGCATTTAAGTAATAAATATCTTTATAGATAAACTTTATACAAAGAGCTTCGCCTTTCGGTGAAGCTTTTTTACTTTTGTACTAAATTTTAGAAGATATGACTATTCAAGAAATCAATGCACAGATAGCTGAAGAAAGAAATGCGTTACTTCAACACCCTCTTTATAATAAAATAAAGACTATCCCTCACTTATGTACATTTATGGAAGGGCATGTATATGCGGTATGGGATTTTATGTCATTGCTTAAAGCCTTACAACAACAATTGACTTGTACCACGACTCCTTGGTTTGCCTCAGAGTTTCCACAGACACGCTATTTGATCAATGAAATTGTATTAGCAGAAGAGTCAGACTTAGCCTATGATGGACAGCGTCTGAGCCACTTCGAGATGTACTTAGATGCCATGATAACGGCTAAAGCAGATACTACTGCTATCGAAGCACTTATCCGCACTCTTAAGTCTGGTACACCTATCTTCGAAGCGATAGCACAGACAGACTTAGATGAAGGGGTAAAAGAATTTTTAAACTTCACCTTCAAGACTATCGAAGGGGGTAAAGCACATGAGATCGCAGCAGCCTTCACATTTGGTCGCGAAGATTTGATACCAGATATGTTTACTGAGATCTTAAAAGGGTTTCAACAAAACTTCCCTGAGACAGACTTGACAAAGCTAGTGTATTACTTCGAACGTCATATCGAACTAGATGGAGATGAGCATGGTCCGATGGCCATGAAGATGATCTCTGAGCTATGTGGAGATGATCAACAGAAGTGGCAAGACGTCATCACAATCTCTAAACAAGCACTTATAAAACGTTATAACTTGTGGAATTCTATCGAAAAATTTATAGATATCAAGTAAGTTTAACGTTTACAAAACACTAATATCTCATTAATTTACATATATTTACACAAAAGCATTAAAAACATGAAATTGAAAGGTAAAAACGCAATTATCACCGGAGGTGGAAGAGGATTAGGTAAAGCTACCGCTATTGCTTTCGCTCAAGAAGGGATAAACGTTGCTATTACTGGTAGAAACGAGAAAACATTACAAGCAACTGTTACAGAGTTAGAAGCATTAGGAGTGAAAGCTACTTATGCCGTATTCGATGTAACGGATAAAGCAAAAGTAAAAGCTGAAATAGCTAAATTAATAGAAACATTAGGAGGTGTAGATATATTAGTGAACAATGCTGGTATATCAGAATTCGGAAAATTCACAGATATGTCTGCTGAGCGTTGGGAAGAGATCTTGCTTACTAACGTGATGGGAGTGTATAATGTGACTAGAGAAGTACTACCTCACTTAATAGATCAGAATGAAGGAGATATCTTTAACGTAGCTTCTACAGCTGGTCTTAACGGAAATGCAACTACGTCTGCATACTCTGCGTCTAAATTTGCAGTGATCGGGATGTCTGAATCACTAATGAAGGAAGTGCGCAAAAACAACATTAGAGTATGTACGCTAACGCCAAGTACTATCGCATCAGATATGTCTATAGAATTAGGGCTTACAGATGGTAACCCTGATCATATCTTACAGCCAGAGGACTTCGCAGAGCTTATCGTAGCTACATTGAGATTACCAAGAAGAGCCATGGTTAAAACAGCATCGCTGTGGACAACTAATCCTCAATAAAATAGAAGGAGAGGTTTGACTCCTATTCTTTCTTATTACTTATTATGATTACAACCTAAACTCGCTATTTTGGCGAGTTTTTTATTGTATTATTTTTTTATTTAGCAACCGTTTTTTTATTTACTTTTGCGCCGTTTTATATTCATTCTTTCGTCATGATACGAAAAATAACACGCTTCTTTTTAAAGCTAGCACTTCTCTTTTTTGGACTGAGTATTTTCTCAGTACTAGTCTTTCGTTTTGTCCCTGTGCCTTATACCCCACTGATGTTTATCAGACTGTACGAACAGGTAAAAGATGGCAAGCCAATGACACTACAGCACAAATGGGTACCACTAGAAGATATCAATGTCAATCTACAGAAAGCCGTGATCGCTAGTGAGGATGGACACTTCTTGACGCATAATGGCTTTGATTTTAAAGCCATCGAGAAAGCAATGAAGAACAATGAAAAAGGCAAAAAGATCAAAGGTGGTAGTACCATCTCACAGCAGACTGCTAAGAACGTGTTCTTATGGCCGGGGCGTAGCTATATCCGCAAAGGCTTTGAAGCTTACTTTACAGTACTGATAGAGTTCTTATGGCCTAAAGAGAGAATCCTAGAAGTCTATCTAAATAGTATAGAGATGGGAGATGGTGTCTATGGAGCACAAGCTGCGGCACAGCACTGGTATAATAAAGATGCAAAGAACTTAACTGCTAATCAAGCAGCAGGTATCGCCGTGATCCTACCGAGTCCGAGAAGATATAAAGCCAATAACTCTGGACCATATATCGCGAAAAGAAAGAACACAATCACTCGTTATGTGAATAACTTCGGTCCTCTCGATTTTAATAAGAAAGAAGCTAATAAAAAAGAGAATAAGAAGAAGTAATGCCATTTTAACTATTTAAATTACCGAATTAACATTGTTTTTTTATAACTTTGTTAGGAACTAAAATAAATTACTATGAAAAAAGTATTGTTATCATTCGCAGTAGTTGGATTATTATTCGCTACTTCATGTAAAGACACAAAGGCTGAAGAAACAACTCCAGCTGTAGAAAACACAGAAGCTACAACTGAGGAAACTCCTGAGTTAACTAAATTCGAAGCTGCTAAAGCAGAAGCTGAAACTAAACTAGCTGATGCAAAGAAAGCTGTAGAAGAAGCTATTAAAAAAGGAGACAAAAAAGCTCAAGAAGAAGCTAACAAAGCTTTAGAAGCTGCACAAAAAACTTGGGATGACGCTAAAGCTAAATTCGAAGAAGTAAGCAAAAAAGCTGGTGATGCAGTAGAAAACGCTAAAGATGCTACTGAAGAAAAAGTAGAAGAAGTAAAAGACGCTACTGAGAAAAAAGTAGAAGAAGTGAAAGAAGCTACTGAGAAAAAAGTAGACGAAGCAAAAGGTGCACTAAAAGATGCAGCTGACAAACTAAAAAAATAGTATTTATAGAATACGGAAAGGAGCTCATGATGAGCTCCTTTTTTTGTTTACTCTTATAAGGACACTATAAATTTTATAGATATTTTTAATATCTTCATAAATATAAACAATTACGTATCAATGGTATTACCTATATTATTTTGTACATTTACATAGTAATAAAAAATCAGAAATACTATGAAAACAAATATCGGTCTTACAGACAACGCACGTCAATTCAATGCAGAAGTACTATCTAAATTATTAGCAGATGAGTTTATCCTTTACACTAAAGCGAGAAATGCTCATTATAACGTAACGGGGGTAGACTTCCATTCTAAACACGTATACTTCGAAGAACTGTATACAGAACTAGCAGTGAATGTAGATGCTGTGGCAGAACGTATTAAAACACTAGGACACTACGCTCCTTCTTCTTTAAAAGATTACTTAAAACTAACTCACTTAACAGAAGAGAGAAAAACTACAGATACAGATAGTAAGTCTTGGATTGCAGAGTTATTAATAGACTATGAGGTGATCGTATCCTTCATCAGACAGAATATAGATGCTATCGAAGAGTCTAATGATAAGAGTACTGCTGACTTCTTAATCGGCTTAATGGAAGCACATGAGAAAACAGCTTGGATGCTACGTTCTCACTTAGGATAATCAGTGAAACAACATTATATCAAGGTTTGCCTTTTTTGGGCAAACCTTTTTTGTTACTTTTACCTCAAACAACAATAACCAATATGAAAAAGCTATTTATGTTGGGAGCAGTATTATCCCTACTAGTATCGTGTTCTCAGCCTAAAACAGATATAGAAAGAGCAGAGGTATTCCAAAAAGAACTCAACAAGGAGTTTAGCGACTCTAAAACATCTCCATTACCTAAGGATGCGCTAAAGAAGTTTAAAGGACTTGATTTCTTCCCTATAACAGAAGATTATGTTGTAGAAACTAAACTAGTTCGTACACCAGACGAAAAGCCTTTTACGATGCCTACAACAACTTCGAATAAGCTGAATTATGTCAAATACGGTGAACTACACTTTATATTAGACAAAAAAGAACATAAAGTGGATGTCTTTCAGGATCTAGATATCCTAAAGAAAGAAGACTATGCTAATCACCTATTCTTACCTTTTACAGATCTTACTTCTGGAGTGACTACTTATGGTGGAGGTAGATATATAGATTTAGAGATACCTGAAGGAGACCTTATCACTCTAAACTTTAATCAGGCTTATAATCCCTTCTGTGTTTATAACCCTAAATACTCATGCCCTATACCACCTGAACAAAACTTCATAGAAGTAGAAATAAATGCTGGTGTAAAAAATTATAAATACGAATAAGCAGAGTAGCAAGAAACGGATTGTGAGTGAGTAAGAGTCAATATACTTTTGGGATTCTAAATACAGTAAAATGAAACTAAAAGGTAAAATAGCGCTTATCACTGGTGGAACTAGTGGTATCGGTAAAGCAACGGCACTCTTATTTATCCAACACGGTGCACAGGTCATCATCACAGGTAGGAACAAACATACTGTAGACAGTACAGTGGCAGAACTAGGTCATCAGGCTATAGGTATCGTCTCTGATGCAGGTAATATGGTAGACCTGATGCGTCTAGGGGAAGAATTACGCCACTATACGTCTCGTTTAGACATTGTGTTTGTCAATGCTGGTTTTGGCAAATATGCTCCACTAGAACTAATAGACGAGACGCACTATGAAGAGATGTTCAATACTATTGTCAAAGGAACTCTATTCACTGTACAGCAGGTCTTACCCCTTATGTCTAGTGATAGCGCTATCGTGCTAAACACTTCTATCGTCACTGAAGTAGGGATGCAAAACTCTAGTGTCTATTCTGCTGCTAAAGCAGCTGTGCAATCGTTCACTAAGACCTTTGCATCAGAATTAATCAGTAGAGGAATACGCGTTAATGCTGTATCACCAGGCCCTATCCAAACGAACTACTTCGACCGATCTAACTTATCTAAAGAGCAAGTAGACTCATTCACTACTTCCTTCGCACCACAAGTGCCTATACAGCGCTTCGGTCTAGCGTCCGAAGTAGCAGAAGCAGTCATGTTCTTAGCTTCTGATGCCGCTTCATTCATCGTAGGTACAGAGCTAAGTGTAGACGGAGGCTTTCCAAAGATAAAAACATCATAAAGAAAAAGGATGTAAATTAAAAAGGCGAGTCAAAATGTTGACTCGCCTTTATTGGATTTAAAAACTGTTGTTTCCTATTTCAGTTTCTTGATACCCATATTGTATAATGTAACTTCTTGTAAGTCTCATTCTCTTGTATTAAAAAAGTTGCTTCAATTTGTCTAACTTTTTAAAGTCAGCCCAAAGACTTTTTTGCACTTTTATTTCTTTAATGTAAAAGTACTGATGTAGACTTTGTAAAAAACAAGAAAAAAATTAATGAGATAATTGAACAAAAGAAGAACCTTCTTTCGAAGCTATTAATTTCTTTCCTTTAAATAACTCTAATTTTATATATGGTGATTTAACTTTATTATTAGGATTATTGGAAACTAAAACATTTATTTGTGTAGAGTGATGTTTTCTTTGTTTAATTTCTATTTCACTATTACCTTTTATTTCATATCTATTATTACCTCCCACACCTTCATAAGTTAATATTAAATATGTCTCTTTAGGGTTTGTTGTTACTTTTAATCTGTAAGTACTAATAGGGTTCAACTCTTCGTCTTTTGAACAAGAATTAAAACTCATAACACACATTAATACTATAAATATAGCTAATAATTTTTTCATGTTTTTGTTTATAATTTCCACAAACATACATTTTAAAAGTCTAAAATATGTGTCAAGATATGTCTTGTTTGTTACAAATTGAGAATTCCCCTTTCGTTTTTCACCTTAAGATTGCAAAATTGGTAAAGTGAGAACAATATAAATTATAGGTATACATCTGATATTGTGATACTGTGATATCTATATCTTCTGGGATGGCACTAAACTAGTACCTCATCCTAATAGAGAAACTGAATCAATAACATACTGGACTGAACTATAACTAAACGAATAAAACTAGGTCTCTTAAAAAAACAAAAGGCGAGTCAAAATATTGACTCGCCTTTATTGGATTTAAAAACTGTTGTTTCCTATTTCAGTTTCTTGATACCCATATTGTATAATGTAAATGCTTGTAAGTCTACGTGCTCTTGTATTTGTTGAGCAATAGATTTACCTGCACCATGTCCTGCATTCGTTTCAATGCGAATTAACATAGGGTTATTACCTGTATTTTTAGCTTGTAACTCAGCTGCAAACTTAAAGCTGTGCGCTGGTACTACTCTATCATCATGGTCACCAGTAGTTACCATTGTAGCTGGGTATGCTACAGCTTTCACATTGTGTAGAGGAGAATATCCTTTTAAGTACTCGAACATCTCTTTGCTATCTTCTGAAGTACCATAGTCATACGCCCATCCTGCACCTGCTGTGAAAGTGTGGTAACGCAACATATCTAATACTCCTACTGCTGGTAAAGCTACTTTCATAAGGTCAGGACGTTGAGTCATAGTAGCACCTACTAATAACCCTCCATTAGATCCACCTTTAATAGCTAAGAAATCAGATGAAGTATATTTATTGTCAATTAAGTACTGACCTGCAGCGATAAAGTCATCAAATACATTTTGTTTTTGTAATTGAGTACCTGCTACGTGCCATTCTTTACCATACTCTCCACCACCTCTAAGGTTTGGTACAGCATATACACCACCATTCTCTAACCAAATAGCATTAGCAATACTAAATGAAGGAGTCAAGCTAATATTAAACCCTCCGTAAGCATATAGCATAGTAGGATTCTTACCATCTAACTTAAGACTTTTTTTATGTGTAATGATCATCGGTACTTTAGTTCCGTCTTTAGAAGTATAGAATACTTGTTTAGACTCATATTGAGAAGAGTCAAACTTCACTTTAGGTTGCTCATATACTTTAGACGTACCATCTACTGGATTGAAAGCATAGATACTTCCTGCAGTGATATAGTTCGTGAAAGAATAGTATAATGTAGTATCTGATTTTTTACCACCAAAACCACCAACAGTTCCAACTCCTGGTAATTCTACTACTCTCACTTTCTTACCTGTATAGTCATACTGCTCTACATATGCTACAGCATCTTTTAAGTAGTTAGCGAAGATATATCCAGCTCCTTTTGAAGGTGTCAATACATTCTTTGTCTCTGCGATAAAGTCAACCCAATTCGCTTGTCCTGGATTCTTAGCATCTACAGTTACTACTCTTGTGTTAGGTGCTTTATAATCTGTTACGATATATAATTTACCATCTTTACTATCTAATACTCCATTACTGCTGTCGAAGTTATTTACTAAAGTAACAATAGGGCTATTCGCTACAGTCAAATCTTTAATATAAAGCTCGTTACCATAAGTAGAGTTAGCAGCCGTAATAACTAAATATTTATTATCACTAGTCACTCCTCCACCTACATAACGTCTCTTCTGATCTTTACCGAAGATTAGAGCATCCTCTTTCTGAGCCGTACCTAATTTGTGGTAATATAATTTATGTTGATCTGTCTTTGCAGATAATTCACTTCCTGTTGGCTTATCATAACTAGAATAATAGAACCCTTCATTACCAAACCAAGAAACCCCACTAAACTTCACGTCTACTAATGTATCCCCTATCACTTGTTTTGTTTCTGCATCTAGCACGATAATCTTTCTCCAGTCACTTCCTCCTTCAGAGATAGCGTAAGCTACTTTAGAACCATCCTCAGAGAAATCAATACTTCCTAATGATGTAGTACCATCTTTAGAGAATGTATTAGGATCTAAGAATACCTCTTCTTTACCTGCTTCATCTTTGCGGTATAAGATAGACTGATTCTGCAACCCGTCATTTTTAAAGAAATAAGTGTATTTACCTTCTTTAAATGGAGCACCGATCTTCTCATAGTTCCATGCCTCTTCCATTTGTTTCTTTAGGTCATCTCTAAATGGAATCTGAGCTAAATAATCAAAAGTAACTTGGTTCTCTGCTTTTACCCAAGCAGCAGTTTCTTCTGATCTATCATCTTCTAACCATCTATATGGGTCAGCTACTTCTACACCGAAGTAAGTATCTACTACTTCACCTTTTTTAGTGTCTGGGTACTTTAGTTCTACATTTGCTTCTTCCGTAGCTCCTTGCTTACAAGAAACTATGATTGTAGCAACTAGTAAAGTCATAAGTGTTTTTCTCATAAATGTTTAAGTTAGTTATTGTTTTCTTAAATAATAAGTTAGTAAATATATCCATAAATTAATAAAGAGCAAGGAGGAATCCCCCTTACTCTCTATATATTAACATTATTTCCTATTATTAATGCTTGTGTTCATGGTCGTGATCATGGTCTCCCTCTCCTGGGTTTACAATATTCACAGTTCTAAATTCCATAGCTTGGTTCCCTGCCTTATCTAATACTTTTACTACAAAGTGGTATTCACCTCTCTTTGCTTCTTTATCTATTAGGATTTCGTGGTGATGTATATGTGCATTTCGCTGCCCATAGATATCATCCCAGCTATTTTTATATTTAAACGATTTGCGGTGTGCGTTCTCTTCATCGTCGTAATCATGGTCATGATCGTGGTCATCATGTCTTACAGATACGCTGTGCGTATGTGTATGTCCCTCTGCTGAGTGAATGTCAATATCATAAGACCCTAAGGCTATATTATCTGATACATCCATATCAAAGTGGATAGTCTCTCCTGCTTCTAAATTAGCTCCCTCTTCTGGTGCATTTAACACGATCACAGGTTTTTGAGTATCAATATCAGAATCACTCTTCAGACATGATGTAAATAATATACTACTTAATAAAGTTACGCTTGCTATATATTTTAATTGTTTCATTTTTTAAATGTTTAAAAATCCAGATTGTGCTGTTTAATTTAATCTATCACAATCTGGAAGATGAGTTAAATGTCTTTGTTTTTACCTAGTGCAAAATGAGTTAACCCATTTACAGGAGGCCCTCTTAACCAATAAAAAGGAAACAGACACTCTTTATAGCTGGCTACTACCTCGATTACTAATTCATCGTGTACTCTCTCTTCCCAAAATTCTATAGGCGCTACTATATGTTCTATAGCAGGTGAGAGCTTACATATATACTGCTCACAGTAGTGAATCGTATTACTATCTACATATTCTAGTTGAGTTGACTTCTGCCCAAAGTGATGATCAATGATGACATAGTGAAGAGTATTGTTCAGTATGGGTACTAAGAATAAAGTACACCATAGAGAACATACTATAGCACGTATGTTCTTATCAGTCATATCAGAATGGTACTTGTATCATCAATTGGATTGAACGTCCTAACTCTGGTATACCTAATGGTCTGTAGAAGCTCGTATGATTTAATATCTTCGTATCAAACATATTTGAGATAGACAGCGTAGTACGCGCCTTAAACTTACCGAACTGTACTGTAGAAGACACCCCAGCACCGAAGCTCTGGCTACTAGGTGTCACTTCTTCTCCCTGTGCTATACGCTCTTGCTTAGCATACCACTTCCCGTTAAAGTACACTTCTGATTCTTTAAACAAATCCGTATCTCTAAAGCTATATCTAACCTCTCCGAATACATTCATCGGAGGAGTGAATGGCAATGGATAAGCTCCGTTCTGTCCATTAGACACTTGCTGATTATAGATATACTCAAGTACTGCTGATATATTTAGACGATCAAAAAAGCGTTTCTCTACTTTCCATTCAAAACCACTAATGATAGCTTCTGATTGGGTATATTCATAAATCTGTCCACTATCTGGTAGTATAGAGAACTTACCTGATGGCTTTAGGTAGATGTAATTAGAAAAATAATATAAATAAGGGCTAAATGTCGTATTAAACGTAGAAGTCTTAAACTCTGCTCTAAAGTCTAATGCAATCCCTTTCTCTGGATCAAGATCAGGATTCCCTTTCTCATGTCTAAAAGCTCCGTGGTGCACACCATTAGATGCTAACTCTATAGCAGTGGGGAATCTAAAGTTAGTACCCACGGTAGCTCCAAAATTAAAGTTGTCGTTTAGCGTATACTTTGCACCTACCATTCCATTCACACTATTAAAGTCTCTATCTGTAGTCGTACTTCTCTGTGCATATTTATTAGCTAGCTGATCTGCATAGCCCTGTTCTTTTAGATAGTCAAATAAGAATTGATCATAAAACGGCTTAACATGTACACTTGCATAGTCAAAGCGCGCTCCTCCTTCTAAAGTCAATTTATCATTCACGAAATACTCATACATTCCAAATACACCTGTACTCTGTCTATTAAACTTAGGCAATAAGAATCCGTATCCATCAATGGTATTATTCTGAAAATTCTGTTGTACCCCTAATGTCAACTTATGGTTGTTATTAAATAGATGTTCATACTTCACAGATGCATCTACTGTATTTAGTACAAACTGTAACTCTAGATTAGGGTTAGAACTTGGTGGCGTTTGGTCATCAAAGTGAGAGTGAAACAAGCTGTGCTCTTGTCTTCTATTGTTTTGATAAGCGACCATAAAAGTCCACTTGTCTTGTAATGAACTATCCCATGTAGTCGTATTCACCACCTTAAAGTGATTGACGTTCTGACGTGGGTATTCTATATTGCGGTGATTCCCATCATCTGCTACAGCTGCCACATTAGGCAATCCGTGAGATCCTGGGAAGAAACCACTCTTGTCATAAACATTACTAATGCTTAAGATATTTTTAAAGTTATTATCCACATAACCTATCTGTCCATATAGCGCAAAGTTCTTAGAAGCAGTATTCTTCATTCTATTGCCATAGATAGGGATCACAGTGTTTAAATAGTCTATCTCAGACGTGGGTACACGATAGTCCCCTGCATCTTGACCTGTTGCTTTAAACTTATAGAAGAACTTTTCATCTCTTCCCTTTACCTGTACAGAAGCCCCATACGAATCATTAACTGTCTTGCCAAACATAGTAGCACTTCCGCTAAATGAGTGAACCTCTGGTACCTTCTCATTATTGATCTTAATCACACCTCCGATCGCATCACTACCATACTCAATAGTACCTACGCCCTTAATTACTTCTACTTCTTCAGTGCTGAAAGCATCTATCTCTAATCCATGGTCTGCTCCCCACTGTTGACCTTCTTGTTTGGCCCCATTCTCAGCGACAGCTACACGGTTAAAACCAAGTCCACGGATGATAGGTTTAGAAGCTCCTGCCCCAATCTCCATAGCATTAACCCCTGGTACTGATGTCAAAGTTTTTGCAAATGAGCCCGAAAAACTCTCTACTAACTTCTTATTACTAACTACCTCAGTATTCGCAATCGTCTTTAGCCCATGTGTAGATACAACTACTTGGTCTAGCAGTGTATTGTCTTCCTTAAGGTGCAAATCTAAATACATATCAGACTTCACTGTAAGCAAGGTATCAACAGTCTTATAACCAAGGTATTCTACTAATAAACGGTGCTGACCTGCAGATACAGGTGTAGATATAAATTGTCCTTTCAGGTCAGTTCCAGACTGTAATCCCGAAAAAGTTATATTGCTCCCTACTAATGCTTCTCCATATATGTCTGATACCTTACCCTTTACAACATATTGTTGTGCGTAAGTTCCAACAGAAGCCACTAGTGAAAGCATAAGAATAAATATTCTCATTTAATCGCTAATAATTTAATTGTACATAAATAATCTATCCCTTTGCAAAGATTGCAAGAGATCTAATCAATAATTTATGCTAATACAGGGGGTGCCCTAAGGGAAAAGAATACCTGCGAAAGAGGTACAATAGATAGCGATACAATATCCTGAACAGATCTCGCTACATCATAAATGATAAACTCTACAGATAATATATCTGAAGTGATAGCAGGATTAAGTATAGTATCACAGACAAAACACTTGTCTAGCTGACCATGTGCTTCTTTAAAAGTAAGTTGATCTGATAAGTCTCCTCTACTTTCATTAAAATGAGCATGCGTACTGTGTTCTCTTTCGTACTCTACTGAAGAAACAATATGCTCAAAACTATGCACAAATTGAAAAACGATGGTAAACATAATGGCTACCACCAACAATATTCTTGCTATGTTTTTCTTTGCTTGCATACTGCAAATATAGACAAGAATGCTAGAAATAGACAATATGAATGATAATATTTAATAATTACTTCATATTGAACCTCATTTCACTTCTAATTTTTATTTCACTAATATCCCCTCTTAGCAAGGTGTAAATTCATTTTCATACTCTAAATCAATACTTCTCGCAAACCTAGCATTCTCTATACATAACATAGTTTAATTCAAAATCATAAACTAACATAAAATCTTCTAACAACAGTAAAACATCCTCCACTATGAAACACTGTAAGCAATATTAAATTATTTCAGTCCTTTAATAGTATGATAGCGCAATGCTGGTATAATGATCCCATAGTGATCGCATAAAAATTAGCCAAAACTATGCGACCACTATCCGATCATTATCCAATCACTATGCGACCACTGCTATTTTTGAATGCCTCGTCCTACTATAGCTATACAGTTATTGATTATAATCTTACTCTTAGCTGTACAAATGTGTTCAGGTTAAACCAAAAATTATCGTTTGTGTTTTGTTACCTTTGTTTTTCATAAAAAATCATTAATAATGAATAGCAGACTATTAGGTAGTATATTAATCATAGCGGGTTCTTCTATCGGTGGAGGCATGTTAGCTATGCCTATCACATCAGCAGGCGTAGGCTTTATAGGAGCTACTTTACTGCTATTTATCATTTGGTTTGCGATGTGTTACACAGCATTGTTGATGGTTCGCATCTATGATTTTAACAGTCCTAAAGATGGCTTTGATACCTTGACTAGAAAGTATGCAGGATTCACTGTGAACCGAATAGCTGGGCTAAGTCTGATGTTCTTAATCTATGGGCTGACAGCTGCTTATATGTCTGGTGGAGGGACAATCCTAAAGACAAATATAGACCTGCTACTAGATACTAATCTAGATGATCGCTTAGCTGTACTTATCTTCTCTGCTATATTCAGTACTATTGTTATTATTGGGACGAGATGGGTAGATTGGTTCACTCGTATTCTTTTTACGGGGAAGCTTATCTTCTTAGCGCTATTAGTGATCGTTATGACTCCTCTGATAGAAGGGGCAAATCTACTTCACATGCCTATGTCTCAAGGTCTAGTGATTATGTCTATCCCAGCGATATTCACCTCTTTTGGTTTTCATGGAAGCATCCCGAGTATCGTTGATTATCTAGAGGGGAATAAGAGGCTATTAAAAAGAGCCTTTATACTAGGTAGCTTACTACCCTTAGTGATTTATTTAGTTTGGCAGATCGTTATATTAGGAACTTTAGATCAGACCGTCTTTATGCAGATATTACAAGAGCACTCTGAGGTAAAAGGGTTATTACTTAGCATAAGAGAGCTGTCGCACTCTACGTATATAGAGACTTTATTTAGTTTCTTCGCAGCAGCGGCATTAGGTACTTCATTCTTAGGAGTAAGCATCGGGCTATTAGATTACTATAAAGACCTGTTTAAAAATAAGTCTAAAAAATTAATCAAACCTTTGGCGGCTATCTGTACATTCATACCCCCATTACTATTTGCACTCTTCTACCCAGAGGGTTTTATTTTGGCATTGGGGTATGCAGCGATAGCAGGTGTTATACTTGCATTAGTCATTCCCGTGATATTATATTTAAAGGCAATGAGATTTCACAAAATCAAAATTTCGTTGTTACAATATCTCATTATTGGTTTTATATTAATACTTTCTTTAGTAATAGTATTTGCACAACTATTAGTCGTTAGCAAAAGCTAAAACCTAAATGTTTTATAAACTTTCTAAAAGTTAGTTAAGAAACGTTTTGTATCATTTTAATTTAGGAATTTACCAGATTCAAAGACCTAGAAATTGCGTAAATTTGCAAGCTTATATTATTATATGATAAACAAATACTTACTAACAACAATATTCGCTATCACACTGATAACGAACACCGTATCTTTTGCACAACAAAGTGCAGATGTAATCTCTAATGAAGAACAACGGGATAGCACGGCTGCTAAAAAGAAATTTTTTGAACGCGTAGTTTCTTATTTTGAAGAAGCTAAAAAAGATAAATCACAGAGCAAATTTGACCTCTCATTCATAGGTGGGCCAAGCTACTCTGTAGATACTAAACTAGGACTAGGTATAGTCGCTTCTGGACTGTATAGAGTAGATAAAGAAAATCTTGATTTACCCCCTTCTGATGTCGCAATTTATACTAACTTCACTACAAGTGGATTCTTTGCTATCGGAGTAGAGAATACAACGATATTTCCTAATGATGACTATCGATTTCACTACGATATGGCGTTTAAATATATGCCTAGTAAATACTATGGCATAGGATATGAAGCAGGTAATCAAGGTGATTATGTGAAATACGACGAATATCACTTAGGCTTGAAATTTGATGTATTGCGAAAAGTGTTGCCTAATACGTATGTAGGACTAGTCTTTTCTGCTCAGAATATTCAGAGTAGAAACTTTAAAGATACGGAAGTGAGACCTGATACAGACTCTAAAGATACAGCTATCGGAGGAGGATTTATCGCGTCATATGACAGTAGAGACTTTATCCCTAACCCGAGTAAAGGAATCTTTATCCAATATGAGCAGACTTTTTTCCCAAAAACACTGGGAAGCAATAAGCACTTCGGAAAGATTAACTTTACAGCACGTGCATATCAACAAGTGTGGAAGGGTGGTCTACTAGCCTTCGACTTAAATGGAGAGTTTAACAATGGTGAAGTGCCATGGACAATGCTTTCTAAACTAGGTGGGGCTAGACAGATGAGAGGGTACTACAGTGGGCAATATCGAGATAGAAAACAGATCAATACACAGGTAGAGCTAAGACAAAAAATACATAATCGACACGGTGTAGCAGTATGGGGTGGTGCAGGTAATGTGTTCAAGAATATGGAAAAGTTTGACTGGAGCCATACACTACCTACTTATGGTATAGGATATAGATGGGAGTTTAAAAATAGAGTAAACGTACGTCTTGACTATGGTTTTGGTAAAGGTCAGAGTGGTTTCTATTTTAATATCTATGAATCGTTTTAAAGGATAAAATGACTGAACAATTAAACAAAAAAGGATTCTTTAGTAGAGTCATAAATAACCCGATAGCCTTGTTTTGGTTCTATATTGCTGTCAATATGGTTCCGAGTATTTACTTTGTCTTTACGCAACCAGTCGATATACTAGGTAAGATTGTAGTCATACTGTTTCCATTGGGGCTATTCATGACGATATTCTCTGCTTTTAAAAATTCAGGAGCATGGTTACTATTATGTTTTCCATTCTTGTTTTTACACGCTTTCCAGATTGTATTATTCTATCTATTCGGAGAAGATGTGATAGCAGCAGATATGTTTCTAAACGTAGCAACCACGAATACTTCTGAAATAAATGAACTACTCGGTAGTCTATTGCCTTCTATTGCCTTTGTGTGTTTCTTATACATTCCACCTATCGTATTCGCTATACTTCAGTGGAAGAGAAAGAACTTCTTAGGCTGGAGCTTTAGAAGACAAACTCTATTACCTGCTGTGCTATTATTAATAGCCTCACTAGTATTATCATTCTTCAGTGCGAATAAGAATACAGGTACATTTGCTTTTAACCAAGATGTGTATCCTATCAATGCGTTACACAACCTAGGATTCGCTGTGAATAAATGGGATAAGGTCAATCGATACCCGGAGACCTCTAAAGACTTTACCTTTAAAGCTACTAGAGACAGCATCTCTACTAATAAAAGACAGATATACGTACTGATCATAGGTGAGACAAGTAGAGCTGACAACTGGTCTCTGTATGGATATGATAGAGAAACTAATCCGAAATTAAAGACTGAGAAGAACTTGGTCGTGTTCAAAGATGCGTTAACACAATCGAATACGACTCATAAGAGTGTCTCAATCATCTTATCAGAGGCAGAGGCAGAGAACTATAATTCTATCTATGTCAAAAAAGGTATTGTACACGCGTTTAAAGAAGCTGGCTTTACCACTATATCACTGTCTAATCAGGCAGAGAACTCTTCGTTTATAGAATACTTCACTAAAGAAGCAGATATCTATAAGACGATACGCACTACTGATAGCCATACACGTATGACAGAGAATCACTATGATGAAGAATTAGTAGATTTAATGCAAAAACACATACAGGAGACTACAGGAGATCTATTCATCTTATTACACACCTATGGGTCACACTTTAAGTATATGGAGCGCTACCCTAAGGACTTCAGACAGTTCACTCCTGATGAGATAGGTGGTGTAAAGAAATCGGAGAAAGAACATCTAGTCAATGCGTATGACAACTCTATCTTATACACAGATCACTTCTTAGCTAAAACGATAGAAGCCCTGAAACAGACTAATGAGGAAGTAGCTATGCTATATACTTCTGATCACGGAGAGGACTTATTCGACGATGATAGAAATAGGTTCTTACACGCATCGCCAAGTCCTACCTACTATCAGCTAAGAATACCATTCTTAATGTGGTTCTCAGATGAGTATATCGCCAATAATGAAAAGAGAATGACGGCAGTGCAGGAGAATAAAAACAAACCTATCTCTACGAATGCAGTATTCCATACGATGATTAATGCAGCACATATCCGTACTTCTTATCTAGAAAAAGACTTGTCATTAGTCAATAGAGCTTTTAATGCAGAAGCACGTATGTACTTAAATGACCATGATATCGCTGTTCCTTATACTAAAATGAACTTGAAGAAAGAAGATTTCGAAATGCTGAAAAAGAATAATATTAAAGAATAAACAACAAAACAATGATACAAAAAACTAAACTAAAAATACTAGCCCTAGCCATGTGTGCTATGCCACTGCTAGCTACTGCACAGAGTGAAAAAGTAGAACCTATAAGACTAGGTAATATGGATCACTGGATGGTACGCGAGATTAAAGAATCGTTTATCATCGGGGGTAATACACAATACCTATACGAGATCACTGAAACAAAAGATACATTAAAGGACAATACGCCTTACAAGAATAAAAAGTCTCCATGGGCTACCTCATCTGTACTAGCTACTGTAAGTGGTATAACGAAAGGGAGTGTAACAGTATTCCCAGAAAAAAGAGATAATGGGTACGCTGCTCGTCTAGAGACACGTATAGAGAAAGTGAAAGTACTAGGGGTAATTAATATCAATGTACTAGCCAGTGGGACAATCTTCTTAGGAGAAATGATAGAACCTATCACAGATACTAAAAACCCTCAAAGTAAACTAGTAACAGGTATTCCTTTTACTAAAAAACCTAAAGCACTACAGTTCGACTATAAAGTAACTACTGGTGGGCCTTCTAAACGTGTGAATGGTATGGGAAGCGGAACTGATGCTAAGCGAAATGATAAGGCTGAGATACAGATTCTGCTACAAAAGAGATGGGAAGACAAAGATGGTAATGTATATGCTAAACGTATAGGTACGGGATGGGAACTGATGGATAAATCTGTAAAAACATGGCAAAATAAACACCGTCTGACTGTAAACTATGGCGATATCACAAAGCAGAGTTACTATGGCGCTCACATGGCACTTAGAACAGGTAGCAATGCATACTACACTAGAAATAGCAAAGGTAAAATGGTGCCGATCATAGAAGAAGGTTGGGGTACTGCAGATGACGAGGTAACTCACCTAATCGTACAATTCTCTTCTAGTAATGGTGGTGCGTATATCGGTAATACGGATAGCCATTTATGGATAGATAACGTAGGGTTGGTTTATTAAAATATATCAATACAAAAAGAGAGGTAGTTTAATCTGGATTAAACTACCTCTCTTTTTTATCTTATTACTTCACTCTAGTACTATCGTGGCTATGAGTTTCTATTCCTCCGTTCCACAACGTCAGAATGTCTGTAGCTACAGCAGCTCCACTACCAGCAGCTATCGCTAGCTGACTTCTATGTCCTGCTAATGTGCCTGCCACATAAACACCTTCTGTTACTAAGTGATCTTCGTTTTTCAACTGTATTCTATTCTTAGCAGCTAATGATTTCTTATGTGGTATCACATATTCCATTAGTCCTTCTACTTCAAAGGTAGGACTAGAATTAATAGCTACTACTACAAGTGAAGTATAGTATACTTCCTTATTCGTCTTAACTTCAAATACTCCATCTCTCTGCTGTACTGAAATAACTTTCTCGCCAATGATTTGGTCAATGTGCTTGTAGTACTTCAAGTCTTCGATAGACTGTTCTAATAGGTCTTTTCCTAAAGTCCCTTGTTTTATCCCGTAAGCATTATAGAATATAGCATCTTGAAGCATTGAACTCTTCTGATGCATAATAATACCTACTTTCTTATCTGCTACAAAAGGTTTCTTTACGGCACTACCAATAACTTGTGCACAAGAAACTCCTGATACACCTCCCCCTATGATTAGTACATCGAATACTTCCATAGGTCTTATTTTGTTTTATCGTTTATCATTTTAGATGTACGGTAAATCAATAAAATGCATACAGCACAAAGCAGGGCTACGATACCAATTAATGCGATTAGACTATCCCCTTGGAATAGGTTATTAAAGTCTAACATTGTGATATTTAATACAATCAATGCAACTACAAATACTATAGCTATGTAACTAAAAATTTTCATTTCGAATGATAAAGAATTTGATTTTACCATCCGAAAGTACAAAAAAACCACCACTAGGACAATCCTTTAACATTACCACTATATATTTTAACAACGAGATATTAAAGTCATAAGTCGTGTTTTTTTACTATTTTTATCAAGAAGTCATCACTATTGTTGAATCTCACCTCATAGATATAAGCGCTACAATGAAATAATGTAAAAAATATTAACAGATAAAATAATAGCGTAATTAACACTATTCTACTGATCTGATACAACTATCTTATATTATGAACTTTATATTCATCCTAAATTACTTAGTGAAAAAGGTTAATCTAAAGGGTAAGTCTCTTTATTACATAAAGATTTGTAATTTTGCAGCCAATTAATTATAATATTCAGATGTTTCAAATAGGAAAAACAATCGTATCAGAAGAAGTTCTAGAGAAAGAATTCGTATGTAACCTTTCGGCTTGTAAGGGAGAGTGCTGTATAGACGGAGATGCAGGAGCACCTGTAGAAGATGATGAAGTAGAGATACTTAAAGCTGTATATGATAAAGTAAAACCTTTCTTACGTCCTGAAGGTATTAAGGCAATAGAAGAACAAGGTACATCTGTATATGGTGATGATGATGAGTACGAAACCCCTCTAATAGAAGGTGGAGAATGTGCTTATGTTATCTACGAGAATGAAATGGCACTATGTGGAATAGAAAAGGCGTATAACGAAGGTCTAATCGACTGGAAAAAGCCGATCTCATGTCATTTATATCCTATACGTATTAAAGAGTTCTCTTCTTTCTCTGCTGTGAACTATCACAAATGGCATATCTGTAGCGATGCTTGTACTCTAGGACAAGAGTTAAGCGTACCTGTATATAAGTTCTTAAAAGCTCCTCTTATCAGAAAATATGGGGAAGACTGGTATAAAGAATTAGAGCTAGTAGCAGAAGAATGGAGTAAGTCAAGAAAATAGATTTATTGAATATAGAGCACTTGTTCTTTATAGTCAATAATTGCATTCCCTTGTAGTAATACATCTGAGCCTATAATACCGTGTACAGTCTTAACGTTATACTCTATTAAGGCAACATTGACATGAGTTAGATCTATAATTACTAGGTTAAAACTCTTGTTCTGCCAACGGCTCATTTGTAAATGATTATGATAGGCTACTTGGGTATGCATTCCATTAGCTCCTGCTCCTGAGGCTTTAGTAGACGAGTTCTCAGGAATAATATTAAAATGATCTATATGACTAAAATCAATACAGCTATTAGAGGCACCTGTATCTAGGATAAAGTCACCTAGTATTCCATTGATTTTAGCTTTGACAAAAAGGTGGTTCGTTTTAGATATTTTAAACTTAACTTTCTTATATCTTCCCTTTTTTAATATATCTTTCATGTTTTCCATCAATCAAATGTAGTTTAAATTCTTTTTAAAAGGTACTTTTGTAACATTAATCTAACATTATAGAAAAATACAATATTAGAATGATATTTACTGATACGCATACACATTTATACTCAGATGCTTTTGCAGATGATCGTAAAGAAACAATAAATCGTGCAATATCTAGTGGGGTTACGCGTTTTTTTATACCAGCGATAGATTCAAGCTATAGCAATGCAATGTTTGAACTAGAGCAAGAGTTCCCTAATAATGTATTTCTTATGATGGGACTGCATCCTACTGATGTAAAACCAGAGACGTATAAAGAGGAATTGGCTTATGTAGAGCGTGAACTAGAACGTCGTACTTATTACGCAGTAGGAGAAATAGGCATTGACTTGTATTGGGATAAAAGTACTTTAGCCATACAACAAGAAGCCTTTCAATACCAAATACAATTGGCAAAAAAATATAAATTGCCTATTAATATTCACTGTCGAGATGCTTTTGACGAGGTGTTTGAAGTACTAGAACGAGAAAAAGGGGATGATCTAAGAGGAATATTCCACTGCTTCACAGGTACTGAAGAGCAAGCGCTAAAAGCTATTTCCTATAACCTAAGGCTAGGTATAGGTGGGGTAGCTACGTTTAAAAATGGTAAAATAGACCAATTTTTAAACAAAATACCGCTGGAGCATATCGTATTAGAAACTGATTCTCCGTACCTTGCACCTGTCCCATTTAGAGGAAAAAGAAATGAAAGTGCATATATCGTAAATATTGCAGAAAAATTAGCCGATATTTACGCGCTGCCTCTAGAAGAGATAGCAAAACAAACTACAGCGAATTCAGTAGCTGTATTTGGAGTTTAAAACACGAAAACAACATAACTTGTTTATAATAATACATTACACTAATGTCTAAGTTTGATTCTATACGCCACTACCACGATCACGAGGTACACGAAGTCTTACAACAGATTTCTAAACACCCAATGATAAAAGCGTTAATGGGATATACTTTTCCTAATAAAACGGAAGAGGAATGGATGAATGCCTTAAAGGAAGTGAAATCTATTCAACAATTTCAAGATGATTTTGCCTACCACTCTATTCAGCGAATCCTAGAGAAAAGCTCTAATGGTTTGACCACTTCGGGGTTTGACAAATTAGATAAAGACACAGCTTATCTATACGTATCTAACCATCGAGATATCCTTATGGATACTTCTCTTCTCAACGTTGCCCTTAAAGACAACAAATTAGTTATGACAGCCTCTGCTATAGGGGATAACCTAGTACAAAAGTCTTTTTTACTAGCACTCGCTAAAGTAAATAGAAACTTCTTAGTTAAACGTGGATTACCACCTAGAGAGCTATTAGAAAGTTCTAAACTAATGTCTGAATATATACAACATCTTTTATTCGAGGAGAACAGATCTGTATGGATAGCACAGAGGGAAGGACGTACTAAGGATGGTAATGACGCAACTCATCAGGGAGTTCTAAAGATGATCGGAATGGCTTCTGATGAGGCTAACTTAATGGACTACTTCAAAAAAGTGAAGATAGTACCTGTATCTATCTCGTATGAGTATGATCCTACGGATGCACTGAAGATGCCTCAGCTATTAGCTAAAGCGAATGATGAAGTATATATCAAAGATAAGAATGAAGACTTTATCAACTTATACAGTGGTATCATCGGTCAAAAACGTGGTATTCATATCCATGTAGGAGATGTTCTAGACCAAGAATTAGATAATATTAAAAACACTGTAGAGAAAACTAATAAACAGATGCAAGCTGTAGCTACAGAAATAGATAAGTCGATTATCGCTAACTACTTCTTATGGCCAACTAACTATATTGCTTATGACATCATGCATAACAGCAATAAGTTCGCTGATAAATATACAGAAAAAGAGAGGCAACTATTCGAAAGACGTCTTGAACTACGCGTAGATAAAGAAAACAAAATAATCGTAGATGGCTTCTTAGCTATGTATGCTAATCCTGTTATTAACAAATTAAAATTGAGTAATGAACAATAGTCCTGCTATTCTTTTAATCTATACTGGTGGAACTATCGGTATGGTAAAAGACTTCAAAACAGGTGCTTTACGTGCTTTCAATTTTGATCAGTTAGTAGAGCGTATACCTGAGTTACACATGCTTGAGTGTTCGATAGAGACCTATTCATTCGAAACACCGATAGACTCTTCTGATATGAGCCCTGCCTTATGGGTGAAGATGGCAAGTGTAGTAGAAGAGAACTATGATAAGTTTGACGGATTCGTTATTCTACACGGTTCTGATACGATGTCATACTCAGCATCTGCACTAAGCTTTATGCTGCAGAACTTGCGCAAACCTGTTGTTCTAACAGGTTCTCAGCTTCCTATTGGAGACTTGCGTACAGATGCAAAAGAAAACCTTATAACGGCTATTCAGGTAGCTGCTGTACAAGAAAACAATACCCCTGTTATTCAAGAGGTATGTTTATACTTTGAATACAAACTATACAGAGGAAATAGGACTTCTAAAGTAAGTGCTGAGTTATTTAATGCGTTTACCTCTCCTAATATTGCTCATTTAGCAGAATCAGGAGTGAACCTGCGTATCAACAAACCTCTACTCAACTATACACATACCCAAGAACCATTACTCGTACACAAAGAGATGTCTAGCAATGTGATGATTCTAAAGATATTCCCTGGTATACAGCAGAATGTCTTAGAGGCTATTCTAAACATTAAAGACCTAGAAGGAATCGTACTTGAGACTTATGGTGCTGGTAATGCTCCTACTGAAGCATGGTTCTTAACAACATTAGGACAAGCTATTAAAAAGGGACTTAAAGTGATTAACGTTACTCAGTGTTCTAGTGGTAGTGTACATATGGGGAAATATGAGACAAGTACAGAGCTAAAAGAAATAGGTGTTATATCTGGTAAAGATATCACCACAGAGGCTGCCATCACTAAGCTGATGTTCTTACTCAAACAAAAAGGCTTAACAGACTTTAAAACTGCTTTCGAGACTCCTATCTGTGGAGAGATGGAAGAATAACAATACTAAAAGCTCTTGGAACTACTCTAAGAGCTTTTTTATTTTACGTCATTAAGTCTTCAACCGAATTATTTGCACCAATAAAAAAAGCAGCTTATCACATTGGACAAACTGCTTTTAAACTAAAATCGATAACTAAATAACTAACTTTTTACACAAAAAAGTTGTACTATTATACATTACTAGTAGTCTATTGCTACTCTCTCTGTTACTACTGATTTAATAAAATCTACTACTTTTAGATGCTCAGGATGTTTTGCATAAACATCTAAATCTTGAAGGTTCTTAAATGTCGTATGTAAAATCACTTCGAAGTTTTTAGGATCTGCTTGAGGATCATTAAATGATACAGCTATAGATTCTAGCACCTCTATCTTTCCTTTTAAATCTTCTAATAGTCGTTTTATTTCTAATTTATTGGCTTCTTTATTTTCATCTTTCAGCCTCCACATCACTATATGTGTAATCATAATGTCTATTTTTTATTGCACTAACAAGTTAATCAAAACTGCTTTATTTCAAGCACGATCTACTTATTTTTTCAATTTATCTTTGATGCGATTAGCCTCTGCTATAAAACCAGCCAATCCCTTAGTATCTCCTGCTTCTAAATATGTTTTGAACTGAGTTAGCTTTTCTAAATACGTATCTAAAATAGGCAATACATGCTCCGCATTCTGTTCAAAAATAGGCAACCACATATCCACAGAACTCTTTGCCAATCGAACTGTAGAGGCAAATCCTCCTGCCGCTAAATTAAAGATAGCTGTATCGTCTTTCTCTTTGTCTAAGACCGCTACTGCAAGTGCGTAAGATATAGCATGAGACAGATGAGAGACATATCCCACATGTTCATCATGCGAGTCAGCATCCATTAAGATCATACGCATCTCTAAGTGATAATATAATTCAGAGATTGCATTTAATGCTTTAGGATTAGACTTTTCAGGGTTGCAGATGATCGCTACCCTATCTTTAAACAATCCTTTAAATGCAGCTTCAGGCCCACTAAACTCTGTACCAGCCATCGGATGAGTTGCTACAAATTGTCCTCTTCTGCTATGCCCTTCTATCTCTTTTTCTAACAAAGACTTTGTAGATCCTACGTCCATTACATACTGTCCATCTCCTACTCTGTCTAACACATACGACACCAGTTTTACACTGGCGTTCACTGGCGTTGCTATAATGATAATATCTGATTGTTCTATTAATACATCTAGTTCTACAATCTCATCTGCGATACGCAGTTCTAATGCCTTACTAGCATTGCGCTCAGATAAATCTGAAGCCAATACTTTAGTCACAAATCCTTTTTCTTTAAGATCTAAAACGATAGACCCTCCAATTAGTCCTACACCTACTAACCCTACTATTTTTGCCATATTACGTCTATTATGATAAACAAAGCTATAAATACCTACTCTGTTTCAGCATAATTTCTTCTCTTTTTTTTAAACTTTTCGTTCCTTTGTTCTCATCTGTGTTTAATCAACATCTAAACTAACTAATCTTTATAACCAACACTGAGAACAATATCACTATCGTTATAACATAGATGTAGGACACACAAAATCTGTATGATCTAAAGTACTTTCTTTGCTTATTGCATTATATCCCCCTAATACATCCACCAGATTAGTAATTCCATACTTATATAATATCGATGCTGCCATCATACTTCTATATCCTCCAGCACAGTAGATGATATACTTCTTTTCTCTTGATATCGCATCTATTTTTTCTTCTAATACATTCAGAGGAATACTTAATGAATCCTCTAGATGTTCTGACTTAAACTCATTTATTTTACGCACATCTAACAGTACTCCTTTATCCTCTAGATAGAGTCTATCCATCTCTTGAGGCGTTATACGAGTAATAGTTTGAATAGGTTCATTTGCTCTTTTCCATGCCTCGATTCCTCCTTCTAGGTATCCTATAGCATTATCATACCCCACACGTGATAGACGGATTATACTCTCCTCTTCTTTGCCTGGTTCAGTGATTAGAACAATAGGTGCCTTTATATCTTTTATCAATTCGCCAACCCAAACAGCAAATTGTCCATTTAGCCCGATATTAATACTACTAGGTACAAAGCCTTCTGAGAACGCCTGTGGCATACGTGTATCTAATAGAATAACTTCCTTCTTCATCATTTGTTTCTTCACATCATCTACACTCATCGGTTTTTTACCTCTATCTAAGATACTATCTAGTTGCTCATATCCTGTAATGTTCATCAGCACATTCTTAGGAAAATACTGAGGTGGTGTTGCTAATCCTGTCAATAGTTCTACTACGAACTCATCTTCTGTCATATCAGCGCGTAGTGCATAGTTAGTCTTCTTCTGATTACCTAAGGTATCCACAGTCTCCTTACTCATATTTTTACCACATGCAGATCCTGCACCATGATTAGGATACACGATTACATCATCAGGTAATACCATGATTTTGTTACGAAGAGATTGGAATAAATGCCTAGCCAAAATTTCTTCTGTAATCTCAGATTTTACTAATTGTACTAAATCTGGACGACCTACATCTCCGATGAATAGTGTATCACCACTAATGATCGCATGCTCTTTTCCTTCTTCATCTATAATAAGATAAGTACTACTCTCCATAGTATGCCCAGGAGTATGCAATACTTTTATCTGAATGTTCCCCAGCTTAAACACTTGATTATCTTCTGCTATAATAGCTTCATAACTAGGCGCAGCAGTAGGCCCGAAGACTATCTTAGCTCCTGTCTTCTCCATAATATCTAAATGCCCACTCACAAAATCTGCATGAAAGTGTGTCTCGAATACATACTTAATGACTGCATCATCACTTTTAGCTCTTTCTAGATAAGGTTCTACATCTCGGAGAGGATCGAATATTGCCGCCTCACCATTACTCTCTACATAATAAGCAGCATGTGCAATACAGCCTGTATATATCTGTTCTATTTTCATATCTAAACTTTTTTTCGAGATTAAAAGTACTATTGATCACTTAGTAAAAAAATGACAAATATCATAGTTACAAACAATTACAAATAAAAATAATAGAACAACATCCTTTAGTAAACAAAAAGCACTCCATAGAGTGCTTTTTTATTTCTTATACGAAACCTTCTTTTAATACCAGCTGTATTAGATTAGCGGTATCTGATACTTCGAAGACATGCTTCATCTTTGCCAATCTTTTTTTAATTGCAGGATTAGAAAGAGGAATATGATTTTCTAATTCTTGTAATTTATATCCTTTAGATAACAACACTAGAATCTCTCTATTATAGTCATCATACATTACTTCCTTTCTTACTATCTCATTTAGACAATGCTTCACGATATCACTTTGATAGCGATCTCCTATCAATACCCGTTTTACAATATCTAATAAGTTATCAGGTGTAATCTCATGTTTACTTACTAGACCATCTGGTCTAATGTTTTTAACGATATTATATATTGTAATCACTTCTGTATGACCAGTCAGAATGATAGTCTTACAGTAAGGCATTACTTTCTTTATATAAGCAACTATATCCCCGCCATCTCGCAATAGTGCCCCTTCCTTACTCGGTAAGGAAAAATCAACAATAGCAAGGTCAAATAAATCCGCGCGTTCAACAGCAGCATCTATTGTTTCTTTAGCAGTCAAACAGTCAAATGCTTTTTCAAAGACAACCTCTCCAAGTTCTAATTTATCCTTAGAAAGAGCCAATACGTATCCTTCTACTATAAGAGGATGGTCATCTACTAACAGTATTCTGCGCATAATAATCGAATTTTGGGAATCATACTACAAATTTAAACATTAAACTAGTATAAAAAGACTTATTTATGATAAGTTAAAACTTTTTATACACAAATTATCAACAATTTACATAAAAATACAATACAATAAGCCTTTACAAACAAAAAAAGCACCAAGTATACTACTCAGTGCTTTCTATATCTATGTTTTAATGGACTACACCAGCTTATTCGCAACTAAATACTCCGCAATTTGTACCGTATTAGTAGCAGCTCCTTTTCTAAGGTTATCAGCTACGATCCACATATTCACTGTATTCTTCTGACTCTCGTCTCTTCTGATACGCCCTACAAATACATCATCTTTTCCTTCTGCGTATAACGGCATTGGATAAGTATTCGTATCTGTATTATCTTGTACAGTGATACCTGGAGTTTGGTGAAGAATCTGTCTAACATCTCCTAAGTCAAAATCCTTTTCGAACTCTATATTCACAGTTTCACTATGTCCTCCCACTACAGGGATACGCACAGCAGTAGCTGTCACTAGCACAGTATCATCTCTAAGTATCTTCTTCGTCTCTTTCACTAATTTCATTTCCTCTTTCGTGTATCCATTATCTTCGAACACATCACAGTGAGGAATAGCATTGCGGTGTATAGGATAGTTATAAGCCATATCCCCTTTCACATCTTTATACTCATTCTCTAACTGTCTTACAGCTTTCACTCCTGTACCAGTAATAGACTGATACGTAGAAACTACCACCCTCTTAATCCCGTATTGTTTGTGTAAAGGAGATAATGCCATTACTAACTGAATAGTAGAACAGTTAGGGTTAGCAATAATTTTATCTTCTTTAGTCAAAGAATCAGCATTAATCTCAGGTACGATTAATTTCTTAGTGGGATCCATTCTCCATGCCGAAGAATTATCTATTACTGTAGTACCTACCTCAGCGAACTTCGGTGCACACTCTAGGGAAATACTTCCTCCTGCTGAAAATAAAGCAATATCCGGCTTCATCATAACAGCCTCTTCCATGGACTTTATGGTGTACTTCTTACCCTTAAATTCCACTTCCTTACCTACAGACTTCTCAGAAGCCACAGGAATTAATTCTGTTACAGGAAAATTTCTCTCCGCTAATACTTTTAGCATGATTTCACCTACCATACCGGTAGCGCCTACTACTGCGATTTTCATCTTTTATAAAATTAGGATTAATAAATAGTTTTAATCAAGGATAAAAATAACACTTTATTCAATTACCAAGACAACTGTAGGTCTTTTATTTGCAATTGAATAGTAGTTTTATTTCTCCAGTTGTTCTCTTCGATAGAATAAATGATGTCTACGTGTTGCTTATCTTTTACATACTCATACTGAGCACCTAGGTTAAAACCTATAGCACTGAACTTATAACCTGGGTTTCTTCTCTGTTTAAAACTTACTTTTAGATGTTCTCCTTTTGCTCCTGCTAATTTTGCATATCCTGTATCAAAAACTTCTTTCGTCAAAAAACAAGGACTAGGATTACCAGGACCAAATGGTTCAAACTGTTTTAAAATTCGTAGAAACTTATCTGTTATCTCTGAAAACTGGATCTTAGCATCGATCTCGATTTCGGGTATAAGGTCTGTCTCTTGAATCGTATTAGACACTACTTCTTCAAACTTCTGTCTAAAGGCATCTAGATTTTCTCTTTTTATCGTCAGTCCCGCAGCATACATATGCCCACCGAACTGAATAAGATACTCAGAACACGCCTCTAGAGCCTGATAGATATCAAAGTTCTTAACAGAGCGTGCAGAAGCAGCTAGGTAATCTCCACTATCTGTAAATACGATAGTAGGTCTGTAATAGGTATCTATAAGACGAGACGCCACGATACCGATCACCCCCTTATGCCATGATGGACTGTACACCACCGTACTCTTCGAGTTTATTAATTTATGATCGATTATCTGTTTAAGCGCTTCTTCCGTAATTCCTTGATCTAGAGATTTTCGCTCTTCATTGATGTTTACGATTTTTTCGACTGTTTTATTTGCCCCTTCTTCTGTTGCTTCTGTCAATAAATACACGGTAAAGTTGCCGTGTTCTATTCTCCCTGCAGCATTGATTTTAGGAGCCAACTTAAATACAATATCACTCATCGTATACGTCTCTAAGTCATATAATTTCATTAATGCCTTAATACCTGGACGAGGAGTCTTATTAATCACCTTAAGTCCGTAGTACGCTAGCACTCTGTTCTCTCCTGTAATAGGTACTACATCTGCAGCTATAGCAGTAGCTACTAGATCTAGATAAGGTTCTATAGAAGAGAAAGGATGTTCCTGAACTGTGTTTAATGCCTGAATTAACTTAAACCCCACACCACATCCACATAACTCTTTATAAGGATATAGGCAGTCTACTCGTTTAGGGTCTAATACAGCTACTGCATCAGGAATAGTCTCACCAGGTAAGTGATGATCACATATTATAAAATCAACACCTTTCTCTTTAGCATACTGAATATGTTCAATAGATTTAATACCACAGTCTAGAGCTATGATTAGGTGAATACCTTGTGTTATAGCATAGTCTATCCCTTGATAAGAGATACCATACCCCTCATTATATCTATCTGGTATATAAGTATCTACCTGAGCACCTAAGCTCTTTAAATATGAATACATTAAGGCAACAGAAGTAGTTCCATCCACATCATAATCTCCGAAAACCAAGATAGATTCTCGATTCTTTATCGCGTTTAGAATGCGATGGACAGCCTCTGTCATATCTGCCATCAGAAAGGGATCGTGCAAATCTTCTAAAGAAGGTCTAAAGAATTTCTTAGCAGCTTCGAAGGTATCTATCCCACGCTGTGCTAATAATCTCCCTACTATAGGATCTACACCTAAAACTTCTTGTAAATGAGCAACTATTTTTTCATCTGGATCTTGTTTTAAATACCAGCGCATTAATTACTCTTTATGATAATGAATACTAGTTTTAACTTCAGCAAATTCTTTAAACATATCCATTACACCGCAATACTTCTCTATAGATAAATCTACTGCTTTTTTTAGCTTCGCTTCATCTAGATTAGCACCGTAGAAGTGATATTCTACTATCACAGTATGATAGGTCGCCGGATCTGTATCTGTAAGTAATCCTTCTGTCTCTATTTTAAAATCAGCAACCTCTAATCTCATTTTCTTAATCAGTGATGCTACATCTAATCCTGAACATCCTGCTAAAGCAGACAACATTAATGCTTTAGGTCTTAGACCTTTATTATCTCCTCCATTTTCAGGGCCTGCATCTATTCTAATCGTTCCTCCACTTGGATTAGTTGATTCGAATTGCATGTTTTCTATCCAACTTGTAGTTACTTTATGTGACATAATGTTCTGTTTTTATCAAATGTATCAAAAAAAAATCAATGTTCACTATTTAAAGAAGATGCAAAAAGAGAATCTGATGCTCAACCCTATTCTTACCATCTTGTACAGCCTAACTATTATCCTAATCACAAAAATATTCGCTAAACATACAATCTCTATACATCACTTCTCTAAAAACAGGACGATATATACACAACTACATCAAACATAAGTCTATAAACAGTCCTTTATATGTACATTCCTTTTTTTAGTCTAAAACACTTTATTTGACTAAATATCCTCTTTTACAATCTGGAAAGAAGCTTTTTCGTTTAATACAATACCTTTTTTGCGCTATTTTTAATCAAAATACTTACTGTAAAGCTGTATTTAGGTTAAAAGTCGTAAAAAAAACCTCACTTTTTTCACACCTCATATTGCGAATAAAAACAATTATCACACTAATAATCAGCACATTATTACAAAACTAAATCATAAGATCATCTAGAGCCTATTATCTGCTAAGCCACTGAACATGGGGGTTATTAGCGTTCTCTTCAACACTTCTTCAACATTTCCCCAAGATTACTCTACTTAGAAGCCTCTTTCTTGAAGAACTGTTGAAGTACTCTTGTAGAGGTATTGAAGAAGTCGCTCCTTCTAATCAAAAAACGTACTAATAGACTAAATGTCCAACAGAACAGATCGCTCAATTTTAAGTAAAAAAATGCCCATAACAATCTGCTATGGGCTTCTCTCTATACTGTACTAGCCTATCTGGCTAAGATAACTATTTATTTCTTATTTATTTTTTCCAGCTACGATCACTACGATCTCTCCTTTAGGAGGCTTCGCTTCGAAGTGAGCTAACACTTCTACCACTGTACCTCTTACGGTCTCTTCATGTAGTTTAGACAATTCTCTAGAGACAGAAACTTGTCTATCTTCTCCGAAGTATTCTTTAAACTCTCCTAAAGTCTTTACTAACTTATGAGGAGATACATAAAGGATCATCGTTCTGGTCTCTTCTGCTAGAATTAAATATCTCGTCTGTCTTCCTTTCTTATCAGGTAAAAACCCTTCAAAAACAAACTTATCATTTGGCAAACCACTATTCACTAATGCAGGGACGAATGCTGTTGCTCCTGGTAGACACTCTACTTCTACACCCTGCTCTACACACGCACGTGTCAATAAAAATCCTGGATCAGAGATAGCCGGTGTACCTGCATCTGATATCAGTGCGAAGGTCTCTCCTGCTTGCATTCTCTTTACTAATCCTTCTACAGTCTTATGCTCATTATGCATATGATGACTAAACATCGGTGTAGAGATTTCAAAATGCTTTAATAGTTTTCCACTATTACGTGTGTCTTCTGCTAAGATATAATCTACTTCTTGCAATACTTTTATTGCGCGATACGTCATATCTTCTAAATTTCCAATTGGTGTAGGTACCAAGTAAAGTTTCCCCATAATTATATAAAACGTTTTTCTACTAACGTCATAAAGCGTTCTTCGTATTCTTCTTTTCCTTCCCAGTTATTGTATTCTGGTTTTACTAAATGGTCTATTAAGCTATTTGCCTCATCAAAAGAGCTCACGGTATTTAACTGTGACAATACTCTATTAAAGTCTTCTGCACTTCCGTTAAACAAATGTCTTTCGAAAGCTATACGGTCATTCAAGCCTACTACGATAGTAGAACTATAAATATCATTAATAGACTTAGGCTTATTGATCTTTGGTTCGCGTACAGAAGTATGCTCTACATTAAATAGTGTACTCTGTGGCACAGGAGTTTCCACAGTTGGCTCTATGTGTTGTTCTACAGGAGCGATAGGTTCTGGCTGTGTAAAGCTAGCTTCTACAACAGGTTCCTTAGGCACAAACTCTGTGTCAAACTTCTGTACCTCTTGTTTATCAACATCCTCTACTCTGACAAATTCTACATCACTGAAGTCGAATCCAAAGAAAGGATCATCTGTATTCGGTTTGTTCTCTGTTACTGTTTTTACTTCCTCTTCTACTTTATAGTTAGCAGTAATGGTAGTTTCTTCTAGTGTATCTTCTATTTTAGCAGGAGCGAATTGTTCGTTTATATTTACTAATGCCTCCTCAATGCTCTCCTCTTTAGCAGCTTCTACAGTAGAAGGTATAGGAGTCTCTATTACCTCCTCTTTTACCACAACTTCTTCTTCGTAGAAAGTAGTTACCTCCACATCATCGTTATCCTCTTCTTCCTCTTCCTCTACTACTGGTATTTCTGCTGTGGTATGCGCTACTACTTCTTGTTCTACCACAGGATTTTCTACTGCTGTATTAGCTATTACCTCACGTTCATCTAGCGGCTTTAGCATAGCCTCATGCTGATCCAGATAATGGTGAAGCTGAGCATCATCAGCTTCATTTGCACTATCATCTATATAAACCTCTGTAATAAAAGGTTCGTCATACATGACTTTTTTCTGAGCGACAGGAGCTTCCTCTACTACTTCTGGTGCTATTTTACTCACTTTATCTGCAAGAAGGCTTTCGTCTATAGTATTGATGGCTTCTTTTTCAGTTTCTGCAACGATAGGATATTCTTCTTCCACTAGATCTATAGGCATCTGGTGACGAACTACCTCATCCACAGTATTTGAATTCGAATAGTTAATAGCCATCGCTTTTAAAGCATTGTCCAATTGTTCAGGAGAAACATCTTTCATTAATCCTGCTTCAAAATGATCTTGATAGAATTTTAAAATGGTAAGCTTCTCATATAATTCTTTAGCTTCTCTATATAAACTATCTACTTCCTTGTCTTTCAATTGTAATACACGATGAGCCAGACTTAACAACTCTCCTTCTAAGACTTTCTTCATAACTTTTATTTTGCATTAGTAAATTGACGAGCTTTTTTTGATAAATTTGCTCAATACAAAAATAACAGAAAAAACCGCTGGTTTCAGCTTGAAATTTACAAAATGTTTCTCGAAAATCCCGTTAATAACAAAGAACAATTTGGTTGGATCGAAGTTATCTGTGGTTCTATGTTCTCTGGTAAGACTGAAGAACTGATTCGCAGACTGAAAAGAGCCAAATTTGCCAAACAAAAAGTCGAAATTTTTAAACCTGCTATCGATACAAGATATCACGATGAATTCGTCGTATCTCATGATTCTAATGAGATTAGGTCTACACCTGTGCCTTCTGCAGCACATATCAGATTATTAGCTGATGGATGTGATGTGGTAGGAATAGATGAAGCTCAATTCTTCGATGAAGAAATTGTCAGGGTGTGTAATGACCTTGCCAACTCAGGCATCAGAGTGATCGTAGCTGGATTAGATATGGACTTTAAAGGAAATCCTTTTGGCCCAATGCCTTATTTAATGGCTACTGCAGAGTATGTAACTAAAGTACATGCTATCTGTACTAGATCAGGAAATCTAGCTAATTATAGCTTCAGAAAGGCTGCTAGTGAGGATATCGTCATGCTAGGAGAAACACAAGAATATGAGCCGCTGAGTAGAGCAGCTTACTTCAATGCGCTAAGAGGTATAGATATATCAAAATCAGAAAAACAAAATACAATACCACCAGAACAAATAGAATAATACTTTAACGACCACCACACTTATGAAAAAAATAGCTCAAATCTATATCGACTCTTACAAAGGTTTATCATCAGCATCATGGATGCTAGCAATTGTAATGTTAATCAATAGATCGGGGTCTATGGTATTGCCATTCTTAGGTGTGTATATGACGAAAGAACTTCACTTTAGTCAAGAACAGACAGGATATGTATTAGCTTGTTTTGGGGTTGGTTCTATTATAGGGACTACCGTAGGTGGATGGGTGACCGATAAGATAGGTAACTATAAAGTACAGTACTTAAGCTTACTTGGTAGCATACCTGTATTCATCATGTTACCACACTTCACGTCTGTAGTCAGTCTAGCACTGATGATGTTATTACAGAGTGCTGTCAGCGAAATGTTTAGACCGGCAAACTCTGTAGCCATCACCATGTATGCAAAACCAGAGAATATCACACGTGCCTTCTCTCTAAATAGAATGGCAGTGAACTTAGGATTCTCTATTGGTCCAGCTATGGGAGGTATTCTAGCTGCGATCTCGTATGCGTTATTATTCTACGTGAATGCTACTGCTGCGTTTCTAGCCGCTGTCGTGTTCATCTACTTCTTTAGAAATAGAAAGACAAACAAAGAATTATTATTAGAACAAGAAGATATCACTGAGTTAAACGAGGTAGAGGATGTGTCTAATAAGTCTCCATATAAGGATAAGATGTTCTTAATATACAGTGTATTCTGTACGTTATACTCTATCGCATTCTTACAGCTATTAAGTACACTACCTATATTCTATGAGAAAGCTGTAGGGCTAGATGAAGTAGAGATAGGGCTTATCTTAGGATACAGTGGTCTATTAATCTTCTTAACAGAGATGCTATTAGTGCATGTAGCAGAGAAATACTTTACGATCAGACAGACTATCTTCTACGGGGTAATGATAAGTGCTTTAGGGTATGGTATGCTTGCCTTTGACTATAGTTATATCGCTATCTATATATCGATGACTATCTTATGTGTATCTGAGATGCTAGCGATGCCATTTACCTCTACAGTGACGGCTATGCGCGCTGGTAGTAAGAATAAAGGTGCATATATGGGAGTGAATGGGCTAACCTTCGCTATCGGATTTATTATCTCACCTATCCTGGGGACAAAAGTAGCTTCTACTCTAGGGTATGATATCTTATGGCTAGGCACAGCTGCCTTAGTCATCATAGCGGCACTAGGTCTGAACTACTCAGTCAAAAAAATGGCTGAGGAATAAACGTTATAGTTTCTTCTCCATTTTTAAGAATGTGTACAGTCCACCATTAGTATGGTTCTCAAATTCACCTACACTAGAATACCCAAGATTTTGATAGAAGTCAACTCCTAAGGTATTAAACTTCGCTACAGCTACAGTTATTTTCTCCACAGCTTTTCGCTCGTGTAGAGCTTCTTCTGCATATTGTATGATTTCCTTACCATACCCTTTATTAAGATGGATAGGGTTAATTCCTAATACGATTTCTGCTGTATTATTGTCTACTAAATCGTAATAAAAATAAGCTATAATATCCTTCTCTCTTGGTGTACGTACACTGAAGGTATTCTGGCCTCTCACGTTCTCATCTAAAAAATCATGTAAATCCTCTAAATCTGAAGTCATATTATAAAAGCTTAATATTCCTTCATACTTCCAATTATAAGCTATTTCTATGGCCTCCTCTTGTGTTAGGACTTCAAAAAATAAAACTTTCTCTTTCATTATTCAAAATATGTTAAAAAACCTTTCTTATTTAACAACTGCGCTATAAAGTTCTATAGAAACAAATATATTTGTGACTAGATGAATCATTACAACAGACATATAGCCTGGCTACTCATTATCATTTTTGCCTTATTTGGCGCAGAGAAGATTAACTTCTCTGTGGAACAGACCTGTGACAAAAAGTTAATGTATTGCCCTACTGCTAATATGTATGTGTATACTGTGTATAAAAACACTTCGCGTTCGTCTAATCCTGATACAAAGGATACTGATACACATAAAGTAACTACGATAGCTTGTGAAACTTTCTTTATCAATCAAATAGAATCAGCAATCTATACGAAACAAAAAGTTACTTATAATTACAGTCCTTTTTATTATAAACATGTCATCCATTCAACACCATATATACCCTTAGTAGATCCCCCTCCTATAGTATAGTGTTCTTTATTCTTATATCTAGCTTACTACACTATCATATACTATACAAAGATAGACCTGTATAAATAGATTAAAAAGATACTTTTTCTTAATGATTTAGTACAATATTCAAATATTTAACATATAGTATCCTTTCTGATATTATTTGTTTTGTTACATATCTATCCTCTTATTGATACTACAAAAAAAAGAGCCAAAACACTGTCTTAGCTCTCTTTAACTACGGTAAAGTATATAAAAATCTCAACAAGAAAAGTCTTCTTCATTGAGCTAGTTTGTTTCTAAATGTAGATATCCTGTTTTCTTAATCATACTAGATCCTCTATCATCTTTATACTCATAAGAGACAATATAGAAATAGGTACCTGTCGGTAATAGTTCATTCTTCCTTACTGTTACCCTACCATCTGAGTAACCTCTAAATGCATTACCACTACTGTTATAATTAGCAGTCTCATACACCTTAACTCCCCAACGATTAAATATTTCGACACGATTATTTGGATATCGCTGAATATTATCTATTCTGAAGAAATCATTATCTCCATCACCATTCGCACTGACGAAGTTATAGATCACTACATCTCCCTTCAGCATTTTATCAGTTTTCACTGTACCTAGTGTAAAGAAACCGTACTTCTCTAATGTAGTAGGCGTAGTCACAGTCTTATTCTCAATGTCTACTATACCCCCTTCATCTACCCATAGCTGTTCTACAGCATCCCATCTGAGGATATGCAGATTATCTAAAGCTTGTTCATAAATCTCTTTAGGTGTAGTACGCTCATCCCAAGTCAAGGTAAGAACGATGGGACTCGCTGTAGTCTGTGCACGCTCTATTAGCCAATATTCTCTTGTATTAATCTTATCTACAACACCAGAACCTGCTTGTCTGACTTTAAAGAATTGTTTATCGTCTAAACTATACCTGCCTACAAAAATATCTTTCTGATGCTTAGGAGCCGAGATAGTAGCTTGTCTATAGAATCCTTTATCCCCTTTTGGATAGGTAAAATCTTCATTTCCTTCTTTTTCTACTTCTCCTTCGATATGAGAGATATCACTGACGTGAAGAACATTAGATTTATTTAAGAACGTAAAAGCACCCTGAAGAGAATCCACCTTTGCGATACCTTGAGTAAATTCTACTGCACCTGCAATACTCACAGAAGTCTTGATATCAAAGGCCCTATCGCGTACAGGATTATTTAAAATCAAATTATTGAAATGAGTTTCTGTCTGTCCTTCTATGGTTTGTTTAGCAGTTCCGATAAGAAATGTACTACCTTGAGGAGTATTGCCTTTATAATCAAACATTTTACCATTATTAACAAGGTCATGATGTAAGTAAAGCTCCCCGTTATTTCTAAAATCACCTTCTCCTTGATTCTCTAACGTATAATACACAGAGACCATAGAACCCGGTTTGATATAAAACATACCCTTATTCACTGCTTGACTATAAATTATAGTCGGCAGCATCACTGTACACAGTAGTAATCTCAAATATATCTTCATCCCTTCTATAGTTAGTATTAGTCTTTCACTACGAATATGATATTCATAATCGTACAGTCTGTTGCTGCAGCCTTTACATCATAAGTCATCACTCCTTCTTTAGATATTGACTTTATCGTAAAGACATCTTTATCATAACTCGTCACATAATAGTATAAGTCTGTCGGCTTCTCAAAATAAGGAATACCTGTAGTAGGAGCTCCTTCGCTGACAAAGTGATTACTATTCTGCAAAGAGAATTGCTTTTTGTATTCTTCAAATAAATTGATTTTTACACCTGTGCGGTCTTCTGAGGTATCGAATAAAATAGAAGGCATATAGAAAAACTTTACTGCCTTATAATCTTTGGTTACCATCTGTTGCCACTTATTTCCGTCATTGTAATAAAACCCTACAAGCACGTCATTTTGCGCTTTAGTGTTGTACACAGTCATTCCAGCTACGTGGGCACTCATTGGAGCAGACTTGTCAGTTGATGTAAGCTCTACACGTGGCAACAATAGCCCCTTGTTTGTAGACTCTACCTCAAACATTGCATCTGCATTTATATCAGGTGATGTACCAATCTTAGTTTGTGCAAAACTTAGAGCGCTGAATAGCACAGCAAGCATTGCGAAATATAATTGCTTCATCATTTCTCTTTAAGTAATTGAAAAAAAAGTGCGAGTCTCAATACAAGACTCGCACAGTGTGGTGTGAGTTGTTTGATTATTGTTTGTTTGCTTGTCTATATTTTACATAACTATTCTGTAAACTCTACGATTACATTATAGTCACCTTCTCCAATCATGATGTACTGGTTACCTGATCCGATATTGAAGTTAAGTTTGCCTCCTTTTACCTCAATGTCAGTAGTAGCTGTAGTCTTCAGCATCTCTCCTTGTAATACTTGGATACTTACTACTGACCCTACTGTAGCGCCTGAAGGAATACTTACTCCTGATGTTTTAGCTGAGTTAACTTTAGCGATATTAGTAGTCCCTATGAACTTATAAACCTTCTTATTATTAATCGTATTCCCTGTAAAGATTACTTTACTATTAGCAACATCGATATGATCACCTAAGATATTCTTGATCTTATCCACATTATTAGTAATATAATTCGTGATAAAGTCAAAGCTGATTTCTTTCTTCGTTCCATTATCTTCTATCGTATAGAATACTTCTTCTTTATCGTCTGCTACCTTTCCGTAATACACATTACCTCCTTTATTAATAAACTTAGAGATTAGATCCCCTACTTTATAAGTAACATCACCTTCTTTTACCTCTTGGTTTAGAATATCACTAAAGTTGTTTACGATATCACCTACTACATTTACTTCTGTACCTCCTGTAGTACCTCCTGTAATATCAGCAACAGTCTTACCTGCATTGTTTGCCAAGAATGCTTTTACAGCTTCTTCATTGAAATATTTATATCCTACAGTCTTACCATTTTTCACTACTGGTACTACTACTGTAGTCGTCTCTGTATCTGCTACTAAATCTTTAAGGTTAATGGTCTCATACTTGCCATTATTATAGAATTGGAACTCCCAATTAGCATTCGTACCATCCCCAGTATTCTTATAGATTACGTTACCATCTACCTTCGTAGAGATATTCTTGATTAACTCTTCTATAGTATAGTACTCGCTAGTACTTCCTTCTTTTAGCACAGTCGTTTTACTATTAAAGAAGTTAGATACATTAGAAGCGATTTCTCCTACTACATCTATTACTACTACACCTTCTGCATCATTAGGTACATCGTTCTCAGTCTTCCCTTCATTTCCTTTCTGAGCTAACCAATTCTGAATAGTTGTCTCTGAGAAGAAAAGGAATTTCTTTGTTTTGTTATCACCAGAAGCTTCTAATATGCGGAAGAAGGTCTTAGTCTCTTCTTTTAATACTAGATCTTCGAAGTCTACATTCGCTGTCTCATATTTATTACTAACTGTGTTATAAACCACATACTTAAACTCATTCTTCACTGGGTCAAACACAATAGTAGAATGCCCTTCTTTATCAGCATCTTTATTGTCAGGATTAGTCGGTACGATATAGTTAATTACATTCTGAATATTCTTTACGTCTCCTTCTAATTTAGTTACATTATTATGTAATCCATTGATCACAGTAGTTAGCTCCGTTTTGCTTACTATTCTATTCCACTGTCCTCCATTCTCTAATGTCCAGTAATAGAATCCTTTTAATATCTCTTTAGAAATATCCTCATTAAGGTTATAAATCAATAAACTCTCTACTTGTGTTCCATCTATCGGTGCAAAAACTTTTAAGTCTGACAAACTTACACGTGGAATCAATACCCCTCTGTGATTAGAAAGAATTTCAAGTTCAGCTGATGTTTCAGGTTCTGGAGTACCAATACCTACCTGTGCTGATGCTGTATAAAAAGTTCCTAAGAAAGCGGCTAAAATGATAATTTTCTTCATGATTATAAACTCTATTTAATATCTGTATTGTTTTGTTATTTTGTCTTTTTACTTGGTAACATAGGGTTAGAGAATATTCCTTCTCTAAATCCTCTTAGAAAAGCCAGATCATAGATTACAGATGTACTACATCCTGTCAAATTAGTTATGGTTAATCTCACTTTACCTTTTTTATTATGCCAGTTCTCTCCATTGACTTTGGCATCTTTAGGAAAGGTTATCGTCAGCGCTCCTGTTCCTGGCTTGATGATAAATACTCCTCCCTGCTGTCTAATAATCGGTTTGTCGTTAGCATCAAACAATACATTGCCTTTGCTATCTCGTTCTACAATAGTTTTTCTTATCTCTACTTCTGGATTATCCACAGTAGCGAAAGGAAACGCCTTCCACTCATTCTCTATATCTAATAAATATTCCCAGTCATATCGCTGTATATCTCCTATCACTACAGGGCTAAGCTGTAATGGCTGTCCCCCTTTAATATTTACTTGATCTACTACCGTAGTCTGCTTTCCTTTGCTATCCTTAGCGATTACACGTTCTACAGAAGGCAGACTATTTATTTTAATCTTAATTGGCGTTCTAGAGCCTATCGTACATCCATTTCTAACAGCCTGTACATATACTGTAAACTCATCTCCTACCTTATAATGCTTAGACAAGTCTATCGTAAACATATCATCCAAAGCAGGTAGTCTAGTCATTCCTTTCTCTGAAGTGTACACTTCATAACTAGTACAATGGCTATTCTGTGGTTGTATCCTCAACGGTTCTCCTTCACATAACTGAAGAACTTGTTCTAGTTCATAACCGTACTGATCTGTCTCTATCTCCATACCGACTTCTACTCTAGGAACTAGATCAACGTTATAGATATGAGTAAAATCTCCTAATACTCCTACAACTGAACCATACGATATCTTCACTCTATCAAAAGGTTCTGTAGAAGGCGCTACTATAATTCTGTATCTATCTCTACCTCCTATCCCTAATAATCTCAAGCGAAGTGCTCCATTAGATTCTGTAAGTGGTTCTCCTACTTTCTTATCACCTAAATAGCGTTGAATCTTAAAGCCTTTGACTAATTCTAAACTCAATACTCCTGGGTTCTTATTCTCTGCTGTAATATGCAACTCATCCCCTGGTAGGGCAGTTTGTTTAAACACTACGGTTAGGCTTGCCATATTCGCTACTGCTACCCCTCTTGCTATTATTGCATAACTATTAGGATCATCATCAACAGCATTCCAAGGGAGACTAACAGATGCTGTGGCACTTAATGCTCCTAGTCCCACATCTTCTACTCCATGGAGTACATCTAACACATTGGGATTAATATTAGGTAGTACAGCTGCACAACTTGGATTCTCCACTTGCTTAGTCACATAAGCCCCATAAACCTTAGCATTCTGAGCTACACCTACTGTAGATCCTAAGACTACTTGTACTCCTCTATATTTCTGTGGTCCTTTCTTATTCGATGGTACGAATGTATATTCCAACACATTGTCTGCTGCTAACAGATCTACTAATCCTCCATCTACACCTTGTAACGTTCCTATTTTCTTTCCATTAGCATCAAGGCCTACTACTGTAACACCACCCAATGCAACTAAGCCACTATATTCTTTACCGAGCTTCACTGTCACAGGTGTTCCTGCTGCTTGATCTTCTTTGAAGTAAATATTCTGCCATGTAGTCCCTAATCCTAATAGTCCTAATCCTACTGTTATAGTAGAATATGTGTCTGGTCGTCCATCAATAGCATTACCTTTATTAGATACTCCTCCTGTCAGAGCAGAATACCACGCTGTATAGTCCGTTGCCCAATATCGTTCATAAGTTGGAGGACAATCTTCATTATTAAATACATTGACTTGAATATTCTTGATATCCGAACATCCATTAGCATTCTCAGCAACTACAGTATAGTTATAAACTCCTGCTTGGTTAAAGACCTTAGGACTCGTCCTATCAATAATTTCTTCTCCATTCACTCCATACCAAGTAATCATATCACTAGCACGATCTGTTATCATAACTGGCAGTACAAAAGAATCTCCTACATTCAATGTATAGCTTAAAGCATCAGAGGTATTCTTCAATTTTAACTTAGGAATAGGATTAACATTAATCTTTACCTTAGCGGACTCTTCTGAACTAACACCGTTAATAACATAAACGACACTATATTCTCCTGGCTCTGTTACTCTAATACTCTCTGTAGGTAATAGTTCTTCGATTACTCTATCTTCTAGATCACCTCCTACTTCGCGTACCTTAAATAAATTACCGTCTTTAAACCAGCGGTAAGATTCTACAGTACCTATAGTAGTCAATGGCTTTTTAGCAGTCAATATTGCCTCGTCTCCTTCACATATTACACTCACATCTGATGAAATAGAAGGCTGAGGATGTGGCTTACCTACAATGCTAGTATGTGCTATAGAACGAATCTTCGTAGGATCTACATACGGCAGTTTTAGGTTACTTACATCTAGATAAGCTTCATTAGATAACACTCCTAAACCTGGGTAGCCAATCACTGTTCCGTTAATAATGACTCTAGAAGAAGAGTGAGCATCTAAACTCACTTTCCAATTCTCAATACTCTTTGCACTATATATACTAGGAATATTAGAAGGAGGTGTCAATGTGTTTTTATTATTACCTCTATTATCAAAAAAGATCTCGTCTACTCTAAAGAATTCTTTTATCGTTGATAAATAATCGTTTAGTTTGAAGTCTTTATACAAATCAGATGAGTGGTTAGACATCTCTAATGTGTAACTTAACTTATCTCCTTTTTTTGCTTCTAGTAAGTTGACAGATTTATTAATCATTAACCCTTCTGGAGTTGTGACATTTAAATCTTTAATCTCGTGAATATTAACCGCCATCCCTGTTGAAGCTGCAAAACCAATCTTCAATGTTTCGTAAGGTAACTCATCGTATTTATAGTCTAATATTTCTACGAATCGACCACTATACACAGGCTGTATACGTACTTTGATATGAAACTTCTTTTTAAGAGCGTAAGTCCCATCAGGCTTCTTCTTACTTCTATCTTCTTCTAAGATAGGTTTCATCTCGATCTGCACTCTCCTATAAAAACTATAGTCATCTGGCCTAGAATAAGTAAATCCATAATCTATCGTTTTACCTCCTGGTTCTTTTACATGTGTTAGATATCTAGCAGTCTTATTTAGGTCATTTATAACCTTTCCTCTTAAGACAACACTCTGAGCAAAAGAACCTCTTGTATTAGGTCTTCCTACAGCTCCACTAGTAAAGTTTCCATATTCATCAAGTCCAACGGCAATATAACCACCTGTAACACCATAAGTATTATCACCTGGTCCATATCCTAATGACCCGCCATAACTACCTAGTCTAAACTTCCCTTTAGGTATACTTCCATCGTATAGAAATACAGAGATACCATCAGCTCCACCACTAATCTTTCCATCTTTCTTACGCCATGCTTTATATTCAAAGTCAATCAATACTCCTCTATCTGAAGGAAAACTCTCTTCTATAATAGCATACCCCTTTTGATTCATTCCATCAGAAGTAAGTCTTAACCACCCAGTACCATAATCATCTAGCCCTTGTGAAGCCGTTAGTATAGCATTATCCCCTAATACTACTTTACTATTCACTGATCTATGAGTAAAACTTTCTTGTATAGTAAACTGTGCATATAAAGGAGATAACTGTCCTACTAAAACACATAGTACAAACGCTAAAACATATCTATATTTACTTATCAAAACTTTCATAACAAACACATTTACAATACTATAAAAAAACAACCTCTAACTTATTTTAGACAAAGATCCCTCTGCTCATATCATGTGAGATATCAGACATTTAGAAAATAGAAGTCTACACCAAATACAAGGTGTTTAAAATCCCATTAAACTTTTTAGTGATCTACAACTAAGAAACAGTTGCTACTTTTATGATACTCTTACTCTTTTTCCTTTATTACTCTTTTTATTTGAGAACATACACTCAAAATCATTATTCAATTCGAAGACTTAAGACATCTAAACAAGTAATGATTAACTCTTCATTATAACTAAAAACAAATATTAGGCCATGTTTGTTTTTTTACTAAAAAAAATCACCTATTGTGATATATTAATTTCTCAAGAACTCACTAACTAATTGTATTAATGCTTATTACATACTGTGAAAAAACCAACTATTTTTGTGCAAATTTACTCAAAACAATTCATCATCCTAACACATACTACAACACAATGAAGAATATAATTCCTTAAAATGAAGTGAAAAAATACTATTTTTTGATAAAATATGATTTTATAACTAAATAATAAGAAAGTGAACAAGGTATCATTATCCATAAGCGGTTTTTGATACAAAATTACAACACCTAATCTTCACATAATGTGACTGTTAAAGTTATATCAAAGAAAGGAAAGTTATAAAATCAAGGCTTTCTAATCTTTATTTACTATTTTTAAAATAAAATTATTAACCATGAATCAAGACCATAATAAACCTTTTATAACTGAATCTATTCAAGACAAAGTAGCTACTATATCATTCTATAGCCCAGCTAGTAACTCTTTTCCTAGTTCGCAATTAGAAAAATTAACTAGTATAATTACTAAACTTAGTGATCACCCACATATTAATACAATAATTCTAAAAAGTGAAGGAACAGGCGCATTCTGTGCAGGAGCTTCTTTTGACGAACTACTTTCTATTAAAGATACTGCTACAGGTCAAGCCTTTTTCTCTGGCTTTGCAAATGTCATTAATGCAATGCGCAAAAGTCCGAAGATATTTATTGGTCGTATCCACGGCAAAACTGTAGGAGGAGGAGTAGGACTAGCTGCTGCATGTGATTATTGTTTTGCTACAACGAATGCATCTATTAAATTATCAGAACTAGCTATAGGTATTGGACCTTTTGTAATAGAACCAGCTGTATCTCGTAAAATAGGTAAAACGGCCTTCACAGAAATGTCTCTTGCAGCTCACGAATGGAAAACGGCTACTTGGGCACAGAATCACGGATTGTATAGCGAGGTATATGATACTGTAGACAGACTCGACTTAGAAGTAGAGACCTTTGCTACGAAGATAAGTTCATATAACCCAGAAGCTCTATGCGAAATGAAGAAAATATTCTGGGAAGGAACAGACCATTGGACAGAACTATTACATCAACGTGCTGAAATATCAGGTAGACTAGTATTATCAGAATTTACAATAAATGCGCTTAACCAATTTAAAGCAAAATAATATATACCCCTTCTAAGCTCGCATACTCAGAAGGGGTATTTTATTACACATATCTTACAACTATTATTAAAAAACATAAAACAACAAAGACATATTTAGTCAAACTAAACAGTATAAAAAATATTTACACAGAATAAGCATCTATTTAATATTAATGTTAACTTAAATTAACTCATTGTGGTATATTTGCTAAAAAATATAAAACTATGAAATCACTAAAGTACTTACTACCAATACTTTTAATCTCCTTTAAAGCCCTTGCATCAGAGCCACTAAAGGTATCAGACTATAGAGATAGTGGTAGGTATAGCACCTCACATTATGAAGGTGGCTTTCTAAGTCATTTAAATATTTCGGCAGGAGTTTCTACATTAGGATTCACTCTAGAGGCATCTACTCCGATTAATTCAAGTTTAAAACTAAGAGCTGGATTAGATTACTTTAAATTCAATTCTAAAAAGTATGATGTAGATTTTGATGATCAAGATGGATACTTGTATGAGGCCTTTGGTTACACCCCTACTTATGAGATGCATGGTAGCCTTAAAGCTATTCACGGACACGCACTAGTAGATTATTATCCTTTCAAAAAAGGAATATTTCATCTTACAGCAGGTTTCTACTTAGGTAGTACTAAACTGAAAGCGAATGGACTATTAACAGATGGTAATGGTACCCCTGCTGAACTTAAACCAGGTTATGAATGGCCTACAATAGACTTCGATGGTAACGAACTAGCAGTAATAGATGGTAAGATAGACGCAGAACTAACATTAGGTCAGGTGATCAAGCCATACGTTGGTATCGGATTAGGACGGGCTGTTTCTAAAAGACGTATAGGTGTTAAGTTTGAACTAGGTGTATTATATCAAGGAGATTATACATTAAAACAAAATGGTAGAACAGTTGCTTCTACGAGTGACCTAAATGCCTCAGTAGAGGATGCAGATAAAGTGACCAAATGGCTAAAACTATGGCCTATGGTAAACTTTCAACTTAATTACCGCATATTCTAAAACATTATGAAATTAAAGTATATATCAACCATCCTTATATCGTGCTTATTCATCTACTCTACAAACTCTTACGCACAAGAAGAACCAACTATGGAGAGTACAGCAGTGAATACTGTAGAAGAAGTAAGTCAAGAGAAAACAACAGATGAACAACAACCTAAGGAAGACAAAAAGAAGAAAAAGAAGTCAGGACCTCCTACCTTACCTCCCAACAATTCAACAGCTTACTTATTACATATAGGTGAAGACGAATTCGTGAGAGATAATATAGCGAAGCACTACTCTGACCAACGCTTTTATGAATGGACATTAAGTGCAGGAGTATCTACGATGGGGCTAACACTAGAGGCATTAACTCCTATCAACAACTATCTAAAACTTAGAGGAGGTATAGACCTGTTCTTCTATAATTCTAAGCATTATGAAGTTGGTATTGATGACCCTAATAACATAGGGCAATATCTAGAAAAAGGTAAACCTAACTTAAGAATTAAAGGTAAAAATCACATGATACATGCTCACACCTTAGTTGACTTTTATCCTGTACCTGATGGTCTATTCTTCCTTTCAGGGGGTTTCTACTTTGGGCAAAACAAAACAGCGTTAGACGGATATTTAATTGACATCTTTGGTGATAGAGCAGAATTAAAAAAACAATATGCCGAATGGCCTGATTTAGACTTTCAAGGGAACCAAATCAAGTTAAATGAAGGAAATATGGAAGCTGATGTTACACTTGGTAGTATTATCAAACCTTATCTAGGGATAGGAATAGGAAGAGTGGTAACGAATAAAAAACTAGGTTTCTCATTTGAACTAGGGATGATGTACCAAGGGGACTATGAACTAAAACAGGATGGAAGCAAAGTACTCTTCGATCTTGATAACGACTTTGAATACAACGAAAAAGGAGAGAAATGGTTAAATCGAATTAAATGGTGGCCTAAAGTATCCTTCCAAGTTAGATATCGATTGTTCTAAACAAGGTCATCTCTTTAAGGATAAAGAGAAAAGGCTACGCTAAATATAGGGGGTCAACTATATTTTTGTGTACCTTTGCCAAAATTTTTAGTTATGCCTAAGATTAGAATTACAAAACAATTCACATTTGAAACAGGACATGCCTTATATGGTTATGATGGTAAATGTCGTAACGTACACGGTCATAGTTATAAGCTAGCTGTTACAGTTATTGGTACTCCGATAGAGGATACTAGTAATGTGAAGTATGGTATGGTTATAGATTTTGGAGACTTAAAAAAAATAGTGAAAGGAGATATCGTAGATGTATTCGATCACGCTACTGTTTTCAATAAAAATACCCCTCATATAGAATTAGCAAAAGAACTAGAAGAGCGCGGACACCACGTTATTCTTGTCGATTATCAACCAACTAGCGAAAACATGGTTATTGACTTCGCTCAGAAGATAAAAAGCAAATTACCTAAAGGGATAGAACTATACTCATTAAGATTACAAGAGACAGAATCATCATACGCTGAATGGCATCAATCAGATAATTTATAGGACTTGAGTTTTACAATTAATACAGATAAGAGTATATACTTTGCTTCTGATCAACACTTCGGAGCACCCACTCGAGAGAAAAGCCTTCCTAGGGAAGAATTATTCTTACAGTGGCTACGCGAGAAAGAAGATGATATGGGCGCCTTATTCATACTAGGAGATTTATTTGACTTCTGGTTTGAGTACAAGACTGTAGTACCTAAAGGTTTTGTAAGAATACTTGGTAAATTGGCTGAAATCAAAGATAGAGGCATTCCTGTTTTCTTCTTTGTAGGAAACCACGACTTATGGATGGATGATTACTTCCAAACAGAACTAGGAATACCAGTATATCACGAGCCTAAAGTCTTTGACATTAATGGTAAGAAGTTCTTTATCGGACATGGAGATGGACTAGGCCCTGGAGATATGGGATATAAGAGAATGAAAAAAGTCTTTACCAATCCTTTCTCTAAATGGCTGTTCAGATGGTTACATCCAGACATCGGCGTTAGACTTGGCTCTTACCTATCAGTTAAGAATAAACTGATATCAGGAGATGAAGACATTAAATTCTTAGGAGAAGATAATGAATGGTTAATCCTATATGCTAAACGCAAATTAGAAACCACTCATTACGACTACTTCGTTTTTGGGCACCGTCATTTACCCATGATTATTGATTTAAATGATCAGTCTAAGTATATTAACTTAGGGGATTGGATTAACTACTTCACCTATGGTAAGTACGATACTAGTCTACATTTAATAGAATATAAAAAAGAGCTTGCAGAAGCTAAACAATAACAAAAAACGCATACTGATCAGTATGCGTTTTTTCTATTTCTTATTCTAGAAAGGCTTTTCTAATATCCACTCACAGTGCGTAAAATAATTCCAACCTACAGCTCCTAAGTCCACTTTAGGATCTACGAATTGACTTAAGTCACGTTGATTGATGGACACGTAACTTTCAGCATATACTGCTACGTCCTCTCCTTTTGCTTCATATTCTTTTTTGATATATTGTGCCATCTGCCAGATCATATCTGGAGAAGATAGGCGAGCCATCTGTTTATTTGTTAATACATCCTCTATATCGTAATACTTTCTATCCCCTGTCTTTTTATTCTCTACGATATAATTCGTATAACCACCCCTCGATCTAAGCATCATACGCCAGCTAAGACGATGTCCTTCATCTGTCCACAATACATCACCCTTAATAAAATAATGTCTCAAAGGAAGTACTAATTGTACAAACATAAATACCAATAAGAAATATTTCACTTGAGGAGAGAAATGTCTTGCTACTACTTGTTCCTCTTTTAAAGTATCCTCATCTAAAGAAGTTTTCTTCTTAAAGAACCAACTTCTCACTTGCTCTGGTTCATAGAAGAACACAGCAAAACTCAAAGCAAAATAAGGAAATATACCGATATGTAAGGTTATAGAATTAAACAAGTGAAATACCAATGAGGCTATAACGGCTAAAGTACGTGTGCGTTTATACAACAATAAGAACACTACTAACCCATCAAATATAATCCCTAAATAAGCAATAGAGACATAGAACCAATCCTGTGTAAATACCTGTTTAAATACCTCAGGAATATTAGCTCCTTGATACATCAACTTTGTAAACGTACCATCTAACCAATCAGGATAGAACTTAGCTACCGTACCATAAATATAAAGCATAAATACCTGAAAGATAAATAGCCAAGAGATGTAATAAGGCATGGAGTATTCTTCTGCTACTCTATTACTTTTTACATCAAGAGAGGCATATCGATTAGCAGGTACGAAGCACATATACACACAGATCACTAATAGCATATAGTAGTGATTATTATAAGATGTCTTCTGTATAAAATAAGCACCTGCCCATAATATCGTTAATAGTGGCATAGTCCACTTATATCGGTATCCCAGCATGACAGCCACTGACACACAACCCATCACAAAAAAATAGGCATACATCTGAGGCCCTACTAGCAATTGTAGAAACTCCATATAGATATGAGAAAATGTAATCTTTACATCTACTAGATTATCTCTTACCCAACCTGTAGCAATCGCACCGAATGACTCACAAGCGAACAAGAAACCAAAGAATATACGAAAGATAATTAACGGAGAATTATCTATCTGACGGTACAGTTTTTCCTTCATAACGACTGAAGAACTCTCGAGTCACGCGTTCGTCATCTTTTAACTTTGCGACTAACTCATCAAGTCCACTAAATTTTAATTCATCTCTTATTCTGTCTAAGATACGAACTTTTAACTTTTGGTCGTATAAATCACCATCCCAATCTAAATAATTTACTTCTATCGTATAAGGGTGGTCTGCAAAGGTAGGATTAATACCTACACTCATCATTCCCATTACTTTCACTCCATTTAACTCAGATTCTACCACATAAACGCCGTTCTCAGGAATCAATTTATAATCTTCGTCCACAACGATATTCGCTGTTGGGAAACCTAGCTTACGACCTAATTTCTTACCGTGTACTACTGTACCAGAGAAATAATACTCATACCCTAAGAACTCATTCGCCAGCATCATATTGCCTTCTTCTTCTAGAGCTACGCGTATCTTAGTAGAACTAATAGACACGTGATCTATCTCTTGAGCAGAGATTTCTTCTACTTCAAAGCCATATTTCTCACCGAATGCTTTTAAATCATGAATATCAGCCGTTCTATTCTTTCCGAAGCGATGGTCATAACCAATGATAATTTTAGAGATATTAAATTTATCTACTAATACCTGTTTCACAAACTCTTCTGCTGATAACTGAGCAAACTCTAAGTCAAACTTTTGAATGACTAGATTATCTAATCCTAAGCCTTTTAAAAGCTCTTTCTTCTCTTCTATAGTATTCAGTAATCGAATACTGTTATCCTGCTTTAAAACCATGCGAGGATGAGGAAAGAAGGTCAACACCAAACTCTCGCCACCATTAGCTTTAGCAGAATCAACAAGCTTTTTGATAATCATCTGATGCCCTACGTGTACGCCATCAAAAGTACCTAATGTAGCAACTACTTTTTTATCGCAATTAAAATCAGCTATAGAAGAAAATGTTTTCAATTTTTAAAGTTTATATCAGTTACATTACTATTTTTGTCCCCCTTTATCCGTCAATGGATGGGTAGATAATAAAACTGCGTAAAAATACGTCATTTTTATAAATGCCTCTTTATAAAATGACTATAATCTAACGCCTTTTAACAAAATTCAATATGCCTAACACTAGATTTTTAAAAGCCTTAACTTTATGTATAATCATTCTTTTTATACCTTTCTCAATGAATGCCCAAGTCAAAATAATGACTTGGAATTTACTTAACGTAGGAAAGAGTAAGTCTCAAGAAAATATAGAATACATCGCTAAAACGATTAAACAAACTGACATCGTAGCCATACAAGAAATAGTTACTAATCCTACAGGAGCACAAACTATCGCAAAAATACATGAAGAATTAAACAGATCTTCAGGAGCCAAATGGGACTATGCGATAAGCGAACCTACTGTTAGCTCTCCATACCGATCAGAACGCTATGCTTACCTATGGAAAACTAGTAAAGTCAAGCTAAAAGGCAAACCGTTCCTAGAGCCAACTTATCAAGAAGAAATAGAAAGAGAACCTTATATGGCAACATTTATTTATAAAGGAAAAGAAATAACGATAAGTAGCCTACATGCACTACCCACTAAACATCAGCCTGAGAAAGAAATCAAGTACCTCAAATTCTTTCCAGAACTCTATCCTGAGCACAACCTTATCTTCTTAGGAGACTTTAATTTAAGTGAAACTCATAGTGTATTTAATCCTTTAAAAAAACAAGGATATCTACCTAGCTTCTCTACACAGAAGACGAGCCTTAGACAGAAATGTCTTAAAGGTGACTGTCTAGCTTCAGAGTATGATAACATCTTTTATCACCCTGATAAGAATGAGCTAATCAGTGCTAAACCTATCTATTTCTTTGAAGACTTTGAAGAAATAAATATGGCTAGAAAAGTGTCAGATCACATCCCTCTAATTATCACATTGAATATATTATAACCAAAAAGACCCCTTTAGCAGAGGTCTTCTTTATTATCTTCTATTCATATAAATCATTACATAATACAGTAACGTACCTAGCGAACTTATTGCAGCCACTACATACGTACGTGCAGCCCATTTCAGCGAGTCCTTAGCTCCAGCGAATTCACCTTGAGTCACTATATTCTTTGCTTGTAACCATTTTAATGCTCGATTACTAGCATCGTATTCTACAGGCAACGTTACAAAAGAGAATATAGTAGTCATCGCAAACAAAATAATCCCTATTAATAACAACTGCGGAAATGTATTAATCATTAACACCCCTCCTAACAATACCCATGTCACAATATTAGACGAAAAACTAACAATAGGAACTAACTTAGAACGCATAGTCAGCCAGTGATATGCCTCAGCGTGTTGTACTGCGTGTCCCACCTCATGGGCAGCAACAGCTGCAGCCGCAGCATTGCGTTCGTTATACACAGCCTCACTTAAGTTGACTGTTTTATCCATTGGATTATAGTGATCGGTAAGTCTACCAGGAGTAGAAATAACTCTTACGTCTCTGATCCCATGATCAAACAACATCTTCTGTGCTATCTCAGCACCACTCATCCCATTCTGAAGTTGTACTTTAGAATATTTCTCAAATTTACTTTTTAAGCGATAACCTACTAACCAACTAGCACCCATTATCGCAATCATAAAAATCCAAATCATACTTAGACGTTTTTCTTTTTTTACTTAAATCTACAAATTATAAGCCAAACTAAAAATAAGACATTTTGACATAAAAAAAAGGGTTACATAACCGTAACCCTCTCTTATTAACTATATTTTATACTATTTAAGTTTCTTTTTAACCTCTACTTCTTGGAAAGCTTCGATTACGTCATACTCCTTAATGTCGTTGTAGTTTTTAATCTGAATACCACAATCATATCCTTTAGAAACTTCTTTAACGTCATCTTTGAAACGTTTAAGAGCAGTTAACTCTCCAGTGTAGATTACTACACCTTCACGGATTAAGCGGATTCTAGAGCTACGGAATATCTTACCATCTGTAACCATACATCCAGCGATAGTTCCCACTTTAGAGATTTTGAACAACTCACGGATCTCAGCAGTACCAGTAACCTCTTCTTTAAGCTCTGGAGATAACATACCTTCCATTGCATCTTTAAGGTCATCGATAGCAGCATAGATGATTGAATAGTTACGGATATCGATCTCTTCTTTATCAGCTAATACTTTAGCAGATGCCATAGGACGAACGTTAAATCCGATAATGATCGCGTCAGAAGCAGATGCTAACAATACGTCAGATTCTGTAATCGCACCAACTCCTTTGTGGATAATGTTGATTTGAATTTCTTCTGTAGATAATTTAGAGAATGAATCAGATAATGCCTCAACAGAACCATCCACGTCCCCTTTTAAGATAATGTTCAACTCTTTGAAATCTCCTAATGCAATACGACGTCCAATCTCTGCTAACGTAATATGACGTTGAGCACGTACAGATTGTTCACGGATCAGCTGAGTACGTTTAGATGCAATTTGTTTTGCTTCTTTTTCTTCTTCGAATACGTTGAATTTATCACCCGCAGTTGGCGCACCATCAAGACCTAATACAGAGATTGGAGTTGAAGGACCAGCTACTTTAATAGACTTACCACGCTCATCGTGCATAGCACGTACTTTACCATGGTTACATCCTGCTAATAAATAATCTCCTACGCGAAGAGTACCAGCTTGTACTAATACAGTAGATACATATCCTCTACCTTTATCTAAGAATGCCTCTACTACAGTACCTACTGCTAACTTATCTGGGTTAGCTTTCAGCTCTAACATTTCAGCTTCTAATAATACTTTCTCAAGTAATTCAGTCATACCAATACCTTGTTTAGCAGAGATATCTTGAGATTGGTAAGTACCACCCCACTCTTCTACTAGCAAGTTCATAGATGCTAACTTTTCTTTAATTTTATCAGGGTTAGCCGTTGGCTTATCTACCTTATTGATCGCGAAGATAATAGGTACACCTGCCGCTTGAGCGTGGCTAATAGCCTCTTTCGTTTGTGGCATGATGTCATCATCCGCAGCGATTACGATAATAACGATATCCGTTACTTGCGCACCACGTGCACGCATCGCAGTAAACGCCTCGTGACCTGGTGTATCTAAGAAAGTAATCTTTTGACCATTTTCTAAAGTTACCCCATAAGCACCGATGTGCTGAGTAATACCTCCAGACTCACCAGCGATAACGTTAGCTTTACGAACGTAGTCAAGTAACGATGTCTTACCGTGGTCAACGTGTCCCATTACAGTAACGATAGGAGCACGAGATTGTAAATCTTCTGGTCTATCTGGAGTTTCTTCGATAGCCTCTTCAATAGCTGCAGTAGTAAAGTCTACTTCATATCCGAACTCGTCTGCCACGATAGTCAATGTCTCAGCATCTAGACGTTGATTCATTGTTACCATGATACCTAATGACATACATGTACCGATAACTTTAGTAATAGGCACATCCATCATAGTAGCGATCTCACCTACAGTAACGAACTCAGTAACTTTTAATATTTTACTTCCAGCTTCTAATGCTTTTTGTTCGTCATCCGTTTTCTTACGGTGTACATCACGTTTATCACGACGGTATTTAGCAGATTTAGACTTATTACCTTTACCTTGAAGACGTTCTAGAGTCTCCTTGATTTGGTTTTTAACTTCTTCTTCTGTTGGCTCAGCCTTAACTACAGGAGCTTGTTGGTTACGTCTTTGGTTTCTATTACCAAATTTGTTTCCACCAGCATTGTTATTATTGTTGTTATTTCTTTGCCCGCCACCTTGGTTTCTGTTATTGTTGTTGTTATTACCACCATTAGCATTATTGCTATTGTTATTAGTAGTATTACCACCTTCAGCAGTACCTGGTTTAGCTATACGTTTTCTCTTATTCTTATTAGCGGCATTACCGGCACCTGGTTTCGCATTGTTACCAGCGTTGTTACCACCTTTTTTAGGCTCTTCTTTTTTCTTTTTAGGCTTATCGAATTGAGATAAATCGATAGTCTGTCCAGTAAAAGTAGTTCCTGACAGTTTTTGATAATTAGTTTTAATTATCTCCTCTCCTGCATTGTCTTCTGTTTTAGCAGCCTCTTCTGCATTGTTAGACTCTACTTTTTTAGAATCCACTTTGTTAGATGAAGCATCCTTACTTCCTGCTACAGATTCTTTCTGTTTTGGTTTTTCCACCTCTTTTTTAGCTTCCACTTGTTTATTTGAGTTCGTTACTTTAGATGCTTCCTTATCAACTACAGGTTTAGCGACAGTCTCTTTCTTATCCTCTATAACCTCATTAGCTTGTTTTTGCTTACTCACTTTAGCAGGAGCTTTGGCATCTTTTTCAAAAGATTTATTTTCTTTATTAGAATCGTCTGAAGAAGCTTTAGTTTTTTTAGGCTCAAGGTCAATTTTACCCACAGTTTTAATAGCTGCAATTTCTTCAGCTTTAGCTCGGATAATTTCTTGTTCACGTTTAATACGTGCTTCCTCTTGTTTTTTCTTCTCCTCTAATTCTTTATCACGCTCAATTTTCAAGGCCTCTTTCTCTTTCTTTTTCTCTTCACTTACTTCAATAGATGCCTCTTTCTTACCTTTATCAGCAGAAAATTGTTTACACAAAACACTATATTCTTGATCAGAAATTTTAGCATTAGGTGTTGCGTCGATATCGAAACCTTTTCCTTTTAAAAAGTCAACGGCTCTATCGAGAGAAATATTCAATTCCCTTAAAACTTTATTAATTCTTATTGCTCTTTCTTCAGACATATTATCCTTTTAGTGTATTAAATGTGTTGTGTTGTTAACTTGTAATTAATCCTCGAATTCTTCTTTCAAGATTCTAAGTACATTCTCAATTGTTTCATCTTCAAGATCAGTACGTTTCATTAACTCTTCAACACTTAGGCTTAAAACGCTCTTAGCCGTATCTAAACCGATTCTTGCAAATTCTTCAATTACCCACTCATCGATTTCGTCTTTGAATTCTTTTAATTCTACGTCATCGTCTTCTGGGTTTAATTCACGCATAACATCAATATCATATCCAGTTAACATACCAGCTAATTTGATGTTTTGTCCACCACGTCCTATCGCACGTGATACCTCTTCTAGAGCTAAATAAACATTTGCTTTTTTAGTCTCTTCATTCAGAACTACTTTATTTACGTTAGCAGGTGCTAAAGCACGCTTAACGAATAACTCTGTATTATTAGTAAAATTAATTACATCTATATTCTCATTTCCTAATTCGCGAACGATACCATGGATACGAGATCCTTTCATACCTACACACGCTCCTACTGGATCGATACGATCATCAAAAGTATCTACTGCCACTTTTGCTTTTTCTCCAGGGATACGTACCACTTTCTTAATCGTGATATGTCCATCAGCGATCTCAGGAATTTCTTGCTCGAATAATCTTTCTAAGAACTCAGTAGCAGTTCTAGACATGATGATTTGAGGTTTAGATCCTTTTAATTCTACTGCTTCGATGATTCCTTTTACAGTATCACCTTTTCTAAAGAAGTCAGATGGAATCTGTTTATCTTTTGGTAAAACGATTTCATTTCCTTCCTCATCCATCAAAATTACAACTTTTGGGCGGATGTGGTGCACTTCTGCTGAATAAACTTCTCCAATAATATCTTTGAACTGTTTGTATAAAGTAGTATTATCGTGCTCAGTCACTTTAGAGTTTAAGTTTTGGCGCAATGCTAAAATAGCACGTCTTCCTAACTCCTCTAATTTAACCTCTTCTGAAACTTCTTCTCCTACTTCAAAATCTGGTTCGATCTTGCGTGCTTGAGATAATGAAATTTCATAGTTATCATTCTCTACTTCTCCATCATTTACTACTACACGGTTTCTGAATATCTGGCAATCTCCTTTATCTGGATTAACAATGATATCAAAGTTATCATCGTTACCAAATCTTTTTTTCAATGCATTTCTAAATACATCTTCTAAGATGGCCATCAGCGTTACACGCTCAATATCTTTTTCGTCTTTAAATTCTGAGAATGAATCTACTAAATCTCTATTCTCCATGTGCTTTTTTTATTTTAAAATGAAATTATAACATTCGCTTCTTTAATATTCTCAAAAGGAATCACAGCTTCTTTTTCTACTGTTACCTTCCCTTTTCCTACAGCTTTAGGCTCTCTAGCCTTCCACTTTAGGACAATCTGATTATCGATCACATTATCTAGAGTAGCCTCGTATTTCTCTTGATCTAGCGTCACTACTTTCAGTTTTCTACCAATGTTCTTATGGTATTGACGAAGTAATTTTAAAGGCGCTGTTGCACCTGCTGATGCTACCTCTAGTGAGAAATCTTGCTCTTCTCTATCTAAATTATGCTCTATAGCTCTACTAAAATTTATACAATCTTGTAATGTCACACCTTCATCACCATCTATAGTTAGAGTGATTTTATTGTCAGCAGACACCGTAAAATCTATAATAAATATAGATGTATGCTCTTCTAAAGCCTTATCTATTAATTCTTGTACTTTACTTTTTAATGTCATATGCTATAAAAAGAGGGGACTACTTTGTCCCCTCATTATTTAACTTTTTTAATAAATAACTGTGCAAAGATATTAATTTTTTTATTACAAATAAAACTTTTGCCTATTGATAATTATATTCTTAACTTTAAATCATGTAATTAAATCGAAATAAAACAACAAATATCACTATGAAAAAAATACTAGTCCCAACAGATTTTTCTACACAAGCTTATAACGCTATCAAGGTAGCTGCTTGTATAGCTAAAAAAGGAGATGCAGAAATACTACTATTACACATCTTGGACTTGCCACAACAAGGAAATGATAGTATCAACAAAGGTACTCCTGCACCCGAAGTAATGTTCTTTAAAAACGCTGCTGAAGAAAAACTTAGAGAGTTAGCTTTATCTAACCTATTCGAAGGCGTAAAAGTATCTACTAGTCTTATCTTAGAAAGAACTGCCTATGGAGTAACCAAAACTGCAGAGACTAATAAAGTAGACCTTATCGTAATGGGATCTCATGGAGTGAGTGGAGCGAAAGAGTACTTCGTAGGTTCTAACACCCAGAAAGTAGTAAGAACATCTGACGCGCCAGTATTAGTAATTAAAGGAGAAGGTGATAACTTCAATGTAAATGATCTTGTCTTCGCGTCTGACTTTACTGATAATATGAAAGAGCCTTTTAAGAAGATTCTACGTCTACACCAGATGTTCGACACGAAGTTACACCTGCTGATGGTAAACACCCCTAATAGTTTTAAACCTACACATGTAGCAGAACAAGTATTAGAAGACTTCTTAGAAGACATCACAGACACAGAATACGACTTGTCTATCTATAATGATCTAACAGTAGAAAAAGGAATTCTTAACTTCTCTAAGAAAACAAATGCAGACCTAATCACGATCGCTACACATGGACGTACAGGATTAGCTCATTTCTTCAACGGAAGTATCAGTGAAGATCTAGTAAATCACTCTCCTATCTCAGTATTGACTATCAAGATAGACTAAGCACTATCCTTATATAATATAAAAAGCTGATTGCGAATAGCAATCAGCTTTTTTATTTCTCCTATTTTACTCATTTACTATCTTCTTTGCTTTTAGTTCCTAGTACATCCCTTCGAGTATCCTTGCAGTTTCCTTCGAGAAAACCCCTCTCTGGGCAAGTAAACTCGAAGAAAACCCCTAGAATACCCGAAGAACCCCAAGCCCAGATACAATACATCATTAAAAATCAATACACTATAATAACTTCAACCCTTCATAATAAAACAAAAAGCGCAACCGAGGTCACAAACTCCATATCTAGTCAAAAAGAGCTGAAAAAGAATAAAAAAATAGTTAGGCGATTAATCACCTAACTATTCCTTACTTTACCTATCATAACAATCCTACTTTATATTAAAATGGATCAACCATTAACAATGAAGTAAGCTCTATTTCTTCTTGATTCTTAAACTTTAATTCTTTTACGACAGATGCCTTATTATCCAAGTTCACAATCACTAATCTAACATATTTCTTTCTGTCCTTATCTAACTCTAAATAATAGATATTGTGAGTTTTCTTCTCGTAAACAACATCCCCTATAAATGCATCTGAGAACTGATACAATAGTGTTTCTTTTCTAGTCATAAGATCGAATTGAACTAATTTATTACTTGAAGTAATAAATACGACATTCTCATTCTTATCTACAAAAAAGCCATACCCATTCTTATCACTTCCAAATGAAGTTGGTAATGCAATTGTCTTTTGCGCTGTATTCTCATCATAATCCTCTAAATCATTCGGATTTAAGACTAGCAGAGAATATTTAGCTGTATTTTCCCCTGTCATTTCTCTTAACAAAGCATACAATTTATCTTTCTTATTGTTAAATGTGTATGAGAAAATGCTCTTCTTATCTGTGCTTAGTAGTTTATTTAACTGCTGACTACCATTCTCTATTCTATTAGTCGCCTCAGTCAGATTAATCTTATAGAAACTACTATATTCACCATGTTCATACCCTCTATAAAAATAAGTCCATAAGTTACCACTGTTGTCTAATAATGTATTCCCTTCCATATACTCTACAAAACCAGGAGTAAACTCTCTCTTGAATACATTCTTAGAATTGGAATTAGAACTAAAGTCCAATGTCAAAATTTCATTTTGTGTCAAATCATAAAGCTTCTTACTACCCTCGTCATAGTAAGGGAATTCAAAGTGAGCTCCTTTAACATCTATATCACGAACCTCTCCAGTACGAATATCTATCTGCGACATGTAATCATGTCCCACTAAAAGTACATTTTTAGTAGTAGGAGGCAACACAGCCTGTCCTCCATCAGTATTTCCACTATTAGAATCATCTGATGAACACCCCATAAATGCAAGAATACCTGCAAACAATAAAAACTTTTTCATAGCAATAATTTTATGTTAAAATTAATTAACAAACACAACATATAACACACCCGATACAATTATTACATTATAAATAACAAAAAGGATAGTAAAACTAACATATTATCTAAATAACAAATAAGCACTACACATTCTATTAAAAAAAACTACTGAAATAATGAAAAATATATCCCCCACTAGCTTTCAGCAAACAGTCTCAACATAAATACAACTCCCTAAAAAACAAATCAACACAACGTATGACAGATAATTATATTATAAGATAACTTATATCTAAATAACACTCCTCAACTAAAGGGTATAAAAAAGGCGAATGCTCTATAGAACATTCGCCTTTTCTTACAACTACATAGCTCTACTGCTACTTATAGTTTATTTTATTATCTCGATATGACTCTCTGATACTTTAGCTATTGGCAAGTAGTGTTTCTTCCCTTCTACTAATAGACACAAGTAGATATTATCTATAGAAATCACATATCCTTCTAGTCCGTCGATACGTACTAGCTGTCCTAATTCTAGATTCTTACGAGCGTAAAAAGAGAACAATAATCTAGTCACCACATCTTTAGCTCCTAATCCTAATGATAATGCTACAGTCAATAGGATAGCTCCTACGATAATAGAGATATTGTTAGTAATAATATCTGTGTTTATACCCATCTGATTTAATGTAGTGATGAACACAAAAACTAAGATTAGATAGAATAATATATTCCCTATCATACGTGCTCCACTAAAGTCAACAGCCTTTAGCACTTCTACAATAGCTTTCTTTACCCATGTAGCAAAATACAATCCTCCTACGAAGATCAGTAGTGCTACAAACACTTTAGGAATATACGACATCAGGTTTCCAATCTCACGAGAGACAATAGCTAGACCAAATAACTCAGCTCCTACTACTACCATTAAGAAGATTAAAAACACTTTTACAAAGAAGATTAGAATATCAGACACACTGATCTTAATATTCACCTTATTCAAAAAGTCATTTTCACTTAATAGATTTTGTATTTTCTCTAAGCGAATAACTTTAAACAGCTTCTTTAACACATAAGAACATACCTTAATTATTAACCAAGAAATTAAAATATAGCCTACTAAAAAAACAAATCCTATCAATCCTTGTAATAACGAGCTCATTACAGAGTTTATCATTTGGCTAGGATACTCAAAGTTATAACGTTCCATCATCCTTACTATTTTTAATTTTATTGATTATTTCATTTTCTTTTTTCACATCTTTTTCCCCTAGCAGACTACCTAATGCCTGAGGAACCTTAACTGTATAAAGTTCTGACACATCTAGTGATAACTTAATAAAGTTGAGATTATCTATTACCCTATCTTTTAAGTAATCTGGTAATTTTTCGTCTTGAAGTATTTTTTTAAACGGATTATCCATAATTACAACGAGTTATAAATTTCAACAATTTTTTTCTTAGCCCTATGGAGTCGCATTTTCACCGCACTCTCTCCTAAATCCAACAGGGAGGAAATCTCCTTAATAGACTTGTCATCCTGATACTTCATCAACAAAACAATCTTATCCTCCGGATCTAACCTAACTAATGACTCTTGTAACTTATCGACACTCAATGAGAATATCTCCTCATCCGAAATCTCGTCTTCTACAGATAATGCGTATTGATTCTCATCATCCAATGTTTCTTCATTTCTCTTCTTCTTAAGAACTAACCTAGAATAATTGACACAATGATTATACGCAAAAGAATACAACCAAGTAGAAAATTTAGAATCACCTCTAAAGTTCTTTAGGTTTAAATACAACTTCACAAAAATATCTTGTGTAAGGTCTTCTGCTACATCTCTAGACTCTGCAAAACCAATACACTTCGCATAAACTTTCTGTGCGTACCGATCATAAAGTATCCCAAACAAGTTAGTATTACTACTTTGAACGATGAATTGTACTAACTCTTCATCCGTCATTGCAGCAAAATTACTATTTTGCGAATTAAACTTCATATACTTTTTTTTCAGGTGCAAAGTAAAGTCTTTTACACCAATAGTTTTATAAAAATACTAAATATTTACTACAAACTTCTCAATTGCACCAACTTAGCAACGTACTTACCTACTACATCAAACTCTAGATTAACCACTGTCCCTACTTGATAATGTTTAAAAATAGTATGTTCTAAAGTATATGGAATAATCGCAACTTTAAAAGTATTAATACCCGAATCTACAACTGTTAGACTCGTCCCATCTATAGTAATAGATCCTTTCTCTATCGTCACATGCTGTGATGTAGTCTTGTACTCAAATCCAAAATATGTACTACCCCCCACTTCTTCTATACTTACACAAGTGGCGATATGATCTACATGTCCCTGCACGATATGCCCATCTAAACGACCATTCATCAGCATAGCTCTTTCTAGATTCAGTTCTTGACCTACTTGCCACTGTGCTATACTCGTCACATCTATTGTTTCTTTAATAGCAGTTACTGTATACTCACCATCAGCTAGCGCTACTACCGTCAGACAGATACCGTTATGTAGAACACTCTGATCAATCTGCAATTCACTAGCGAATGCAGATTCCACTGTGATATGTAAGTTTTCTTGCTCTTTCTCTATTCTTTTGATATTTCCGATGTTTTCAACTATACCTGTAAACATAACTCCATTTATTTTATTAAATTTGCTTTCAAAAGTAGGAATAATTTAGACGAAACTATGAGCCAGAAAGAAGAAATTATAAAAGTAGGTATCTCCATAGGGGACCTAAATGGGATAGGCAGTGAAGTTATACTCAAATGTTTCGAAGACAGTAGAATGCTAGAAATCTGCACTCCTGTTATATTCGGAAATTCAAAGCCTCTATCATATATAAAAAAAACGATTGATAATAATACCGCAATACAAGGAATAGATAATCTAAGTCAAATAGTACCAAATAGATTAAACGTACTAAATCTATGGAAAGAAAATGTCAATATTTCTTTTGGTAAAAATGACCCGATCATTGGTAAATATGCTATAAAATCATTTGTTGCTGCAACAGAGGCTTTGAAAAACGGAGAAATAGATGTACTGGTAACTGCTCCTATCAATAAATACAATAGTGTAGACGAAGAATTTAAATATCCTGGACATACTGATTACCTAAATGATCAGTTAGAAGGACAAGCATTGATGCTACTTGTAAGCGAGGATCTAAAAATAGGACTACTCACAGACCACTTGCCTATACAAGATGTAGCAAAGGCGATTACTCCAGAATTAATAGAACAAAAGGTAAAGACCATAAACGATACTTTAATTCAAGATTTCAATATCTTTAAACCACGTATTGCTATCCTAGGATTAAATCCACACGCTGGTGACGGCGGTGTCATAGGCAATGAAGAATTAACAATCATAAAACCGACAGTAGAAAAACTTAATGATAAAGGCATTCTAATCTCAGGTCCGTTTCCTGCTGATGGTTTTTTCGGATCAGGAACATATAAACACTTTGATGCTGTAGTAGCATGCTACCACGATCAAGGTTTAGCTCCTTTCAAAGCAATTTCATTTAGTCATGGTGTGAACTATACCGCTGGTCTAGATAAAATTAGAACTTCTCCAGATCACGGAACTGCTTATGAAATAGCTGGAAAAGGCATTGCAGATGAAACATCTTTTAAAGAAGCATTGTATCTAGCCATTGATATTTATAACAACAGAAGTAGAAATATCGAAGCTGCAGCAAACCCTTTACAGCCTCAAGAAAAAGATTTTAGCACAAAAAAATTTGATAACTAGCTTGTAATTATAATAATTTTTTATCTTTGCACGCTCAAATCATGTATTCCATGAATATTGAAAAAGACTTTTTAATTCCTTTCACAGGATTAAAAAACGGGAAGCATTCGTTTGATTTTAAGGTAGATGACAGTTTTTTCGAGAACTATAACTACAGTGATTTCAATCATATTAATGCTGACATAAACGTTCTTTTAGACAAGAAAATTAATCTATTTGAGTTACACTTCACTGCAAAAGGTATAGCAAATGTACCATGTGATGTGACGAACCAAGACTTTGACATGCCAGTAGAGAGTGAAATTGATTTGGTAGTTAAATTTGGGGACTCTTTTAACGATGATCACGATGAGATATTAATTATCCCATATACTGAACATCAAATAAATGTAGCTCAATACATATACGAAATGATTGTTCTAGCTATACCTCAAAAAAGGGTACACCCTGGGGTAAAAGATGGGACATTAGATTCTGCAGCATTAGACTATTTAGGCTATGTCAATGAAGAAGATGAAGACGAATTCGACAATCTATTCGATGATGAAGACGAAGAAATCTTTGATTTAATAGACGACCTAGAAGACGATGATGTAGAAGAGGAAGAAGAAAATACGAATAAAGATATTGACCCTAGATGGGCAGAATTAAAGAAACTATTAACGGATAAATAATATAGTAAAATGGCACATCCTAAGAGAAAAACCTCGAAAACAAGAAGAGATAAGAGAAGAACTCATTACAAAGCTGTAGCTCCAACAATCGCTACATGTCCTGTAACAGGAGAAGCTCACTTATATCACAGAGCTTACTGGCATGAAGGAAAAATGTACTACAGAGGGCAAGTTGTAATCGACAAAACAGCTGAAGTAGAGGCATAACTTTAGACAAAGTACAAATCAACTCTCACAATGTGTGAGAGTTTTTTTTTGGTATATAACCCAAAAGATGTACTTTACGCCTCCAAAGAACCGTTAATTCGTTTTTTTTTTGTAATTTTCGCTTCTTTTTGGAATGTTTTTATAAAGTAAAGCAACACCATATGACAAAAATACACGCAGCCATTACAGCAATCGGATGCTACCTACCAGAGACTAAGTTAACCAATGCGGACTTAGAAACAATGGTAGACACAAACGACGAATGGATAACTAGCCGTACAGGAATTAAAGAAAGAAGAATTCTTAAAGAACCTGGTGAAGGAGCTTCTTACATGGCTATTAAAGCCGCAGAAGATCTATTAAGCAAATCAGGTACAGATCCTAAAGATATTGATTGTATAATCTTATCAACAGCGACACCTGATATGCCTGTAGCTTCTACAGGAGTTTATGTTGCAACAAAAATTGGAGCAACGAATGCATTTTCATTTGATTTACAAGCAGCTTGTTCTAGCTTTTTATATGGTATGTCAGTAGCTTCTGCATATATAGAATCAGGTAGATATAAAAAAGTATTGTTGATCGGGTCAGATAAGATGTCTTCAATAATCGATTATACAGATCGTGCAACTTGTATTATCTTCGGAGATGCTGCTGGAGCAGTATTATTCGAACCTAACACAGAAGGTTATGGAGTACAAGATGAATACTTAAGAAGTGACGGTGTAGGCCGCGAGTTCTTAAAGATCGAAGCAGGTGGATCTATATTACCTGCAAGTGCAGAAACTGTTGCAAACAAACAACATTATGTATTCCAAGATGGAAAAACAGTATTTAAATATGCTGTATCGAACATGGCTGATGTGAGTGAAAAAGTTATGCAACGCAACAATCTTTCTCATGAAGATGTGACTTGGTTAGCTGCACACCAAGCGAATAAACGAATCATTGATGCTACAGCTCACAGAATGGGCTTAGATGATTCTAAGGTATTAATGAATATCGAAAGATACGGAAATACAACGTCTGCCACTTTACCATTACTACTTTGCGATTATGAAAAACAACTTAAAAAGGGTGATAATATAATTTTTGCTACTTTTGGAGGCGGTTTCACGTGGGGTGCAATGTATCTAAAGTGGGCGTACACAGCGAAATAAAAACAACTAACCAATACATTAGGTATGGACATTAAAGAGATTCAAAACTTAATTAAATTCGTAGCAAAATCAGGAGCTACAGAAGTAAAATTAGAAATGGATGATTTTAAAATCACCATTAAAACAACTGAAACAGGTAATACTGAAACTACTTACATCCAACAAGTACCAGTAGCTTCTGCTTTATCTCAAACGCCAGTTGCTCAACAAGCTGCAACTCCAGCTGCACCAGCTGCTGCAACTGAAACTGCAACAAGCGAAGATTCTAAATACATCACTGTAAAATCTCCAATCATCGGTACATTCTACAGAAAACCAGCTCCAGACAAAGAACCATTTGCTGAAGTAGGAAAAACTATAAAAGCAGGAGATGTGGTATGTGTAATTGAGGCAATGAAATTATTCAACGAAATCGAATCTGAAATTTCAGGAAAAATCGTTAAAGTATTAGTTGACGATGCTTCTCCAGTAGAATTTGATCAACCATTATTCTTAGTTGATCCATCTTAAGAAATTTATAACACACCAATTTTTACTTTCTAACGAAGTAAACTCACTAAAGTTAAATTAAAGTTTCAAGAGATGTTTAAAAAAATATTAATCGCTAATAGAGGTGAAATTGCCTTACGTGTTATCAGAACATGTAAAGAAATGGGCATTAAAACTGTAGCAGTTTACTCTACTGCGGATGCAGATAGTTTACACGTTCGTTTTGCGGATGAAGCTGTTTGTATTGGACCTGCTCCAAGTAACTTATCGTATTTAAAGATTTCAAACATAATAGCTGCTGCTGAGATTACAAACGCAGATGCTATACACCCTGGTTACGGTTTCTTATCAGAAAACGCTAAATTTTCTAAAATCTGTCAAGAGCACGGTGTGAAGTTCATCGGTGCTGGCCCAGAGATGATTGAAAAAATGGGAGATAAAGCTACAGCTAAAGAAACAATGAAATTAGCTGGAGTACCTACTGTTCCAGGTTCTGACGGATTACTAGAATCTTTAGAACACGCTAAAAAAACAGCTAAAGCTATCGGTTACCCAGTAATGATGAAAGCTACTGCTGGTGGTGGTGGTAAAGGTATGCGAGAAATCTTCAAAGAAGAAGAGCTAGACAGAGCATGGGAAAGTGCACGTCAAGAAGCTTCTGCTGCTTTCGGTAACGATGGTATGTACATGGAGAAACTAATCCTTGACCCACGTCACATCGAGATTCAAGTAGTAGGAGACTCTTATGGTAAAGCATGTCACCTTTCTGAGCGTGACTGTTCTATCCAAAGACGTCACCAAAAGTTAACAGAAGAAACACCTTCTCCATTCATGACAGATGAATTGAGACAAAAAATGGGTGAAGCTGCTGTAAAAGCTGCTGAATTCATTAAATATGAAGGTGCTGGTACTATCGAATTCTTAGTAGACAGAGACAGAAACTTCTACTTCATGGAAATGAATACTCGTATCCAAGTAGAACACCCTATCACTGAACAAGTAATCGATTATGACTTAATCAGAGAGCAAATTTTAGTTGCAGCAGGTACACCAATTTCTGGTAAAAACTACTTACCTAAAATGCACTCAATAGAATGTCGTATCAATGCAGAAGATCCATTCAATGACTTCCGCCCATCTCCAGGGAAGATTACAACTCTTCACACTCCTGGTGGACACGGTGTACGTCTAGACACTCACGTGTATTCTGGATACTCTATTCCTCCGAACTATGACTCTATGATCGCTAAGTTAATCACAACTGCTCAAACAAGAGAAGAGGCAATTAACAAGATGAGAAGAGCATTAGACGAATTCGTAATCGAAGGAATCAAAACGACTATTCCATTCCATAGACAATTAATGGATGATCCAAACTATATCGCTGGTAACTATACAACAGCATTTATGGAAAGTTTCACAATGAAACCTTTAGAGGATTAATCTATATCAGATATCTCAAAGGGCTATTCTTAATCGAATAGCCCTTTTTGTTTTTAATAGTACTCTCCCACTACTACTACAAAAAGCAAATAGAGCCGGAAGTAACACAAACTATTCGAAATCTATTATAGAATTGAAAATAAAAATCTCCTCTTCAATTAAATAAACATTAATTTTTAAAAAAAAATCAAAAAAAACTAAACTTAGTTCGAAACAAACATTATATTTGAACATAATTTTATTTATTTCAATACAATGCATACAGGCGTAATTAAGTTCTTCAATGAAGACAAAGGATTTGGCTTTATCACAAATGAAGCTACTAAACAAGACATTTTTGTTCACATCACAGGTTTAAAAACTAAAAGCATTAACCAAGGTGACCGCGTTTCTTATACTGAAGAAAAAGGTAAAAAAGGTTTAATCGCTGTAGATGTAGAAGTGATAGGAAATTAATTTTTTACAATATAAATTTTCAATTACGAAGAAGCTATTCATTTCAAAAATGGATAGCTTTTTTTATTACCTCATATTCTATTTATACTTAATCTAAATACATATTAAGCCATTAGAGACAAACTAGGCAACACCTAGAGTACCAAAGCTTTGTAAAACGAGAACTCGAATGTATATTTGTATGTTGTATTAATATAAATACTTTAGATATGCAGGCAAGTCAACTTGATTTCATCCCAATCTTAATGCAAATAGCACTAGCTGCTGGTTTTGTGTCTATGACAATTTGGGTCTCTAGTAAATTAGGTCCCAAAAAATCTTCTAAAATTAAAGACAGTACATGGGAATGTGGATTAGAATCACTAGGTAGTGCACGTATTCCATTCAATGTAAAGTACTTCCTTGTAGCAATATTATTCGTATTATTTGATGTAGAAGTAATCTTCTTATACCCTTGGGCGGTAAACTTCCAAGAGTTCGGTTGGGACGGTTTAATGAAAATGGGAATTTTCTTATTCCTAATCATTATCGGATTGCTATATGAATTCAAGAAAAAAGGACTAGAGTGGGATTAATAAAATAGATAGAGATGAGCGATAAAAAATATAATACAGTAGAAGCTCCGGAAGGATATGTAGGAGAAGGATTCTTCGCTACTAAATTAAGTTCAGTAGTTGGATTAGCACGTGCTAATTCGATGTGGCCTCTACCTTTTGCAACTTCTTGTTGTGGAATTGAATTCATGGCAACAATGGCAGCTACGTATGACGTAGCTCGTTTTGGTTCTGAGCGTATGAGTTTCTCTCCTAGACAAGCAGATATGCTAATGGTTATGGGAACTATTTCTAAAAAAATGGCTCCTATCTTAAGACAAGTATATGAACAGATGGCTGAACCTAAATGGGTTATTGCTGTTGGAGCTTGTGCTTGTTCTGGCGGGATTTTTGATACTTACTCTGTACTACAGGGAATAGATAAAGTAATCCCAGTAGATGTCTATGTACCTGGGTGCCCTCCAAGACCAGAACAAATTCTAGATGGGGTACTAAGACTACAAGAGATAGTAAAATCTGAATCTGTTAATCGCAGAGGTACGAAAGAATATGATGAATTATTAAATTCTTACAACATAAACAAATAGTATGGCATTAGATAATACTACATTACAAAAAAGACTAATTGAAACATTCGGTATGTCAGTTAGTGAATTTCATGAACAACATGGAATGTTGTCTTTTGAAGTTGCAACTAATGCTTCACACGATGTTCTTAAGTTTTTAAAAGAAGATAGTGAGATGAACTTTAACTTCCTTACAGATATTTGTGGAGTTCATTATGCTGACTTACCTTCGGAACGTCAATTAGCAGTGGTATACCACATGCACAATTGGACAGATAATATCAGAGTTCGTTTTAAAACTTTCTTAGATATCAAAAATCCAATTGTGGAGTCTGCTACAGATTTGTTTAAAAGTGCAAACTGGCAAGAAAGAGAAACGTATGATTTTTATGGAATTATCTTTAAAAATCATCCTCAATTGAAGAGAATACTAAATATGGACCAAATGGAATCCTTCCCATTAAGAAAAGAATTCCCAATGGAAGATGCTGGTAGAACAGACAAAGATGATAGATTCTTTGGTAGAACGGTTCATAATTCTTAATACTTAAAGGAACGAGACTATGTCAGATTTATTATTACCTCCTGAGCAACGATATGCTAAACTTATTGAAGAAAAATTTCAAGAAGACGGGACAGAATTACAGATATTAAACTTAGGACCTACACACCCTGCTACACATGGTATCTTTCAGAATATCATCTTACTAGATGGAGAGAAAGTACTAGATGGAGAAGGAACAGTAGGATATATACATAGAGCATTTGAGAAAATAGCTGAGAACAGACCTTTTTATCAAATCAACGTATTAACAGATCGTCTAAACTATTGTTCTTCACCAATCAACAATACTGCTTGGTGGTTAACTGTAGAAAAAGCATTAGGTATTGAAATCCCTAAAAGAGTTCAATATTTAAGAGTTATCGTAATGGAGTTAGCCCGTATAGCTGACCACATTATCTGTAGCTCAGTAATGGGTGTAGATACAGGGGCTCTTACAGGGTTCTTATATGTATTCCAATACAGAGAAAAAATATACGAAATATTCGAAGAAATTAGTGGTGCACGTTTAACTACTAATATGGGAAGAATCGGAGGGTTCGAAAGAGAATGGTCTCCAAAAGTATTCCAGCTAATCGAAGAGTTCTTAAAAGAATTCCCTGCTATCTGGTCTGAATTTGAAGGGTTACTTACACGTAACAGAATCTTTATGGACAGAACAATTGGTGTTGGAGGAATTTCTGCTGAAGAAGCTATAAACTTCGGATTCACAGGCCCTAATCTAAGAGCTGCAGGAGTTGACTATGATGTGCGTATCGCTTCACCTTACTGTTCTTATGAAGACTTTGATTTTGATATTCCAGTAGGTACAAGTGGGGACTGTTATGACAGATTCTGTGTACGTAACGCTGAAATATGGGAGAGTTTAAAAATCATCAGACAGGCATTAGATAAAATGCCAGAAGGTCCATACCATGCTGATGTTCCAGATTATTACCTTCCTCCTAAAGAAGATGTATATACTAATATGGAAGCGCTTATCTACCACTTTAAAATAATAATGGGAGAAGTACCTGTACCAGTTACAGAACTATACAATCCTGTAGAAGGTGGTAATGGAGAATTAGGTTTCTACTTAATCACTGATGGTAGTAGAACTCCTTATCGTTTACACTTTAGAAGACCTTGTTTTATCATCTATCAAGCATATAATGACATCGTAAGAGGTGGTATGCTATCAGATGCTATTATTACACTGTCAAGTTTAAATATTATCGCAGGAGAATTAGACGCTTAAGATTATGGAAGTTAAAAAATACAAACAAAACATAAATATCACACCAGAGTTGCAACAACGCATTGATGAGTTGATTAGCCACTACCCTGCTGATAAAAGAAAGTCAGCACTATTACCAGTCTTACACGAAGTACAAGATGCTCATGATAACTGGTTAAGTGCAGAGTTAATGGATAAGGTAGCTGAAATGCTAAACATAACTTCTATCGAAGTATACGAGGTAGTTACATTCTATACAATGTACAACCAAAAACCTGTAGGTAAGTATATGTTCGAATTCTGCTTAACATCTTGTTGTGGAATTAGAGGTGCTGATGATATGATGGAATACGCTTGTGAAAAACTAGGCATAAAACCAGGAGAAACAACTCCTGATGGAATGTTCTCTATAGCAGGTGTTCAATGTTTAGGTGCTTGTGGATATGCTCCAATGATGCAATTAGGAGATTTCTATAAAGAGCACTTGACAAAAGAAAAAATAGATCAAATCATAGAAGATTGTAAAGCTGGTAAAGTAATTCTTCACGACAAATAGTAATATGGCAACAAAAATATTATTAGATAAAATCAATATCCCAGGGATTAAGTCTTATGAAGTATACCGTGAAAATGGTGGTTATGCTTCTGTAGAAAAAGCTATAAAATCTATGACTCCTGATGAAATCACTGAAGAGGTAAAAGCTTCTGGTTTAAGAGGTCGTGGAGGTGCTGGATTCCCAGTAGGATTAAAATGGAGTTTCATCGATAAAAAGTCAGGCAAACCAAGACACTTAGTTTGTAATGCTGATGAATCTGAACCAGGTACTTTTAAAGACCGTTATTTAATGGAACATATTCCTCACTTGTTAATAGAAGGAATGATTACATCAAGTTTCGCTTTAGGAGCTAACCTATCTTACATCTATATTCGTGGAGAATATATGTGGGTTTTTAAAATACTAGAAAGAGCTATAAAAGAAGCTTATGCTGCTGGATGGCTTGGTAAAAATATCTTAGGATCAGACTACTCACTAGATCTACATGTACACTGTGGTGCAGGAGCATATATCTGTGGAGAAGAAACTGCTCTTATTGAATCACTAGAAGGTAAAAGAGGTAATCCTCGTATAAAACCACCATTCCCTGCTGTAAGTGGACTATGGGGTAATCCTACAGTGGTAAATAATGTAGAGTCTATCGCTAACGTTCCGTGGATTGTAAACAACTCTGGAGAGGCATATTCTAAATTAGGATTAGGTAGATCTGCTGGTACAAAACTTATTTCTGCTTCTGGGCATATCAAAAAACCTGGAGTATACGAAATCGAAATGGGTATCACTGTTCATGAATTTATTAACTCAGAGGAATACTGTGGTGGTATGATAGATGAACGTCCTATCAAGGCATTAGTTCCTGGAGGATCTTCAGTACCCATCTTACCAGCGCATTTAATTTATAAAACAGCTAATGGTGAAGATCGTCTAATGACGTATGAATCATTATCTGATGGAGGATTCGAAACAGGATCTATGTTGGGTTCTGGAGGATTCATCGTTTATAATGATACAGCATGTATCGTTAGAAACACTTGGAACTTCGCTCGTTTCTATGCTCACGAAAGCTGTGGACAATGTTCTCCATGTCGTGAAGGTACAGGATGGCTTGAAAAAGTATTGCACCGTATAGAGACAGGTAACGGAACGATGGATGACATCGATTTACTATGGAGCATCCAAAGTAATATTGAAGGAAATACAATATGTCCTTTAGGAGATGCTGCTGCATGGCCTGTAGCTGCTGCCTTAAGACATTTTAGAGAAGAGTTTGAATATCACGTTTTATACCCAGAGAAGATTAAGAACAGAGACCACTTTGTTAATGAACCTTTTACTGCAGTAAAACACTTGATCAATAAATAATATACGCTGACTAAATATTCAGCTTAAACAAAGCACAGTTTATGAAAGTTACTATAGACGGACATGAAATAGAAGTAGAACCAGGGACATCCATTCTACAAGCAGCAAGAATGATAGGAGGCGAATCAGTACCTCCTGCAATGTGCTATTATTCAAAACTAGAAGGTACAGGAGGAAAATGTAGAGCATGTTTAGTAGAAGTATCTAAAGGTAGTGAAGCAGATCCACGTCCTATGCCTAAACTAATGGCTTCTTGTAAAACAGGAGTTATGGACGGTATGGAGGTAAAAAGTATTTCTTCTCCAAGAGTACTAGAAGCACGTAAAGCAGTTACTGAATTCTTATTAATCAACCACCCTCTTGACTGTCCAGTATGTGACCAAGCAGGTGAGTGTGATTTACAAAACTTAGCTTTCAATCACGGTAAAGAACAAAAACGTTTCAAAGAAGAGAAAAGAACATTCGCTCCTGAAAATATCGGAGACAATATTCAGCTTCACATGAATCGTTGTATCCTTTGCTATAGATGTGTTAAGACAGCAGAACAACTAACAGATGCACGTGTACACGGTGTATGTGGACGTGGTGATCATGCACAAATATCAACTTATATATCAGCTGCAATTGATAATGAGTTCTCTGGAAATATGATAGATGTATGCCCTGTAGGAGCATTAACAGATAAAACATTCCGCTTTAAATCTCGTGTATGGTTTAACAAACCTTACAACGCTCATAGAGACTGCCCTACGTGTTCTGGTAAGGTAACATTATGGATGTTCGGTGAGGAAATCCAAAGAGTAACAGCTCGTAAAGATGAATTCCACGAAGTAGAAGAGTTTATCTGTAACAGTTGTCGTTTTGACCATAAAGACACAAAAGATTGGGTTGTTGAAGGACCGCGTAAGTTTGAGAAATTCTCTGTTATCAATCAAAACAACTACACTAAGAAATTAGATAAAGTAGTAATGAAAACAGAAAAACATATCTTAGAAGGACGTGACCAAGACCGCGTTAAAATTAGTATGAAGGAGATTCCTTTTACAGATAATGAATCTAAAGAATAAATCGGCATAAGTATGGATAAAACTATTATTATAGATAAGGCAGTTATCATTGTAGTTGTGTTTGCAGTTACGATGCTTATGGCGATGTATGCCACGTTAGCAGAACGTAAAATTGCTGCCTGGATACAAGACCGTCTAGGTCCTAACCGTGCTGGTAAAGGAGGTATATTACAACCACTAGCAGATGGTTTAAAACTATTCGCTAAAGAAGAAACACAACCAAACACACCAAATAAGTTCTTATTTAAGTTTGGTCCTTTCCTTGCGATGACATTAGCATTAATGACTAGTGCTGTTATTCCTTGGGGAGATAAGTTTCATTTATTTGGAAGAGATATTATATTACAAGCTGCTGACTTAAATGTTGGCTTACTATATATCATCGCAGTACTTTCTGTAGGAGTATATGGTATCATGATTGGAGCTTGGGCATCAAATAATAAATACTCTTTAATGAGTGGTATTCGTGCTGCGTCACAAATGATTTCGTATGAGATTGCAATGGGACTTTCACTAATATCATTACTATTAATGACTCAGTCATTAAGCATGCGAGAAATAGCATTACAACAACAAGGAATGAACTGGAACGTATTCTACCAACCAGTTGGTTTTTTAATATTCTTGATTTGTTCGTTTGCTGAAACTAATCGTGCACCTTTTGACTTAGCAGAATGTGAACAAGAATTAATTGGAGGATTCCACACAGAATATTCTTCTATGAAAATGGGATTCTTCCTTTTTGCTGAATATGCAAACTTATTTATCTCATCAGCTATCATCTCTGTACTATACTTTGGAGCGTATAACTATCCAGGTATGTCATGGGCTGTAGAAAACTGGGGAGTAAATATTGCAAACGTAATAGGTATTTTCGCTCTATTCGTTAAAATATGTTTCTTCATATTTGTTTATATGTGGGTTCGTTGGACTTTACCACGTTTCCGTTATGACCAATTGATGAACTTAGGATGGAAGTCATTAATTCCATTAGCATTGTTGAATTTAGTAATTACAGCTATTGTAATCTTACTAGTAAAAAGTTAAGCATGTCGACAAATACTTATTCATTATCAGGAAGAAAAAAGGAAGTTTCTAATAAGAAACTAACTTGGACAGAGAAGATCTACTTAGTAGCTATCTTCAAAGGAATGATGGTTACCTTAAAACACATGTTTAAGAAAAAAGTGACTATCGCTTATCCAGAACAACAAAGACCTTTCAGTGATGTATATCGCGGAAGACATATGCTAATGCGTGATGACGAAGGTAGAGAGCGTTGTACAGCTTGTGGATTATGTGCATTATCATGTCCTGCAGAGGCAATTTCAATGAAAGCAGCAGAACGCAAACCTGAAGAAGCACATCTTTATCGCGAGGAAAAATACGCTGAGATATACGAGATCAATATGCTTCGTTGTATATTTTGTGGTTTATGTGAAGAGGCTTGTCCAAAACAAGCAATTTACTTGACTACATCTAAACAAATCGCTAAAGCAGATGTTACACGTGAAAACTTCATCTTTGGAAAAGACAAATTAGTTATGCCCCTAGATGTAGCAATTGAAAATACTAAACAACAGAATCAAGCTTAATCATGGTAGAAATATTATTTTATATTCTTTCGACTATAACTCTCGGAAGTGCAGTACTTACCCTATTGAGCAAAAACCCTATTCATAGTGCTCTGTGGTTAGTGGTGAGTTTCTTTTCAATAGCTGGACACTACATTCTATTAAACTCACAGTTTTTAGGAATGGTACACATTATGGTTTACTCTGGTGCTATCATGATTTTAATGCTATTTACAATCATGTTAATGAACTTAAATATAAGCCATGAAATCTCTAAACCTTTTATCACTAAAGTTGTTGCTACAATAGCTTTCTGTTTAGTAGGTTTATTATTGCTTTCTATTACTATGCGTGGAGCTCAAACTTATGAATTGCAATATGCAACTCATGGACAAGACTTCCAATCAGTACAAGTACTAGGTAAAGTATTATTAAATGAATACGTAATGCCTTTCGAAATGGTAGCTGTTCTATTATTATTATCTATGATAGGTGCAGTACTAATCTCTAAAAAGGACAAAACCGATAAAGAAGCATAATTATGGAGAATGTAATTGAAATAATTGGTATTGACAGATACATTTACTTATCGATCATTTTATTCTGTATCGGAGTATTTGGTATTTTATATAGACGTAACGCAATTGTAATGTTTATGTGTATCGAGATTATGTTGAACTCTGCTAATATGCTATTAGTAGCGTTCTCTACTTATCATCAAGATGCACAGGGACAGGTATTCGTATTCTTTACTATGGCGGTAGCAGCAGCAGAAGTTGCAGTAGGACTAGCGATATTAGTAACGATATACAGAAATATTGGATCAATTGATATTGATAAATTAAAAAACTTAAAAGGATAATTCCGCATGGATACGAACGTAATTTTACTTTTATTATTGGCTCCTTTATTAGGGTCACTAGTTAATATTTTCTTCGGAAAGAAATTAGGTAATAGTGCTGGAATGATTGCTACCCTTGCAGTTTTAATTTCATTCATTATTACAGTAATAGCATTTGTACAAGTAAACGGTACAGGTGAACCAATACAAGTTGACTTATTTAATTGGATGTCAACAACGAGATTTGATATCTCTTTCGGATTCTTATTAGATCAACTTTCATTGTTATGGTTATTATTTGTTACAGGTATTGGTACGCTGATACACTGGTACTCTACTAGCTATATGAAAGGTGATGAGAACTATGGAAAGTTCTTTGCTTACCTTAACTTATTTATCTTCTTCATGATTTTATTAGTTACAGGAAGCAACTTACTAATCACATTTATTGGTTGGGAAGGTGTAGGACTTTGTTCATACTTACTTATCGGATTCTGGCATAAGAACCAATCATATAATGACGCAGCTAAGAAAGCATTTATCATGAACCGTATAGGAGATTTAGGTTTCCTAGTAGGAGTATTCATTTTAGCATTCTTATTCCAGTCGTTAGATTATATGACGATTAAGGAAGCTATTCTAAGCGGAACTAACCACCAAGTAAATACTTGGATTGGATATGCTGCTTTAGCTCTTTTCATTGGAGCAGTTGGTAAGAGTGCACAGATACCTTTGTACACTTGGTTACCAGATGCGATGGCAGGACCAACTCCTGTATCAGCATTAATCCACGCTGCTACGATGGTAACTGCAGGTATATTCTTAATCACTAGATTAAACTTTGTATTTGATCTTGTACCTCATATTCAAAACATAATCGCTATCGTTGGAGCATTCACTGCCCTATTCGCAGCAACTATTGGTCTTGTACAAAATGATATCAAAAAAGTACTTGCTTACTCTACAGTATCACAGTTAGGATTAATGTTTATGGCTATTGGTTTTGGAGCTTATGAGATTGCAGTATTCCACGTGATCACGCACGCTTTCTTTAAAGCTTGTTTATTCCTTGGATCAGGATCAGTTATACACGCTATGGGTGGAGAACAAGATATGCGTAAAATGGGTGGTCTACAGCCATTCATGAAAGTAACATACTTAACATTCTTAATCGCTACATTAGCTATCTCAGGATTCCCATTCTTCTCAGGTTTCTTCTCTAAAGATGAGATCTTATTAACAGCGTTTAAACACAATACTGTATTATACATTATTGGTTCATTAGCGTCTATTATGACCGCTTTCTATATGTTCCGTCTATTCTTCTTGACATTCAAAAAGAACTTTAGAGGAACTCAAGAACAAAAGAACCACTTACACGAAAGCCCTGCTGCTATGACTACACCATTAGTAGTATTAGCTGTACTTTCTGTAGTTGGAGGACTTATCAGCTTACCTGGTAATGGAAACTCTTGGTTAAACGAATATCTTAAACCTGTTATCGTAAATACAGTGACTAAACACAGTCATGAATTAGGTACATTAGAATATATCTTAATGGGAGTTGCTACTATTGGTTTCTTAATCGGGCTAGGTCTTGCTTACTCTAAGTACATTAGTAAAAATGAAGTACCTCAAGAAGACGAACAAATCGTTGGTTTCCATAAAGTACTTTACAACAAATACTACATTGATGAAATCTATCAAAAAGTAATTGTAAATCCCATCTACACACTAGCTACATTCCTAAGAGATGTAGTAGAAGTAGCTTTATCAGGAACTATATTTGGTTTAGGAAAGATAGCAGACGGATTATCTCTACAAGGTAAAAAAGCTCAAAACGGTAATATCGGATTGTACTTATTTGCCTTCGTATTCGGAATCTGTTTGATTTTATATTATTTATTCATTGCAAGATAACTTAGAGAGATGAACGTAACTATATTATTATTAACGTTATTAGTCGGAGCTATAGCGACCTACTTAGTAGGTAAACAATCAGCTGCTAAAGTAGCCTTGTTATTCGGACTAGTTGCTTTTGTAGAAACTTTAGTTCTAATCTGTTCACATAATTCTGGGGTTGACACAGGATATGTAACGCAATGGATGACTAACCCTAATATTCATTTAGCTTTTAAAGCAGATGGTTTAGGATTAGCTTTAGTTTTATTAACGACAGCATTAACTCCTGTGATTATATTATCATCATTAGGAGATCACATAGAGAAATCTAATGCATTCTATGCATTAGTAATGTTTATGTCATTCGCTATGACAGGGACATTCTTAGCATCTGATGGATTCTTATATTACATCTTCTGGGAGTTATCATTACTACCTATTTACTTCATTGCTTTATTATGGGGTAATGACAGTTTCGAAGCACGTAAGAAAGCAATCTTTAAGTTCTTTATTTACACATTTGCAGGTTCATTATTCATGTTAGTTGGATTTATCTATCTATACCAACGTGCTGGTAGCTTTATGCTAATAGACCTGTATAATGCTAAATTATCAGCTACAGAACAGTACTGGATCTTCTTAGCATTCTTTATTGCTTATGCGATTAAGATTCCTGTATTCCCATTCCACACATGGCAGGCTTCTACTTATGAGAAAGCACCTACAGTAGGAACAATGTTATTAGCTGGTATCATGCTTAAGATGGGGTTATACTCTATCATCCGTTGGCAATTACCTATCTCTCCAATAGCAGCAAAAGAAGTAATGCCTACTATCTTAGTACTGTGTATCATTGGTGTAGTATATGGTTCTATCGTAGCATTAAAACAGTCGAATATCAAAAGATTCTTTGCATATTCTTCATTAGCTCACGTAGGTCTTATTGCAGCAGGAGCATATTCATTGACATTAGACGGATTAAGAGGAGCTGTTTTACAAATGATAGCACACGGATTCGTAATCGTAGGTTTATTCTACGTAGCTGAGATTATTTACAAACGTTACCAGACTAGAATGATTGGTGAGATGGGAGGTATTAGACAACAAGCTCCTAAGTTCGCTTCATTATTCATGATCTTAATGTTTGCTTCAATAGGATTACCAGGAACATTCAGTTTCATTGGAGAGTTCAACTTGCTTTTAGGATTATCACAAGTGAATATATGGTATGCTATCATTGGGGGTACCTCTATTATCTTAGGTGCATTCTATATGCTTAGAATGTTCCAAAAGTCGATGTTAGGAGAGACTAACACTAAAGTATTCGCTGATGTGAATACTAAAGAAGTAGTGATCTTAGGCGTATTAGCAGTAGCTGTTATATTCTTCGGTATATTCCCACAGCCATTATCTGACTTGATCACACCTAGTTTGGTTGAAATAATGTCTTATATTAAGTAATAAATAGTAAGGAGTCAGTACATAACTGATGAATTTAATTCCAAAATAAAACAAATGAATACATTAATAGCAATTGGAGTATTAGCGGTTTTAGTACTTGTACTAGAAATCATCAATTTGCGCAAAGTAGTCATTCCTGCGACACTTTTAGGATTACTAGGTATCTTGGGATATACTGTATGCAATATTGATGTGGTACAGGCATATTATAACAATATGTTTGTAAGCACTAAATTTTCTACCGCATTTTCATCTTTATTTATAGCCCTAACTATTTTCTTAGTAGCATTAAGTAAAGATTTTTATAAAACAGAATTCTCAAAGATATCAGACTACATCTCATTAAAGCTTTTCCTTTTAATGGGAGCGATATGTATGGTAAGCTTTGGTAATATGGCTATGTTCTTCCTAGGACTTGAGATTCTTTCTATCACATTATACATTCTATGTGGTACAGATCGCAAGAACATTAAGAGTAACGAAGCTGCGATGAAGTATTTCCTTTTAGGATCATTTGCTTCAGGAGTAGTTTTATTCGGTATTGCTTTAATCTATGGAGCTACAGGGTCATTTGACGTAGTTAGAATAAAAGAAGTAGCACTAGCAGGAGCATTACCGATATGGTATTCTTTAGGGACTACGATGATTATCATAGGTATGTTATTTAAGATAGCAGCTGTTCCATTCCACTTCTGGGCACCAGACGTGTACCAAGGAGCACCTAGTCTTACGACAGCACTGATGAGTACATTAGTTAAAGTGGCTGCAGTAGCTACGCTGTACAGACTAAGCATGTACTTATTAGTAGATATGCCTAGTCAGTATATCAACATAATAGTAGTAATCGCTATTCTAACGATGACGGTAGGTAATATCATGGCTATCCGTCAAGATAATATGAAGCGTCTATTAGCTTATTCAGGTATCTCGCATGCAGGATTCATGATGATGGCACTTACAGCATTGGGTACAGCCTCAGCTAACCTATTCTACTACGCATCAGCATATGCAGTAGCAGGTATAGCAGCATTCACTGTATTAATCATTGTAACAAAGAATAAAGAAAACGAACAAATATCTAACTTCAATGGATTAGCGAAGAAGAACCCTCTTCTTGCTATTATCCTTTCTGTAGCGTTATTATCTATGGGAGGTATACCTATTTTTGCTGGATTCTTTGGTAAGTTCTTCTTATTCTCTCAGGCGATAAGTAATGGATTTATAGCATTAGTTATCTTCGGGGTGATTAACTCATTTATCAGTATCTATTACTACCTAAAAGTAATCATTGGAATGTATGCTTCTACTGAAGAAGAGACAGAACATATCCAAGTACCATTAACATATAAGATTGTAGGAGTTACTGCGATCGTTATAAATATCGTTATTGGTCTATGTCCATCGATTCTTTTAAACCTATTCAATTAGAACAAAATAAATAACAACTCGATAGATTACACTAAAGGTGGCGTTTTATTAATAAAACGTCACCTTTTTTTATCACCTATATCATCATCAAAATAGTACAACCAAAAACTACAAAAATACAGGTGGTTATTCTTTTGCTTAATTTTCATTTAAAAGACATTTAATTTTAAAAAGCACATCTTTTTAAGACATTTCTATCTAATTCCACATAACTTCAAAAAACTAAAAAAACTCGCATTTCATCACGTTTATTTTATTCTAAATCAGCACTTGTGACAATTAGCTAGACTTAATAAAACTTATCTATGCCAATATCTCATTATAAGCACTAAATCAGTTAAAAAGCATAAAAAAAACAAATGCTAAATCCTTCATAAAACAAACACAAATACAACACAAACAACTGGATTACAATTAATTACTATCTTTAGTTCAATAATTTCGTTTCCTAAGCATTCTTTATCTTTAGTGCTTAATTGTAATTACTTTTTATATGAAGAAGTTGAAAGTAAATGCGATAATACACACTCAATATCAAAACCTTAAAAAGGAACTAACGGAAATCATTGAAGCCTATGACGAAATAGATACTTATATCGCTAAAGGAACTAGAAATAGTATCAAACTTGTAGTCTTATCTACGGGGCAGAAGGTTGCTATTAAATCCTTTAAGAAACCCAATCTTATCAATAGATACGTATACCGAAATATACGTAAGTCTAAAGGTCTGAGATCATTTGAAAACGCTGAAAGATTAAACAATTTAGGAATCAATGCACCACATTCGATTGCTTATTTTGAATACATCTCTAAAGGTGCATTAAGAAACTCATACTACATATCAGAATTTATTGATACAGATATCACTTATAGGGATCTAGCACAGAACCTAGATTGTCCTAACAGGGAGAGAGTCCTTGAGGAGTTCGTTGAATTCTCTTTTAAATTACACGAGAATGGTATTAATTTCTTAGACCATTCACCAGGTAACACTTTGATAAAAGTAAGAGAAGATGGTTCGCATGAATTTTATCTAGTAGATATCAACAGAATGAAGTTTGATCAAGAAATGAGTTTCTCACATCGAATGAAAAACTTGTCACACTTGACTACAAACATTCAAGATATCGAGAAGATGGCTACCCATTATGCTGAGCTTGTTGGTAAGAGCTCACGTGATGTGTTTATAAAACTTTGGTTAGAGACTATCAAGTTTCAATACAGGTTTTATAAAAAGCAATCCATAAAAAATAAAGTAAAAAAAATGTATTATCAATAGCGTTTAAAACACCTCAGTATCATCTAGAGGTGTTTTTTTATATCCCTTACGCCATTATTTGACTCATAATGCCTCAGTATGCCTTTATTGATCTTCTTTGCTCTTTTTGCCCAAGACTGCATCATCTAAAAAAACATAAACAACTATTTATCAATCTATTAAAACACATAGAATACAAATCATTCGGGAGCCATTCGGAAACAACCAATATCTACACGGGTTAAAGGCCATTTTTCAAAAGCATACCCTATCACTACCCGAACCATCTACTACCCAAAACCTCATCGCTTAAAACGTATAAAAACAACATTTTTTACCTCAACTCAAAAACATTCTCATCAAACATATACCAAATAGAATATAACTAACGTTATTTAACATCAACAAAGATTTTTGTACCTTAGTAAAGTTAAATTTAATATAAGAACTATCCTTTATGTCTGATAATACACAATCTCCTAGAGTAGTATGTTTTGGTGAAGTACTTTGGGACATATTCCCAACGTATAAGAAGATTGGTGGAGCACCATTAAATGTCGCTTATCACCTACACAAGATGGGTATAGCCTCACACATTATTACCAAAGTTGGTACTGATGATGCTGGTCAAAAGATTGTTTCAAGACTAAAAGAAGTAGGTGCATGCACATCTTACATCCAAACAGACTCTACAAAAAAGACAGGAACGGTATTCGCTACTTTCGATGATCACAACGAAGCTAGTTATGAATTCTTAAAGAATAGTGCTTGGGATTTTATTGATTTCAAACAAGAAGATTTTGATTTAGTAGCTAAGTCAGATGCCTTTGTATTCGGTACCTTAGCGAGTAGAACGCCTCATACTAGAGAGACGCTACATAAACTGCTAGATGCTGCAAAGTATAAAGTCTACGACGTCAACCTTAGACCGCCTCATTACGAATTAGAATTCGTAGTAGAACTGATGCATAAAGCAGATTTACTAAAGATGAATAAATTCGAACTAAAAGAGATCCTAGAGTATCTAGAAGAACCCTATACATCAGAAGAAAATGCCATTAAGTTTGTACAAAAACACTTTGACTGTGATGAGATTATCATTTCTAAAGGAGATAAGGGAGGACTTTATTTAAATAAGGAGATGCTTTATAGTTATCCTGCAGTAGATATCGTGATTAGAGATACAGTAGGCAGTGGAGACTCTTACCTTTCAGGTTTCTTATCAGCTAAGTTGAACGGGTATGATCCTATTCAGATTATAAAAACAGCTGCTTCATTAGGGGCCTTTGTTACCTCTCATACAGGAGCTAATCCAGAGTACGAAAGAGAAGATTTTGACATTTTTTACTATGAAACGATCTTCAAAGATGAATTAATTACGAGTAAAAACATCTTAGAAGAACCGAAAACACCTGAAAAATAAGAAAAAAAGAGCTTTTTTTAAAAAAACTGCTTTGATATTAAAAAAAAGTATAATTTAGCATTCATAACAAAGACAAAAAATGAATACACAATTTTTAAATACTAATTGGTGGTGGCTAGCTAAATCCTATCAGGGTTCGGTTGGTCGTACTATGTATTTAAATTGTGATTAGTTATAGATAGAATTATATACACATTTTATATAGATGAAGCCTGCTAGGAACCCCTAGCAGGCTTTTTTTTGCTTTAAACTCAAATATTTACAAGAAATGAAACTACACATCAATCACAAAAAAATACTTGGAGACCTATACACTCCTATCGAAATCTACCTCAAACTAAGAGATAAGTTCTCTAATAGTTTTTTATTAGAGAATTCTAGCAACCACTCGAGAGAGAACAGTTGTTCTTACATCTGCTTTGAGCCAATGATGTCTTATATCGTTACTGCAGATACGACTACAGTCCAGACCTTAGAGAACACCACGACATATCCTACAGCTGATATCAATGTTCTAGATCAACTACAACTGTTCATCAAAGAAATCAACGTAGAAAATGCCAATCAATATGATTACTTAAAGGCAGGTATCTATGGATATACGAGTTATGACAGCATACCACTAGTACATGATATACAGTTTAAACCAAGTGATAACAGCCTTCCATTAATGCAGTACCACTTCTTTAAGTATATCATTGTATATGATCACTATAAAAATGAAATGCACTTAGTAGAATACGCACTTACAGGAGAAGAAAGTCAATTAAATAAGATACATACCTATCTAAACACCAATAGCATCACTCCCTACCCTTTCAAAACGGTAGACACTCCGAAGACTCCTTATACAGATGAAGAGTTTCTTGAGATTATCAAAAAAGGAAAAGAACACTGCTATAGAGGAGATGTATTCCAGCTAGTACTCTCACGCAAGTATAAGCAGCAGTTTACCGGAGATGAGTTTAATGTATATAGAGCACTCCGTTCTATTAACCCTTCTCCTTACCTATTCTATTTTGACTACGGAGCATTTAAGATATTCGGTTCTTCTCCTGAAGCACAAGTAGTCGTTAAGGAGAATAAGGCGTATGTCAATCCAATAGCAGGCACATTTAGAAAAACAGAGGACAAGGCTCAGAACGAGATACTAACACAACAACTGCTAAATGACCCTAAAGAGAATGCAGAACATATCATGCTTGTAGACCTTGCTAGAAATGACCTAAGCATCACAGGGACAGAGGTCACAGTAGAAGAGTATAAAACGGTAGAGCAATACTCTCATGTCATCCATCTAGTGTCTAAAGTTAGTGCTAGCATAGATATGCAGAAAGATAGCCTTAATGTATTCGCTAATACCTTCCCAGCAGGGACACTATCAGGAGCACCTAAGCACAGAGCGATGGAACTAATCAATCAATACGAACCAGAGAGCAGAGGATTCTATGGAGGTACGATAGGTTTTATCACCTTAGATGGAGAGATTAACCATGCCATCTTTATCCGATCTGCTCTGAGTTATCAGAACGAGTTACACTATCAGGCAGGATGTGGTATCGTGACGAAGTCAAATGACTTGTCAGAATTAAAAGAAATAGAAAACAAACTAAGTGCTATCACACTAGCTATCCGTGAAGCCCAAAACATATAAGTTATGAAAGTATTAGTAATCGACAATTATGATTCTTTTATCTACAATGTGATACACATCCTAAAAGAACTAGGGATAGAAACAATAGATATCATTAAGAATGATAAGATAGCACTAGAGCAAATAGATCAGTACGATAAGATTATTCTTTCGCCAGGACCGGGTATACCATCAGAAGCTGGCAGACTAATGGAAGTGATAGCCTATGCTGCTAACCATAAAGACATATTAGGTATCTGCTTAGGGCATCAGGCTATAGGTGAGTACTATGGTCACCAATTAAAAAGGCTAGAAACTCCACTACACGGCATATCATCACCTATACAGCTAGCTGCACCTGATGAACTGTTCCAGTCTATGCCAGATCACTCCCCTATCGCACATTATCACTCATGGGTAATAGAAGACAAGGACAGTGAGCTAACAGTCACAGCCTATGACGAGCAACAGAATATCATGGCTGTGAAGCATCGAACACATAATGTCAGAGGAGTACAGTTTCACCCAGAGTCAATATTGACTACGTATGGAAAAGAGATTATTAAAAATTGGATTAAAAACTAATGCTATGAAAGAGATATTAAATCACTTAATACAACACAGGACACTTACTACAGAACAAGCCAAAGAGATAGTCATCAATATGGCTAATGACAAGTATACAGATGCACAGATGGCTTCTCTACTGACTACATTCATCATGAGACCCATCACATTAGAGGAGTTAAGAGGATTCAGAGAAGGAATGTTACAGCTCGCTAATAAGGTAGATCTATCCGACTATAACCCTATGGACTTATGCGGTACAGGAGGAGATGGTAAAGACACTTTTAATATATCTACACTGTCATCCTTTGTGACCGCAGGAGCAGGTATCCCAGTAGCTAAGCATGGTAACTACGGAGTGTCTTCTATCTCAGGATCATCAAGTGTGATGGAGAACTTGGGTATACATTTTAAAAGCACAGAAGCAGAGCTAAAAGAACAATTGACAGAAGCGAATATCTGTTTCCTACACGCACCTTTATTTCACCCAGCCATGAAGCGAATCGCTCCTGTGAGAAAAGCACTTGGTGTGAAGACGTTCTTTAATATGCTTGGCCCGTTGACTAATCCTGCTCAGCCTAAGGTACAGCTAGTAGGTCTGTTTAATCTTGAGCTATTGAGAATGTATAAATACTTCTTGCAGGCAGAGAATACACAGTACAGCATTATACACGCCTTAGATGGCTATGATGAATGTAGCTTGACTAAATCAGCTAAGCTAGTCAATAACAAAGAAGAGAAGCTAATAGACGCTTCTTACTTTAATAGTCCTGCCATCCGTGAAGAAGAAATAAAAGGAGGTAAAACAGTAGAAGAGTCGGCGTATATCTTCTGGCAAATACTTAAAGGTAAAGGTACCTCTGCTCAGAATAATGTAGTCCTTGCCAATAGCGCATTAGCTATTAATACCTACTATCCTGAACTAAGCATCTTAGAGGCAAAAGCAAGAGCAGAAGAATCTCTACTAGGAGGAAAAGCAAAAGAGAAGTTTGAAATACTAAAAGAATTGAGATGAAGATATTAGAACAAATAAAAGCACATAAACAAATAGAAGTAGCACAACGCAAAACTGTAAAGAGTATTACTGACCTAAGAAATACTCCATTATACAACAGAACACCGCTTGATTTTAAGTCTGCTATACTTGCTAAGAACAACAGAGCGATCATCGCAGAGTTTAAGAGACAGTCTCCTTCTAAAGGAATCATTCATCCCAACGCGAATGTCTCTGAGATAGTAAAAGGGTATGAAGCAAATGGAGCTGCGGCTTTATCAATTCTAAACGACAGTCAATTCTTCGGTGCTCTACCCTCTGACTTTGCTAACGCACGTGCTTCAGTAGACTTGCCCTTATTACAGAAAGACTTTATCCTAGACGAGTACCAGATAGAAGAAGCTAAAGCGCTAGGTGCAGACGCCATTCTATTGATCGCTAAAATGCTTCCTATAGAGCGTGTCAAAGTATTGACAGATTATGCACATCAGCTTGGCTTACAAATATTACTAGAAACGCATACTGAACAAGAAATACGAGACCATTTACATACTGAGTTTGACCTCATCGGGATAAACAATAGAGATCTAAACACCTTTGAAGTCAATATTCAGCACAGTATCGCCTTAGCTAATCTATTGCCAAAGCAAGCCGTAAAGATAGCAGAAAGCGGTATACAGAATGCCAATACGCTATTAGAATTAGCGGACAATGGATTCTCAGGGTTCTTAATGGGTGAGTACTTTATGAAGACTGCTAATCCTGCTGAACAACTAAGGTTATTACAACAAGAGATTAAACTGTAAACAGCGATGAAGAAGATAAAGATTTGTGGGATGTTTGATATAGACAATATTAATTCTGTTGGGCAAGAGCAGATTGACATGATGGGATTTATCTTTTATCCGAAGTCAAAGCGCTATGTAAGTAGAGATATTAACAAGGCTGTTGATAACCTACCTCATCATATTCAGAAAGTAGGTGTATTCGTCAATGCTACAAGAGAAGAAATAACGCAACGCATAAAGCAGTATAAGCTAGACTATATACAACTTCACGGTAACGAAAGCCCAGAAGATTGTGCTTACCATAAAGAGCAAGGCATAAAAGTAATCAAGGCTTTCTCTATAGGAACAGCAGAGGACTTAAGTCAATTAGAACAATACGAAGCATACTGTGACTTATTTGTATTTGACACGCCTACTCCAGAGTATGGAGGTAGTGGATTATCATTTGACTGGGATGTATTACAGCATTATCAAGGTAGTACCCCTTATCTGCTAAGTGGAGGATTAGGATTACACAACATACAGTCCGCTTTGCTATTACGAGACAATAAATTAGTGGGGTTTGACCTCAACAGTAAATTAGAAAACAACCAACATCATAAAGACATAACACTAGTCAAAGAGCTAGTCAAAAAAATAAGAGACTATGAAAGAATTTAACCCAAACGAACAAGGATATTACGGAGAGTACGGAGGTTCATTTATCCCTGAGATGCTGTATAAGAATGTATCAGACTTACAAGAGAGCTACCTAGATATCATACAGACAGAAGATTTTCAACAAGAACTAAATAAGCTACTTAAAGATTATGTGGGGAGACCTACTCCTCTATTCTATTCTGCTAACTTATCTGCTAAATATAAAGCAAAGATTTATCTGAAAAGAGAAGATCTAAATCACACAGGAGCCCATAAAATCAACAATACGATAGGACAAGTACTCTTAGCCAAACGCCTAGGCAAAAAGAGAATTATAGCTGAGACAGGTGCAGGTCAGCACGGGGTAGCTACTGCTACTACTTGCGCACTGTTAAACCTAGAGTGTACTGTATTTATGGGAGCACATGATATCGAACGTCAGAAGCCAAACGTAGAACGCATGCGTATGCTAGGGGCAAAAGTAGTAGCTGCTGAGAGTGGGAGCAAGACTTTAAAAGACGCTACAAATGAAGCCATACGTGAATGGATCAATAATCCACAAGAGACCTATTATGTGATCGGCTCTGTAGTAGGCCCTCATCCTTATCCTGATATGGTAGCGAAGTTTCAATCTATCATCAGTAAAGAAATAAAAGCACAGCTCATAGAGCAAGAGAATACTCCTAATCCAGACTATGTAGTAGCATGTGTAGGTGGAGGAAGTAATGCGATGGGAGCTTTCTACCACTTTATAGATAATGGACATACAAAGTTAATCGCAGTAGAAGCGGCAGGTTTAGGAGTAGAAACTGGACAGACTGCGGCTACTATCGCCTTAGGAAAACAAGGTATTATCCACGGTAGCAAGACTTACCTTATACAGACGGAGGATGGACAGATTATAGAGCCTTATTCTATCTCTGCCGGATTAGATTATCCTGGTATAGGGCCTGCACACGCTTATCTAAGTGATACTGGTAAGATCACGGTGGGTAGTATCACTGATGACGAGGCTATCAAAGCTGCTTTTGAATTAACGCGTATCGATGGGATTATAACTGCTCTAGAATCAGCACACGCCTTAGCTTACCTAAATAAAATGGAGCTAAAAGAAAGCGATATCGTAGTGGTAAACTTATCAGGACGAGGCGATAAAGACATGATTACTTACTCTAAATACTTCAACCATGAATAACAGAATCAACACACTCTTCACAGAGAAGAAATCCAATATACTTTCGATCTACTTCACAGCAGGCTATCCTGCTATAGAAGACACGATGACCATCTTAAAAAACCTAGATAACGCAGGTGTGGATTTAGTAGAAATAGGCATGCCATTCTCAGATCCACTAGCAGACGGGCCAGTTATACAGCATAGCAGTGAACAGGCGTTACTAAATGGCATCACAATCTCTAAGCTATTCGAACAATTAAAAGAAATGAGACAGCACATTACTATCCCTGTTGTCTTAATGGGGTATCTAAATCCAGTACTAAGATATGGTGTAGAGGCATTCATAGTGAAATGCGCAGAAGTAGGTGTAGATGGTATTATCCTACCAGACTTACCTATGGACTATTACTTATCTCATTTCAAGAAACACTGTGATCAACACAACGTCTGTAATATTATGTTGATAAGTAATGATACTTCAACAGAACGCGTGCGCCATATAGATGAGCAGACAGATAGTTTTATCTATCTAGTCTCTTCTAACGGAACTACAGGCTCTAACAAGTCTTTAGAAGAACAACAAGCATACTATAAACACATTCAAGATTTAAAACTTAAAAACCCTGCTCTTATCGGCTTTGGGGTAAGAGATAAACACACGTATAATCTCACGAATCAATACAGCTCAGGGGCGATTATAGGTACAGCCTTTATGAAGCATATTAATGAACATGGTATTAGTGAGGATAGCATTCTTAACTTCGTCAAGAGCATTAGGTAAGTATAGCCCTAATACTTTTGACAATATATACTAAACAAAATAGGCAACTCGCATGAGTTGCCTATTTTGTTATTTTAAAGAATGGTGATTAAGAACATCCGCAGCTACCTCCGCCACAAGAACCTTTCTTATTCGTTTTATTCTTCCAAAAGCCTTTTTTAATGATGTACCCCAATGCAATAATTACAATTGCATAGGCAATTATTTCTTGGTAACCCATAATTACTTTATTTTAAAAGTTGATATGCTATTAAAGCTGCGACATACGCAAGAACAGTCATAAACACTAATTGGTAGATAGTCCATTTCCAAGACTTAGTCTCTCTTTTCACGATTGCTACTGTAGCTGTACACTGCATCGCAAAAGCATAAAAGAACATTAGTGAAACCCCACTGGCTAGCGTGAAGACTGGTTGTCCTGTATCAGGCCATATCTCAGCTGCCATTTTTTGTTTAATACGTCCATCTTCATCATTCTCATCCCCAGATCCTACATTATAAATAGTTCCAAGTACTCCGACAAAGATTTCACGTCCTACGAAAGAAGACAATACGGCAATACCTACTTTCCAGTCATACCCTAGAGGTTTGATTACAGGCTCTATTGTTTTACCTAGAATACCGATATAAGAATTCTCTAGTTTATAACTAGCGATATGCTCGCTTAACTCTTCTTCACTTACTTCTTTATCTTGATATACTTCTGTAATATGTTTCTCAGCGTTCTCAAAGCGTTCTCCAGGTCCATGAGCACCTAAGAACCAAATGATAATTGATAATACGAATATAATCTTACCTGCACCTACTACGAATGCTTTAGTCTTCTCATACATATTCACCACTACGTTCTTAATAATCGGAGTACGGTAGTTCGGCATCTCGATTACGAAGTATGACTTGCGCTCGCTCTTGATGTATTTACTCAATGCCCAAGAGGATAACAAAGCTGCTAAGAATCCTACTAGATAGAATAACGTCAATGTTAATCCTTGTATACTTAAGAATCCAAATATGCGTGTATCAGGAATTACTAAAGCAATAATGATAATATATACTGGGATACGAGCAGAACATGTAGTAAACGGTGTTACAAGTATTGTAATCAATCTTTCTTTAGGGTTCTCGATATTACGAGCAGACATAATCGCCGGAATAGCACATGCATTACCAGAGATAAGTGGCACTACTGATTTACCACTTAATCCGAATGGACGCATTAACCTATCCATTAAGAACACCACTCTACTCATATACCCTGTCTCTTCTAAGATAGAAATAAACATAAATAGAATAGCAATCTGAGGAATGAAAGGCATAACCCCTCCGATACCTGGTACGATACCATCCGCTATCAAATCTGTAAGCTTACCTGGCTCCATCGTATCGTGTACCCAAGAACTAAGATTAGCAAACTGCTCATCTATCCAATCCATCGGAATACTTGACCACTCAAAGATAGCCTGGAAGACCAACATCATAATCGCAAAGAAGATTAGATATCCATACACTTTATGTGTAAGTATTCTATCTACTTTAGAACGAAGATCCTTAGCTTTATTGACATCACGTGAGTACGTTTCTTTTAGTACCTCGTTAATAAACTGATACCTCTTGATTGTCTTTTTGTGTTGAAGCTTTTTGATTTCACTCTCTGACAAATGAACTCCCTTCGCCTCTATCTCTTTCTTTCCTATATTCCCGATTTTGATGTCTTGTGAATAGATCATCCACAATTTGAATACAGAAAGGTTAGGGAACGTCAAAGCAAGTTTACTAAAGAACTCTGTGTCTACTGCAGTAGCATTCACACATGGTTCTATAGAATACGTTCTATAATTTAATATTGCTTGTTTTAACTCTTGAATACCAAGTTTTTTCTTCGCACTAATTAAAACAATCTTTGTATTTAATTTCTTTTCTAATTCGGCTATCTTAAGACTAATCCCCTTCTCCTCCATATGATCAGCCATATTAACAGCCAATATCGCAGGAACACCAAGTTCTTTTACTTGAGTAAATAGTAATAAGTTACGCTTTAGATTTTCTATATCAGCTACTACAACAGTAACATCTGGAAAGTCATCATTAGTAGGATCAAATAATAAGTCTAATACAATGCGCTCATCTTCAGAACTCGCATTAATACTATATGTTCCTGGTAAGTCGATAATAGTAGCGTTTACTTTATCATCTAACTTCGCTACTCCAGACTTTTTATCTACAGTAATACCAGGATAATTTCCTATCTTATGGTTAAGGCCTGTCAGGGCATTGAATACAGAGGTTTTCCCTACATTAGGATTACCTATTAGGGCAACTTTTATATCTTTTTTCATCAACTATATGTAATATCTTAATCTAATTAGCCAATTAATTCTACTTGTATCTCTTTAGCTAATTCTTTTCGAATAGATAAATGTGTATCATTAATACACAGATATATGGGGTCACCTAGAGGGGCTACCTCTAAAAGTTCTACAGCATTACCTGGTAGACATCCCATTTCTAATAGTTTTAAAGGAACCTTGTGCATATCAAAATCTGCTATCACTCCTTTTTCATTTCTTTTTAATAAGTCTAAAGTTGTACTCACCTTATTTAGATTTAATTCATATTGCAAATTTAGTCAATTAAAAAGATTATAGAACTATATTCCTAATAAATATCAGTATAAATACTACTACAACCTTTTCATTACTAGTCCATTTAACGAATTCACAATAATATACAAATACGCTAATACCAAAAATCCCTCTACATTATCTAACAAATGTAGAGGGATTTTACTATGTAATAACTTGACTATTCAGTCTTATTCTTCTCATGTTCATACAGCCATTGGATGTCTTCCCATAGCTGTTGCATATTCTTAGCTTCTTTATCAGGAGTATCTAGATTAGTACCATCATAGAACCCACGGATACGGCCATTGCCATCTACTAGAATAAAGTTTTCGGTGTGTACCATATCGTACATCTCTTCTGGAGACCCTGTCTTCACAGCTAAGTAAGAGTTACGAGCGATATAATAGATATCTCTTTTATCCCCCGTTACTAAGTTCCATATCTTATCATCAGCGCCTTTGCGTAGTGCATATTCTTTTAGCACAGGTACGCTATCAATATCTGGAGTCACTGAGTGTGATAATAATTTAACGCCTGGCAGAGTCTTAATCTTATCTTGAAGCCAAACCATATTATCACTCATGATAGGACAAATAGTAGTACATGTCGTAAAGAAGAAATCAGCGACATAAATATGTCCTTCATAATCTTTATTCGTTATTGTATCACCATTCTGGTTTAAGAACTTAAAAGCAGCTATCTTGTGCTTCTGTTTATTGGCCTCATGTTGGATTAAACTATCTACCATCTCAGGATTCACCATCGCTGGTGTATATACTGGTAGTGATTTTCTATACTTCAGTGCATTGTAGAACATCACCATGATTCCTGCACATAAAAGGAAGAAGAAAATAAAAAAGTATTTATATTTCTTGAAAAAGTGTAACATTTTAAATAGAGTTTCGACAAACTTACAAAATCCCTTTTAACCTGAAGGTTAAAGACATGATAAATACAAGATGTCTTATTTAAAGTATAGAAAAATACGATTATAAAAGATATTTTCTATTTTTGTTAGAATATCAATAGGAACAAAATTAATTATATACTATGAACAAAAGAGTTTTATTAACCTCTGCCTTCGCTGTAGTATCATTAGTAGCTTGTAAAGATGCTAAAAATACAACAGAGCAAGAAGATCAAGTAGCTCATGGAATCAACCTAGAATACATGGATAAAAATGTAAAGCCTGGTGATGACTTTTTCCGTTATGTAAACGGTGCTTGGTATGACAAAACAGAAATTCCAAATGACAGAACACGTTGGGGAAGTTTTGATGAATTAAGACAAAACACAGATAAGGATGCCCTTGCGATCCTTAGAGAGGCTGCTGAAGACTCTAAACTTGATCCTAAATCTGATCAAGCTAAAGCTGTAGCTGTATTCCAAACTTACTTAGATGAAGCTAAGAGAAATGAATTAGGAGTAGCTCCTCTTAAACCTTACTTAGATAAAATCAATGCAATCAAAACTCCAGAAGATGCGACTAAACTAATCAACGAATTAGTAGCTGAAGGAGGATTAGGATTATATTCTATCTACGTATATGCAGATGCAAAAAGCTCTCAGGAGAATACAGTATACATCAGTTTAGGTTCTTTAGGTTTACCTGATCGTGACTATTATGTATTAAAAGATAAAGACATCACTGAAAAACGTGACCAATACGTAGCACACGTAGCACGTATGTTAGAATTAGCTGGTGAGCCTAAAGAAGAGGCTACTACAGATTCTAAACGTGTATTAGCGATCGAAACTAAAATGGCTGAACCTCGTCTTACTAGAGTAGAGCGTAGAGATAGCCGTCTTACTTATAACCCTATGACAGTAGCTGAGCTTCAAAAATTAACACCTGCTGTTGATTGGAATGCTTATATCGCTGCTACAGGATTAAAGAACGTTGAAAAGCTAATTGTATCTCAACCGAAATACATGAAAGCGCTTAACGAAATCCTTTCTGCTAAAAATATCGAGGATATCAAAGCATATATGAAATGGACTTTAGTGAACAAAAATGCTAGTTACTTATCTACTGAAATGGAGAAAGCGAACTGGGAGTTCTACTCTAAAACATTAGAAGGTGCTAAAGAACAAAGACCTGTTGACGAAAGAGCATTAGCTGTAGTTAACGGTACTGTAGGAGAAGCTTTAGGACAATTATACGTTGCTAAAAAATTCCCTGCTGAAGCGAAAGCAAAAGCTCAGGCGATGATTAAAAACGTACTTACAGCTTTCGGTGATCGTATCAAAGCATTACCATGGATGGCTGAAGAGACTAAAAAAGGTGCTTTAGAAAAATTAGCAACTACAACAGTGAAAATCGGTTACCCTGACAAATGGGAAGATTACTCTGCTATGGATATTAAAGCTCCTAAAGATGGTGGTAATCACTTCGAAAACATGAAAAATGCTACTAAATGGAACTTTGCTAAAAACATAGAAGACTTCGGTAAACCTGTAGATAAATCTCGTTGGGGAATGGCTCCACAGACAGTGAACGCATACTTCAACCCTATCTATAACGAAATCGTATTCCCTGCTGCTATCTTACAACCTCCATTCTATGATTATAAAGCTGACGAAGCGATTAACTATGGTGGTATCGGAGCTGTAATCGGACACGAGATCTCTCACAGTTTTGATGACTCAGGAGCTCGTTATGATAAAAACGGAAACTTAAACAACTGGTGGACTGACGCTGACTTAACTAGTTTTACTAAATTAGGAGATGCTTTAGCTGCTCAGTACAGCGCATTAGAGCCTCTACCAGGTGTATTCGTAGACGGTAAATTCACTTTAGGTGAGAATATCGGAGACTTAGGTGGTGTTAATGCTGCTTATGACGGATTACAAATCTATTTAAAAGAAAATGGTGATCCAGGTCTAATCGACGGATTCACACCTGAGCAACGTTTCTTTATCTCTTGGGGAACTATCTGGAGAACTAAAGCTCGTGATGAGGCGATTAAAAACCAAGTGAAAACTGACCCTCACGCTCCTGGACACTACAGAGCGTATGTACCTCTTCAAAACGTAGATGCTTTCTACAAAGCATTTGATATTAAAGAAGGTGATAAATTATACATCAAACCTGAAGAAAGAGTTAAAATCTGGTAATCAGAACACAATAAATAACGATAAAGGAGTCTCGATGAGGCTCCTTTATTTTTTTATACATCCGATAAGACCAATCCTACACAAAACCCAAACAAAAACCTCATTTTCAATATGATAAATACACAAAAAGCACTTCACCATATCAACCCTAAATTGACTGGTCGCATAGTGGTCGCATAGTTATCGGATACTGCTCGCATAATTAACTATGAAAATTATGCGACCACTATCCTATTATTATCCTTTCACTACTCTATCATAAGCGATAGAAATGCTATATCACACAAAAAAAAGCATTGTGGTAATCACAATGCTTTACTATTATTATATTGAGCACTTCTTAACTATAAAGTTTTCTCATCTATCTTCTTAATCATAGGATCTACTTCTAACATCCATAGATAGTAATCCTCACTAGTGTATAATTGACTTAAAAACTCCCCGACTAAGAATCGCTTCACGATCTGCTTTCGCTTATCTAGTTTAAAGAATAGCTTATTACCTTCTAGATGTTTAATATAAGCTTTAAATACTTTATCAGAAGACATCACATAGTCTATCACCTCTTCTTTAGACATATTAGTAAACTTCGCTCTTTCTTTATCGATCTCTTGGAATACAAAGAAACTCACAATACCCGATTTCATCAGAAGTACCACAGTGTCATCTCCATGCTTATTCCCTATCGGAACAAAGATATCTGGTACTATACCACCACCTCCATAGACTACACGCCCTTTTAAGGTCTTATACTGTAGGCTATCGGCTACTTTTATACTATCAGCAGCATATAACTCACCGTGTGCGTATCTCGTTCTAAAATCGTTATTATACTCTTCTACACCCATCGTATAAGGCTTCTGTATAGATCGTCCAGATGGAGTGAAATAACGCGCTGTAGTCAATCTAATAGCAGAACCATCACCAAGCATCAATTCTCGTTGTACAAGTCCTTTACCGAAGCTTCTACGCCCTACGATAGTTCCTCTGTCATTATCTTGTATTGCTCCAGCTATAATTTCACTAGCAGAAGCAGAATTCTCATTAATCAGCACATAAAGAGGCTTATCTGTAAAGAGACCACTTCCTTTAGACTTCGTGACTCTCTCTTGACCGCCCTTATTTACAGTTTTTACAATTACCTGATCTTTCTTTAATAAATCATTTAGCATATTTACTGCCTGATCCATATACCCTCCCCCATTATCTCTCAAATCAAGGACTAGGCTAGAAATATCTTGTGTGATCAGATCCTCTAACGCCTTTTTAAACTCTTCGTAAGTCGTACTAGAGAATCTATTGAGCTTAATATATCCTCTCCCGTCTGACAACTTAAATGCGGCATCTACACTCTTGATAGGAATAGGCTGTCTATTGACTACGATGTTTAGCTTCTTACCTATAGTCTTTCGATAGACTTCTAACTTTACATCAGTATCTTTTTCTCCTCTTAAGTATTTAGCGATACTATCAGAGGTCATCTCCTTTCCATACAGATGTTGTCCATCAGCACTTATGATACGGTCACCTGGCTGTATTCCAGCTTTAAAAGCGGGTCCATCTACGATATCTTTGATTACAGCGACACTATCTTTATAGTAATAGTAGTTCACTCCTATTCCTACGAAACTACCTTGCATAGACTCTGTCACAGACTGTAGCTCACTCTTGCCGATATAGATAGAATGAGGATCTAGTTGTTCTAAAATAGTAGTCACCGTTCTATCTACGATAGAGTCAGTATCTACATTATCTACATACTCCTTCTCTATAAAATCAATTAGCCTATTTAATTTAAGCTTATTGTGATTGGTATAAAAACCAGTTTTTCCACGATAAGAAGCAGATACAAGAAAGCCCCCTAGTAAGATACCTAAGGATAAAGAAATCGATATAATCAGAGGCCAAAAAAACTTTTTCATCTACAGTGGATATTAATCAAGGTCAGGAAGAAATACGACATCCACCCCTGCTTTTTCTAAGAAGTCTACTCCTTCTGTGTCACGATAACCTTCACTGTACACCACTCTAGTAATACCTGCCTGATGGATAAGCTTACTACAGTCTCTACATGGAGACATCGTGATATAAAGTGTAGCCCCTTGACAACTCTGTGTAGAGCTAGCAACCTTCAAGATAGCGTTAGCCTCAGCATGTAGCACATACCAATGCGTAGTGTCGTTTTCGTCTTCACAACAGTTCTCAAAACCGGTGGGTGTACCATTATATCCGTCAGAAATAATCATCCTATCTTTTACAATAATAGCCCCTACCTTTTTTCGTTTACAATACGATAGTTGTCCCCATTCGCGTGCCATGCGCAAATAAGCCTTATCATATTTAGTTATTTTTGATTCATTCATATCAGAAATATTTACAAAGTTCTCTATCCCTTTGATCTAACAAAAATACACAAACCTTTTTGTTAATTCACCAATCTTAGAATAGGAACTTATTTCGTTTATCTAATTTACTATCTAAACGAATAATCTATTATAAACCCACTACTAAAAACACACATCATTATGATAAGCATAAAAATATCATAAAAAAACTACGGACTCCATAATTTATCATTATATTAGAGATAATAAACTGAACCAATTTACTAACCAAAAAACAAACAAAAATGTCATACTCAGAATTATTTGATTTAGGATTTAGAGAGAGAAACAAAGGCCACTTTGCTTCGATAGTACGTGTGGCGTTAGCGAATGGACATTATAGCACAGAAGAAAAAGCTTTCTTAGATGAACTAGCTGTTCGCTTAGAAATCAGTGATGAGGACTATGCAAGTATATTAAAAAACCCTGAGAGCTATCCTGTCAACCCTCCCTATTTAGAGACCAATCGTATAGAACGATTATATGATCTGGCAAGAATGGTATATGTAAATCACGTATTAGGACCAAAACAAAAAGAGATATTAAAGAAATTTGCTGTTGCATTAGGTTTCACTAATAATATCGATTATCTAGTAGATAAATCTCTATCGTTACTAGTCCTAAATGTTGATATAGATACCTTCATAGAAGAAATTCACAACCTTAAAAAATAAAAAAAGTGAGCTAATCATACAGATTAGCTCACTTGTTATTTTATAGAAATACTTCTTATTTCTTCATAAACTCTTCAGCCTTTTCTACCATGTTTTTACTACCACAGAAGAAAGGAACACGTTGGTGTAACTCCGTTGGCTCTATCTCCATGATACGAGTATATCCATCAGATGCTTTACCTCCAGCTTGCTCAATGATGAATGCAATAGGATTACACTCATATAACAATCTTAGTTTTCCTTTCGGAGCTTTCGTACTAGTAGGGTAGATGTAGATACCTCCTTTTAGAATATTACGATGAATATCAGATACTAAACTACCGATGTATCTAGAAGTATATGGTCTATCATTCTCTTCTGCTTGACAGTACTTTAAGTAATCTTTTACCCCTTGAGGGAAGTGTACATAGTTCCCCTCATTGATAGAGTAGATATGCCCATCCTCATTAATCTTCATATTCGGGTGAGATAAGAAGAATGTACCGATCGCTGGATTTAATGTAAACCCGTGTACTCCATTACCTGTAGTGTAAACTAACATCGTAGAAGAACCGTATACAATATATCCTGCTGCTACTTGATTCTCTCCTTTTTGTAAGAAGTCTTCTTTTGTTACAGGAGTTCCGATAGGAGTCACACGTCTATAGATAGAAAAGATAGTACCTACTGATACATTCACATCGATATTAGACGAACCGTCTAGTGGATCCATTAGCACTACATACTTATTCTCGTTGCTGTTATCTCTACCGTGGATAGAAATAAAATCATCCTCTTCTTCAGAAGCGATACCACATACGATTTCTCTATTGATAAGTGTTTTAATGAATACTTCGTTTGCAAAAACATCAAGTTTCTGCTGTTGCTCACCTTGTACATTTTGTTTTCCAAAAGCACCTACGATGTCAACTAAACCTGCTTGGTTAACTTGGTGACTTACTACTTTAGCAGCTAGTCTAAGAGAGTTAATTAATCTTGATAACTCACCAGAAGAGTATTTAAAGTCTTCTTGTTTTTCAATGATAAACTCTCCTAAAGTTTGAGATCTTTCTGTTGTCATTTTCAAAAATGATTCTTAAGTTGTGTATTTTACAGTGCAAATATCGTTAATTTTGTTGTCTAACCGAAGACATTAACCATTAAATCAATAACTAAAATGAATATTAGACCTGCAACCCCTCAAGACATGCCTGATGTATTAGCATTAATACAAGAACTAGCAACTTTCGAAAAAGAACCTGATGCTGTCGTAGTTACTGCTGAAGACCTAATCAGAGATGGTTTTGGAGCAAATCCTTTATTTCATGTTATTGTTGCTGAGCTAGACACTAAAATCATCGGCATGGCTTTATTCTACAATAGATATTCTACCTGGAAGGGTAAGACGATTCACTTAGAAGATCTTATCGTCACAGAAGCAGCTAGAGGTACAGGAGCAGGATATGCACTGTATGCAGAGGTTATGAATATCGCAAAGAAAGAAGGTGTGCGAAGAGTAGAATGGGTAGTTCTGAACTGGAATGAACCGGCTATTAACTTTTATAAAAAATCCGGAGCGACAGTATTAGAAGATTGGTATACTGTACAAATGGATCAAAACGGAATAGAACAATTTAGTCAATCTAAGTAAATGAGAGTATTCAAATTTGGAGGAGCCTCAGTAAGAGACGCAGAAAATGTAAAAAACGTTTGTAACGTATTAAAAACAGTAGGCTATGAAGATAGCCTAATCATTGCTTCTGCAATGGGTAAAACGACGAATGCCTTAGAGGTAGTCGTACACAACTATTTTCAGAATAGATTTGACTTAGCAGAGTCTGTTGATGTAGTTAAAGATTATCACTACACGATCGTTAGAGAATTATTCCCTAATGAAGATCACGATATCTATGCAGCGCTAAAAGAGCTATTTGATTCTATTACTTACTTCTTACTGAACAATAAATCTCCTAATTATAACTTCGTTTATGACCAAATCGTAAGCTATGGAGAGATTATCTCTACGACTATCTTACACTATTACCTACTAGAGTCAGATATAGACAACACTTGGCTAGACTCAAGAAACTTAATCAAAACAGATACAGTCTATAGAGACGCTGATGTGAACTGGGATATCACGATAGAGAATATCAAAAAAGAGATTTGTACTAAGCAATTATTCATTGTACAAGGATTTATTGGGTCTGACTATAACGGTTTCTCTACCACATTAGGACGAGAGGGGTCTGACTACTCTGCTGCTATCTTTGCTTATGCCTTAGACGCAGAGAGTGTAACGATATGGAAAGACGTACCAGGGGTACTGAATGCTGATCCACGTTATTTTGAAGATACTACTCTACTACAACATATTTCTTATCAAGAAGCAATAGAACTAGCGTTCTACGGTGCGTCAGTCATCCACCCAAAGACCTTACAACCGTTGCGTCAAAAAGAAATACCACTATATGTAAAGTCATTCTTAAATCCATTATTACCAGGAACGAATGTATCTAAAGGAGCACCATTGACTCCTCATGTTCCTTGTTTTATTGTGAAGAAGAACCAATTATTAATATCACTTTCTTCTAAGGATTTCTCTTTTATCATGGAACAAAATATCAGTGATATTTTTAAACTCTTCGGAGAGTATAATATTAAGGTGAATGTAATACAGAACTCTGCTATTAGCTTCTCTGTATGTGTAGAAGATAAGTTTAATCACTTCGAAGATGTAAGACTATTGCTTACAGATAAGTTTAAGGTGAGCTATAATGAGAATGTGTCTCTATATACCATAAGACACTTCGACGATCACTCTGCACAGAAGATACTTGGCGATAAAACATTATTATTAAAACAAGTGAATAGAGAGACAATGCAGATTGTCACTAAAGAATAACATCACAAAGGCTGTCTCACGAAGACGGCCTTTTTAATACTCTATACTAAACAACTATATATTGATCATTGCCCTAATATTCATTGTCTAATCTTCTTTTTACCTAATCTACAGGTGTTTAAAAAGAACTTAGCCACTGCATAAATCAGGATATAGATACCCCATAATAACAACCCATGTATATAGACTATACCCATTAAGACTTTCTTCATAAGCTATTCATTAAGACCAGATATTAGCTATAAAGCAAGATAGAATAACACCCACTCAAAGGCTAAAGCGATGATAAAGCTACCTATAAAAGCCATGATATACTGCACTTTAGTTACTTCTTTCTTTTTAATATCCTGTATCACTTTATACAATATAGCGCCAAAGACACCTATCACAATACTCGATAGTATCCATACCATATAAAATCTACTTTCATAATCTAAGTCCATATCTACACTTGCTTTTAATAATCACGTTCTATAAAGATACGTAAACTTTAACGAATAGTTTTTCTTCAGTCCATAAATAGCTCTTTAAAAAACAGTATTTTTAACCCACAAAACATCAAACTATGCTGACCATCACAAGAACCAATTCTGACAATAAAGACTTTTTAAACCTCATCATAGAACTAGACAAATACCTCAAAACAACTGATGGTGATGAACATGACTTCTTTGACCAATACAATAAAGTAGATCATATCAACCACGTTGTGGTTATCTACGAAAATAGTCGTGCTATAGCCTGTGGAGCTATCAAAGAATATGACTCACATACTATGGAAGTTAAGCGTATGTACACTTCCCCTATCGCTAGAGGTAAGGGCGTCGCCTCTATTGTACTAGCTGAATTAGAAAAGTGGAGTCTAGAGCTAGGTTATACACGCTGTATCTTAGAGATGGGTAAGCTACAGACACAAGCAGAGATATTATATAGAAAGAATAACTATACTATTATCCCTAACTACGGTCAGTATAAAGGTGTAGAGAGTAGCCTGTGTTTTGAGAAGGTGTTGTAACTCCAACGCATTTATTTGATAATTATACTTATCTCTTTCTTCTCTTTGAAATTAACAACTCTATGTAGCACAAAAACCATAACTTAGTATAAAACAAATAATTATGAATAAAAAGATATATTACTTTTTATGGGTTTTGCTAGTTATTAACCTACTTTGGTCTTTGCTAATTGACAGAAAAGGCCTTATTAGCTCTTTGCAGTATAGTCTATTTATATTTCTAGCATTAGGAATATACTATCTAATAGAAAAAAGATACTTTATAAAAAGAAAGCATTAAAAACCAAACATCTAATTCACACCTAGACACCTACTTATCTCCTTCTCGTTGTATTCCCAAACCTAGCGTTATCTACTCTTCTTATTCCCTTTCTATTCATCCCCATATTCTTTAGATAACTCCAAATAGCTAATGTCAGTACCAAACTAAAAAACACTAAGAGTGTATTAACCCAAAGCGGTTTGTCCTTAACATCAAATAATGCCCATATCATAGCTCCATCAAACAAGATCATGTTAAGGGAAATAAAGCACTGATATAAAATATTTTATCAACTCTATTTTTCTATCTACTTTATTATCCGTAACTTAATATATAATTTCAAAAACAACACAATCATGAAATACGTAAAAGAATTTTCAGCCTTAGATTTTGACAATGACATACTAGTTGTTGACTTTAAAGACCACCAAATAGAGAACCCTATTGTACAGGTATCTGAGATTATAGATGAATTTGTCTATCAAGTGAAGCCTTGTAAGATATTTATCTCTAAAGCTCATAATATAGATATAGCTACCGATGTTCCATTTAGAGGAAGAGTGGTTATACGATAATTAGAATGTTATTTATACTTCTATAAAGCAAGGAGACCTATCAAGAGAAGGTCTCCTTGTTTTATTAGATACATCTTACTTTCTCCATACAATCCTTCATTAGAGATCCTTCGGATACAGTCTAAATCTCATTCGCAAAACAACCTCTAATCCCTAGTAAACACAGGTTATTTCCGAATAACTCCCACACAAAATCAAATCAAAAAAACACAATAAACTAGACAACAATCACTTACAATAAATAAGACACTCCATATTAAATCAAAAAGACCATATCTGATCAATATCTCCAAATAGAGGCAGAATAAGGCAATATGAGTAGTGAAATAACACAGTATTCATAACATAAAAAGAGATAAATACGCTTGATATTGTTTATTTTTACTCTTTAAAACTTATGCTATGATTTCTAAATACTCCCTTTGTTTTCAACCTGATGATGCTACACTTGAACTAGTAAAGCAAATGAAGCTAAAGCTAGCCGATGAGATAGGGTGGTATAACAGTAAGAATTCCTTAGCACATATCACTATCTCTAAGTTTAAAACTGACCTGAATGGTATCAAAAAAATAGCCGAATTAGTCAGAGCACAATGTAGTACATTCACTCCTGTACAAGTACTATTTAACGACTATGGTCAATATCCTAACGGAGCGTTCTTCTTAGCAGTAGATGAGTTCTCTAAACCTATTCTTCAAGAATATGCAAAAAAGGTAATGCGCAAAGTCGTTTTGCCCGAAATCTATAAGAGTAATGAACCTCATATGTCTATCGCGCGCAAGCTAGACCCTGAGCGATTAGAGCGTGCATTAGTTTATTTTCAGAAACCTGCTATCTCTTGTCTGTGTAATCATATCGCCCTACGCCAGTTTAACCCTGACAGAAGACAATACGACATCATCGCTACCTTCCCTTTCTTAGGCTTGCCATCTAATGAACCAGAGCAATTGTCGTTGTTTTAAAACTATTCATGTTAAAGACAGATGAGCCAATCGATTTTATTTTATTTTCCCTATTTTTGGAATTAATCACAAACCTAAAACATGGAAAATAACAACAATACATTGACTTGGGATGAGTTTTCTAAAGTAGAAATGAGAGTAGGTACTATCGTTGAAGCGGAAGTATTCGCTGAAGTGAGAAACCCTGCTTATAAGTTAGTAGTGGACTTCGGAGAAGAGATCGGAAAGAGAAAGTCTTCTGCTCAGATTACTAAACTATATACACCTGAAGAGCTGATCGGTAAACAAGTAGTAGCTGTAGTAAACTTCCCCCCTAAACAGATAGCTAATCTAATGAGTGAATGCCTAGTAATGGGAGCTGTAGAAGGAAAAGAGGTTACGTTAATGACAATGGATAAGCCTACTAAAAATGGCTTAAGAATAGGATAATTTAGTTAACGGTTTACAGTTGACAGTATTTACCTACAGTATATTGATGGCGAATAATTGACAGTTTATGGTTAACAGTTAGTAGTTGACAGTATTTACCTATGATATATCATATATTGAATATGGACAGTTGACGGTTTTTCAGAGATATCAATGTTTTGCATCCCTCAATCCTATAACAATAAAAAATAACGGTTTACAGTCTGTGAACTGTAAACCGTCAAATATTAACTTCATTATATCTTACCTAATTTCTTTAAAAAGGCTTCTTCTGCTAGATTAAAAGCATACATAGCTGAGTGAGTAGAGGTAAAGTTATCCGTCAGCTTAGATCTAAAAGCACTATACTGTGTCTTACCATCTTCTTTAAAAAAATCAACTATAGCCGTATATTCACCAGTATCTATATTATGTAGAATACGTGCTTGATAGTTACTCGTCTTATCTTTTCTACCGAGTTCTCTATACTTCTGATCATTATACATATATACATTAAAGAAATAATCACTCACATATCCTCCATCTATACGCTTTGAAGCCATTCCATTACTATCTATTAATTCTATAAACAGTCTATTAAAGCGCTCTGCTACAGTATCACTGAAGTCTTTATAGACAGAGAACACAGTCTCTTTTAGTAACGTTTTTCCCATGCGCATCGCTTCTATGATATCATCGTCATCTGGAAAATATTCACCCCATGTATATTCTTCTTTTATCTCGTCTATAAACACATCTCGTGTACGGTGTGTAGTCGGATATACATTAAGCATAAAGAAAGGCAGTCCGTCTTCGCCCTTTACTTGATCTAGAGCGTGAACTGAGTTGTCTGAAATAATGCTAGTAATACGAATCTTATTAATATAACATGGCATATCCATAGAGACAATACATCTCACATCTAAAGTTCCCTTCACGTGCAGTTCACCATGGTTATACTTAGCATACACCACCTCTCCATAGACACTCCCGCCTATATAATGTGTGTTTCCACAGAAATAGGCATTCTTCACAACTAAGTCCCCCATCACTACCAACATCGGTGAAAAGTCTAGCTCCTGACAGAACAAAGAATCCGTTACCTTTAGATCTCCTAAGAATATATATCCCTGTATATCTATCTCATAATCTTCTATAAAGTTAAGCACTTCTAGTTCTTCTATTTCTGCATCATTATCTACTACTAAGAAGAAAGAACTCTCATCGCTTAAGTCATACACTAAATTGTCTAATGTAAATAACTCTTCGTTCTGATCATGTACTCCTTTTAGCCCTTTAAGTAGATCTAGTCCATTGCGTATACTGACTACGCGATACATAATCCCATTGTAGAATATGGATTCTATCTCTGGCTCTTGATTAATAGCCTCTATGCTAAACATCTGTGCGTGCTCTACCATATTAGCAATCTTGTCATCAAACTCAAAAAAGTGATTAACAGAATACAATAGATCACATACACTACTAAACCAATCTACTGCTCTACTCTTATGCATCTCATTTTTAGGGGTGAGCAATGATAACTGATCATTATAAGCATTGTGCTCTTGATAGAATACAAGTACATCACTTACATCCATCCCTACTCTACGAATAAAGTAGTGATACATCTCTGCATCCTTCTCTCCTTCCCTATTAATATAATCTCGTGAGATAACAATGCGAGTATTAAACTCGTCTTCTTGAAAATATATAGCAAACTGATTACTCGTTTCCTTATCCTTGCCTAGTACATCAAAAGCTTCTAAAAAATCTCCTACATTCTCATCATCTCTTAATAAAAGCCATCTATTATAATATAAACTCTGTACAATAGATAAGCTGAATATATTCCTTACTGCCTCTACGGATAGGTCTCTATCCTTATCCTCGATGCTAAACATTTCTCTTAATGTCATACTACTTCTATTGTGTTTTCTTATTTACCTGATTTAGGGTTACTGGTGTATTAATGTGTACAAGGCAAAAGTACCTAACCAGTGGCTACCCATATAATCGTCTCCTGTAATATTGCCAAACGAATTATTAAAGTGTTGAACTGACAAAGCATTCAGATTAGGTGCTAACTCTGGTAATGCCTTCCCTATTTCTTTAAAACAAGTAGCTCTACTAAAGTTCAATCCATCTAAGTGTACTAAATGTCCGTCTGATCGATCAGATACCTTAGCTACTTCTATGGTAAAGTTCTGATCAAATAGTTGTGGTAAGAACGCCTTGGTCCACGTGCGATACTCATCTTGATTCATTACTTTACTCATCAGGCGAGCTTCTTCTAGACATGGTGATAAAAAGTCATGTCCACTAGGTTCGAAGGCAATATTACACCCCTTATCCTCACCATACAGGCGTTTAGCGTTGCTTACTATTAATTGCTCAAATGCTTTATTCCCCATCTGACGTGCATAGTCTAGTGATAGTGATAGCCCAAAAGCAGTATTGTCATGTGTACCTGTGCGTATTGGGTATAATAGTTTAGGCAAATATTCTGCATAACGTTCTTCCATAATCTTCGCTAATGGCTCTATCGTCTTTGCCCAACGTTGTGCATCAGCATCTTGCCATTGGGATAAAGCTCCATGAAGCTGAAACAGCCATGCCCAACCATACGTACGTTCAAAGTTTTTATTATTAGGGTCATGGAAAAAAGCTAACTCCACTGCTACATTCTCATCTGTAATCAGATTATTTAGTCTAGTGCGTATCTGCCCATCTGCATCTAACTCAGGGAACTTCTGTAATAAAGTAACAATAGACCAAAAGCCATGTACTGAAGAATGCCAGTCAAAACATCCATAAAATATAGGACGCAATGCCTTAGGATTCTTTAGATCGTCATTACTGCCTAGTGTTTGTCCTAATCGGTTAGGATATTCTAATTCTATACAGTGCAAGGGCAACTCTATAATCTTCTTCGCCTCAGCTACTGTAAGTGTTAATGCTGGTTGGTCTTCTGTATTGATGGGATTATTTGAAGGCTGTTGTTTCTCTGTACACGAAAACAACAATACACTCGCAAATAACAAACTTCCTATTTTTCTCATATTACTCTATTCTTTATTCCTCTAAAATAGTAAAATACTCCAATCTATAAGTGTTCTTTAAAAAAGAAATCTAAAATAGCTTTGATTCAATTTGCGAAGTCCTATTTTTGTAAGCAACATAAAAAACACAAAAAACATTTATGAATACTAAATTTATTACACGTTCTTTAACGCTTTCGCTTCTGGCATTAACCTTTGCTTGTAGCTCTGACGATAATAATCAAAATGAAGATGGTTTTAGAATCATCCCGCCTTCTGCTCCTACTCCTCTGATACAACCTAGTGGTTTCTATATCGCTAATGAAGACTGGTATGGAACAGATAAGGGAACTGTGAATTTCTTAGACTATGGTTTAAATAGAAAATATAGAATCTATAGAGAGGCTAATAATGGTAAAAAATTAGGCGCAACAACTACAATGGGGGTAGCGTTCGGTGAGAATTATTATCTAGTTTCAAAACAAGATAATAGATTTGCTGTAACTGATAAAGATTTTAAGATAATCAAGACTTTTGAAGATATTCAAGGAGATGGTAGATCATTCGTTGGAGTATCAGATACTAAAGGATATATCTCAACGGGAAACGGTATCACCATCTATCATATTAACTCTCAAACTATCGGTACTAAAGTAGATGGTATCAATGGACAAACGGGTAATATGGTGTATGTAGATAGCAAAGTATATGCTGTCGTTCAAGGGAAAGGCTTAGTTATCATCAATACAGATACGGATACTGTAATTGATACAAAGGCAGGAGGATACACACAAGTAACTCTAGACAAAAATGGTATCGTATGGGCAGGTAAAGGCAGTGAAATAGAACGTATCAACCCTAAAGACACACAAGACACTAAAGCTTATAATATTGCAGCTGCTCCAATAAATGGTTCATGGGGTGCATGGAATCCTGGTTCTATGTCTCCAAGTATGAAAGAGGATGCTATTTATTGGACAAAAGGGAATAAGGTTGTAAAGTTTAATACCAAGACTGGAGAACTTAATGATGAGTTCTATGAACTAGGTCTAGATGATATGAACAATAAGTTAGCCTTCTATGGAGCTGGACTTAGAGTAGATCCTATCAAAGATGATTTAGTATTACTAATAAAAAGACCAGGATGGGGGAGTAATGGAAGTTATAACTGGACTAGAATAGTATCTAATACAGGTGCTCTAAAAGGTCAAGCCTTCATGGAAGGTGGAAATCAAGAATCTTCTTCTTATAATGACGTTAATGGTTATTTTTGGTTCCCTTCTGTACCTTTCTTCCAAGATAATAATGCTCCTGAAATCTTAGTGAACCAAATAGTATTAAAACCAAACAAAGAGTTCAGAGTAGCGCTTAAAGATATCGTAGTAGATCAAGATAGCCCATATAACTTAATCGAAAAGTCTGTAAAGAACTTAGAAAATGAGTTTGGTTATGCTACTATAGAAGGAGATGAATTAGTCATCAAAACAAATGAAAAAACAGGAAAAACATCAATGAATATGAAGGTTAGTTCTAATGGAAAGAAACTTCAAAAAGATGTTGAAATCTGGGTAAGAAACTAAATATTACTTAAGTATAAATAAACTAGAGGTCGCTATACAGCGACCTCTTTCAATATACATAAATACCTAATATTCAAGTTGTAAACATTTTAAAAATAGTTATCCATATAATCTCTTTTTTTGTACTTTTGGTTAAAATTTAAGCTATGAAAACAAGAACAATGCTTACTACATTATCACTATTTTTAGTGGTATTATTGAGTAGTTGTAACAATAAGGATATTACTTCTTCTAAAGCTCTTGATACTATAGAAGCTCACTTAGAAGATAAACCTGAGTTTGAGAGTACAACAATTCAACTAGGAACTAAGAAATTTAGAAAGAAAAAAGACAGCCTACAGATCAATCAATACAAAGTATTGGAAAAAGAAGGTTATATAGAATTTGAGAATGAGTCTGCTAAGAAAAAATGGTTGTCTAAAGATTCTATCTGGAATGTAACGGTAAAGCTAACTGAGAAAGCACATCCTTATGTCATCAATCAAAAGAGCGATAAAGTAACTGTCAAAACAATAGTGTATGCATTAGATAAAAGCAATAATCTACAACTGAATAACAGAAGTAAAAAATCTGCTACTGCCTCTGTTATGCTATCTAAACAGTATACTCCTTTTATTGTGTTCTCAAAAGACAAAAACCCGAACACAAAGTTTATTACTAAGAAGTACAAGTTTCGCTATAGTGAAGAAAACGGATGGTCTATTAACTAGAAATAATGGGAAAGAATATTACTATTTTAGTATTTATACAGCTTAGTCTAGCGATAATATCTGCTGTACTTATCTCTAAGATGTCTTTCTTAGGAAGAATAGGTATTTCGCTAATGTATAAACAATACACTGTATTTAAAACGCCTTGGAAGACTGCATTAATTATATTTGGTATTCAGGTAGCACTAATTATCATCTTAGCTCTATTTAAGTATTTCTCTTCAAGACCGATTGCTAATATGGTTACAGTAGTTTTACTTATCATAGGAGTTATAGGCGCTTACTATACGTATATCGACTTTACGAGAACTTCTCATAAGCACATGAAGTTTTACTTCCATCTAGGAGGTTATATGTTTTGGTTTAACTGGATCTTCAGTTGTCTATTCTTCTTTTGTTTAAAAGGTAAAAGAAAAGCCTTACCTTTATCAACAACTGAATTAGATCAATCTGACATTCAACCTAAGATAGATTAGGTTATATAAAAACAACAATACTACTCACACCATGAATAAACACATTATACTAATGGCTGCTATGGCTATAATGACCGTAGGCTGCAAAGAAAACAAAGCAAGTACTCCTGCCGAATCAACATCTATAAAGTCTTCTACTACGAAAACAAATGATGACAATGGTACAATGGCTATACCTATGCACGGTACTGGAGAGAATAGTTCTTCTGCTACTAATGGAAGTTTCAAAATGGATGAGAGTATGAAAAAAAATATTCAAGAACAGAAAGCTCAGGAGTAAAAAGCTTTCTTCATTTGATAAATTAGTATGACCTTAGAATTATTTGACTAGTTCTAAGGTCTTTTTATTTAATTTAAATAGAGCAATAGATAACCTATCGCGAATTAAGCTCAAAAATAAATAGTCGTAATCCGTTACTATTGTTTATTTTTGCATTCTTATTAAATTCGTTTGATATTAACAGTAATTGATATATGATACAAGAACCTAAAAGATATACTATTACAGCAGCATTGCCTTACACGAATGGACCTATCCATATCGGGCACTTAGCTGGTGTATATGTACCTGCTGATATTTATGCAAGATTCTTGCGTTTGCAAGGAAAGGACGTAGCGTTTATATGTGGAAGTGATGAGCACGGAGTAGCTATTTCTATGAAAGCTAAAAAAGAGGGAATTACTCCTCAACAAGTAATTGATAAATACAATGGTATTATCAAGCAATCTTTTATGGACTTCGGTATCTCTTTAGACAATTACTCTCGTACTTCATCTTCTATTCACCATCAGACAGCTTCTGAATTCTTCAAGAAGCTATACAATGAAGGTAAATTCATAGAAGAAGTTACAGAACAATTATACGATGAGAAAGCTGATCAGTTCTTAGCTGACCGTTTCGTGACAGGTACTTGTCCTAAATGTGCTAATGAAGAGGCTTATGGAGACCAATGTGAAAAATGTGGTACTTCATTAAATGCAACAGATTTAATCAATCCTAAATCTACTATCACTGGGACTAAACCAATCTTAAAGTCAACAAAACATTGGTTCTTACCATTAGACCAATATGATACATTCTTACGTGAGTGGATCTTAGAAGGTCATAAAAATGACTGGAAACCTAATGTATACGGACAAGTTAAATCTTGGTTAGAAGATGGATTAAAGCCTCGTGCTGTAACTCGTGACTTAGACTGGGGTATCCCTGTACCTGTAGAAGGTGCGGAAGGAAAAGTTCTTTATGTGTGGTTTGATGCTCCTATCGGATACATCTCTTCTACTAAAGAATGGGCTGCAAGAGAAGGTAAAGACTGGGAACCGTATTGGAAGTCTGATGATACGAAGTTAGTACACTTCATCGGTAAGGATAATATTGTATTCCACTGTGTGATATTCCCTGCAATGTTAAAAGCAGAAGGAAGCTATATCTTACCTGATAATGTACCTGCTAATGAGTTCTTAAACTTAGAAGGGAACAAACTATCTACGTCTAAAAATTGGGCAGTATGGCTTCACGAGTACTTAGAAGATTTCCCTGGTAAACAAGATGTATTGCGTTATGCCTTAACTTCTAATGCTCCTGAGACAAAAGACAACGACTTTACTTGGAAAGACTTCCAAGCTAGAAATAACAATGAGTTAGTAGCTATATTCGGTAACTTCATTAACCGCGTAGTAGTATTAACTAATAAATATTATGAAGGTGTAGTGCCTCACCCTAATGAATTCTCTGATGTTGATATCGCTACATTAACTGAGTTAAGAGCTTACCCTAGTGTTATTGAAAGTTCTGTAGAGCGCTATAGATTCAGAGAGGCATTGTCAGAAATGATGAATGTAGCTCGTCTTGGTAATAAGTACTTGGCTGATGAAGAACCTTGGAAACTAATCAAAGAGAACCCAGAAAGAGTGAAAACACAAATGTATGTAGCACTACAAATAGCTGCTGCACTAAGTACTCTTGCTGAACCTTTCTTGCCATTTAGTGCGAATAAACTTAAATCTATGCTTAAGTTAGAGAATCCTATTAACTGGAGTACTATAGCTGAAGATAAAGTATTATTACCTGCAGGACACACTATCGGACAAGCTGAACTACTATTTGCTAAGATAGAAGACGAAGAAGTACAGAAACAATTAGACCGTCTAGAAGCTTCTAAAAAAGCTAATGCTGCTGCTGCAAAAGTAGTAGAGCCTCAAAAAGAGACAGCTACTTATGAAGACTTCGCTAAGTTAGACTTACGTGTAGGTACTATCGTAGAGGCTGAAAAAATGCCAAAAGCAAATAAGCTTTTAGTACTAAAAGTAGATACTGGTATGGATGTCCGTACTATCGTATCAGGTATTGCTGAACACTTCAAACCTGAGGATATCATCGGCAAGAGAGTGACGGTATTAGCGAACCTTGCTCCTCGTGCCCTAAGAGGTGTGGAGAGTCAAGGTATGATACTAATGACTGAAGACCAAGATGGTAAGTTAGTATTCGTGAATCCAGACGAACAAAATGTAAAAAACGGAGCTACGATTAATTAATCGAAGCTTTAAAAATAACAGAAAAGGCAGACCTTTAAAAGAGTCTGCCTTTTGCTTTTAGTTTACTATCCTCTAATATTCGCTCACTTTATCTAATAGAGCTATCTCTTCTACTGATAACTTAATCTCAGTAGAACGTATTAAACTTTTTAACTGAGAGCTCGATGTAGCACTAACGATAGGAGTACTAATAGACGGTTTGTGCACTTGCCATGCTATAGCAATCTCTGCAATAGTAGCATTGTGCTGTTTCGCAAATATTTCTAGTTGATCTATAATACGCATTCCTCTTTCATTAATATACCCTTTCACCATATCCTTTCTAGAACTACCTTCTATATCTTCTAAGTTTCTATACTTACCACTTAAAAAGCCACTTGCTAAAGCAAAATAACTCATTACAGCTAACTTCTCTTCTTCTACTAAAGGCAAGTACTCATGCTCATACTTCTCTCTATCATATAGGTTATAAAGAGGCTGTATAGCTATATACTGAGCCCATCCCTTTTCTCGTGCGATAGCATTACTTGATTCAATGCGTTCAACCTCTAAATTAGATGCTCCTAAATATCTTACTTTACCAGCCTTCACTAAATTATTAAAAGTCTCCATCGTTTCTTCTTGCAAAGTGTCTAAGTCATCATAGTGAGAGAAGTATAAATCAATATAATCTGTATTCAATCTCTTCAGTGAGGCATCCACACATCCTTCAATATATTCTCTCTTAAGTCCTTTTGTTCCATCTCCCATACGACCACCAACTTTAGTAGAGAGAACGATATCGTGACGCTTTTTACTCTCTTTAAACCACTTCCCTATTATTGCTTCTGATTCACCACCTACATTACCTGGTGCCCAATGAGAATAGTTGTTCGCTGTATCTATAAAAGTTAGTCCATTATCATACAGCTCATCCAACATCTTAAATGATTCTTTCTCATCTAAAGTCCATCCAAAGACATTTCCTCCAAAAGACAAAGCAGGAACATACAATTCCGACTTTCCAAATTTATATTTTGTCATATTTATACATTTCTATTATAACTCTAAAGTTAAGCAATAAAAAAAGGAGACCAGTAATGATCTCCTTTTTTATGATATATTTTATAATAACTTATTAGAAGTTATAACGCAATGTAAAGTTCCAAGTTCTACCGTTTCCGAAGTAAACTTCGTTTGCAGTATCAACACCTTTCCAATTTACATTATTAGCTTTACTATCTCCGTTGTGGATATTAGTTCTAGAATAAGAAATGTAAGTTGTATCAAATACGTTATTAACGTTAGCACGCATTGTTACACTATTTTTCTTTTCTTTTCCAACATGCATTTTGTATGATAATCCAGCATCAAATAAGTTGAAAGAAGGTAATGAAATAGATCCATTATGATCTGCTTTTCCAAAATCATTTGGATTAATTGCAGCATAGAACTTATCATTGTAACGGAAGTTACCATCAACTTTTAATCCAGGCAATACTTCATAAGCAGCTCCTAAGTTAACAATAAACTGAGGCGCATCACCAACCTTAACTCCATCTAAATATAAAGTTTTTTGCATTGGCTTATTAGTATTTGGGTCATTAATTGGAGCATTAGTTGCTTCATCTAAGAAATCAGCAGTAACATTTCCTTTATAATTCCAATCTCCCCATGATAAAGATCCTGTAATGTCTAAACGATCAATAGGATTATAAACAAAGTCCATTTCTAATCCCATATGGATTTGTTCAATTCCATATAAGTTAGCATAACCAGGAGTTTGTGTTCCATTAGATCCTACACCAAACACATCTCTTTCGAAAATACGTTGAATTCTATCTTTCCAAGAAGTACGGTATAAGTTCACGTTTGCTCTAAAGTTGTCAAGGCGTAAACCATATCCTAACTCTAATCCGAATATTTTTTCATTTTTAAGATTAGGGTTAATATCATTTCTATTATTGATATATACACCATTATTCATGAATGGTTGACGAGAGAAATATCCAGAGTTAACAAAAACATTGTGGTTCTCATTAATATTATAATTAAAACCTCCTTTAATACTTCCTCCTGATAAACTCTTCCAAGAAGTTTTATATTCTTCAGCGCCACTTTCAGTATTACGATTATAAGTCATATAATCAATTCTTCTGAACCATTGATTAGAGATCGATCCTTGAACGAAAACAGTTAAATCATTTTTAGAATACTCAACTTGTCCGAATCCACCTAACCATTTTACGTTACCATCATTATCGTAAGCTACTTTCTGACGATCTCCCCAATCAGCCCATGGATTAGCAGGAGCTTTACTAGTATAAGTTTGAGTAATAACTCTTGAACCTGCAGTTTTATTTGAAGCATCTACAAATCCAGGAGCACCTAATAAATCATCTAATACTTGGAAATGGTATCCTACATAAGTACGAGCATCAACTCCAATATCGAAGTTCCAATTCTCATTAACTTTAGCATTTAAGTTCATTACTGTACCATACCAATCGTGTGAGTTAATACTTGCACGACGAACAAATCCACTATTCTTGTCTGAATAGTACTCACCATTTATCATTTTCTTATCTGCTCCAAAATCAGCAACATGTTTTCCTGAGTTCCAAGCAGCTATATCATCAAAACGAATGTGACCATTTTGGTCTTTAAACATTTCGTGTCTTTGGTCTTTTCCATTAATCTTTCCAAGAGCACCGTTACCACCACCACGTCCCCAAGAACCGTAAGCAACTGTGTTTAATGTGAAGATATCATTGATTTTATAATCCCAGTTTAATGAAGCGATTGGTTTATTATAGAAGTTTCTAGCCCATGAGTAACCTTCACCTTGATACATTCCATAATCAGGATTGTATTTTCTATTTGGTTTACCATCTTCGCTATACTTCATGTAGTCAGCAATAGTTGGATTAGTACTTCTTTGGTTATGCCATTGATTAGCCCCTGTAAAAGTAAACTGTACGTTGTGACGACTATCTTTTGAACGGTAACCTAATCCTAAGAAATAAGCTACACTTTCGAAGTCTGTCCCTTCTACATACCCATTACCTCTAGTATAAGACATTAATAAAGATGCAGATAAACCGCTATCTAAAATACCAGTATTATAAGATGCCGATCCTTTAAAATAATCATTATTTCCAACACCAGCAGATAACGAACCTCCTTCTCTCATGTCAGAAGTTTTCGTTAAGATGTTCATAGTTCCTCCTACAGAAGAAATAGCGATTTTAGAAGATCCTAAACCTCTTTGAACTTGAACAGCAGAAGCAACGTCTTGTGCACCAGCCCAGTTTGACCAATACACAGAACCACCTTCCATATCATTAACAGGCATACCGTTAACTAATACAGCGATGTTCTTTTGATCAAATCCACGAATATTCATTTTAGAATCTCCAAATCCTCCTCCTCCTTGAGAAGCATAAACAGATGGAGTTGTGTTTAAAATTTCAGGAAACTCTTGAGAACCAAGTTTTTCTTGAATTTCAGCAGCTTTAATTGTAGAAACTGCTACTGGAGTTTTACGATCTTTCGCTACGTCAGCAACACCCATAATAACGATGTCATCTAACAAGTTTTCGTCTGCAGCAAGTACTACAGATCCAAGATCAGCTTTCTTATCAGCGCCAACTTTGAAAGCTACAGTTTTAGATTGATAACCAATAAAAGAGATAACCACCTCTCCTTTATCTCCAGAAACCGTCAATTCGAATTTACCATCCATATCAGATGACGTACCGTTTTGAGTCCCCTTTACTATCACTGTTGCTCCAGGTAATCCCGATTGGAATTCACCATCCACAACTATACCAGTGATTTTGTTTTGTGAAAGTGCAGATACTGAGGTAAATACCATTGCCATCATCAGCATCCAGTTCTTCAAGTTTTTCATTTTGTAAGTGTAAGTGATAAAATTATTTTCGCAACAAATGTACAAAAACATCCATACTCAATGTTACCAAAACATTAAAATTAACGTTTTATCACTATTTAGACTTATTCTACAACTCTATTTTTTACAAAATAATGCAATAAAAAAGCTGTAGAACTATCATGTTCACATATATTTTTAGATTTAATTTCATTTTGTATATTCTTTGCCAAAATCTTTCCATACTCTACGCCGAATTGATCAAAGCTATAAATATTCCAAATTACTCCTTGAACGAACGTCTTATGTTCATATAATGCAATTAACTCACCTAAACTTTTAGGAGTTAATTTGTCTATTAAAATTGTATTTGATGGTTTATTACCACAAAACTCTCTAAAGTTACTTAAAAAAGATCCTCCATCACTTTCATACTCTTCTCCTATCTTTCCATTCAATAAAGCCTCACTTTGACCAAAGAAGTTAGACATCAATATATCGTGATTAGTACTCTCTTTAAAATGGGGATTTACAAAACCAATAAAATCAATAGGAATCACTTTAGTACCTTGATGAAACAATTGAAAAAAGGCATGTTGAGCAGAAACTCCTACCTCTCCCCAAATTAAAGTCCCAGTTTGATAGTTAACAGGATTACCACTCCTGTCTTTATTCTTTCCGTTACTTTCCATAATCATCTGCTGTAAGTGAGCTGGTAATTTACCAAGCAACTGGCTATAAGGAACGACTGCTTCAGTCTCATATCCATAAAAATTATTATACCATATACTTAGAAGAGCCATTAACACAGGTAGGTTCTCTTTAAAATCAGCTTCTTTAAAATGCCTATCCATTGTATGAGCTCCTTGTAGAAGTTGTTCAAAATGATCATAACCGACAGCTAAAGCAATCGAAATCCCAACAGCACTCCACAGAGAAAACCTTCCACCTACAAAGTCCCACATAGGATAAATATTCTCACGCTTTACACCGAAACTCATTGCTTCTTGAATAGCAACAGATACACCAACATAATGTGAACTTAAATCTACATCGCCTAAACTACTCTCTAACCAATACTTAATTTTCTTTGCATTTTCTATAGTTTCTTGAGTAGTAAATGTCTTAGAAACAATAAGAACTAAAGTAGTTTCTGGATTAAGTTTATTCAATACAGACTGTAGATAATCATCATCAACATTAGAAATATAATGCATTCCTAATTCTGTACGATAATTTGCCAATGCATGCACGACCATCTTAGGTCCTAAGTCAGACCCCCCAATACCTACATTAATTACATCCGTAAATTTCTTACCAGAATAAGATGTATAACTGCCGTTCAATACTTTAGCCGTAAACTCTTTAATACGCTCACGTGTCTCTTGTATCTCTGTTATAACATTTTCACCATTTACTATAACAGCGGATTTATCAGACAAATCTCTAAGCGCTGTATGTAATACAGCTCTTTTCTCAGTTGCGTTAATAATATCTCCCTTATACATTGCCTGAATTGCATCTTTTAGATTCAATTCATTAGCAAGTCCCAACAACATTTCTATTGTTTCCTCTGTAATCTTATTCTTTGAATAGTCTAATAGAAAATCTTCCCACTGAATATTCATTTTATTAGCTCTTTCAGGGTCTTTGGCAAACAACTCTTGCATCTGAACAAACTCCATTTGACCGTAATGCTCCCTAAGCTTCTTCCAAGCTAAAGTTCCAGAAGGATTTATACTCTCTAACATCTCTACAACTAACTAACTTTTATTCTCCTTTAAATTTTTCGTTTAATGCTTTATCTAATTCAGCTTTAAGCGGTGTAATATATTCTTTAAATGCTGGTAAATCTTTCTTTTCCATTGGCACAGAGTTAGGCAAAGATTGACTCAAAGGATCAACCTGTACCCCATTTTTCCAAAAGCGATAACATACGTGTGGCCCAGTAGCTAGACCTGTACTTCCTACCAGTCCAATTGTCTGTCCCTGATCTACTCTTTGTCCTACTTTCACAAGTATCTTTGACATATGTAGATATTGAGTAGAATATGTCCCATTGTGTTTTACTTTTACAAAGTTACCATTTCCTGCCGTATATCCAGCTCTTTCTACGACACCAGATGCCGTAGTCATAATTGGTGTTCCTGTAGGAGCAGCATAATCAGTCCCGTTATGTGATTTCCATCTCTTTTGCACAGGGTGAAAACGATTTTTAGAATACTTAGATGTGATTCTAAAAAATTTAAGTGGCGCCTTCAAAAACATAGCTTTCATTGGTCGCCCTTCTTCATCAAAATATTCAGTAGATTTAGAATCTTGTCTTTTATAAGGAAAAGAATATAAATCCTTACCTCGATATCTAAAATAAGCCGCGTCTATCTTAGACACTCCTAAATAAATAGTATCGTTAATATACTTCTCCTCTATTGTAAAAGCAAATCTATCTTCTGGTTGCAATTTAAAGAAGTCAATAGACCATGCAAAGATTTGTGACATTTTAGTTGCTAATGACTGATCTACTCCTTCTTTACTTAAGCTTAACGAAAGGGATCCCTCTATCTCTGACGCAACTGTTCTGCGTTTTATAGTTACTGGATATGTTATTGTATATGCACTCACAGAGTCACGCAAATCTATCACTTGATATCCAGAGATATTAGGATGGTATATAAATGCCGCTAATTTCTCTTGTTCCTTTCTATACTTAACTAGAGCATAAGGCTGACCAACACGAATATTACGTACATTGAATGTATCTTTTACTTGCGTAACTATATTGTGGACTTCAGTAGAACCAATATTATTATCTCCAAAGATCTTTCCAATATTATCTCCACTTCGAATAGTATCTTCTACTAAAATGTAATCTTTTAAATCAAAACCATATAATTCTCCTACAATCTCTTCTACATGCTCTTTTTCTGGTTGGGCTTCTATAGTAACCTCTTCCGTTTTTTTACATGAGATAAGTGCTGTAGCGATTAGTACACTATAAATAAATTGCTTCAAAACTCTAAAATATCTTTATTTTCAACTTCTTCTCCTTTACTATTTTCCCCAATTCGCTTTTTCTTCCTCACTCCATAACTCTGGAAAGAATATACGCTTCTGATATTGTGGCAACATATACTTTTTCCAATCGCTTCCTCCAGTAGCTTCTTTTGTTTCTCCTGGATTACTTTCAAGATACTTAAGTGCAGCTTCATAATGCCCCATTACCCACACAACATTAACTGTTTTATCAAAATGACGCATTGCTTCTACCAACCCCTTATCTGATTTGGCTTCTAGGGGTAATTTCACAAATTTCTGCCATAAATTTGTTTTTTCATAATCTTTCATGGCTTTAACAAAAATTTCACAATATCTGTTTTCGAACTCCTTCAATAGATATGACTTCTCTCCTGTCTTATAGTCTTTACCTGCTGCCTGCCAATACATATATTCTAACGCCTCTTTTTCAGAAATATTTTGTGCTAAATCATTTACAAATCTCTTATCGATTAAATTAATCCAATCTGTACAACCAAACTCAATTAATCGATACTGACTACTCTGAAATCCACTTGCAGGAGCTAAAGTATTTCTAAATTTCAAATACTGTTCTACCTCCATACCATCTTTCATAATCGTAAACGAAGACGTAAGCATATCAAAGTAACGACTTATTCTAGCTAACCGTTCTTTAAAAAACTCTACCGTTAAGCTCTCATCATTACACTCACTTACTTGATTCAGCTCCCACAATATCATTTTAAATAATAGCTCATTTACTTGATGATACATAATAAACACCATCTCATCGGGCAAGACGGTTCTCTGAGTCTGGAGATTTAGCAATGCATCTGTTTGGATATAATCCCAATACGTAATAGGTTTAGCATATAACATGCCTTCTATTTGAGTTTCTGCTTTAATTCCTAAATCATTAAAGCGATCCACTACCTCAGAGAATTTTTTATCGATCATACTTTTATTAACTAATTATTTTACGAATTCTAGCTTCGTCACTAAATTCTTATAATCCTCTAAATCAGCTTTAAGAGAACCTACTGCTAGACTAGCTTTGATACGTACTGGCACTTTATTAGCATCAGCACTTACCCAAACTGTCAAACTTTCTTTTTCTTTAAACACACGACCAGCCATCACATAAGGACGAAATTTTAAAGTTTTCAATTTACCAAAATTTGTCTTTAAAACTTCCTCTCCTAGATATTTTAATTTAAATTTAAATATTTCTCCATCGAAGAACATATCTATCTCTACGGACTCACCTACTTTAAGGTCATTTAACCCAGGATACTTACGTAAATAATAGAAAGAAGATACGATATCTTGCACGCTTTTAGTAACTGTATATTGCTTCTCTGTCTTCTTTTCATAATCCTTTACAGTGACTTTCATATTCTTGTAGTTAAACCACCCTTCTTGGTCCTTCGTATACCCCCCTTCATCTATTTTTCGAATAAAACGATGAGGAATTACTTCTTTCTTTTCAAAATAACTCTCGTAGTTATCATATACTTTAAAAAACATTTTAGGCACACCTGTAGTATAGCCTATCCCTTTAGCATGATAGACAGGAATACCATTATGCACAGTATCTGTCAAACGCAAAGTAGCAATACCAGCATTTAACAACCCATAACTAATTCTAAATTTTAGGAATTCACCTTTATCAAAAGCCCTCACAGAAGATTGTGAGTACAGAAAACTTGTGGAAAATATAAACACAAGTAATATTAGAAGATTCTTTTTCATATTGGTTGTTTTTTATTCAAAAATAGCAAACAAAAAAACCCAGCCAAAGAAATGACTGAGTTTTTATGCTATTAACCAACCAAAAAACTATAAATTATGAAAAATTTATTACACTCAAATAAAGCTTATGACGACCTTATTTTTGCGAGTGCAAATGTATAGCTTTTTACGGACTATTACTACCTTGATTGGTTTTTAACTTTTATTTAACCAAACAAGTCTCCAAAAGACCTGTTTTAATATTTAATTAACTGAATCTTAAAGCGTTCCTCTTTTCTCTTGTTCACGTTCTATTGACTCAAATAAGGCTTTAAAGTTACCTGCACCAAATCCTCTAGCTCCCATTCTTTGAATAATTTCGAAGAATAAAGTCGGCCTATCCTCTACAGGCTTCGTAAATATCTGTAATAAATATCCTTCTTCATCTGCATCAATCATGATACCGAGCTTCTGAAGTTCTTTGATATCTTCTTTCATCATATCCATATGTACCCCTAGTCGAGCAGGAATCATATCATAATATGCTTGTGGTGGAGCAGATAAAAACTCAACACCTCTTTCTTTCATAGCAGCTACAGTCTTGATGATATCATCAGTAGCTACCGCGATATGTTGTACTCCAGGACCATTATAGAAATCTAAATATTCTTCTACTTGTGATCTTTTCGCTCCTTCCGCAGGCTCATTAATAGGGAATTTAATACGACCATTCCCGTTAGACATAACCTTACTCATTAAGGCAGAATACTCCGTATTGATTTGTTTATCATCGAAAGATAAGAAGTTTACGAATCCCATCACATCCTCATACCACTTTACCCAAGTATTCATCTCATTCCATCCCACATTACCTACCATGTGATCTACGTATTTTAATCCAACAGGAGTAGGGTTATAATCGCTCTCCCATGTTTTAAACCCTGGTAAGAATGTACCTGTATAATTTTTGCGCTCTACGAACATATGTACTGTCTCTCCATACGTATAGATACCTGCACGTACTACTTCACCGTACTCATCTTTCTCTACAGTAGGTGCCATAAATGACTTAGCACCGCGACTAGTAGTCTCTTCATACGCTTTGCGAGCATCTTCTACCCATAACGCTACCACTTTTACACCATCACCATGCTGTACGATATGGTTATTTAATTCTGACTCTGCCGTTAAAGGTGTAGTCAATACTATTCTGATTTTATCCTGTACTAATACATAAGAAGCTCTATCTCTTACTCCTGTCTCTAATCCTGCATAAGCTAAAGATTGAAAACCAAAAGCTGTTTTATAAAAGTGAGCTGCTTGCTTAGCATTCCCAACAATAAATTCTACGTAATCTGTTCCTAATAGAGGCAAAAAATCTTGCGCTCCTTCAAATATTTTTTCTAAGCCAAATTCAACTGACTTTACTTCTTTACTCATAATATATAGTTTTTATAGGTTGTTGTTTGATTGTTATTTCTCAGGTTCTAACCATGATTGATAATATTGTTCATCTGCTATCTTCATCGCCTCCTCTGTTACCATAAGAGGTTTAAAAGTATCTACCATCACTGCTAACTCTTGTGTCTCAGTCTTACCTATCGAACGCTCTGCAGCACCAGGATGTGGTCCATGAGGTATACCTGCAGGATGCAAAGAGATATGACCTGGAGCAATATCATTACGACTCATAAAGTCTCCATCTACATAATACAATACCTCATCACTGTCAATATTGCTGTGATTATAAGGTGCTGGAATAGAATCTGGATGATAGTCATATAAGCGAGGTACAAAAGAACACACTACGAATGCATCTGTCTCAAATGTTTGATGCACTGGTGGTGGTTGATGAATCCTACCTGTTATTGGTTCGAAGTCATGAATAGAGAACGCATAAGGATAATTATAGCCATCATATCCTACAACATCAAAAGGATGTGTAGCATAGACCATCTCAAATATCTCATCTTGCTTTCTTACTTTAATAAGAAAATCTCCTGTCTCATTAAAAGTTTCTAATACATCAGGACGTCTGATATCACGCTCACAGAATGGAGAATGTTCTAATAACTGTCCAAACCAGTTGCGATAACGCTTAGGTGTATAGATAGGACGTTTAGACTCTACGATAAATAGTCTGTTATCTTCTGTATCAAAATCGATCTGATAAATAATACCACGAGGAATCAATAGATAATCTCCATACTTAAAAGTAAGGTTACCTAACATCGTACGCAATGTACCTGTCCCCTTATGAATAAAAATTAATTCATCAGAATCCGTGTTTTTATAAAAGTAGTCTCTTAATGATTGTTTAGGTGCCGCTAATACAATGGTACAGTCACTATTGGTCAAAACTGCTTTTCGGCTTTCTAAATAATCATTCTCAGGAGCTACCTGAAAACCACGTAAACGATAAGATTGAATATGATTAGACTTTGCTATTTTAGGCGCAACACTATACTGTCCTAGAATCTTCTTTACCTGAGTAGGTCGGTGCTCGTGATACATATTGGTATACATACCATCGAAGCCAATTGTACCAAACAATTGCTCATAATATAAGTCCCCATTTTCCTTTCGGAATACGGTGTGACGTTTAGGGGGAATACTCCCTAAGTGATGATATAAAGGCATAATTACTTAATATTTTTGGTTGGTGATTCAGATTCCTGATTAAACATAAAAGAATAGACAACGTCAAACATACAAGGCAATGCATCTAAAGATATCTTGTGAAGTCAACCTCAACAGAGCTGCCAGGTCAAAATGTATAGAAAGGTGTAGCTATAAAAGTCATAATAAGCTACTACTTTACATACACTAGGGTACATTATAACATTTGGCTAATGTTTAATTAGGAATAATATAAAAATAAAAGTATTCATTCAGGCTTGCGCTTGATGAGAAACTTTAAATAAGCCAATAAACCGTCCCATTGTGTTTTCATAATAACACAAATATCGAAATAAAAATGAATTATACAATTTTTTGTCCAAAAATATTTTACATATCCCTAACAAAACACAAATTAAACACACATATCAGCAAATAGCAGTACTACTACATAGTAAAGAATAAAAAGCGGGTATATTAAAACTGTGCGTTTTAACATACCCGCTTTGATATGATCTAATACATCTAGAACCAGAATCCTACTGAGAATATAGTATAAGTACTACCTGTCTCTGGAGAATAAGTAAACTTAGCTTCTATAGGCCCTATCATCGTTTGCATCCCATATCCTACTGCATATCCAGAATACTTCGCCTTAGTGAACCAATCAGAGCTCGAGAAGATCTTCTCTCCAGCATTCGCATAATTAGCAGTAAAATTAATATGGTGCTTCTTAAATATTTCATAATCAAAAGTAATACCTCCCATAATGAAAGAGTCTCCTCCGATACCTAATAATTCATATCCAAAGAAAGGAATAACATTATCTCTATCCGCAAATCCATAGCCTCCTAAAGCATATCCAAATCCAAGACTTGGAGTACTTCCTATCACAGTTCCTAATCTAGATTTGATATCCACTGCTAACTTATCTGTGATACGCGTAGCATATCCTATCTGTCCTGTCAGTGTCGAAAAGTTATCAAAGTCATGTGGAACATAATTCGCATTTTCTGTTGAATAAAAATAGTTCTTATACTCTCCTTTAAACAAGAATCCTTTGCGTGGGAAATATCTGTTATCATAAGTATCCATCGTCACATTCGCAAATCCTCCTAAGTAGTGATTCCTATCAAACCTTGAATTAGGCAAGTTTAATGTCTTACTTCTAATATCTAAGAAACGATGTTCAAAACCGATATTCAACAAATACTTCTGCTGATAAAAAGTCTGGAAGTATAACTTGTTTTCTAAATCTGCATAATCCACTCCGAACTTAGCAGGCGCATTCTCTATGTTTATTTCGCCTCCACTTGTCCCTACTAACATTGCATAAGGTAGATCTCGACTAAACTGATTATACCTAGAAGAAACACCTACACTCCAGTAAAATCCATTATCGACAAAGTAATTAAAGTTATAACGTACATTATCCCCTAATGCCAAATCTAATGACGCCACATCACTCTTCGTGAAAAGGTGCTTCTGAGTAACGTTGACTAATGCTGCTGCCTTATATAACCCATCATAGTGCACTCCTAGTTTCAGATAACGGTTAACAGGATTCTCTACTAGTTCCATCTTCATCTTATCCTTATCCCCATCAGCTTCGAACTTATAGGTCATACTACTAAAGTTTTCAGTACCATTTAGCTGTGTAATACCCTCTGCTAACTGGTCAAAAGAAATCTTACTATTCGGCTTAAACCCTAATTTACCGTGTACGTATCTTCTTGTATACTTATTCAGCCCTTTAATATCAATGTCTGTTATCGCAATAGAATCCGATTGTTTAGGTAAGAAATGATCTTTAGCAACATCCTTATTTCCTCCTAATAATTTTAAATCAACGATAACTTTATTCGCAGCATCTACCCCTCTTTCTATAATCGGCTTTCCTTCGTCAAATGATACCACAGTATAACCAACAATATCAGGCTTAATGTATACATCTGTCTTAGGAAGTTTACTCTTCATCTGATTAATCGTAGAGTAATTTGATATCTGCAATAGTAAATCAGGCGCTCCTTCTATCTGTTCTATTGTTTTAAGGTCATCTTGTACATCTACCCCGATAACGATATCAGCCCCCATAGCTCTTAACTGATCAATTGGATAGTTATTAACCACCCCACCATCTATTAAATGCTTGCCATCTATCTTCACTGGAGCAAATAATGAAGGAAACGCCCCACTAGCTAAAATAACCTGTGGTAAATACCCCTCTTTTAAAACAACTCCTTCTCCTGTCTCTAAATCAGTCGCTATACATAAAAACGGAATCTGTAGCTCACTAAAATCTCTAACATGACGAACGTGAGCTAATAGCTTATTCATCAAGTTATAGTTGTACATTCCTCTTGATAAAGCTTTAGGAAACCCAATTCTAAACTTATCGAAAGGCAATGTCAGTGCATAGATCTCATCATTCTTCTTCTCATAAAACGATTTAGATATACGAGGGATATAATCCTTAATCAAAGCCGAAACATCAATACTATTAAAAATAGAATCCAACTCTGTAGCAGTATATCCTGAAGCGTATAACCCTCCTACGATAGCTCCCATACTCGTACCGGCTATATAATCCACCTTCACACCTTCTTCTTCTAATACTTTTAGCACTCCGATATGAGCTAATCCCTTAGCACCACCTCCACTCAGTACTAAACCTACTTTTGGTCTATCTTTCTCTCCCTCTGAAGCATAACTATTTGATACTAAAAGGATAGAGCAAAATATTAGTAATATTATTCTATACATCACTATGTTAATTTTTCCTCTAATTTACTTGAAAAAAATCAAATACAAGCTTCCCTTTTGACTTTCCTATTACTTTTTCTAAGTCTTCTAAGCTAGCTTCTTTGATTCTCTTCGTTGATTTAAAATGATTCATCAGTGTCGTTTTTGTTTTCTCTCCAACACCACTGATCCCATCAAGCTCACTTGTTATCGCGTTCTTACTGCGTTGGTTTCTATGAAATGTCAACCCAAATCGGTGTGCTTCATCTCTAAGGTGTATGATCACCTTCATCGTCTCAGATCGCTTATCTAAATACAAGGGAACACTATCTCCTGGATAGAAGATTTCTTCTAATCGCTCTGCCAAACTGATAATAGACACCTTCCCTCTAATCCCTAATCGCTCAAGGCAATTAACTGCTACACCTAACTGTCCCTTACCTCCATCTATCACAATAAGATCAGGTAATGGTTGTCCTTCTTCTATCACACGCTTATAACGTCTATACACGATCTCTTCCATCGTATCATAGTCATTAGGTCCTTCTACAGTCTTCACATTGAAGTGGCGGTAATCTTTCTTACTAGGTTTTCCGTCTTTAAAGACAACACAAGCAGACACGGGATTAGTCCCCTGTATATTCGAGTTATCAAAACACTCTATATGGCGTGGCTCTACATGCATACGCAAGTCCTTCTTCATCTGTGTCATGATACGGTTCACATGACGCTCTGGATCCACTATCTTAATCTGTTTAAGCTGATCTATTCTATAATACTTAGCATTGCGCTCTGATAAGTCTAGTAATTTCTTCTTGTCTCCAAGCTTAGGAACAGTCACATGTATCCCTTCTTGCACCTCAACATCAAAAGGAACAATAATCTCTTTAGAATTCAAGTGAAAGCGCTCTCTTAATTCCGTTATCGCAAGCTCTAATAACTCCTCATCTGTCTCGTCTAACTTCTTCTTCAACTCCATCGTATGCGAACGAATGATCGCACCATAAGACACTTGTAGAAAGTTAACATAAGCAGCTCCTTCATCCGAGATGATAGAGAACACATCCACATTGCTAATCTTAGAACTAACAATAGTAGACTTAGACTGATAATTCTCTAACAGATCTATTTTATCTTTTACCTTTTGTGCCTCTTCAAATTCCATATTAGAAGCCAACTCCATCATATAATCCTTAAACTCCTTTAGACTCTCTTTAAAATTCCCTTTCAAGATGTCTCGGATAGCTCTGATCTTATTGTCGTATTGCTTATCACTCTCACGCTCTTCACATGGCCCACCACAGTTGCCAATATGATACTCTAGACACACCTTATACTTCCCACTGCGCACATTACTAGTCGTCAAATCTAGATTACACGTGCGCAACGGATATAATTCTTTAATTAAATCAATCAATGTATGCACAGTCTTGATACTCGTATAAGGCCCGAAGTACTCTGACCCATCCTTCACCATACGACGTGTAGTAAACACTCTCGGAAAAGGTTCTTTCTTAATACATATCCATGGATAACTCTTATCGTCCTTTAGCAATACATTATAACGTGGCTGTAACTGCTTAATCAAGTTATTTTCTAGCAGTAATGCATCTGTCTCCGTAGGCACAACGATATGCTTTATCGTCACAATCTTCTTCACCAACACATTTGTCTTGGCGTTATCATGTATTTTATTAAAGTACGAACTAACCCTTTTCTTTAAGTTTTTAGCCTTACCTACATACAGTATCTTATCATCCTTATCATAGTATTGATATACTCCTGGCTGATCTGGTAATGTCTGTATCTGTACCGCTAAAGAAGGTGAAACCTGCATAAGTAAATATTATACTCACAAAAATACTAAAACTATTTCCTTTGCTAAAAAAACTGTTCAGTTTATACAAGACGCTATGCTTCGTTGTCGCAGATTTGCAATCCGTGACATTATACTAACACTATTTATACTCCGCACGGATTACAAATCCGCGCGAACTGCTAAACTAAACGAACGACCTCACGCAATACTTATTGTCGTGGATTCGTTTTCGCGGATTTGCAATCCGTGACATTATAAACTATATAAATACCTCTACAATATCCAATTCGTTTTCTAATCTATTATAGTTACGAGCAGAACTAAAATAATAATCCTCTGCTTTAACCACAATCTTTTCCTCCACAGGATTCTGATGTATATAATTAATCTTTTGTCTTATAAACTTGTTTGAATATATCTCTTCAGCATGATACCCATCTTGCCATACTTTATACTGTTGGTTTCTTTTAAGATAAACACAACTCTGTTCAAAATATCCTAATAACCATTCGCGTCTACTCTCTGGCTCTTCATTTATCGTTTCAATAATTTTCTTACTTGTGAATTTTTTAAAATCACGCATTATTTCAGCAATTGTAAGTTTACCATTACTTCTACAAAACATATGTAGATGGCTATGCATTAAAACGTAAGCATAAATCTCTAATCCTTTATTCTTTTGACAGTATCTCAAAGCATCAATAATAACATATTTCTGACTTAAACGAGTGAACACATCTACCCATCCCACAGTAGTAATAGTTATAAAATAAGCTTTATCTAATTCAAGAGCTTTGTACTTCGTAGACATTATGGCACTATTTTTAAAATTAGAAATAACACCTAAAGTTAAACACTAGAAATAAAAAAGAATAATACTAATCAAAGCAATTTTCATGGTTTATAATACTCCGCACGGATTACAAATCCGCGCGAACTGCTAAACTAAACGAACTACTGACGCAATACTTACTATCGCGGATTCGTTGTCGCGGATTTGCAATCCGTGACATTACTTAAACACTATACTTACATGCTTCGCACGGATTACAAATCCGCGCAAACTGCTAAACTAAACAAACTACCTCACGCAATACTTGCTATCTCGGATTCGTTGTCGCGGATTTGCAATCCGTGACATCACTTAAACGCTATACTTACATGCTTCGCACGGATTGCAAATCCGCGCGAACTTTTAAACTAAACGAACTGCCTCACGCAATACTTGTTGTCGTGGTGCGTTGTCGCGGATTTGCAATCCGTGACATTACATTACTTAAGCACTATAATTACATACTCCGCACGGATTACAAATCCGCGCGAACTGCTAAACTAAACGAACTACCTGACGCAATACCTGTTGTCGTAGTGCGTTGTCGCGGATTTGCAATCCGTGACATTACATTACTTAAACACTATACTTACATACTCCGCACTAAAAATACCACTAGTAACGATTTGTCTCTTTCGAGTAAAACACTAATGCGAAACTTTTAATATCTTCACAGTTCCAAAATTGTTAGAAAGATGACTATACTAGATGAAACAATCCATCCTGGCGAAACCAAGACTTTAAACCTTGAAATCGCAAGATTACACACAGCTACTAAACTTAAAATACCTGTTATCGTATCTAGAGCTAGACTAGACGGTCCTACCGTATTACTCTCTGCTGGGCTACATGGTGATGAGTTGAATGGGGTGGATATCGTACGTCAGATAGTACATCGTGGGATGAATGTTCCTAAGCGAGGTACGATTATTTGTATCCCTGTGATTAATATATTTGGTTTTATTAACCAATCTAGAGAGTTCCCTGATGGTAGAGATATGAACAGGGTATTCCCTGGTAGTAAGACTGGTTCACTAGCAGGGCGCTTTGCCCATTATCTCGTGAACTATATCTTGCCTCATGTAGATTATGCTATCGACTTTCACGCAGGAGGTGCAAGTAGATTTAACGCTCCTCAAATCAGAATCGCTCCAGAAAACCTAGAGTTAGAAGAGTTAGCGACAATCTTTCACCCACCTTTCTTATTGTACTCAGCACAGATAGCTGGTTCTTTTAGAAATGCGTGTGCTAAGAAAGGTATCAAAATGCTATTATTCGAAGGAGGAAAGTCCTTAGATATTAACTCTGATGTATCTGAAATGGGAGTAGAAGGTACGAAGCGATTCTTACACTCTTTTGATATGTTGAAAGATGAGTTTAGCATCTGCCCTCCTAAAGAAGATATGACCATCATCACCAACTCTATTTGGGTACGTGCTAAGCGTTCTGGATTATTACACGATCAAGTAAAAATAGGTTCATACGTAGAGAAAGGAGCTGTATTAGCAGAGGTATCTGACCCGTATGGAAAAGAAAACACAACAATCAAAGCACCGAATGCAGGCTATGTAATCAATGTAAATGATGCTCCTATAGTCTATCAAGGAGATGCAGTATTTCACATCTCAAAAACATTAAAAAAATGAATAAAGAAGAATTAAGATTAAAATATAAAGCTCTTCGCGATAACTTAGACTTAGATAGAATAGATGACCTCAGTTTAGAAATCGCAAATCAAGCACTACAGTTACCGATCTGGGATAAGGTGAACTACCACCTGTTTCTAAGTATTCGAAATAAAAAAGAAATAGATACAGAATACCTACTGCAGATACTAGCGGGTAAGGATAAGAATACTATCTTATCTAAATCTGACTTCAAGGAGGGGACATTGTCACATTACCTCTTGACGGATAACACTACGATTAAAGTCAATAGTTATGGTATTCCTGAACCTATAGACGGCATTCAAGTAAGCGAAAAACAGCTTGATGTAGTCTTTATTCCCTTATTAGCTTATGACAAACAAGGAAATAGAATAGGCTATGGCAAGGGGTTTTACGACAGATTCTTGGCAGAATGCAAGCCCGATGTGATCAAAGTAGGACTAAGTTTCTTCCCACCAGAAGACCATATCAGTGATGTAAGAGAGGGAGATATCCCTCTTGACTATTGCATCACACCCACAGAAGTATATCGATTTTAATACATATAGAACGAGACAATATTGAGGTATTGTCTCATTCTTTTTATAGATCTATTTGAATACAGGCACCTTGCTGTTAGGCATCTGTCAACAGTTAAAACTAAATTAGGATTAGTGAGTTAGGGAAAATATTTTTATGTTTATTAAAAATATTAACCAATGATCAAAAACACTATCACCTTACTTACACTTTCTCTTGTAAGTTTAGCATGGGGACAGCAATCACCTAAATTTGCTTCTACCCCATCACTAAGCCCTGATGGAAAGACTACTTACTTTAGCTATAATGGCGATATATGGCAAGCTCCAACAGCTGGTGGAGAAGCTCTAAGAATAACTGCCTTAGAAGGCAACGAGACTAACCCTCGTGTATCTCCTGATGGAAAATGGCTTGCATTCTCATCTGACCAATACGGCAACAGAGATGTATTCTTAATGCCTCTAACAGGAGGACAAATCACACAACTTACTTATCACCAAGCTTCTGAAGATGTAGAGAGCTGGAGTTGGGATAGTAAGACGATTTACTTCACTTCTAACGCGAATAATAACTTTGGTTCTTATGCTATAGATATCAATGGTGGTACTCCTAAACCACTGTTCACAAACTACTTTAATAATACAAATGGATTAGTAGTTACTCCTGCTGGTGAGTACTTATTCACTAGCTCTATGGAGAGTGCTAGTCAGACTACTCGTAAGCGTTATAAAGGAGAGAACAACCCAGATATACTAGGTTATAATCCTACGACTAAGGCATTCAAATCTTATACAGATTATGAAGGAAAGGATTTTAACCCTACAGTAGATAAGAATGGAAAGATATACTTCATCTCAGACGAGAACAATGGTAACTATAACTTATACACCTTCGACAATGGAAAGAAAGTAGCCTTGACGAACTTCGATACCTCTATCAAGAAACCTTATGTGTCAGCAGATGGTAGCAAAGTCGTTTTTGAGAAAGATTATATGATTTATGTACTTGACACAGCTACTAAGTCTATAACACCTCTAGCTACTTCAGTAAACACGAATAAAGCTATCGAGAAAGAGCAGTCTTATGTTGTAGAAGAGAATATGGAATACTTCGATGTGTCTCCCGATGCCAAGAAGATTGCATTCGTTAGTCGTGGGATATTATTCGTATCTGATATCGAAGGAAAATTCGTACAAGCGATATCGGATGGTAAAGAACGTGTAATGGAAGTAAAATGGTTAAAGGACAACAAGACACTACTATACAGTCAGACGTATAAAGGATACCAAAATTGGTTTAAAAGATCTGCTGATGGCAAGGGAACAGTTACTCAATTAACTTCTGATAATCGCAACAACAGAGACATTACTTTAAATAAAGAAATGACTAAAGCTGTATACCTAAGTGGTAGAGATGAAGTGAGATTATTAGACTTGACAACTTATACTTCTAAAGTAATAGTGAAAGACGAGATATGGGCATTCCAAAACTCTACACCTTCTTTCTCTCCTAATGGCGAATATGTACTATTCACCGCTAAGCGCAATTTCGAAGAGGACATCTTTGTTCATCATATCGCAAAGAATGAGACCATTAACTTAACGAATACAGGTGTAGCAGAGTCTAGCCCTTACTGGTCTCCTAGTGGGAAGTATATCTACTTTATGAGTGATAGACTTAATCCTTCTTATCCTCTAGGGATGCAAAATCCTAGTATCTACCGATTCTCTGTGGATTGGCAGACAGATGCATTTAAGTCTGATCAGTTTGACAAACTATTCGTAGAGAAGAAAGAGGAGGATACAAAAGACACTAAGAAAAAGGACAAAAAGAAAAAACAAGACGACACCCCAAAAGTGAAATCTATTAAGATAAACACAGAGGGACTACTTGACCGTATAGAACAGGTAAGTGACCGTTTTGGTAACCAATATAATCCTATCGTATTCGCTGATGATAAAAAAGAGGTAGTGTTCTATAACACGAATCAAGAAAACGGAAAAGGCAATTTATACAAAACAGTTTACGAAGACTTCGAAGATAATAAAAGCGAGAAAGTATTCGATAAACGCGCGAATCAATTACTTCAACGTGACAAAAAAGTATATGCACTAATCAGTGGTAATATCTATAGCTTTGAGTTAAGCAAAGGTAAGCCTGAGCAGATTAAAATCAAACACAGCTTTACTAAAAACTTGGCAGATGAGTTCAACCAAATGTATTATGAGACATGGGCTGGTGTAGAGGAGAATTTTTATGACGAAACTTTCCACGGTATAGATTGGGATAATATGAAAGAGCAATTCGCTCAATATCTACCTGATGTTAATAGCAGAAATGACCTGCGTATCTTACTGAACGATATGTTAGGAGAATTAGGTTCTTCTCATTTAGGGTTTAATTCGTCTGGAAATGAAGAAAAGACAAAACTAAACTACAGATCTTATGAGACTGGTATCGTATTCAATACGGATAAGCCTTATCAAGTAGAGCGCATCGTACGTAAATCTCCTGCTTATGCAACAGACATAGACATTAAACCAGGGGATGTATTAACCAAAGTGAATGGGCAGAAAGTAGATGAGAAGGCGAATAGAGATACTTATTTCGCTTTCCCTAATCGTCAAGAAGAAATAAGCTTAACATTCAATAGAGGAGGAAAAGAGATTAATACGAAGCTACATCCTATCTCTTTTGGAGACATGAAGTCACTACTCTATGACGAATGGATTTATACAAATAAACAACGCGTAAACAAGCTTAGTGATAATCGTATCGCATATACATATATGAAGAATATGACTTCACCTGAGTTAGACAGATTCTTACTCGATATGGTAGAACAAGAGGCTAATAAAGAAGGTGTGATCTTAGACTTGCGTTATAATACAGGAGGGAATGTACATGATAAGGTACTGAACTTCTTATCTCAAAGACCCTATCTACAATGGAAGTATAGAGAAGGTAAACTAACAGTACAGAGTAACTTCACCCCTAGTGGTAAGCCAATAGTCCTACTTATCAATGAATCGTCTCTGAGTGATGCCGAGATGACTGCCGCAGGATTTAAAGCTTTAAAACTAGGTAAAATCATCGGTCAAGAGACCTATAGATGGATTATCTTCACTTCTGGTAAGAGCTTAGTAGACGGCTCATCATATAGATTACCATCATGGGGTACTTATACACTGGATGGGCAGAACCTAGAGAAAACAGGTGTTGCACCTGATATCTATGTTAAAAACACATTCGTAGATAGATTAAATGACAATGATCCTCAACTAGAGAGAGCTGTTCAAGAAATCTTGAATGACATTAAATAATACAGTAAAGGCTTCCTGAAGGAAGCCTTTATACTTTTATATCTTAGGCTATAATTCACCTCCTACTCCACCACCTTCATACGAGGTGATTTAAGCAACGAATCATCTATATCTAGCCCAATCTCTACATATAAAAAAAGGCTCCCTAAAAGAGAGCCATATTGTTAGTTTTTAAAAACTTTTTTACTAAATACGATTAAGATACCTACTCCTACTGATATAGCTACATCCGCAATATTAAAAATAGCATTGAAGAAAGTAAAGTAGTTTCCTCCCCAGATAGGTAACCACTCAGGTAGATATCCTTTCCAGATAGGGAAATAGAACATATCTACTACCTTACCGTGAAACCAACTACCATAAGGTTGATCGGAGAACATCGTTGCTATCTGCCCTGGTGTACTCTCATTAAAAATAACTCCATAGAATATAGAATCAATAATATTACCTAAAGCTCCTGCCATAATTAAAGCAATCGCTACGATAAGATAATTAGAAGCTTTCTTCTTGAAAGAATCATTTAACCACCATGCGATACCGCATACAGCTACTATTCTAAATAATGTCAAAGCAAGTTTACCGTAATCACCAGGCAACTCTACCCCCCAGGCCATACCCTCATTCTCTATAAAATGAATGCGAAACCAATCAAAAACGACTATCTCATCATTTAATAAAAAATTAGTTTTAATATATATCTTCAATAGCTGATCTAGTATCAATACTATCAAAACAAGTAGGTAAGCTCTCTTTAACGACATTTTTCTTTATTTACAAGGAACAAATGTAGTTATTTTATCACATAAAAAAAACGCTCCTAATGGAGCGTTTTTAAATTTATTAAAGATTAACGTTGCAGATTCTTTGCCTCGATACTCATAGTAGCATGCGGAACTAATTTCAATCTTTCTTTATCGATTAGTTTCCCTGTTACTTTACATATACCGTAAGTCTTGTTTTCAATACGGATTAATGCATTTTTTAAATCGCGAATAAACTTCTCTTGACGTATTGCTAACTGAGCATTCGCTTCTTTAGACATTGTTTCGCTTCCTTCTTCAAACGCTTTGAATGTAGGTGATGTATCATCTGTACCATTATTCAAATCATTCATATAGGCGCTTTTAATTAATTCTAAATCTGCTTGAGCTTTCTCAATCTTAGCCGATATTAACACCTTAAATTCAGCTAAATCTGCATCAGAATAACGTACAATTTCACCTACTTCTTTCATAATTTTAATTATTTTAAAATTAACACTCGCGTTTTTAGCTCATCAAACTCTACATCTACACCCTCGCTCAACTCAGTCACGAATTCTAATGTGTGTGTTAGTGTTTCAGACTTAATATAGTCTTCATTCGCTAAAACAGCCTCTTTTATTTCTTTTTCTTCTAGTATTTTTACTACAATCTTGTCTGTAACTTCAAATCCAGAGTCTTTTCTGATGTTCTGAATTCTATTTACTAACTCTCTTGAGATACCTTCTTTTCTCAATTCAGGACTGATAGTGATGTCTAATGCTACTGTTAGTCCAGCTTCATTAGCAACTAGCCATCCTTCAATATCTTGAGAAGTAATCTCAACATCTGCTACTGTTAAAGTAACACTTTTTTCTGATAGTTCTAGCGTAATCTCACCATTTCTTTCAATTAATGCGATTTCTTCTTGTCCAAAACCTTGTATCTTATTCGCAATCAGCCCCATATCCTTTCCAAATCGTGGCCCTAATGTTTTAAAGTTAGGCTTGATCTGTTTTACTAAGATACCTGAAGCATCATCTAGCAACTCGATTTCTTTCACATTAACCTCAGCTTTGATTAGATCAGCAATAGCTAATATCTCATTTCTTTGGTTCTCATCAAGTACAGGAATCATAACTCTCTGTAATGGTTGACGTACCTTAATCATCTCTTTCTTACGAAGTGATAACACTAATGAAGAAATGATTTGAGCTTTTTGCATTCTGCTTTCTAATGCTTTATCAACGAACTCTTCCTTGAATTCTGGGAAATTAGCCAAATGTACAGATTCGAAACTTTCTCCATGTGTAGCTAAAGTTAAGTCTCTGTAAAGTTTATCCATAAAGAACGGAGCAATAGGAGATCCTAGTTTAGCTACTGTTAATAAACAGGTATACAATGTTTGGTAAGCTGCTATCTTATCTTGTGCATATTCACCTTTCCAGAATCTTCTTCTACATAGACGAACATACCAGTTACTCAAGTTCTCTGTAACGAAATCTGTAATCGCACGAGCTGCTTTCGTTGGCTCATACTCTGCATAGAATTCGTCTACACGTTGTACTAAAGTATTTAACTCTGATAAGATCCATCTATCTATCTCAGGTCTTTCTGCTAATGGAATGTCTTTCTCTTCATATTTAAATCCATCAATATTAGCATATAACGCAAAGAAGTTATAAGTATTATATAATGTCCCGAAGAACTTTCTTCTTACTTCTGTAATACCATCAAGGTCAAACTTCAAGTTATCCCATGGATTCGCATTCGAAATCATATACCAACGCGTAGCATCTGGTCCGTGCTCAGCTAATGTATCGAATGGATCTACAGTATTACCTAAACTCTTAGACATCTTTAATCCGTTCTTATCTAACACTAATCCGTTAGACACTACATTCTTATATGCTTTAGTATCGAATACTAATGTAGCAATAGCATGTAATGTATAGAACCATCCACGTGTCTGGTCAACTCCCTCAGCGATAAAGTCTGCTGGATATGATTTATTATTATCTATTAAGTCTTTATTCTCAAACGGATAATGCCATTGTGCATAAGGCATAGATCCAGAATCAAACCAAACGTCAATTAAGTCTGACTCACGAAGCATAGGCTTACCAGAAGGAGATACTAATACGATATTATCAACTACATTCTTATGTAAGTCAACTTTATCATAGTTCTCTTCACTCATATCTCCTACTACGAATCCTTCAAAAGGATTAGCTGTTTGGATACCAGCAGCCATAGATTTATTAATCTCATTCATTAACTCTTCTACAGATCCTACTACAAGCTCTTCTGTCTTATCCTCAGATCTCCAGATAGGTAATGGAATACCCCAGAAACGAGAACGAGATAAGTTCCAGTCATTTGCATTCTTAATCCAGTTACCAAAACGTCCCTCTCCAGTCGCTTTAGGCTTCCAGTTCACTTCTTCGTTTAATTCGAACATACGCTCTTTTACCTCAGTGATCTTGATAAACCAAGAGTCTAATGGGTAGTACAATACAGGCTTGTTCGTTCTCCAACAATGTGGGTAACTGTGAACATACTTCTCTACTTTGAACGCTTTGTTTTCTTCTTTTAAACGAATAGCTATTTCTACGTCTACAGAGCGCTCAGGCGCTTGCCCTTCATCGTAATATTCATTCTTCACATATTTACCTCCTAAGTCTCCCATCTCTTTAACGAAACGACCTTGTAAGTCTACTAATGGAACTGGGTTCTCATCAGCGTCAAGGATAAGCATAGGTGGTACTTCTGGTGTAGCTTCTTTAGCTACCTTAGCATCATCTGCTCCAAAAGTAGGAGCTGTATGTACGATACCAGTACCATCTTCTGTAGTTACGAAGTCTCCAGAGATCACTCTGAATGCGTTCTCAGGATTTTGGTATGGCAATACATAAGGCAATAACTGCTCATATTTAGTACCTACTAAGTCAGCACCTTTAAATTCCTTAACTACTAAGTAAGGAATCTTTTTATCACCTTCTTTATATGCGTTTAATTCTTCTTCAGTTTCTACAGCTGCAAACTTCCCTGCAAACTGCTTACCAACTAGTGGTTTACCTAATACCACATTAATCGCCTCACCAGTATATTGGTTAAACGACTTCACTAATACATAGTCAATCTTAGGTCCTACAGTCAATGCCGTATTTGATGGCAACGTCCATGGAGTAGTCGTCCAAGCTAAGAAATGAATAGTACCAAATCCTTTTAAAAACTCTGGTAATGTCTCATCAATAGCTTTAAACTGTGCTACGATAGTTGTATCAGTGATATCTTTATATGCTCCTGGCTGGTTAATCTCATGTGATGATAGACCTGTACCAGCTTTAGGAGAATAAGGTTGGATAGTATATCCTTTGTATAACAAATCTTTATCATAGATCTGTTTTAACAACCACCATACTGATTCCATATATTTAGACTTGTAAGTCACATAAGGATCGTTCATATCTACCCAATAACCCATCTTTTCAGTAAGGTCATTCCATAGATCTGTATAACGCATTACAGTACGTTTACAAGCTTGATTATATTCTTCTATTGTAATTTTAGTTCCGATATCCTCTTTCGTGATTCCAAGTTCTTTCTCTGTACCTAACTCTACAGGTAGTCCATGCGTATCCCATCCAGCTTTACGCTTTACTTGGAACCCCTTCTGAGTTTTATAACGACAAAAAATATCCTTAATAGCACGAGCCATCACGTGGTGAATTCCTGGTTTACCATTAGCTGAAGGTGGGCCTTCGAAAAACACGAAAGGTTTATTATCCTCTCTAGTACTAATACTTTTTTCGAATATTGATTGTTCTTTCCAAAACTCTAGCATCTCCGATGCTACCCCTGACATGTCAAGATTCTTATATTCTGTAAATTTAGTGCTCATCGTTATTATTATAATATTTTTTAATCAATTTTGCGAATTTAAACAAATTACTCCAATATCTCCCTAATTAATTGGTAGGAAAAACATTAAAATATTTAGTTAGAGAATACTTCTTTTAAAACCTCTAGAGAATTCGGCTTTCTGAACTCACTTAAATGCTGCTCATAATAGCTAATCAACATGGTTAACAGCCTCTTTCGATCCTTATTATTAAAGACTTTTTGGTCACTAGAGAAGCCTAATTCTATCAATTTTCTAAACAAAAATGTCGGTTCTTCATCAAAACAACAGGGAGAAAAATGATCTGTAAACACTCCCTCTTCCCAGTTAAAATAAAGCTTACTTCTACCCTCTAATGCAGGATAAAATCCAAAGTACTTCGTCAATTCTATCATTAGAATCAAGTGAAAATTAGCGACCTCATCATGTGTGTCAAACCATAGTAAAGCTGCTTCTAAAAAAGTAAAGAAGTCTTTATCCACAACAGGTTCTCTAAATACTGAATGTAGTACTTCACCTATAAAAATAGCAATACAATTCTTACTATAATTATAATAGATATCTTGATATACATGAGCTGTTTTAACCTCCTTAAAGTACTCTAGACCTCCTTTATTCTTATAAATAAAATCAATCTCTAATATTGTCAATGGTTGAAAATAAGCCATTTTCTGAGCAGACTTACCTTTAGCAAAAGCATTGCGAACAAAGAAACTAACAACACCCTGTTCCTCTGTAAAACACTTTACGATCAAGCTTTTCTCTTGATATTTTAAAGCACTAAGTACAATAGCTTTACTCTTGATCTGCATAATCCTCTTCTTTTTAAAAATCTCTTTTCTAAAACACTGCTGTTTAGACATAGGGCAAAAGTATCAAAATAATATGTTTTACAGATTAAAAAAAGAACTTCCAAGCTTATTTAAAATCTGTTTTACAACCTCTTATACCTCAAAAAAGGTAGTAAACTTAAAACACTAAATCTAACATAAACTAATCATAATCATAACAATTTTCATAGCTTTGCAAAGACCTATGAAAAAAACCACTATGAAAAAAAGCCTTTTATTCTTATGCCTTTTCATCACTTTTATAAGTTGTAAAAAGGATAAGGAATTCTCTTTTGAAGAAAAAGTTTACCAAAAGATTCTACTGGAAAGTTGTATAGAAGATGACTGTACAGAAGTGAAGATAAATACAGCAGAGATAATAGACCCTGTAAATGACATCACTACTAAGATAAATCAAAACAACTTAGTCATTATTAACGACATCCTTTCATTTGACGAAAATCCTCATGATGTGAGTTCTTATGACGAAATAGTGAGTTCTTTTATCAACTCATTTACAGAAATGGCTAAAAAGTTCCCTAAAGACTCATTCCCATGGAAAGGCACTACACAGAATACTGTTACCTTTTATAATAATCACCTGTTAAGTTTTGCCATAGAATACTATACATTCACAGGAGGGGCTCATGGATACAAGGGAGAGAAAGCAGTACACTATAATCCACTAACAGGAGAACAGTACAACAATCAAGAATTGTTTAAAGATTGGGAAGGTTTTTCTAAATTGTTAGAATCTAAACTGAGAGAACAAAGAGGAATAGACAAAGAAGACAATATTAATTCGCATGGTTTATTATTCGATGAAGATGTATTTAAAATGCCCGAAAATATCTTCTTCTATGAAGAATCTGTCATAGCCTATTACAACAGCTATGATATTACAGCATTCTCTGACGAACCAGTACGCATTACCTTTTCAAAGGAAGAAATAGAACCTTTTTTAAACTTCCTACTGATCCCTAACAAATCAAATAAGTAAGTATCCAATTAATATAGAATCTCGAAGTAGTGAGCATTTATAAAAAAATATTTAAACAAACAGCGATCTACGGATTAGCAGCAGTGTTTCCAAAAGTAATCGGATTTTTTCTGGTTCCTTTCCATACAGATTTAATGCAAAATAATGCTTACGGACAGTATAGCGTTATTTTCTCTATCATGATGTTTCTAAATGTTATTCTATCATTTGGGATGGAAACAGCTTTTTTTAGATTCTATAATAAACAAGAGGATAAGAAAGAGGTTATTAATAATAGCTTATTATTCTTAGGCTTTACTTCTCTGCTCTTTGCTGTATTCAGTCTACTTACGATACACTATTGGGCATCCTTATTAGATGTCTCAGCAGAACTACTATATTATGTACTCTCTATCTTAGTACTAGACGCCTTAGTCATCGTCCCTTTTGCTAAACTTAGAGCAGATCAGAGACCTCTATACTACAGTGCTATCAGAATAGCCAATGTCTGTATTTATACAGCACTTAATATATTCTTCTTATACTACCTACCTAAGCTGAGCACCGCCTATCCTGATAGTTTCTTTCATTCTATCTATAAAGAAGGAAATCAAGTAGTCTACATATTCATTGCTAACCTTGTCGCTAGTTTATTCACTTTCTTAGTCTTCTATAAAGACTACTTCAGTATTAAATTTAAGTTTAATAAAGAACTGAATAAACAGATGCTTAAATATAGTTTTCCTATTATGGTAGGTGGGCTAGCATTTGCTATCAATGAAGGTTTTGACAAGATACTTCTTGAACGACTATTACCAGCTGATATCGCATTATCAGAGGTAGGAAAGTATGCAGCGTGTTATAAGTTAGGTCTATTTATGGTTCTATTTAGACAAGCTTATACACTAGGTATAGAACCGTTCTTCTTTAACTATGCCAAGAATGATGACGCACCTACTAAATACGCTACCATTACTAAGTACTTCACCATTTTTGGTAGTATGATTATGTTAGGCGTTATCGTATTTGCAGATGTATTGAAAGTCCTGTTTATTAGAAATGAATCTTATTGGGATGCGATGATTGTCGTTCCACTAATCATCTTAGCCAACTTATGTATGGGAATCTATACAAACTTATCCGTATGGTATAAACTAAGGGACAAGACTGCCATAGGAGCCTATATCTCTATTATGGGAGCTGTATTCACACTGATCTTTAACTTTATACTTATCCCTATATGGGGTTATATGGGATCAGCGATAGCTACGCTGATAGCCTATGCATCTATGATGCTAGTCTCTTATGTGATGGGACAGAAACAGTACCCTATCCCTTATGACAAAAAGGCTATAGGAGGATATCTAGGCATATCTATACTCCTAAGCTTTGTATACTTCTACTGTTTTAGAGAAAACTATTTCGTTGGAATTGCCTTTATACTCGTATTCTTAGGTGTTATATACAAATTTGAAAATACCGTTATCAAAAAAATGATCAAACGATAAATATAGAATCCATTACTAGTTAGTAATGGATTTTTTTTTAACATGTACTTAATTGTCTTATATTTAATACTTTAAAAAATACGTTATGGCTAACTACACCTACTTAAGCATTAAGAAAGATGAGGAAAATACATTTTTATTTGAAGGAAAGAACACTCTCCCTTTCTTTTGGATTTGTCTACTAGATCATGAAATGATCAGTAGTAAACAATCTTATTGGGAGTCCTCTTTTATCAATATAGACTTTAAGGACGAGGAGGAAGATATCAAAAATGACATAGATGATTCCTTATGTGTTATCACTATCTCCAACGAAAGTTTTAATACCAATGCCTCATTAGCAAGAACTTTTATAGAGAAACATCTCGATCCTGCATTGCCATTATATGATGATTTTATAGCTTGTATAGCTAATCATCTTTCTCTAGGGGGTGTTATTAATATAGAACTATTAGAATATATCTGTCTATATGATACTCCACAAGAATTCATCAACAGTATAAACAAAGAAATAACTGCTATACAAGAACAAGATCTCTTGGGTATAAAGTACTTAACCCCAATAGACTTAATCAATGGAGGCACAGGTTTTACTTCGATAGATAACCTTGATTTTAAAGAATTAGACAGCTATAAACAAGCGGATGATAGAAGACAAAGAAATAAACGTGTCCAAAATCCTAATTCGAACCAAAAGAGTAATTCTTACATAGTCTACTTCTTCATCTCCCTTATAATCATAGCTATTTTATTCATTATAAACCAATAATTCCTTCTTAGATAACGACAACACATCTCTCTTGTCACTAAGGGAATATAGTATTATCTAAGCTCTAAATACACCATGAGTACAAAGCCTCATAATAAGATAACCACACAAATGAGAATACTAGCACTATGCCAAATAGCGCTAGTAGGTCTGTTTATCTATCACATTAGTCTTAGGAATGCGTATAGCATCCTTATATTCGTGGATGCACTTATATTTATCTTACTAAATGCTTATATAAAGCATCTCCTTATCGTAAAAAACCCCAATCAAAAGAAAAAGAGGAAAAAAAAGAAAAGATAAGAATAACCGCATATCAAAGCTCTCTCTTAGCTACTCTCAATCTCCAGACAACATAAATTTTTCTGCTGATTAGCACTTAACTCTAAGCAACAGATCTCCAACACCATTTGCTTAAACACTTCACATCAAGCGCTACAAACTGTATTGCTATAATCAAATGCTACCCCATCCATCTATTTCTTAAAATAGCATAGAACCTCTGCCATTTCTTTCCCCATTCTTTCTTCTTGGACAATACATGATCAATAGTAGAAGCATTCTTCGACTAATAATTCTCTAGTCCACTATTTACGACCTATTCTCCACCGATTGTCGAGCAACTCAAAATGAAGATAGATATACTCTAGGATAGAGACAGATACACCGAGAAGAGGAAAAACACAATAACAACATAAACAACTAAATAACAATAGCTTACAATAATTACCTATTCAAAAAAACATATCCTTTTTTTTAGAATAAAACTTCATTAATACCCAAAACCAATGTTTTTCTAAAAAAAGTGAGAGAATAACTCTAAAATACACCTGATCAATACGCCTAAAACAGCATTTTTTTAAAAAAGTGAAGTGTGTTTTTTAATACATACGGAAAAGCTAGTATAAGTATTCCTTCAAAATAGGATTACATACTTATACATAGAAACAAAAAAAAGCCACTTCTATACAGAAGTGGCTCTTCATATTGACATTTAGACGACTATTTCTTAGCGTCTTTTTTGATTTTACCTTCGATGCGCTTTACACGTTTCTCACTATCAGGGTGAGTAGAGAATATTTTAGCTTTAGTAGATTTATCAGCTCCATACTCTTTCTCCATATCAGCAAACTTTTGGAATCCATCTGCTAATGCTTGTGGGTTCTTACCATTCGCTACTAAGAATTTATAAGAGTAATCATCCGAGTCAGTCTCTTGTCCTTGAGAGAACTGAGCTCCAATAAGTTTCTCTGTTAAAGCCCCTAGGTCACCTTTCATTAAGTCACCTACTGTACCTTGTGTAGTACCAGCAAATTGTACAGCAGCTTCTGCAAGAAGTACTTTTCTATATCCGTTTAAAGAGTGCTTTAATTTTACGTGTCCGATCTCGTGACCGATGATACCTAATAGCTCATCATCTGTCATAATATCCATCAATGAAGAAAATACACGTACACTTCCATCAGGACAAGCAAAAGCGTTCACGTCTGTAACGTAGTATACTTTATAGTTTAGATCTAGACCATCATAGTTCTTATATGGTCCGAAGATACGCTCTAAACGCTCTGCGTATGCCTTCATTTTAGGATCTTTATCCTTCACTGTACACACAGGGTTATTCTCATCCATCCACTTAACAGCAGCGGCAGCAGACTGAGCTACTTCTTCATCACTTACTGTAAATGCCTGAGCTGCTTTTAGACCAGCTTCGATCTTCTTTGGGTTTAATTTACCAAACTGAGCATTAGCCGTTCCTATTGCAAAACACACTAAACATGCAGATAATAAAACTTTTTTCATAATGTTAATATTTTTTTTACAATAACAAATGTACTATTTTATTTTAAATTCGCTAATCGAACATTAAATACTCATATTCAACGCTTAACAGGCATATTATATTCTCAGAAAGAGCTAAAAAATCTCTTATTATTCCACTAAAAGGCTAAAAATAAAGTTTTCTGTATCTCACTATGAAAACGCTTTTACCAAATAAAAAAGAGCTCCTAAGAGCTCTTAAATATTATGACACACAACAACTTATTATATCACAACTGTTTTTTTAGTTTGTACTGTATAATTAGCATTCAATACGGTATCTACAAATCTCCACTCTGCCTTCGCGCCAGATGTAGTATAGTCAATATATAAATATCCTCTATCTGTTAGATTTACATAGTCTAGCTCATCTATTAGCAATGGCATTACTTGTTCTAATTGTCTAGCCTGACTCGGATCATTCGATATCCCTAAATATGTCTCCATACCAGGAGAACTAACAGAACTAGTCGCTAACTCATATCCTACTACCTCTCCAGTCTGTGTCTTCATCTGACTATACCATGCATTATGTGTATCTCCTGCTAGGGTCATCACCTTTTTTCCTTTGCACAAGCTATACAGCATCTCTCGCTCCACCGCATACCCATCCCATGCATCTAAATTATATGGCAACACGGTAGTCACTCTAGCCTTCTCTTGTGCTGTAAGCGTAGGATCACCTTTTAATAAACGAGTTTTAATCACTACTAATTCTCCTACAGCCTTTTGTAACGCAAGCATCGAATTAGCAGAAGCGCTTCCTCCAGCCTCTATCTCAGCCATAATCTGATTAACAATCATTAAAAACTCAGCAGGAACAAGCATCTTCGCCATTAAGATCTGTTGTCCTAACACCTGCCATGTAGCCCCACTAGAGTTCATCTGACCTGCTAACCACCCTAACTGTTCTTTCCCTAATAATTGACGGTTAGGATTCATATAATCTTGCATAAACTTAGCTTGATCAAAGCCCTCAGCAGTCATATAATTACCGTAACTCAACTGTTTATCTCTAGCAATAACACGAGTATCTAACATGTGTAAGGAAAGAATATTACCGAAGTCAAAACTTCTATAGATACGAGCGTCTTTACCAGTCTTTAGTGGTATAAACTCACTATACGCCTGTAATGCTGCTCTTTTTCTTGTTTCAAAACTACCTTCTGTATCTGGCTGATGATTCTCTGCACCGTCTTTATAGGTATCATTAGCTATCTCGTGATCATCCCACACGCAGATAAAAGGCTTCTTCTGATGTGCCAACTGAAGGTTAGCATCACTTCTGTACTGTTTATATCGTTCTCTATAATCCTCTAAAGTAACGATCTCTTTATTCGGTTTATGAGCTCTATTAAAGGCAATAGTACTCGCATTAGTACCGTACTGCCCAGGAGCGTACTCATAGATGTAATCTCCTAAGTGGATAATGACATCCGCGTCTGACTTAGCCATCTCACCATAGACGTGAAATAGACCCGCTGGATAATTAGAACACGACGCTATGGCTAGCTTCACATTACTTACCTGATCTGATGTAGCAGGTAGTGTGATAGTCTCCCCTATCACAGAGGTATCTTTAGCTAAAGCATTATAAAATCTATAATAGAACTTACTATTAGAAGGTAAGTCTTGTATCTCTATAGCGATCGTATTATCTGAAAGAGAGGCAACAGTAACCTTGCCTTGACGAACAATATCTTTAAAATGAAGGTCTTTTGCTATTTCCCATACTATTTCTGTATTTGCATTAGCATAGCGAGTCCAGATGATCACACTAGTAGCAGTTGGGTCAAAACTAGCTACACCATAGTCAAAGTTTTTGATCTGAAATTGTCCATCCACACCATCTGTGTCTGGAATACTAGAATCATCATTAGAACAACTAATAATTATAGGTGCTAAAAAAAGACTTCCTGATGCTAATAAAGAAGTGCGCAAGAACTTCCTTCTATTGAATTGTGAATTATCCATACTTTAAAAACTTTATCACAAAACAACTCTTCTCGCATTATCAGAGAATTAAAACCAGGTTAACAATCCGTAATCATTAAGCGCGATATGTTAATTTATGGTGCTTAGACTGTTTGGTGTTTTCCGTTGTACTTATGAAAAGGTTCTCTATACTGCCCCCCGTGTTAGCTTTAGCGATGATACTGATGCTTCCGTTGATTTCTAATGTTGCTAATTTTATTTGCTTTTAAACAAAAGCTAAATACAAAAAATACAACTTCTAGACTATTTCATCCTTCTATACACTAAAATAGAAGGATGACCTCAAAGACAATATCATTAGTCCAATTCAACAATAACACGTACCTTAGATGTTATCAAAAGCAACTAGACTAATGTTTGATTATTTATTCAACGAAGGAGAAACTCCTAAATATCCTATGTTATTGGCATTACTAGTAATGACTATATTTGGTGTAGGTATGTACTTACAAAGCAACGAAAATGTGTATACTCTCAATGATAAAGAATTAGAAGAAAACATAAAAAGAGAGTTTAATGCTTCTGTAATCTATAAAGGCATTGAAAAAAATAATAGAAATACGGAGTACTATCAGCTAGATAACAATATGAAGTTCTATAAATATCACCCTATCTTTAACTTAATAGATGTAGGAGATAACCTGATCACTAAGAAAGATTCTTCTACATTAGAAATCAGAAAACAAGATACTATCATCTATGTAGACTATAAGACAGATATTTGGGCAAGATTACCGAGAAGTTCTAACTTTTATAAATAACAGCTTACCATCACTACTCTACACTTCTATGAAAAACAATTGGTTTAAAGATGGTCTTGACTTCGAAAACATAAGTATAAACCCATTTATACCTATGCTAGCTGTATTATGTCTTATCGTCTTAATCGCTTATAAATGCGGAGGAGAAAATGCCTACACAGAGAATGATAGACAACTAAAAGAAAATACACTTAAAGAGTTTAAGGCTGTTGTCATCAGTCAAGAAGCTAATAAAGGATCTAGAGCAGGGTCTTATTACATACTAGACAATGATATGCGGTTCTATGAGAGAGAATACCTCCATAAGGTAATAGAGATAGGAGATACGCTAATCACTAAACAAAATTCTACAAGACTAGAAATTATCAAGAAAGACACTGTGCTAACAATAGATTACCTAGAAGATATATGGACAGCTAAAGACCGCTCACTTAGATATAGGCATTAGAATAGCCTTATAAAAAAGCAGGAGTGATAGAATCTATCACTCCTGCTTTTTATTCACTTGCTATAATCTTATAAGTTTAAATTTTGACTCTTATCATATCTCACTTGGTATCCAAAACGAAGTGATTTACTGTCATTTCCTTTCAATCTAAGATCCCACTTCACAAGTCCTTTCTCTTCATTAAGCTTTCCTGATGAAGTCTCTGTTAATTCTACTTCTATGTCTTTATTAGAACTGATAGGGTATTGGTCTTCTACTTGTATATCTATCTGCTCAGCTTTGTTGTTGCGGACAGTAATATCGTATACGAAGTTTTGAGACTTTTTAGAAGATAACATCTTAGTACCTGATTTATCTTTTAATAAGATACGAGTAACTGCTACTTTAGGGTCTTTACCCATGTTTAGTTTCATTTCCTCTTCTGTGTTTGCAGGGTTCAAGGTTGTCTTACCAACATATACTCCATCAAAGATTACGTTTGCCTCCCCTGCTAATAAGTTATAATTACCATAATCCTTAATCGTTGCTACTAAATAAGCATTTAGGTCAAGCTTAGGAGCTACATAATATTTATACTCCGCAGGAATAGAAAAGTCGTTAAGTGTAACACTATGTGACTTATTATTAGACATCACCGTGTATGGAATATTTATATCAAATGATACGTTTAACTGTGATTCATTGACTTGGGTAAAAGTACTCATTGTACTCTCTTCATATACTACAGCATCCTTTAGCATAGAAGATGACTCTGCTTCATAACTCATTTTAGCAGACATATCTGCCATTACATTTAATTTTTTATTTGCATTTCTATTATATCCTGAAGTCGTTACATAAGTATTATAATCAAGGAACCACGTTCTCCAAGTAGGGATAACATTACTCTGATTCGCTACACCACTTGTCAAGCTAAGATTCACACCTCTCCAGTCAATACCAGAACTCTGTTTTACATCTGCTTTATACACTACTTTTACAGGAGCGTTAATCTTCTCTACTCTTAGGTCATAAAAAGGCTTCCATGACGCGGCATTAGTTAAATACTTAATCTGAAAAGGCACTTCACCCTCTCTGTCATTCATTACTTGTACAATCAGCTTCCCCTTACTAGATTTCTCACTTTTCCCTTCGTTAAAAGCAAGCTTATCTTGTAAATTGGTTAGTCGAGTATTAAGGTCTTCCTTCTTCTCGTTTAACTTATCTAACTCTGTACTCAGCTGTAATCTCTTCGTTCTATAATAGTCTACCATCTTCATTACTTCTGCAGTAGTCGTTCCTTGTTCTCCGCCTACTTTTTGGTTAAAATCTAATAGAGCAATTGTTCTACTTTCTACATCAATAGCATTATTCACCTTCTTTAATTCAGTTTGAACTAATTTAATACTATCTCTTACAGGCTTCAACAATGGAGAGTCTACTGCACTATCATATTCTTCTACATAGCGATTACTATACTGTATAGCCATTACTGTAACCTCAGATATAGATCCGATCTGTATAGTAGATTCGTTTAGATAATCAGCTACATTGGTGATCACCACTTCTGAAGTTCCCTTAGGCAGCTTCACTTTAGCCTTATGTGTTAATTCTGCACTGTTAAAGTACACTCGAGCACTCTCTAGCTTAGCAGGAGTAAATACAGGCTTCTGTGCCCATGTCATAACCGTAGTCAAAGCTAATGCAACAATCGTTAAGTTCTTTTTCATAGTATTCAATTTTAAGTTATCCGAAGAGGTATTCGACTACATCTTCAATCTTAGTCACTAGAACAACCTTAATTCCTCTTCCTGTATGACTAATCTTATTATATTTTGAAACAAAAATAGTAGAGAAACCAAGCTTCTCTGCTTCTTGTATGCGTTGATCTACTCTATTTACAGGTCTTATCTCACCAGACAGTCCTACCTCTCCAGCGAATGTGAAGTCCTTACCAATAGACATATCTTGATCAGAAGATAGAATAGCAGCTACTACCCCTAAGTCAATAGCAGGATCATCTACAGTAATACCACCTGTGATATTTAAGAATACGTCTTTCTGCCCTAATCTAAATCCAGCTCTTTTTTCTAATACTGCTAAGATCATATTCAGTCGTTTCAGATTATATCCTGTTGCGCTACGCTGCGGAGTACCATATACAGCAGTACTCACTAAAGCCTGCACCTCTACCATCAGTGGACGCATTCCTTCTAAAGTAGCTGCGATGGCTGTACCTGACAACTCTTCTTCCTTATGCGATATTAGTATTTCAGAAGGATTAGACACCTCTCTAAGACCACTTCCTTGCATCTCATAAATACCAAGTTCTGCTGTAGAACCAAAACGATTCTTATTCGCTCTTAGTATTCTATACACATGATTTCTATCTCCTTCAAACTGTAGTACAGTATCTACCATATGCTCTAGCATTTTTGGCCCTGCTATACTTCCATCCTTTGTAATATGTCCAATAATCAACACTGGAGTTCCAGTTTCTTTAGCAAATTTGGTAAGTTCTGCAGTACACTCTTTTATCTGAGACACTGTCCCAGCAGAAGATTCAATATACTCGGTATGCAAAGTTTGAATAGAGTCAATGATTAACACATCAGGTTGTATCTCCTCTATTTGACGAAAGATATTCTGTGTATTGGTTTCTGTGAGGATATAACAGTTGTCATTAGCAGGATTAATACGCTCTGCTCTCATCTTTATCTGTTTCTGACTCTCCTCTCCTGATACATATAGAGTTTTAAAAGGTAAGCGCAAAGATATCTGTAATAATAATGTACTTTTTCCTATCCCAGGCTCACCACCCAAAAGCACCATAGAGCCAGGAACTAATCCACCACCTAAAACGCGATTAAGTTCACCATCCATAGTATTCATACGAATCTCCTCTGTACTGTCAATCTCTCGTACCTTTAGAGGCTTCGCTACCTTCTTCATGGTATTAGGAGAACTACTTACTGCTTTCCACGCTGTCTTTTCTTCTTTTTGGATCACCTCTTCTACAAGTGTATTCCATTCTTTACAAGCATTACATTGTCCTTGCCATTTAGCGTATTGTGTACCACAACTCTGACAGAAAAAAGCCGTCTTTACCTTTGCCATTACTTTCTCTTTAAAATCTTCTTACGAAGATACGATGTTATCATTAGACAATAATAATATCAAAAGAACTATTATAAAAACAAATAAGAATAAAAAAAAACAACAATAATCAAACAATTTAAACCGAAGTAGAAAATATATTGTTAAATAACAATTACATTTACTTTAATAAAACACACTATTAACACATGAAAAAATTAATTTACACAGCTTTAATAGCTACACTAACATTAAGCTTTAACGCTGTGCATGCACAAGAACAAAAACTAGAGAAACGTTTTGAAGCAGGAATACACTTATTAGGAGTTGGAGTTAATTATGAATACCCAATAGTGGATCAATTAACTATACTAGGAAAAGTACAATACAATGTTGGCTTCTTTGGCAACTCTGACTATGTAGATTACATTGCTTCCTTGTCCTTAGGAGTAGAATCTAGATACTACTACAACTATAATAAAAGAGTTAGAAAAGGTAAAAACACAAAAAATAACTCAGCTAACTTTCTTTCTTTAGGCTTTGATTATATGCCAGATGCACTTACAAGTACAGATTCGAAAGACAACATTAAAGTAGAAAAATCATCTCATCTATCTCCTATGTGGAATATAAGACGGAATATAGGTCAATCTAATTTTACTTACGAAGCTGGTATAGGTCTTGATTTCTATAGAATACATTATGACTATAGACCAACTGAAAAAGAAACAGGCCTAGCGTTAAGATTAAGTATTGGTTACAACTTTTAACCACTTATAACAAAAAAAGACCTACTCACTGAGTAGGTCTTTTTATATTTCTAATCAGCTAATTAGTTAGCTAATATAATAATCTTATTATCGCTTAATTCGATAGTTCCAAGATTGATAGGTAAATGATAAGTATCATTACTTACTTTCTCGAATTTAGAACTAAACTCTGGTGCAATAGAAATGTTTTGCCCTGTGAACTTTACACTTCCTTTTGTTAGGATAGAAACAATAGGAGCGTGATTATTTAACATCTGAAACTCTCCATTTGCTCCTGGAACTGAAACTGAAGTAACTTCTCCAGAAAATAAAGTAGCCTCAGGTGATACAATTTCTAATCTCATGTTGATCTCTTTAAATATTAATTAGATTATATTTCTGCAAGCATTTTCTCTCCAGCTGCAATCGCTTCTTCGATTGAACCTTTTAAGTTGAAAGCTGCCTCTGGTAAGTGGTCTAACTCACCATCTATAATCATATTAAATCCTTTGATAGTATCTTTAATATCAACTAATACACCTGGGATACCAGTAAACTGCTCAGCTACGTGGAATGGTTGAGATAAGAAACGTTGAACACGACGAGCTCTGTATACAGCTTGTTTATCCTCTTCAGACAACTCTTCCATACCTAAGATCGCAATGATATCTTGTAATTGTTTATATTTCTGTAAGATCTCTTTTACTCTTTGAGCACAAGCATAGTGGTCTTTTCCTAAGATCTCTGGAGTCAAAATACGAGAAGAAGACTCTAGTGGATCAACTGCTGGATAAATACCTAACTCTGCAATCTTACGAGATAATACTGTAGTAGCATCTAAGTGAGCAAACGTTGTTGCTGGTGCAGGGTCAGTTAAGTCATCCGCAGGAACGTAAACCGCCTGTACAGAAGTAATAGATCCTTTTTTAGTCGAAGTAATACGCTCTTGCATAGCTCCCATCTCAGTAGCTAATGTTGGTTGGTATCCTACTGCTGAAGGCATACGTCCTAATAATGCAGATACCTCAGAACCAGCTTGAGTAAAACGGAAGATATTATCTACGAAGAATAATACGTCTTTTCCTTGGTCATCACCAGCTCCATCACGGAAGAACTCAGCAATAGTTAATCCTGATAATGCAACACGTGCACGTGCTCCTGGTGGCTCATTCATCTGACCGAATACGAATGTAGCTTTAGATTCTTTCATACCTGGTTTATCTACTTTAGATAAATCCCATCCTCCATTTTCCATAGAGTGCATGAAGTCATCTCCATATTTAATAATACCTGACTCTAACATCTCACGTAGTAAGTCATTACCCTCACGAGTACGCTCTCCAACTCCAGCGAATACTGAAAGTCCACCGTGTCCTTTAGCGATATTATTAATTAATTCCTGAATCAATACTGTTTTTCCTACTCCAGCACCTCCGAATAAACCAATTTTACCCCCTTTTGCGTAAGGCTCAATTAAGTCAATTACTTTGATACCTGTGAATAATACTTCAGTTGAAGTAGATAAATCCTCAAATTTTGGAGCAGAACGGTGAATTGGCAAACCATTTGAACCTTCTTTTGGTAAGTTTCCAAGACCATCAATAGCGTCTCCTACAACATTAAACAATCTACCAAATACATCTTTACCAATTGGTACTTGGATTGGAGATCCTGTAGATGCTACTTCATATCCTCTACTTAAACCGTCTGTAGAGTCCATTGAAATTGTTCTTACTGTATCTTCTCCAATATGAGATTGTACCTCTAGGATTAATTTAGTACCATCTGGTTTTGTGATTTCTAATGAATCATAAATCTTTGGAAGCTCGGCATTTGCAGTGTTGAATACTACGTCAACTACTGGCCCGATAACTTGCGCAACTTTTCCTGTAACTTTAGACATTGCTTATGTATTTATTTAACAGCTATTTACGTTTATCGAAAAATTCTACTTTTTCAGAGTGCAAAGATAGTTTTTTTCTCTGAATATTAAAACTTTGAAATTTTATTTTAAATAAAAAAAAAGCGAGTCTTAAAAAGACTCACTTTTCTACTATTATTCAACCGTCACTGACTTAGCCAAGTTTCTCGGTTGGTCAACATTACACTCTCTTAAAACAGCGATGTGATAAGACAATAGTTGTAATGGAATTGTCGTTAATATTGGAGTTAGAGCCTCAGAAATACCTGGCACTTCGATAACGTGATCAGCTAGCTCTCTTACTTGCTTATCTCCTTTCGTTACCACAGCTATGATTTTTCCATTTCTTGCTTTAATCTCTTGGATATTACTCACTACTTTATCGTAGTGATCTTGATTAGGTGCAATTACAATAACTGGCATGTGTTCGTCAATTAAAGCAATTGGGCCGTGCTTCATCTCTGCAGCAGGATACCCTTCTGCATGTATATAAGAAATTTCTTTCAGTTTTAGAGCTCCTTCTAGTGCCACTGGGTAGTTATATCCTCTACCTAAATATAAACAGTTTGTCGAGTCTTTATAAACCTGAGAGATTTTTAATATTTCTTCATTTTGAGTTAACGCTTCTTCTACGCGCTCAGGTACAAGCTCTAATTCGTGCAAATATTTTAAATATTCAGAATTAGCTAATGTTCCTTTTGCTTTTGCTAAACGAAGAGCGATTAAAGTCAATACTGTAATCTGAGTTGTAAATGCTTTTGTAGAAGCAACACCGATCTCAGGTCCTGCATGTGTATAAGCTCCTGCATGTGTCTCTCTAGAAATAGAAGATCCCACCACATTACAAACTCCGAATACGAATGCTCCTTTTTCTTTTGCTAATTTAATAGCAGCAAGAGTATCTGCAGTCTCTCCAGATTGAGAAATAGCAATCAGAACGTCACTAGAGTCAATAATTGGGTTTCTATATCTAAATTCAGAAGCGTACTCTACTTCTACTGGTATTCTTGCAAACTCTTCGATTACATATTCAGCGACTAAAGCAGCATGCCAAGATGTACCACAAGCAGCTATAATAATTCTCTTCGCATTCAGGAACTTATCGATATTATCTTCGATACCTGCCATTCTGATCAGACCTTGATCAGCTAATAAACGACCTCTAAAAGTATCTTTAATTACTTCTGGTTGCTCGTAAATCTCTTTTAGCATAAAATGGTCATAACCATTTTTCTCGATCTGCTCTAAGTTTAATTGTAACTCTTGAACGTAGTGTGTAACTAATGAATCATCCTTAATCTTGCGAATGCGCAATGGCTTGTGCAGTCTAATAATAGCCATCTCTTCATCTTCAAGATAAATAGCATTATTCGTGTATTCGATAAAAGGTGAAGCATCAGATGTAATGAAGTATTCATTCTCACCGATTCCGATAGCTAATGGGCTACCAAGTCTAGCAGCTATTATTTCGTCTGGTTTTTTGATATCCATTACAGCGATAGCATATGCTCCCACTACTTGATTTAAAGCAATCTGAACAGCTTTCCCTAACTTAACACCTTGAGTCTTCTGTACATCCTCTATTAAGTTAATTAATACCTCAGTATCTGTTTCTGACTTAAATGTATATCCTCTTTTAATTAACTCTTGCTTAAGAGAATCGTAGTTCTCTATAATACCATTGTGAATTAAAACTAATTCACCAGAGTTAGAAAAGTGAGGGTGTGAGTTCACATCATTTGGAACACCGTGTGTAGCCCATCTAGTATGTCCTATACCTACTGTTCCTTTTTTTATTGTATCTGTACTTTTTTCTTCTAAATCAACAACTTTACCTTTCGTTTTACAAAGATTGATTGTCTCTCCATCAAATATAGCAAGACCAGCAGAGTCATAGCCTCTATATTCTAATCTCGTTAAACCTTTAATAATAACAGGAAACGCATCGCGATGACCTATGTATCCAACTATTCCACACATACTTGTTTACTTTTTAGCTTTAGTATAAAAAATCTCTAACTTCATCTTCTTATTGTCCTGTGTAGTATTAGCTCCATGAAGTACAACTCCTAATGGACAGCTAACAGCGTAAGCAGGCACAACATTCACGTTAGTAGGTTCGTTGTTTATTTCGTTTTTCAATTTTTGATTAGTGTATCCTCCTACAGCAAAATTATTTGCAACAGTCAACGCTAATTTAGGGCTCACATCATTTTTACTTTTCAGAAGACCTCTAATGTGGTCAGTGATTTTGAACTTATAGTAATACCCTTCTTTATTATTCTCTTTGTCCTCTTTTACGAAGATACCATTATACCCTTGTTTAATATACTGAGATGTACTTACAGCATCATTTGCAAAGTCTGACAGTGCAATACTATTATCATAATCATATAAGAATAGACGCTCAGGAATAGGTTGCCCTTGCATACGTTCCTTATCCACATAGATAGTTAAATATGCTTCATTCAATAATGCATCTTTCTCCTTAAGAGCTTTTAACTCTTCAAGATTATTAGATTTTAGAAAATCAATAACTGCTAAGCTACCTTGTCCTCCTTTTAGATAAAGACTTTGATCACCTTGCACTTTATTCGCGTTAGCTACTTCTGATTGATACGTTCCATCCATAAGTGTACTAAACATATTCACACTGAATTTCTTAGTCCCTACAGTATTACCACTTAAGGCAAGAGTGATTTCTTTTCTTTCGCGTGTAGTCTCTTCTTTCCCATCCTCACCTGTTGTCTTCTTATCAACTTTGAATATAACTACTATTTTACCTTTAGCAATATCTAATAATCCAGCAGCACCTTTACTCCCGTTTCCTTCAGTTTTGAAATACAGTCCTTTAAACAACTCACTGAATCCATTAGTCTCTGATAACTTAGTTTTATTATCATTAATGAATTTTTCAAAGTATTGCTTATCTAGGTCTAACCACATCCCAGGGATAAGACGTTCTTTTATTTCATTATCTCCTGTATTTGGATCTTTAAGTGGATTACCATTTTCATCTGTTTTATAGATAACAATTTCTCTATTTGCAAAGACAAAATTAGTATTCTGAGAAGATAGTCCTGAAGTGTTTAACTGTGTATTAATCTTGTTCTTATCGATTAAAGCAGCAGTCTGGTCAGTATAATATTTTGATGCAGAACCATCTGTTAAGTCCACATCCATTAGGTGATAGTTATTCTGATATACTTTTAAGTCTAGAGATCCCTCACCGTATACGTTCTTAAGTTTATAGTAATTAACTTTATCGTCAACTTTATCAAATTGAGAAAAGTATGGTATATACACATATACAGAGTCTACCTTTACATTTTCGCCAATATCTCCTACAGTTGATGTAGCATTAGCTAACTGAACAACTAAATCACTACTAGTAGCACCAAATAATCCATTGTCTAAATACCCAAAAGGGACTTCTCCTAATCTACTTCCATCTACTGCACCATAAGCTTGGTTATAAGCTTTTATATCCTTTACGTTATACGATTCGATATCGAAGTTTCCTCCTCCTATTATATCGCTTCCCGTTTCTGTAAAATCACTTTCACAAGCTTGTAAGGCCATAAAGCCTAATACAAGAGATATTCCTTTTAATATATTCTTTTGGTTCATCTAGTCAATCCAATCTATTTGGGTTATTACTATTCTATTCTGATATAGTTATTAAAAAAACTTCTGATAAAATTCAGTATAAGCTTTAGCAAACTCATCTTTAGCTACGAAAGGTAAAAAAGGTTTTTCAGAAGACTCTATAAATTTTGTTAAATTTAAACTTACCTCTTCTGAAGCAACGATAACACCATCCGAATTCTTGATAGCATTAATCATTATATTCTCATAAGTAGGATTCTCGAAGTCATTCACTACGTCTTCTGGCAAGCCATCGAATGCAATCTTTTCTTTCATAGTAGCATCTAAAACACCACTAAAGCCTTCACCAAAAATAGAAGTAACTACTTTTGTATCTGAGAAAATAGCTTCGTCTTTATAATAATGTTTTAAATAAGTTGGTAACAATGATGCCATCCAACCTTGTACATGTATAACATCAGGAACCCAGTTAAGTTTCTTAACGGTTTCGATTACACCCTTTGTAAAGAAGATAGCTCTTTCATCATTATCAGGATATAGTGTTCCATCCTCATCTGAGAAAGTAGATTTTCTTTTAAAATACTCGTCATTATCTATAAAGTAAACTTGGATACGCTCTTTCGGGATAGAAGCTACCTTAATGATTAATGGCATATCCATATCATTTACGACTAGATTCATACCTGACAATCTAATAACTTCGTGTAATTGATGTCTTCTTTCATTTATGCTACCGTATCTAGGCATAAAAATTCTTATCTGTCCTCCTTGATCGTTAATCATTTTTGGAGCATCATAAGACATTAATGAAACTTCATTTTCTGCTAAATAAGGTACCACTTCAGATGATACATATAATATCCTCTTTTCTTTCATCTTCAATTATAATTTCTGTGTTTGAAACAAATAAACATTGCAAATTTACAAAAATTTATGCAGTTATTTTCTAAATAACTAATTTTGCCATTATTTTAAACACGAAGCTAATGTTTCTTTTTAGTACAAAAGCCGAATTACAAGCGTATTTAAAACCATTTCGCGACGCTAATAAGGCAATTGGTCTTGTACCAACAATGGGGGCCATACACAATGGGCACCTTTCATTAATGGAACAATCATTAAATGAAAATGAATGTACTGTAGTCAGTATTTTCGTTAATCCTACGCAATTTAACAATGCGGAGGATTTAGAAAAATACCCTCGTACTTTAGAAAGAGATCAGGAGATTATAAAGTCTCTTTCTGAAAAAATTGTAATATTTGCACCGTCTGTTGATGAGATTTACGGTGGAAATACTGTAGCCCAATCATTTGATTTTGATGGACTAGAAAACGAAATGGAAGGTGCTTCGCGCCCTGGCCATTTTGATGGAGTAGGAACTATCGTGAGTAAACTTTTTGAGCTTGTTACGCCTAACAAAGCTTATTTTGGAGAAAAAGATTTCCAACAATTACAGATCATCCGCAAGATGGTAGACAAACTTCATATACCTGTACAGGTTATCGGAGTGCCTATCTTCAGAGCTACGGACGGATTAGCCATGAGCTCTCGTAACGAACGAGTATCTACAGAAGGATTAAAAAAATCAACTTTCTTATATCAAGTACTGTTGAAAGCCAAGGATTTATTCAAAAGTGAAAGTATTTCTAAAGTTAACGCTTTTGTTGAGAATGAATTTAAAAATAATCCTAACTTTGAACTCGAATACTTCACTATAGCCGAAGAGGACACTTTAAAAACAGCCACATCTAAAGATGAAGGTCGTAGATACAGAGGTTTCTTAGTAGCTCATATTGAAGGCATTCGACTAATTGACAATATATCTTTTAACTAAAACTCACGCGAAATGCAAGTTGAAGTAGTAAAATCAAAAATTCACCGTGTAACTGTAACTGGAGCAGACCTACACTACATCGGAAGTATTACGATTGACGAAGTTTTAATGGAAGCTTCTAACATCATAGAAGGAGAAAAAGTTTCGATTGTTAATATTAACAATGGAGAACGTTTTGAAACTTATGCTATCCCTGGCCCTCGTAACAGCGGAGAAATCTGCTTAAATGGTCCTGCTGCACGTAAAGTACACAAGGGGGATATCATTATCATTATTACTTATGGAATTATGGATTTCGAAGAAGCGAAGACATTCAAGCCTTCTATCGTGTTCCCTAATGAAGAGACCAACACCTTAACATAGCCTCTTATTGAAAAAAAATATCAGTAAATTATTGAATATATTACTCCCACTTGCGTTGGGAGTTTTTTTGGTTTATTACGCCTATAATCAATTTACTGAAGATCAGATAAAGGAGATGAAATCTCAGTTTAGAGATGCTAATTATAATTACATTATCATCTCCTCTTTCTTTTCTATTTTAAGTCTATGGGCACGTGCTTATAGATGGAAGTATGCCTTGCGTTATATGGGATATCCTGTATCCACTTTCACTAACTTTATGGCTATCTCTATCGGTTATCTTCTAAACCTAACGGTTCCTAGATCAGGAGAAGTATCTAGAGCAATCGTATTACAAAAATATGAGAAAGTCCCTTTTGACAAAGGCTTTGGATCTATCGTTTCAGAACGCATCATTGATCTTGTATGTTTATTGCTTTGCGTATTTTTAGCTTTAATTTTACAGTATGAAGTACTAAAAGACTTTTTATTAGCCAAGGTTCCAGTAGAGAAACTTAGTATATTAGTCATCATCGCTGTGATTGGGCTAATAGCTACGATAGCCCTGTTCTATTACAGTAAATGGAAAGTGATTCTATTTATTAAAAATAAAATCAAAGGACTTACAGAGGGAGTCAGTAGCATTTTTAAGATGCCTTATAAAGTTGGCTTCTTATTTCACACTTTTCTTATTTGGTTTGGTTATATCGCCACATTCTACTTCGGTACACATGCCATAGAAGCCACTAGTTCGCTCAGCATACCTATCGTTATGTCAGCCTTTGTAGCAGGTAGTTTTGCTGTATCTTTTACCAATGGCGGATTTGGAGCATTTCCCTTGATTATCGCAGAACTATTGTCTATCTATAGCATCTCCACTGTTGCAGGAACAGCCTTTGGATGGATATTATGGACTACTCAGACAGCGATTGTGGTCATATTTGGAGCACTATCATTTTTAGTATTACCCCTGTACTATAACCAAAAGAAGAACTAATCTCACACTACCTCATCATAAAAAAAGTACCTATCTAAAAAATTAGACAGGCACTCTTTAATAGTACAAACCAGTAAATTGGTATAATGACGGTATAAACAGCGCTATCAGTTATAAATCATTATCTCTTTATAGGTTACTTTGTGGGGATCTGTTTTGTTGTTTTAATATTGTGCTATCAAGTAATTGATCATATCTGTAGTTGTCACTATTCCTTGTAGTACATTATCCTTATCTACTACCGGAAGAGAGTGAAACTGTTGTTTAGAGAAGATCTCTGCCACATCTTTGATATTAGTATCATCCATCACCACGATTGGGTTCTTCGTCATTACATCCTCTAACTTATAAGCGTCATAAATAGCGTCTAATGCACTTTGGTCTAAATCATTTGCACCATATCCTATTTTTAGGATATCGTTGCTACTGATGATTCCCACTACATTCTCTGCTTCTATAACAGGGATATGTCTAATATTATATTCTACTAATAACTGATTTACTTCACTTAACTTTTTATTCGTTGGCACAGCTATAAGTGCTTTAGACATAATCTGAGATACTGGTACTCTTTGTTTCATAGTGCTATAGTGTTTTATTGTTCTAATACAAAGATTGCACTTACATACCTCATAATACATGATAAAAAGCAGGTTTTACTAAATAATAATGTCGTAATTTATATAGCATAATCGTATTTTTAGAACACATTATTCACCATTAGTGAATATATCATATCCCAAAAATTCTTCAATCCCTTGCCAATACTCAAAAAATGAAAATTGTGATAATTTATCTCAAATCAGTTTATCCAAAAACCTGATTTTTACCTAAATTGCTTCATAATCAACCACTTAAACAATATATCTATGGCAACAACGAACACTTATCTAACCTTCGATGGCAATTGTGAAGAAGCATTTAATTTTTATAAATCTGTATTTGGAGGAGAATATACTTACCTCGTTAGATTCGATAGTATCCCCGATAGTCCAGAATTTGTAGTATCCGAAGAAGATAAAAATAAAATCATGCACGTCTCACTTCCTATCGGCAAGTCTATACTAATGGGTAGTGATACTTCATCTGCCGATCCAACACCTGTAGTACAAGGGAACAATTTCTCTATATCAATATCCACAGATAGCCAAGCAGAAGCTGATGATCTATTCGTTAAGATAGCAGCAGGAGGCACGGTAATTATGCCGATAGAAGACATGTTTTGGGGTGACTATTTCGGAATGGTATTAGACAAATTTGGCATCCAATGGATGGTCAACTTCAGTAAAGACGCGCAGTACTAATGCAATCTTTAACTAGGACTACACCTTATCAATACTAACCTTCTATTGGGATTTTTTTTTAATTACCCCAGCTCATAGAAGACTAACCTACAATATAACTAACTATTGTTATCCAGCGTTGCTGTTGTAGACACTACACAACTATCAATCCCCTAGTAAGCAGATTTATAAGGGGATTTTCTTTTTATCCACCTTAGACACCTTATATCCTCCTCTAGTCAACTAAGACCAAGCATATCGCCCTTTTTATTGCTGATTTTTAATTCATTTTTTAGATGGTCAGCTTGTGATAGAAAACTAATAGCATAGTGGTCGCATACTTTTTGCCTTTTTTTATGCGATCACTATCCAATCACTATGCGACCACTATGCGATCACTTCTGTAAAAAGAACAAAATATACTAGCTCTAGCTTATAGTAAGCAATTATTAATTGTTTGAAAAATTTGGAAGTCAAGAGATAATAAGTTTTATATCAATAAAATACAAAACAAAGAGAAGGTCATGTCCTAGAATACGAACAGATAAAAGAATACATGTATGTAACACCCCTCAAGACACAAATGAGAGAGATATCAAATAAAAAAGCCAGTCATAAGACTGGCTTTTGTTTTGCTCCCCCTCTTGGGCTCGAACCAAGGACCCTCTGATTAACAGTCAGATGCTCTAACCAACTGAGCTAAGGAGGAAGGTTATATTTTACCTTTATTGCACTGCAAATATATATATTTTTAATCAAATATCTCAATGTTTATAGGCTTTTTGAGCATTTTATGTCAAAAAAAATTAGCCTATAATTAAAACTATCTGATTATGAGATAGAAGTAGTATTACTTTTTTTAAAAAAAAATAACGCTACTGATTCTAAATACTACTTATCACTCTTTTTATAGCTTGTAAAAAGCCTCTAACGTAATCTCAGAACAAATTGATTAGACTATTCTGATATCGCTAAAAAATTCAGGTACTAAATCTAATTAAAAAACATACTAATAGTAGACAGTAAAAATATAAATAGATTCAAAATAAAAAAGCCAGTCTTATGACTGGCTTTTGTTTTGCTCCCCCTCTTGGGCTCGAACCAAGGACCCTCTGATTAACAGTCAGATGCTCTAACCAACTGAGCTAAGGAGGAAGGTTATATTTTACCTTTATTGCGGTGCAAATATATAACGATTTTTAGTATCTGCAAATAATTAATTTAAAAAAATAAAACTTTTTTATTCTTCACTTTTTAAGGTGGGAAGCCCCAGTTTATAACGGTTTGCTATTAAGCGTATTACAAATACAGATGCAGCACAGAATATTTGTGAAAAAATGATACCCACACTGAAATAATCTAGCAAATAGTATATCATCACCCCGAATATACAGGTCAGTGCATACCACTCTTGTTTAAAAATAGCTGGAATCTCATTAATCATGATATCTCTAACGATACCTCCTACTACTCCTGTAATAGTAGCCATAATCACTACTACCCAAAACGGATACCCCAGAGACATGGTCTTCTCTGTACCTACAACAACAAATAAGCCTAGACCTATACTGTCAAACCATAAGAAGGTATTGTTTAGATGCACTAATTGTTTTCTAAAGACTACCACAAAGAATAATGCTAGTACAGTACACCATACATACACACTATTCAACATCCAGAATGGCGTAACTCCCAGTAGTAAATCACGCAGAGTACCACCACCTGTAGCAGTGACAAATCCTACTACTAAAGCACCAAACCAATCTAGGCTCTTCGCTGATGCCATACGAATACCTGAAATAGCAAATGCACAAGTTCCAAAGAATTCAATAATATCTACAAAGTGTATTGTAGTCCAAAAATCAATAAATTTATCTAGCATAACACGACAATATATGTATAAAAACCGCCCTATTTAATTACCACTGACTTCTTATTTACGAATGATAATAATCCTTCTTCTGCCATTTCTCTCCCTATACCAGAGAATTTATTGCCTCCGAATGGTACTCTAGGATCAGAAATGACCATTTCATTAATAAAAACAGCACCTTCATCAAACTCGTGAATTTTAGATTTTAAGAATTCTACATCTTTACTAAACATCGCTACGCCTAGTCCGAAGCGAGAATCGTTACTCATCTCTATTGCTTCATTGAATGTATCATATCCTACGATAACCGCTAGTGGTCCAAAAGTCTCTAGCTTAAATGCAGGCATATCTGATGTGACATCTGTAATCACAGTTGGCTCGAACTTTGCTCCATCGCGCTTACCGCCTACTACTATCTTCGCTCCCATCTGTACAGAATCATTCATAATAGTCTCTAGTTCTATCGCTAAATCTTCTCTAGCCATCAATCCGATACCTGTATTATGATCCATTAAATCACCGAATCTGATCTCTCTAACTGCTGCTACAAACTTATCTGTAAATTCTTTAATAATAGCATTGTGGATCAAAAATCGCTTTCCTGCTATACAGCTCTGCCCAGTATTCTGAAATCTAGCATTGATAGCCGTGGGAATAAGAGCGTCTATATCCACATCTTCTCTTACGATAAAGGCATTACTTCCTCCTAGTTCTAATACAGTAGGTTTAATTAATTCTCCTGCTTTCTTCCCTACAGAACTACCTGCTGATTCACTCCCTGTAAGCGATACACCCTTAATAATAGGTGATTCTATGATCGCATCTACTTCTCTACCTGGTACAGTTATATTAAAGTACACTTGCTCATACCCCTCTACTCTAAAGCAGTCTTCTAATGCCTTGGCACTAAGAGGTACATTACTTGCATGCTTCACGACTACAGTATTACCCGCTAATAAAGTCGGAATAGCAAATCTAAACACTTGCCAGAAAGGGAAATTCCAAGGCATCACTCCTAAAATGACACCTAAAGGATCATTCACCGTATAAGTCTCTGTCCAGTCTGTCTGTATAGTTCTCCCTTTTAGAATCTCTTCTCCATGCTCTATATAATAATCTATTAACCTCGCACTCTTCTCTGCTTCAGCTACAGCTTGCTTAATAGGTTTATGCATATCCAATGTCATACATTTTCCATACTCCTCTACATTAGTAAGTAAGTTCTGCTTAACTTTCTGAAGATAAGTTACTCTGTCACTCACTTTAAGTTTCTTCCAATTTAGAAATGCATTGTTTGCATTGTCTAAAATATCTGTTACTACTTTGTCCATAGTTTGAATGTTTACATTTTCTCTAAAATTAATAATTGTTTTACAATCCTCCTTCAGCATCGAGATAAAATTTGACAACTCGGTTAAAATAACTAAATTAGTATCATCCTAAAATGAAATGACCATGAGTAGAAATCAACTAATTTTTCTAATCGGCATCGCATTATTTGCCCTGTCATTTACCTTGTTTTACTTAAATGTAATAGGCGCTCAGTTAGCTTACTTTGTGCTTCTGATATCTTTTGTTATGATCATTAGCCCATTAGTGATCTATCTATTTAATAAGTTAAACTAAAGTTTTACTTTTGTCAAAAAAAACAAAGATGGATAAAAATGTAAAGTTATTGCTCTTAGGGGCTTTCCTTTTTATAATCACTATAGTACTTCGTTCTATGACAGCTATCAGTAGTAGCGTTATCTTAGCATTAGCTATAATATCGCTAGTCATCGTAGTAGTACCACTGTATAAACTAGTCTTTAAAAAACTACGCAAATAAAAAAGCCAGTTTATAGCTGGCTTACTTTTTTATCTTTATTTCCTACTAACAGATAGGCTATAGCGCCTAATACTGGAGCGAATATAATGATGAGGCACCATATCACCTTATAATTATATTCTAACGTTGATCTTCCTACTTTATACAAGCTATAAATTATTAGCCCAATAAGTGAAAGTAAGAAAAACTGCCAAACATAAAGAATCATTTTATTATTATGTAGTTTAGTTATATATCACAAAGAACTTTTCTTTCTATACTAAAAGCTAAAGTACAAAAAAAGCCAGCTATAAGCTGGCTCCTCAGAATATTTAAAGTTCTATTTCTTTAATTCTCTTGTCAAGTTTTCTAACATTACTTCTGTCATAGAAGATAAGTCATACTTATGATTCCATCCCCAGTCTTGCTGTGCAGAAGTATCATCTATACTCGCTGGCCAGCTATCAGCGATAGCCTGTCTAAAGTCTGGATTATACTCTATCGTAAAGTCAGGGATATGCTTCGTAATCTCAGCTGCTATCTCTTCTGGCGTGAATGAGATACCTCCTAAATTATAAGAAGAACGAATCTTCACATCTTCTTTCTTCGCTTGCATAATACCTACAGTTGCATTCAGTGCGTCTTCCATATACATCATCGGAAGAGCTGATCCCTCAGATAAGAAACAGTTATAATGTTTATCTTCGATTGCCTTATAGAAAATGTCAACTGCGTAATCTGTAGTACCACCACCTGGAGGTGTAGTCCAAGAGATTAACCCAGGGTAACGGATACTGCGTACATCTACTCCAAATTTGTTATAGTAGTACTCACACCAGCGCTCTCCAGTCTGCTTAGAAATACCATATACTGTACTTGGCTCCATCACAGTATACTGAGGTGTGTTATGTCTAGGTGTAGTAGGGCCAAAAACAGCTATTGATGATGGCCAGAATATCTTTTTAATTTTACCTTCTTTAGCAAGGTTTAATACGTGGAACAACGAGTTCATATTTAAGTCCCAAGCAAAAGCTGGGTTTTTCTCTGCAGTTGCTGATAACAATGCAGCCATTAAATAAACTTCCTCTACTTGATGTTTTTCTATAACTGCCGCAACAGCGTCAAACTCCATAGCATTTAATGTCTCGAAAGGTCCAGAACTCATAAGAGCTTCATTTCCTTCTCTAATATCAGAAGCGATAACATTCTCACTTCCATAAACATCTCTTAATTTAAGCGTTAGCTCAGAACCTATCTGTCCGCAAGCTCCGATTATAAGAATTTTGGTTCCCATTGTTTGTGTATTTAAAAAGTACACAAATATAGTTTAAGTCCCTTTACAAATCAATTTTCATCATCAACATTCCAATAACTTTATAACTTATATAACAATCTGACAATCTAAGTGGTATAAAATAGCACAGAACTTTGTAAATTTGACCTCTAAAACTTAAGAACAATGAAAAGCAATTTATATATACTTTTACCTCTTTTATTCTTAGTATCTATCATATCATTCTCATGTAAAGACGAAGAGAAATTTGTGAAAGAACAAGAATTAAAAATAGCGCAACACAATGATAGTGTGTATGATTATCTAACGAAGAACTGGAATCTACGTGTTCCTGCAGCTTCTGCAGAGTTAGGCGTTATCCTAAAAGACTGGAAACCTTGGCAAGAATTTGTGCAAGAGGTAAGTTTAAAACCTGTATCTACTATAGGGGCTTTTCAGAAGAGAGCTAATAGACTATCAGAATTGCTGCAAAGCCTTACTTATCAACAGTATCCAAAAGAATTAGATTTGCCGGATATCAAATCTAGAATGGCACTGTTACAAACTTCTCTAAATAACTTAAATATGTTCTTAGAAGTGACGCCGATAAGTATAGAAAAGTTGGATCAAAATCTGAAACATACCAACACTGCGCTAAGATTACTTCTAGCACAGATGGATGAAAACATTGTCAAAGCAAAATTACCACAAGAAGAAGGTGAGGCTGAAATGCTAGAGGCTATTAACGAAGAAAGAAGGGCTAACCCAACACCAGAAAACGAATAGAGCATGGATATTAAACAACGCTTTCAAGAGTCTTCAAAAACAAAACAACTCCTCCAAGACCTACAATCTAGAGGTAATAAAATATATCTAAAAGGATTAATAGGTTCGGCTATCTCATTTCAGATAGAAGCCTTATTCCTAGATGCTGATGCTCCTTTTCTATTAATCTTTAATGATAAAGAAGAAGCTGCTTATTACCTAAACGATTTAGAAACACTAGTAAATAAAACTGATGTTCTCTTTTATCCAGGTTCTTATAGAAGGCCTTATCAGATAGAAGAAACGGATAATGCTAATGTACTACTACGCGCAGAGGTATTGAATAGGATTAGTTCTCGTAAGAAGCCAGCTATCATTGTATCTTATACAGAGGCTATATTCGAAAAAGTGGTTACTAAAAAGGTATTAGAAAAGAATACACTTAAAGTACAACAAGGAGATAAACTATCTATAGACTACATCAATGAGGTTTTGTTTGAATACAATTTTAAACGAGTTGATTTCGTAGCTGAACCGGGAGAGTTCTCTGTTAGAGGAGGGATTATAGACGTATTCTCTTTCTCTAATGACAATCCGTACCGTATAGAGTTCTTTGGAGACGAAATAGATAGTATCCGTACCTTCGACGTAGAAACTCAGTTATCTGTAGATAAACAAAAGAAAATCACTATCATTCCCAACGTAGAGAACAAGTTCTCTGCAGAGGTAAGAGAGAGTTTCTTAGACTATATCTCTGAGAAGACTATTGTACTAACGCAGCATACTGCTATGACAGTAGAACAGCTAGACCGTCAATTCGATAGGGCTGTAGATACCTTCTCTAAGCTAAATAAAGATTTAAAGCACAAGGAACCAAAAGATATGTTCTTAGACGGACAATCTTTCTTACATAAGTTAGCGCTATTTACGCTACTGGAGCTAAATGATACCAAACTGATGGATGTCAATAAGACCGTTGAGTTTCACATCAAACCTCAGCCTTCGTTTAACAAACAGTTTGACTTACTAGCTCGTAACCTGAATGACAATACAGACAATGGGTTCTATAACTACCTATTCTGCTCTAATGAGAATCAGGCTAAGCGTTTCAAAGATATATTTGAATCTCTTAAAGAAGATGACAATCACAAGGTAGTACAATCATTCAAGACGATCGTAATGCCAATCTTCGAAGGGTTTATCGATGAGGAGAAGCAAATCGTCTGTTATACTGACCATCAAATCTTCGAACGCTATCACAAGTTTAGTATCAAGAATGGGTATACTAAAAAGCAAACGATCACACTAAAAGAGCTAAACTCTCTTTCGGTAGGTGATTACGTAACGCACATAGATCATGGTATCGGTAAGTTCGGAGGGTTACAAAAAATACAAGTAGAAGGAAAAACACAAGAGGCTATCAAGCTAGTATATGCTGATAATGATATCGTCTATGTAAGTATTCACTCTCTACACAAAATATCAAAATACAATGGTAAAGATGGGGCTGTACCTAAGATCCATAAATTAGGTTCGGCTGCATGGAAAACCTTGAAGAATAAAACAAAGGCTCGTGTAAAGCACATTGCCTTTAACCTTATTCAACTATATGCAAAACGCCGTTTACAGAAAGGGTTCCAATGTGCTCCTGATAGCTATTTACAACATGAGCTAGAAAGTTCGTTTATCTATGAAGACACTCCTGATCAGCTAAAAGCGACACAAGAGGTAAAGGCGGATATGGAACAAGAAAGACCAATGGATCGCTTGGTATGTGGGGATGTTGGTTTTGGGAAGACTGAAGTAGCTATTAGAGCAGCCTTTAAAATGGTCGATAATGGCAAACAAGTAGCTGTACTAGTCCCTACGACTATCCTAGCCTTCCAGCATTATCAGACTTTCACAGAACGTCTAAAAGACATGCCTGTACGCGTGTCTTATATCAACAGGTTTAGAACTGCTAAACAAAAAGCAGAGATACTTAAAGACCTAGAAGCTGGAAAGATAGATATCCTTATCGGTACACATCAGTTAGTGAATAAAGGCATTGTGTTTAAAGACCTAGGGTTATTAATTATAGATGAAGAACAAAAATTCGGAGTAGCTGTAAAAGATAAGTTGAAAACGATATCAGAGAATGTAGATACGCTGACACTTACTGCTACACCTATCCCACGTACACTACAGTTCTCTCTGATGGCAGCACGTGACTTATCTGTGATAAGTACTCCGCCTCCTAATAGATATCCTATCGAGACGAATGTGGTAGGATTTAATGAAGAGGTGATTAGAGATGCTGTGTCTTATGAGATAGAGCGAGGTGGTCAGGTCTACTTCATCAATAATCGTATAGAGAATATTAGAGAAGTAGCAGGTATGATACAACGTCTAGTCCCTGATGCTAAAGTGGGTATCGGCCATGGTCAGATGGATGGTAAAAAGCTAGAAGAACTTATGCTTGCGTTTATGAATGGGGAGTTCGATGTACTCGTTGCTACTACCATTATCGAGAGTGGATTAGATGTACCTAATGCCAATACCATATTAATTAATAACGCTAATAACTTCGGGCTATCTGACTTACATCAGATGAGAGGTCGTGTAGGTCGAAGTAATAAAAAAGCATTCTGTTACTTTATTTGTCCTCCTTATTCTGTTATGACAGAAGAAGCGAGAAAGAGAATACAGGCACTAGAACAGTTTAGCGACTTAGGTAGTGGTCTAAACATCGCTATGAAAGACTTAGAGATCAGAGGGGCTGGTGATATCTTAGGAGGTGAACAGAGTGGTTTCATCAATGAAATAGGATTCGAGACGTATCAAAAGATCATGCAAGAGGCTATCGAAGAACTTAAGGCAAACGAGTTTAAAGACTTATACGAAGAAGAGAATAAAGAAGAAAATAAGGTATTCGTAAAAGATACTCAGATAGATACTGACTTCGAAATATTGTTCCCTGATGAGTATATCAATAATATCACAGAGCGACTAAACTTGTATAACGAACTGAGCTTGATAACAAATGAAGAAGTCTTGCAACAGTATGAACAACGATTAATAGATCGATTCGGCGCACTGCCACGTCAGGCTATTGCTTTATTAAATAGCTTGCGCATCAAATGGCATGCAGCTAATATGGGAATAGAAAAGATCGTGATGAAACAAGGAAAGATGATTTGTTACTTCTTAGGAGATCAACAGTCTGACTTCTATCAATCAGCTAAGTTTAGAAAGGTACTAATCTTTGTTCAACACCGTTCTAATATCTGTGAAATGAAAGAGAAACAGACAAAGAATGGACTGAGACTATTACTTACTTTTAAAAATGTAAAGTCTATCAAACAAGGTTTAGAATACATTGAACTTTTAGATTCAGCTGAGGCTTAACATAAACTTATAACGCCTGATATTGTATTAATATCAGGCGTTCCTATATAATCTATAATCAAAACTCAAATAGAGACATTTACAGTCATTAATCTTATTCTGATACAATAAGTTACTGCACACAGCTAATTCTCTCTGTAATAAAAGAAAAAGGAGCTTTGCACTATGTGCAAAGCTCCTTTAGTATATAATTTAAAACTTACTATTAATAACCGAATAAGTCTTCTAGGCTAAGTTCTTTTACTTTACCCATTTTCTTAACAGCTTCCCAATCTAAGTTCTCTTTCTTACCTAATAATCCTACGTTGAAAGTTTTTCCTTTTACGTATTTATCGAAATAGTTAACTAAGTCAGTCATCTGCATATTTTGTACTTGAGAGTAGATATCTTTATTAATATCATAGTCAATTCCTTTCTCTTTTAAGCTTAACCAGTAAGAGAATATCTGTGCTTTAGTATAACGTTGTGTAGCGATATTCTTAAGAACAGTATTTTTAGCATTTTGGAATTGACTTTCTCCTTGAGGCATAGCATTCATTAATTCCATCATTGCTTCTACAGCTTGTGGTAATTTATTCGCTTGTGTACCTACATAAGCCATTACATAGTTATGCTTATCTGCTTTTGCAGCATTCATATAGTATGCATAAGCTGAGTATGCTAATGATTTAGACTCGCGAATTTCTTGGAACACCACTGAAGCCATTCCTCCTCCAAAGTAGTTATTAAATACAGAACTAGTCGCTAATAAGTCTTTATTAAACTTACCTTCTCTTGCTCTATACGTAATTTCTGCTTGAACCATATCATAAGGAGCAAAGTACAATGTTCCATCAGTAGCTGGTTCTGGATATACTTTAGCAGCAGGTATTTTCTTACCTTTTCCTAAGTTATGGTGCTCTACGATTGCTTTCTTTGCTGTTTCCTTATCATTACCATAGTAGAAAACATCATTATTATAATCGAAAAAATTATGAATTAATCCAACTAATTCTGTTGGTTTAATAGTCTTTAATTCATTCTCACTTAAGATGTCTTTAAAACGGCTTAACTCTCCATTAGAAACGATATAACTATTCAATGCTCTTTGAATTCCTCCCTTGCTTGATTTAGCATCTAAACGTCCTTTTAATATCTGATCTACCATATTAGCATAAGCAGTATCATCTGCCTTAGCATCTGTTACTAAGTGTTCTAATAATTTGATACCTGCAGGGATGTTTTCTTTCAGTCCTTTTACAGTGATATAAGTCTTATCTGTACCTGTACTAATACCATAAGAAATACCTAACTTATAGAACTCTTTCTTAATATCAGCAGCAGAGTATTTACTAGTTCCTAAATAATCTAAATAACTGATAGCCAAAGATAATTTATTGTCGTTATCAGAACCTACCTCTGTAATATAAGTTACAGTTGCTAAATCATTAGTCGTATTGTTAATAGAATATAATTGGCTATTTCCTTTACCGATTTTTTCTTTTTGAATAGCGCTATTGAAATCAACAAATACAGGAGCAATTTCTTCAACTTCTATTCCTTTTAAACGTTTATAGAATTCTGATTCGCTATCTCTATTGATGTCGATAGGTGTAATACCAGGATTCTCTACACGTACTAAGTCTTTATTCTCTCCTTGACGTTTATAAATAACAACATAATTATCTTTATAATTTGCGTTCACGAAGTCGATTAACTCTTGCTTAGTCACTTTAGACATGCGCTCTAAATCAGAAACAGCCTGTTCCCAAGTACGCCCATGAATAAACGCTTCATACATTTCTGTAGCCATTGCATCATTACTTTCTAAAGCTTCCATAGAGTTTTTACGGAATTCATTGACAACTGCGTTTAATAACCACTCATCAAATTCGCCTTTTTTAAGCTTCTCTATTTGAGCTAGTAATAGATCTTTAACTTCCTCAACAGTTTGTCCTTCATTAGGCATACCAGTCAATTGGTGTACAGAATAGTCTTTCATTACCATAGGAGAACTAGCTGCATACAACGCTTTTTGTTGTTGATTTACATCTAGATCTATAATACCTGCCTGGCCATTGCTTAACAACATATCGATCAAGTTAAGATAAATAGCATCTTTTGTCTTAACCCCTCCTAAACGGAAACCTATTTCTACACGCTCTGCTTGTGGGCTATAAATGTCCTTAACTTGTATCTTAGTTAGAGGTGCTTCTTGAGCAATATATTCTTTAGGTTGATTCGCTTTCTTCATTGAACCGAAGTAAGCGTTAACTAACTTAATAGTAGGTTCAAACTCTAAATCACCAACTAATACAACTGCTATATTATTTGGTACATAGTATTCATTGAAGTAATTATTAATAGCTACCATAGAAGGGTTCTTCAAGTGATCTGAAGTACCTATCGTAGTCTGAGTTCCATAGTGAGTAGTTGGGAAAAGTAACTTCATCATTGCTTCATGGGAAGCCCAATAGTCATTATCCTGCCCTCTATTAAACTCTTCATATACTGCTTCTAACTCGGTATGGAATAGACGCAATACTAATTCTGAGAAACGCTCGCTTTCTATCAATAAGAATTTCTCTAACTCATTAGAAGGAATTACATTCTTATAAACTGTCTCATCAAACCAAGTATGCGCATTAGTTCCTGTAGCTCCGATAGAAGCAACAGCTTTATCATACTCATTTGCAACAGCGTACTGAGATGCAACTTTAGAGATTTCGTCTATTTTTTTATAAATAGCTTTCTTTTTCTCTACGTCTTTCTCAGCTTTATGTTGTTCATATAGATCAGAGATTTGTTTAATTAGCTCTTTTTCCTTAGCCCAATTAACAGTTCCCAATTTAGAAGTTCCTTTAAACACCATATGCTCAAGATAATGAGCTAGTCCTGTACTATCCTCTGGATCATTATTAGATCCTGTACGAACAGGAATATACGTTTGTATACGTGGTTCATCATGGTTCTGAGCTAAATATACTTTTAACCCATTTCCTAAAGTATACACTCTTGCCTTAGCTGGATCATTCTCTACATATTCGTAAGTGAATCCATTAGCATCTTTTGTAGTAACAGTTTTATACTGCGCATGCATTGAAGCACTTACAGAGAAAATAAAACCGAACAGTAAATACCTTTTTTTCATTTGTCGGTGTTTTTGTGTCTATTTCCCAAAGCTATAAAATAAATTTCACACTCCTTTATTAAAATTCAATCTAAATTATAAACACAAAAAAAGGTCAGCTGTAATATCACAACTGACCTCTATATATATTTTAAAAATATGTTTATTTTACATCTACTGCTTCGTGAATAGGTGTACCTATATTTCCATTAGGTGCTTCTATTTTTAAGATCTCTGCAATAGTTGGTGCTATATCAGTCATATGAGTCTCGCGGATAGTCTTACCTGGCTTAACTCCCCATCCCATAAATACAGCTGGTATATGAGCATCATAAGACCCCCAAGTTCCATGAGTTGTTCCTTTAGCATCTTTTCTTCCACTATACCATTGTGGTTCTAATATATACTGAATCACTCCACTTCTCTTGATATTATATCCATTAACTATACGCTCACGTATCTTAGCAGGAATAGCTGCTGTAGCAGCTTTATCCATATCAGTTACAAAAGCAATACCTTCTAGCTTCCTCATCTCTTTAACGATAAACTCACGGATATCATCTTCTTCTAAATCTTTCTCTTGTACCAAAGTATTGTTTAGGTGAACTTGGTAGTTCGTTAAGCTCCTGATGATTTCTTTCTCACCGAACTTTTTCTCTAACTTTTCGTTCAATACTTTCTTCGCTTCTGCAGTATTAAAGTAACCTGAGTTACCTTTTTGATCAGCAAAATACTTAGGATTATGAGCAGCTCCATGGTCTGCAGTTAAAAAGAAAGTATAGTTACCTTTTCCAACTTTCTTATCTAAATAAGTTAAGAACTCTGCTAAATCAGCATCAAGTCTTAAATATGTATCTTCTATTTCTATTGAATTAATAGCGAATTGGTGTCCTACATAATCCGTAGAAGATAAACTTACTGCTAAGAAATCTGTAACTCCAGCCGGATTAGCTCCTAATGATTCACTATCAATCGCAACTTTTGCAAAGTCTAGAGTTAATGAATTACCAAATGGTGTAGCTTTAATTAAATCATACCCATTGTCTTTCTTTAGTTTAACTAAATCACGAGGGAATACAGGCTTTGCTTCACCTTTATATGTTTCTTCATACTCATTGTCATCAGCAGTACTTAATACGTACGTATCTATAGGATACATAGTATTCCATCCTTTCTTAAAGTATTTGTCAGCTAACTTCTCTTTATTAAATGACTTCACCCATTTTGGTAAATCATTCATATAAAAAGTACTTGTTATCCAGTCACCTGATGCTCCATCTAACCAATAAGCAGCATTAGCGAAATGACCTGCAGGCAGTATACCTCCTCTATCTTTTATAGCGATACCTACTACTTTAGATTGAAAATTAGTAGCTAGTTTTAACTGATCTGTCACAGTAGATACTAATAAATTCTTAGGAGATTGTTTTCCTACTTTACCTACTCCTCCTACCGCTTCTACACTATCATCTTGAGTACAGTACATACTTTCCCCTGTTGCCTGAATGATAAAATCATTACCCGCTATTCCATGTACAGCAGGTACACTTCCTGTATAAATAGTACTGTGTCCTATAGCTGTATAAGTTGGGATATAATCTATAAGCGTGTTTTCACTTGAAAAACCTTCGTTTAATAAGCGTTTAAATCCATTATCTGAATAGCGATCGTAGTATTTATAAAGGTAATCCCATCTCATCTGGTCTACCACTACTCCTACTACTAACTTTGGTTTTGGTAATGTTTCACCTGCTAAGGCAGAAAGTGAAAACATACAGCCTACTGCTGCAAATAAGGTTGTTTTAAATTTCATTTATCTAAGATTAGTTTTGTTTAATAAGGTCTCTGTCTACAAAACTATTAAACTATGAGACTTCACAAACATTTAATAGACAAAAAACTTCAATATTAACATTTAAAGTTATTTCTCTCAAAAGTAAACTTACTTCTTAATTCCAAGATTAAGAGAGTGTTATTATTTTAATTAATAATTCAAACACACAATACAGGTATCTTTACAAAATACTATTAATAGTATTAAAACCAAGCATTATCCCGTACCTTTACATAACATACTAAAATAAACAACATGACAAAACCATTTAAAGTTGTTGCTTTTGATGCGGATGATACCCTATGGGTGAATGAACCTTTCTTTAATGAAGCTGAGAAAGCCTTCTGTATCTTAATGGAAGATTACCTAACACATCAAAGTATCTCACAGATACTATTCAAAACACAAATAGACAACCTACCACTATACGGATATGGAATAAAAGGCTTTACCCTATCCATGGTAGAAGCGGCTAACATAATCTCAAAGGAGACTGTAAGCCCAAAAGTAATCAATAGAGTAATCGCTATAGGAAAGGACTTACTAACTAAACCTGTGGAACTATTAGATGACGTAGAGCAAGTGCTAAAAGAACTTCAAGGAAAATATAAACTAGTAGTCGCAACCAAAGGGGACTTAAAAGACCAACACCGCAAACTGCACAAGTCTGGTTTAGGAACATACTTCCATCATATAGAAGTCATGACAGATAAAGAAGAAATAGACTATCAGAAGTTATTAGGTCGTTTAGATATCAAGCCTGAAGAGTTTATTATGATAGGCAATTCTCTAAGATCTGATGTACTCCCTGTATTAGAACTAGGTGGTCACGCAGTACACGTCCCTTTCCATACTACATGGTTACACGAGCATGTCGATCACGAAATAGTACATCCGAACTTTACTTCTATTAAAAAACTATCAGAGATCAAAGAGATTCTACTATAAATAAAAAGAGGCTAGTTGATGATCAACTAGCCTCTCACTTAAACTTATAAACAATGTATTCTTTGATTAGAATCTATATCCTACGAATACATTAAAACTCTGATTATATATCTTCAGATCCTTCACACCAGGATTTTCTTCTAACCCAAATGTATTCGAGTTGTCGAAAATACTAGCAAATCCTCTACTGTAGTTAGCTCCTACTAAGAACCCACAGTTAAACTGGTACTCAGCACCCACTACGATACCGTAGTCCATCTTCTGTAGATATTGTCCATCTTCTTGATCATCTTCTATACTACCGAAAATACCGTGATCCTTATATGTATTTCCCTCTTCATCTACTGCTGTAATAGAAGAATATAATAACATATTCACATAAGGACCAGCATATACCTGTAGCCCTCCTACTTTAAATACAGCACTGATTGGATTAAGACGTAGACTATGCATTTGCAATTTAGCATCTAGTGTTACTCCATCCTCAGTCTCTCTATCAAAGCGACCACCATACTGTTGATAAAACAACTCGTGTTTCAGACCAAAATATTTTCCTAAGCTATTATCCACACTCACTCCCACGAAGAAGTTATTGCGGTTACTCACTTTACCGTCTATAGCTAAATACTCTAGATCATCTCCTTTAAGCGTAGACTGTATCCAACCTCCTTTTACACTAAAAGTAGTATTCCCTTTTAAATCGTGATTTACATCTTGTGCTATCGCTGTACCAGATACTGCTAACACAGAGCATACACTTAGTAATAAGTTTTTCATACCTCTCATTCTTAAAAATCAATATCCCAAATACCCACTGCGTTCTCTAACTCCACTAGAGCAGATGCATAACCAAATAGCGTCTCTGCATAAGCTTGTTGTGTTTCGTTATAAGTACGTTGTGCATCCAACACTTCTAATAGACTACTCGCCCCTCTCTGATAGCTATATTTGATACCTTCATATACCTGTTTAGCCTCTTCTAACATTCCTTTTTCAAACCTATTGATCTGCTTTTGTTTCGTTAGATAGTTACGATATGCTTGAGTGATCTCTTTCTCTAACTCTAGCTCTATAAAGTCGTATTCTAGATGAGCTTGACGTTCCTCGTATAATGCAGTTTTTAATCCTGATTCTTTTCTATTAGAGAACTTCAGTGGAATAGAAAAACCTGCTTTCACCACCGTATTACCAGGTGTAGGAGCGATTGCATTCTTTACAAAAGAGTTGTTCTCTACCCCAAAGTTAAGTCCTAAATCTATCGCACGTTCTGCTTTAGCTAAAGAGACTTGTTTACTCGCTACCACCTTATTCTGTCTAGCGACAAGGAAGTCAGCTCTATTGTTCTGAGCAGTCACGATCAAGTCATCTAATGAGAATAATCTATCAAACTTATTGAAGTCTCCCTGAGGTAAATAGATTGTATCGTTTCTCTGTTTACTGATTACGTTTCTAATCTCTATCAAGCTATTCTCCCAAGCATCATCTGCATCTTGTAACTCATTATACATCCCTTTAGCTTCTAAATTACTTTGGATAGCATCTACTTTACTGATCTGTCCTAATGTATAACGGATACTATCAGATTTAGCCACTTGCTTCATAGACTCATAAGAATCGCGTTGTATATCGAACAACATCTTATTCTGCAATGCTTCTAAATATAAGATAGTAGACTCTGCACGTAAAGTCTGGAAGAACTCTTGCAACTCTAATTCTGCTAATGTCTTCTGATCTGCAGCTAAATTCTTTCTTGCCTTGCGCTTACCACCTAATTCTAAATCCCATGACAACTCAGCCTCAAAACCATATCCCATCTGCATACGCTTCTGTTGATTATCAAACCAACCAAAGCTCAGTTCAGGATCCGGGAACATCTTAGCTGCTTGTACCTCAGCTTCTGCAATATCGATATTATACTTTGCTGCAGCATATCCTAAGTTGTTCATTGACATCTTATGAAGATACTCCTTATATGTCAATGCTGTCTTATCACTTACATTCTCTGTATGAAGTTGTGCTATCACAACTTCATTACAGAACAATGCTAATAATCCTACTAGTATATATTTTCTAATAACCTTCATACCTAATCCTAATTTTCGTCTGTTTCACTTTTTACGAAGTCGCTATCACTACCCCATTTGCGCTCCACCATATAATACAAGGCAGGTAATACAAACAGTGTAAGAACAGTAGCGAATAATAGACCATAAACGATCACAGTTGCTAGAGGTCTCTGTACATCCGAACCGATACCTGTAGCTAACGAAGCAGGGAATAACCCCAATACCGCCACTGTAGCTGTCATTAATACAGGTCTGAAACGCTCTTCTGCACCTGTTAGTACTGCTTCTTTTAATGCTATACCTCTTCTGCGGAGATCATTGATATGGGAGATCATAATCACCCCATTCTGTATCGCAACCCCAAACAACGCAATAAATCCTACTGCTGAAGATACGTTCAATGACATCCCTCTAATGTTTAAGGCTAACATCCCTCCAAATAAAGCTAACGGCACAACGATCATCAATAATCCAGCTTGTCTAAACTGTCCAAAAGCTCCGTATAGCAATACAAACATTAAACACAAGGTCAAAGGAACAATTACTGCCAGACGGCTATACGCTCTATTCTGATTCTCGAACTGTCCACCCCATTCGATGTGGAACTTCTCATGATCATACGTGATATTGCTTTCTATCTTTTGTTGCGCTTCTTTTAATAGTGACGCTAAGTCTCTATTACGCACGTTTAGTTTTACAGTTAAGTGACGTCTATTCATCTCACGAGTGATCGTACTCTCTCCTGTACTCGTCTTAACATCTGCTACCTGAGAAAGCGGAATCTTAGCACCTGTACTAGACGTCAACATTAAGTTAGCGATCTTCTCTGGTGTATTTCTACTCTCTTCAGTATATCTAGCACTGATGTCATATACTTTATTTCCGATGAATATCTGTGATATAGCCTTACCACCTATAGCTACCTCGATAAGTTCTGCAACATCAGATACGTTTAGTCCATATTGAGCTATCTTATCTCTATTCGCGTGAATCTGTAGCTGTGGTAATGGTGGCTCTTGATCTATCGCTAAATCTACCGCTCCATCTACTGTACGCAGCGTACCCAATACCTCATTCGCTATACGTCTAGTCTCGTGAAAATCTTCTCCATATACCTTCACTACTAATTCACTATGTGCTCCAGATATCTTATCCATTACCCCATCGATCATCGGCTGAGCGAACCCAACTGTAAATCCAGGTAATGACTCATACTCTGCTGCTAATTCTTCGATTAAGTCATCTTTAGTCTTACCACGAGGCCATTCTTTATAAGGCTTGATGCCTATAGAACACTCGAAATGAGAAGTAGTAAATGGATCTGTTCCATCATCATTACGACCTGACTGTACCATGATATACGTTACCTCATCATACTTCATAGTTCTAGCACGTAGTGTATCACTCATCTCTTTTGATTTCTCTAATGAAATACCAGGAGGTAAGGTTACTTGAAGCCAGATAGAACCTTCATCTAGTGGGGGTAAGAAGTCCTTACCTACCTTCATCGTAAGCCCTACCGTGATTGCTAATACCACTAATAGCGGTACGAATACTTGCTTTGGCTTATTGACAATCTTGATAATTCTATTGTGATATACATTCGTTAATTTCTCTAACCACTTATTGTGGTAGATCTTTCTTGGTTTTCTATACACCGCATACGCAAGACCTGGTATCAAAATCAAGGCTACTAATAACGCACCTATCAAGGCATATCCTACTGTAAACGCCATCGGTGTAAACAACTTCTTCTCTACACGTTCAAAAGCGAATAGTGGTAAGTATGCTGTGATAATAATGATTGTTGCGAAGAAGATAGGCTTAGCCACCTCTTTTGTACGCTGTGCTATAGACTTCTCTTTTAGTTCCTCATCAGGATTATCCTCCCTCTTCTTCAGTATGGACTCCATCATCACGATGGCACCATCCACTATAATACCGAAGTCTATCGCTCCTAACGAAAGTAAGTTAGCAGGTATATCTGTGAAATGCATCATGATAAATGCAAACAACAGAGATACAGGGATTGTAATCGCTACTAATAGCGCTCCTCTCCAACTTCCTAAGAATACAATCAACACAATCACTACTAAACTAATTCCTTCGATTAGCGTAGTAGACACAGTATGTAATGTCGTATCTACTAAATCTGTACGATCTAAGAAAGTATGTATTCTAACACCTTCTGGCAATAAACCATTGTTCAGTTCATCTACATATTGGTGTATCTTGTCTAATACTACAGATGGGTTTTCGTGCTTTAACAACAGTACAATACCCTCAATACTATCAGAATAATCCCTTTCTCTATCTGTAAAACCAAGAATACCTTTGCGTTCTACATTTCCATATTTTAAGCGACCTAAATCGTTTAAGAATACAGGTATACCATCTTCTGCCTTAACAACAATTTTACCTAAATCCTCTAAATCTTTAATCAACCCGATACCTCTCACTACATACCCAAGGTCTCCTCTAGTTAGAACACTTCCTCCTGCATTAACGTTATTTTCTTCTATCGTCTCTGTCACATCGCTTAGCGATAGACCATATTGTTCTAATTTATGTGGATCTAGTTCGATTTGAAACTGAGTAGTGATTCCACCGAAGTTAGTTACCTCAGCTACACCAGGCACTTGATTAAGCTTAGGGATAATCACGAAGTTTTGTAAATCCGTTAATTCTCTAAGACTATACCCATCTCCCTCTATGATATATCTATATACCTCACCGATAGGCGATGTTAGCGGATCTAACTCAGGAGTCGCATCATAAGGCAACTCTACATCGTTTAATCGCTCTTGGATTCGTTGACGAGCGAAGTAGTCATCTACTCCATCAGCGAATACTATCGTGATCATAGACAGTCCGAATGTACTGTTACTACGCATCACGTGCATTCCAGGCATACCATTAAGAGCGCGCTCTATCGGAATGGTAATCTGTAATTCTATCTCTTCTGCTGCCAGCCCTGGCACTTGTGTTACTACCTGAGAAGTAGTATCTGCTATATCTGGATAAGCTTCTATTGATAATTGTTTCCAAGAATAATATCCAAATATACACAGCAAAGCAAACAACGCTGCTACAAGCCATCTTTTGTGAATAGCTGTATCTATTATACCTTTCTTCATTGTATTATTGTTTATTATTAAATAGCTTGTGGCAAGTAGATTCCTCCTTCACTTACTACCTCATCTTGTTTATCTAATCCTGATAGAATAACAGTCTTATCTCCAGACACTCCTCCGATCACGATGCTCTTCTTAGCATACTTATTCTCTCCTACCTTCACGAATACGAATGAGTTATCCTCTCCTTGTAATACTGCTCTAGAAGGCACTAAGATTACTGGTTCTGGTTGATCGATAAAACGAACACTCACATACATACCTGGTTTTAGAATTCTCTTCTCATTATCCACCTCTATCAGTACATCTATACTTCTAGTCTCCTCATCCACGATCTCGTTGATATGATAGATAGTACCAGATAGTGGAGCATCAGGATATGCTGCAAGTTCCACTTGTACTTTATTTAGTTTAGCTAAGTGATTGATATCTTTTTCTTTCACTTTACCTACTATCCATATTTTACCTAGTGAAGCGATCTTCACTACTGGGTCAGCCTCATCGTTAATGAACTGTCCTATCACTAGGTTGTTCTCTAAGACCTCTCCTGCTATAGGAGAACGCACTGTCAATGCCTGTCCTAGTACTAGTGAGCTAGCATCTACACTATATATATTTAATGCTGCACGAGCGTTATCATAAGCCGCCTTAGCGATAGAGTATTCTGTCTCTGCCTCTTCGAACTCCTGTCTTACCCCAACACCGTTGTTCAGTAAGTCTTCTTGTCTTTTAAGGTTTAGAGCTGCTTGTTTAAACTCTTGTTTTGAATCGAAGTAATCCTTTTGAGCCTCGAAGTAGTCAGGTGAAGACACTTCAAATAAAGGAGTGTTCTCACTCACTTTTTGACCAAGTTTGATAAATGATTTGACTATTCTCCCTGAGAAAGGAGATGCTATTTCTGCATAATGGTTGGGAATAGCTTTCACTACCCCAGCAGTAACTAGATCGAAAGTAAAGTCCTCTTCTGATACCTTACTTGTTTTTATTCTGTCTTTTAGATTTGAAGTTTCAGTTAGAGTGATGATCTTATTTTCTACTGTAAACTGAGCACTATCTGCTGCCTGCTCTTTCTTTTCAGAACAATAGCTCAATAATATGCTAACTCCTAAAATACCTGCTAGTTTTAATGTTTTAGCCATTATGTTTATTTTTAATTAATACCTTATTTATTATTTCACTAAGTTTTTATCTTAAAAACACTTTAAAGTTACTTCATAATACGGAGATTCCATATTAAATAACGAAGCATTTTATGAATTTTTATTATCCTTCTGCTGACAGATCGCATCGAGAGCGTAATTTTTGCATTATTTTTTATATAATTTATGTTAAGTATAATCTACAATAACCGTGCTACTTTAAGTTAAAAAAATGAGCTGCTATACTAAAGTAAATCAATAGCCCTGAGATGTCTACAATCGTAGTGATAGCTGGGCTAGCTGCTACTGCAGGGTCTCCATTAAACCTGCGAACCAACATCGGTAACAAAGCTCCTATTATCGTAGAGGTAATCACCTGTAGCGACAGGGCTAACGCGATCACTCCTCCTATGGACGCTAGTGTATAACCTGTCGGAATCTCTGTCCCCCAGTTTAGAAACACTACGATACCAAAAGCGACTAAACCAAGAAAACAAGATAACATCAACGCTATCCTTAGCTCTTTCCACAATACCTTTAGCCATGACTTTACTGTAATCTGCCCTAATGCCAGTGATCTGATCACTACTGTCGCAGATTGACTTCCTGCATTACCTCCTGTAGAGGCAATCATCGGCATGTATAAGGCTAGAATCATCAGTTGCATTAATGTCGCTTCATAACTGTAGATGATCATCCCAGCACCTATCCCAATCACTGCTAGTGTCACAAGCCAAAACACTCTCTTCTTAAAATGGTTGAATATACTCGTCTGATTATAATCAGACTCCTCATTCGTACCGATGATTCCCATGAAGCGTTCCATATCTTCTGTATGTTCTGCTTGTATCACATCTAGCGCCTCATCATGTGTCACTATTCCTACTAGCTGTTTCTTATCGTTTAGTATCGGCAAGGCTACTAGCTGATACTTATCTATTTTCTTTGCTACCGACTCACTACTATCACTTAAAAAACCAAATACAAACTCTGTATGTAATTCGTCCTTAACTAATACATCAGGCTCAGCTATGATTAAATCTTTTAAAGTAATAAAACCTACTAAAGTCTTATCCTCATTCACTACATATACATAGTATATCGTCTTTTTAGAAGGAGAGTCTTTGCGCACTTGTTGTATCGCTTCGAAGCACGTCATATCTTTAGACACTGTAGCGAAATCTGTAATCATAATACCACCTGCTGTATGCGCAGGATACGAACTAAGTGCTAGTACATTCTCACGTATATTCTTCGTCAGATAAGGCAGTAAGTCTACCTGCTCCTGCTGTGTCATCAGCTGAAACAGATCTGCTCTAGCATCTGATGGCATCTCTTCGAATATCCTAGCGAATAGCTTCTTACTCACTCTCTGAAAGAATCCTAACTGCTTCACCAATGGAAATTCTGCAAAAATCTCCCCTTGCTCTGCTATTGTAAACTCATTAAACACAAGAACCAAATCATCATTAGCCACTCTGCTCAGTAGCTCGCTGATGTCGATAATAGGCATCTTCTTGATCACAGGCAGCATCATCGTTATCTTCTCCATACTGTTCATATCAGTTGCTATCTTCTGTAGATTTTTTAAATCTCTGTTATGCATTCTCATAATACCTCAGTTTTTAATAGATTAATACGCTGTCAATTCCCATGTCACTTCTGATACTCCATATTCTAAAGAAACTTTACTAGTAATCTGTTCTAGAATATCATCTTTCTTACCGATGCATAGTATCTCAAACTTCAGATACGAAAAAGCAGGATTGCCATTATCTGTACTTTTTAACGAACGCAACTGAAGGTCTTTCTGAGCGCGCAGATTCTCTAAGACCATTACTCTGATGTGATTCTCTACTTGTTCTTTACATCCTACGATAATCTCGTAATGAACCTCAGCTGAGTCTGTCTCACTCTCAAAAGAGAGTTTATTAATCATATTACCAATAGGTCTAAGCGAAATATGTGCTAATAAAATCAATACTGTCATCGCTATCGCTTCCATCCATAAGCCTACTGCACACATAGACCCTACTGAAGCCGAACACCAGATCGTTGCAGCAGTATTTAGTCCACGGATACTGAATCCGTCTTTCATAATCACTCCAGCTCCTAAGAATCCGATACCACTCACTACATAAGAGGCTACTCTACCCACAGCCATATCACCGATGGTATATGCCATCAACACAAAGCCTGCTGCACCGATACTCACTAACGTATTGGTTCTTAGACCTGCACTTTTTTGTCTCACTTGTCTCTCTGCCCCGATAAGAGCTCCTAAAATAAAAGCAAGAGCTAATCTTCCTATAAATACTGTAATTAACATGATAACTATTTTTTTTTGCTCTTTCTGAGCTACATTGTTATCATGCATATTCAGAAAGAAGGTTTAACATTCCCGTTTGACTAATGTGGATTCTGTTTCCATCTCTTATTTTTTTTTGACTTGGCAAAAGTAGGTATTACCCTTCCTAGAGGCTATTAGAAAGCTTTTAGAAAAAAATTAGAATCCTATTAGAATACCCACATATAGTATCCCAAAAACAATAAAATCATCACTCCCTTTGATACTCTCGCTTTGACCAGTCCTAAATTGACTGATCGCATAGTGGTCGCATAGTGATGGGATAGTGGTCGCATAATTTTAGCCTATTTTAATGCAATCACTATGGTATCACTAGCCGACCACATGCCGATCGTCCCTACCCAAAAAGAGCAGAAAAAATATTTATCAAGAATAGAATACCTTCTAATTACTAATAAAAATGGAAAACAACACCACAAAAAAAAGCACCCCTACTAGGAGTGCTTTCTACTATTATTTGGTTATACTATAAGGTTATAGTAAACTCTGTACCTTTATTTATCTCTGAAGTGACTGTAATAGTACCTTTATGTAAGTCAATAACTTTCTTGGTCAAGGAGAGTCCGATACCATTTCCGTCTAAGTGCTTTCCGTTCTCACCTCTAAAGAATGGCTTAAAGATCCCATCTAGATCCTCTGCACTCATCCCTAACCCTTCATCTGCTATCTTGATCACTACTGCATTATTCAGATTAGAAATACTCACCTTACCGTGATGATTATCAGAGTACTTACACGCATTCTCTAGTAAGTTAATAATAGCTACTTCGAGTAAGTAAGGGTTTGCTCGTACCGTCACTAACTCTTCGCTGTCTATCTCTTCATCTATCATAAAGCTGAAGGTATATCCAGCATTACCCCTCTGTATCTTCTGGCAGGCATCTAATATTACTTCATCTATTCTAGTAGGCTTGAATACAATCTCGGTAGGATCATAACTCGCCTTCGCAAAGTCTAGTAAACTATTTGATAATCTAACCAATTTCTTCGCATCTGATAAGGCGTTCTCTATCGTTCTGATATAGCTAGCGGTGTCTTGTTCTTTAGACAGTGATAATTCTAACTCTGCTATCACTGCTGCTAGTGGAGTGCGTAGCTCATGTGAGATATTCGACACGAACTGCTTCTGCGAATCAAAAGACTGTTCTAGTCGGTCTAGCATCGTATTAAATGTATTTCCTAATCGACTCAGCTCATCCTGATTAGCCTTAGTACTCACACGCAAATCTAGATTAGTAGCAGTGATATTATTAATCTCTTCGTTCATTAGCTTCAATGGACGTAGGACACGCTCTGCAAAGAAACTTCCCACAAAGAAAATAACAATCAAGGACACAATACTCAACACTAGTATCGTCAGAAAAAGATTGTGCAACTTCGTATATCCGTACTGATCTAGAGCGATGGCTGTGATTACATAGTCCTTACCTCCACTGTTATACACTATACCGATCACCTGCCAGTCATCTTGGAATAGGTGTACACGCCCTTGTGAAGCGATCTGATCGATCATCTCTTTAGTCTCCTTGACACTATCGATCTCTTCTGCATCGTGATATAATAGATTAAAGTCAAAATCATATACAGCTACCTGCACCTCATTGATGACTTCATTATTATATCTGTATATCTTATGTAGTGTAGATGACTTTACCTCTGTCTCTAGATATAGCTTAGCCTTAGTGATAGCTTCCTTCTCTAACTCTTCAAAGAACTCCACTTCCCTATTCTTAGACGAAGACCAATACACTACTACAGCAAATACTAATAATATAGATGCCACTAGTAAGGTAAACAATAAGGTAAGTCTAGTCTTAATTCTCATTACTCTTTAGTATAAATCCCATACCAGATTTGGTATGAATCACTTTCTTAGAAGGGTCTATTTCTATCTTTTTGCGCAGATAGTTGATGTATACATCGATAAAATTAGTACCTGTATCGAAATGTGTATCCCATACTTTCTCAGAAATCTCTGTTCTAGATAGTACACGTTCAGGATTCTCCATCATATACTGCAGTAGGTTAAACTCTTTAGGAGTCAGATGTATCTCTTGTCCGTTTCTCTTAAATACCTTTTCGTTTAGGTCTAATTCTAAATCTGCATATTTTAAAAGATGAGCGTCAGTAGACTGTATATGTTCGAAGCGCTTAAGCAATGCACGTATACGTACATAAAGTTCTCTTAGCTCAAATGGTTTGACTAAATAATCATCTGCCCCTGCATCGAATCCCTCTACCTTATCATCTGTAGTACCTAGTGCTGTCAGCATAATGATAGGGATATGAGGTAAGGTAGCCTTAATGTCCTTACACAGATCTATACCATTTATTTTAGGTAAGATTACGTCTGTTATGATTAGAGCATACGGTTTCTGAAAGGCAAGTTTTTTCCCTAAGTATCCGTCATAAGCTACATCTACTTCAAAGTTTTGTTCCTCTAGACTGCGCTGAAGTAATTCTGCTACGCGAATATCATCTTCGATAACTAATATTTTATCCACTGTATTACTACTTAAATTATCCTGTAGCAAGGTAAGGCTTTTTTAAAAAATGAGATGTAAGACTTTAATTATAAAGTTAAATAACACTGTACTAAATAGTTATTCAATTCCTTTCTAAGAGCTATCTACAAAGGATTAATACCAAAAAAAGTCGCTCAATATTCACAAGAATTTTGAGCGACAACAGAAATAATAAAACTTTACTTACTGCCTAGAAAAACTAATTCTGAAACAGCAATTTCGGTAACATAGCGCTGATTACCATCTTTATCTTCAAAGCTACGATTAACTAACTTACCTTCGACAGCAATTTCTTTTCCTTTATTAACAAACTTTTCAACAATGTCAGCTAGCTTCCCCCACACAGTAATATTATGCCAATTACAAGATTCTACTCGTTCTCCTGCATCGTTATAATACACATCATTTATAGCAAGTGAGAAGGTAGCACGCTTTTTATTTGATTCATACATTTTCACTTCTGGATCTTGTCCAACCCTGCCAATTAATTGCACTTTGTTTTTTATTGAACTCATAACTGTTTTTTTTAATAGTTAATATTTTATTACATATAGCTTTATTCAATAAAAACAATATCAAAAATAGCCCCATTTTTTAACACTTATTTGAATATTTAACCAAACTTCTCATTTACTTTGTTTTCTTTTATTCGTAAATTGCAAACAAAAAAATTCATTATGGAAACTACTATCAATAAAGTAGAATTAAGAAATTTATTAATTGACGATTATTTAGAGCTAAAAAAATCAATGCTCGAATCATACCAAGGGCTAGAAGATTCGTACTGGAACAAAGATGAAATCGAACAATTATTAGAAGTCTTTCCAGAAGGACAGCTTGTCGTTTTAGTAGATGGTGTTGTAGTAGGGTCAGCTTTGTCACTTATTATAGATGAAAAACAGGCAATGTCTGCACATACCTATGAGCAGATTACAGGATATTCTACTTTTAGCACACATAATCCGGAAGGAAATGTACTATACGGTATAGACGTATTCATCCATCCTAAGTATAGAGGACTTAGATTAGGAAGAAGGTTATATGATGCACGTAAAGAAATGTGTGAACAATTAAACCTAAAATCTATCGTATTCGCAGGGCGTATCCCTAAATACTCTAAATATGCAGATGAGCTAACGCCTAAGCAATATCTAGAAAAAGTAAAAACAAAAGAAATACACGATCCAGTGATGTCATTCCAGATGGCTAACGACTTCCACATGGTACGCCTAATGCGCAATTACCTAGAGGGAGACACGAGCTCTAAGGAATATGCAGTGCTTCTAGAGTGGAATAATATCTACTATGAGAAAGATGTACAGCTGATCAATGCTAAAAAAAGTGTGATCAGACTAGGTCTGATACAGTGGCAAATGAGACCGCTAAACGATCTACAAGAGTTCTTCGATCAGGCAGAATTCTTTATCAATGCAGTATCTGACTATGAGAGTGACTTCGCTATGTTCCCAGAGTTATTCACAGCACCACTTATGGCTGACTATAACCACTTATCTGAGGCAGATGCAATACGTGAATTAGCGAGATATACTGACTCTATACGCAAAAAGTTTCAGGAGTTTGCTATCTCGTATAATATCAATATCATCACAGGAAGTATGCCGTACCTAGTAGATGGTATCTTATATAACGTAGGATTCTTATGTAAGCGAGATGGTACATATGAGATGTATTCTAAGATTCATATCACTCCTAACGAAGTACACTACTGGGGTATGAGAGGAGGATCTAAGATACAGACCTTCGATACAGACTGTGGTAAGATTGGTATCATGATATGTTATGATGTGGAGTTCCCAGAATTGTCTAGATTACTAGCAGATCAAGGGATGGATATCTTATTCGTTCCATTCCTTACAGATACGCAGAATGGATATACTCGTGTGAGAAACTGTGCTGCTGCTAGAGCGATCGAGAATGAGTGTTATGTAGCGATAGCTGGATGTGTGGGTAACCTACCGAAGGTGAATAATATGGATATTCAGTTCGCTCAGGCAGCTGTACTTACTCCTTCTGACTTTGCCTTCCCAACAAATGGAGTAAAAGCAGAAGCAACACCTAATACAGAAATGACACTTATCGTAGATGTGGATGTAGACTTACTAAAAGAACTACACGAGCACGGTAGTGTACGTATCAAAAAAGATAGACGTACGGATCTATATCAAACTAGAGCTCTGAAATAATACAATCCAATATATACTAACTAAGGGATGATCTGAATGGTCATCCCTTTTTTATTGTACAAAAAACTAATAATCAAACCACTAAAAAATCATCTTTTAGATAAATAATCAGAACAATATATTTATTTTTATCTCGATTATGACAGAGAATATAGGGTATCTAAATGAAGAAGACATCATACTAAAACTAACTGTGGCAAGAATATTGTTATCCCAATAAAAAAAGACTTATATGAATCAGTACATTAAAGCCTTCTTACTGCTAACCCCACTAATCTTCTCATCATGTATCAAGGATGAGGAACTAGATACGAATGCAGACATTCTAGAGGCATATATTCCTTCTGAGTATCTAAAGACAGATCCTATTATCACGAATACGTCTGTAGAGTTTAGAGTAAAAGCGAATGTTGATTTAGAAAAACAAACGCCATTCTTTATCATTTCGCCTAATGCTACTATGGATCCACCTAATGGCACAACAAGGGATTTCAGAAATAGTCAGGAAGTCATCATAACTGCACAAGATCAAAGTTGGAAAAAGAAGTATATCGTTAGTTTCACGAGTGATGAGCTAAGTACATTATACACCTTTAACAATGCAGAGCTTACAAATAAAAACAGGTATTATAGATTCTACGAAATAGGCTCTAATGGAGATAAAATACACGACTGGGATAGTGGTAATGAGGGATACTCTACTGTGGCTGGAAACACTCCTCCAGAAGGATACCCTACTACAATAGCGCCTGGTAGAAGAGGTGGTCTGTCTGTAAAGATGCAGACGGTCTATACTTCTAAAACGGGTCAGATAGCTGGTAACCCTATAGCTGCGGGTAACTTATTCCTTGGAACCTTTAAGCTCAATCCTCTATTTCCTATTAAGTCTACCAAGTTTGGGCTGCCCTACACAGGTGAGCTACCTACTAGTCTAAGAGGTTCGTTTAAATACACTGCTGGTAAGATCGTGACAGATAGTAATTATAACGAGATACCAGGTGCTAAAGACACTTTTGATATCTATGCAATCTTATTTGAGACACAAAAGAAAAACAACTTCCTAGCAGGTGATCACGCTTTTAAAGACCCTAGAAATGTAGCTATCGCTAGAATAGAAGCTAAAGATAGAATAGAGACGAACTTGTGGACGGAGTTTAATGTTCCGTTTGTGCTAGTACCTGGTAAGACCTATGATCCACAGAAAGATTATATACTCGCTATCGTGATGACATCTAGTATAGATGGAGCGGACTTTAAGGGCGCAGTAGGCAGTACACTGCTAGTAGACGAGATAGAGTTAGTTTATGAAAAAGATAATAAGGAATAAGATGGGATTACTACAGAGATATAGTATTTGTTTAATCCTATTGATAGGATTAAACACAGTGTCTTTCGCTCAAACAAAAGACACAACAGGATTTAAAGCTTTCTTTAAGGAAAATATAGAATATCAACTAAGAGGACAATTCAGCATAGGAGGAAGTACTCCACTCGGTATGCCTGCTGAGATACGAGAGATCAATAGTTATAACCCTACATTGCAATTAGGACTAGAACTAAATGTAACTAAATGGCTGAGTAATGACCATAAATGGGGAGTCCGTACAGGACTGCGCATGGAAGGTAGAGGTATGAAAACAGATGCTCGTGTAAAGAACTATTATACTCAGATAGATGGTGGTGATGGGAAACAAACCAAAGGGTACTTCACAGGAAATGTAAAAACTACTATGAAAAACTCTTATATCACCTTCCCTGTATTAGTAGCCTATAATGCGTCTGATAACTGGAATGCCTATGGAGGACTGTATCTATCAGGCTTAATAGACAAGGACTTTACAGGATATGTGTATGATGGAGTATTAAGAGAAGGTACGCCTATCGGTACACCTGTAGAATTTGAAGGAGATGCTAAAGGAGACTATGACTTCTCGGAGAACCTCAACAGATTTCAATATGGAGTACAAGTAGGAGGTGAATACAAACTAAATACCCATTTCCGCATATTCTCAGATCTAAACTGGGGGTTGAATGGTGTATTTAAAAAAGACTTTGATGCTATCTCCTTTAAAATGTATAATATTTACTTAAATCTCGGTTTTGGGTATACGTTCTAACGTTAAAAAAACATTAAACTATGAAGGTCAATCGTATAGATTGACCTTTATTATTTAAAAACCATTTGAAACATTCTCATAGTGTCTTTCGTTTTCTCAATGAATAGGTAAACTTTAAGACTACAAAAAAACGAATTGATTATATTAATATCAAAAAAGACAGTTGTTCTCATATCCTTAACGTATTTAAAGGAAACGGCTATTGGAGTGATAATCCTTATCTTTGTACGTTCATTTGTTATTTGACCGTTAATTAAACATTAAGTTATCATTAAATAGCAAGCAATAATTTTATATAACATAAATAATACAATACTTATGAGAATAAACTACTTATTATTCGCCCTATTAACAACCATAGGGATCACGTTCTCGTCTTGTATAAAAGATGAGGCAGACACAATGGAATCAGACATTACTTCTGCAACAATTGAAGATGCAAATAAGTTCTTACTTACTACTCCAACAATTACTAATAATAATGTATTCTTTAGACTTCTTCCTGACGTAGACGAAAGAGAGTTCGCACCACTATTTAAATTATCGGACGGAGCAACTATTACTCCTGAAAATGGATCAAAACAAAACTTCTCTAAAGGACCAATACAATACGTTATTACATCACAAGATGGTAAATGGAAAAAAGCATACAATGTAAGCTTCTTGACAAATACGTTTATCACACATTATGATTTTGAGAATGTACACACAGAAGTAACTGAAGGGCCTGATGGACAATACCACGAATTCTTCGAAGTACTTCCTGATGGTATGATAAAATACGACTGGGCTAGTGGTAACCAAGGTTATAATATGCTAGCTGAAACACTACTAGAAGACGACCAAGAATTATCTCCAGCAGTGTACCCGACTTTCTCTATTAATGATGGGTACAAAGGTAAAGGAGTAAAAATGGTAACTAGAAGTACTGGACCTCTTGGTAGTATGATGGGGTCTCCTATCGCGGCAGGAAACTTATACTTAGGTACTTTTAACTTCACATTCCCAGCTATTAAATCTACAAGATTTGGTATTCCATATAGTACAGGAATTAATATGCCTAAAACATTAAAAGGATACTATAAATATAAAGCAGGAAAAGACTTTACAATCACAAGCAAAGAAGGATCTGCACTAACTAAAGATGCATGGGATGCGTATGCTATTATCTTTGAAAAAGGAGATAATCCTAAAAAAGAATTCTTAGCAGGTGATCACAAATTCTTAGATCCTAGGATGGTTGCTATCGCAAGATTAGACGATAAGAACAGAGTTGAAACTGATGAATGGACAAAATTTGAAATCCCATTCCAAATGGTAGAGGGAAAAACTTTTGATCCGAAGGCTAACTATATGATTGCTATCGTATTCTCTGCAAGTGTGGAAGGAGATATCTTCAATGGAGCTGTTGGTAGTACTCTACAAATTGATGAAGTTGAATTAGACTTCGATAAGTAATATTAGTACAATAGATAATTAAGAGACAATGAAAAAAATATTATATACGTTAGTATTATCATTAGGAGTACTGACTGCTACTTCTGCACAAAATCAAGAAGAACCAAAAGCATCAGACAAAAATTCTTTTGAAAAATTCTTTACAGAAAATATGGACTACCAAGTAAGAGCACACTTTAGTATAGGTGGTTCTTCTCCTCTAGGTCTTCCAAAAGAAATAAGAAAAATCAATAGTTATAACCCAGGTCTACAGTTAGGATTAGAAGCTAATGCTACAAAATGGTTAACTGATGACAAACAATGGGGAGTTCGTTTAGGTCTTCGCTTTGAAAGTAAAGGGATGACAACAAAGGCCAATGTAAAAGGTTACTTAACAGAGATTATACAAGACAACTCTAAAGTAAGAGGTTACTTCACAGGAGATGTAAAAACGAAGGTAAGAAATACTTATCTAACAGTTCCTGTAAATGTGGTGTACTCTATCAATGATAACTGGAATATCTATGGAGGTTTATACTTCTCAGCTTTAATAGACAAAACATTTGATGGATATGTATCGAATGGTCATCTAAGACAAACTGATCCTAACGGTATTAAATTAACTTTCGAAGATGATAGTAGTGCTCCTTATGACTTCTCTGATGAAGTACGTAAATTCCAATGGGGTACTCAAGTAGGTGCTGAGTGGAAGATGAATAAACACTTCTTTTTACTAGGAGAATTATCTTATGGATTTAATGGAGTATTAAATAGTGATTTTGACGCTATATCATTCTCTATGCACAATATATACTTAAACTTAGGATTTGGGTACCAATTCTAATTGAAGTGTCTTAAAACGCAAATAAAAAGGCTTGTAGAGTTTTCTACAAGCCTTTTCTTATTTCAATAGAATAGATTATTCTGATTATTTTACTAATACTTCTTTAGCTACTTTATCTGTACCATCTATTTCTTCTGTAATCTCTAATCCAAGTATTTTAGCGATAACAGGATATACATCAATGTTCTCAAATGTTCCTATCGTCTTCCCTGATTGGAACTGTGGTCCTTTAGCTAAGAATATAGCGTGCATTTCTTTCACAGCAATAGGATCAAAACCGTGACTACCTGCTAATTTTCTGTTAGTAAAATAGTATGGAGCTTCTGCTGTCACAACGATATCTCCTATTCTACCAAAACGATCATGCTCTTTGCTAAAATGAAACTCTTTAGGTAGATCTTCAGCCTTATACACTTTCATGTGCTTAGGGTTACTCGCTTTTTTAATCTTCTTATAGTACTTGTCTATCTGAGTCTTATCATTGATAAAAGCGCTTATATAAGTACCATTACTCGCTAGTTTCATCTCATCTCCTTTTAACTTTAAAGGAAAGCTCAATAACGTTTCTTGGTCAAGTGCTAGCATTCCGTGATCAGAGACAATCACATAGTTCACAGGTAAGTTTAGCTTATCTACTGCTGTTACAAGTTTCTCTATAGATTGGTCAGCATAATGAACTGCTTCTTTTGTCTCTTCTGCATCTGGTCCGAATCCATGACCTGCATGATCTACTTCTGGTAAATAGAAGGTAATGAAGTGAGGTCTTTTCTCTTCTGGTAATGTCAACCAATTCACTACTTCATTAATACGTCCATCCATGTCAAACTTCTCAGAGTAAGCATAGTAATATGATGGTAAAGTTCCTTTAATAGGTGCTTCTGAGCCTGGCCAATAGTAACATGCACTCAACATTCCTTGTTGTTCTGCTAATACCCATAATGGTGTACCTCCATACCAAGCTGGATCGTGTACTGCTTTAGCATTTCTAAGTGAGTATCTCTCTTCTATCTTTGGGTCATACATATTGTTCCCAACTAAACCATGGTGCGAAGGATAAAGTCCTGTTGCTATCGTATAATGGTTAGGGAAAGTAACTGATGGATAAGATGGTTGCATAGACTCTGCTCTCACACCTTCTTTTCCAAACTTCTCTAAAAACTTAGTTCCAAACTTCTCAATATAATCGTAACGGAAACCATCGATAGAGATTAAGATAACATAAGGCTTATCAACTTGTTTACTATCGTTTACTCGATTTTCTACTACGATTTGTTTTTGTACTTCTTGAGCAGAAACAGTGCTAGACATTGTCAAACACAACCCGAAAGTTAATAGGGGGAATAGTATTTTCTTCATGTTGTTTTGTTTTTCTCGACCAAATATCCGTAGATAAATTTATCCTTACAAAGTAAATTCTTATTTTTATAACTATTTTAAAAATTACACCACTTAATATGAAACATATAAGCATACTCGGCAGTGGATGGTTAGGTACACCATTAGCCGAAAATTTAATAGAAAAAGGCTATCACGTCAAGGGCTCGACGACAACTCTAGCTAAAATGAATATCTTAGAGGAACATCAAATCAAGCCTTATCATATCAATCTATATGAAGATAATGTTCAGTTTTTAGATTCATTCATTGGCAATGCTGAACTTCTTATCATTACTATCCCTCCTATTAGAGATGAGCCTCAACCAACGTATGCTGAGAACTTTAAAAAACTCCTTCCTTATATTCGCAAACACAATATCAAGAATGTCATCATGATGAGTTCTGTGTCTGTATATGCACCACAAAGGGAAGAGATTACAGAAGACAATCAACTATTCTCAAATGAACCTACAGCAGTACAAATTAGAGAAGCTGAAGATGTTCTATTAAATGAAGAAGGTATAAACACTTGTATCCTACGCCTAGGAGGCTTATTCAGTGAAGAAAGAAAACCTATAGACTATATCATTAGGAGAAATATATTAGAGAACCCTGAGTTACCTATCAATATGATTCACCTTAATGATATCATCACGTTATCTACTGCTATTATAGAAAAGGGATTCACAGGTAAGCACATCTACAATATCGTATCTCCTAAATATAAAAACAGACTAGATTATTACACACAAGAGGCGACTAAACACAGTCTGACTTTACCTCCACTAGGAGAGAATAATAGCGATTTTTACAAAAAAATTAGTGGAAATAAGATAGCTATAACCACTGATTTATCATATAAATTTTAGGTAAAAAAAGAATAATTATTCAAAGATATATCCTAGATATTTCAAGTTAATCAATAGAATTGTATCATAAACTCTATTGATGTAAAAATAATTTATCATCGTTTTTTTTAGTACCTTGTATGCTACAAGAAAGTCTTCTATTATGAAAAAGATATTATTCCCGACAGATTATTCAGAGACTGCAAACAATGCTTTTAAATACGCATTGCAGTTAGCTAACTATAGAGAAGCCGAGCTCTATGTATTACATGTTTATGATCCGCCTATCATATCAGGAGGGATTAGTCCACATCTAGTAGAAAACGTCATTAAGAAAAATGACTTCGAGAAACTAGAGCAATTACATGCTAATAGTCCTGCTCTTATAGACATGAGAGCTGAACTAAACTTAGAACACGTGCCTGTATTCTTTAAAGTAAAAGAGGGATTGCTTATTCCTGAAATACTGAATGCTATTGAAGAAAATCATATTGATTTTCTAGTAATGGGTACTGATGGTGCTAATGCCAGTTTTCACAAGAAGTTATTAGGCTCTAATACGATAAATACGATTACTAAAGTAGATATCCCTGTACTAAGCATACCTAAAGAAGCTCGTTTTAGAGATCTAAACAATATCATCTTTACTTCACGCTTTGAAGAGGAAGAAGAAGCTACATTGGATGATATTATTCAAGGTGTCAAAACTAATAAAGCACATTTAAAAATAGTACATGTTAAATCAAAAGGATGTATCTCATGTGAAGAAGTTTATAATAAATGGAAAGAGAAGTATAAAGATGCTCCTGTAAGTTTCCATATCTTCAATGCAGAAAATATAGAAAAGACACTACTTGACTTTATAGAACACGAACCTGTAGATATGGTAGCAACAATCAAAAGAAATAAAACTTTTATAGAGAATATCTTATCTAAGAGCGTTACACAGCACTTAGCTAAACGCTTAAAAGTTCCTTTCTTTGTTTATAAGTCTAAGAAATAGATAGCTTAATATAAAAGAGGTTAGCCAATGGCTAACCTCTTTACTTTTATACTTATTCTTTATTTTCTTCTTCTATACTAATCTTCTCAGGATAAGTTTCTTCTCCCAGTAAATAACCCCAAGGTCTTAAACTATCTACACGATCACATATAATCTTGATAATTGCTAAAGTAGGTATAGCTAATAACATCCCAGATATACCCCATGCCATCTCTCCTAAAATAAGCCCTACTATCACGGCTAAGGAATTGACTTTAACTTTAGATCCAACTATTCTCGGCATCACAATATTACCATCAATAGCATGGATAACTACAAAGGCAATTAATACAAATAATACCTTGGCTCCAGAAGCAGATGCAAATGTGACTAGAATAGTAATAATTAAAGCTATTAGAATACCGATATAAGGTAATACATTCAGTACCCCCGTAATCAATGCTAGCATAAATGAATACTTAATATCTAGTACTAAAAACGCGATAAATGCTAATGTGGTAACAATCATCATCTGTAACATCAGCCCTACTAAATACTTCTTCACCATATTCTGAATAGCATGTATCGTATCTAACACTTTATCCTTATGGTCACTATGAAATAACATTAATACAAAGCGTACCAAATGCCCCCTATAGATCAATAGGAACACAGAATATAAGAACGTAAATACAAGAAACATCAATAAAGTAGACAAAGAACTCATAGCAGCTCCTAATATATCTGTACCTGTCTTTAGGGAATTAGATGCAGCTGATTCTAAGTAATTCATTTGATTCTCCTTAGCGATACCAAATTTAGTATATATCCATTCTTGAATACTAGAGACTCCAGCTAGCAACTGCTGTTGGAATGCTGGCCAATCATCTTGTAAATGTGTTAATTGCATTCCTATCAACAATAGAACACCACTCAAAACAAGCAAAGCTAAGACTACAACTACTATAGATGCAATAGCACGAGAAGACCTAAATTTCCTCTCTAAAAACTCACTAAAAGGAACTAATAAAGAAGCTACCAATACACCTAAAAACATTGGTACAAATATGTTCTCAAGCAAAATAGCGATATAACTAAATACAACCAAGCTAAGTAAAACACAGGTTATCTTTAGATACAAAGGGAATTGGACAAACTTATTCATGTGCATTTTTTATATAAAAATAAACAATTACAGACTTAATCAGCATATAAACATTCAGAAATAAAGAAGCTAAAATAAAAAAAGAGCTCTAAGAGCTCTTCTATTGAATTTTTATAATGTCATTTCAGGAATATCTCCCTCAATGATTAAAGTAACCTCAGTAGCCTTTATAATGTCTTCTACAGACACTCCTGGTGCTCTCTCTAACAGTTTAATACCTTGATCTGTTACTTCCATAACAGCTAATTCTGTTACTATCTTTTTCACACACTTCACTCCTGTTAAGGGTAATGTACATTCTTTTAATATCTTAGACTCTCCAGCCTTATTCACGTGCATCATTGCCACAATTATATTCTCGGCAGAAGCTACTAGATCCATAGCTCCCCCCATACCTTTTACCATCTTACCAGGAATCTTCCAGTTCGCAATGTCTCCTTGCTCTGATACTTCCATAGCACCTAGAATAGTCAAGTCTACATGTTGTCCACGTATCATCCCAAAGCTAGTAGCTGAATCAAAAAAAGATGCCCCTGGCAAACTTGTAATTGTTTGCTTACCCGCATTGATTAAATCTGGATCCTCTTCTCCCTCATACGGAAAAGGCCCCATACCTAATATACCGTTCTCACTCTGAAACTCTACATTCATACCTTCAGGTACATAGTTTGCTACTAATGTCGGTATACCTATTCCTAAATTTACATAGAAGCCATCCTTAACTTCTTTTGCTATACGTTTTGCAATTCCTACTTTATCTAACATAACTTAAGTTTAAAAGGTGATTAATTCTTTGAACGAACTGTGCGTTGCTCAATTCTCTTCTCATACTGTTCTCCTTGGAAAATACGCTTAACGAATATCCCTGGTACATGTATTTCATTCGGATCTAATTGTCCTGCTGGAACTAATTCTTCTACTTCTGCTACAGTTATCTTAGCTGCTCCTGCCATACAAGCATTAAAATTACGTGCTGTTCCTTTAAAAACTAGATTACCTGCTTCATCACCTTTCCATGCTTTTACAATGGCAAAATCAGCGTCGAAAGCTAATTCTAATATATGTGGCTTACCTTTAAACTCTCTTACCTCTTTACCCTCTGCTACCTCAGTGCCATAACCTGCTGGAGTATAAAAACCAGGAATACCCATCTGAGCAGCTCTACACTTCTCTGCTAAGGTACCTTGTGGAGTAAGCTCTACTTCTAACTCTCCAGATAGCATCTGACGCTCAAACTCTGCATTCTCTCCTACATAAGAAGAGATCATCTTTTTTATCTGACGCTTCTGCAATAACAATCCTAAGCCGAAATTATCTACACCTGCATTATTAGAAATACACGTTAGACCACTTACGTTCTTCTTTACCAATTCGGCTATGCTATTCTCTGGAATACCACAAAGGCCAAATCCTCCTAACATGATAGTCATGTCATTCTGTATATCTGCTAAAGCTTCTTGAACATTAGCTACCTTTTTATTGATCATAATATTTGGTTTAGTAATATGTTCCTAAAATACAAAAAAAAACGCCTTTAAAAAAAGGCGTTTCTATTATTAAAAATCAAATTCTTCTGTGTCTAAAGCCCCTTCAGAAACATCATCTGTTTCTGGTTGAACAATTTTCGTACAATCTACTCGTATAGAAAGGTGTTCTGGTACAGGGAAACCTGACTTAGCTACCTCTAAATTCTTATCAGCATAACACTTATTCATGAATATACCCCAAATAGGCAATGCTAATGTTGCTCCTTGTCCATAAGTCATCGTTCTAAAGTGAGCTGCTCTATCATCATTACCAACCCATACTCCCGTTGCTAAATTCGGTACCATACCGATAAACCAACCGTCACTATTGTTCTGACTCGTTCCTGTTTTACCTGCAATAGGATTAGTAAACTTATAAGGGTGACCTGTTACTCGTTTATAACCTGCACCTTGCCAAGTAGTACGTAGTCTTACCCCTGATCCTGACTCAGTAACTCCTTCTAACAACTTAATAATAGCATAAGCTACATCCTTACTCACTACATCCTTCGTCTCAGGTATAGCATTGAATAAAATAACTCCATTCTTATCAGCTATACGTGTAATAAAGATAGGCTTCACATAAATACCTTGATTCGCAAATGTACTATAAGCAGCAACCATATCACTAACAGTAATATCAACAGCCCCTAATGCAATCGCAGGACTTTGTGGAATATCTCCTGAGATACCTAAATCTCTACACATATTCACAACAGCCTTAGGCCCTACTTTATCCATTAGCTTAGCAGTTATAGTATTTACAGATCCTGCTAAAGCTTGTTTTAATGTCATAATACCTCTATAAGAACGATTCGAGTTCTGAGGACTCCAGTCTCTAGAGATGCCATATCTACCTTTAGGCATAGTAAATGGTGAATCTATTATAGAGTCACATGGAGAATAATGCAATTGCTCTATAGCAGTAGCATATACAAATGGTTTAAATGTAGAACCTACTTGTCTCGCTCCTTGCCCTACGTGGTCATACTGGAAGTGTTTATAATTTATACCACCTACCCATGCTTTAATATGTCCTGTCTGAGGCTCCATTGCCATCATACCCGCTTGTAAGAAATGCTTATAGTAACGGATAGAGTCCTTAGGAGTCATCACAGTATCTCTCTCTCCTTTCCAAGAGAAGATTCTCATCTCTGTTTTCACATCAAATGATTTGATGATATCACTTTCAGATTTCCCTTGTTCCTTCATCTGTCTCCAACGCTCTGAAGTCTTCATTGCTCTCATCATAATATTATCAACCTCTTGTTGATTAATTTTATAAAATGGAGCCATTTTATTATTCTTCTGATCTATAAAGAACTCTTCTTGTAAGTTAGCAATATGTGCTTCTACAGCTTCTTCACCATACTTCTGCATACGAGAGTCTATAGATACATATATCTTTAATCCATCTCGATATATATCATAGGTAGTACCATCTTTTTTAGGATTCTCTTTTACCCAACGACGCATATAATCACGTAAATACTCACGGAAATAAGTAGCGATACCTTCTCTATGACTTTCGGGAGTGAAGTTTAATGCCAATGGCAACTCTTGTAATCTTATACTTTCTTCTTTAGAAATAAAGCCATTACGAGCCATTTGATGCAATACTACATTACGTCTCTTATGTACTAACTCTGGTCTACGAACAGGGTTAAAATAAGCAGGATTCTGTAACATCCCCACAAACATAGCTGCCTCATCTATAGTAAGATCTTTAGGTTCTTTACCCATATAAATACGAGTAGCAGAGCGGATACCTACAGCATTATTTACAAAATCAGCTTTATTTAGATACATCGTAAGAATCTCTTCTTTTGTATACTGTCTCTCTAGTTTTACAGCGATAACCCATTCTTTTGCCTTCTGAGTAATACGCTTAGGTAAACTTCTAGAGCCCTCTCCATGAAACAATAATTTAGCTAACTGCTGTGTAATAGTACTAGCCCCACCACTACTTCCTACAGAAGTAATAGCTCTAAGTGTCCCACGGGCATCTATACCAGAATGATCCTTAAAACGTTCATCTTCTGTCGCTATTAGAGCATTAACTAAATACTCTGGTAAATCTTCATACTTAACAGGTACACGGTTTTCTAAATAAAACTTACCTATCGTTTTACCATCTGATGAGATAATCTCTGTCGCTACATTACTAGCTGGGTTCTCTAATTCATCGAAGGTTGGCATCTGTCCAAAAACTCCCCAAGATGCACATAAGAAAAAGAAAATAACCGCAGCAACCATTCCTAAGAACAGAATCCAAAACATTTTTAAATATCCACCCAAACTCTTTGGTTGTTTCTTATCTCCTTTTTTGTTTTTACTTGAACTCATAAAGTCTATAATACTTATAAATCTAATACTCTATTATTGTTTTTCTATACGAAAGCCTACCTCTGATACTCCTTCTAAAGAATTAACCCCTTCTACCTCTCCTAATTCGCGAACAACCTGCTCTATGGTAAACTTATAGCTTCCCTTAGCAGGAAAAGCAAATCCTTCCTTCAATTCTAATTTACTCTCTTTTACATCAGAAAAACCATTCCCTAATAATGTCCCATCAGGATTGGCCATTTGAAACTGTAAAGTGTCAATTACTACATCTAAATTAGGTTGATGCATTTTAAAGATTACAAATAAATTACTGTAAGGATAACTTTTATTTACTCTTATATTCAAATAAAGATTATGACGCTGTACAGTATCATATACGTCATACACAAATGTTTTTGCATCTGTTCTATCCCAGACACCTGAAGTCTTCTGATATTGGTCAAAGACCATATTCGTATCTCTTTGACAAGACACAACTGAAAACAACACAGTGCTCAATACCAATAAATAACTACTAATTCTCTGCATTAGAATTGTCACTATTATTATCTTTTTTAAATCGTTTATTTCTATTCGGGCGGTTTCCTTTATGATGTTGTTTTGCCTTAGCAGTACCTTCACCATCAGTACCTCCTTCATTAGTTCCTTCTACAGGTTTCTTCTTTTCCTTAAAATGAGGTTTACCTTCTCGTGGCCCCTTATTTTCATTTCTAGGTTCTCTAGGACTTTTCTGCTCTCTAGTTCCTCCTTTTGCCTCTTTACGAATATTTTTTTGCTCTCCTGTATTCTGTTTCTCTAGATTTGCACCTTCTCTCTCCTTATTCCCCTCTGCTCTATTCTTGTTTCTATTACGAGGTTGTTGCTTATCTCTAGGCTCTCTTTCACCTTGTTTAGGTTGCTTATTATTACGAGCTTCCCCACTAAGTGTTTTCTCACGAGATGTATTCGGAGCCTGTGCTTCTTGTCCCTCTCTAGCCTGTCCATCCTTCTTCTTGTTATTTCTAGAAGGTTTTTTCTTACGTTTTGGCTGGTCAAAACGAGTAACACTATCTTGTTCAGACGCATTGTTAAAGTCTATCTCCTCACATTCTACTTCTAGCATATAGCTCTCTAGTTCTTGTCCTTTTTGATCTTTTCTATTCAAAGCAAGAATCTCTTTCACCATCTCGGTAGATAATACATACCAGTTCGCAGAATTATTAATATAAGCAAACCACATTTGCCCTTTAAATATATCTATCTTCTGACATATTGCTAATCCTTTTACCGTCATTAGCTTTGTATCAGAATCAGGCATATCTTTCAATGCTTCTAAATAAGTATCTAATTCAAAGTTCAAACAACACTTTAGCTTACCACACTGCCCTGCTAACTTCTGCGGATTAAGTGATAACTGTTGATAACGTGCTGCAGATGTATTTACACTTCTAAAGTCTGTTAGCCAAGTAGAGCAACATAATTCACGTCCACAAGAACCAACTCCACCTAATCGAGCAGCCTCTTGTCTAAATCCTACCTGCTTCATTTCAATACGGATACTAAACTCTCGTGCAAAATCCTTAATTAATTGTCGGAAATCCACACGCTCACTAGCTGTGTAATAAAAAGTCGCCTTAGAAGCATCACCTTGAAACTCTACATCAGAGATTTTCATCTCTAATTTTAAAGCTATAGCTATCTCACGAGCTCTAACTTTTACAGTTTCTTCTCTATTACGTGCCTCTTGCCATATATCAATATCTTTTTGAGTTGCCTTGCGATAGATTTTTAAAACCTCTCCATTTGGATCAGCTTTTTTCTTTTTCATCTGTACCTTTACTAACTCCCCTACCAATGACACAATACCAATATCATGCCCTGGTGAAGATTCTGTAGCTACAATATCTCCCATAGAAATTGCAATCTCTTTTGGGTAGCGATAAAAATCTTTTCTACCATTCTTAAAACGAACCTCTACTATATCATATATCTCGGTGCCATTAGGATAAACCATATTTGACAACCAATCAAAAACTGCTAATTTATTACAGCCGTCTGTTCCGCACGTTCCCTTATTCTGGCATCCCTTCGGGAGTCCACTACTATCTTTTTCTGTTGAACAATTTGTACAAGCCATCTAATAATTTTTATATATTGAATCCCTTACGGGAATTATTGCATTTATTTACTCGCTGTAAAGATACTATTTTTACATCTCTCTTAAATATTTTTTTATTCTACAACTTTTTCACATCCCCATTCCGTTAATTATCTTATTTAAAATAGACTACAGCCTACTATAACCCCTTATTTCATCTTATATTTTTATACTATTTTGTTATAAAAATAGGTGTTTTTACATATGCGAATTGACAAGATATAAAAAGAAATACAACTAAGCATGATTATATTATCATTAAAACATTCTTTTAATAACTCTTTATAAAAGTTAATATACTTATATCAAGACATAATTCGAGAACAATTATATTCGAATTCTTACTAAAAAACCTGCCGTTAGCAAGAATGTTACACGGATTCTACATTTATACGGCAAGTAAGTACACCGCTACAATAACTATCAAAAATAGGTTGGATATAATTTTTGTATTTTTGGTTACTCAAAATAGCACGAAACTTATGCACTCAACAAATACAATAGGTATATTAGGAGCCATTCCACAAGAAGTAAATGGAATTATCACTCAACTAAGAGATAGATCTGAAAGAAAAATAGGTAATCGAACTTACTATGAAGGTTATATCCATGACCAAAAAGTAGTAGTAGTCTACTCTCGAATAGGTAAAGTAGCTGCAGCTGCTACTGTGGCGACACTTTTATTAGAGTTTAAAGTAGATCGAATTGCTTTTATTGGTGTTGCTGGAGGCATTCATCCTAATGTAAAAGTAGGTGATGTAGTCGTAGCAAAGAATTTAGTACAGTATGATATGGATGCTTCTCCTCTAAGACCAAAATTTGAAATACCTCTATTAAGCAAATCCTATTTTGATACTGATACAGATTGGTCAAAAGAGACTTGTAACCATATAGAGAATATGTTTGGACTAGAGAATCTACACCAACTAATCACACCTTCAGAATTAGCCAAATTTAATATTACTAAACCTACTGTTCATTATGGGACAATAGCTAGTGGAGATCAGTTCTTCTCTACGTCTGAACAAAAAAACAATCTTCAGTCACAATTGCCAGAAGTATTATGTGTAGAAATGGAAGGGGCCGCAGTAGCACAGGTTTGTTTTGAGTTTGGAGTACCGTTTATTGTGATACGTACAATCTCTGATAACGCAAATGAAGAGGCTAGTTTTAGCTTCCAATCTTTCGTAGAAGAAGTATCTTTAGTCTATGGACAAGAGATCATCAATAAGATGTTTTAGACCTATTCTAAAACAATAATTCTAGGGCATACCTAAGTAAAGAACATAAAAAAAGCTCGGCTATGCCGAGCTTTTTAAGTTATTATATTGAATAAAGATTATTCGAAAACGATATCTGAAACTAAAATATTATAATCAGCTTTAGAACCAACTTTTATAGCGAATAAACTTCCTTTACCTGTTTTATTATAATTAACATCAGATATATCTAATGTTATTTTAATCCAATCTCCTTTTGTATCGATTGTTGTATTCGTATAATCATTATTTCCGTTCAATTTATCATTAGTTTGCATTCTAGTGGTTTTCTTAAGAACAATACTACTAGTTAAAGCAACAACTGTTGTAGGTTTAGAATCAATCTGAGCATCAGTTCTAATATTAAATGCATCATATCTCTTATTTCCTTTATCATCATCGTCCTCTCGGAAAACATTAAAAGACAATGATTTAGCTGTTGTACCTTTAACATACATAACTATTTTCTTAGCATCTTTTTTTACAGTCTGATTCTCTATCGTAAATAGATAATCATTTTTAGAATGAGTTCCTTTTATCTGTAAAGCTGCTTTACCGTCTTTTCCTGTTTTACTTTCTGATCCTAACGCAGGTAATAACTTGTACTTGTTTAGGGAACCAATAAATCCATCCCATTTACTAAAATTAGCTACAGTATTAGGCTCATTTCTATCAATTCCTTCTTCTTCATCAGGTTTTGGCGTTTCTCCACCACCTTCACCAGGTGTACCATCCTCAAAGCGCATTTCATCTATCTTCAAATCATATGCATCAGTATTACCAATACGTACACGCATAAAGTCTCCTTTTCCTGTATCATTATACTCAACACCTGCAATATTTAAAGTTACTTTTACCCAAGTACCTTTTGTATCGATGGCATGAGTTCCACCTTTTATCATATAAGCATTACTTCCATTACCATTATTCATTTTCTCAACAGCTTTTTCAATAGTTAAGCTTTTGCTTAATGTAGTAGCTGGGGCACCATACTTATTATCTGTAGGATCAGTAAAGTTTATAACATTATAAGCTTCTGTTTTCCCATCCTTTTTAATAATTTCAATAGAAATAGTCTTTTTAGAGCTACCTTTCATAATGAATGATAACTTTGTTGCCCCTTTGTGACTTGGTACATTAGACATTGTGAAAATTGGGCTATTCTTATCAACTGACCCATTAATATGTAAAGACTGTTTACCAGATACTCCTGAATAATTATCACTTACAGGAACAACATAATCAGGCAGTGGAAAAGCACTTGTTATTGCTTTAAATAGATCCCAGTTTTCGAAATCTGCTCCTTTAAACACATGGTTACCAAAGAACTTAATCTCTTCTTGCACCCCTGGTTCACTAGTACCTTCTTCAAAAGGATCTTGATCCAATTTCATATCTTCCATAGTTCTAGGATAGAATTGAAGTGTCCCTTGGAATTCACTAACGATACCCGTAATAGAACCACTTTCTTCAGGAATAATTTGATCTTTAATCGCATTAGAATACTGTCCCGTTCTAACAACTAATGAGTTCCCTTTCTTGTCAACCATTTTTCTCAATGTCTGACCTTGTGCATCATTACTTTCTTTATCATCTTTATCATAATAAGTCTTACCCACTACTGATCTATCAAACTGAACTTCATTAACTCGGATTAATTTTCCTATTAAAGTTTTATCACTTTGAAGTTGCTCTAACGTTACAACATTGATGTATTTATCAAACTCATCACCTGTAATAACATTGCAAGATCTGTATAATGTATTTCTTAATTTAGAACCTGTAATAACATCAGCATATTTATTACCACTACCAGAAGTATAAATCCCTCCTCCAATAGTGATCATTCCGTAGCTATTATGAATATAAGTTCCATTAAGCTTAACAAACACTTTAGATCCAACAGGATAAAGGGCAAATGCTCCTTTAATATCCACCTTTAAAGTAACAGGAGTTTGTGTATTTTCATCAACAATATAAAGTTGTTGGTGAAAGTTACCACCTTGGTCACTAGAGACAACGATACCAGAGATAGTTTCGTCTTTAGTATATTGAGCAACCACTTTACTATCTTCTTTAACAGTAGAGTATAACCCATCTATCGTTTGATTAGCTGCAATATTAGGTTCATTACAGTTCACTGGTGGAACTGAGAAGTCATCATTCTTCGCACACCCTGTAAGGATAAGTCCTGCGAATGAAAAGTATAATAATGATTTAAAAATTGTCTTCATCTTGAAAAGTTTTTTAGAAGTTGTAATAAACATTTACAAAGAAATTACGTCCATATGCATACCAATATTTATTGGCAAAAGTGTTTGTCCCACTTTGAGTGTTTAACATCTCACGTTCGTAGTTAGCATTTCTTGCTTGTTCGAATCCTCCTGTTTTATATTGTTTGTTAAACAAGTTATTTACGCTAGCGAAAAAACCAATAATATTTCTATTTGGCAATCTCCAAGATTTTCCTCCTGTAAGATTTACAACAGTAAAATCAGCTAATTGTTCTTGTTTTAAAACAGATCTAAGTTTATCTTCTGTTAAATTACTAAAAGGTTGTCCCGTAGCAGGGTCTTTTACGAAGTTCTCAGTCCTTCTTAGTCCAGAAATATTAGTGTAAGCATGATCCATGTAGTTTATGTTCGCTCCTACCCACCAGTAAGCTGGGTCTCTATATTCTAAACCTAAAGATAATGCTGTCTGAGGCCCATTACCAGTTCTATAATCTTTCATATAAGCTGTTCCGTAATCAAACGTTTTAGCTACATTATCAGAGTTTAGACGTAAGTTAGGATTGTTAGTATAGATAGACTGACCAATAGTTGCAGCTGCAGTAGCTTTTAATGTTTGTGTTAACTGATACTCTGCACCTACTTCTACTCCGATATTACGCTTATTTACACCAGTTAAGATCTCTGATACAAATGCACCTCCTGTACTAGACAAGAAGTCTCCATTGTCGTCCACGATACCAACACCATCTGCATAATAGAAGTTAATCTGTGTACTATTTTTGATTTCAGATAAATATCCCGAAACTCTAGCTTTTAATTTTGGTGTTCTAACGATATAACTACCATCGATACTAAACACATCTTCATTCGTTAAATCTTTAGTTACCAAATTATTTAATCTTGCATTAGCAAAAGTATTTCTTACTGAAGGTGCTTGATTATAATATGCAGCATTTACACTGAACGCATGACGACCTGTTAAATGATAAACAGCTCCTCCTTTAAATCCAAAGTTATTAAAATCAACTAAGCCACTTTTTCCATAAGAATTATTTTCATACACAGCATTTTTATACTTTCCATCTCTCTCATAAGAAGTATATCCTATTTTTTGTGCTACATAAAAATCAAACTTATCATAATCAAAGTTAAACTGTGTAAACACGTCAATAACATTAGAGTCAATTGCGTAATTATACCCAAATTTATCACCTGTCGTAATTTTGCGATTAGGATTATTTAAATCACTATCTTGTTTACCAGCATCTTGATATGTATCAAGATCCATATAGTAATCTCCTCCTAATAAATCAACAGCTTTTTTATAATATAAAGAGTGAACTCTTCTGTAATTAAATCCAGCGTCTAAAGTTACTTTATCAGATAAAACAGATTTTAAATTAGTATTAAAAGAAAATGTTTTATCATCTTGTCTATCTTCATATTGCATAATCTTACTAGCTCCACCATTAGCTTTATTAATAGTGTAGATATCATCCCAATTAATTTGTCCATTATTCTGAAAATCTTCTCTCACATATTTAGCTTGATCTAACAATGCTTGAGTATCACTTTTGAACTCACTATCTGGTAGATTATTAAAATCTTCTTGAGACATAGACCAATAATAAGGGTCTATTTTATTCAAGAAGTAACTAGGCATTTTTTTGTAGTACGTTGGATCTGGATTTATACCATCTACATAACCTAAACGACTATTAGCAATATGTCCAAATTGATAAGAGGCAGTACTTGTCAAAGTATTAGACTCATCAATCTTCCAATAGTGTGTTAACTGGAAGATTGGTTCAGAAACATCTTTATAACGAGAGTTTCTCTTATCTCCATTTTGCCATCCCCAATAAGAGTTATATTTAAAATCCTTTAAACTTGCTTGTTCTTCAGTAATAGGAGAGTTTTTTCCTCTCTTATTCTGTGCATAAATAGCTGTAAAGTTCAAACTATGATTATCATTGAATTTCTTTTCAACAGCAGCAAATAAAGATAAAGCGTCATAATTAGTACCATCAAAATATCCTTCTTTAGCTCCTCTATAAGAAGCCGATAAAGCAAATGCCCATCCATTCTTATTTAGTCCTGAAGAATAGATCGCATAAGGTCTCCAAGTATAGTTCGTATTAGAACCTGAGAAACCTGCTTTAGCGCCTTTTCTGATTTGAGATGCTCTCGTAGAAATGTTTTGAGTACCTAAAATCCCTCCAAAGTTAAAATCAGATGGTGTAGATCCTGAAGAAAAAACTTGATTACGAGTAGCGTCATTTAGACCTCCCCAGTTCCCCCATTGTGGACGACCATCTTGTACTTTGTTCATCACCACTCCATTGATCATGGTTTTACCGTACTCATTATCAAGCCCTCTCACTCTAAAGAATGCCGATCCCCAGTTATAAGCAGCTGCTTGTTGGAAAGGATCTTTTGTAGCTTGTAATAAACCCGATGAAGTGTCATTACTAGAGTCATCATCACTTAGGTCATTCTCCGTAAGTGTAATAAGCCCTAAATTTGCAATAGAAGCGAAATCCTCGTCTAAAGAAATTGTACCAAGATCGATGATACCATCACCTACCTCTACAGGTAAACGCTTTGTTACATATCCCACATAAGAGATTACAACATCATGGTTACCCGTTTTAACATTTTCTAAAGTGAATCTCCCTTCATTGTCTGTTAAAGAGGAAACATTAGTAGCCTGTACTTTTACAGATACCGCATTCATTGGCATCTGAGTGGTACCATCCACTACTTTCCCTTTAATTTCCTGAACTCCTTGTGCATAAGATATAACTACCTGTAACACAAAGAATAAACTAAATAAAAGTTTCTTCATAAATTAAAAATGATTAAAGTGCTATGTTAAGAAATACCGTAAGGTTATTTCTAATACAAAGGTATGTTATTATAATAATATTAGCTATTTTTGTCAAAGAAATAAGACAATTCTTTACTTAAATTAACCTAGTCATGCACATCAAACTTCAAAGAATCTTTTTGTTGTTTGCTCTTATCACAATGGGAGCTCAAGCACAAGAGAAAAAGTATGAGATTCAAACAATTGCGTTCTACAACTGCGAAAACTTGTTTGATACAATTAGAGATCCAAAGATCTACGATGAAGAGTGGACTCCTACTGGAGCACAAGCTTGGACATCTAAAAAGTACCAAAAGAAAATCCACAATCTTGCGAAAGTGATGTCTCAGATTGGTACTGATGAAAACCCAAAAATGCCTGCAATAATTGGTGTAGCCGAAGTTGAAAATAGAGCTGTTCTAGAAGACTTAGTACGCGACCCACAACTTGCTGCTGGAGATTATGGTATAGCTCATTTTGATTCTCCTGACAAACGTGGTATCGATGTAGGATTACTATATCAGAAAAAGCACTTTTCTGTAACTAATGCGACTCCACATCCTCTTTATATCTACGATATGAATAAAGTAGACAGACATACAGGAGAAAAAGGTACTCGTATTTATACTCGTGATCAACTGTTGGTAACAGGGTTATTAGATGGAGAAGAAGTACATTTTATCGTAAATCACTGGCCTTCTAGAGTAGGTGGAGAAAAAAGAAGTAGCCCATTACGTGAAGCTGCTGCTGCATTAAACAAAAAGATCATCGATTCATTATACACTATCAACCCAAATGCGAAAGTAATCACTATGGGAGATATGAACGACGGTCCATACAATAACAGTATGAAAAAGGTACTTAAAACAGCTGGTAAAAAATCTGAACTTACTCCACAAGGTCTTTTTAATCCTATGGAAAAAATGTCAAAAGATGGATTAGGGACATTGGCTTACCGTGATGCATGGGACGTTTTTGACCAAATGATAATTAGTGAACCTTACGTTAGAGATGATTATTCATCATGGGCGTACTGGAAAGCAAGAATCTATAAAAAACCATTTATGGTTCAACCAACAGGACAGTACAAAGGTTATCCTCTTAGAAATACAAATGGAGAACCTGGTTTTAGTGACCACTTCCCTGTATACATCTATCTAATTAGAGAATTAAAATAAGATTACTTGATATAAGTATAAAGCCGTTTAAGACATCTTAAGCGGCTTTTTTATTACAGCTAACTAACTAACTAACTACATTAAAAGCTTTTTAAGCAACTTTACATCCATCGACAAACAAACAGACATCTTATAGCAAAAAGCTCCTTAAATCAATTAATAGCACAAAAAAAGGGATACTCAGACGAGTATCCCTTTTTTAAAAGTATAATATTCAGATTAGTTGTTTAATGCCTCAGCACCACCAACAATTTCTAGAATTTCATTTGTAATAGCAGCTTGACGAGCTTTGTTGTAACTTAACGTTAATTCATCACGTAAGTCCTTAGCATTATCAGTTGCTTTGTGCATCGCAGTCATACGAGCTCCATGTTCAGAAGCTACAGAGTCTGCAACAGCTTTTAATAATTGAGTTTTTAAAGAAAGAGGAATTAATGTATTAATAATCTCTTCTTTAGAAGGCTCATAAATATAGTCAGAACTAGCATTCTCACTAGTTTCAACAGGTAACAATGGTAAAAACTGCTCTGTTACTACATCTTGTGTAGCAGCATTTTTGAACTGATTGTAAACGATCTGAATTGAATCATACTTCTCTTCAACGAAAGCTTCCATCATTTGTTCAGCTATAACAGCACAATTTGCAAAATCTACATGATCAAACAAATCACTTTTGTTCTCAATTACAGTAAAAGATTTACGTAATATATCGTGACCTTTTTTACCAATTGTCAATAAATCAACATTAACGTCTTTATATTGAGTAGCTTTAAGCGTATTAATCTGTTTGATAATATTCGCGTTAAAACCACCACACAAACCTCTGTTTGAAGTAATAACCACAAGAAGAACATTTTTAATCTCTCTAGTTTGAGAATATACTCCTGAATTATCACCTTCTAAAGTTGCGCTAACATTTTGAATCAACTCAGTCAACTTTTCTGAATATGGACGCATAGCCATAATAGTATCAGTAGCTTTTTTAAGCTTAGCTGCAGATACCATCTTCATAGCAGAAGTAATCTGCATTGTCGATCCGATTGATGAAATCCTATTACGTATTTCTTTAAGGTTTGCCATTGTAAATTGTATATAAATTTATCTACAAGTGACATGATATCACTTGTAGACAAACATTATTTCTTAATATTTTGCAGAAATTTCTTTAGCTACTTTCTCAAGTACACCAGTAATTTCATCAGTGAATTTACCAGCTTTTAATTGATCTAATACATCTCTATGACGAGAGTTTAAAGCATCTAAATAATCCTTTTCGAACTCTTTTACTTTAGAAACTGGTACGCTTCTAAGAAGGTTTTTAGAACCTGCATAGATAATAGCTACCTGATCTTCTACAGTATATGGATCGTTAACAGCTTGCTTTAAGATCTCAACGTTACGTTGTCCTTTAGAGATAACGTTCATTGTAGCAGCATCTAAATCAGAACCAAACTTAGCGAAAGCCTCTAACTCACGGTATTGAGCTTGATCAAGTTTTAAAGTACCAGCTACTTTCTTCATTGATTTAATCTGAGCAGAACCTCCAACACGAGATACAGAAATACCTACGTTAATAGCTGGACGAACACCTGAGTTAAATAAATCAGATTCTAAGAATATCTGTCCATCAGTAATCGAAATTACGTTAGTTGGGATATAAGCAGAAACGTCACCAGCTTGAGTTTCGATAATAGGTAAAGCAGTTAATGAACCACCACCTTTAACGAATGGTCTGATAGACTCTGGTAAATCATTCATGTTCTTAGCGATTTCATCATCACCGATAATACGAGCAGCACGCTCTAATAATCTTGAGTGAAGGTAGAACACGTCTCCAGGGTAAGCTTCACGACCTGGTGGACGACGTAAGATTAATGACATCTCACGGTAAGCTACCGCTTGTTTAGATAAATCATCATAGATAATTAATGCAGGACGTCCTGTATCACGGAAGTACTCTCCGATAGCAGCACCTGCCATTGCAGCATAAACTTGCATTGGAGCAGGATCCGAAGCATTAGCAGCTACGATAATAGTATAGTCCATTGCACCTTTATCTTCTAAAGTTTTAGCAATACCTGCTACAGTAGAAGCTTTTTGTCCAATAGCTACATATATACAATATACTGGTTGCCCAGCATCGTAAAATTCTTTTTGATTTAAGATAGTATCGATACAAACAGTTGTTTTTCCTGTTTGACGGTCACCAATTACTAACTCACGTTGTCCACGTCCGATTGGAATCATGGCATCAACAGATTTAATACCTGTTTGTAACGGCTCAGTTACTGGTTGACGGTAGATTACCCCAGGAGCTTTACGCTCTAATGGCATCTCATATAAATCACCTTCGATAGCACCTTTACCATCGATTGGAAGACCTAATGTATTAACAACACGTCCTACCATTTTCTCACCTACTTTAAGTGAAGCGATACGACCTGTTCTTTTTACTGTAGATCCTTCTTTAACACCAGTAGGAGCTCCTAACAATACAATACCTACATTATCCTCTTCAAGGTTCTGCACCATTGCCTCTAGTCCATTCTCGAATACAACTAGCTCTCCGTATTCAGCATTTGTCAACCCGTATACACGAGCAACACCATCTCCTACTTCAAGTACTGTTCCTACTTCTTCTAAAGAAGCCTCTGAGCTAAATCCAGATAATTGTTTCTTTAAAATCGCTGATATTTCAGCTGGTTTAATTTCCGCCATTTTTATCTATGTTTATACACGAACATTCGTGCGGTGATTTTTTAATTAGTTAATTCTCTTTTTAAAACTTGTAATTGATTCGCTATTGAAGCATTGTACTGTTTATCTCCCATTTTCAAGATAAATCCTCCTAAGATAGAAGCATCTACTAGATTTGAAATAACAATTTGTTTTCCAGGAGCTAAACTTTGAACTTTAGATAAAACTTTACTCTCTAAAGCGGCATCCATCGGAACAGCCGTAGTAACTACAACTCTCTCTATACCTTTCAAAGCTTCGTATTGCTCTTGAAACTGTAAAGCGATTACACCTAAGATTTCAAATCTATTGTTCGCTTTAAGCACTTTAAACAATTCTTTAGTACTTTGATCAACATTAGCGAATACTTCTAACAAAGCATTTAATTTAATCTCACCACTCACGATAGGATTAGTTAAAAACACTTTTAAGTCTTCACTTTGAGATACTGATTCAGAGATCAAGATCATATCGCTATTAATAGCCTCAGCATTTCCTTTTTGACCAGAAACTTCTAGCATTGCTTTTGCATATCTTGCAGCTGCTCTAGTGCTTACCATAATGATCCTTTTATTAGTTTAATTTAACTTCGTCTAACATCTTCTCAACCAATTTAGATTGAGCTTCAGTGTTAGCTAATTGTTCTTTTAATAATTTCTCAGCAATTTCAATAGAAATAGAAGAAACTTGAGTTTTTAACTCAACGATAGCACTCGCTCTTTCACTTTCGATAGCAGCTTTTGCTTGAGCAATCATTTTTGCTCCTACAGCTTCACCTTCAGTTTTAGCGTCAGCTAACATTTTTTCTTTAATCTCACGAGCTTCTTTAATTAAAGCATCACGCTCAGCACGAGCTTCTGCTAATAATTTCTCGTTATCAGCTTTTAAATTAGCCATTTCTCTTTTAGCATTTTCAGCAGCTGCTAATGCATCAGCGATACCCTCTTCACGAGCCTCTAAAGCATTTACAATTGGTTTCCATGCAAATTTTCCTAGGATGAATACAATCACCAATAAAATGATGAACTGCCAGAAAAATAATCCAAAACCGAAATCGTTAATTAATTTATCCATTATCTAAAATTATACTTTTTAATACCTATGTTGTTTAATTAAGAAGTTTATCTGCAACCAACCGTTACAGATAAACTCTTTTACTTGTCTTGGATTATTTACCTAAGATTAAAGCACCGAATGCTAAACCTTCCAATAAAGCTCCAATAATGATCATTGCAGTTTGGATTTTTCCAGCAGCTTCTGGTTGACGAGCGATAGCGTCCATTGCAGAAGATCCGATTTTTCCTAATCCGTAACCAGCTCCGATTACGATTAAACCTGCACCAATAATGTTTGGTAATGTCATAGTGATTGATTTATATTAATTAAACAAATTTTATTTTTATTCTAATTTAATTCTATTAATGATGAGCCTCATCATGTTCGTGCTCCGCTACAGCCATTCCGATAAACAATGAAGATAACATTGTAAAGATGAACGCTTGTAAGAACGCAACTAAGATCTCTAACACAACTAAGAACGTTGATAAGAAGAATCCTATCCCAACAGCTCCTGCAGTACCTAAAGCTTCTTTCATCACGAAAATAATAGCGATAAGACCAAATACTACTGAGTGACCTGCTGTAATGTTAGCGAATAAACGAACCATCAATGAGAATGGTTTAATTAATGCTCCTAATACTTCGATAGGTGCCAACATTAATTTCATTGGTGCTGGTACACCTGGCATCCAGAACATGTGCTTCCAATAATCCTTGTTAGCAGAGAACTGTGTAATTATGAATGTAAAGATTGCCAAACACGCAGTTACCGAAATACTTCCTGTAACGTTGAATCCTAGTGGTGTCAATCCTAATAAGTTCAATAAGAAAATTAAAAAGAATACTGACAGTAAGTATGGCATGAACTTCTTATATTTATCTTTTCCGATATTTGGAATAGCCATTTCATCACGAACATAAAGTACCATTGGTTCTAAAGCTCTTGCAAAACCTTTTGGCAAGTTGTTCGGTCCTTTTTTGTATGTCTTAGCTAAGCTTAAGAACATAAGGAAGATTAATACTGTAGTAAATAATAATGATGCCACGTTTTTAGTGATAGAAAAATCTAATGGCTTCTCATTAGTAGGATGATGCTCAGCATCGTACTCGATAGTACCAGCTGCATCAGTTTTGTATATCTTACTGTGATATAACTTGTAGTGTTGCCCATCTTTTTCAACTACTTTATTCCCGTAGTCAAATTCTGATGACATAAATACCTTAAGACCATTGTCTATTAAAATAACTGGTAATGGAAATCCATAGTGTTTACCAGTAGCCTCGTCAGAGAAGAATATAAAAGAGTAATCATCTGCTAAGTGGTGCGTGATGTGATCTTGCACTTTTTCAGCTTGTGTTTTTTCACCTTCTACATGCTCTGTACCTTCTACAGCAGCGATTGTTTCTTCAATTGACTGCTCTGTTTCTTGAATAGATTCTTCAAGCTTCTGAGCATTACTTTGTGCGTACGAAAATACCGACGATGCTGTAAAAATTACAGCTGCTAATAAATTCAGTGATTTCTTCAGAGTCACCATACCTTAACTTCTTGAATATTTATGGTTCTTAAAATTTTGTGCAAAAGTACAATAAATCTTAGACTTTCATACTTTCTTGCGAAACTTTTTTTTATTATCTTTTTGTTAACTAACCTTCTTATTTAAAATACGATATGCAATAAAAGCATCTCCGCCAAGATAAATCAAGACTACTAACAGAAAATTATACTTAAATAGTTCATCTACATTATCGCTATCTAATCCTTCTCTCACAAATAGGTAACTAGCCAATAACCGAACTGTAATAAAGCCTAAAAACACATATCCTAAACTGTTAGGCATACTCGTTTTTATACCTTGCATAGCAAATAATATTCCTATAGAAAAAACAAATTCAAAGCCATAAAAACCCGCTAATGAATACCCTAATTCTACAAATGACTGACCAAAATCAGTATATGTAAAAAGTGCAAAATGAATTGCAAATATAACTGCTAAAACTCCAAAAAGCTTTAAACTTAAACTTACTGTTTCTTTATCCATTAATCTTTATTTAATTGATTTACTTGTTTTATAACTTGGTACAAAGCTAATCCTACTCCAATTAACGTACAAATTTTATTTGCTAATCCATCAACTAAATTATACTTATCGTCTAACCAAGTACCTAACAAGTGAAACAAGTAAATAGTTACCCCCATCTGAATAGGGATATTAATTAAACTTAACCAACGGTTTGGCCCTGAATTTTTTTTCACTTCTATTTATTTTCCTTTCTTACCAGAACTTTGCTCTCCGTTTCCTGCTATAGCCATATCGCATTTCACTTGAATCTTAGCCCCTGGTACTACAGAAAGTCTACCCACAATAAGGTCTCCTTTTACATCAGCAGTTTCTTTGATATGCAATAGATCCTTTACTTTTAAGACTCCTTCTACTAAGCCTTCTATATCCGCATTCTCACACTCTACATTTCCTATAACCTGAGCTTGAGGTCCTACTACTACTCTACCTTTTACTTTTAGATTACCATGTAAGACACCATCTAAACGCAAATCTGTCACTGCTTCAATATCTCCTTTAATTATTGTAGCCTCAATAATTCTATTCGTTTTACCTAAGTGATCTATAGGCCCACCATTCTTTGTTTTTTGGAACATAATTTTTTACTTTTTTTTTCAACCTTATTCTGATGGAGTTATATATTTCTCCCAATTTTTCTTTATCTGGACGATAACGTAGTTATCAGTACTAATAGTGACAGCGTTACTATCCACACTTCTTGCTGCATACTCAGCATCCTCTCTAGTCTTAAATCCATGTAACACAAAGAACTCTCCTACACCAATATACGGATCTTCAGAATACTTTATTCCCTTACTGCTATTAGCAGTTGCAAACTGTATAAATCTACGACTAATCAACTGGTTACTACTTGATTCCTTATCTTGAATCAATAATACTACTTTCCAATTATTAGAGTCTCCTACTGAGAACTCTCTACTTTCTAACATTGGGATAGTGGTTTTCAACAATTCCTCTGCTTCTCGCCCTTCACGTGAAGAACTATATGTTAATGCTACAAAGTTCAAGGCCTCTTTATAAGCCTCTATTCCCTTCAATCGACCTATTACATGCGCTTTTAGCAATTCTAACTTACTTACATATCCATCATCATCGAATCGCTCTAAAGCGCGATCTATAGTTCGCAACGCATTGTTATAATCCGTCCCTTCCGCATATACCTTATACGCCTGAGCATAAATCTGCTCTGGTGATAAGTCATCTATTTTATCCCTAGACATATTCTGTAATAGCTTAGCGTATCTAGAATTAGGATACTGACCGATGATCCTATCCTTCATGGCTAATGCCCTTGCCATATCTATCTCTAAGTATATCTTATAGAGCTTATACATACTCGGTAGAATCAATCTCTCTGTAGGCTCAAAGGTCAATAACGATTCTAATCTCTGACTAGCCAAATCATATTTCTTAAATCTATCTGCATACATAGATCCCAGTTGGAAATAAGCAAAGTCTCTATCCTTCTTGATAGTAGCTATTTCTTTTTCATCAGTTGGAATCTTAGAAATATAGCTATTAATATCATACCTAGCATCGTTAAACTTTTCAGCACTATTATTTTGACCTGCATTCTGAGCCGCTTGTTCTTCTGCCACAGCATTATTCTGTGCCTCTTGTATATCACTAGCCCATCTCCAATTATCTACAGAAGGCCTATTCCCCCATTTTCTTCTAAACTCAGTCTTCCCAAAAGCAGCTGCTTGTGTTGAATAGAAATAAAAAGTAGAACTACCTCCTGTCTGCTGATTATTTGTACCTAAAGCAGCATCGATAGCCTCTCCAAAAGTCGCCATATTAAAATAATTCTGATTGCCACCTTTTTGCTTTTTAAGTGTTGCCTGTAGCTTTCTAAAATCTTCTTTTCTAAGATCATCAACATATTTCTGAAAATAAGCAATACGCTGATCTTCACTCATCGCTACTAATCGAAGTACACTATCATTCACATGAGCGACTCTCTCGTATTTTACAACATCTCTTAATGCATCACGTCTCTTAGTGATTCTAAAGCGCTCCTTAGCCTTAGCAGGCATGATAGATAAGACACTGTCATAGTACTGACCTGCCAACGCATACCCAGCCTCATTAAAGTAAATCTCAGCTATACTCAAGTAGTTTTTAGACTTTAATTGCTTATCACCTTTACTTAGCTTAACAGCTCTTTTTAGCGATTTTAATGCTTCTTTAGTGTTACCACTTCCTTCATAGAACAGCCCTACCTGACGATGTAATACATCTAGATACTCTCTGTTCTCTCTATCTCTAATTAGTTTTTTATACTTCTTTAAGAATGCTACCGAATCTTTAGCCTGAGTAGGCTTCAGCCCAAACTGCTGCGCATGAGACTGTATCACATAAGATCGAGGACTCTTTCGATTCATATCGATTACAATACCGAAAGCCTCATTCGCTTCCATCTCTTTACCTAACCTAGCATATAGCTGTCCTAAGATAAAAGTATATCTTGCATACTCTTCCTTATCCTTAGTGTGTTCTATAGCTATCTTTAAAGGGGGTATTGCAGAGGCATATTCCTCTATATTAATATAAGCCTGAGTAAGCGTAGCATTCGCATCTGCTACTTGCTGCTTCTTTAGTTTATCTTTTTTATCTCGAATAAATTCATTTAAATTTTTAATCGCAATATCATCATAAGTAAGACGCACATTAGATTTCTCACGCCAGATGATAGCATCATTTATTAAGCTCCCGTCCGGATACTTATACAAGATATAATTAAACGCTTCTAATGCAGGTACAAAACGGCCATCATAGTATCTAGCCTGTCCTAACATCAGATAAGCATCATCGATCTGGAAGTTGCGCTCACGCCCTTTTATGTACATAGAGTGCTTCTGTATAGCCTTAGCAGCCTTGTCCTCTGCTCGTCTAAATCCTACCTCTCCTTGCTCTTCTTCACCTGTAACATTAGCTCCATCTAATTGCACGTTTTCCAGAATAGACCCTTTCTTAGATTCTAGAGATCTACCTCTATCAAACTCACGTGTAGAATCTATCTTAATGTCTATACGCTCTACAGGTAGTATCTCCCAAAAGTCATCATAGTAATCCTTTTTTAAAGAGACTAAAGCCTCATCATACGCTAATTCTCCGTTATACAGAATATTATACCGAGTAGTCATCGCGTGATACCCCCTATTCAATAACTTATCTTTCTTTACAGAACAAGCCGCTCCTAAAAGAAGTAAAACTAAAAAAATCAGATATTTAAAACGAGTATTCAACACAATGAGCTTTACTTAAAAACTACAAATTCACTATTTTAGTATATAACAAAACGTAAAAATACATTACTTTTAGTAATACTTCTACAGTATTTTAAAAGTTTTTAAAGTTCTACAGAAACAAAACCTATAAAAGTAATTTACACTACTTATCGCAATATCTCAGTCAATTTATAACATCCTATAGAAATCTATCCTCATATCACTAAAACATTCACAAGATAGAATTTTTTCTATTGTCCTACTTCTATGAAATATTAAGCAATAACTACAAACAAAAAACTCTAGCAAAATATATTCACTAGAGTTCTGCTAACTAACCAACTAAGCAATATTCTCTCTTTATGTTCGATTAATAGTGGGCTTGCTACAATAACATCAGAAGTACAACAAACACAACTATAAACAACTGAACAAAAAAATATCTAGACAGCATCTTTAGAAATAAATACACCTGAATTCTATTTCTTATCCGCTCTTGTTACTAGACTAAAGACAGTTTTGTTTTGACCTACTAGGAGATTGCTTGAGGGTTTCTGGCACAGTTCTTCGAGAAAAGCACCTTCTAGGCAAGAAAACCCCGAGAAAACTCCTAGCAATCCCCTAAGAAGTGCAAGCAAAACGCTTTCTTCTCATTTATCAATACCGAAATCAAAGCTTGTCTACTGACTCTCCTATTTTTATTTTAACCTAATAATCACAATCTAAAGCAAGGTAATTATACCATAATGTATTAAGTCTATTTACTTATACTGAAACAAAGAAGAAGTCCACTCTATTATACCTGAAAAAACTCTTCTAATGCATCAAATGTGATATCCTGTGTCAGGACATCTTTCATGATTTGTCCTTTTTCTAAGGCGATTACTCTGTCAGATACCTCATAAGTATGTTGAAGGTCATGACTAGATATAATAATCGTGATCTCTCTATCTTTCATTTTCTGTTTTACCAATTCTTTTAATCTCAACTGTGTAGTCGGATCTAAGTTAGCAAAAGGTTCGTCTAAGATAACTAACTCTGGTTTTCCCATAAAAGCCGCTATAATACCCACCTTTTTCTGATTTCCCTTAGAGAAATCACGCAAATATTTACGTTGATTCAACACTTCTCCATTGAAGAAACTTACATATTCATTTAAATAACTCTCTATATCTGTACGAGACATCCCTCTCAATTCTCCAACGAAATAAAAATATTCTTCAGGTGTCAAATACCCGATTAAGAAAGAATCATCAAAGAATGATCCTGTATACTTTTTCCATTCCTCATTTTCACTAACTACATTTCCTTTATTAGAAATGCTCCCTTGAGTTGGTTTGATTAAATCTAACAGAAGGCTAAAAAAAGTTGTTTTACCAGCTCCATTATTCCCCACCAATCCAACACTTTGTCCTTTCGCTATTTCTAAACTAGGTATATTTAAAACAGTCTGTTGACCATAAGACTTTACTAAATTATTTACTACTATCATATTACTTAGATTTAAAAGCCTCTATTGTGCTATATTTTTCTTGTTTATAAATTTTCTCTATGTACTTAAACGCCAAATTTTGGAAGAACATTCCTATGATTCCTACTGAGGTTAGCAAGGTAAATCCTCCCCAAAAACCATATACCCAAAACCCGATATAATAAATTAGAATAGGCAAAAAGAGCTTCGGTAGTGAGATCAGCATCACCCTTAGATTAAATGCATTCTTATCTGCAAACACATTCTTATTCGCAGTTAGATCTACAGGGCTTTTTAGATAAGCACCTCCCCATAATACGATATAACCATTGATACCAATATTAAACACTCCATTCGCAATGATCAAATACACTAGATCCATACTCGTCCAGATATACAATACCGCCGCCAACATAGACACGCCAGTTCCCAATGCAATAATTAACCATTTTGACTTTAAATAATTCTTATACGTGATATTCTGAGTCATCATAAAAGAGTAATATGAAGAATCCCAACTAGGCACATACTGTCCAAACATCATCAAGAATCCACCTGAAACAAAGAAGGCAACGAAGATTAGCATAAAGGTCGGATACCCTCCCATTTCTGTTGGGCGAAGTATAAGGAATCCGTAGAACATAAATAATACACTCATTAACACTGTAGTACGTGCTCGTTTATTTCTGGTGATTAGTCGTAAATCATTCTTAAGAAAAGAAGCATATGTCCCAAATCCATCTAACCATTTCATCTCACGTGTAGTAGCTACTTCTACTTTGACCTTTAACAGATCATCCATATACATATTCTTAACGTAGTAACACATAGTCATCTTAACAGCGATCCATAATACTCCACCGTAAACTAATACTAATGCAGGATATTCATACACACTATACAGCAAGTGCTGCGTGTATAAAGTACTGTCAAATAATTGGTAATACTGAATCGCGGCTAATAAACCGAATACTACTATAACAGCTATAAAAACAGATTTATAAGATTCTATCAGTATATTGACAAAATGCATCGTACACACACATAAATAGACTGCTATCATCCAAGCGATTACTCCTAGAACAGAATATCCCTGTACAATACTAACTATCGCAAATGGAAGAATAAATAATAACTGAATAAAGTTAAACGCACTGATGAATGAGCTCCCTATATAGAAGTTCACGATCTTAATCTTTGGGAAGGGCAGTACTAACAACGGCTTTATACTGGCTGTCGGCAACTTCTGAAGTGTAAACCTCATAAACATCTCCATCACCATATAATACATCCAAAATCTACTAACTACCTGTATAGGTGATCCCATACCTAGATTCATATCTTCAATAATAAAGAATCCACTCATCCCCATTACCAAAAACAGTAAACCAAAATACACTATCGCTATCCATTTAAAGACAACCAATATTGTATTCATGGTCTTATCATTGCTTCGAGACAATCTTTTCTTTTCTAGAAAAACAAACAACTTACGCATTGCTATAAATATTTATTATAACAATTAGTACTTTATTTAAGTTATTTGTTACAACTAAAACAGCATTATTTTAAATTAATTACTTTATCACTAAAATCAAAACAGACAAACACCTACACAAAACATATAATTAACCTAAAAATTAACAATCAGCCTCTTATTTATACTACAATATTAAACCAACTCTACCTCACTTCAATCCCTACGATATTTAGGACAAAATCATTTATCTTTGCCCAAAATATTAATACAATGAAAAAAGACATAGAGATTCCAGTAGTAAAAGATATCGAGATTGCGATTATAAAAGAATACAATGAAGAGTTCTTAGCAGACTCATGGTATGCATATCTATTCAACAATTCAGATCAAGAAATGGAAGCTATACTTGTAGTATCACAAGCGATAGGTGAGATAGATGGTGAAGTAAGAGGTACTGGAGTATTTAGACATGCCTTCAAATCACTTGCTCCAAAAGAAAATGTAAAAATAGAATTGTTAGATGAGTCGGTTTTTAAACTAAGTAATTCATTTATGCTTACTTTCTTCCAAGGAGGTAAATTATATGATAAGACATATACCTTCATTCAGGACTCTCTAGGAGACGCACACCTACAGACATTGCCATTTACTACTAAAAAGGGAATATTAGTAAAATAATTTAATCCCTTATCTCTCAATACCTTAATTTATAATCAATCCAAATGTTAGTTTGCTTAATTTGGTAAGCAGAACTTAAAATAGATAATTATGAAAATAAAAAATGTATTGAGCATATTAAGCTGTTTAGGTGTATTAGTAACATTATTTGCATTTAGCTCATCGACTCTTATAACAGAAAGTAAAGCAGGAGATACAGAATGGAAAAACTTAAAGGTATTGCCTAAAGATATTTCTAATGACAGCCTGAAAGGACTAATGAGAGGTTATAATGATGCTTTAGGAGTGAAATGTGGATACTGTCACACTACAGTAGAAGGAACAGATAAACTAGACTTCGCTGCAGATTCAAAAAAAGAAAAAGAGTTCGCAAGACACATGATCACAATGACTCAAAAGATCAATGCAGAGAACTTTAATTGGCAAAATCACCCGAAGCCTGAAACAATAGATGTAGTATCATGTGCTATGTGTCATAGAGGTACTGCTAAACCTTCAGAATCTCTTAAGCTATAGACTATTCAATAGATTACAATATAGAAAAAGCCCTTCTAGTGTACTAGAAGGGCTTTTTCATAATATATTATTATTAATTTATTGATTCTTTTTTAGGAGGAAACATAAATGAAGCTACAACTGACAGGACTAATACCCCTCCAATAATGCTTAATGACACTAATGATTCTACGTGGTAGAATGGTGATACTATCATCTTGATTCCAATAAAAGATAAGATAATTGCTAAACCATACTTTAACTTAGAGAATCTATCCATGAAGTTAGCTAACAAGAAGTACAGTGATCTCAATCCTAAAATTGCAAAGATATTAGAGGTATATAAGATAAATGGATCATCTGGTGCGATAGCAAAAATAGCTGGTATACTATCTACTGCAAAAATCACGTCTGTGAACTCTATCACCATTAATGCTACGAATAATGGTGTTACCATACGTACTCCATTTTTTACCGTAAAGAACTTCTCTCCATCATACTCATCACTTACCTTAAAGAACTTATGCACCATACGTACAGCGAAATTCTTAGACAAGTCTTCATTCTCATCGTGTTCCTCTTTTGCAAACCAAGACTTAATACCCGAAATCAATAAGAAAACACCAAATATGGTCAATACTACATTAATCTCCACAGTTCTACCGAATAATTCCATTGCAGGTAGATAAGTATGATTAATAATCTCTACACCAGCAAAAATAAAGATAGCTCTAAAGACTAATGCTCCTAAAATACCCCAGAATAACACTCTGTGGTGTAATTCTTTTGGAACCTTAAAGAAGGTAAATACCAATATAAATACAAATAAATTATCTACTGATAATGCTTTCTCTATCCAATAAGCTGATTGAAACCTTGCAAAGTTTTCAAAGTCTAGGTAATAATAAATTACTCCACTAAAGCACATCGCCAGACCTACCCAAACGGCCGTCCAAATAAGCGCTTCTTTTGTTGATACAGTGTGACTGTGTTTATTGAATACTCCTAAGTCTAAAAGTAGCATAATAATAACGACTACTCCAAATACCCCTAATAATACAGGGTGATTGATTAAATGATCCATCTTTTAATTTTTTACTCGACAAAACTAAATGGAATAATCTCCCCCAAGAGAATACACCATAACTAATAGTAAATCAACAAATTACAAATAAACTTTCGAATATCAAAAATACAACTAAAAAAAATAACTTATTGTTTTTCAATAAGTTATTTTAATTTTTTAGAATAAAACCTAAACACGGCTAAATCTATATTTTTTTTAATCTAATTTCTCAGTAAGTTTTCTGAATACCTTTTTAGGATCTTTTCCATTGTATAAGATATCATATACCGCATTGATTATCGGAGTCTTAGCACCATATTGCTTATTTAGTTCATAAGCACTTTTAGAGGCATAGTACCCTTCTGCGATCATATTCATCTCCATTTGAGCTGACTTTACAGTATATCCCTTACCTATCATATTACCAAACATACGGTTACGAGAAAACAGAGAATACCCTGTTACTAATAAATCTCCTAAATAGGCAGAGTTATTAATATTACGTTTCATCCTATGCACTTTCTTAATGAATTTTTTCATCTCACGGATAGCATTACTCATCAGTAGAGCTTGAAAGTTATCTCCATAGCCAAGACCGTGAGCGATACCACATGCTACAGCATAAATATTCTTTAATACTGCTGCATATTCTGTACCGATAATATCATCTGTTGTTTTCGCTTTAATATAATGACTGCTTACACAGTTAGATATTGTCTTAGCGTACTCTTCAGTCTGACAAGCAATCGTTAAATAAGATAGTCGTTCTAATGCCACCTCTTCAGCATGACATGGTCCAGTGATTACTGCAATGTTCTCGTATGGTACATTATAAGTTTGATGGAAGTGCTCTCCTACGATAAGACTCGTCTCAGGGATAATCCCTTTAATCGCAGAGACGATAACTTTCCCTTCTAAACTAACATGTAGTCTACTCATCTCCTGTGACAAGAACGCAGACGGAATAGCAAAGATTACATAATCCGCATAAGATATTGCCTTGTTTATATCATTCGTCAATCTTAATTGCTCTACATCAAATTCTACAGAACTAAGATAATTAGGATTGTGATAATTAACTTTTATCTCTTCTAATGCAGATTCGTTACGCATATACCAAGCAATCTCAGTTAGGTTTTCGCTCAACATTTTTACTATAGCAGTAGCCCAGCTCCCACCACCTATAACTGCAATTTTCGGATATTCATTCATACACTAAATTTATTAGTTGGTCAAAAGTAAGTAAAAAACACATTGCAAACAATTAGAACAACAATAGCTTAAGCTGAAAAAACACATCATTTATTCAATAAATATTGAAATAAATCTAACTTTAACTCAGAAACAAGCTGATAAAAAACACTTTTATTTGCATATTCTCATTTTAGTTTAATTAAAAACAAAGCATATACCTTCTCATTCCGTGACCAATTTTAGATTAAATTAACAATATATAAGATATACTGCTAAATATGCTTCCCATTAAACATAAAAAAGAAAAGCACATTCACCATTGCAGTAAATATGCTTCTCTATAGAATTATAAACTCAGTTTGACTATTTCTCTTACTTTGTCAATTGTTATATTTTTCTTTTCTCCCATAGCTAACCATCCCCTTTCATTAAATCGTTCAGCAATCCACTCTACCGCCTTCTCTCCATCTTCAGTATAATCACTCAATTTAGTAGCAACTCCTAGAGAATGAAAGAACATTACCATACGCTCTATAGCCAGTCTAGCTACCTCATCATCACTACCCTCTAGAGTAAATACTCGCTTACCTAATTGAGCTAATTTCTCTTTCTTCGTTTCGAACATCACACTATATAGATTAGGGCCTATAATAGCTAATGTACGACCGTGATCTATACCATATAATACAGTCAACTCATGACCAATGGCATGTGTCACCCAATCTTCTTTTACTCCTTTCGATATTAACCCATTTAGAGCCATCGTACAGCACCACATATAGTTCATCGCTGCATCATAATCAGTAGGATCCTTTAATATCTTAGGTGCTACTTCTATTAAGGTCTGTAGGATACTCTCCGCAAACCTATCTTGTAAAGGTGCTCCTTGAGGGAACGTAAGGTACTGCTCTAATACATGGACGAAAGCATCTGTTATACCATTAGCAATCTGCTTCTCAGGCAAAGAAGCAATCACAGTAGGATCACATACAGAGAACACAGGGTATAATACCTCTCCTGAGAATGATAACTTCTCTTGTGTAGCCTCTATCGTTACCACCGCGCCACAGTTCATCTCACTACCTGTAGCAGGCAATGTCAGTATTGCACCATAAGGCATAGCCTTCCAGTTTACATTTAGTTTTTTCTGAATAATATCTATAGCCTCTCCTTCAAAATGCACAGCTGCAGAGATAAACTTAACTCCATCTATCACACTTCCTCCTCCTACACCTAAGATAAAGTCAACCTTTTCTTTCTTAATCAAATCAACAGCTTTCACTAATGTCTCATATCGAGGATTAGGTTCTACTCCCGAAAACTCAACTATTTCATACCCTACTAAAGCTTTTATCACTTGGTCATAAACACCATTCTTCTTAATACTTCCTCCACCGTATACTACCAGTACTTTATTTTTTTTATCGATTAGATTAGCAATCTCTTCTATCTGTCCTTTCCCGTACAATAAACGAGTAGGGTTATATAATTCAAAATTCAACATAACTACTTTCTTTTTATCTTATAAAATTAAAAAAAGGAATGCAATTGCATTCCTTTTATAGTATTAAATTCTATTTAATTATTTCTTATAAAACAAGTTGTGGTCTATATACTTCCACACTTCTTTATCGAGCAGAGGCATAATATTCTTACCCTCTTTAATGGAATCTCTAATAAACGTAGCAGATATTTCCATGATTGGAGCATTCTCTACTAGGTGTATATTAGGGTGATCTAGAAGAGGATTAGCCTCCTCTTTACCACTGAATATACGAGGATATACATAGATAGGATAACGCTCTAATAGTACCTCATAGTTCTTCCACTTAGGCAGGCTGTCTAGATTGTCTTGTCCCATTAATAAACTAAACTCATGTTTAGGATAACGCTCATGTAGATGCGCCATCGTATTCACAGTATAATTAGGTTGTGGCAAATTAAACTCTACGTCAGAAGGCTTGATATAATCATAATCAGCCGTAGCCAAGTTAACCATATGTATCCTGTGAAAATCTTCTAATAGACCTTTCTTTTTCTTTAAAGGACTATGAGGAGTTACCACCATCCATACTTCATCTAGGTCAGTGTACTGCACCATATGGTTAGCAATAACTAAATGACCTATATGAATAGGATTAAATGTTCCAAAATACAATCCTACCTTCATACTTATCTTCTTACTTTATAAAGTTCTTTACTAACTCTACAGCCTCATTCTTAGCTGTATCTAAGTCGTAATTCTTAATAATCATATCAAACTGAGGAGCTGTAGCTAATTCTACTGAAGCTTTTGCAATACGCATATTGATCTTATCTTCACTCTCTGTAGAACGTTTCTTAAGACGAATCTTTAATTCATCGATACTAGGTGGCTTCACAAATACTGCTAAAGTCTCATCAGGGAACTTACGCTTAATACGAAGACCTCCTGCTACATCGATATCGAATATTACATTCTTACCTTCTGCCCACAGACGCTCTACTTCACTACTAAGTGTACCATAGAAGTTATCTCTATATACCTCTTCCCATTCTAAGAACTTCTCCCCTTTTATGTTTTGTTTAAACTCTTCAAGAGAAATAAAATAGTAATCTTTACCATTCACCTCTTCACCTCTTGGTTCACGAGATGTACAAGAGATAGAGAACGCTAGGTTCAAATCTTCTTGTTCTAATAAATGTCTTACTATTGTAGTTTTACCTGAACCAGATGGAGCAGAGAAAACGATTAATTTACCTCTTTGCATAATAATATTCTGTCGTGTTGTATATATAACCTAAAGTACGTTTAGTACTTGCTCTTTTATCTTCTCTAATTCATCTTTCATCTTTACCACTATTTTCTGCATCTCAGCGTGGTTAGATTTAGATCCCATAGTATTAATCTCACGTCCCATCTCCTGACCGATAAACCCAAGTTTACGACCATTAGCCTCAGCTCCTTCTAGTGTTTCGATGAAGTAATCTAAGTGTTTGCTCAGACGTACTTTTTCTTCAGTGATATCCATCTTCTCTAGATAGTAAATCACCTCTTGCTCATATCTGTTCTCATCGATGTTTAACTGAAGTTCTACTAAGTTCGTACGCAACCTTTCTTTTACAGTCACGATACGCTCTTTGTCTAATACAGCTACCTCATCCATATACTTGCGGATGTTACTGATACGCAGTCTGAAGTCTTGCTCTAATGAAGCTCCTTCACTAGCGCGGAACTCCTTCATATTAGCGATAGCCTCAGTGATAACCTTTTCTATCTCTTTCCACTCATTCTCGTCTAACTCAGCACGCTCTACTTTTAATGCATCAGGCATACGCACAGCCATTTTCATAAGCTCTGTAGCATCTGCATCAGGGATAATATCCTTCATTTGATCAATATATGCCATCACGATAGGGCCATTAATCTTATTAGAAGTTTCCTCTGCTGTAATCTCACTATATAATGAGAAGTCTACTTTACCACGCTCTAATTCTTGTGCTATAAGGTTACGAAGAGGTAGTTCTTTCTCTCTATACATCAAAGGCAATCTAACATTTAGATCTAAGCTTTTGCTATTAAGCGATTTTACTTCTACTGTGATTTTCTTTGTTGGTAATTGCAAACATGCCTTACCAAATCCTGTCATCGATTGTATCATATATTAAAAAATAATAGCTACAAAGGTAACAAAATCATTACTAACTGACTTATAAATAGCACAAAATACTGTCTATAAGATTACAGATTATCGCTAAGTCAATATATTGGTGATAATACACCTGTTTATCATCTATAACTTCAAATAAAAGGTATTATAGTAGTAAACACATTCATACCCAAAACAATAAAAACAAGTTATATATACATAAAAAAAGAGAGCCATATAGCTCTCTTTTGTGTTTTATACTCCTATTATTTGTTCGTTCCATCACCTAGAATAGGAGATAACCAAAACAACCATAACTATGAACTATGCCTTCTAAGTCCTTATTTAGACCACCACAATCTACAAAGTCAGCAATAGTAAAAGTCGCGATGAAACTATGTGAATTAAATTTTTTACTAAAACAACCTAACCTTAACTCTTCTGTTTTAATTTAACCCCCAAACACTTAAAACTTTTTCTTTTCTTTTTTATAAAGGAATTAATAGCAATTCTTCCCTTTCGTCTTCGATATTAAGACAACAGGCATCACATTTGGTCACATCAAAAAAAGAATATTTTTTTAAAAAAGAACACAAACAACACATAAACAGGTAGTTACATGTGTTAAAAATATACATAAAACACTAAAAAACCTATTTATATAGAAGTCAATCAGGAATAAAACAGTTCTTAAACTACTTGATTAAGCTATAACATAATTGTACTAATCCTGATTCAAAAGACCTTGTATCCTCTAACTGTAACTTAGACTCTGGTATACCAATATCAAATAATCTAGTACCTCCACCTAACAATACTGGGATCACAGAGATTACGATCTTATCTATGAGTCCATCCTTCAGTAATCTGTTAACTAACACTGCTCCTCCATCGCAGAATATATCCTTGCCCTCTTGTGATTTCAGTTTAGATACTAATTCCTTCAGATCACCATTATAGAAAGTCACATTACCTTCTGTAGGTAAATTTTGTCTAGTCATTACATACGTCTCTTTATCCGCATGATGAAACCCATGTCCTTGACTTACTACCCAGTCATACGTACGCTTACCGATCAAGACTGTATCTATAGTTTCTACAAAAGCGGTATAACCATAATCTTCTCCTTCTCGCTGTACAGCATCCAAGAAACTCAAATCATCCCCTGTTTTTGCGATATAACCATCCAAACTACTCGAAATGTATAATACTACCTGTCTCATATATCTTTGATCTTAAAACAAAAAATTGCAAACTTTTATCCTTTCCTAAACAAAAAATTACCTCAGCAGGTAAAAAACTTACCTGAAACGTTTATATAATTTATTAAACTTCAGTTACAAAAAAAAGAGCCAGCACTTGCTGACTCTTTTCCTTACTATTTATTCTTTACTTGTTCGATAGCAGCCTCTACTACTTTCTTACTATTCCCGACATAAATGTTACCATCGATAAACATTACTGGGCGATTTAGAAAAGTGTATTGCTCCAGAATAAGTTTTTTAAAATCATCTTCCTGAAGATTCTTGTCTTTTAATCCTTCGCTTTTGTACAGTTGAGCACGCTTATTGAATAGTTTTTCATAACTACCCACTTGCTTATACATCTCTTCTAACTGTGGCTCTGTCACAGGATTCTTCTTGATCTCTTGTAGTTCAAACGTATCTAATTCAGGCATCTCAGCCATGATACGCTTACATGTCGTACAAGTACTTAAATAATATATCTTTCTCATCTTATACATCTTTTACGGTAATGATATGTACTGGACAAACTTTCTCTGCTTGCTCACATGCCTCTAAAATAGTATAATCTGGCGACTTAAGTGTATGAAATCCCTTATTATTCACAGATTTCAATAAGACAGTCTTTCCGTCTTTCTTAGACATCTGAAACTGCTGAGGAGCAACCTCAACACAATAATTACATCCGATACACTTATCGCGTTGTAGCGTAACTATGACCATTATGCCTCTACTATTTTATACAGCTTATCAGATAAGCGAATTCTAAACGGAATCTTGATAGTACAGTCATCTCCTTTAGTCGCTTTCTCTACCTTCTGCTCATTGACGAATAGTTCTTCTACGATCAACTCTTGTGCTCCTGTACTCGGTCCAGTAATCAAAATCTTATCACCAATCTTGATATCATAAGCTTCTATTTTAAACTCTCCGATAGACGCTTTTTGGAAATAGTGAGCCGCTTTACCTACATACACTTTTTTCTGAGTGGCATTACTACCAGGGTTGTCACTCCACTCTCCTAATTTCTGTCCTAAGTAATATCCACTCCAGAATCCACGGTTATATACCGTTTCTAAAGCTTTCATCCACTCTGCTACTTTCTCTTGAGAGTAAGTACCATCAGCGATAGCATCGATAGCCTCTCGATAGGTACGAATCACAGTTGCTACATACTCAGGAGCTCTACCTCTACCCTCTATCTTTAGCACCTTAGTACCTGCATCGATTACTTGATCTAAGAAATCTAAGGTACATAAGTCCTTAGGTGACATCATATACTCATTGTCTATCTCGATCTCAAAACCACTCTCTTGGTCTATTACCGTGTATTTCTTACGACAGTTTTGTTTACACGCTCCTCTGTTTGCAGAAGAGTTATGTGAGTGAAGGCTTAAATAGCACTTCCCTGATACAGCCATACACAAAGCTCCATGACCGAAGATCTCTATCTCTACCAAATTACCAGAAGGCCCTTTCACCTGTTCTCTTTCGATAGCTTCAGTGATCTTCTTTACTTGTCGCAAACTCAGCTCACGAGATAATACGATCGTATCAGCGAATAAGCTATAGAACTTAACAGTCTCAATGTTGGTCACATTTAGTTGAGTAGAGATATGTACTTCTAACCCGATCGCTCTCGCAGATGCGATAACTGCCTGGTCAGATGCAATAACAGCTGTAAGCCCTGCCTCTTTTGCTTTATTCAATAAGGTCTTAACCACTGATAAGTCGTGGTCATAAACAATAGTGTTTAATGTCAAATAAGTACGTACATTCTTCTCTTTACATCTTCTCGCAATCTCTTCTAAATCATCAATAGAAAAGTTCACCGTAGAACGTGCACGCATATTTAACTGGTCTACTCCGAAATATACTGAGTCTGCACCGTTATCTAATGCGGCCTGTAAAGACTCGAAGTTACCTGCAGGAGCCATAAGCTCTACTCTTCCTGAAACTGTCATATTCTTTATGCTTAATCTATTATTTTATACAATTGGTCGTTTTTACGAATACGGAAACCTAATTCCATAGTCATCTTATCTCCATTATTAGCTGTACTAACTTCCGCTCCATTTACCATCATCTTCTCTATAGTTAGTCTCTCATCACCTGTAGTAGGCCCTACGATAGCTACTTTATCTCCAACATTTAACTCCTTGTCAACAATAAACTGCCCTACACTTGCTTTAGTAAAGTAGTGTTGAGCTGTACCAATAAGTACTTTTCGCTCTGCTTGTTTCTTGCGGATTTGTGTTACTGCACTTACTTTCACTGCCTTCACTTCATCCGTAGCTTTGCGTTCTTTCTGGAACTTTAATGCCTCTGAACGCCCTTTCTTGAATACTAAGTTTCCTTTTTGTACTCCTTGGCGCAGGCGCTTTTGCTCTTCTATAGGCATTTGGATAATGTCCAAACACTCATCAGAACAACATCCGTGCATCTGCTCAGCACATTCGTCACACTGAATGAATAACAAATGACATCCTTCATTTGCACAGTTTACGTGAGTATCACATGGTTTACCACACTGGTGGCAGTTAGAGATAATATCGTCTGTGATACGCTCTCCAAGACGGTGGTCAAACACGAAGTTCTTTCCGATGAACTTACTCTCTAATCCTTCTGCCTTTACCTGACGAGTGTATTCTATAATACCACCTTCTAATTGGTAAACATTCTTAAACCCGTTGTGTTTAAAGTAAGCGGATGCTTTCTCACAGCGGATACCTCCTGTACAGTACATCAGTAGGTTTTTCTCCTCTTTGATGTCTTCTAACTGGTCTTTGATGATTGGCAGTGATTCACGGAATGTGTCCACGTCTGGAGTGATCGCTCCTACGAAGTGCCCTACTTCACTCTCATAGTGGTTTCTAAAGTCCACTACTACCGTATTTGGGTCTTCTAATAATTCGTTGAATTCTTTTGCCTTTAAGTGAATTCCCTTATTCGTCACATCGAATGTATCATCGTTCAATCCGTCTGCTACGATCTTGTGTCTAACCTTTACTGTTAGCTTTAAGAATGATAAGTCATCTTGCTCTACAGCTACATTTAGGCGAATACCTTTCATGAAGTCATATTGCTCTAACGTCTCTCTGAATGCATCAAACTTAGATGCAGGCACAGACATCTGAGCATTGATCCCCTCGTGAGCTACATAAGTACGTCCTAAAGCGTCTAATGCATCCCAAGCTAGGAATAAATCGTCTCTAAATTGTTGTGGGTTTTCTATTTTGGCGTACGCATAGAAAGATAAAGTCAAACGGTTCTCTCCCGCCTGCTCGATAAGTTCTGCTCTTTCCTCTGCGCTTAATGTGTTATACAGTTGCATGCTATATACTTTTAAGTGTAGATTATATATGTTTGAAATCCTAAATGGAAGAATTTCGGTGCAAAGATACTATTTAGATTTAAAAATGAGAATTGAACCTTATAAAATTTACATAAATAGTTAACTATCAAATTATTCAATCCTTTTTTCAGAACCCCAGCTTCTAATACAAACATAACCTTTACAAATAGTCACCACATTTATGAATTGATCTATCATATAAATAAAACACGATAATGCACTTCTTAAATATCCCTATAAACAGCCATTTTTCTTAAATAGACGAGCCTAATCAATAATATATGAGACAATTATACAGATATTTGTTTCATATAAACTTAATAGAAATGGATAATAAAACTTTATCAATCGTATCATACATCACATTAATTGGATGGTTAGTAGCATTCTTTGTAGGAAAAGAAAAAGCAAATGACTTACTAAAATACCACTTAAGACAATCATTTGGTGTATTAATCTTAAGCTTCGTTTTATCACTTGTCATACGAGTAATAGCAGGTATATTCCCGGTCATTGCAGGTATGATAGCAATAGTAATATACTTAATCATCCTTCTGTATATGATTATGGGAATACTTAATGCAGCAGGAGAAAAGAAAAAACCATTACCCCTTATCGGTGAATGGTCTGATAAGACACTTAGTTTTATTAAGTAGATACATTACTCTACAATAAGAAAGAGGATTGATTTGATGAATCAATCCTCTTTCTTATATAACCTTATGATCAGATATTATGTGCTATACGCCACAGTACTCCAGAAGGATCTATTAATACGAAGTCTCTCATCTTCCACACTCTGTCTTCCACAGCTGTCAGTCGGATAGCATATTTTGACTGAAGATCTAGGTTTTGCAAATACGTGTACCAATCATCTGCACTCTCTACCTGCAAGTGAAACATTAGATTCTCCGCTGCCTCTTGATTATAAAAATTCTGTAAAAAGAACTTCTCGGTTCCACAGTCCAGCAGACACAGTTCTTCACTCTGCCATACTATCTTAAACCCAATAGCTGTATAGAACGCTTTAGACACCTCAAAGTCTTTACATGGGATAAACGACTTTAGCTCTACTACTGACAAATTAAGCTCTTTATGTTCCATAATCACATCTATATTATACTTACAAAAATAACGAAAGCTACCCTTTTGAGGTAGCTTTCGTTTATATAAATAATAGTAGTTCTTATTGTTTAGTGAACACTTCCGTCACACCATTAGCAGTAAGCTTTAATGTATTCTGATCTGTCACCTCATACGTAAACGTAGCAGACTTCACAGAAGTAGAATCAGTACCTACCATCGCTGTTTCGAAGATAACAGTATTGTCTATCATCTTCCATTTAGTAAATTCGTTAGCCTTGTCCTTGATAGCAGACATTGTCCCGTCCTCTTTTAGTTCGAAACCTTGTAGCAAGCTTGCATCTGCTCCATTTGGCTGCGTCCATGCACCTACCAAGTGTTTCATATCAAGAATTACAGGAGTAGACTCAGCTACTGTTTCTGTTGGTGTAGTTTCTTCCACTACTGGTGCTTCTGTCTGTTGTTTACAAGAAGCGAAAGCGATAGCTACAAAAGCTAAAGCAAGAACTGTTTGTTTCATTTGTACTTAAAAAATCTAAATTAGATTACTTTTTAGTGAATGAATCTTTTGATTCACCATTCACTAGGTTTAATGTTTTACCATCAACCACCTCAAATTGGTATGACACAGTATCTACACTAGATGTACCATTACCGATACTCTCTTGTTCTAAGAACAATTTATCTCCTTCTACCCACCACTTATTTGTTTTAAGCGTAGCCATATTAATAGAAGTAGCTGTTCCGTCCTCTTTTAGTTCGAATCCTTGTACTTCTTTATCATTAATAGGGTTTGGTTGTGTCCAAGACGCAACTAATACTGTAGTGTCCACAGCCTCAGGCGCTGTAGTCTCTTCTACTACTTCAGTAGTTGTTGTTTCTTCAGATACAGGAGCTTCAGTTTGTTGTTTACAAGAAGCGAAAGTGATAGCTACTAATGCAATAGCTAAAGTCATTTTTGTTAATTTCATAGCGATATAAATCTTTGTTTTTGTTGGATCAAATGTAGGATAGAGAAGTGTGAAAAAATAAAATTAAGAATAATTTAACCAACCTCGTAATGATAAGTAAAACAGTAAATTACAAATAAACTTTTCTTATAAAAATCGTTTTTTAGTTAAAAAAAGAACAGACCTCTTCTATTCATATTCTCAGAGGAGTACATAATCATATATACACTTTCTAAATCACTTTATTCTCACCTAATAATACCTTGTATGCAGAAAACAAAAAAGTCGCTATAAAGGCGACTTCTGTATTCCTTACAATTTCATTTTATAATCAGTAAATACCTTACCATTCATAATCTTATTAAGCTTTGTACCTATCAACTTTTTAGTCAATGAGCTTAATCGATCAGTAAATAAGACCCCTCTAGTATGGTCATACTCATGTTGTATAATACGCGCTGTAGTACCGTGGAACGTCTTAGTATGAGGTTTAAAATCTCTATCTAGATACTCTATCGTGATAGACCATGGACGTGTAACACGCTTAAAAATATCGGGAATACTTAGACATCCCTCTATCTCATCCCATGTCTCATCAGACTTACCGATAATACGTGCGTTGATAAACGTCTCGCGCATCCCTGTATCTCCCTCAGCGAAATTAGCTTTGCGCTCATCGTCTTCTGCATTCTCATACATCACTACACTATCTACTACGAATAGCTGTTTAGTCTCACCTATCTGAGGAGCTGCTAGCCCACATCCATAAGCATGCTCCATAGTCTCCCACATATTATCGATAAGCTTATTTAGATCTTCAGAACTGCTATCTATCATATCACAGTCTACTTTTAATATTTTATTTCCGTATGCTAATATTGGTAATTTCATTGTGTTTCTATTTGTTACAAAAGTCGGGATAAGTAACTTCCTACACAAAAAAACTAACCTTAAATAACATGAGTATGGTATAAGAAACTTAAAAACGAAAGACCAATCTTCCCATTAAGACATTAATTCAAACAAACTTACCCTCACCTCAAAAAAAATTTCTATCCTATATATTAGCGAAATCATAGAGATTAAAGATAAAGTTGACGAGTTTTAAAAAGCAAATAGTTCTCTTCTAATAAGGTCCTTAGCTTGCACTTTCGTGGAGATTGCCTGCACTTTTCTAGGAGTTTACTAGCCTAAAGAGCGCTTTTCTCGAAGAAAGGTGCAAGCAAACCTCAAGAAATCCCCTAGCATCTCGGTATAAAGCTATAGGTATGTGACCCATAAATACGCAGAACCAAGAGACAGCTAGCTCGAGTCGAATTGGCGTTAATGATAAAGAGATAAAAAACAACGCATTGCTATAAATTATATCATAGCAAAGAGAACACACCTCCCTGCTATAATTCATAGCATAATGATATAACTCTCTTGGACTGTAATTAATTTATATTACTTTTACATCAGTAAGAATCTAATTTTTATAAAAAATGAGTGCAGATAAAGAAGCAAAATTAAAAGCGTTACAACTTACACTTGATAAGTTAGACAAAACTTATGGTAAAGGAACAGTAATGAAGTTGGGAGATACTGCTGTAGAAGAGGTAGAAGTTATTTCTTCTGGATCACTAGGTATTGACCTTGCATTAGGTGTAGGAGGATTTCCTAGAGGAAGAATTATAGAGATATACGGTCCAGAATCATCAGGTAAGACGACTTTAACTTTACACGCTATCGCAGAAGCACAAAAAGCAGGTGGTATAGCAGCATTCATTGATGCGGAGCACGCTTTTGACCGTTTCTATGCACAAAAACTAGGTGTAGACATCGACAACTTAATTATATCTCAACCAGACAATGGGGAACAAGCATTAGAGATTGCGGAAAACCTAATCCGTTCTGGAGCTATTGACTTAGTAGTAATTGACTCTGTTGCTGCCTTAACTCCTAAGAGTGAAATCGAAGGAGAGATGGGAGATTCTAAAATGGGATTACACGCTCGTTTAATGTCTCAAGCTTTGAGAAAGTTAACTTCTACTATTAGCAAGACTAACTGTACTGTATTCTTCATTAACCAGTTACGTGATAAAATCGGTGTAATGTTCGGTAACCCTGAGACTACTACAGGAGGTAACGCATTGAAATTCTACGCTTCTGTACGTCTAGATATCCGTAAATCTACTCAGATCAAAGATGGTGAGAATGTGATCGGTAACAGAACGAAGGTAAAAATCGTTAAGAATAAAGTAGCACCTCCTTTCCGTACTGCTGAGTTTGACATCATGTATGGTGAAGGTATCTCTAAAGTAGGTGAAGTACTGGATATGGCTGTTGACTATGAAATCGTGAAGAAAAGCGGATCTTGGTTTAGCTACGGTGATACTAAATTAGGACAAGGTCGTGATGCTGTAAAATCAGTGATTAAAGACAACCCTGAACTAATGGAAGAACTTGAACAATTAATCAAGGACGAAATCAAAAATAAAGAAGCTTAATTGTTTCTATCCTTAAATACGAATCCCTTACAATGTTATTGTGAGGGATTTTTTTATATATCAACCTATAAATCCTGCTAGTGCAGTATATCGTAACGTCAATACTGCTATATACATAAAACCACTAACATAGAGTATTACAAGGAATTAGAAAAACTCCTTTACCTTCTGCAATGATAAACAACACAAATAGCCCTATTAGAATAGGTAAGCTACTAAATATTCCTCTCAATACAATTTTCTTATCATGTCTATCTAAAGCCATATATCTATTAATCAATACATAATAACGTTAAATAGTACAAAAAAAGTATTTCAACAACACCAACGCCTTTTAAATAATAATCCATTAACACTAGGCACTAAAAGAAGAATCACTTAATTTTGTTGTTCAATAAAACATAAAAAATAGTATGAAATTACGATTATTAGCACTCTTGCTAACAATTACAACCTTTATTAGCTGTGACGATCCGTTTAAAAGACATGATTTTTACCTGTCTAATCCGACTGATAAAGAGATTACAGTATCACTAGATGAAAAGAAATATACCTTAGCACCAAATACCTTTGAGGTACTAAAGCTAGATAATGGTATACACGAATTAGACTACAATGGACAAAAAAACAAGTTCAACGTATTCAAACAAAACTCTGGTGGTATCATCAACCCAACTTTAGAACCGCACTATATCTTCTCGATGGTATATGCTACAGAAGGCAACTTTGACAAATTTGGTTCTATTACAAGAGAAGTACTTATTGATAATGTACTCTATGAAGATAATATTAAATCGACTAATGCGCTTTTTATAGATAATAACCTATACAGATGTACCTATTTCTTAGGTGAAGAATATCCTGCAGAACAGATTACACATAATAAGAATGCAGTAGGTAACTTCTACAATAAATTCTTTACTAAAGCTGAGTTTATCGCTTTCTACGATGAAGATTTACCTGCAGAGAGCAAAGGTTTTCACCAACAGAACATGGTTGCTGGAGGCGAATGTACCATTACAGAACCAAACGCATTAGAACTAACATTACCTGACGTACCACAACAAGATGTAATTGCTTCTTATCAGCAAGAGATAGCATTAGTAGAAGAATTTAAAGCTTCAACAGATGCAGGTCGTCAAAAAGAAATTCAAAAAGCACTGTTTGATTTATCTATGAGCCGTTCTAAACTTGATATTAATTACAGTAAATTATCACCTGAACAAAACCAATCTATGAATGACTTCGTTCATGCTAGTGGTAGAATTTCAGGAGCAGGTATCATACAACTGTGAATCCATAAACCACACTATAACTAAAAAAGCGGTGAGATCTTCGTTGTCTCACCGCTTTTTGCATTATTTCGCTTTATACTCCTTCTCCCATTCTAGCACAGGATCATATAATAGATTAAAAGCTGTATCTCTTACTTCTTTTTTGTTCTCTAGGGTCAGCCCTTTCGTTTCTATACAAGGAAATATCTTAACTGGTACCACTCCTGGGTGGCCTATCCCCCATACAAAAGGAAAATAATGTCTCAATCTACCAAATGCTAAAGGAGCTATCGGTATCTGATGATCTATAGCTAGCCGAAAAGCACCATCCTTAAAACTGTCTAGTATGATCGTTCTATCATCTGTCACTCCGCCTTCAGGAAAAATGCAGATGCTCAGCCCTCTACTTAGACGCTCTTGTGCACTGTCGAATACTTGCTTCTTACTTCTTGCATCCTTTCTATCTACTAGAATACAGGCACGTTTATAAAAGAACCCAAACACTGGAATACTCGATAATTCTTTCTTCCCTACAAAGACAAAAGGATTGTCCTTTACAAGAATAAGCATCATCATAATGTCTAACATCGAAGTATGATTAGCAATAAACATATAACTCTTCCCTCTCTCTAGCGGAGTTTCTTCTTCTATCTTATACCTCATCCCTATGCCGTAAAATACGAGAATAGCCCAGATACGAGCTACTTTAAAAAACTGAGGATATGTCTTCTCTGATCCAATCGTTATCAATAAAAAAGGAGATAATATTAAAATAACGATTACCATCCAGATATAAAACCACAGTCGCCAAAGTGAACTGAAAAACACACTTATACTTTTCACCATTTGTATTACAAATTCTATCTTTTACTAACTTCAAAAATAAACAATTCTAACACCATATAACTACATTGACTAGTAAAAACAAGGCAAATAAACTTCAATTCGCTTATCTTTGCTTTTTAAATAATTAATATCACGCAATGGCTAAAATTCTAACAGGAGTTCAAAGTACAGGAACTCCACACTTAGGGAATCTTTTAGGAGCTATTCTACCAGCAGTAGAAATGGCAAACAAAAAAGAGAATGAGTCTTTTATTTTTATTGCGAACTTGCACTCTGCAACGCAAATTAAGGACGCTAAAACTTTACAAGAAAATACCTATAGTGTTGCGGCTACTTGGCTTGCTTGTGGTGTAGACGTTAATCATGTAACTTTTTACCGCCAGTCAGATGTACCGCAAACAACTGAGCTTACTTGGTACTTAAGTTGCTTCTTTCCATACCAACGTCTAACATTAGCTCATTCGTTTAAAGATAAGGCAGATGTTTTATCTGATGTTAATGCAGGGTTATTTACTTACCCAATGTTGATGGCAGCGGATATCTTACTATACGATGCAGAATTCGTACCAGTAGGAAAAGACCAAATGCAACATTTAGAGATTACACGTGATGTAGCATCTCGTTTTAATCACCAAATGGGAGAAACTTTTGTATTACCAGAGGTAAAAATCCAAGAGGAAGTAATGGTAGTACCCGGTACAGATGGAAACAAAATGTCTAAGTCTAGGCACAATACCATCAATATCTTCCAAACTGATAAAGTATTGAGAAAAGAGGTTATGAGCATCGAGACAGATAGTACTCCTCTAGAGGATCCAAAGAACCCTGATACTTGTAATGTATTCACGATCTATAAACTATTAGCTACTCCAGAACAAATAGAAGCGATGAGAGCTAAATACTTAGGAGGTAACTATGGTTATGGACATGCAAAACAAGAACTTTTCGAACTTATCGTTGAGAAGTTTAAAGATATTCGTGAGAAATACGAGTACTATATCAACAACTTAGAAGAAGTAGATCGTCTATTAGGGATCGGTGCAGAGAAAGCGTCTGTGATCGCTACAGGAACTCTAAATAAAGTAAGAGAGAAATTAGGTTACGGAAGTGCTAAATAGTCTTCTATACCCTTTCTTAAGATATCTTATAAGCCTTACCTCTGTGTAAGGCTTATGTATTTATCGCTATTATACAAGCTCAAAATACTTACCTGGCAATGGCCTTACTACACCCAGCATTTCTAAATTAAGCAGGATACTACTTACCTTATAAATCGGTAGAGAACAGCTGAGTGCTATAATATCTAATAACTCACGATCATGCTTACTCAAATAATTAACTATCAACTGTTCATCAGGATTGAGATCTAGAAACAGTTGGGGTTGAATAACTTTAGGCGCTTTAGCTTGAGCATCCCAGTTTAGGGTTTCAACAATCTCTTTAGCAGAAGTTAATAATTGAGCTTTATTCTTTTGAATAAGATGATTGCAACCTGCACTCATAATATCACCCACTCTCCCAGGAACAGCAAAAACGTCTCTGTTATAATCATTAGCAAAGGTCACTGTAGACATAGAGCCTCCCTTAATAGCACTTTCAATAACAATAGTAGCCTGAGACATCCCTGCGACAATGCGATTGCGTTGAATAAAGTTCTCTCTATCTACCTTACTGCTCACCCAAAACTCGGATAGACAAGCCCCACCCTGTTCTTCAATACGCCTAGCTACCGCCGTGTGAACATCAGGATAAATTCTATTCAACCCATGTCCAAGAACAGCATAAGTATCTAAACCATTATCTAAAGCTGCTATATGTGCGGTAATATCTACTCCGTAGGCTAGACCGCTCACAATAATGGGGTTATACGACTTTAGATCACTTATTAATTCCATACAGATTTCCACACCTCTTTTGCTTGGATTACGTGTCCCTATAAAGCTAATAACCTTTCTATTGTCTAAACTGATACTAGGTACTGTGCTAAATAACAATAAAGGGCTATCCTCACACTCTTTCAATAAAGTGGGGTAACAACTATCTGTATAATCAAAACAAGACAAGTGATACTTCTCAATGTTTTTTAATTCTTGTTCGGCTCTTTTTAAGACATTGTTATCTTGAAGACTTCTCCATAACATACTACCAATCCGATGTACAGCAATGACATCCTTTTCTTTGGCTAAAAAGACTGCTTTAGGAGAACCGAAGTACTCTAATAATCGCTTAGCTGTTATTGGACCAACTCCCACAGTCGATTGTAATGCCAACATATAAAATAACGTTTCTTCTTCCATAGGTAAATTGGTAATCAATTATAGTATTTGTATCTTCACTTCACAGCCTCAAAAACCTATCCAATATCACGTCAAGCCACGATATTCTTTCATTTGTTTTAGAAATATAACTTACTATAGATAAAAAAGTTATAGGTTGTTAAAAATAATAGTGAATATTTTTTTGATTAGTTATTGTTTAATGTAATTTTGTCTTTATGAAGATCGAAAAATACATATCAGCTTTGCTTTATAGATACCAGTGTGTAATCATTCCTGGTTTTGGAGCTCTATTGACAGAAATCAAGTCATCATATTACAGTGAGGAGAAACAATGTTTCTTCCCTCCACAGAAGAGTCTTTCTTTTAATGCGAATATTAAGCATAACGATGGGTTATTAGCTAATCATATCGCTGTAGAAGAGAATATCTCTTATGATGAAGCTGTTTTATTAATCAATCAGAATATTAAAGGATGGGAAGTAGAGTTGAGCAATATCGGTAGTCTAGAATTACTGAATGTAGGTGTATTCCAAACAAACTCTGAAGGTAATCTAGTATTCGAACCTGCTTCTAATAGCAATTACTTAATGACCTCTTTTGGTCTGTCTACAGTAATGGCAAAGACGATAGAGCGATCTCCTATCATACCACTTGCTGAAACTGTTACTGTACCTACTGTTAAAACAAATAAAAAGTATACTTTCTTTAAATATGCTGCTGTAGTAGCTTTATTTATCAGTACAGCTGGAGTATTTGTAAACAAAGGATATGAAGCCTACTTAAATGATGAGGCATATACTGTAAGTAAAAATGTTCAGAGTAAAGTAGAAAATAAAATACAACAAGCGACCTTTATCATAGAACCTACAGCCACTACTATCTCTATTCCAGTAAAAGAAGAAGAGGAGCTTATAGAAGAGACAGTAAGTACCCCTTACCACGTTATCGCATGTGCTTTTAGATCAGAACAAACATCTCTATCTGAGGCTAAGAAACTACAGAAAAAAGGGTATGAAGGTGCAAAAGCACTATCTCGTACAAAATATGGAGTCTACCCTGTCTCTTATGGTAGCTATACGACTCAACAAGAGGCTCAGCGAGAAATGAGAAAAATACATAATACTGTCAATATTGATGCTTGGATTTTAGTACAATAAATAGTTAAAACATATATCCCGAATCTGAAAAGGTTCGGGATTTTTATTTAATGTGCCTATATTTGTCGAAAATAATAACAATGGAAGCAAAATTAGTATCTGAATCAGCTACTTTAATGACAGACTTAGTTCTACCAGGAGAGACTAACCCACTTAATAATATGTTCGGTGGAGAATTATTAGCTCGTATGGATAGAGCTGCTGGTATCGCTGCTAGAAGACACTCGCGCAGAGTATGTGTTACGGCATCAGTGAACCACGTCGCTTTTAACAGACCCATTCCTCTAGGAAGTGTAGTAACTGTGGAGGCTAAAATATCTCGCTCATTTAACTCATCTATGGAAGTGTACTTAGATGTATGGATCGAAGACAGAGAATCAGGAATAAAGAAAAAAGCAAATGAAGCTATCTATACATTCGTAGCTGTAGATGATACAGGTCATCCTGTAGCTATCCCTGAGCTAATACCTGAAACAGATTTAGAGAAAGAAAGATACATCGGAGCCTTAAGACGTAAACAGTTGAGTTTAGTTATCGCAGGAAAGATGAAACCAAGTGATGCTACAGAACTTATAGCTCTATTTAACGAATAATATTATGAAGAAATTATTATCCCTATTTGTAGTTGCATTCTTTGCATTACAGACAGCTAATGTATTTGCTTGGGGTACTACTGGTCACAGAGTAGTAGCTGAATTAGCAGAAAGAAACCTAAGCAAAAAAGCTAAAAAACAATTAAAAGAAATCATTGGCAACCAACAATTAGCGTATTGGGCTAACTGGCCAGACTTTTTAAAGTCAGATCCTTCTTGGAAGTTCGCAGATAGCTGGCACTATATCAATATGCCTGGTGATCTAGATAGACAAGCATTCGATAAAGAACTAGCGAACTCTACAGATGAAAACTTATATAAAAGAGCTCTTATCCTTATCGAAGAGTTAAAAGACAAGAATCTTCCGTTAGCAAAAAAACAAGAGAATCTGTACTTCTTAATCCATATCATCGGTGATGCTCATCAACCACTACACATCGGTAGACCAGAAGATCTTGGTGGAAATAGAGTAAAGATAGAATGGTTTAGAAAAGCAACTAACTTACACAGTCTATGGGACTCTGCTCTAGTTGATTTCGATAAATACAGCTATACAGAATATGCTACTGTACTAGATGTACACGGTGCTAACTACAATCAAAAAATCACTTCTGGTACATTAGAAGATTGGATCTATGATTCGTACACGATGGCGAATAAACTATATGCTAGTGTAGAGCCTGAAGAGTCTCTAAGCTACAGATACCACTTTGATCACAAAGACAACGTAGAAAGTCAATTACTAAAAGGAGGATTAAGATTAGCTAAAATCTTAAATGACATCTTTAAATAACACATATCTAAAGCATACAGAAAAGGCGAAGTAATGATACTTCGCCTTTTCTTATTTAGTGCTAAAACTAGCTTATTTACATTTAAATTATCGACTATAACTAGATCTAGACGATGAAGATGAACTACTGCTTCCTCCTCTACTGTAGCCTGATGAGCTACTTCCAGAAGATGAGCGGCTATAGTTACTACTTGATGAGCTACTAGGGTAAGAACTACTAGACGAACGACTGTAGCTACTATTGCTAGAACTACTCGGATAAGATGAGCTACCTCTACTATAACTAGATCTAGATGATGAGTTACTAGGATAAGATGAACTACTAGACGAACGACTATAACTACTATTGCTAGAGCTACTAGGATAAGATGAACTTCCTCTACTATAACTAGATCTAGAATAAGAGGAATTATTAGACGATGAGCTCGCATTACTAGAAGAGTTACCTCTACTGTAGCTAGAACGAGAATTGTTGCTTCCTGTATTCGATATCGCCTCTCCTCTATTATAAGAACTAGAACCAGTATTATCTGTAGAACTACTACCTCTACTGTAACTAGAACGAGAGTTACTGTTTCCATTACTAGATGTACTACTATTATCCGTATAAGCAGATCTTCTGTAATTTGGGTTCTGGTTACTGTCTACTGAATATTCACTTCGTGAGTTAGAGCTACCTCTAGTATTGGTTAAATCTTTTCTATTATAAAAACTATCCTCACTATATCTGGTTCTAAAAGATTGATTAGGATTTTGCCTTTCATAAGAAGATTGAGCCACCCCTTGATACATATTCTGAGCCTGTGTGCTGTATCGGTTACTTGAATAATAGTAATTATTATAATGATTAATCTGAATATTAACATGGCTCATGTATCGATCAGTGCTGTATGGCGAATAATGATAATAATAATCAGGGTAATACCCCCACCCCCAAGATGAGTGATATGCTCTGTAATTACTAGTCCAGAATAAAGTAAACATAGGTGGTCTACTTAAATAAACAGGCTCATAAATATAATTAGGTCCATAGAGATAAGAGTTTCCAACTACCTGCATTAATACAACATTTTCTCTTGTATCTTTTTCTACTTCAATAGTTGCTACATCTTGAAAAAGATCCTTACCTAATACAGCTTGAATCACAATAAGGTGTGTTCTTCCTTCCACTAATTCCACAACTCGTAGATAATCTACATAACCATCTCTATTTAAGTCAAGGTTATTAATTCTCAAATTAGGGTCATTCAGTCTAAATTCAAAATCAGATAAATCTTTAGACTCTCCAAATATAGAAGCTACAGCTTGAAGGTCTAAATTATCACTAATGTCATAGTTATTAGCTGTTACGACAGCTCTCTGTCCAAAACTTAAAGCTCCAGTAAGAGAAAAAATAACTAGAAATATATATTGTATTATTTTCATTTCAAAAAGTATAAAATGTTATCACTTCTTCTATAATGGCAAAAAATGTACCATAACAATCTATAGCAAGATACTGAAAAACAAAGAGTAAAACTTATTTGATTTCATAAAAAGAGTAAATGTTTTCATAATATTCCACATTTCAAGGGTAGTGATAACAAATTAAAAGACAGTATTTTAAAGTATCTTCTTATTTAGTCTTACAATTTTAGTAATTTTGCACTATAATATAGTTTATATGATTGATAGAGAAGAAATAAATTTTGAACGTTCTGTAATCGTTGGAATCATTACACAAGATCAAGATGAATCAAAGCTAAATGAGTATTTAGACGAATTAGAGTTTTTGACATTTACAGCAGGAGGACAAGTATATAAGCGTTTTACACAGAAAATGGACAAGCCGAATCCTAAGACCTTTGTTGGTACTGGGAAGATGCAAGAAATTCATAATTATATTGTAGAGAACGATATTCATACCGTGATATTCGATGATGAACTATCGCCTGCTCAACAAAAGAATATTTCTAGGGAATTAGACTGTAAAGTACTAGATCGTACTAACTTAATCCTAGATATCTTTGCTCAAAGAGCACAAACTTCTTATGCAAGAACTCAAGTAGAACTAGCACAATTCCAGTATTTATTACCAAGGCTATCTGGTATGTGGACTCACTTAGAGAGACAACGTGGAGGTATTGGGATGAGAGGTCCTGGAGAGACAGAGATAGAAACAGATAGACGTATCGTACGTGACCGTATTACCCTTTTAAGAGATAAACTAAAGGTAATCGATAAGCAAATGGCTTCTCAAAGAGGAAACCGTGGAGCGATGGTACGTGTAGCATTGGTAGGATATACTAACGTAGGGAAGTCTACACTGATGAATGCTGTAGGTAAAAGTGAAGTATTCGTAGAGAATAAGTTGTTTGCAACATTAGATACAACTGTACGTAAAATCGTAATTGGCAACTTGCCATTCTTATTGTCAGATACTGTAGGTTTTATTCGTAAACTACCTACTCAGTTGGTTGAGTCATTCAAAAGTACCTTAGATGAAGTAAGAGAAGCAGATCTATTATTACACGTAGTAGATATTTCTCACCATGACTTCGTAGATCACATCGAATCTGTAAATGAGATTCTTAAGGATATCAAGAGTAATGACAAGCCTACTATTATGATATTTAACAAAATAGATGCTTATCAACCAGAGAGAATAGAAGAGGATGATCTAATGACAGAACGCACTTCAAAACACTATTCGATAGAAGAGTGGAAGAAGACTTGGATGAATAAAGTAGGTGAAAACAATGCTATTTTTATCTCTGCAACAAACAAAGAAAACTTTGAAGAGTTTAGAAAGAAAGTGTATGAAGCAGTACGTGAAATCCACATTACACGTTTCCCTTATAACAACTTTTTATTCCCGGATTATGACCATTTAATTGAATCTTCAGAAGAAGAATAAAATATTTGTTTATAAATTAATTAGTAAAAGAAGATTAGATAATAATATTTTTTCTATTTTTACACTATTGCTAAAAAGCTGATTATATGTATTTATCAATGAACAATAATTTCTCTAATAATAATTTGAATCGTTTCTACGACTCAAAGAGGAATCCTATTGGCATTGATTTAAGTTAATTATATATTATTTCATTATCCGTTTAAAGGCTCCTCTCTGAGGAGCCTTTTTTATTTTAAAACAAATTCAAAAACAAAAAATCATGAGCAAAAAAGAAATTTTACAAACAGAAAAATCCATTGCATTAGTCAAAGAACAATTCTCTAAAGGACTATGTGATGCACTTAATCTATATCCTATATCATCACCTATGATTGTAAATGAAGGCACAGGAATTAATGATGATCTAAATGGTATAGAACGTCCAGTATCATTCCCTGTAAAATTTCTAAACAACAATCGCGGCGTAGTAGTACATTCATTAGCAAAATGGAAAAGAATTAGACTACAAGAACTAGAATTAGATGCTCATGAAGGAATTCTAACAGATATGAAAGCCCTTCGTCCAGATGAGGATAGCAGTCCTATACACTCTATCTATGTCGATCAATGGGACTGGGAATTACGCATTGAAAAATCTGATAGAACTCTAAGTTATTTGAAAAATATAGTACGTTCAATCTATCAAACATTGCTAGACACAGAACACAGAATATATGAAGAACTAGGAATAGAACCTATCCTGCCTAAAAAACTATCTTTTATCCATTCTGAGCAACTTTTACAACTATACCCTACTCTTACTTCAAAAGAAAGAGAACATGCAATAGCGAAAGAATATGGAGCTGTTTTTATTATAGGAATTGGAGGAAAGCTATCTAATGGACACCCACATGATAGTCGATCAGCCGACTATGACGATTGGACTACTCCTACAGAAGATGGTTATAAAGGGTTGAATGGAGATTTACTAGTATGGAACCCCGTTCATGGTAAATCACTAGAACTATCTTCTATGGGAATTAGAGTAGATAAAGAAGCTTTAGAGCATCAATTAGAGTTAGCAGGAGCTTTAGATAAAAAATCGTTGCTATATCACAGTTTACTTCTTGAGGACAAGTTACCTCTTTGTATAGGTGGAGGTCTAGGTCAATCAAGAATTTGTATGTTTTTATTACGTAAAAAACATATTGGAGAAGTACAAGCAAGTATTTGGCCAGAAGAAGTAAGAAAAGATGCAGAACAAAAAGGAATAAACCTATTATAAAAAAAGAAAAGGTTGGCGAATGCCAACCTTTTTACTTTGTATTTATTCTATTAGAAGTTGTAGTTTACTCCTACACCTACCATCTCTCTAACTTGGAAGCCTTTATAAGCTAAGTCATCGTAGATTGTTTGGAATGTAAAGTTTGTAGAAAGATATTTATTAATCTTCATCACTACATTCAACTGATAATCAATTACCACATTCTCTGGTTTTTTCAAATAGTTAGAATATAAGTTTAAGATATTCTCAACAGATACATTCTCCATAATGTCGAATTTGTAGTATCCATTAACTGACATCCCCAGTTGGTATTTCATTGATTTACCTTTTTCGACACCAAAAGCATCACCAAACTCTGTAAAGTGGTCATGAACTAAAATGAAACGTGAAGTAGCAGGTGCAATATTCACTTTCAAATTATCACTCTTTTTCCACAACATACCAGGTCCTACTTGTAAATAAGCTGGAGACATAAAGTGTGAGTTGTATACTCCATCTTTATCTATCCCTCTATCCATCTGAGTCTTGAAATTCAAGAATGCAGAATAGAACCAGTTACCTTCAGCCTTTTTACCTAGCAATGAGTTAAACTCTAGTTTATCATCAGTTTTCTTCTGATCTTGCCCTTTTAACTTAGTAAGACCGTAACTAGCAATTATTTTATTATCCCAGTTCCAATCACCTTGTTTGTAATTGAAATCATAATTTACTTTTAAACTTCCAGATACGTTATTATCTCCACCAGCTTGCCAATTTGAGAAGCTAGATTGGTTAAGTAAAAAAGTAAAATTACCTGTTCTTGTCCATGGGCTAACAGCTTCTGTTGCCGCATTAGCCTCAGTTTCCTGAGCCTGAGCCGAATACACTGCTAAGAAAGCGCACACTCCTAATAAAAGTCTCTTCATATTGTTAAAATTTTAATCAAAAATAATAACAATAAGTTAAAATAGCAAAGAATGGACTACTTTTTAATTGTACGTTTATACACAGGTACAGCAGAACATGCTTCTCCAAACATCACTGAACGTGCGTGATTCATCATTAATTGGGTTGCTAAAACATACGCCTCCTCAGGAATTTCCTTCTTTGAACAACCTTTAATTATCACTGGTAAATCCGCATATTGAGAATAATCTAAAGAAAATAACAATTCTTGATAAATAGACTTTTCTAAATGTGCTCTATCACCTAAAAATATACGTTTGGCAACAGGTTGAAGATGACTTGTCAAAAGCATATATGCCCATCCTGGAAGAATAGCATCTGTAGAACAGAACAATCCTACGTAAGCATTCTCATAAAGAGACCAATCTACTTCTTTTAATGCAGCTCTGAATTCTTTCTCTCTAAGTACAAAACCCTCATATAACCACTGTGCTATATCGATATCCATACGAGGATTCGTAGGATATAGCTCTTCTAGGTCAAAAACTCTTAGAGCGCTATTAGCAACTTTATTTACAATTTCCCCTTCCATAATTAAAGCATTCCCAATTCTAGCTTAGCCTCTTCACTCATTAAATCTTTTGTCCAAGAAGGCTCAAAAGTTAATTCAATCTCAACACTTTTTACATTGTCTATTGATCGTACCTTTTCCTCTACTTCCATTGGTAGAGTCTCTGCTACAGGACAGTTAGGTGAAGTTAATGTCATAAGAATCTTAACATCATAATTCTCATTAACAAAAACATCATAAATTAATCCTAGCTCATATATATCTACAGGAATCTCTGGGTCATAAATAGTTTTAAGAACCTTAACTATATTCTCCCCTAATTGTTGTACATCTACTTCTTCCATACTCTATAAATTTATTGTTTAGCTTGATAAGCTAAAGCATACATTTTAATTTGTTTTATCATTGAAACTAATCCATTTGCTCTAGTTGGAGACAAATGTTCTTTTAGACCTATCTCGTCAATAAAAGACATATCCGCATTTAGGATATCTTCTGTTCTCTGTCCTGAAAAAACTCGAATCAGAATAGCAATAATTCCTTTCGTTAGAATAGCATCACTATTTGCTGTAAAAACGACCTTGTCGTCTTGTAACTCAGCATGTAACCACACTTGTGATTGACATCCCTTAATCAAGTTCTCTTCTACTTGATATTGAGGATCGATTAACGGAAGACTTTTTCCTAATTCAATAATATATTCATAACGTTGCATCCAATCGTCGAACATTGAAAAATCGTCAATTATCTCTTCTTGAATTTCTTTAATTGTCATATCGTTATATTTTCTTTATTTACTTATTATGATAACATCATTTGTGCTTTCTTCACTGCTTCTACTAACACATCGATTTCCTCTTTCGTATTATAGAAAGCAAATGAAGCTCTAATTGTACCTGGAATGCCAAAAAAGTCCATAATAGGTTGCGTACAATGATGTCCTGTACGTACCGCTACACCAAGTTTATCTACAATAACTCCAACATCATAAGGATGAATACCTTCTAGATTAAAAGAAATCACTGAAGTCTTCTCTTTAGCAGTCCCATATATTTTAAGTCCTTCTATTTCAGATAAACGCTTCGTTCCATACTCTAAAAGCTCATGTTCATAAGCAGCTATTTTATCAAACCCTATTCCGTTTAGATAATCTAAAGCAACTCCTAATACAATTCCTCCAGCAATATTCGGCGTACCTGCCTCAAATTTGTGTGGTAAACATGCATACGTTGTTTTCTCAAAAGTCACAGTCTTGATCATCTCTCCTCCTCCTTGATAAGGTGGTAATTTATTTAACCATGCTTCTTTTCCATAAAGAACACCAGTTCCTGTTGGTCCACACACCTTATGACCTGAGAACACATAGAAATCACAATCTAGGTCTTGTACATCAGGTTTAATATGCGGTGTTGCTTGAGCACCATCGATTAAAACAGCAGCTCCTACTTGATGCGCTTTAGCTATAATTTCCTTAATTGGGTTAATAGTTCCAAGCGCATTAGAAATATGGGTTACAGCTACTATTTTTGTATTAGAACTTAATAGCTTGTCGAATTCTTCCATAATTAAATCACCATCCTGATTCATTGGAATAACTTTCAATGTAGCACCTGAACGTTCACAAGCGAACTGCCATGGCACAATATTAGAATGGTGCTCCATAGCGGAGATAAGTACCTCATCACCTTCCTTAAGCAGACTACCAAAACCACTTGCTACCAAGTTTATTCCAAACGTAGTCCCTGCTGTAAACAGTACTTCATAATCATGCTTAGCATTCACATGAGCTTGTACTTTTTTACGAGCTTCTTCATACGCATCCGTAGCCAATTGACTAAGTGTATGCACACCTCTATGAATATTTGCATTGATAGTTTCGTAATATTTAACAATTGCATCCTCTACCACTTTTGGCTTTTGTGCAGTAGCTGCGTTGTCAAAATAAACTAAAGGCTTGCCATTTACTGATTGAGTAAGAATTGGAAAATTCTTACGTACCTCCTTTATATCTAACATATTACTTTTCATTTAATTAAAAATACTCGTCATACTTCTTTAGTATGCAAATGTAAAAGCAAAGATAAGGATAACTATACTTTAGCCTACTAAATATTAATTTAAAATTAATCTAAATATGTTTTGTAACGCGTAAAAAAGATTCTATTTTTGCCATAATTTAGAACTATTTCAAATAAACAACTCAAATGAAAAAACTAACAGCTTTATTCCTAATCGTTACAGCAATGATGAGCTGTAACTCTAAAAAAAAACAAGAGTCTACACCAGTTGAAACGACTCAAGTAAAAGAAAGAATTATTTCTCTAAATGGAGCAATTACAGAAACGCTTGTTGCACTTGGAGAAAAAGAAAATATAATAGCAGTAGACGTAACTAGCACTTATCCTGAAGACATTAAAACAACAGCTCAAGATCTAGGACATACTTCTAAAATATCAATTGAAAGCATTATGGCGTTAAAACCAACGGTTATATATGCAACAGAAAAAGACCTTAACGACGATTTCAAAAGTCAATTAGAAAAGACAAAAATCCGCTTAGAAGTTATTAAACAAGAGTTCACTTTAGAAGGAACTAAGACATTAATAAAAACTGTAGCTCAGTCATTAAACAATGAAAACTACCAATCGCTTCTAGACAAAATAGATCAAGACTTACAAGGTCTTCCTTCTTTTGAAAACAAACCTAAAGTATTGTTTATCTATGCTCGTGGTGCTGCTACCCTTCTAGTTGCAGGAGATAAAACACCTGTAAACAATATTGTAGATCTAGCAGGAGGACAAAACGCAGTAACAGAATTTGAGGATTTCAAACCTCTTACACCAGAATCATTACTAAACAGTAACCCAGACTATATCCTAATGTTCACAACAGGATTACAAAGTATGGGAGGTATCGATGGAGTATTAAAAATCGATGGTATCAACAAAACTAATGCTGGTAAAAACAAAAAAGTAATTGCGATGGATGGCTTATTATTAAGTGGATTCGGTCCAAGAGTAGGCCAAGCAGCAAAAGAATTAAATCAACTACTATCTGAATAAATTATAATGAAAACCAAACTCTCTTTTTACGCAATAGTATTATCTGTTATCTTAATTGTGATAGCCATTGCGTCTATATTCATAGGAGTTTATCAATTTGAGTCTGGATCATTCCAGACTTTATATCAAATATTGTTCACTAAGCAAGAGGTAAATCCAAGCGACTATTATGTATTTTTTGATGTCCGACTTCCCAGAGTTCTAATGGCAATCTTAACTGGCGCTGGACTATCTCTTGCCGGAACAACACTTCAAGGGATGTTTAAGAATCCCCTTGCTTCGCCAGATCTTATAGGCATTACAGCTGGATCTGTATTATTTGCAGCAGTGACTATTGTTTTAGGATCTCATATTAAATCCTTGATCCCAGAAGCTGTACACTACTCATTATTGAGTATAATGAGCTTTGTAGGAGCTATCATCACGATGTCCTTTGTATATAAAATGTCTACTACAGCGGGTAAGACTAATATCAGTGTATTACTACTATCAGGAGTAGCTATTACTTCACTGACGGGTGCTGCGACAGGCTTGCTGACTTACTTATCAAGTGATGAAGAATTGAGAAATTTGACCTTTTGGACCTTAGGTAGCTTAGCAGGAGCGACTTGGACTAAAGTTAGTATCCTTGCAGTAGTTGTATTAGTTTCTATAATCTTGCTAATCAACAAGGGAAAGGCCTTAAATGCGATGATGCTAGGAGAACGAGATGCTACACACTTAGGAATACCAGTAGAAAAAACAAAGAAAAAAATAGTATTATTATCCGCCCTTATGGTAGGTACCATAGTAGCATTCACTGGAACTATAGGATTCGTAGGATTAATAGTTCCATATATACTTAGACTTGTTTTTAAATCTAACTATTACTTCATTCTACCCCTATCTACACTATGTGGTAGTATACTATTATTAGTTGCAGATACGATAAGCAGAACACTAGTGCCTCCTTCAGAGATTCCGATAGGTATTCTTACTTCGATTATGGGAGCACCAGTATTTATTGCTATATTAATCAAGTTTAAAAAATCACTCTAGTTATGATTGAAGCTTTTAAAATAAACTATTTAGCAAAAGGAAATTATATCATTAACGATATAGACTTCGAATGTAAAGAAGGTGAGTTTATTGCAATATTAGGTCCTAATGGAGCGGGTAAGTCTACGTTCTTAAGTATACTTGCTGACGAATTACACGAAAAGGGAAACAAAGTTCTATTGAAATCATGTGAATACCCTAAATGGTGTAGTAAAGAACTACCTAAGCACAAAGCTAAGTTTTCACAACATCACAATGGAGATATACCGCTAAACGTAGAAGATGTAGTAATGATGGGTAGATATCCTTATTTTGACCACATCCCTACAGAAGACGACAAAACTGCAGTACAGCAGAGTATGGACTGTATAGACATCTGTCCACTACAGCACAGAGAGTACAATCATCTATCAGGAGGAGAGAAACAACGCGTCCACTTAGCTAGAGTATTATCACAGTTAAACAATAATGTTGAAAATAAGCTGTTATTTTTAGACGAACCTTTGAACAATCTAGATGTACTACATCAGCACCGTATCATGGACATCATTAAAGAATTTACAGCAAAAGGAAATACAGCTATCGTAGTAATACATGATCTAAATTTAGCAGCACAGTATGCTGATAAAATACTCTTGCTACAGAAGGGAAAAAAAGTAATCTATGATACACCTGCAGCAGTATTAACTCAAGAGATCATCTCTGAGGTATATAACTTTCCATGTGTGGTGACTAAAAACCCTGTTAGCAATAACCCTTTAATAATATTTGGTATCTAAAAACAATAATTATGAGTACAAGCACACAAACATTAAAAGAACGTTGGGACGCTCTAAAGGTGACCAATCCACATATTAGAATACGCAACGCAGCCAAAGAACTTAACGCTAGTGAAATGGAATTGCTTGCTACACAAATAGGAGAATCTGTTACGCGATTAAAACCTGAATTTGAAGCAATACTATCTGAAGTAGAAACTTTAGGAAAAGTAATGGCGCTTACGCGTAATGATGAATGTGTACACGAGAGAAAAGGGGTGTATGCTAACCCAGATTTTAGTAGCCCTCACGCTGGTCTATTTGTTAATCCAGACATTGATTTAAGAATCTTCTTAAGTCATTGGAAAAAAGCTTTTGCAGTAGTAGAAAAAGCAGGAGATAAAGACAGAATGAGTTTACAGTTCTTTGGTAAAGATGGTGAAGCTATTCACAAGATCTATTTAGTACCTCAGAGCAACGAAGAAGCATTCCACGCATTAGTAAAAAAATATACTTCAGAGAATCAGTCAACTGAAGAAACAACAGAGCCTTATATACATAATCTAGACGAAAGATTAGATGAAGAGATAGATGTAGAAGGATTCAGAACAGAGTGGAAAGAACTAAAAGATACACATAACTTCTTTTCATTATTAAAGAAATACAACCTAACGCGTACGCAAGCATTAAGATTAGCTCCAGATGAGTACTACGCTAAGCAGATTACTAAAGATGCTATCGTAACCTTGTTAGAAGGTGCTTCAGAGGCACAGACACCTATTATGGTCTTTGTCGGGAATAGAGGTAATATCCAGATTCACACAGGCGAAGTAAAAAGAACGATGTGGCATCAGAACTGGTACAATGTACTAGACCCAGACTTCAATATGCACCTAGATATGGATAAAATAGCACAGACATGGATAGTGCGCAAACCTACAGAAGATGGTATTGTAACTTCTGTAGAAGTATTCAACGAGATTGGCGAAATCATCGTCCAATTCTTTGGTAAGAGAAAACCAGGAATACCAGAATTAGAACAATGGAGAGAACTAGTTGCTAAACTAGCTTAATATACTAAAAAGTGGAAGGCATACCTTCCACTTTTTTTATTTTCAGTAGGTCCCCTTCTATTCATCAAAAATAAAAAATTACATATTTTTTAAGACAACACAACAAAAATTAGGAATAACAAAATTGCCTTAAGACAATATCGTCTTAATACACCTACTCTCAAATGATATCACCATTAAATCGACAATCACAACATTTCAACAAATAATAGTTATCAACAGATGTTTAATAACTAATTATGATTTTCAAACATTTTCTATTGATTTAGTCCTTAGTAAAGAGTAAATTAGCTAAGATAACTTCGTCAATCTTATCTACTTACACACAAGGCTATCGCAGTGTTTACAAGTGTTTATCACTTTTAAAAAGTACACTCACTTGACGTTTTGACTAGAATAAGATTGTCCTAATTATGTAATCTAATAAAATTAAGCTATGTCGATTTTTGATAAAAGAGTAAACTACAAACCGTTTGAGTATCCTGGAATTTACCAATTCACAGATGCAATTAATAAATCATTTTGGGTACATAGTGAAGTTGACTTCACAGCAGATACACAAGATTTCCATTCGCACTTAACGAAAGAAGAACAACTAGCTATTAAGCATAGTTTATTAGCTATTGCACAGATAGAAGTTGCAGTTAAGACCTTTTGGGGAAACTTATACTTACACTTCCCTAAACCAGAATTTAATGGGCTAGGAAGTACATTTGCAGAATGTGAGTTTAGACACTCAGAAGCATATTCTAGATTATTAGATGTATTAGGATATAATGACGAGTTCGAGAACTTACTGACAGTACCTGTTATTAAAGAAAGAGTAGAATACTTATCAGAAGTATTAGAGAACTCTGGTAACTATACTGACCGCAAAAAATATGTAGTATCTCTTATCCTATTCTCTTTATTGATAGAGAATGTATCTCTGTTCAGCCAGTTTGCCATCATCTTATCTTTTACTCGTTTTAAAGGACTGATGAAGAATGTGAGCAACATCATCGCATGGACATCAGTAGACGAGCAAGTACATGCTAATGCAGGTATTTATATCGTTAATGTGATTAGAGACGAGTTTCCAGACTTCTTTGATGACGAGTTAATCAATCATGTCAATGAAGTAATCCATAAATCTATCGAGATCGAAAGTAGAATCTTAGACTGGATCTTCAGCACAGGAGAAATAGAAACGGTAAACAAAGCTGATCTATTAAACTTCATGAAGTTCAGAGTAGACGAAAGTATGCAAAAGATTGGCCTTAAAAAAGTATTTAATATCACCCACGAACAATACAAACCAATGGCTTGGTTCGAAGAAGAAGTGTTCGCAAACAGTTTAGATGATTTCTTCGCTAAGAGACCTGTTGACTATACGAAGCACGATAAGAGTTTCTCTGCAGACGACCTATTCTAAACCAAAAAATTCACTATCAAAAAAACCTAAAAGAATTCTATGAACAATTTCTCATTACCATTATTGACAGAAGACAACGATAACCTAACAGAAAAACTTTGGTGGAAAAACTCCGAAAGTGAACAAATTCTTAATAGAGGATACTTGCTTAAAGGAGAGACGGTAGAAGGTGCTATCGACCGTATCGCATCAGCTGCTGCCAGAAGACTGTATAAACCTGAATTAAAAGAATCATTCCAAGAGATGATAGAACGTGGATGGATGAGTCTAAGCTCACCTATCTGGGCTAATATGGGTACAGAGAGAGGTCTACCTATTTCTTGTTTTAACGTACATATTCCAGATGGTATAGAAGGAATCACACACAAACTTGGTGAAGTGATTATGCAAACCAAAATTGGTGGTGGTACGTCAGGTTACTTTGGAGCACTTCGCGAGAGAGGTAGTGCAGTAACAGATAATGGTAAGAGTAGTGGCGCTGTAAGCTTTATGAAGTTGTTCGATACAGCTATGGACACCATATCACAAGGAGGTGTGCGTAGAGGTGCTTTTGCAGCATACCTAGACATAGACCATCCTGACTGTGAAGAATTCTTAAATATAAAAAATATCGGTAACCCTATCCAGAACCTATTCTATGGAGTATGTATACCAGACTACTGGATGCAAGAGATGATAGATGGGGATAGAGAGAAGAGACAATTATGGGCTAAAGTACTAGAGAGTCGCCAACAAAAAGGTATGCCATACTTATTCTTCTCTGATAATGTGAATGGGCATAAACCACAAGTATACAAAGATCTTAATATGCGTGTGAACGCAAGTAACCTTTGTTCTGAGATTATGCTTCCTTCTTCTGATGACGAATCGTTCATCTGTTGTTTATCTTCTATGAACCTAGAGTTATATGACGAGTGGAAAGACACAGAAGCTGTTAAACTAGCGATCTACTTCCTAGACGCAGTACTTCAAGAGTTTATAGAAAAAACAGAAGGAAACTACTATTTAGCTGCTGCTAATCGTTTTGCTAAACGTCATAGAGCGCTAGGATTAGGAGTACTAGGATGGCACTCATACTTACAGAAGAATATGATCCCATTCGAAGGACTACAAGCTAAAATGCTAACAAATCAAATATTTGATAACATTAGTGCTAAAGCAGACAAAGCGTCTCAAGAATTAGCGCGTATCTATGGTGAACCAGAGATCATGAAAGGATATGGTAGACGTAACACGACTACTATGGCTATCGCGCCTACTACCTCATCATCTGCTATCTTAGGACAGACTTCTCCAGGGATAGAACCTTTTAGTAGTAACTATTACAAAGCTGGATTATCTAAAGGAAACTTCATGCGTAAGAATAAATACCTAACGAAGTTACTTGAAGAAAAAGGCCTAGACAACGAAGAGACATGGAGAACTATCATGCTTAACGGTGGTAGTGTACAGCAGATAGAAGGTCTTACTGAAGAAGAAAAAGCAGTATTCAAGACATTCAAAGAAATCAGTCAACTTGAAATCATACAACAAGCTGCTGTGAGACAGAAGTACGTAGACCAAGCACAAAGCTTAAACCTAAACATCCCTTCTGCCCTACCGATCAAGGAAGTAAACAACCTAATGATCGAAGCATGGAAACTAGGAGTTAAAACACTATACTACCAGCGTAGTCAGAGTGTATCTAAAGAGATGGTAACGAACCTAGTGACATGTAGCAGTTGTGAATCTTAAGAACTCAATCTATATTATCTTATAATCTATACAGAGAGAATCTTCATACAGAGGGTTCTCTCTTTTTTTATCCCTCCTCTTCTACCTCATCGTATTATACAGTATGTCAAAGAACGTATGAACTATAATTCTATGGACAAAACTATTACTTCATACTTTCTTTATCCTCTACATTGCCTTTTATGACTGTATATGCACACTTCTAGTTTATTATGGTCGCATAAAGTGGGACAGGTATAATATTATGTATATAGCCTTTTTAAGCACATATTATTGACTAAAGCAACTCTATGTGATAGTTATCTTAAAATAGCGTAAAAACGCCTAAAAACAACTACAGTGCAATACAAGCTACTTACTAGCCATCAATACCAAAAACCTTATAATAATCAGAACACACCAACATTTAATAATAACACAAAAAAGAAATCATCATCAATAAAACATCAATCTCTTAAAACAATGTTAAAAACAAGTTATTTTATACCCTCACATTCTAAGACACAACGCATTACATTTTTTGGCACGATATATGAAATATTCATTGTACAACAAAAACAACAAACTTTCTTTTTCTTAAGCGACCTAGCTCCCCCAATAGCTAGGTCGTTTTTATTATTATAATTAGCATACCTAACCAATATGACCATAGCATTTATTAAATGCAAAAAGAGACTGCCTGAGGCAGTCTCTTTTATATTTGACCAAGTATAAAAAACGTGAAATTAAATTTCAAATCCCATAGATACTCCTAATTTTCCAGCAATTACTTTCGCTACCTTAGATTTTAACTCAGGTATTTTTACAGACTCCATTACTTCATCTGTAAAAGCATACATTAGTAATGCTTTTGCTTCTTTCTTAGGAATTCCTCTTTGACGCATATAGAACATAGCCTCATCGTCTAACTGTCCTATAGTACATCCATGCGAACACTTCACATCATCAGCGAAGATTTCTAACTGTGGTTTAGCGTAGATAGTAGCTTTCTCACTTAATAATATATTATTACTCTGTTGGAAACCATCTGTTTTTTGTGCTATTTTATCCACATAGATCTTACCATTGAATACCCCAGTAGAGTTACCATCATAGATACCTTTATAGTTCTGGTGGCTCTCACAGTTAGGCTGGTTATGAGATACTAATGTGTAGTGATCCACGTGTTGTTTTTCACTGATTAGTGTCACTCCTTTTAACGTACTATCAATGCGTTCTCCGTCTTGATAGAAGTTTAAGTTATTTCTAGTCAACTTACCTCCGAATGAGAAAGTATGAACAGAAACTCTACTCTCTTGCTTCTGAGTAATATATGTATTGTCTACTAGTGTAGCTTCTTCGTTATCATTCTGTAACTTATAGAAATCTACGATAGCACGTTTATGCGCTACGATCTCAGTTACAGCATTAGTAAGTACAGTAGAGTTAGTCAAGTTTTGATGTCTTTCTACGATCTGTACATGAGCATTCTCTCCTACTACTACTAAGTTACGAGGTTGTACTAACAGGGCTTTATCTGCTACCGTAGAGAAGTATATAATCTCTATCGGCTTAGCTACTACTTTACTTTTAGGGATATTAATAAAAGCTCCCTCAGTAGCGAAAGCTGTGTTTAGCGCTGTCATACTATCGGTCTTATCAGCCGTATTGTTATAAAAGGCATCGATCACCATTTTATATTTAGGCTTAGTCATTGCTGATGACATTAAGCATACGTCTAACCCATCATGAGTAGTAGATGATAAGTGAGAACTGAACACCCCATTGATAAACACCAATTTATAAGTATCAGAATCACTTAAGAAGTATTTCTTTACATCTTTATACTCTATCGCTGTCTCCTCTTTCTGTAATACGCGGAATTCATTCTTTAAAATTGAGTTTAATGAAGTATACTTCCACGCTTCTACTTTCTTAGTAGGAAATCCTTTATCTTCGAATGTCTTTAATGCTTCTAAACGGATATCGTGTAAACCTTCATGTTCACCTTTTAAACCTTGTTCAAAAGCCACAAAAGACGTAATTAATTTATCTTTAAGCTCCATAATTCTTTCTTTGCAATTAGATTAAAATGATTGATTCTTGAGATCTAGTATTCTTACTTCTCTAAAGAAGCTTTGATCCAATCGTATCCTTTTTCTTCTAATTCCAATGCCAATTCTTTACCTCCTGTCTTAACGATTTTTCCATCGTATAATACGTGTACGAAATCTGGCACGATATAGTCTAATAAACGTTGGTAGTGCGTAATTAACACTACTGCGTTATCTTCACTTTTTAGTTTGTTCACTCCATTAGCTACGATACGTAGAGCATCGATATCTAATCCTGAGTCAGTCTCATCTAGGATAGCTAACTTAGGCTCTAACATAGCCATCTGGAAGATCTCATTACGTTTTTTCTCACCACCAGAGAATCCTTCGTTAAGAGAACGAGATAAGAACTTTCTATCGATCTCTAATAACTCTGCTTTCTCTTTGATTTTTTTCAACATCTCGTTCGCAGGCATTTCTTCTAATCCTTGTGCTTTACGTGATTCGTTGATTGCTGTTTTCATAAAGTTAGTTACAGAAACACCAGGAATCTCCACAGGATATTGGAACGATAAGAACACTCCTTTATGAGCTCTTTCTTCTGGTCCTAATTCTCCTAACTCTTCTCCATCTAAAAGAATCTCTCCTTCAGTAACTTCGAATGCTTCATTACCAGTGATCACAGATGATAGTGTACTCTTACCAGCACCGTTAGGTCCCATGATAGCGTGTACTTCACCAGCTTTTACTTCTAAGTTAATTCCTTTTAATATTTCTTTATCTTCAACACTTGCGTGTAAATTTTTTATCTGTAACATAAATTGTCTTATTTAATTTTGTTGAGGTAATCTGATTTTTTGAACTCTTTAGTTTAGGCGTAGATTAACCTACACTTCCTTCTAAAGAAATCTCTAATAATTTTTGTGCTTCTACAGCGAACTCCATTGGCAACTTATTCAACACATCCTTAGAGAATCCGTTAACGATAAGTGCAATCGCTTTTTCTGTAGGAATACCACGTTGGTTACAATAGAAGATTTGGTCTTCACCGATCTTACTAGTTGTCGCCTCATGCTCGATCTGAGCAGTAGTATTCTTAGCCTCGATATAAGGGAATGTATGAGCTCCACACTCATTACCCATTAATAAAGAGTCACATTGAGAGAAGTTACGAGCATTCTCAGCTCTAGGTCCCATCTGAACCAATCCTCTATAACTATTTTGAGATTTACCAGCAGATATACCTTTCGAAATAATAGTAGACTTCGTATTCTTACCTAAGTGTACCATCTTAGTACCAGTATCCGCCTGTTGGAAGTTATTCGTCACAGCGATAGAGTAAAACTCACCGATAGAGTTATCCCCTTTTAATATACATGATGGGTACTTCCATGTCACAGCAGATCCAGTCTCTACTTGTGTCCAAGAGATCTTAGCATTCTTCTCACATAGACCACGTTTAGTCACGAAGTTAAATACTCCTCCTTTTCCTTCACTGTCTCCAGGGAACCAGTTCTGAACAGTAGAATATTTAATCTCAGCATCATCCATAGCGATAAGCTCTACTACGGCAGCGTGTAATTGGTTCTCATCACGTGATGGTGCAGTACATCCCTCTAAGTAAGAAACATAACTACCCTCATCAGCGATCACTAATGTACGCTCAAACTGACCTGTACCAGCCTGGTTAATACGGAAGTATGTAGACAACTCCATAGGACAACGAACACCCTTAGGAATATAACAGAATGAACCGTCTGAGAATACCGCAGAGTTCAGCGCTGCATAGAAGTTATCTGTCTGTGGTACCACAGTACCTAAATATTTCTTCACTAGCTCTGGGTGCGTCTTGATCGCCTCAGAGATAGAGCAGAATATAATACCTTTCTCAGCTAGAGTCTCTTTAAATGTAGTCGCTACAGACACAGAGTCCATCACGATATCCATCGCTACACCAGTAAGACGCTTCTGTTCATTAAGCGAAATACCTAGTTTATTAAAAGTCTCTATCAGTTCTGGATCCACCTCATCTAAGCTCTTATACTCATCCTTCTTCTTAGGTGCAGAGTAGTAAGATATAGCTTGAAAATCAGGTTTAGTATAGTTCACATTAGCCCATTCTGGCTCTATCATAGATTCCCAGATACGGAATGCTTCTAACCTCCACTCAGTCATCCACTCAGGCTCACCTTTCTTAGCAGAGATCGCTCTAACAATATCTTCATTTAACCCAACAGGAAATGTCTCTGACTCTATATCTGTATAGAATCCATACTCATACTCCTTGGTTTCTAATTCTTTCTTTAAATCTTCTTCTGTATACTTACTCATATATTTATACTTAAAAGCCACTACTTTCTCGTACGCTTCTTTTATTAAACTAATTATCAAAAGGAAAGAAAGACAGACGTACATCCGTCTTTCTACCTTGAGGTCTTATAATGAAAAGCTTTCTCCACATCCGCAAGTTCTACTTGCATTTGGATTGTTGAAATAAAAACCTTTACCGTTCAATCCTCCAGAATACTCTAAAGTCGTTCCTACTAGGTACAAAAAGCTTTTCTTATCCACTGCGATTCTCACCCCATTGTCTTCGAAAACCTTATCGTCTTCTCCTATCTCGTGATCAAATTTTAATTGATACGAAAGTCCGGAACATCCTCCACTAGTCACTCCTACACGTACATAATCTGTAGTATGGTTAAACCCTTCATCATCCATCAAAAGGGCTACGCGTTTACTCGCTATATCTGAAACTTTTATCATACCTTTTTTAAAATAGATTAGTTCTAAAATTTGATTTACAAAGGTATTATAAAAAAATGGTTTCTTGTACTAACTAACATATTTATAACGATTAGAAGTTTTAATACTAATATCAATAAAAACTATCGTTAGAACTCCTTTTTTGATATTCTTTCCTAACTACTTTAGTAAAAAAACTACTGAAAACTAATCACTTAATTCGATTATTTAGCTCTACTAAAATACTTTATTGCAAATATTGTACCTTTAATTATACTATTCAAGGACATTTAAAAGAATGTATTGAACAAATCAAGGGAATATTTTTTTAAAAAGACAAAGTTATCCTTTATCAATAAAATATAAAAGCAAGAATCGATAATATTTTGAACACTAAAACAGATACTAATTCTACCTTAAAAGAAGTCCCCTTTCCCACATCAAACAAACCCAATCAACATCAAAGTAGAGACGGATTATTATCCGTGTCAAACAAACAAAATAACCCATTAAATACACAAACAAATCATCATCCATATCAAACATACCCAATCAATATCAATGTAGAGACGGATTATTATACGTGTCAGACAAACAAAGTTACACATTCAAAGCACGAACAAAACACCCCATTCAAAACTCATTATAAAACCTATCCTTATTCCAACGTGAAGGATTAGTATAAATATAATTAGCAATATTCTGATACGCAGAAACTGTTCTGATGATATGATCATGATACCCATCTTGCCAAAAGAACGCTATACCAAGACTATTAGCATCTTTCTTTACTCCCACTTTAAACCCCTTTATTATACTTCCTAAACTTCCGGATACGTTTTTAAACTCCTTGTTATTATCAACATTCTTAGTTTTATCATTCCCTCTATTAATATGTAAGATACCATGCACATGATTTGGCATTACAATAAATGCATCTAATACAACAAATGGATAATAATGAGGGATACTAAACCAACAATTTAAAACACATCTCCCTAAATCATTTAAGTACATCTTATCTTGAAATATATACCCAAAATTATGTTTCATATCTCTTGTACAAATAGTAATAAAATACGTTCCATCATTTGTATAATCCCACCATTTAGCTCTATTAGAAGATCGATTATACACACCTTTAAACTTCTTATTCATAATTCTTTTTTTATGAATAAACACAGCAAAAAGTAATCCTTACTTATGTGTATATTAAATATTTACAATTTAATAATATTGATTGGGTTATTTTATTTGACACGGATGATAATCCGTCTCTACTATAATCACAATATAATTAACTGACCTACTTCCTGGACACGGATAATCTGTCTCTACATTGATTGGATCATTTTATATGACACGGATGATAATCCGTCTCTACTTTATTGACCATACAATTAACTGACCAACTTTCTGGATACAGATAATCTGTCTCTACATTGATTGGATTATTTTATTTAACACGGATGATAATCCGTCTCTACTATAATCACATTACAATTAACTGACCTACTTTCTGGACACAGATAATCTGTGTGTACATTGATTGGGTTATTTTGTTTGACACGGGGATGATAATCTGTCTCTACTTTATTGACGATACAATTAACTAACCTACTTTCTGGATACAGATAATCTGTCTCTACATTGATTGGATTATTTTATTTGACACGGATAATAATCCGTCTCTACTATAATCACAATACAATTTCTAATTCTTCATTAACTATCGCCCTCTTTTGCCCTTTTTGATTATTATTGGAGAGATTGCCTTCCTTTGGTTACTTCATTTCACCATAAAAAATTATTAATCAACACCTTATCACTTTTTAATCAAAAAGTGTTCGGAAGCTGTTCGGTAATACCCAGTGTTTACTTGGGATAAGCACACTTTTACCGAACCGTACTAAATCTCTACCCGAACCATCTACTTACTAGTATCACTTCCTTAGATAACCGATTAGAATCTCTGCTATACCAAGGCCAGTGACAGACTTTTGCAAAAAAGAGAGACTAGGAGAAATAATTTTAGTAATTTGCACCTAACTCAAATAAACTAAAACAATTATGAAACTATACGCTATAGAAAGTGGCAACTTTAAACTAGATGGTGGTGCTATGTTTGGCGTTGTTCCTAAAGTGATTTGGAACAAAACCAACCCTGCGGATGCCAATAACCTCATCGACTTAGGGGCTAGACTACTCCTTATCGAAGAGGGCAACAGACTGATCCTTATCGATACAGGTATGGGAAATAAACAATCTGATAAATTCTTTGGATATTATAATCTATGGGGTGACCATAGCATAGACAAGTCTCTAGCTAAGCATGGCTTTCACAGAGATGATATTACAGATGTATTTTTGACACACTTACACTTCGACCACGTAGGAGGTGCTGTAAACTGGAATAGCGATAGAACAGGATATGTAAACGCGTTTAAAAACGCGAAATACTGGACGAATGAGAATCACTGGCAATGGGCAACTAAACCGAATGCTAGAGAGAAGGCTTCTTTCTTATCAGAAAATATACTTCCTATACAGGAGAGCGGTGCACTTCACTTTATCCCAAAGGCTGAAGGAAACATACTGCACAACTCCGAATTAGGCTTTGATATCTTCTTCGCAGATGGACATACTGAGAAACAAATGATCCCTATACTGAACTATAAAGGAAAAAAGATAGCTTATGTAGCCGATCTACTGCCTACAGTAGGACACATCCCTCTTCCTTATGTAATGGGATACGATACAAGGCCTCTGCTAACACTAGACGAAAAAGAGAAATTCTTAAAGATGGCAGCTGATGATAACTGGTATTTGTTCTTAGAACACGATGCTCATAATGAAATCATCACTGTACAACATACCGAAAAAGGAGTAAGACTAAATGAGAATTTAAAAGCTAATGAAATCTTAATTTAGTGTTAAGTACACTTTCAAGATGTAACTTATTTATATTTTTAGCACGAATAACATTGATAATTTAAATTTAACTATAATGCGATTGATTAAACCTTTATACCTATCAGCTGCTTTAGCATTAGCTCTAACTAGCTGTGGTACAACAAGTACGATTACCAATACACCGATCTCGGGTGTAGATAATCTACCGAAGAGAACAACAAAACTTACAGAAGAACAATTACGCAGATGGAGTCATTTAGACATCATCAATGACACTGTTCCTGGAATGTCTGTGGACAGAGCGTATGAAGAAATTCTTAAAGGAAAGAAATTACCTAAGAAAGTAATTGTAGGAGTTGTAGATTCAGGTATTGAGATTGATCATGATGATTTAAAGACTCAAGTTTGGACAAACCCGAATGAAATAGCGGGTAATGGTATCGATGATGATAATAATGGATATATCGATGATATCCACGGATGGAACTTCTTAGGACAGTCTGTACACGAAAACATGGAATTAGTACGTGTGATCCGTAGAGGAGATGATGGTTCTGAGCAGTATAAAAGAGCTGTGAAGGAATACGACGAAGAGATAAAAAGCAACCAAGAGAGCAAACTACGCGTAGACATGTTATTGCGCGCGAATGAGCGTATCGCAAAATACTTAGATAAGAAGGACTACACAATGGATGACTTAAACAGTATTCCATTAGACGCAAATGAAGAGATTCTTCACTCTAAGAATGTTATGTATAATATCTTAGCAGGTGGAAGAGAGTTATCTTGGTTAGAAGCTTACAAAAACAGTGTAGAAAGTAAAGCTAAACACCACTTAAACTTAGAGTTCGATGGTAGAAAGATAGTAGGTGATGATCATACAGATATCAATGATAGAATCTATGGTGATAACAACGTGATCGGACCTGTAAGAGAAGAGGCTAAACACGGTACTCACGTAGCTGGTATTATCGCTCAGACTCGTGGTAATAACTTAGGTGGAGACGGTGTAGCATCTGAGGTAGCAGAGATCATGGCTGTAAGAGCTGTACCTGATGGAGATGAGTATGATAAGGATATCGCATTAGGGATCAGATATGCTGTAGATAACGGTGCTAAAGTAATCAACGGAAGCTTCGGTAAATACTATGAAGAAAACAGTCAGTGGGTACGTGACGCTATTAAATATGCAGAAGAGAAAGATGTACTTATCGTAGTAGCAGCTGGTAATGATGCTATGGACTTAAACATCCCTGGAGGTGTAGAGCGCTATCCTAATGATAATGTAAAGATGGGACCAGAGATCTCTAACAACTTCTTAGTAGTAGGAGCTCTTAACCCAGAGTTTGGTAAAAATATGGTGGCTCGTTTCTCTAACTATGGAGATTATGACGTAGACGTATTCGCTCCTGGAGTGAAGATCTATGCTACTGTACCAACAAATACTTATGAGTACTTACAAGGTACTTCTATGGCTTCTCCTAACGTAGCAGGTGTTGCAGCATTAGTGAGAGCTTATTACCCAGAGTTTACAGCTGGAGAAGTGAAGAAAATCATCATGGACTCAGGTGTAGCAGTAAACTTCGACGTAGTAGTAGGTGAGAAAAAAGAAATCAGAAATTTCCAATCTATCTCTACTTCTGGTAAGTTTGTAAATGCTTACAATGCATTACTATTAGCTGAGAAATTGTCAAAAGCTAAAAAATAAAACTTTTAACTAAGTAACCCTTAATATAAAAAGCTCCACATTTATGCATAATATATGTGGAGTTTTGATTTCAAACACATTATGAAAAAAATATTACTAACTCTAGCTATTTGCTCTATTGCCTTAATAGATGTAATCGCTCAAAACAACCCTAATCCAGGTTATTGGCAACAACATGTTGACTATAAAATGGACGTGAAGATGGACGTGAAAAAGTACCAATATACAGGTACTCAAAAGTTAACTTATACGAACAATTCACCTGATACTTTAAAGGCAGTATACTTCCACCTTTACTACAACGCATTCCAACCGAATAGTGATATGGATGCGCTACTATCGAATATCGCTGATCCTGACGCTCGTATGGTAGATACTAAAACAGTGAGAGGTAGAAAAGTATATGAAAGTAGAATCACAAAGCTAAAAGACAATGAAATAGGATACCTAAAGGTATCTAAAATGATGCAAGATGGCGAGGCTTTAGAGACGAAAGAAGTAGGTACTGTACTAGAGGTGACTCTAAAAAAACCTATCGCTCCTAAGTCATCTACTGTATTCACAATGAATTTCGATGGACAAGCTCCTGTGATGATCCGTAGAGCTGGTAGAAACTCTAAAGAGGGTGTAGCACTGTCTATGTCTCAATGGTTCCCTAAGATCGCTGAATATGACTTCGAAGGATGGCATGCTGAGCAGTATCTAGGTAGAGAGTTCCACAGTGTATGGGGTGACTTCGACGTAAAAATTACATTAGATAAAAACTATATCTTAGGTGGTACAGGTAATATCGTAAATAATAATGAGGTGGGATATGGATACCAAGATGCTGGTATCGATGATAACTCTATCAAGAAAGGTAAAGAGCTTACATGGCACTTTAAGGCTGAGAATGTACTAGACTTTACATGGGGAGCAGACCCTAACTTCATACACGATACGTATGATGGTCCTGATGGAGTGAAACTTCACTTCTTATATAAAAACAATCCTGCTATTATAGATAACTGGAAAAAACTACAGCCTGTAACAGCAGACTTAATGAAATTCTTCAATGAGAATGTAGGTCCTTACCCTTATAACCAATACTCTGTAATACAAGGTGGTGATGGAGGTATGGAATACTCTATGTGTACCTTAATCACAGGAGAGAGATCATTCCCTAGCTTAGCAGGTGTGACTGCTCATGAGTTAGCACACAGTTGGTTCCAACATGCATTAGCTACTAATGAGACAAAACACGAATGGATGGATGAAGGGTTTACTTCATTTATCTCTGACCTAGCGATGCTAAAGATCTTACCTAAAGACCAACAAGAAGATGTGAATCCGTTCGGATCTACTTATAAGAGCTACTACAGCTTAGTGTCTAAGGGGATGCAAGAGCCATTAAGTACACATGCAGATCATTATCTTACGAATAGAGCATATTCTACATCTGCATACAGCAGAGGGTCTATCTTCTTAACTCAATTAGCTTACTTAATCGGGTGGGATAATATGATGACTACACTGAGAACGTACTATAATGAATACAAGTTCACTCACCCTACTCCTAATGACTTCAAGCGTGTAGCAGAGAAAGTATCTGGTGCTGTATTAGACCAATATTTAATCGACTGGACACAGACGAACAACACGATAGACTACTCTATCCTATTCGTAGAAGAGGTACAGAAAAACCAAACTTTAGTTACTTTAGGTAGAATGGGAAGAATGGGGATGCCACTAGATATCTTAGTAGAATACGAAGATGGTTCTATAGAGACGTTCTATATCCCTTATACTTCAATGCACTGGATAAAACCTAACCAATTTGTACAATACGAAAGAACAGTATTAGATGGATGGGGATGGGCTCAACCAGAGTATAAGTTCACAATCAACAAGCCAAAAGGTACTATTAAGAAAATAGTGATCGACCCAAGCCAGTTTATGGCTGATGTAAATCAAGAAAATAGTATCTATACAAAATAGAAATAGGCCGCAGTAGCGGCCTATTTTATTTATAAATATTTCATATTCCTTTGCTACCTTTGCAATCTATATGGAACAAAAAAAATACAATTATCCTAAAAAGGAAAAGCTAAAAAGCAAAACTGTAATCGAAGAGTTATTTACAACAGGTAAAACTGTGAGTAAATACCCTTTGAGAATGGTATATGTGCAGATAGCTAATCAAGAAGACCTCCCTCTAAAAGTAGGGGTGTCTGTATCTAAACGCCATTTTAAAAAGGCGGTAGATAGAAACTATTTTAAAAGATTATTACGTGAAGCATATAGGCTAAATAAACACTTACTTCTAGAAAATATAGATAAGCCTTATGCTATGATGCTATTCTATCAATCTAAAGATAGATTAACATTCAAAGATGTAAACGAGAAGATGATTAAGCTTTTCGAAAAATTCATAGACGCTACAACAGAAAAAAAAGAAGATACTCCTTAATAATTTATCTTTTTTACCCCTTATATTTGCACTATATTAAAAATACATTTAACTTAATAGTTTTCTGATTATTAATCATTAAATACTAATAAATAAGTATCTTTTTATTGTCGAAAAGTATTATTTATTCTTGATTGAGTTGATCATTTTTACAATACATAGCATCTAATGCTACTTACGTGTAAGAGTTCAGAAAAGCATTGTTATAAATATTCCTGAGATTATTCAGGATTTAAAATAGTGATAGCTCTATGCAAAATTTAGAAAAAGGAAATTGTTTAATTAAAACAGATAGTGATGTAGAACGCAATTCTACTCCAAACAAAAGCACTCTAGACCTTAATACTACACACAAAGGTCTTGAAGTAGCTAATAACAGATTGCGCCACATTCCTTTACAAGGTCAGTCTAACTTCAGAGATCTAGGCGGATATCAAACACAGGACAATAAAATGGTTAGATGGGGATGCTTATTCCGCTCAGGACAATTGAGTAACTTAACTAACTTAGACCTAGACTACCTTAGCTCACTTCCATTGACTACAATAGTAGACTTTAGAAGTAAAGAAGAAAGTGAAGAGCAAAAAACACTCTTGCCTAAAACAGTAGTTAATGAAGTACTTCTGCCCATCACACCTGGTAATCTTAGTAAGAATCAGGTAATGCAGATCGTGCAAGAAGGTGATGTAAACCTAGCGACTAAGTTTTTAGTGGATATCAATGAACAACTAGTACTCGACAATCAAAGTCAATACAAAGCTTTCTTTAGAGAGGTAGAGTGTTCAGAGGCTCCATTAATGTTTAACTGTACAGCGGGTAAAGATAGAACAGGCTTAGCTGCTGCTCTACTCCTATCTGCTCTAGGCGTGAATCAGCATACAGTGATAGAAGATTATCTATTGACTAATCAATATGTCAATCTCAATATACAAAAAATACAACAACAATTTAATCTAGAAATACAACAAGCAGAAACACTTCTAACCCTATTCACAGTACAAGAACAATTCTTAGATAAGGCATTGAATACTATAGAAAAATATTATACTTCTGTAGAACAGTACTTGACAGAAATATTAGAAGTGGATATCGCTTTGTTAAAAGCAAAATATCTTTACTAAACTAAGACTAGCCATGGAGTGGTATATATTCCTATTCTGACTATTAGCTTATTAGTAACCATATCGTTACAAATTACAAGTTTAAATCCGACACTTTTATGCAAGCACAGTCATCACATGGCCACAGTTCTCAATTGAATAAAATAACCTTAGGGACACTACTAGTGACCTTAGGTATTATCTATGGAGACATTGGTACATCCCCACTTTATGTAATGAAAGCCATCATAGGAAAAGAGGTTATCCGAGAGGATATTGTCTTAGGAGCTATTTCATGCGTTTTTTGGACTTTAACCTTACAGACGACCATTAAATATGTTTTTCTAACTCTAAAAGCAGATAATAATGGTGAAGGAGGTATATTCTCACTCTATACTTTAGTTAAGAGGTTGAAGAAACGTTGGTTAATCATTCCTGCTATTATTGGAGGTAGCGCGTTATTAGCCGATGGTATCATCACCCCTCCTATTTCTATATCCTCTGCTATAGAAGGACTTAGAATATATGAACCTAAACTACAGACTATTCCGATAGTCATAGGAATTATCTTTATTCTCTTTGTCATCCAACAATTTGGTACCAAAGCTATTGGTAAATTCTTTGGCCCTATGATGACCTTGTGGTTTTTAATGATAGGAATGATTGGTCTATTTCACTTAGTGGATAACCTTACAGTACTTAAGGCTTTAAATCCTTACTATGCAGTTCATTTACTTTCTATACACTCAGAAGGGTATTTTGTACTGGGGTTTGTCTTTCTATGTACTACAGGAGCAGAAGCACTGTATAGTGATCTAGGACATTGTGGGATAAAGAATATACGCATCACTTGGGCATTTGTAAAAGCGATGCTAGTATTGTGTTATTTTGGACAAGGAGCTTATTTAATCAACTTTTCTAACCAGACACTACTAGAACTATCAACAGACAATCAAAACCCTGCTAATCCCTTCTTTTTAGTTATGCCAGAATGGTTCCTACCTTTTGGTATCGCTATTGCTACATTAGCGGCAGTAATTGCATCACAAGCCTTAATAAGTGGATCATTTACACTCATCAATGAAGCGATAAGACTTAACTTATGGCCAAAAGTAAAAGTAAAGTTCCCGACCAATGTGAAAGGTCAACTATATATACCTTCTATCAACTGGTTACTATTCTTAGGCTGTGTATTCGTAGTCTTGCACTTTGAAGAGTCAGGAAATATGGAGGCTGCGTATGGACTAGCGATTACGTTGTGTATGATCATGACTACGATCTTACTAGGTTATTATATGTACCTAAAACGTGTACATATCATTGTGATTGTCTTAGTTGAACTAATATACCTGAGCTTAGAAGTTTCATTCTTTATTGCTAACGTTCAGAAGTTTACTCACGGTGGTTATGTTACGGTTATCATAGCATCTTTACTAGCTGGTACGATGATTATAAATTACCTAGCTAAAAAGATAAGAAAGAACTACACAGAGTTTGTCAATATAGAACAATACAAAGACATCCTACTAGATATCAGTGGAGATACAAGCATTCCTAAATTTGCTTCTAATTTAATCTATTTAACCAACTCCAATACATGTTCTAAAATAGAGTATAAAGTGCTCTACTCTATCACACAACGAAGACCTAAAAGAGCAGATAACTATTGGTTTATACATGTAAATGTGAGTGATCAACCTTATAACTTAGAATATAAAATTCAGAAGATGGGTGCTGATAATATTATCCGTGTTGACTTTTATCTAGGTTTTAGAAATGATCAAAAAATCAGTGTATTAATGAAACAAGTACTCAAAGAACTGACTGAAACAGGTGAAGTAGATGTTATTAGTAAATACACCTCTCTACAGAAAAATAATATCTATACAGACTTTGAGTATGTATTGATAGAAAAAGAATTGTCTTATGACAATGAGTTACCAGCTCATGAAACAATTATTTTGACATTATACGAATGGCTTAAAAAACTAGCCCTGTCAGAAGAAAAGGCCTTTGGTCTAGACAGTAGTGCTGTAACCGTTGAGCGATTTCCAATGGTGATTAATCCAATAGACGAATTACCTTTACATAGAAGGTATTAATACATAAAAAGGCGTTCATTACTGAACGCCTTTTTAATTTATTTAATTTGTTTCACTCTCATTAAATTTTAAAGAGTTAACAATTGATTCTACTTCCATTAAGATACCTCTCTTTCCCATTGCAGGATTATATACTAACCCTTCTATAAACAAGTATCTATTAGCTGATACATCTCTAAATACATAACTCATATAAGGACCACTCATAAAGCTATTATGCATATCCCACTCTCCAGTGAACTCATAGACCTTTCGTCCTTGTCTTATAAACTCTCTATTATTAGGAGTAAATCCTTCGTTGAGTCTTAGATAAGAATTATCTTCTATAGAGTGTATATACTTCCCATTTACCGAATCTTTTACAGATAATAAGTTACTTAGAATAGTTCCCTCTGTATTCTCAATTCTATCTATCGGTACATCATAAATCAGAATATTACTATTACCTGAAGCAATATTCTTTTTAAACCATACAAAGTGATAATTACTTCCAACCAGCTTATAGGTAGTTGGCAAATTTAAACTTACTTGAAACTTATCTTGAAAGTAGTCGATATCAACAATTTTTCCTTCAAGAATTCGCTTTGCAACGACATCAAACTCAGAACGCAAGATAGAATTTACGATAGAGTCCGCATTCTTCTTAAACTCACTTATTAACCCCTTCCTAGAATCTCCACTCACCGTAAAGTACATCTGCCCTGCAATATGTTTATCCTTCTCGAATAAAAAGCTATTGCTATTATAATTATCCGAAAAAACTATAATATTTCGTCTGTTCTTTGTACGTGAAGAAAATAGATTAGGTGAAATCTGCTCCAAAGAAAAAGTAGACTCTGGCGGTGTAATACCTTCTATAGGTACAGCTAACTGTTCTCTTATACTATCTCCTACACTACCGTACCACAATCTATCGTTAATGACAATAAGTATTTGATGAGGTACATCCATAGGATCATCTGATCTATTCTTAGCAGACCTATCTCTACACCCAACTAGGGCAAATAATACTAACAATAAACAACCTACATACCTCACACTATACTCTCCTATTTTCTACTCTAATTAAGTCTTAACTTCATACCTGGACGAATGTCATCTGAGTCCTTCATATTATTTAAAGACTTTAACTTAGACACAGTCACTCCAGCAAATTTCTTACTTATTGATGATAAAGAATCTCCTCTCTGTACAGTATAAAAATTATTTTTAGTACCACCTGAAGCTTGAGCTACAGCTTTTTTACCTACTACTAATTTCTTGCCTGGGTAGATTAGATTTCCTTTTAGATTATTCAATTTCTTTAATTGTGCAACCGAAATACCGTATTTACTAGCGATAGTACCCACACTCTCCCCTTTGCGTATAGTGTGATAACGCGGATTAATAGATGAACTTTCAACTATAGATTCTGCAACCACAGCATAATTAGGTTGTTCTTTTTTAGAATCTAAGAAGTCTACATAAGCATACATCTTCTCCTCATTAGATGCCATTAAACCAATTTTCTTAACTGGTAGTCTTAAGAAATTCAACTTACCACTATCATAAGGAATTACTTGTAACTTGTAAGTAGGATTTAAGAACTCTATTTCTTCTTTAGACACATCTAATAGACTAGCTATTTGATCAAAAGACATTGTCTTCTTTATCGCTATTGTATCAGTCTCTACTACCTTTATAGGTGCTTTTTTAGACGTAATACCATGCTCTTTTGCATATTCAAAAATATACATAGTAGCATAGAACGCTGGCAAATAGTTTTGTGTTTCACGTGGAAGATTAGGTCTAATATTCCAGTAATTCGTATATCCATTAGAGCGACGAATAGCCTTACTCACGTTACCTGGACCAGCATTATAAGATGCTAACACTAAGTCCCAATCACCGAACATCCCATACAAGTCTGAAAGAAACTTAGCAGCTGCCTCAGATGACTTCAATGGATCGATACGATCATCTATATAAGAAGTTACCTCTAGATTATATTGTTTCCCTGTAGGATACATGAATTGCCATAAACCAGTTGCTCCCACTCTAGAGCGAGCCACAGGGTTAAGTGCAGATTCTACTATAGATAAATACTTAACCTCTAAAGGAACATTTTGTTTTGCTAATTGCTCCTCAAACATAGGGAAATAGTATTCTGACAAGCCTAATAACCTCTCAAAAGAACGTTTTCTATTCTTTAAAAATGACTTGATCACGCGTTCTAATGTTTCATTGTATTCCACATTAAAAGGTGTTTTCTCATTTAATCGTTTTAAACGTTCTTTTAAAAGCTCAGTAGGTAATTCATCAAAACGAATATCTCCTTCGTCAAAGTTTGCATCTGCTAACTCATTCTCTAGCTCATTAAATAAATCTTGGTTCATTAACTCACTCAGCCAGCGCTTCTCGATCGAGGCACTACTAGCATGATTAACGAATGTCTTTTTAATAGAGTCCAGATACACCTCTGGGCTCATTTCTTTCTTTGTTACTTCTGTAAGCGTACTAGGCTCATTCTGTCCCATGACTGAGTACGAAAAAAGACCGCATGCTAATAAAGTTAATACTTTGTAATTCATCGCGCTATCTATTATAAAATCCCTATGCTTAGTACATAAGCACAGGGATCTACTATTATTCTTGTATTGCTTTTATTCCAGGTAATACTTGTCCTTCTAACATTTCTAACATTGCTCCACCTCCAGTAGAAACATAACTCATCTTAGGCGCTAGACCGAACTGTTTTACAGCAGCTACAGAGTCTCCACCTCCTACTAATGAAAAAGTACCATTCTTAGTCGCTTCAGCAATGAAGTTACCTAATTCGATCGTACCATTCGCAAATTTCTCCATCTCGAATACTCCTAAAGGACCATTCCACAAGATGATTTTTGACTCAGCTACCACAGGCTTTAAGCTTTCTAATGTCTTAGGACCTACGTCTAAACCTTGCCATCCATCAGGAATTTCATTAGCAGCCACCACTTGTACATTTGCATCAGCAGCGAATGCATCAGCAGCTAAAATATCAACAGGTAAATGTACTTGTACATTCTTCTCTTTTGCTTTTTTCAAGATATCTAAAGCTAATTCTAGCTTATCATCTTCACAGATAGAATTACCGATCTTACCTCCTAGAGCTTTAATAAACGTAAAGGTCATCCCTCCACCGATAATCATGTGATCTATCTTATCTAAGATATTCTCGATAATCGTAATTTTAGAAGATACTTTAGAACCTCCTAATACAGCTGTAACAGGCTTATCAGTACTATTCAATACCTTGTTTAAACTCTCTATCTCTTTAGCTAATAAATAACCAAAGCATTTTTTATCAGCAAAGTACTTCGCTACGATAGTAGTAGAAGCATGCGCTCTATGTGCAGTACCAAAAGCATCATTCACATAAAAATCAGCTAACTCCGCTAACTGCTTTGAGAACCCTTCATCCCCTTTTTCTTCCTCAGCGTAGAAACGTAGATTCTCTAATAAGATGATATCTCCAGCCTTACTAGCTGCGATAGCTTCTTTAACTGTACTGCCTATACAGTCACTCACAAAAGTAACTTTATGTCCTAAAATCTCTTCTGTTTTTGCAACGATATGACGTAGTGAATACTTCTCATTACGCTCCCCTTTAGGTCTTCCTAAGTGAGACATTAAGATAGCTACACCACCGTCTTTTATTATTTTTTCAATAGTAGGTTTTGCAGCCTCTATTCTATTTGTATCTGTAACATTAAAATTCTCATCTAGGGGAACATTAAAGTCAACTCTAACTAACACCTTTTGACCTTTAAAATCAAAACTATCAATAGATTTCATCTTTACTTTTTTATATATTTTACGATAAGTTACACAAATATAAATCTTTTTCGATATCAGACTACCTGATTATTATATTGTTAAACTAAAATTTTAACATATTACACTCATTACTCTTTTATAAATACACTAATAAACAGAGTTATTAATAAATATATTTCACTTTACATATATTTATTATTCAATATTATAGTATTTATCAACAGAAATACAAAATAATAAGCCGAAATAAATATTTAAACTATTTTTAATTTTAGAACAGTTATGAATTAGAACTTGTCTAAAAAACTCTAAATATCAAACAAAATAGACATTACTAACACAAAACTAAACGCAAAACACATTCGCTAGATTATCACTTCACAGATTTAGTGCCTGATAATAAGCCATATTATCACATCATATTGTTCTACTACTAACCTTATTTTGTGAAGGTAAATAATTTCTAAACAGAAATAAAATAGTTGTACAATTATGAATCTGATTATTTTAAACACTTGATAATTAATTTATCTTTGCCTTATGCAATTTTCAGATATTATAGGACAATCCTTTTTAAAAAATCATTTGATACAGTCAGCTGCATCAGGTCGTGTACCTCATGCACAGTTATTTATTGGTGGAGAAGGTACAGGTACTTTACCGATGGCTATCGCCTATGCACAGTATTTACTATGCAAAAATACGGGTAATGAAAACACAGGAGGAAATGATGCCTGTAATATCAAATTTAACAATCTTGCTCACCCAGATTTGCACTTTGTCTATCCTGTAGCTACGACAGAAGCAGTAAAAAAGAATGCTACTAGCGATCTATTTGCAGAACAATGGCGCGGTTTTTTAAAAACAAATAGTTACGGAAACCTTTTCGATTGGTACACCCACATTGATATTCAGAATAAACAGGGACAGATAGGTGTAGATGAAGCAAGTGAAGTATTGAAAAAACTTGCCTTAAAATCCTTCGAAGGTGGTTATAAGATTATGATTATCTGGATGGCAGATAAACTAAATACTGAGGCATCTAATAAACTGCTAAAGCTATTAGAAGAACCACCTGCTAAAACGGTGTTTATCCTAATCGCAGAGAACGAGAAGAATATCCTACAGACTATCCTCTCGAGATGTCAAGTACTAAAGTTTCCTCCGCTTAACGCCATCGAAATACAAGAAGCCTTAGTACAACGCGAACAATGCGATCCACAAGAAGCTATCATGATCGCTAATCAATCTCAAGGAAGTTATAATAAAGCTCTGAGCTTACTGCATAATAAAGCCAATGCCTTACCTTATGAGAAATGGTTTGTACAATGGGTACGAGCGGCCTTTAGAGCGAAGGGAAACGCTGCTGTAATTCAAGAGTTAATAGAATGGAGTGAAGAACTAGCTGCGCTAGGACGTGAACAGCAAAAACAGTTTATAGAGTTCTGCATAGAACTATTCAGACAGGCACTGTTGTTAAACTATCAGACTCCAGAGCTAGTGTATTATAAAACGACAGTAGATAAGTTTAAACTAGAAAACTTTGCTCCCTTCGTCAACGGAGAAAATATAAATGAAATATACCAAGAGCTAGGAGATGCTATCTACCATATAGAACGTAATGGTAATGCTAAAATGATCTTTACAGATCTATCTATAAAGCTAACAAGGTTAATCCATAAGAAGTAATAAAAACGGTCGCATTCTATGAATACGACCGTTTTTATATTATTTCTATTTACAAAGGCATTGCTTTGGCTTGCACTTTCTTGCAGATTTCTAGGGCTTTTCTAGGAGAATCCTAGTCAAAACAGGTGTTTTGTCGAAGGAATGTGCTAAAATACTGCGAGCAATCCTCTAGCAAAGCAAAAGCAAATAAGCCCCACACTAGATTCATTCTCTAATGATAGTATACTCACCTCAGTATAGGCCTTACTCCTCGTTCTGAGCCATTGCGCGTTGATACAGTTTTAATTCTTCCCATGAGAACTCCTCTTCCGCATTCGCTTTAATCTCAGATAACGTCATTCCCTTACTCTTCTCAAATAAAGCAGTTAATTCCTCTATTCGTTCTTTTGGCAATACTTCCTCTAAGGTGATATGCCCATCCATAATCAACTTACCGATATGAGAATAAATCGTAGTCGTAGTCAACTTTCTAGTTAGTGCAATATCTTCTATGCTCATCTTCTCTTTCCACATCTCTAAGGTAATAACGAAGGTAGATTTCTTCTTCTCTTTTGTCTTCGTTTTTGGGCTAGAAGAATATACTTCTATATCTTCCTCCTCTTCTACTCCTAGTTTAGTACTTCTAATCAGATTAGCGATATTGACTAAATGGTTAATCTTATATTCACTGATCTCTAGTGAGCGCAGATTCTCCTTGCATATCTTCTTATTCTCTTCTATTAACTGTAACATAATAGAAGCCTTCTTCATCTGAATAACGGTCTTCAGCAATGACTCTTCTAACGGTACTAATTCTTCGTAGAACGCCTTTGATTTCTTCGCAGTTTTTACCTGTGCTATAGTGAACAATAGTTCAAACACCATGTGGTCTAAACGAGGAAAAAAGTAATCATACGCCTTAAGTACACGCTCTTTAGTAAACTCAAATCTGAAGGGCTCTTCCTCAAACAACGCTCTCAACTGATTGACAAATTTCTCTGAGTGAACAACCATTTCATCTAAGTGATTAGTCATACGCTGAGCCCAGCCCATAAAGGCACTTTTTTTACTTCTCTCCGCCTCGGCATTATAACTATAAAGATGTGTATGCCACTGTGTACTAAGATTAAACCAAGAATAGGTCTGTATCAAATAGTTTCGTAGAAAATTCTTTGTTTCTATCTTTAATTGCAGATTTAATTCTTCTGCACCAGCCTTATTCTCAGCATAGCTCATTACATCCTCGTCATTGACTAACCCATTCATCTGTATAGGTGATAATAACACTAATCCATCTAACGAACGAAGTCTAGATAAGGCTACATAAGCCTGTCCAGGCAAAAACACCTTAGATACGTCTAAAACAGCTTTATCGAAGGTAAGCCCTTGACTCTTATGTACCGTAATAGCCCATGCTAGCTTAAGCGGATAATGACTAAAGGTACCTAAGACCTCCTCTACGATCTCCTTAGTATTAGGGTCTACCGTATATTTTATATTCTGCCACTCGTATCGTTCTACTTCAATGACTTCTTTATTTTCAAACTCTACGAATATCTCATGCTTCGTCAAGGTCTTCACTATACCCATCTTACCGTTGTAGAATCGCTTCTCAGGAGAGATATCATTCTTAATAAAAATAACCTGAGCACCTTCTTTAAGCGTCATTTTAGCCTCGATAGGATATATCTTTTCTGGGAAATCCCCGACTACCTCAGGCATAAAGCTAAACTCCTTGGTAAACAATCCTCTAAGTGCGTCCTCATTTATCTTATCCGCCTTAGCATTATGCGTACTTAGAGTGATATAACCAGGGTTATCTTTTATATTAAAGTTAGGTTTAGTATATTGATTTAAGAGTGCCACATCTTCTCTAGATACGCGATTATTGCGAAGATTATTAAGCAAGTTAATAAACACTTGGTCTGACTGTCTATAGACTTTCTCTAACTCTATGTACAAAGGTGGATACTGTCTAACGACTTCTGAATGGAAAAAATATACCCCGTCATAATAGCGCTTTAGCACATCCCACTCTTGGTTCTTCACAACAGGAGGTAACTGTAGTAAATCTCCTATGAAAAGAACCTGTACACCACCAAAAGGCTGTTGACTCTTACGCACAGTTTGCAGCATAAAGTTCATTGCATCTAATACATCTGCACGCAACATACTGACCTCGTCTATAATCAATAAATCCATGTTCAAGAACAACGCTCTGCGAGAATTACTCATCAGCATATGACGTCTTAGCGATACGCGATTTTCAAACTTGATTGTATCAGTAAAAATAGGAGGATTCTTAGTATCAGGAACGAAAGCAGCAAAAGGCAAATGAAAAAAGGAATGTATGGTCACTCCACCAGCATTTAAAGCCGCTATCCCAGTAGGAGCCACTATTACCGCATTCTTGTGGGTAGTATTAATAATTTCTTTTAACAAGGTAGTTTTACCAGTACCAGCCTTTCCTGTCAAAAAAAGAGATCTATTCGTCTCATTGATAAACTTTAAAACGTATTCTGCTTCTTCTGAAAAATTAGTCATTCCTTTTTTTTTACAAAATACGATAATAAAACTGTACTAAACGAAAAAAGCCCCTGTTAAAACAGGAGCTTTCTCTAAAGTAATTCAAAGATATTACTTTTTATCTTCTTTGCTTTCTGCAGGTTTTGTCTCCTCTAATTTAGCAGGAGTAGCACTACCTTTATATTTAGCATTTAATTCTTTGATCATGATATCAGTAACATCATTACCGTCTTTGCTATAGATAACAGTAGACGCATCCTCAGTATTGAATACATAGTCTAAGTTATTCTTTTTAGCATATTCAGCGATATGTTCTTTTACTTTTTTCACTACAGCTTCCATCTCTTCACCGCTTTCTTTTTGTAAAGCTTGCATTAAAGTTTGTTGTTTAAACTGTAATTCTTGCTCTTTTCTTTGAAGGTTAGCAGCAGTTTGCTCAGCCCATGCTTGACCTTTTTGACGAGCATTAGCTTGGAAGTTTTGAACCTCTTGTTGGAACTTAGCAACTTCAGCTTCTAAGCTTTTTCCTTTTTCTTCAGATTGGATCTTATATTTTGATTCCATATCCTTCATCTCTTCATACTCCTTCATCAACTTAGCAGAATCTACATAAGCAGTTTTGAATTCAGTAGCAGGAGTTGCATTATTATTACATGAAAATAATAATCCAGCTATACCTAGCATTAAAATAGTTTTTTTCATTTTCGCTTTTTTAAACCTGTTGTAAATGTAATAAACTTTTTACAGTTAAATAAAAATAATTAATATATAATAAAAATCTATCACACACACATTATAATATAGATAATACTAATATATAACATCTTATTTAAACAATAAAAATAACTATTATCTCAAAAAATGAATACAAAGACATAGACACTATATAGAAAGTCGCTTAAAACGCTTTAAAATAAGAAATAGCAGTTCAAAAGAGCTAAAAACACCTCTTAACCTATTAAAAAGTAGCTTAGTTCTTTTTTAAATAATAAATTAGGGAAGAGTACTCTAAATTTGTTCTTGCTTCAATATTTGATTTTAATCCGACACGAAAAGCTTTAAACCAATTCTTCTTTCCAGTTTTATATTGTTCTGATAAAAGTGAAACATAAAAACTATCAAACAACATTGGGTACGTTTCTACTAATTCGAATTGGTAAGGCTTAAAAAGTAATGGTATTGACTTCTGAGAAAAATGCCAAAGGTGACGAGGTACATCATAAGCTGCCCAATATTGACCATAATACTTAGCATCGTAAGAATTATAATTAGGTACAGCTATGATCAGTGTGCCTTCTTTTTTTAATATACGTTGAAGAGTTTTTATCTGTGTGTCTAGATCAGGTACATGTTCTAACACATGCCACATCGTAATAACATCTACAGAATGATCATCTATATCATCTAGAGAATCCACTAGGTTGATTCCTTTACTTAAGCTTAATTGTCTCGCTCCACTATTTGGTTCAAAACCTAAAACAGACCAACCTCTATTTTTACCTTCTAATAGAAACTCCCCTGTCCCACATCCTATGTCTAAAAGTAGACCTTGATCACTTTTAATATCCTCAAGTATTTTGTACTTATTCTGGATTGCTTTTGATTTGATAGTTTGATATACTTTATCGAAGAAAGTCTTTTTACTATCTGTATGAGAAATGTATTCAGGGCTTTCGTAATAACTATCTAATTTATCCAAATCAGGAACTGGTTCAGTTTTTAATAACTGAAACTTGTCATCTAAATAAAGTTCAAATTTCTCTTTAGAAACAGAATGATCTTCTACCTCTAAATATTTAATAGTTGCATTAATTTCCATCAATGAAGTTTTAAAAGCCACACAAATATAAACAACATACATCAGCTTTGATTCTAAAACCACAAAAAAATAATGACCTAATTAAATGGAATCTTAAAATAAAAAAAGATAGAACCAAAGCCCAAAAAGAATACTTCAAGTTATTATTTAACTTCAAATAACTACCCTAAGCAATTCACTTAAAAAACAAAAAGCAATAAACTAAATCAATCATCCTAAACAATTACTCTAACTAAAAATATAAAATAAAGAACTAGATAGCTTCTTTCCTAAGTTTCGTTAAACTTCATTTTGATTCTTAAAAATAGTCAAGTTAGATAGACTAATAACACATAAAATTATTGCATAATATTATCCCCTACTCTCAATATAAAAAATGATATAAGACAACCAAGATGATTATACATAAATATAAACTCTTACGAATAATCTACTTTATTTTATCTACTCCAATTAGTTCTGTGTAGTAAAATTATAAGTCCTCACTAAAGTGAAAAAAGCATTTACATAAGACTACTTTCTAATATAGTATTAAGGTCTAAACTAATCCTCTTATTTAAAAGAAAGAAAAAACTAAAGCATCAAATACCATCTACTCAACACCACTATTAAAGTTAAATCACAAGAGTATTAGACGATCCCTTACAATACAAAACACAAATAATTATAGAGCGCATACTACATCTATAACTGCTAATAATAACCCAAAAATAAGTACTCTGAACTTTACAGATCATACACTATATCTCTACCTACTCTATGCCTTAATGTATGTACCTGCTACACTACTTCTATATTATTCTATACAGCTACATCCATAAAAAAAGGTTGGTATGTTCCACGTGGAACATACCAACCTTTTATATTTATTCAAAGCTTTTAAAGCTACTTATCTTCCCATATGGATTAACAAGATAGAGATATCTGTAGGTGTTACACCACTGATACGAGAAGCTTGAGATATCGTAATAGGCTTAATATTTTTAAGCTTCTCACGTGACTCAAATGATAGAGATACTATCTTATCATAATCAAAATTAGCAGGGATTCTCACATCCTCTAGCCTATTAAGTTTGTCAGCATTATTCTTTTCTTTCTCTATATACCCAGAGTATTTTACTTGGATTTCTGCTTGCTCTATGATCTCCTGATCAAGATCATGCTCCTCTATATACGTCTTTACCTTTTCGAATTTAAGGATATCTTCTAGCTCGATTTGTGGACGAGAGAATACCTTAAACATCTTATCAGGTTGACTCATTAGAGAAGATCCTTTCTCTTCTAAAATAGGATTAGCCTCCTCTGTTTTTACACTTGTTTCTTTAAAGAATTGAACGAAGTTTTCTGCTTCAGTCTGCTTATGCTCCATTCTTCTCATACGTTCTTCAGACGCTAAACCTAGCTCATAAGACTTCGGTGTTAATCTAAAGTCAGCATTATCTTGACGTAATAAGGTACGGTATTCAGCACGAGATGTAAACATTCTATAAGGCTCTTCTGTCCCCTTCGTGATTAGATCATCTATTAATACACCTATATATGCTTCGTCTCTTCTAAGGATTAACTCCCCTTCTTCTCTTACTTTTAAAGCAGCATTCATACCAGCCATTAGCCCTTGCGCAGCTGCCTCTTCATAACCTGTAGTACCGTTGATTTGCCCAGCGAAATATAGTCCTTCTACAAGCTTAGTTTCAAGCGTATGCTTTAACTGTGTAGGTGGAAAATAATCGTATTCGATAGCATATCCAGGTCTAAATATCTTAGCATTCTCAAACCCAGCTACCGAACGAAGAGCCTTAAACTGTACCTCCTCTGGTAGTGAAGTAGAGAATCCATTTACATAGATCTCACAAGTATTCCACCCCTCAGGCTCTACGAATATTTGGTGTCTATCTTTATCTGCAAAGCGGTTAATCTTATCTTCTATCGACGGACAATAACGTGGTCCTATACTCTTAATTCTACCTGTGAACATCGGAGAACGATCAAATCCTTCTCTTAATAAATCGTGTACTTCAGGAGAAGTATACGTCATGTAACAGTCTCTTTGTTGAACTAATGGTTGTGTCACATCTAAGTACGAGAACTTAGAAGGGTTAATATCTCCCCCTTGCACTTCCATCTTACTATAATCTAATGATCGACCATCTACCCTAGGAGGTGTACCTGTCTTCATTCTTCCAGAAGTAAAACCAGCTTTCACAAGATCTTCTGTTATACCGTAAGCAGCACCCTCACCTGCTCTACCACCACCGAACTGTTTTTCTCCGATGTGGATAAGCCCATTTAAGAATGTACCATTCGTTAAAATAACCGTCTTAGCTTTTATTTCTAACCCAAGATTAGTTACTACACCTTCGATCTTATGATTCTTAATAATCAAAGATTTTACCATATCCTGATAAAAATCAAGGTTAGGCGTACCCTCTAACATAAGCCTCCAAGTCTCAGAAAAACGCATACGGTCAGACTGTACTCTAGGAGACCACATAGCTGGTCCTTTGGATTTATTAAGCATCTTAAACTGGATCGCAGTCTTATCTGACACGATACCAGAATACCCTCCTAATGCATCTATCTCTCTTACGATTTGCCCTTTTGCGATACCTCCCATTGCAGGATTACAAGACATTTGAGCGATGTTCTGCAAACTCATTGTAATCAATAAAGTTTTAGAACCCATATTTGCAGCAGCAGCAGCAGCTTCAGAACCAGCGTGCCCACCACCTACTACTATTACATCATATTTATCAGCGAATATACTCATTGTTCCACGTGAAACATTAAAATTAAAATACTCGAAAAAATACTATTGTTCCACGTGGAACATAGCCATTTTCTCTTCTTCTTTACTACGCATTAAGCGTTCATCCTCTGGAGATTTATCCTTATAACCACAATAATGTAAGACACCATGAGACATAACTCTCAGTAACTCAACGTCAAAATCAACATTAAAGTCCTTAGCATTATCGCGTACTCTTTCTATAGACAAAAAGATGTCACCAGAGACAATCTTTCCTTCACAATAATCAAAACTGATAATATCTGTCAATGTATCATGATCTAAATACTTAACATTAATCTCATGTAAGTAAGCATCATCACAAAATATATAACTGATATCTCCAGGGATCAATCCTTCTGAAGTCACTATATCCTCTATCCAATCTTCATATTTAGTCTCATCAACTAATTGAAAATCAGTTTCATAGTTAAAAAATATCATTCTTTTTCTCTATTAAAAAATAATTGTTGCAAAGGTACACGGAAAAATAAAAAATAGACTTAAAAAGCCCTTAAAATATCAAATTTACAAACTAAATACACAGATAGTTAATTCGTTAGCCTCTTATAGCTAAAACCGGACTCAAAAAGCCTCAGCTAATCGAAAACAACGCGCTTAGCTTTTGATATTTAATACCAACACTTGATGAGAATAATATATTGAAATTATAAAGCGATGTTTTATATAAAACAAAAGCAAATAAATAATATACTGTCTAAGCAAGTTCCAAAGTTACGCAAATAGAAAACCAAACTCCTACTTAGATCGATAACAATTAGAAAAAAATCTAGTGATACAAAAACAACGCACTACCACTACTCTATTTTTTTTCACGTGAAACAAAAAAGAAAATATGACAATCTCAACGCGTCACTTTTTATGATTCAGCATTAAAATAAAAATATGAGCCATCGGAAAATAAAAATAACAAAAAAAGTTGAAAATCTGCTCTTCTCATATTTTCAATAAAACGTACCAATGGTCAGAAAAAAAAATATACGCGATTCTCAGCGCGTTGAAAAAATAGACTAAAAACAAAGAAATTTAATTCTCTTAAAATTTATCCTTCCTACAAACTTATATTTTCAAGAAAATAAATCCGAAACTCAAATATTCAAATCTGGTAACATATATCCCATCCAGTAAAAAACAGAAAAAAGCAACTTAATAAAATTTTCTCCACTAAACCGAAAAAATAAGTACTGTCTAAAATCAATCCACTGAAAAAAGAAAAATATAAAAACCTCTAAAAATGTTCCACGAGGAACAATTAGCTCCTCATCAATAAAGATTCAAGAAACAAAAACACAAAATCGAAAAACACAAAGATTTATACTTTTGAAGAAAAACATAAATATCACCTGGATCACTAAATCACATTATACCTTCAGAGATTTTGATTAACAAGAAAACAACTTACCTCATAAATTTCTCAGTCTAAAAAAATGATCACCGAAATAAAAACAAGAGAATAAAAGTTCTAAAATAACTCCTCTAATCTAACCTAAAAAACACATTGAAAAAACGCGCGATAATACGTCCAAAAAACTACACAAAAAAGGTTACAAAAACAGAGTCAAATTTTACTAAAAACAACCTCTTATAATTTAGATATTTTACCCTACTTCCGCTGTCCGAAAATATACGCAAAATACAAGGCGATATTTCGGAATGTTCCACGAGGAACAATCCCTCTCTTTTAAAAAAACAACTTCCTATATTTTTCATATAACAACCAACTACTCTATCAAAAAAATATAAGCAAACCTCAGAGGCTTAAAAAATATTGACCGTCATCTTACTTATTCCTTCTCTAAAAAACAACGCCTTATAATTTCAATATTTCACACTCAACAATACATAATACCAAATATGAAAAACAAAAACACTTATCAACGTTATTAACAACTATAATATATATAAATAGATTTTTTAAAATTTTAAAATAAACTAATAGTATAGTATTGTCTGTTAATATGTACAATAACTTTTCTCTATAAATTCTATAAAATCAATTATTAATACTTATCAACAGGTTGTTAATTCACAAATCATTTAAAATAAATAGTTTAGACTGGTTATTAACAAGAGACTTTTTCGTTATCAACAGTTATTTTTAGATAAATGAGGGTGTGTAAAACTGTTCACAACCTATACTTTTGATCTTAATATCCACACAATATGTTTTAGAAAATAAATTTGCAAATATGTGTGCTTGAGCTGTATTGTAATTTTTTTGAAATAAACAAAAAATACTTTTTTTAAACTTTTTACAGTTATCAACACAAATTGTTAGTTCTTAGTTTGTTTAATATCAGTGTTATACTGTTTCTTATTAACAATGGAGTGTATGGAGATAAATAGCTGTATTATAATACATTATAAAATATAGTAAACTTAGTTACTATCTCTGTTTTAGCACCTTTTGTACTCCTAATAGAGGTTATAAACAGAGTTTCGATTGTATTTTTGAGTTCAAAATTAAGTGTCCCGAGGCAATTATTGGGGTTAGTCACTTAGTGAAATTTGGGGTAAGATTGGGTAGATTACATACTCATTTTTGAGGTATGGAGAGGAGTTTTTTTATCCATGATGGACGATATAATGAAGTACTTTTTTAATATTTTTACATTGTTTTTACTTCTTATTTTTTTACCGAATAGATAAATTTTTTAGGAAAATGTTCTCTCTATTTTCACTTTTAGATAAGCTTTTTTTACTGTTATTTTTGCCCTTATTTTAGAGATTTTGATAATGTATTTTGACCTAGTTTTTGATGTGTTTTTTGAGGGTTAAAAACGCGTTTTTTTCACTTTTAAAAAGGATGTTATTTTGTCTATTTTGGATTAACAATATTCCTGAATTGTTAGTTTCTACTAGATGAAAATGTAGTGTATTTAGTTAGTAGATTGTTCGGGTAGAAATTTGGTACGGTTCGGTAAAAAACCTTCTATCCCAAGTAAATACTGGGTATTACCGAACACTATCCGAACAGATTTATTTTGAATTCAGATAACAGGTTTATTTAGTGTTAGTTAGGAGTTTTAAATATAAGCAATTAAGATCAAAATAATCATAGTAGGTCATTATGATCAAAGAAGGTCATTCTTGGTCAGTTTGGTTTGTATATATATAATATAGGTGTATCTTGATGATAATGTACTCCTATATATAAGGTGTGAGATGTGATAGATTTCGGCTTTGTATAAAATATTATACTAAATATCAGTAGATAAATGACCTTAGTATTTATCTTTGTAAAAAATTTAAAACAAAATGGCTAAGCAAGTTCGCGTGCGTTTTGCACCAAGTCCAACAGGACCATTACACATTGGTGGCGTAAGAACCGCATTATTCAATTATTTATTCGCTAAAAAGCACAACGGGGTATTCTATATCAGAATAGAGGATACTGACCAAAATCGTTTTGTACCAGGAGCTGAGGCTTATATATTAGAAGCTTTAGAATGGTTAGGGATTTCACCTGATGAGACTATCGGTAAGAATGAAAAGTTCGGACCTTATAGACAGAGTGAACGCAAGGAATTGTACAAACAATATGCTGATCAACTGATCGAAAGTGGATGGGCATACTACGCTTTTGATACTGCTGAAGAATTAGACGAATTAAGAAAAGTAGCTGAAGCTGAAGGAAAGACATTTATATATAATCATACGAATAGAGAGCAGCTGAGCACTTCTCTTAAATTAAGTAAAGAAGAAGTGGATGCTAAGATAGCTAATGGTGAGGCTTATGTTATCCGCTTTAAGACTCCTGTAGGAGAGACTTTACATCTAAAAGATATTATCAGAGGCGATATCAAGTTCGAAACGAGCTTATTAGATGATAAAGTGTTGTATAAAAGTGACGGAATGCCGACATATCACTTAGCTAATATCGTGGATGACCATCTAATGGAGACATCACACGTGATTAGAGGTGAAGAGTGGTTACCTTCTCTTCCACTACACGAGTTGTTATACAAGGCGTTCGGATGGGAAGCTCCTGAGTTCGCTCACCTTCCTCTAATCCTTAAGCCAGTAGGTAACGGTAAGTTATCTAAGCGCGATGGAGATAAACTAGGATTCCCTGTGTTCCCATTAGATTGGCAAGATCCTACATCTGGTGAGAAATCTTCTGGATATAGAGAGAGAGGATTCTACCCTGAGACTGTGGTGAACTTCCTAGCTTTACTAGGATGGAATGACGGTACAGATCAAGAGATTTTCTCATTAGAAGAGCTAGTAGAGAAGTTCGATTTAACACGTGTACACAAGGCAGGTGCTAAGTTTGATCCAGAGAAGAACAAATGGTTTAATCAGCACTATCTGAAACTACAAAGCGATGCTGACTTAGCTAAGGCATACCAAGTAATCTTAAAAGAGAATGGTATCGAGGCGACAGATGCTTATGTAGAGAAAGTAGTAGGATTAATCAAAGAGAGAGCAACATTCGTAGCTGATTTCTATGAGTTGAGTGATTTCTTCTTCATAAAGCCAACAGAATACGATGCTAAGGCATTAAAGAATTGGAAAGAAGATACCTCTGATATTATGACGCAAGTGTCTGATGTAATAAAAGGTATTGAGGCATTCGAAGCGAAGAATATAGAGTCTATCGTGAAGGATTGGATCAATGAGCAAGGTATCGGAATGGGCAAAGTGATGCAACCACTTCGCCTTAGTCTAGTAGGTGCTGTGAAGGGGCCAGACTTATTTGACATCATTGAGATGATCGGTAAAGAGGAAACTTTAGAAAGATTAGCTATCGCTGTAGAAGCGAATAAATAAGATATAGAAGAGGTCTGAACATCGTTTAGACCTCTTTTTTATTATTAAATATTCTGTGATATTTTGGATATAAATGCCTAAATTTAGGTGTGTATTAAAACGTAATGCTATGAAAAAGGTCAGTTATATTATTTTATTTTTATTCGCGGGTTTAGTATTTAATAGTTGTTCTAGTGATGACAATGGAGGATCTAACGCTGAGAGTGAGTGGATAAAATTTGTTCAAAAGCACTTGATTGGAGAATGGACACCTCAGCAGATAGACGTAAAACCTCTTATAGGACAGGCAGTATTTAGCTCTCCTTATCCTCATACTCCTAGCTGTAATAAAGATATATTAGTACTCCAAAAAGACTTTACAGGTCACTTCAATCACTATGTACAAGGCTGTCAAATGGGCAAAACTAACTTCAAATGGAATCATAGACTAGGTGAACTTAGTTTTACGCTAGAGAATGGTACTGAGATACCTATGATCTTATTAAAAAAGTCAGAGAAGGTACTTGTACTAGCGATACCTGCTAAGGCTGTAAAAGAATATCTGATTCCTTTATTTCCAGAAATAGAGTATATAGAAGATAGTCAATTGAACCTGCTTTTTGCTAATATTATACTGACAAAGTAATAAAAAATGAATTATTCTTTTAAATAAGGATATAAATATTTATTTTAACAGAATAATTCATAAAAATTGCACTATGACACCAATGTACTTTATAGTCGGAGCGGTAATTATATTGTTACTTCTTGGCTTTTTTACAGTGAAGCAGCAGTCAGCTGTGATCATTGAACGATTCGGAAGATTTAATAGTATTAGACATTCTGGATTACAAATCAAAATACCTTTTGTGGATAGAAAGGCAGGAGTGGTAAATCTTCGTATCCAACAATTAGATGTATTAATCGAGACTAAAACGAAAGATAACGTATTCGTTAAACTGAAAGTTTCTATTCAGTTTAAGGTTATCCAAGATAGAGTAGAAGATGCGTTCTACAAGCTAGAATATCCTCATGACCAGATTACTTCGTATGTATTCGACGTAGTGCGTGCAGAAGTACCTAAGCTGATCTTAGATGATGTGTTCGAGCGAAAAGATAATATTGCTATCGCGGTGAAACGAGAATTAAATGAGGCGATGACAACATATGGATATGATATCATCAATACACTTATCACGGATATCGACCCTGATATCCAGGTAAAAAATGCGATGAACCGTATTAATGCAGCGGATAGAGAGAAAGTAGCTGCAGAGTATGAAGCAGAGGCAAGTAGAATCCGTATCGTAGCGAAAGCAAAGGCTGAGGCTGAATCTAAGCGCTTACAAGGACAGGGTATCGCTGATCAACGTAGAGAGATTGCACAAGGACTGGTAGAGAGTGTGGATGTATTAAATAAAGTAGGTATTAACTCACAAGAAGCTTCTGCGCTAATCGTGGTGACACAACACTATGATACGTTACAGTCTGTAGGAGCTGATAGCCGTTCTAACTTAATCCTATTACCAAATGCACCATCAGCAGCGAGCGATATGCTTACGAATATGGTAGCTTCATTTGCAGCTAGTAGCAAGATAAAAGAAATGAGTACAGTGGAAGGTGTTTCTAAGCGTTCTGAGGACTTATCTTCTAAAGAATATAATGATTACTCATCAAGCTATGAAGATGGCTTAGAAGATGAATAAATACAAAAAGGGCTCCATGTACATGGAGCCCTTTCTTATTAAAAAACTATTTGTTTTTAGATCTATTCTTAAAGAAGTATTTTAAAGCAGTTGTTATTAAAAACGCTTGGATATTACTCGAACCTTTTACATAAGATGTAACTGAGCCTAATGTATTTCTAACGACTCTATCAGGTGATAATTCTGTTTTTATATTATCTACTGCTCTAAAGACTTTGTGATAGTGTATATCTTTTTTCAGTTTTAGAACTTCTAGATCATATTTGATTTCTTCAAAAGAAGAATAAGACTTTCTCATCGTACCAGTTTTAATCGTTAAATATTATCTCAGATAACTTTCTAAGAAATGGTTTCTCTACTAGAGGTTTTCTAAATAGATAAGCTAATACAGCGATGAGCATATAGAATGCTGCTACTAGTAAAAAACCTAGAGCTGTACTCTCAAGACAAGCTGCTAAAGCATAAGCTGCAAATAAAGATAAGAAAAGTAGAGACATCATAACAAACAGACATACTAGAAGTAAAGTCATAAACTTGCTTCCAGCTTTGGCTGTAATCTTAAACCCCCATAAGCGATAGTAATCTAAACTAGTATTAATAAACTCTTCAGAGTTAGTCTTAATGTCGTCTAGATTCTCTTTTATATCTTTAAATGCCATTTCTTATATACTACTTGATTACTTCTTAGCGCTTTCAGCTATACTGTTTCCTTTAGACTTTAACTCTGCTAATTTTTTTTCTAAAGCAGCGATTACGTCGTCTTTTTTGTCTTCTGTATGAGCTAAAAATTCATCAAATCCAGCTTCGAAATCTTGTTTCTTTTTTGCTACAGTTTGACGTACTTGTTTTTTTAATTCATCAATTTTATCACTTAAATCATCTTTTGACTCATTAAATGTTTTTTTGATTTTTTTACGTGTTTTTTTTCCTTCGTCAGGTGCAAATAATATTCCTAAACCTGCTCCTACTACTACTCCAGCTAATACTGCGATAGCTGTATTTCCTAATTGATTTGACATAGCTTTTAATTTTTAAAATGATTAATACTCTAAGATATAAAAAAAGCAGTGTTTTAACCGTTAATTTTTAGTTAAAACACTGCTTTTGTGTAATTTTTATCGAAGTATTACTTTTGTTCTACTTTTGCCCAAGTATCTCTTAAACCTACGGTTTTATTGAATACTAGTGCTTCTGGAGTACTGTTTTTATCTACACAGAAATAGCCTAAACGTTGGAATTGGAATTTATCTCCTTCTACTGCCGTACTTAGACTTGGTTCTAGATATCCTTTCACTACCTCTAATGAGTTAGGATTGATAAAATCTAAGAAGTCTACCTCTTTATTACCATCAGGGTTCTCATCTACGAATAGACGGTCATAGATACGCACTTCTGCTTCTACTGCATGAGGTACAGATACCCAGTGTATAGTTCCTTTTACTTTTCGTTTGCTCGCTTCAGATCCACTACCACTTCTACTGTCAGCATCATAAGTAGCATGTATCTCAGTGATGTTGCCATTCTCATCTTTTACTACGCTTTCACCTTTGATGATATAAGCATTTTTAAGACGTACTTCTTTTCCTAAAGTCAATCTAAAGAATTTGCTATTCGCTTCTTCTTTGAAGTCTTCTCTTTCGATATAAAGTTCTTTAGAGAAAGGCACTTTACGGAAAGTCATTACTTCTTCTTCAGGGTTATTCTCTGCATCTAGCCACTCTTCTTGTCCTTCTGGATAGTTAGTGATTACTAGTTTTACAGGATCTAATACTGCCATCACACGAGGAGCTATCTTATTAAGGTCTTCTCTAATGCAGAATTCTAATAGAGATACATCGATAAGATTATCACGCTTAGCGATACCTATCGTATCAGCATAGTTTCTAATAGAAGCTGCTGTGTATCCTCTTCTTCTCAGTCCTGATATCGTAGACATACGTGGGTCATCCCATCCTGTCACGTGTCCTTCGCTTACTAGACGAGCTAGCTTACGCTTACTTACTACTGTATGTGATAAGTTTCTTCTAGCGAATTCGCGTTGTTTAGGTCTTATCTTATTCTCCTCTACCACTTGATCTAAAAACCAATCATATAATTCTCTGTGAGGTAAGAACTCTAATGTACAGAATGAATGTGAGATGCTCTCTAGGTAGTCACTCTCTCCGTGAGCCCAGTCATACATAGGGTATATACACCAGTCATTATTCGTTCTGTGGTGTGCTTTTTTCATGATTCTATACATGATAGGATCACGCATAAGCATATTTGTATGTGCCATGTCTATCTTAGCACGTAAAATATGAGTTCCTTCTTCAAATTCGCCATTCTTCATTCTCTCGAATAAATCAAGGTTCTCTTCTACAGATCTATTTCTATATGGACTATCTACACCTACTGTAGATGGAGTACCTTTTTGCTGAGCCATTTCTTCTGAAGTTTGGCTATCAACATAAGCTTTACCGTCCTTAATCATTTGGACAGCCCAGTCGTATAGCTGTTGGAAATAGTCAGATGCATAAACTTCATTTGCCCATTTGTACCCTAGCCACTCTACGTCTTGCTTGATTGCGTCAACAAACTCCTGTTCTTCTTTAGAAGGATTGGTATCATCAAAGCGCAAGTTCACAGGCGCATTGTATTTAAGACCTAATCCAAAGTTTAAACAAATAGAACTCGCGTGACCTAAATGCAAATAACCATTAGGCTCAGGCGGAAAACGGAAATGAAGTTTTTCTGTTGGCAAACCATTCTTGATATCTTCTTCAATGATTTGCTCAATAAAGTTTAATGATTTCTCTTTTGTTGACATGGAAATAATTATTATAACTACAAAGGTATCAAAAAACTAATCAAAAGCTGATAGTCTTTTAGCATATTATGAATTATAGGAGGCAAATAATTTGTACTTTTAGCCATTATTAAACAAACAAATGTGTTATGGGAATAATTAGATTAAACAATATTAGAACGTTTTCTTTTCATGGATGTATGGATGAAGAGGCAAAAATAGGTTCGGATTACCGAGTAGATTTAATTGCGAAAGGAGATTTTACGATGGCTGCTTCTACAGATGATTTGAAACATTCTATAGATTACGTTCACTTAAATACAATCGTGAAGGAAGAGATGGCTATTCGATCTAAGTTATTAGAGCATGTAGCACAACGAATCATCGATAGAGTAATCCTAGAAATAAGAATGGTAGAAGAAATAACAGTATTAGTCTCTAAAATAAACCCTCCTGTAGGTGGTGATGTAGAATATGTAACTGTTGAAATGCAAGGAGTTAGATAATATCGTCTTGAATTGTTGTAAAAAAGTACATTAATTGGTTTTGAAATATCAAAATATTTAGTAAGTTTGCAATCCAATTCAAGGACAAGGCTTCGTGTCCGAGTGGCTAGGAAGCGGTCTGCAAAACCGTCTACAGCGGTTCGAATCCGCTCGAAGCCTCAACTAAAGGATAGTGATTTCACTATCCTTTTTTTATGCATTATAGTTAACGTTATTCGTATTATAAAAAGAAAGGACTTAGTAATTTACTAAGTCCTTTCTTTTTATTTTTTACTCTCTAGATTAGGTAGAGGGAGATTGATATGATTATCTGCAGATTTTGGAAGTATTCCTTTAATCATAATGACTAGTCCGAATACCATAATAACGATACTGCTTATTTTTTTTATCTTTAAGATATTGGTTGCTGTAAGCTTCTCGCGTAGTTTCTTTGCTAAGAATATCTTGAAAAGATCTGTAACGAAGTACGCTAGAATAGTGAACCCAAAGAAGGTAAACATCTTATTAGGATTCATATCCATCTGCGGGCCTAATGTTATAATAATCCCCAACCAAAAACCGAGTACTCCTACATTGATAAAATTGAGTAAGAACCCTTTTGCAAATAAGTTTAAGTATTCACGTCTTAGATTAGGAGGGGCTATTTGTAAGGTTTGTACTTGTACCTTTTTTAGTTTGATAAAAGAGATAATACCATAAGTAAGCATAATCATTCCTCCAAAAAGGAATAGTGCAGGGTCATCCTTTATCGCATTGATTAATTTAAAGCTACTAAAGAACGCTATAGCGAAGAATACCGCATCAGCTAATATAACACCTATATCGAAGGCTATAGCTGCCTTAAACCCTCTTGTAATACTTGTCTCAATAAGAATAAAAAAAACAGGTCCTATCATAAAACTCAGAAAGAATCCAAGAGTGACACCTGTTAATAAATCATCAAACATCTTATATAATTAAAAAATGCCAATTCTAGAATTGGCATTTATTCATAATCTTTTGCAAGATACATTTTTTTGTATAAAAACGTATTATTACTAATCTACTTTTTTAATTACTCCACCTAGAACATTCTTTTCATTAATGGTTTTAGGGTTTCCATGAACTCTGATTTCTCCACCTGCTCTAACCTTTGCCTCTACTAATTCAGTAGCTCTTACTTCTGCAACACCACCAGCATTCACGGTAACAATAGTTTGATTTGTTTCTAGGTTTTGACTCTTTACTTTAGCACCAGAACTATTCAGTACATCTTGTACATTTGCTTTTCCTTCTAGTGTAATAACTGAACCCGCACTTGATTTAACAATTGCTTTGTCTACATCTATATTTAGATTAATCATTCCGCCAGTCTTCGCATTTATAGTTAGCGTAGTTGCTTTGATAGGAGTTTCTCCTTTTATAGTAGCTCCTTCACCTGCTACTACTTCAGATAGCTTGTTGTAATATAGTTTTACTTTGATGTCATCTCCTTGAAAACTATTTACGAAGTTCATCTTTATTTTTAATGCTCCGTTCTTGTTTACTACGTTTACATAGTCTTCTTTATCTCCTTCAATTTCTATTTTGCCCTCTTCTCCAGGAACTAAAGTTACTGAAATTTGATCAAAAACATTAACTTTTGAAAAGTCTCCTATTGATTTCGTTTTTTGTGCAAAAGAAATTGTACTTGCCATTACAGCAATGAATAAAACGATTTTTTTCATCTTAGTTTACCTTTTTAATATAGTTGAAATCTAATTGTTTTTTTACAAGATCTGCATTCTTAACAGTAACGATAACCTCATCACCTAGTTGAAGCATCTTTTTCGTTGCTTGTCCTACTAATGCATATTGTTTCTCTTCGAATACGTAATAGTCTTCTTTTATTTCTCTAATACGTACCATACCTTCACATTTGTTATCTACTATCTCTACATAGATACCCCATTCTGTAACACCTGATATAACACCCAAGAATTCTGTACCTTGTTGATCTTGCATATACTTCACTTGCATGTATTTGATACTATCTCTTTCTGCATTAGCAGCTAGGTTCTCTCTAGAAGAACAATGTGAACATTTTACTTCATATAACTCTGGATTTACGTTGTCACCATGGTCTAAATAATGTTGTAATAATCTATGAGCCATTACGTCAGGATAACGACGAATAGGTGATGTAAAGTGTGAGTAGTAATCAAACGCTAATCCATAGTGCCCAATATTATTAGTAGAATAACTCGCTTTACTCATACATCTAATCGCTAGAGTATCTACTAAGTTTTGTTCTTTTTTACCTTCTACATCTTTTAGAAGTTTGTTTATAGACTTAGAGATGCTAGACTTAGACTTAAAGTTAATATTATGTCCAAAGCGTGCAATCACAGTCTGAAGACCAAATAACTTCTCTTGATCAGGCTCGTCGTGAATACGATATACGAATGTTTTCTTTTGTTTACCAATAAACTCAGATACTTTTCTATTTGCTAACAACATGAATTCCTCAATCAAATGATTAGCTTCTTTTGATTGCTTAAAGAATACACCTACTGGCTCAGCAGCTTCGTTTAGGTTAAACTTAACCTCTACTTTATCAAAAGAAATAGCACCATCTGACATACGGTTCTTACGCATGATCATCGCTAATTCATTTAGCTTTAATACTGCATCAGCTACTTCTTCACTTATTTCTTGATCTTCTCCTGTAAGAGAGATATCAGCAGGAATAACTCTGTCTTTAGAATCAATGATATACTGAGCTTCTTCGTAAGCCATACGTTGATCAGAATGCGTTACAGTACGACCAAACCATTTGTTTCTGATTTCTGCTTTATCGTCTAATTCAAATACAGCAGAGAAGGTATATTTATCTTCATTTGGTCTTAACGAACAAGCAAAGTTAGATAACACCTCAGGTAACATAGGTACAGTTCTATCTACTAGATACACAGAAGTAGCTCTGTTATAAGCCTCTTCATCTAGGATAGTACCTTCTTTTACATAGTGAGATACGTCAGCGATGTGAATACCTATTTCGTAGAATCCATTTTCTAATTGTCTGAATGATAAAGCGTCATCGAAGTCTTTTGCATCTTTAGGGTCAATCGTGAACGTAAGAATATCACGCATATCTCTACGCTTCGCTATTTCCTCTTCAGTGATAGAAGTATCTAAGTGATTAGCATAGTCATCTACTTCTTTAGGGAATTCAGCTGTTAATCCATATTCAGCTAAAATAGCGTGTATTTCAGTATTGTGCTCTCCTTGTTTACCAAGTACTTTCATCACTTTACCGAATGGACTATCTGCTTTCTCTGGCCAATCTTCTATTTCTACTACGACTACATCTCCATCTCGTGCCTCTCCTACTTTTTCTTTAGGAACGAATATATCTGTGTACATCTTAGCATCTGCAGTAGATACGAAAGCAAAGTTCTTCTGAATCTCGATAACTCCCACAAATTGTTTTTTGTGTCTTTCTAAGATTTCTACTACTTCTCCTTCAGGTTTTTTACCTTTTCGTTTGTTGTAGATATAGGCTTTAACGAAGTCACCATCTAAAGCCTTGTTTAGGTTATTTGTTGGGATAAATACATCATCCTCTACTCCTTCTACTACTAGATAAGCAGTCTTACGAGAAGTCATATCGATATAACCTTCTACATAATTTGCTTTAGGGATGAATCTGTATTTACCAGTTTCGATCTCTTCTATTTTACCTTTAGCTATAAGGTGTTTAAGCTCTTTGATAATCTCATTTCTACCTTGAGTATCGTTTATTTCTAATTGAGCAGCGATCTGTTTATAGTTATACGTTTTAGTCGTATTCTTAGATAAGAATTTTAATATTTTTGGAGCAAAGTCAAATGCTTTACTCTTTTTATGTTTAATTTTTTTTGTCATTTTCTAATTCATTATGTTTACCTAAAATAGGGTTGGTAATTATCCTTAAATGTACGAATTACTAACTGTTTTATCCTATTTTTTAGTAATATTTTAATTTGATTGTTTTAATCAGCGATAATATTTCCTCTTTTGTAGCTAAGTTTTTGAAGAAATAGGTCGAGAAATAACTCTTTTAGAGAAAGGAAGGTAGAGTTATTTAATACTTATATTTTATCGTTGATCAGTACACTGTACTCTCATTGCTTTAAGTACGTTTGATTCTGCAAATTTATAATGTTCTAGTTTATTTTCCAAAAACTCCCTAAAAAGAGAAATAGAATAATATAAAAACCAAGAATAAGGTACTTCGATATCCTATTCTTGCTTTACAATACATTTCTTTAACGTAGTTTGACAGTGAGGTAGGTAAGGTCTAATCGATGCAGGAAATTACCATTATAGTACTAGCTTTTATTAATATCGTTTTTTTCTACCATTGATTATAGTTGCTTCATCTTCATCTTTTTTAATTATACATGGAGAGGTACTGTAAAGTTGCTGATTTATAATATGTTATATATTATTGTCTTCTCCGTATTTATGGTATTAATTACTTATTTGTTTTACTAAGAGAAGGCAGTTAGAGAATAGAATAATTTTTTGAGAATAATGATGCCTTTTATGTACTACTGCTAAGATTCTTTATAGCAATTAATTATATAAAGTGAATTGTATATAAAATTTCGTACTTTAGAAAAACCAACAAAAAACTATATTTATGAATACTATTTCTTATGTGCATGGTGCCTCTGATACACCATTGTTAGGAGAAACCATAGGACAGAATCTAAAAAAGATAACAGATCGATACCCCAATAATGAGGCATTAGTCAGCGTTCATCAGGGATTCAGAGCAACGTATCAAGAGTTCTATAACCTTACTACTCAAGTTGCAAAAGCATTATTAGCGCACAATATACAGAAAGGAGATCGCGTAGGGATATGGGCACCCAACTGTTATGAATGGGTGCTTATGCAGTATGCTACTGCTCGTATAGGTGTGATATTAGTTAATATTAACCCTGCTTATCGAGCACATGAGATCGAGTTTGCGGTTAATCAATCTGAAATATCCCTTATCGTATCTGCTCCAAGTTTTAAAAGTAGTGATTACCGAAAGATTATTTCCTTGATTTTTGAAGATTGTCCTTCGTTAAAAGAAGTTGTTTTCTTAGGAGAAGAATGGGATACTTTCTTATCAGATAGCGATCAGATAACAGATGGAGAACTAGCTATTATAGAAGACTCTGTACAGTTCGGAGAAGCTGTTAATATACAATATACTTCAGGGACTACAGGTTTCCCTAAAGGAGTAACCCTTACACATCATAATATCCTAAACAACGGTTATTTTATCGGCAAGCGTTTAAAGTACACTACAGTAGATAGAGTCTGTATTCCTGTGCCTTTTTATCACTGTTTTGGGATGGTTATAGGCAATCTGTGTTGTACCTCTCATGGAGCTACGATCGTGATTCCAAATGACGGATTTGACCCAGCTAAGACTCTTCAGGTAGTACAAGACGAGAAGTGTACTTCATTATATGGAGTGCCTACTATGTTTATCGCTGAGCTACAGTTGCCAGACTTTAAAGAGTATGACCTTACCTCTTTGAGAACGGGAGTGATGGCTGGCTCACTGTGTCCTGAGCAAGTAATGCGTCGCGTGAAGACAGAGATGAATATGGAGGAAGTAAGTATCTGCTACGGTATGACTGAGACTTCACCTGTATCTACCCAAACGCATATCGGTATTGATATTGTCAAACAGACAACTACGGTAGGAACTGTACAAGACCATCTAGAAATCAAAATTATAGACCCAGAAACAGGTAGAATAGTTCCTAGAGGAGAAGCAGGCGAACTGTGTACACGTGGGTATTCAGTGATGCTGAAATATTGGAATAATCGTACACTCACTTCTGAAGTATTAGATGAGAATAGATGGATGCATACAGGAGACTTGGCTACTATGGATGATCAAGGGTATATTTCGATTACAGGGCGTATTAAAGACCTTATTATTCGCGGAGGGGAGAATATATCTCCGAAGTGGATAGAAGACTTCTTATACACTCATCCCTCTATTGCAGATGTGCAGGTTATCGGGGTTCCAGATGAGAAATATGGAGAAGAGATTATGGCGTGGGTAATCTTAAAACCAGGCATAACCTTGACAGGTGAAGAATTAAAAGGCTTCTGTACGGAGAAGATAGCCCACTTCAGAATACCGAAGTATTGGAAGTTCGTATCAGAATTTCCAATGACCATATCAGGTAAGGTAAGAAAAGTAGAGATGAGACAAATAGCAGTGGAAGAATTAGGGCTGTAGAAAAGATTTATTCTTAACTTTGTACAAAATTATTCAACACAACACACAATGAAAATAGCAATCGGAAATGATCACGCGGGACCTGAATACAAAAAGGCTATCGTTAAGTATCTAGAAGAAAAAGGATTTACAGTAACTAATTATGGGACAGATGATTTTTCGTCTGTGGACTATCCAGATTTTGGACATAAAGTAGCTACAGATGTAGAAGAAGGTAAAGTTGATTTCGGTATCGTAATCTGTGGAAGCGGAAACGGTATAGCGATGACTGCTAATAAACATCAAGGTGTGCGCTGTGCCCTTTGTTGGACAAAAGAGATTGCTGAGTTAGCAAGATTGCACAATGATGCTAATGTGATCAGTATCCCTGCTCGTTATACTTCTATAGAGCAAGCTGTAGCGATGGTAGAGACTTTCTTAAACACAGCTTTCGAAGGTGGAAGACACCAGAATAGAGTAAACAAGATTACTTGTGCCTAAACAAGTAAATACTATAATGTATAAAGAACAAAAGCACGTAATCTAGAGACTACGTGCTTTTTTATTTTATAACAGTCTTGTTTTTTATTATCAGTAGTAAGTTATCGAATAACTACACTTGAGCTTTTTTTTCTGCTCTTGTCTGTTCTATAAGTTTATCTAAACGTTTAAAAGTTCCTAATGCTATTAACTCTTTTACAAAAGGAATATCTTTTGCTACTTTCCCTTTAGTAAGATCAACTTTAATCTGTTTATTTGTATAAGTGATTTTAGGAGTATTGTCCATATTTAAACTTTGTACAACAGTATCTTTTTTTATGATTTAAAAGTTTAAGTTTTTATGAATTGGAGTAATTAGAAAGACGAAATAACAGTATTCAAAGACTGTGTATATCCAGAGAAGATGGATAGTAGATTCGTTAGTGATCAGAAGTGTTTTTAGGCGAAATAGTAAGAATTAAAAGTTATTGATTATAGTTGAAGGAATACTAAGATTCCTTTTGTGCCTTTTCGTATTCTTCTTTTCTTTTTATTTCTCTCTCTTCGAAAATATATAACTCCCCTGAAGCTTCAAGCTGTTCAAACAACTTAAATGCATATTCTATTTTACCTGATTCGTCAATGACTCTTAGGTTATTATTAATAGTGATGATTTTAGGATTAGTATCAGTCTTTACTTCGTTTGAATCAATCTTTTTTTTCATAATGCCTTATTTTATACTGTTCGTATTCGGTGTGATTAAGAAACCTTGATAGTTTGTATTCTTTTCAAAGAACACTACTGTACCATTAGAGTGTACTCCATAGATATTAAAAAATTTAGACAGTTCCTCATAGTTAGTGGACAAAACCATTCTGTATAACCGCGTGCGTGAAGGAGTACTTCCTCTAAAGACTATCTTATAAAATCCTTTGTCTTTTGTGAAATCAAGTACAGCCCTAAATACAGTAGCCAAAACTCTATTCATATCACCATTATTACTGACAATTCTATCATCAATAATACTGTTATTAAGTGTCTTTTTTGGTTTATCACCAAAGCTAAGATTATACAAATTAGCTTCACTTTTAATTATAGCAAAGATAATTAATTTTTTGATTGCTTGGTTTTTACCTATGCTTGTAAATTCATAGATTGAGTTTTCTCTATCTGTTGTAAATGAATAAGATGGATACTGCATATCTAACCTATTAGCGTGTTAGAATTGGCAAGTTAGGGATTATCTATAAGACGAAATAACAGTATTCAAACACCTTTTTTGATTACTCTATTTCGAAGATAGCTTGTATCTCTACCGCAGAGTTGACAGGTACAGAAGTAGCACCTAGAGTACCTCTAGCATGTTTGCCCTTCTCTCCGAATATAGCTACGGATAAGTCTGATGCCACATTCATTAGATTAGCGTGCTGAGCGTAGTCAGGAGTGGTGTTGAATATACCTGTTAGCTGTACGGTTTTCTTTACTCTGTTGAGGTCACCATCTACAGCTAATTTAAGCACCGCGATTACATTTAGCATCGTCTGTTCAGTCGCTTGCTTTGCTTGTTCTTCTGTGACATCTACACCTACCTTACCAGGATATAATATTTGGCCGTCCTTTAAGGCTACCTGATTGATGAATATTAGATTTCCACTGCGTGAGTAAGGCGTGTAGTTTCCCACAGGATTAGGCGCTACAGGTAGTATGATGTTTTTTTGTTTAAGCGTGGTTTCTACATCAGTGACTATTTGTTTAGGCGTCATTTCCTCTTTCTTCTGAAAAGTTCCTTTTAAGGCTTTGGCAACTTTGGCGAAGTTTAGACCTTGCGTATAAGCGATTAGCAGTTCGCTTTCGCTGGGACGTTGCACCGTTTTGTTTGAAGCAAGGCTACTTGCTCCTAGTACACTATTACCTTGAGGGATGCTATTATCTAGCTTCTCCGTAGCTCTGATGCCATTCGGTACGAGTATCATCCCATGTACTGCTAGGCTATTCCAGAACGACTGTAAGGCTAGGTCCTTCCCTGCTCCGCTACCAGCAGACATAAATACAGCTGTAGGCATTCCCTCTAGAGCATGAGCTGTCCATAGATCTACTGTCTTCGCAAGAAAGGCACTCATCGGAGTACTGATATTGCCAAAATATACAGGAGATCCCCATACGATGCCATCATAAGTAGGTAGCTCCTCAGGAGTAGCTATCTGTAGATCACTTAATAGTGCATTTGCTGAAGGTTGTACTAGTTTTATAGTCGCCTCTGCGTGAGGGTTGCTTTCTATTCCCTTAGCGATTTCTTGTGCCATTCTATACGTACCACCTGTATCAGAGTGGATAAGTACTAATATTTTGGTTAGGGTATCTTTTGCCATGATCTGTGTCGTTGTGAAGAGTAGTGTACAAGTGATTAGTGCAGTATATAATGCTTTCATATTAATTATTTAAAGTATAATCACAAAGGTATGCCTGCAGTTTATATTATATTTGTCAAAAAATATATGCAAAACGCCAATATCAAATGTGGATTGACCGAGAAGCTCTTAGGAGTATATGATGATACTAATGAGGTACAGGCGTATGTATGGTATGAAGACAACTTCGTTCACGATGAGTATCAGCACGCTCATCAGCGATATCAGCTCACCTACGTAGAACAGGGCTATCAGTACCTTCATGTAGATAACTGTATCTATCTAGTCCCTCAGTATCACATAGCATGGATACCTTCAGGACAGCAGCACGCTACTACCTCTACAGCAAAGGATATCAACCTAAAAGTACTGTTGTATAAAGAGGTGCCAGCTGACTCATTCTATGATCAAGTACACATCTTCCCTGCTCCTACTGTGCTGAGGGAGATGCTACAGTATGCGACGAAATGGAATAGAGTAATCGAGACAGAATTAGAGAAAGAACAGTTCTTACAGGCTATTCTTATGAGTTTAAAGTCGTTCTGTGAAGAGAATCAATCGCTCCAATTACCTATTCCTACCGATCATAGGTTAATACCTGTATGCACGTATATCAATGAGCATCTTACCTCAACGCTAGACTTAGATGAACTAGCCAGTATCTCTACCATGTCTGTGCGCAATCTACAGCGCCTGTTCAAACTGGAGACGGGTATCACTCTACAGAAATACCTTCAGATCATTCGCATCTTGAAGAGTATAGAGCTAATAGATACAAGAGAATTTACCTTGAGTGAAGTCGCTTTTAAAGTAGGTTATAAGAGCTTAGTGGCTTTTAGAAACTCCTATTTTGACATAGTGAAAGTATATCCTAAAATTAAAAAATAAGGGTATACACCCCTGACAAAAGGTTGTCACTACCCTACTCTACCTTTGCTCCATAATCTTAACAATATACAGAATGATACGAGTAAGTAATGCACCAGTGTGTGCGATGGAGTTCATCAGTTTTAGAAAGAAATCAACAGTAAATGATGACGAATTATTAGTTGTAGTAGCCCGATTTGAGCGTCAATTGGCACAGGTAGAAGGTATTGTCTATCATACCTTGGTTCGCAACTATGATAACGAGTATGCTAATGTGCTGTTCGCTACTTCTATGGAGGTGATTAAGGCCTTAGAAACAGTGATAGGAAACACCAAAGAAACCCAAGACTTCTTCAGTATGGTAGACATGAGTACAGTGCAGGTAGAGTATCACCAGATAAACAAGTCTAACTTCACAGTGCCTTCCTACTTTGGTTGTATAGAGAATGGTAAGTTTTCTCTTAAAGATACTACCCAAGCCTCTACTCTATTATCTGCTTCGTATGCTGTAGAACAAGCTTATCTCAATGCTTTCGAGAACACAAAAGGACACTTTATCTCCACTCGTGGCGATAACCAATATGCCGAAATCGTATTAGGTCATACCTTTGGCAATACGAAGGAGATTTGCTACGGTTATTTTGGGAATGAAGCTTGCCTTTCTCTTCTGGAGCTAATCGACGAGAGTAGTATGCATTTAGGTTTTTGGTATGTGGTAGGATAATTATAAGATTAGTTGAAGGTCTAACTATTTTTATTGGGTACTTAAGCCCTATTTGAGCTGTTTTTTATTTATTTAGTTAGTAGATTGTTTGGGTACGAGTTTGGTATTGTTTTGAAAACAGGCTCTCATCTCAAGTAAACACTGGGAATTACCGAACACTATCAAAACAAAATAAAAGCGATTATTTGTTATATATTGATTATTAGTGTTTTGTTTGTTTTTTGAATGATTATAATTGATCAAAAAGGGATAATTAGATCATTATTACCAAATGAGATCAAAAGTGACTTTTTTGGACACCATAATTACTTTTAATATATGTATTTTTGAAAAAAAAATATGAAAAAGTATATATGTAGCATCGCAATAGCTATGTTTGGAGTATTTATAACTTCATGTAGCAATGATGATAATATAAATGATAGTAAACCTGTAGAAGAGAGAAAGGGACGTTTTGACAGAAGCCCTTTTAGTTGGGATGTGAAGGGAAGTGCTGAAGTGAATGATCTATTGTTTATAGATGACACTAATTATTCTATAAATACATCAGGAGAACATTATTCTACTAGTAATGATTTATATCCTGGAGCTGTGTTTCCGAAGAATAGCATAGATAGATTGACATTTGATGCTATGGTAAAAGCAGAAAAGAATCCTTATGATTTAATGTTTATGTTCTATAAATCTTTTGTTTTAAGTGATATTAGTACAAAGAAAGAGAAGGTAACATATTTAAATGCTGTTAATCAAGCTCTAGGCAGTGAAGCTTTTCGATCAGAGGTAAAAACCAGAGCTTATGGTATTGAGGATTTATATATTACAGAGTGTTATACTTATAAAGATGTTGTTCAAGCTTTTAGTGGTAATCTGAAGTTAGGAGAAGTTTTTGCGAAAAATATGAAAATGAATGCAGGTGATAGTAGATATAAGTCTATTTTACTCATGAGAGTAGGTAAGGTATTCTATGGAGAGTGGTTTGAGGGAGATTATGAAAATTTCTTTAAAGAGCCTATGAATGAAAAGGATTTGTATTATGTGAAGAGAATTATGAGAGGAACTCCCGTTACTTATGTGGCAATAGAGAGTAAGGCCGATTATGCAGACTTAAAAGATGCTGTAAGATCAGCATTAGTACATTATCGAAAAGAAGGTAATTTAAATTTAAATGATAAGAATGGTAAAATCTTGAGTAATGCAAGTTTTACAATACTAAGCACTGAAGATAAGATAAACAGCTTAGGTAAGTGGAGTACTTCTAAAGACGATATGTTCTCAGTACTTAAGAATAATTTATCTGCGAATTATATAGGACAACCTATTTACTTAGAGATTAGATCTGTAGATACAGATAAAAGATACTAAACAATAAAATATTTAAAGAAGACTTATGACTGCGGTTACTAAGTCTTTTTTTATGGATATTATCGTTTAAAGACGATAAAGAATAAGGCTACCTGTATGGCTAGGATGGCATAAAACTTTAGTTTAAAAGAGTCTTTAGAAATCTTATGTCTAAGTTTCTTCATCGCAATCCATGCACCTAGTGTTCCACCAAAAAAGCAAAGAGACAAGAGGTTCTTCTCAGAAACACGTCTTTTGTTTTTAATCGCTTGTTCTTTGTCAAAGGCAAACATGGAGAAAGCTAAATAGTTTATTATAAGTAGATATAGGAATAAAAACTTCATGAGATTTATTTATTGTGACAAAGGTAGTATTTTAGCTATTCTTAAAATAATAAAATATGACGTTGATAGAGTTTATTCAACAGGCTGTGAGTGCTAGTGCAAAAAGTATAGAGAATACGCTGTCTCTGTTAGGAGAGGGATGTACTATACCGTTTATCGCTAGATATAGAAAAGATAGAACTGGTAATCTAGATGAGGTGATTATCGAAAAGATAGCAAAGTATAGCGAGCTGTATGAAGGGATAGTGAAGAGAAAGGAGTCTATATTAGGCTCAATAGAAGAACAGGGCAAGCTAACAGATGAATTGCGCAATAAGATTACAAATAGCTTTGATCTAACAGAGATAGAAGATTTATACTTGCCATATAAGAAGACGCGTAAGACGAAGGCTGATACAGCTAGAGAGAACGGTCTAGAGCCATTGGCTAAAGTGATTATGGCTCAGAATGCTCATGATATAGAGTCTATCGCTGCGAAATATCTTAATGATAAGGTAGGAAGTGAAGAAGAGGCTATACAAGGGGCATCTGATATCATTGCAGAATGGATTAATGAAAATATGTATGTGCGAAAATCACTGAGAAGAAAGTTCCAACGCAGTGGAGTGATCAGTACTAAGGTGGTAAAAGCAAAAAAGGAAGAAGAGAATGCGCAGAAGTTTGAGCAATATTTTGATTGGGCAGAGCCTGTGTATAAGATACCTGCACATCGATTATTAGCTATTCTAAGAGCAGAGAAAGAAGGTTTTATCAAGTTTAATGTAGGTATTGATAAAGAAGAGGCTATTAGCTTCATAGAAGATAATGTAGTGAAAGGTAAGAATGAGTGTGGTAAGATAGTAGAGAAGGCGGTAGCGGATAGCTATAAGCGTCTGTTAGAACCAGCATTGTCTAATGAAGCCTTGGTAGAAGCGAAGGAGAAGGCAGATTTAAACTCTATACAGGTATTTGCTGATAACCTTACTCAGTTATTATTAGGTTCGCCATTAGGAGAGAAACGCATACTAGCTATCGACCCTGGGTTTAAGACGGGGTGTAAGGTAGTTTGTTTAGACGAGCAGGGAGATTTATTATACAATGAGACTATATTTCCTCATGCTCCTCAGAAGGATACTACTATGGCGATGAAGAAGATTCGCTCTATGGTCAATGCATACAATGTAGAAGCTATCGCTATTGGTAATGGGACAGCCTCTAGAGAGACGGAGTTCTTTATTAAGAAAATAGCTTTTGATAAAACAGTACAAGTATTCGTAGTGAATGAGGCGGGAGCATCTGTGTACTCTGCGTCTAAGATAGCGAGAGAAGAGTTTCCTACTTATGATGTGACAGTGAGAGGTGCTGTGTCTATCGGGCGTCGTCTGTCTGATCCATTAGCAGAGCTAGTGAAGATAGATCCTAAGTCTATCGGAGTGGGACAGTATCAACACGATGTAGACCAAACATTGCTTAAAAAAGAGCTAGATAATGTGGTGATGAAGTGTGTAAACTCAGTAGGAGTTAATCTTAATACTGCTAGTAAATCGCTACTGAGCTATGTATCTGGGATAGGTGAGAAGATGGCTGAGAATATAGTGCAATACAGAACAGAGAATGGGCCATTCGAGAGTAGAACAGAGCTTAAGAAAGTACCTCGACTAGGAGATAAAGCCTTCCAGCAGGCAGCTGCATTTGTGCGTATTAAGAATGCTAAGAATCCACTAGACGACTCTGCTGTACATCCTGAGGCTTATGGTGTGGTAGAGAAGATCGCTAAAGATATGAAGGTATCTATAGGGGATATGATCTCTAATAAAGAGCTTATCGCTAAAGTAGATGCTAATAAATATACTACGGGTGAGGTAGGAGCATTAGCGCTTCAAGATATCTTAAAAGAATTAGAGAAGCCTGGTCTAGATCCTAGACGCAGTGCTAAGGTATTCGAGTTTGATCCTAGTGTGAAACAGATTACAGACTTAAAAATAGGTCAAGTACTGCCTGGTATTATCAATAATATTACCAACTTTGGTTGTTTTGTAGATGTTGGAATTAAGGAGAGTGGTCTAGTGCATATCTCTCAACTTAAAGCAGGCTTTGTATCAGACGTGAATGAAGTAGTAAAGTTACACCAGCATGTACAAGTGAAGGTGACGGATGTAGATGTGGCTAAAAAAAGAATACAACTGTCTATGATATTAGATTAAACCCAGATTCCGCATTCGGCCCATACTAAGAATAAATTCAGAGCTTTTTTGTAGAATTTACTCTCGTTAATAGGTCTATCGCATATTCTAGGTTTAAAAAAATAAAAAAAACATTTCTAAATCTTGTTTTTGGCACGATACTTGTTTTTAAACTAGTACTTGAGTTTGAAACAATAATGTTGTTATTGAAAAAGAAAACAAGCAGGTAAGTAGTGTTTTTATTATGTTTTATAAGTGAAGTGCCTATCTTTTATTGTCAAGATAGGTACTTTTTTTTGTGCTATAGTGACGTATAAAAACAAAAAAGCGTTATACAGCAAGCCATATAACGCGTAAAATATATAAGTTTAGAACAGAATTATTCTGTCTTAGAGTTATCTTGTGTATTCTCTTTTTTAGTTGTCTGTTGAGCGTTTTCGTCTTTAGTAGCATCTTTAAATTCTTTGATACCAGAACCAAGTCCTCTCATTAATTCAGGGATCTTTTTACCTCCGAATAACAATAGAATGATAGCTACAATAACTATAATTTGCCATGGCCCAACCATTCCTAAAAATATGTGTAATGAGTTCATAATAATCTTTTTGAAACATTAAGTAGGGACAAATATAGTAAGAAAAATGTAAAACGTTTATTCGTAATAGGTTTTATTTAACTTTTAACGTTTATCTAGTAAGGAATTTTCTTTTAAACTGTGAATATTTAGGTAAAGTGACAGAGTCAAATTTTATAATTATTATATTTGTGTAGTAAAATAGGTACAGATGTTAGGAAAGGGACATAAAAGAAAAAAGTGGAAAAGTACACTTTTAAGTAAATACCGTATTGTTATCGTTAATGATAAGACCTTTGAAGATGTAAAATCTTTTAAGCTTAATTTACTTAATGTTTTTGGCGCCAGTACTACATTGGTATTTTTGTTTATTCTATCAACTGTTTTACTGTTGGTATTGACTCCGTTAAAGGAATATATACCGGGATATTCTTCTGCTGAGTTAAAACAAAGGGCTGTAGAGTTAGCTCTAAAAGTAGATTCGCTAGAGAATGAATCTAGACAGAATCAACAGTATCTAAGTGCGATCAAAAGCGCATTGTTAGGAGAAATACAGGTGACAGAGGCTAGTATAGATTCTTTAAAACTAACTCAGAAACCACTGAATCAAATCGAACATAAAGATCCTAGTGAAACAGATATGAAGCTAAGAGAAATGGTTAGACTAGAGGATAAGTATAATCTCTTCGAAGAGAGTAAACCTAAAGTTAGCCAAGTCCTGTTTAGCCCAATTAATGCAGAAATAGTAAGAAAGTACGATAGTAGAGCAATGCATTTCGGGATTGACTTTAGAGCACCTGCTAATACACCTGTAAAAGCAATTAGTAAAGGGACTGTGCTATTCGTAGACTGGACTATAAAAGATGGTTATACAATCATCTTATTACACGATGAAGGTTTAATATCTGTATATAAGCACTTGACATCTCTTACTAAAGGAGAGTATGAAAGTGTAAGGTCAGGAGAAGTGATAGGTCTGTTTGATGGAAGTAGTGAGGCTACTGCATTAAATGCTTCTACAAAATACTTCCACTTCGAACTTTGGAAAGATGCTTATCCATTAGATAGCTCATTATTTATAGATTTAGAATAAGAGAATATGTCAATAAAGTCATTTGGAGCTAAAGTATTTGCTTCAATTATACATAAGAAAACACAAAAGTGGGTCAATGACCCTATTAATACGCAAAAGAAGGTTTTGGAACAATTGCTAGAGAATGCTAAGCACACTGCATTTGGAAAAGACCATAATTTTGCTTATATTAATAGCTACAAAGATTTTGTAAAGCAAGTACCTGTGCGAGATTATGAGGGGTTAAGACCTTATGTAGATAGAGTGGTAGCTGGTGAGAGTGATGTGTTGTGGAAAGGGAAACCTTTATATTTCGCAAAGACTTCGGGTACAACTTCGGGTGCTAAGTATATCCCATTGACCAAAGAGTCTATGCCTTATCATATAGAAGCTGCTCGTAATGCAATATTAGCTTATGTACATGAGACAGGTAAAGCGGACTTCGTAGATGGTAAAATGATCTTCTTACAAGGCAGTCCTATACTAGATGAAAAAAATGGTATAAAATTAGGTAGACTATCAGGTATAGTAGCTCACTATGTACCTGCTTATTTACAGAAAAATAGATTGCCTAGTCTAGAAACAAACTGTATAGAAGACTGGGAGACCAAAGTAGATGCTATAGTAGAGGAAACAGTAGATCAGAATATGAGTGTGATCTCTGGTATTCCGAGCTGGGTGCAGATGTACTTCGAAAAACTAAAGGAGAAAAAGGGTAAACCTGTAGGAGATATATTCCCTAATTTTAATTTGTTTATTTATGGCGGTGTAAACTATGAGCCTTATAGAGGTAAATTTGAACAAATGATAGGGCGTAAGGTACCATCTATAGAGTTGTTCCCAGCTTCAGAGGGGTTCTTCGCTTATCAAGATACACAGACAGAGAAAGGGATGTTATTACTGCTAAATGCTGGTATCTTCTATGAGTTTATAAAGGTAGAGGAGTTCTTTAATGAGGATGCTAGAAGATATACCATAGGAGAGGTAGAGCTAGGTGTGAATTATGTATTAATTATCTCTACCAACGCTGGACTATGGGGATACAATATCGGTGATACGGTACAATTCGTTAATCTGAAGCCTTATAGAGTAGTAGTATCTGGGCGTATAAAGCATTTTATCTCTGCATTCGGAGAACATGTGATCGGTAAGGAGGTAGAGTCGGCTATACAAGAAGCAATGGAGGGTACTTCAGTAACTGTTAATGAGTTTACTGTAGCACCACAGATTAGTCCAGAAGAGGGATTGCCTTACCATGAATGGTTGATAGAGTTCGGCAATGAACCTGAAGATTTAGAAGCTTTTGCTTTAAAGATAGATAATGCTTTAAGAAAGCAGAATATGTATTATGATGACTTAATTGTTGGAAAGGTGTTGAAGACATTAGTCATCTCTAAAGTGAAACAAGAAGGCTTTAATAACTATATGAAGAGTATAGGGAAGCTAGGAGGGCAAAATAAGTTGCCTAGATTAAGCAATGATAGAATCATCGCTGATCAATTAAAATTATATTAGTAAAAAGAAATAATAAGACGTAAAAAGGAGAAGTATATGAAAGAGATAAAGAATATATCTAGAACGAGAGCGCAAGTGTCGTCTGCAGCTGTGGAGCGTATGTATATTACAATGCGCCATTTGTTTAACAGAGGTTTCTATAAACCGATGGGAGTGTCAGGAGATACATTAAGAGAAGCGCTATTAGAATTGCGTCCGGAAATATATGGTACTATCGCAGAAGAAAAAGTAGAGTTAAACGGATTGTTATATGTTATAGAACGCCTTCCGATCGGAATAGAGGAGTGTCGTTATATTAACTTGACATCTGATGAGGGGTATTCATTCTCTCACTTTACAGCCATCGTACCGCCTAAGAGAAGAAGAAACTGTTATCGAATAGATGAGGAGCAGATGAATATCGAGATCACTAGAGGTAGATCTGATATCTATGATGTTTTGACTCACTTGACATTTATATTTATTGAATCACATAAGATTAAAGATCGTGTATTGATAGGAGAGGATGGAAAGGTAACTCGCGATTGGAAAAAGATAGAAACTGCTGCTAAAAAAGAAGAGTTTTTAGAATTAGAGGAGAAAGAGGTAATCATGTCTCACTTAGCTAATGTATTAGGACGTTCTTTTGCTGAGGTTCTTGATGTATATGAGAAGTTTGCTATTCCTGAGAATCCAGACCGTTTCTTAGACGTGATTTATTGGTTAGGAAAGTTAGCTATAGAGGAAGATGTGTATAACGATAAACGTACAATCACTTTTAGTCCACTACTTAGAGAGCGTCTAGGTCACCATATCTATGGAGAAATGTGGTCTGATAGAATTAAAGAAGTACTTACAGCAAAAGGATTATTAGAGCGTCCAATCCATATCATCAGTGCGAATATGCACAGTGTGATGAATTCTATCTTTGCTCCTTCAGTTGTAAAGAGTGAAGTAGAGGTGAGTTCTGAACTAGAGGTGTACGAAGAATTAAGTAAGCCTGAGAATAAACACCTTAGAGATTTAGTTAATGAACGTGCTGAAAATGAAGGAATGACTTTCTTAAGAGATGAGTCAGGAACGAACATTGACGTTCAAATATTTGATACTGCTAAGATAGATTTCGCTACTACAAACTTTAAGGCTCAGCAAATAGAAGGAGAGTATCCTGTGATTATCGTTATGGATTACGCTTTCGGTGAGCAGGCTTATGAGACTATCGATGAGCTTTTAAAGCCTTATAAGAAAACAACGATGATAGATGTGGAATCTGTGTCTATTATGGGTAAAGCAGGTATCTTAGTAGGAGATAAAGGTGATATTATGATTCCATTCGCTCATATTAATGAGGGAACAGGGGATAATTATCCTTTTGACAATGAATTGACAGTAGATATGTTTAAGAATGATGATATCCCTGTATTTGGAGGAACAATGGTTACTGTATTAGGTACATCACTTCAGAACAAGGATTTATTAAAGTTCTTCCACGATTCTACGTGGGGTGTAATCGGTCTAGAGATGGAAGGTGCTCACTACCAAAAAGCAATACAGTCTGCTTCTAAAATCAGAAAAAGTATTAATCCTGATGTGAAAGTAAGATATGCTTACTATGCTTCTGATAATCCATTAGAGACAGGTAGTACATTAGCTTCAGGAGGGTTAGGTACGACAGGAGTAAAGCCTACTTACTTAATTACCATCAAAATACTAGAGCAGATATTTAATATTAAGTAATTAAATTCTAAATAGTTTAAGATAAATGAGCCATCACAGAATATATGTGGTGGCTTTTTATTTTGATTTATATGTTAAATTGTGAATTTAAGTGTAATTTTATAGTCTTAGAATTTAGTTGAAAAGATGAAGGTATTTACTACTCCTATACAAGATTGTGTTATCATAGAACCAAAGGTATTCTTCGATGAGAGAGGATATTTCTTAGAGAGCTTTAATGAGGCTGTTTTTGAGAAAGAAACAGGGTTAGCTGTACGTTTTATTCAAGACAACCAATCTAAGTCTTCTACAGGCGTTCTAAGAGGGCTTCACTATCAAAGAGGAGCTTATCAACAAGCTAAGTTAGTAAGAGTATTACAAGGTGAAGTATTAGATGTAGTGGTAGATCTACGAAAGGATTCTAATACGTATGGACAGCAGTTCACTCAAGTGCTATCAGCAGATAATTTTAAACAGGTGTTTATCCCCAGAGGATGTGCGCATGGTTTTTTAGTAAAGAGTGAGACAGCAATATTCGCTTATAAGTGCGATAACGTTTATAATAAAGAATCAGAAGGGGGCATTATCTATAATGATCCAAGTTTAGGGATTGATTGGGAGTTTAATCTTGATGAGGTTATCGTTTCTGATAAAGATAAGGTATTACCACTATTCGAAAATGCTTTGCCAATATGATCAAGATATTAGTCACAGGGGCTACAGGACAAGTAGGACAATGCTTACAATCTATAAGTCATGAATATGATGGAGTGGAATATTTTTTCTATGGTTCTAGTCAGTTAGATATAACGAATGAAGTTTCGATAGATGAGGTTTTCAGTAAAGTGTGCCCTGATTATTGTTTTAATTTTGCTGCTTATACTGCTGTAGATAGAGCAGAGGATGAGAAAGAGTTAGCGTACAAGGTAAATGCTGAAGGAGTAATGTACTTAGCAAGAGTATGTAAACTATATAATACTACGTTAGTGCATCTGTCTACTGATTTTGTATTTGATGGTCATAAACAGACTCCTTATACTGTCTCTGATATCCCAAACCCTATAAATGTGTATGGTGCTTCTAAATTAAAAGGAGAATTATACATAAAATCGAATATGGAGCGTTACTATATCGTGCGTACTTCATGGGTGTACTCTGATTTTGGGCATAATTTTAAGAAAACGATGCTGAGATTAGCAGAAACTAGAAGTGAAGTAAGTGTTGTTATGGATCAAATAGGTTGTCCTACTGATGCAATAGAATTATGTCATTTTTTAGTGTCTCTGATGCAAGGAAATCATGATTATGGGGTTTATCATTATAGAGATGATGTAATCTGCTCTTGGTACGACTTTGCTGTATCCATATTTAAAGAGAATAATATTAATATAAAAGTGAATCCAATCACTACTGAGGAATATCCTACTAGGGCTAATAGGCCGAGGTATAGTGTGTTGGATAGAGAATAGGACTTCATGGAAAAGATAAAGGCTTTTTTGAATGAAAAGGATTATAAGGTTTTAGTTAGCAATTTCTTATCACTTGCAGTGCTTCAAGGTTTAAATATCCTTTTACCTTTTCTTACTATTCCTTATCTGTTAAGAGTTGTAGGTGTTGAAAAGTTTGGACTAATTAGTTTTGCATTAGCATTTGTAACATTTTTTCAGATTGTTGTTGAATATGGATTTAATAATACAGCAACACGTGATATCTCTGTTGTGTCTGAAAAGAAAAAGGATGTGGAGAGAATTTTTAGCGAAGTATTAACTGCAAAAATCTTTTTATTAGTAGTATGTACAGTAGTATTTTTATTAACTGTTTTGCTAATCCCTAAGTTCTCAGGAGATAGATGGGTATATATATTTACTTATCTAAGTGTAGTAGGACAGACTATATTTCCTATTTGGTTGTTTCAAGGAATACAACAGATGAAGTATATTACTTATTTAAATGTGTTGTTTAAAACAATCTTTACAATAGCTATTTTCTTTTTTGTAAATAAATCATCTGATTACCAATTAGCACCCTTGTTTACTTCTCTAGGATTTTTATTTAGTGGAGTTAGTGCTTTAGTTATTGTGAATAAAAAGTTTGGTTATTCTTTTAGGATAGCTAGTTTGAGTAGAATAAAATACCAATTAATTAAAGGAAAGTATTTGTTCTTTTCTGAGTTTCAAATAGCACTTATAGCTAATTTGAATGTATTGATTATTGGTTTTTTACTTAATAATACAGCGGTTGGTTATTATGCTACTGCAGAGAAAGTGATACGTGCAGTGTCTAATTTTCAAGCTCCAATAATTAATGCAGTATATCCTTATATATCTAAGTTGATGATTAATGATAAAAATAAGGCAATCAGACAGATAAAAAAGATAGCATATTTTGGAGTAATAATTGATATCATTGGAGCAATTCTATTATTCATATCTGCTGACTTTATTTTTAGTGTACTATTCGGTGAACCAAATAAATCGAGTGTTGTTGTTTTTAGAATTATGATTTTATTTCCAATGTTATCTTTTCTAGATCAGGTATTTGGTAAGTTAGTCTTGCTAACAAATGGAAAAGAAAAATTGTTTTTTAGTGTGTTTTTCTTTACTTCTATTATTAGCGTTTTGTTTTCATTTTCATTTACATATTTTTTTGGATTTATTGGAACATCAGTAAGTAATGTGATAGCACAATTATTATTAGTTATAGGTATGTGGTATTATTCAAGGCCATTTTTTAAATATGAGTATGACACCAAAAGTTAGTATTATAGTTCCTGTATATAATGGAGAAAAGTATATTAAAAGAGCAGTAGACTCTCTTTTAAATCAAAACCTGCTTGAACTTGAAATTATTATTGTTAATGATGGCTCTACAGATAGAACATTAGAAGTTCTCAGTGATATAAAAGACGAAAGATTAAGAATTATAAGTAAGAACAATGAAGGAGTTAGTATTGCTAGAAATATTGGAATTAGCTTAGCTTTAGGAGAATATATTGGATTTGTTGATGCAGATGATTATGTAAAGTATGATATGTATTCAACATTATATAATAATGCAAAAGAGTGTGATGTTGTAAGTTCTTATTTAAATATTGAACGTGATGGAAAATATATTCAAAAGGAAAGTATACTTAAGGATAATTTTACTTATTCAAGAGATAGTTTTGCTAATGAAATACTACCCGTATACTTATCAATAGAAGTGATCGATTTACTTTCAGTAGTTAATAAATTATATAGAAGAAGCTTTTTAGAAGATAATTATATTCTATTTGATGGTGAATTATCATTAGAAGAGGATGGAATGTTTAATCTGAATGTTTTTACTCGTATGAGTTCAATTAAAAATATTTCTTATGCAGGTTATTTCTATTCAGATAATCAATCGAGTGTTACTAGAGATTTTATTAAAAGTAACGTATTTAAAGAATTAATTAAAAAATATGAATATAATTATAAATCTTTTTTTGATTTAAATTTTACAGAAGATGAGCTTATTCGTTTTAAGTCTGCACGTTTAATTTATAGTGTTTGTTTTCTAATATATCGAATGTCAGATATTAGAATCACTTTAAAAGAAAAAAATAATTACATAAAAATGATAGTGGAAAATATTACTGTACAAAAAGCAGTAGGTCAACTAGATAAAGAGTATTTTTCTAGAGCTTCAAAATTTGAAAGAATAGTAGTCCATAACATTCGATTTAAAAATGTAATAATTTTGAATACTATAGTTTTGATTTTATTTTTTTTAAAAAAAATAGGCTTGATAGAGTTAATTAGAAAATTGAATTAAATGGATTTTAAGAGAATAATACTAGGTTTGTTTTTTTTAGGTTTGTTTTTTCTTCCTTTTAATAATATAGAAGGTTATAAAGTACTGAGTATTTTTAAAACTAATGGAGTTGCCTATTTTTGGATACCAATACTATTATTAATGTCTTTCAGAATACTGTTTTTTAAAGGGGATATTATGTTTCCACCAATTAAAGAATCTTATCGTGTATTTTGTTTATTTATTATAGTTGCAGTATTATCAACATTTTTAAATATAGGAGATGTACTTACTCAATTTTTTAAGCAGAAGACGGGGATACATATGTTTCTTGTTAATTTATTTATGTTGCTTTATGCTGGAGTAGGATTGGTTATATTAATTTTGACAGTATTTAAAGATATTCAGATTGAAGTTATATTTAAGACAGTAAGAAAAGTATTGTTAGCATCATTTATTTTTGTTTTCTTTTATGCAGTGATTCAGTTTTTAATTTTGAGATTGGGTTTTGAGGAATTAAGAGCAGTATATTATTCTTTAGATGTTCTTCCTTTTGTTAGGGGAACTCTTTTTTATAGTCAAGGAAGACTTAATTCCGTATCTTATGAGGTTCCTGCTTTAGGTACATATTTAGTTTTTATTAGTGGTTGGATGTTTAGTTATACTTTGACACATAAAAGCACATGGCGTTTTGTTCCATTTACAATGGTTTTATTGTTAGTTTATTTTAGTGGTGCTCGATCAGCTATTCTTTCTGTGATACCACAAGTTATTGTAATTTTATTGTTTCTGTCTCCAATTAGAAACTTCATAAATAAGTATAAAAAAGTATGTATTAGTATAATAGTTCTAGGAGGTATATTTATATTGAGTTTAGCTGGTTGGGCGATAAAGAATCAACTAAATAAGGAAGGGGTTGAATCCATAATAGGTACTAGTATTTCGAATAAAAGTAGAATTGGAATGCAAGTAGCGTCTATAAAGGTTTTTATGGATTCACCTGTTTATGGTGTTGGCCTTGGACAAGAAACTTATTATAAAAGAGGTTATTATCCTGAATGGGCTGTAAAAGATAACTATGAGTTTACAAATATTTATTTGAATGAAAATGAGAGAATGTATCCGCCTGCTTTTAATTTATATACAAAGTTGTTAGCAGAATTAGGAATTGTAGGATTTACCGTATTTATTATTTTTCTAGTAGTTGTTGTAAAAGAAAGTATTTATGAAATAAAAAGAGGGCTAAGTATTAATCAACTATTTGCTAAAGTATTATTGATTTCTTTTGTTGGTCTTATTATAAATTGGGGACAAAATGATGATTATATTCTGTACGGATTTTGGATTAGTTACGGTTTCTTGTTGTTATTAAAAAAAGATAGTTTAGAAAATGTATAATGTTAAGATTTCAGTTGTAATTCCATGCTATAATTGTGTTGAAACAATAGAAGTGTGTTTTGATAGTGCTTATAATCAGAGCTATCCGATATATGAAATTATTCTAGTGAATGATGGTTCTACAGATGGGACATTGATTAAATTGAAGGAGTTGCAGAGTAAGTATCAAACGAGACATGATACAAAAATAATCATCAAGAACCAAGAAAATAGGGGGCCTTCGGAGGCTAGAAATAATGGTATTAGAGTTTCTACTGGTGATTGGATTGCATTTTTAGATTCAGATGATATGTGGCATCTAGATAAAGTAAAAACACAAGTAAATGTTATTTTATTGGATGACTCTATTGTTAGTATAGGAGGTGGGAAAGGAAAGTTGAACGAGCAGTTATCTAGTATTAAAAAGTTTAAGGTAAATTTTAAACAGATGAGACTTAAAAATTACTTTTTAACGTCTTCTACAATGGTTAATAGGAATAGTTTAAAAGGTTTGTTTTTCAATGTTAATCAAAAGCATTCGGAAGACTATCGTTTTTTTTGGGAGCTCCTAAAAGATGGAAAAGTAGGTGTTATTTTAGAAGATAATTTATCCAATAGTATTTTAAATAAACGTGATTTTGGTGACTCTGGTTTGTCAGGGGATCTAAATAAGATGGAGAAAGGAGAACTGTCTAATTTTAGATATTTCTATATGAAAGGTAAATTGAGTTTATTTGAATTAGTTATTTGCTATTGTTTTTCGATTTTGAAGTATTTTCGTAGGGTGTTTATTAGTAAATTTTTATGAAATATGTCTGTTAAGGGTAAAGAATTTTTGAAGAAGTTAAATTTAAGTTTAGTTATTATTTATTTAGCTTTTTTATTATTTGATTTAAAGATAGTTAATATTGTTCTTCCATTAGTTTTTATAACATCATTTCTTAATTATAAAGATGGTCTCATAGAATTTAAGGATTATTTTAGAGAGAATAAGGGCGTGATTTTTATGTTGTTAGCTCTAATTTTTTATCAATTACTAATAGCTTTTCTTGGCGATGATTTAGGGGATAAAAGAATAGGTTTTTTAGGTTTATTAATTACTTCGTTTATTTGCTTATTTAAAGTTACTAATGTCCATTTTTTGTGCAAAACAATTATTTTTGTGGTTTTTGGTTTAATTTTAGGAGGAGGATTTAATATATATAACTATTTTATTAGCAGTGATGAATTCAATATGAGTACAGGAGGACATATTGATCCTATGCTTATTGTTGCAAGACCTTATTTAGGGTTTATACTGAATATAGGTATAATTCTTTCTCTTTTTATGTTTTCAAAGATTAAGAGTAAAGTGAGGTATATATATTTAGGGGCAGCACTGCTTTTTGTATGCTATATGGTGTTTATAGCTATCCGTATTCAATTAGTTTCATTAGCATGTATTGGAATAATCTATTATGTTTTCTATAATAAGATGAAGGTACTTTATAAGTTTGGTTTACTGATATTGTTACTATCTTTCAGTATAGGAATAGTATCAGTGAGTCCAACTCTTAGGAATCGCTTTGAAGTAGATACTTTAATCGGGACAAATGTGATTGATAAGTTAGCAGAAAAAGAACCTAGAATAATAATATGGAGATGCGCTAGTTCTATAGCAAAAGAAAAAGACTTTAGTCCTATAGTTGGAGTAGGTAATATTGGTATTATAGACAAAAAATTAGCTCAATGTTATGATGATTCTACACATGGTAATAAAATGAGACAGTATTTTCTTGATGCATTATTTAATACCCATAATCAGTTTATTGAATATTATTTGTTATCAGGAACTATTGGGGTAGTGCTATTGTTAAGTTTATTTGTTAGAACTGCCTTAAGAGTTAGGAAGAGTTTTTTTTCAATAGGATTATTGGTCTGTCTATTTAATTTTTGTTTTGTTGAAAACTTATTAGATAGACAATTAGGAGCGTATTTATTTGGATTTAGTTTGTATATGATATTAACTATAAGAAAGAGTGGTCAGTATTAGAATGTTATTAAGAGTTGTAAATATCTAATAATATTTTAAAGTTTTTATCCCAGTTATATTTAGAATTACAGTCATTGAAAGCATTGTTACCAAGTTCAGCTATTAGGTTTTTGTTTTCGAATAAAGGTAAGATGTCTTTTAGGTCATTTGCTTCATTGAATAAAAAGCCATTATAGCCATTTATAACAACATCTTTATTACCAATTACATTTGTTGCAATAATAGGTTTATGGAAAGCCATTGCTTCTAATATAGCAATAGGTAAACCTTCCCATAATGAAGTTTGTATGTATAGATCTATATCATTTAAGTATGAAAAAATGTCAGTGGAATTATGTAACCATCCTGTAATTTTAATATTGTTAGCTTGTAATAGATTTTTTTGATCACCATCTCCTATCCATATGAAATCATACTGTGGAAATAGTTCGGCAATATGATTAAATAGTTTTGGGTTTTTTTGAGGCATAATTCTTCCAATAGTTCCAATTTTTAAACGATTAGAACCTTTTGTTTGTGTGGGATTAAAATGATTTAGTAGGTTTTTAATATTAATTCCATTTCTAACTAAAAAACTTTTACCAATCCTTTGAGCTATTGCATATTCTGTATCACCACAAGCGATTGTAGTACCACCTAATAATAATTGTGATAATTTTTCAATACCATAGAAGATCTTTCTTTTTAAAGGAGAAATATCTAATTTAAGAAATGAATAACCATGTGGAGTGTAGTAGATATTTTTTCTTTTAAAATTTAGAAATGCTGCTACACGGCCAATAACACCTGCTTTAGAAGAATGAAGATGTATAATATCTGGTTTAATTTGATTGATTGTTTTAGCAATTTTAAAAGAAGCTCTTATATCCTTAATTGGTTTTAAGTCTTTTTCCATACCTAAACAGATCATATTAATATTGGAAGGGAAGTCGTTTAAAATTTGCTGAGATGTAACTTCGTTTCGGTTATTACTGTAGATAATATAAGTTTCAACTTCAGGAACATTAGAAAAAAAAAGAGCTAGATCTTTAAAGTATGTGTAAACACCTCCACCAAAAGATTCTACTATATGAACTACTTTCATGTTATAAAGGAATAAGTGGTAAATTTACTTATTTCAAGTGAAGTTTTTATAAAATAAAGTATAGTTTGAGAAATAAAGTCTCTGTAAATTAGCAGATGCAATGAAATAGTAAGGATGAAAAAAATATTAATAACAGGAGCAGCAGGTTTTTTAGGTTCACATCTATGTGATCGATTTATAAATGAAGGATATCATGTGATAGGAATGGATAATTTAATCACAGGTGATTTAAAGAATATCCAACACTTATTTCAATTAGAGAACTTCGAGTTTTACCATCATGATGTAACGAAGTTTGTTCATATACCTGGAAAATTAGATTATATACTTCATTTTGCATCACCAGCAAGTCCAATAGACTATTTAAAGATACCTATTCAGACGCTAAAAGTAGGTTCATTAGGAACACATAATCTACTTGGCTTAGCTCGTGTAAAAGGAGCGCGTATTTTGATAGCATCTACATCAGAGATATATGGAGATCCATTAGTACATCCACAGACAGAAGAGTACTACGGAAATGTAAATACGATAGGACCGAGAGGAGTATATGATGAAGCTAAGCGATTCCAAGAATCTATTACAATGGCATATCATACATTCCATAATGTAGAAACAAGAATAGTACGTATTTTCAACACTTATGGCCCTCGTATGAGACTTAATGATGGACGTGTTATACCTGCGTTTATTGGACAAGCACTAAGAGGAGAAGATTTAACTGTTTTTGGAGATGGTAGTCAGACTAGATCTTTCTGTTATGTAGATGATCAAGTTGACGGTATTTATAGATTACTGTTATCAGATTATCATCTACCAGTTAATATTGGAAACCCAGATGAGATTACAATATTAGATTTTGCCAAAGAGATTATAGCCCTTACCCAGTCAGAACAAAAGATTATTTATAAGGATTTACCAATAAATGATCCTTTACAACGTTGTCCTAGTATTGAAAAGGCTCAGAAAATATTAGGTTGGGAACCAAAAGTTGGTCGAAGTGAAGGTATGAAGTTGACGTATGAGTACTTTAAGGCCTATTCTAGCGAGGATTTATTAAGAGAAGAGCATAAAGATTTTTCAAAGTATATATATTAGTGAGTAAAAATTCAGGTAGATATTCGTATTTAATTAGACCATTGACTATAGCTATTGATTTGTTTGTAATCAATACAATGGCGGCTTTATACTTCTCTAGTTTAGAGGGAGTATACCTATTTCATTTAGTCATTACTATTGGTTGGATTATTGCAGCATGGATGAGTGACTTTTACGGAGTCTTCAGACATACACGAGTATTTAAGATTGGAGAGAAAATAGTAAAGCAATTCGTTCTAATCTTAGTATTGATCACCTCGTTTAACGGGATTGCAGCTAGGTTTGCAGAACCTTTAGAGATATTCTTATATTGTGTATACGCTTTTGGAATTATTACAGGAGTGAAGTTCTTTATCTTTTTTTCTTTAAAATATTTCAGAAAGGTACTAGGTGGTAACTCTAGAAATATAATTTTAATAGGAAAGAGCAAGGAAATATCTTTATTAAATAAACTGTTTATAAAACGAGGTGACCTTGGATATAGAATAGTTGCTACTTATGATGATGTATTATGTTTAGAAAAAGTAGATGAGATAGAACAACTTATCTTGGAGAATAAGGTAGATGAGATCTATATACAATTCTCTATAATTCAAGGAGAGGATTATCATAGATTATTAGAGTTAGCAGATAATAACCTAGTAACATTAAAGTATGTACCTACCCAAAAACAGATTATTACACATAATCTTAAGGTAGACTATTACGACCTGATAGCGATTGTTCCTAGACGTGTTATTCCTTTAGATAAACCCTATAATAAGTTATTAAAAAGACTATTTGATATTGTCTTTTCATCTTTAGTGATTGTATTTGTATTATCTTGGTTATTTCCTTTACTCGCTATTTTGATCAAAAGAGAATCAAAAGGACCTGTATTCTTTAAACAAAAGAGAACAGGAGTCAATGATGAAGAGTTTATATGTTATAAGTTCAGGTCTATGGCTGTAAATGATGATTGTGATCAGAAGCAAGCGACTAAGAACGATATGCGTGTAACTAAAATAGGAGCTTTTATTCGTAAAACTAGCTTAGATGAATTCCCTCAGTTTATTAATGTCTTTTTAGGAGATATGTCTATTGTTGGGCCTAGACCTCATATGGTGGTTCATACGAAGTTATATTCTAAAAGGGTGAATAAATTCATGCTACGCCACCTTATTAAACCTGGAATTACTGGGATGGCACAGACACACGGATATAGAGGAGAAATAGAAACGGATAGAGATATTATTAATCGATTCAAGTATGATTTGTTTTATTTAGAGAACTGGTCTATACTCTTAGATTTAAAGATTGTGTATCTTACTGTTTACAATGTTTTTAAAGGAGAAAAAAAAGCATATTAATAAAAAAGCATCTAAACTAAATTAGATGCTTTTTTATTTAGTGTAACTTTCTTTATTGATTTAATTATATTTATTTTTGGTGTTTAATAACAAACAACACAATTAATGAAAATTTTACTATTAGGTTCAGGAGGACGTGAGCACGCACTTGCTTGGAAAATGCTTCAAAGTTCTAAATGTGAAGAATTATTCGTGGCACCAGGAAATGCTGGTACAGCGAAGATTGCTAAGAATATAGCTGTCAATCCAAATGATTTTGAGGCAGTGAAAGCTACTGTTTTAGAACATAAGATTGATATGGTGGTAGTAGGACCTGAAGATCCTCTTGTAAAAGGAATTGTAGATTTCTTTAAAGGAGATGATCAAGTAAATCATATTCCTGTAATTGGGCCTTCTATGAAAGGAGCTCAATTAGAAGGAAGTAAAGACTTCGCTAAAGAGTTTTTATTTAAACATAATATACCGACAGCAGGTTATGCTACTTTTACTAAAGATACGGTAGAGGAAGGAAAGAAGTTCTTAGAGACAGTTAAAGCTCCTTATGTATTGAAAGCAGATGGGTTAGCAGCTGGTAAAGGTGTAGTTATTTTAGAGGACATTAATGAAGCTAAGGCAGAGTTAGAGAATATGCTAGTAGATGCTAAGTTTGGTGATGCTAGTTCTAAGGTAGTTATTGAAGAATTCTTGTCTGGTATAGAACTGAGCTGTTTTGTATTAACTGATGGTAAATCGTATAAGTTATTACCAACAGCAAAAGACTACAAGAGAATAGGAGAAGGAGATAAAGGGTTAAATACAGGAGGTATGGGAGCAGTTTCTCCAGTTCCTTTTGCGACTGATGACTTTTTAAAGAAAGTAGAAGAGAGAGTAGTTATTCCGACTGTAAGAGGATTACAAGAAGATAACTTAGACTTTAAAGGTTTTGTATTCATTGGATTGATTAAGGTAGGTGATGATCCATTCGTGATTGAGTATAATGTGCGTATGGGAGATCCTGAGACAGAAGTGGTGATGCCTAGAGTAAAGACTGATTTAGTAGACCTTTTTGAAGCAGTAGCGAATGAGACTTTAGACACGATGGACATAGAACTAGATGAGCGTACAGCTACGACAGTAATGTTAGTATCGGGTGGTTATCCAGAAGATTATGAGAAAGGGAAAGTAATTACAGGTATAGACGATGTAACAGACTCTATTGTATTCCATGCTGGAACAGCGTTAAAAGATGGAGAGGTAGTGACTAATGGAGGTCGTGTATTAGCTGTTACATCTTATGGAAATAGTTACGATGAGGCATTAAAAAAATCTTATCAAAACATAGCTAAGCTAAATTTCGATAAGATTTATTTCCGTTCAGATATAGGTTTCGATTTGTAAAAATCGAAACTATTTTAAAAATGAGTGGGCTGTAGTATCTTGGTCATCTTCATTATTTGCTTTGAAGATTTTTAGTTGTTTTAACCAAAAAGCAAAATAGTAGCAAGTAATAAGGATAAACGCCCAAGTAATAATATTTGCAGTCCACCAATTTGTTAATTCTAATTTTGCAAAAAGATCCATTGGAATAAATAGAACTTTTTCAAAAAGGAATCCTAATCCAAGAAAAAATGAAGTCATTGTACTTTATTTTAAATTAAATAAAATTATTTTATTAATCCGTTACTAAACTTACGCAACCCAAAAAGAGGAAGTATAGGTTTAATATGTACAAAAATATAAAATATATAAATGTTAGCAAGTATTTTTAGTAAAACAAAACCAATTAATTACATTATACTGACCATTTTAATTCTATTAATCAGTGTTTTGTATTTATTTATAGACCAAGATCAGCTGGTTTGGACTACTTATGAGTTTGGTAAAAGAACTGTTTTACTGGCTTTGCTAATGGTGATGATGTATTTGTCCCAGTTTATTGCTACTCGTAATCGATTAGTAAGGGATAATGCTTATGTACCTCTACTATTTGTATCTTTTTTAATGTTATTTCCTACGGTTCTAGTACATAGTAAGGTTATTATAGCCAACTATTTTATCATGCTAGCATTGAGAAGAATATTCTCATTACATTCATTGAAGCAGTCTAAGGAAAAAATGTTTGATACCTCTTTGTGGATTTTTGTAGCAGGTTTATTTCATTTTTGGAGTGTGCTATTCTTGCTTCTATTGTTCTTTGCGATAACCTATTTTGGAGCGAAAGATTATAGAAATTGGTTTATTCCAATCATTGCTTTTTTCTGTGTCTCTATTTTTTTAGAATTATACTTAGTGGTTACAGATGGTAGTTATTATGATTGGTTTTGGGAGAAGTGCAAAGTGAGTTTTGACTTTATGTATTTTGAGAACGTATATCAGAATGTCGCTTTGGCAGTTTATGTTCCTATCGCTTTACTGTTCTTTGTTAGTCAAGCGGCAAGTATTTCTTCAAAACCTTTTAATATGCAAAGCACCTATAAGAAAATACTGTTATCTTTCCTTATAGGCGTTGCTATTTATGTGATTTCTGCTGATAAAAACAACGGAACTTTAATATTTACTTTCTTCCCATTAGCTGTGTTAGGAGCTAACTATATAGAAGATATTCCACAGAAGTGGAGAAGAGAAGCCATAGTATACAGCGTATTCGGACTAGGGCTATTCTTCTATTTTATGCAGTTAGTATTATAGTTTATGTCCGTATGCTAGATCTCCAGCATCACCTAATCCTGGTACGATATAGTTGTGATCGTCTAATTTCTCATCTAGAGTAGCTACCCATAGATTTACATTATCAGGAAGGTTTTCTTCTAAGTATTGTACTCCTTCAGGAGCAGCGATAACTACTGCGATATGTAGTTCTTTAGGCTTTTCTTCTGCCATTAACTTATTGATTACAGCCACTAGAGATTGTCCTGTAGCTAACATTGGGTCAATAAGAATCAATATTTTGTCTTGGAATGAAGGTGCCGCTTGATATTCTACTAATATCTCACTAGCCTCACCGTGTTTTCCATGACGGCGATAAGCAGATACGAATCCGTTCTCAGCATTGTCAAAGAAGTTCATAAAACCTGTGTGCAGAGCTAATCCAGCGCGTAGGATAGAACATAATACTACATTGTCTTCAATACAAGTCGTGTGTTTTACTCCTAAAGGAGTTTGTACAGCGATATCCTTATACGGTAATTTTTTGCTTAACTCATAAGACATAATCTCTCCGATTCGCTCGATATTTTTTCTAAATCGCATGCTATCTTTTTGGATATTAACGTCTCTAAGTTGTGCTAAAAAGTGGTTTAGGATACTGTTTTCTGCTGAAATATAATGAATTTTCATCTCGGTATAATTAGTACGATAAAGGTATAAAAACTATATTTGTAAATAAAATAATTAGTATGTTTTCAGAATTAGCATTTCCAATATTCGAAGAGAGTATTCGTGACTATCATAAATTTGATAATGTTGACCAGCCAATCAACAACCCATATCCAAAAGATGATATTAAACATTTATTGTATTTAAAGAACTGGATTGACACTGTTCAATGGCATTTCGAAGATATTATCCGCGATCCACAGATCGATCCTGTTGCTGCATTAACATTGAAAAGAAGAATTGATGCTTCGAATCAAGAGCGTACAGATATGGTTGAGTACATAGATAGTTACTTTTTACAAAAACATAAAGATGTTCAAGTAAAGGCTGGTGCTAAAATCAATTCTGAAAGTCCTGCTTGGGCTATTGATAGACTATCTATCTTAGCACTTAAGATTTATCACATGAACGAAGAAGCTACTAGACCTGAAGCTACTCAAGACCACAGAGATAAATGTCAAGCTAAATTAGACGTTCTTTTAGAACAAAAGAAAGACTTAACTACAGCTATCGATGATTTATTAAATGATATCGCTAATGGAGATAAGTATATGAAAGTGTACAAGCAAATGAAAATGTATAATGATGAGGAATTAAACCCAGTATTGTACCAAAACAAGAAATAATATTATCTTTGATAAAAAAATATAGAAAGCGTGAGTATTCACGCTTTTCTTGTTCATAACCTAATTTAACTTGTTGTGGCACAATTAAAACATATATTGATATTTAGGCTGTCTGCTATGGGAGATGTCGCTATGACTGTTCCTGTAGTGCGTGCTTTGGTAGCACAGCATCCAGATGTACGAGTGACTGTAGTATCTCGTCCTTTTTTCAAACCTTTTTTTAAAGATATAGACAGAGTTGATTTCTTTGCAGTTGATGTAAAGAAACGACACAAGGGGTTCTTAGGTTTGATTAGATTATTTAGTGATTTAAAGAAACTTAAGGTTGATTATTTTGCTGATTTTCACAATGTACTACGAGCACAGATTATCAGATCTTTATTTAGTTTGAGCGGTACTAAAGTTGCTGCCTTAGACAAAGGAAGAGAAGGAAAGAAAGAACTTACCCGAGCAGAGAACAAAGTTTTTAAACAGTTACCTACGATGTTTTCTAATCATCAGAACACATTAGCTAAACTTGGCTTTAAAGTAGACTTAACGAATCCTCAATTTCCTGCAACCCCTCCTTTGGCCTCAGAGTTATTGCAATATGTAAAAGAGAAAGATACCGTATGGATAGGGATTGCTCCCTTCGCACAGTATGATACCAAAGTATACCCTCTTAGCCTGATGCAACAAGTAGTAGATTCTTTAGCAGAACGCGAGAAGTCTATTATTTTCTTATTCGGAGGAGGTGAGAAAGAGATAGCTTTACTAAACCAACTAAAACGCGATAATTATAATGTAATCGTGATGGCAGGTAAGGTGAAGTTTGATATAGAGATTAATCTTATTCAGCATTTAGACGTAATGCTATCTATGGATTCAGGTAATGCACATATAGCCGCTATGCTTGGCAAGAAAGTTGTAACTCTTTGGGGAGCGACACATCCTTACGCAGGTTTTGCTCCGTTTAATCAACCTGCAGATTATTGTATCACTGCAGATAGATCACAGTATCCGTTATTACCTACTTCTGTGTATGGAAATAAGGTTGTAGAAGGGTACGAAAAGGCGATGCATACGATAGATCCACAAGTCGTGTGTGACAAGGTTATAGAAGTAATAAAATCAGATAAATAATTGTATTTTTGCAGTATAAAATATTGACTATGAACATAGCAGATTATATTAGAGATATTCAAGATTTTCCGAAGGAAGGTATTGGTTTTAAAGATATCACTCCATTATTAAACGACCATGCAGCTATGGTAGAAGCTACTAATCAGCTATTGGCATTAGTAGGTGATAAGAAGATCGATAGAGTGGTGGGGATGGAGAGTCGAGGTTATTTTTTTGCAACCTTATTAGCGGAGAAGCTAGGAGCAGGATTTGTTCCTGTGCGCAAGCCAGGTAAGCTTCCTTTTGACACTATATCTGAAGCGTATGGACTAGAATATGGAACAGATATTCTAGAGATACATACCGATTCGATTAAACCAGGAGAGAAGGTATTAATCCACGATGACGTATTAGCTACTGGCGGTACAGCTGAGGCTGTTTGCAAGCTTGTAGAGCGTTTAGGTGGAGAGATAGTACAAGTAAACTTTTTAATGGAACTATCATTCTTACACGGAAGAGATAAGTTAGCTAATTATGACGTGAAGAGTCTAATCAGTTACTAATTAATTATAAATACAGCTATAAACCCTATTCAGTATCTCGAAATTCGTGATATTGAATAGGGTTTTTTTGTTTATTTTGAGAGGAGTGGTCGCATAGTGATCGGATTATGATCGCATAGTGGTCGCATAGTTTTGGCGTATTTTTATGCGATCACTACGCGACCACTATGCCAACAGATTTGCATCACTTAGAAGCAAAATTTACTTTCATGACAGTGTTTTACCTTCTCGAATCAGAAAGTTTTTTTAGTGTTGTTTTCATCTGGTTAGAAGGAGAATATGACGTTTTAAAACAAATATAGGTAAATTTTTTATTAAATATTTTTTCGCTTATGCTACCCAATCTTGTAGTATATAAGGCATTGAGGGCTGTTTTATTTTTTTAAGAAAAAGCTTGCATAATCCGATTTAAATTAGAAAACTTTGTCCATGCTTCTTTAAGCACAAATACGATATGAAGAAAACCGATTTAAATATGACTTTTATTTCTGACAACATTGCTCTTGCATTTGTTGCGGTTTCTTCTGTTTCTACATCGCGGGTATCTCGCGTCCGGGCTTAATCTTTTTTAGCCTTTTTTAATATAATGCCTTCTTTGGCATTATATCTGTACATATATCATTGATTTTTAATGCTTTTCAGACAGTTTGTATATTGTTGTACCTATTCGGTATCAATATTTCAGCGCGTTTGATTCCTAATCACTTGTTTTGAAATGAATTCAAATCAGTTTATCGTTATTCCTGCGAATGAAACACACGTAGGATATGCGGAACAAATTTGTGAAGAGATGGCTCAGTCGGCTCTTGCCAGAGGGACGGGTATCGCAAGAAGAAAACCAGAGTACGTAGCTACTAAAATGGTTGAGGGCAAGGCTGTTATCGCTTTGCACGTAGATGGTACGTGGGCTGGTTTTTGTTATATCGAGACATGGAGTCACGGTGATTACGTAGCCAACTCTGGACTGATTGTCAATCCTACTTTTAGAAAAGAAGGGCTGGCCAAAGCGATTAAAAAACGCGTATTCGAATTGTCAAGAGAGAAGTATCCAAAGGCTAAAATATTCGGTCTAACTACTGGGTTTGCTGTGATGAAGATCAACTCAGAATTAGGCTATGAGCCTGTTCCTTATTCAGAATTGACACAAGATGAGATGTTCTGGAAAGGGTGTGAGAGTTGTGTTAACTTCCAAATTTTACAGAGCAAAGAGAAGAAGAACTGTCTGTGTACAGCTATGCTTTGGAACCCTGAGGACAAAGAAAAAGAGCTTCGCAATAAAATAGACCAAAAGGCGAAAGCAAAAGAAAGACTCAAAGGAATGCAAAAAAAGTATTCTTTGCTCAAGAGATTGCAAATGCAATTAAAGAAGACAGTCAAAAAAACGAATCTATTTTAATTTTAAACCTATCTATCATGAACAATAAGAAAGTAGTATTAGCATTTAGCGGAGGATTAGACACGAGCTTCTGCGTCATTTATTTAAAAGAAGAATTAGGGTATGAAGTACACTCTGTAGTGGTAAACACTGGGGGCTTCGACGCTGAGGAAGTGAAGGTTATCGAGGAGAAAGCGTACGCCTTAGGGGTGGCTTCTCATACGACTATAGATGAGACAGAAGATTACTATAACGATAGTGTGAAGTACTTGATATTTGGTAACGTATTGAAGAATGCGACTTACCCATTATCAGTAAGTGCTGAGCGTGTATGTCAAGCTACAGCTATTGCTAATTACGCTAAGAAGATAGGGGCAGAAGCGGTAGCGCATGGTAGTACAGGTGCTGGAAATGATCAGGTGCGTTTCGATATGATCTTTAATATTTTGGTGCCTAATGTTCAGATTATTACACCGATTAGAGATTTAAAGTTAAGTAGAGAAGAGGAGATTGACTTCTTGCAAAAACACGGTGTTGAAATCAATGCAGAGAAAGCAAAATACTCAATTAATAAAGGATTATGGGGAACTTCAGTAGGTGGAAAAGAAACCCTAACTTCTCATTTATATTTACCTGAAGAGGCATGGCCTACACCGATTACTAAAGTTACTCCTGAAACAGTGGAGATTACTTTTGAGAAAGGTGAGCCAGTAGCTCTAAATGGTAAGCAACTAAAACCTACTGAGGTTATCCAACAATTACAAGATATGGCACAACCATTTGGTATCGGTAGAGATATCCACGTAGGGGATACGATCATTGGTATCAAAGGTAGAGTTGGTTTTGAAGCAGCAGGACCTATTATTTTAGTGAAAGCTCACCACACTTTAGAGAAACATACGTTGACCAAATGGCAATTGAGCTGGAAAGAACAATTAGCTTCATTCTATGGTAACTACTTACACGAAGGGCAATTCCACGATCCAGTAATGAGAGATATGGAAGCATTTTTGAGTAGTACACAGGCGACAGTAAGTGGAAAAGTTACAGTAGAGTTACACCCACACCGTTTTGTAGTGATAGGTATTGAGTCAGCGCATGATCTGATGTCTAATAAGTTTGGTAGCTATGGAGAGATGAACAATGCATGGACAGGCGAAGATGTAAAAGGGTTCTCTAAGATCTTCGGTAACCAAGTAATGATTTGGCACAAAGTTAATAACCAAGACCAATAAAACTATGCAAACAATAAAAGCAGGAATAGTAGGAGGTGCTGGTTATACAGGAGGAGAGTTACTAAGACTTCTCTTACCTCATCCAGCAGTAGAGATTGCCTTTGTACACTCTAATAGTAGTGCAGGTAAGCCTGTATATGAGGTGCATACAGACTTGTTTGGAGATACAGACTTACAGTTTACGAATATCTTGATGCAGGATATCGATGTACTGTTCTTGTGTATGGGGCATGGCGATTCTAAAGTATTCTTAGCAGAGAATAACATTGATAAGGAGATTAAGATTATAGACCTCAGCCAAGACTTTAGATTAAAAGACACAGCTGGAGAGTTCGTTTACGGATTGCCAGAGCTGAATAAAGAGAAGATAAAGAAAGCGAATTACATTGCTAATCCAGGTTGTTTTGCTACAGCACTTCAGTTAGCCTTGTTGCCTTTAGCACATGCAGCTAAGATGCCTGAGTCTGTTTATATCAATGCTTTGACAGGGTCTACTGGTGCAGGTCAGAGTCTATCTACTACATCTCACTTTAGTTGGAGAGCGAATAATATATCCGTATATAAAGCCTTCACTCACCAACACCTTAGTGAGATAGGAGAAAGCCTTGTACAGTTACAGCCAGACTATGTACAGAATATCAAGTTTATCCCAGAGAGAGGAGACTTTGCGAGAGGGATTTTTGCCAGTGTGATGTTTGAATCGACTTTGACAGAAGAGGAACTGTATAATGTTTATGAGAAGTATTATGCATCGCATCCATTTACACACATAAGCAAAAAGGGTATTGACCTAAAGCAAGTGGTAAATACGAATAAATGCTTGGTGTCTATCGTAAAGAATGGAAATGATGTATTAGTGACCAGCGCGATAGATAACCTACTAAAAGGAGCAAGCGGACAAGCTGTTCAAAACATGAACCTGCTATTCGGATTAGACGAAAAAACAGGTTTACAACTTAAAGCTTCGGCTTTCTAACAACGATTTATTATGATGAAATTATATGATGTATACCCACTGAACCCTATCGAGATTGTAAAAGGATTAGGGAGTAGAGTATATGACAACAACGGTCAAGAGTATTTAGACTTATATGGAGGGCACGCTGTGATCTCTATCGGACATACTCATCCGCACTATGTAGCGAGATTAACTGACCAATTAAACAAAATCGGATTTTATTCTAATTCTATAGAAATTCCTCTACAACAGCAATTAGCTGCCTTATTAGGGGAAGTAGCTGGGTTGGACAATTATCAATTGTTTTTGTGTAATTCAGGAGCAGAAGCAAATGAAAACGCTTTAAAATTAGCTTCTTTCTATAATGGTAAAAAGAAAGTTATCGCTTTTGATAAAGCTTTTCACGGGAGAACTTCTCTTGCCGTTTCTGCTACTGATAACCCAAAGATAGTTGCCCCAGTCAATCAAACGGAGAACATTGTGTTCTTGCCTTTTAACGATGAGCAAGCTCTTGAACAAGCTTTTGCCTCTTATGGTGATGAAGTAACAGCAGTGATTATAGAAGGGATACAAGGTGTAGGAGGAATACAAGTAGCGACTGATAGCTTCTTAGCGAAGATTAGAAGTCTTACTACACAGTACGGAGCTGTATTTATCGCAGACGAAGTACAGTGTGGATATGGACGTACAGGTTCTTTCTATGCTGTGAATGACGGTGGAGTGAGTGCTGATATCTATACGATGGCGAAAGGTATGGGGAACGGATTTCCTATCGGAGCGATAGCGATAGGAGAGCAGTTTAAGCCATGGCATGGACAGTTAGGAACTACTTTTGGAGGAAACCATTTAGCTTGTGTAGCAGCCTTATCTGTATTAGAGGTTATGAAGCAAGACAATCTAATGGCGAATACCGCACAAGTAGGGAACTACTTAATCAATGAATTAAAGAAATTAGATAAGATACAGGAAGTAAGAGGAAAAGGACTGATGATCGGAATAGACCTTGCTCCTGAGTTAAAAGAGGTTCGCAAAGAACTATTAGTGAAAGATCACATCTTTACGGGTAATGCAAGCCCTAATGTAATTCGGTTGTTACCAGCATTAAATCTGACTCAAGCTGATGCAGATTTATTCTTGGATAAATTCAACAACAGATTACAACAATTCTAAAAAGACAATTACAATGAAACAATTTTTTTCCGTTAACGATATACCTTCTCTATCTAAAGCAATAAATAGCGCATTAGCGTGTAAGGCAAACCCTTTTGCAGAAGAAACTCTTGGCAAGCACAAAACAATAGGTTTAGTATTCTTAAACCCAAGTTTGCGTACAAGGATGAGTACTCAGAAGGCTGCTGCTAATTTAGGGATGAATGTAATGGTGATGAATATGACATCAGACGGTTGGGCTTTAGAGACTAAAGACGGCGTAGTGATGGACGGAAATACAGCAGAGCATATTAGAGAAGCTGCTGCGGTGATGGGAGAGTACTGTGATATATTAGGACTTCGTTCGTTCCCAGGGTTAAAAGATGCTGAGGAAGACTATAGCGAAGAATTGTTTAGCAAGTTCGCTAAGTACTGTGGCAAACCTGTAGTGAGCTTAGAGAGCGCGACAAGACATCCCTTACAGAGCTTCACGGACTTAATCACTATCGTAGAGCACTTCGATTATAACTATGACGCTGCACAAGATAAATTAGTACCTCAAGGCAAAAAACCTAAAGTAGTATTGACATGGGCACCGCACGTTAAGGCATTGCCACAGGCAGTACCGAACTCTTTCGCAGAGTGGATGTGTAGAGCTCAGGCAGAGGGTCTAGTAGATTTCGTAGTGACTCATCCAGAAGGTTATGCGCTGAAAGAGGAGTTTACAGCAGGAGCTACAGTGACTACTAATCAGGATGAAGCTTTAGCAGATGCTGACTTCGTATATGTAAAGAACTGGTCGAGTTATGAAGACTACGGACAGATAACATGTACAGATCAATCTTGGATGTTGACTTTGGATAAATTAGAAGCAACGAATCAAGCCAAAGTAATGCACTGCTTACCTGTTAGACGTGATTTAGTGATCTCGTCAGAAGTATTAGATAGCGATAGTTCTATTGTGATACAAGAAGCAGGAAACAGAGTATGGGCAGCACAAGCTGTATTAAAAGAAATGCTTAAAAACCAATAAATTATGCAAAGCCTTACAGTTATTAAGATAGGAGGTAATATCGTCGATGACGAGTCTGCGTTAAACGCTTTTTTAGACATCTATGCTCGTATAGAAGGCCCTAAGGTCTTAGTACACGGTGGAGGTAAATTAGCTACGCGTATGGCTACTCAGTTAGGGATAGAAACTCAGATGGTCAATGGGCGTCGTATCACTAATGAAGCGATGTTACCTATAGCTGTAATGGTGTATGCAGGTTTGATAAACAAACAAATCACAGCACAACTTCAAGCGAGAGGTTGTGATGCGATGGGAATCTCAGGAGCAGACGCTAAGCTGATACAGAGTCATAAACGCCCTACCGAGCCGATAGACTACGGCTATGTCGGGGACTTTGAGGCAAGTGATGTGAATGTGGTTCGATTACAACAATTGTTAGAGATAGGGATTAGTCCTGTATTCTCTGCGATTACGGCTGATAAGGAAGGCCAACTACTAAACACCAATGCAGATACTATTGCCTCTAATATAGCAGTTGCTCTCGCTACTAAGTATAAAGTAGCCTTAGTCTATTGCTTTGAACGCAAAGGGGTATTGCAGGACATTAACGATGAGAACTCTGTGATCACTACCATTGATCAAGAGAACTTTACACAACTAAAACAACAAGGGGTGATAGCTGATGGTATGTTGCCAAAGATAGAGAACGCTTTGGCGGCTGTCAACCAAGGAGTAGATAAGGTATGTATCAAGAAAGCAGAGGATCTATTAGATATAAAAGCTGGTACTACGATTCAACTTTAATAGAATATAACAAGACAACGACCCATAACTATATAAAACCACAATGAAAGACAACTTATCACAACAGGCAATAGCTTTATTAGAAAGCCTTATAGCATCACCATCTTTTAGTAAAGAAGAGCACTTGACTTCTGATCTAATAGCCAATTTTTTAGAGTCTCATGGAGTAGCTATTCACCGAGAGCTTTTTAATGTATGGGCGTTTAATAAGCATTATGATCCGAGTAAGCCTACGATCTTATTGAACTCTCACCACGATACTGTGAGACCAAATAAAGACTATACTCGTGACCCTTTTAAGCCTGAGATTATAGATGGCAAGTTGTTCGGATTGGGGAGTAATGATGCTGGAGGGTGCTTGGTCTCTTTAATCGCTACATTTCTACACTTCTATGAGAAAGAGGGGATGAAGTATAACTTCTGTATCGCTGCTACGGCAGAAGAAGAGATATCGGGTAATGATGGCTTAGAATTTGTAATACCTAAATTGGGAGAACTAGAATTCGCTATCGTAGGAGAACCTACACAAATGCACTTAGCTGTAGCAGAACGAGGACTAATGGTACTCGACTGTGTAGCTCATGGGCGCTCAGGACATGCAGCGCGTAATGAAGGTGACAATGCGATATTTAAAGCGATAAAAGATATAGAGTGGTTTAATACCTATCAGTTCCCTAAGGTATCTGAAGAGTTTGGACCGATCAAGATGAGTGTGACAATGATCAATGCGGGTACACAGCATAATGTGGTGCCTTCTACTTGTGACTTTGTAGTAGATGTACGTGTGACAGATGCTTATACAAACGAAGAAGTATTAGAGATAGTGAGACAGCATGTGGACTGTGAGGTCAATGCGCGTTCTACTCGATTAAAGCCTTCGTCTATAGCTAAAGATCACCCTATCGTACAGGCGGGTATAGCCTTGGGTAGAGAGACGTATGGCTCACCTACGACGAGTGACCAAGCCTTGTTAAGTATTCCATCGCTTAAGTGTGGACCTGGCGACTCTGCTCGCTCGCATACAGCAGACGAATTCGTCTATGTAAAGGAGATAGAAGAGGGAATAGCCTTGTATATAGAGATGTTAACGCAAATCGTGTAGCAAATGAAATTATGGCAAAAGAATACCACTGTAGATAGTAATGTAGATACTTTCACAGTAGGACAAGATAGAGTGTTAGATATGAACCTGGCGGCATTTGACGTTATGGGGTCATTAGCACATACACAGATGTTAGAAAGTATAGGATTACTGGAGGCTGAGGACTTAGTAGTAATTCAAAAAGAATTAAAACAGATATACCAAGAGATATTAGCTGGTCAATTCGAGATAGAAGATGATGTAGAAGATATACACTCTCAAGTAGAGTTATTATTGACCAGAAGAATAGGTGAGGCTGGTAAGAAGATACATTCAGGACGTTCAAGAAACGACCAAGTATTAGTAGACCTTAAACTTTATTTTCGCCATGAGATAGAGGAGATCGTGACTAAGACGAAGGAGGTATTTGATACTCTACAGCAATTGAGCAATCAGTATAAAGATGTTTTACTGCCTGGCTATACGCATTTACAAATTGCAATGCCTTCGTCATTTGGCTTGTGGTTTGGGGCGTATGCAGAGAGCCTTGTAGACGATTTAGAAATGATGCTGGCTGCGTGGAAGGTGACGAATAAGAATCCTTTGGGATCAGCTGCAGGTTATGGCTCATCATTTCCACTAAACAGACAGATGACTACAGACCTATTAGGCTTTCAGTCTATGAACTATAATGTAGTCTATGCACAGATGGGCAGAGGGAAGACGGAGCGTATCTTAGCACAAGGGTTAAGCGCTATTGCAGCTACTTTAGCTAAGTTCGCGATGGATGGATGCTTGTATATGAGTCAGAACATGGGCTTTATCAAATTCCCAGATCATTTGACTACAGGTTCGAGCATTATGCCACATAAGAAGAATCCAGACGTTTTAGAGCTTATTCGTTCAAGATGTAATAAGATACAAGCCTTGCCTAACGAAATAGCCTTAATGACTACTAATTTGCCTTCTGGGTACCACAGAGATCTTCAGTTATTAAAAGAGAACTTGTTCCCAGCTTTCACTTCATTGAAAGAGTGTTTAGATATTCTGAAATTGATGTTGGACAATATAGAGGTGAATAAAGATATATTAAGCGATCCGAAATACGACTATTTGTTTAGCGTTGAGGTAGTGAATGATTATGTGCTAAAGGGGATGCCTTTTAGAGAAGCATATAAAGAGATAGGGCTGTCGATAGAGGCAGGTACTTATCAACCGTCAAAAGAGGTAAACCATACACACGAAGGTAGTGTAGGTAACCTGATGAATGAAGCAATCAAAGGAGAGTTTGACCGTGTGTACACGTCATTCAACTTTGACCAAGTAAATGAGAAACTAGTAAGTTTAGTGTTGTGATAGATTGAAAGAGGCTTTTCCACGCGGTGGGAGAGCCTCTTGCTATTTATTAACATCAGATATAGTTAGTTATGTTATCTGTAATTCTTAGAGAGTTGTATAGAGTGTAATGCTTCATGCAACTCTTTTTTATTGTGATGTTTTAATGTGTTTTATATCTCGGCACGGATTACAAATCCGCGCCAACGACACTGCAAATCCGCGCCAACGACACTGCAAATCCGCGCCAATGACACTGCAAATCCGCATCAACGACATACAGTATGTATTATAGACAGGGTGAACTGTCTGTGTTATATCGATCGCGTGGATTTGCAATCCGTGCGTTGTTTTTAAAGTATTAGTATATCAGTATTGTGTTTTATATCTCGGCACGGATTTTAAATCCGCGCCAACGACATTGCAAATCCACGCCAACTAGGTTGCAAATCTGCACCAAAGAAAAAGAATTAATATTCCAAGTTTAATAAAGTATTATAAGAATATATCTGCTTTTGCTATAATATGGAGATAACGCTCTAAAATGGTTTTATTGGCTTAGTTTGGTTATATGTTTTTATTATAAAACATTGTAAATTAACTGTTTGCAGTAGATTGGTTTACTTTTGTTCGGGAAATGTTCGGATATAGCCCCATATTCATTGGGAAAACAGCCTTTTTTCTGAACCATACTCAAGTTGTATTCGAAGGATCTATTATTAGTGTTTATATCATAATAGAGATAGACTGTTTAAGAAAATGAGGTTAAATAGTTGTAATAAGTAATAATGGGATTAAGAGTTAAATGACGTATTTATATTTATTGTGAGGGTTATTATTCTTGTCGTGTAGTAATGTAGAAGTTAGAGAAAAAGCTATTCTTCGCATAGAGACTATCCTAGGTATAAGTGTAGAGGATGAATATGAGGTGATGGCTGAGCATGAGCTTATAGCTATAGGAGATGGTCATTATACATTCACATTTAAGCTAAGTGAAAGGGATTATGACAAGGTGTATAATTCTGCTATAAAGATCTTCGATAAGGGGGCGTTTAGTGATATACTAGGCGAGGAGAATAAGCTTTATTATTCTGTAATAAACGATACTATTTTCAGGGCTGAATATCAGTATTGTGTTTTATATCTTGGCACGGATTACAAATCCGCGCCAACGACACTGCAAATCCGCGCCAATGACACTGCAAATCTGCGTCAACGACATACAGTATGTATTATAGACAGGGTGAACTGTCTGTGTTATATCGATCGCGCGGATTTGCAATCTATGCGTTGTTTTTAAAGTATTAAATGTGCTTTTATTACCTTTTTTTATGGGGGTGGTCGGCTTAAAAGTTCTAAAAATAACCTATCACTAGCCAATCATATAGTATGCAATAGGCTATCACCTCGGTGTATTATCGCAAAAAAAAGCTCTCCACTGTGGGAGAGCTTAGATTATAGCGTATATCTATTATATATCGTCGTAGTCTATATAGATTTCGTCTGATGTCACGATAGCTTGGCATGATAGGATAAGTCCGTCTGCTATCTCATCATCTGTAAGGATACTGTTCTTCTTCATCACAGCAGATCCTTTAACGATCTTACACATACATGAGCTACAGATACCTCCCTGACATGAGTATGGAGCATCTATACCTGCTTTAAGTACACCGTTTAGTAATACTTCACTCTTCGGCATCTCGAAAGTAGCTTCTTCGTCATCTACTAGCGCAGTCACCTTAGTAGTACCTCCTTCTGCCTGTACAGGATTTATACCATCTGTGTTAGGAGTGAAGATCTCAAAAGCGATTTTGTCTTTAGCAACTCCTCTATCTTGTAGAGTAGCACTTACAGTATCGATCATATCTTCTGGACCACATAAGAAGAAACGAGCGAACTCTTTTTCTTTGTGTTTGTTGTTTACAACGAAGTTGATCGCTGCTTTATCTATACGTCCGAAGATAGAATCGTTCTCTCTAATACGTGAGTAAACGAAGTGGATGAATAGGCGCTCTGCGTATTGTTCTTGTAGTTTGTATAATTCGTCATGGAAGATAGTCTCTTCCGCATTTTTATTACCGTATAATAGTACGAACTTGCTGTTAGGCTCTTGCTCTAATACTGTTTTTAGTATAGACATCACAGGAGTGATACCACTACCTGCTGCAAAGGCTGCATAGTTATTCGCTACTGAATCATTTGGCTCAAAAGTGAATCTTCCTTCTGGATTCTCTACTTCTAGTTGGTCACCAGCTTTCAGTGTTTCGTTTGCAAAAGTAGAGAACACTCCGTGTTCTACTTTTTTTACTGCTACACGTACTTCTCCACTAGTAGGAGTAGAGCAGATAGAGTAAGCTCTACGAATCTCTTTCCCTTCGTGTTGGTATTTAATATTAAGATATTGACCTGCTGTGAATGCAAATTCCTCTTTTAGGTTGGCAGGAATATCAAATGCTATTGATACTGCATTAGGAGTCTCTCTGCGAACTTCTTTTACAGTTAATAGGTTGAATCTTGACATAGGTAGTTTAGTTTGAACTGACAAAAATACAAAAGAGAATGAGTTAAAGGTGTATTTAATGTTATAATGACTAATTCTTTTACAGTTAATTAACGCTTTAGAACTTTCTCTACTTAGTTATTGTCTTATTCTGTGAGAGGATATAGTGGTATGAAGTCAATGAATATGAAGGTTAGCGATGTGATGAGGTATGAAGTCTGTATGAGGTGTTCTGCTATTTAGTATAATATCGTGGTCAAGGTGTAACAACGCAATAAATACAATGTCTAATAGTTACTATTAAATAAAACCTAACCAATGAAACAATTTGTTACACTTTTTATGCTTCTGTTTGGTTTGACTGTATTCGGCCAACTAAAGGGAAGTATAAAAGACTCAGAGGGTAATCCCATTAGTTATACTACGGTGTATCTAGAAAAAAGCCAACAGAATACAATAAGTAATGAACAGGGACTATATGAGTTAAGCTTACCTCAGAAGGGAGAGTACACAGTCGTATATCAATTCTTAGGCTATAAGACGCTGCGAAAGAATATTACTTATACTGGTGCTGTCCAAGAGGTAAATGTAGTACTAGAGTCTGAAGACTTTATACTAGAAGATATCGTAATCACAGCAGGTAAGAATCCTGCAGATGATCTGATCCGTCTAGCGATAAAGAACAAGCAGAAGAATACAGAAGGAATGTCTGCTTTCACTGCAGATTTTTATTCTAAGGGGATGCTGAAGACGCTGAAGATGTCTAAGTTTTTTCAAAAGAAAGTACAGGTGAATGGCAGTGGATTATCTGGTATGGATTCACTAGGTAGAGGGATAGTGTATCTGTCAGAGACAGTGTCTAGCCTAAAGTATCAAAAACCACATAAACTAAAGGAACATATCATCGCATCTAAGGTGAGTGGGAGTAATAGTGGATATAGCTTTAATACTGCGGATGAGTCCTTCTATGACTTCTATGATAATCATATCGTGATCGGAGATATGGATACTAAACTAATCTCTCCGATAGCAGATGCAGCGTTCTCATACTATAAATATACGCTAGAGGCTACCTTCAGAGATCAAGGGGTATTGATTAATAAAATCAAGGTAACGCCTAAGTCATCAGTTCAGCCTGTGTTCTCAGGTGATCTATACTTAGTAGATGGGATAGGGGCTATCTATGGTATAGATTTAAAGGTAACAGGGATAAGTGTACAGCAGCCATTGATAGAGGAGATCAATGTGAGTCAGAACTTTAGTTATAATGAGGATAATAAGAGCTGGGTGAAGCGCTCGCAGAACCTTGACTTAGTCTTTGGAGCATTAGGAGTACGGATACAAGCGGTGTTCTTAAGTGTGTTTAACAACTATAATTTCACACCTAATTTCACTAGAGCGAGCTTTGATAAAGAGATTTTATCCTTTGCGAAGGATGTGAATAAGAAAGGGGATGATTTCTGGAAAGAGAATAGATTATTTGCTTTGTCAGAAGAAGAGTTGAATGATTATCGCGTGAAGGATAGTATAAGATTAGTGAAAGAGTCTCCTGCATATAAAGATAGTATTCGCAAGAAACACAATAGATTTAAAATAGGTGATGTGTTCGGTGGGTATAACTATAGAGGAGAAGATAATAAGTATAGTATCGGCTACACAGGGTTAATAGGAATGGATAAACCTGGGTTTAATACTGTGCAGGGGTTCAATATGAATACAGCTGTGTATGGTTCTATCTACGATAAGGATAAGATAGGGTATACTTATGGTAGAGCTAGTTTTGACTACGGGTTTGCCTCTGATAGGCTGAGAGTGTATGGAAAGCTATTGCGCCAGTTTAGGGGAGCATCTAAGTCAGCAGTATATATAGAAGGAGGGAGTAAGATAGAACAGTATAATAAGGAGAATATACCAGAACTACTGAATACTGCATTCTCCCTATTAATGAGAAAGAACTATGCGAAGTATTATAATCACAATGATGTGTATGTGGGGTATTACGGTCAGTTCTTCAATGAAGCTCTAAAGGTACACAGTGCGATAGGGTATGAGGATAGAAGTCCGCTGTATAATAATGCGAATGGCTCATTCTATAAGGGTAGTAGAGCCTATACTTCTAATGACCCACTAGCTCCTCTAGATATAAACAGTAGCCCGATTACGAATCATCATCTATACAAGTTTAGGGTAGGTACTACGCTATCCTTAGGGATGAACTATGTAAGCTATCCTACTAAGCGTATCTATATGCACAATCCTAACTATCCTCTGATAGAGGTGAACTATGAAAAGGGATTCAGTGGCAGTGAGAAAGGATTAGAGTATGATAAGCTAGAAGCTAGATTTAGCCAAGGACTAACGGTGAGCAATAAAGGGAGATTTGAGTATAATGTATTAATGGGTAAATATTTTGGTGCTGATAATATCTCTTATGTGGATAGAAAACACTTCACAGGTAACGAGACTCATCTAAACATCACGAATGATAGACTGACTTCGTTTAATTTATTACCATATTATGCTCTGAGTACGAATAAGTCTTATGTAGAGAGTCATTTTGAGTATGATTTTAAGGGATTCTTGATTAATAAGGTTCCATTGCTAAGAGAGACAGGATGGAATGTAGTATTAGGGTACCACAATGCGATGGTAAGCGATATAAAGCCATATCACGAGTTTACAGCAGGTCTGTCTAACTTCGGATTTGGTAAGATTAATTTCTTCCGTATAGACTATGTACGCTCTTATCAAGGAGGGGCGTTTGCTAGAGATGGTATTATGATAGGAGTGAAGAAGAGCTTCTAGTTAATCATCCACTATTGTTAGATATAGATAGCCCTTATGATGCATATTGTGATTATAAGGGTCTATATGTATAAGAATATAAAAAAACACCTCATCTAGATCAGATGAGGTGTTTTTAATATATATCGTTTTCTTATTAGAAGTTCGATTTAAATTGTTCTAAGAAACGTACATCGTTCTCAAAGAACATACGGATATCTCCGATTTGGTATAATAGCATAGCAATACGCTCTATCCCCATACCAAAGGCAAAACCACTGTACTCAGTAGGGTCGATATTACAGTTCTTAAGAACGTTAGGGTCAACCATACCACATCCCATGATCTCTAACCACCCTGTACCTTTAGTAATACGGTAGTCTGTCTCAGTCTTTAATCCCCAATAGATATCTACCTCAGCACTAGGCTCAGTAAATGGGAAGTATGATGGACGTAATCTAATCTTAGATTTACCAAACATCTCTTTAGTGAAGTATAACAAAGTCTGTTTTAAGTCAGCAAAAGAAACATCTTTATCAATGTAAAGACCTTCTACTTGGTGGAATATACAGTGTGAGCGAGATGATATAGCTTCGTTTCTAAATACACGCCCTGGAGATATAGTTCTCAGAGGTGGTGTATTCTTCTCCATATAACGAGTCTGTACAGATGAAGTATGTGTACGTAATAGTTGTTCTGGATTCGTCTGAACGAAGAATGTATCTTGCATATCACGAGCTGGGTGATACTCTGGGAAGTTCAACGCAGAGAAGTTATGCCAATCATCTTCAATCTCTGGACCTTCAGAGATGTTAAAACCAATGTTATTAAAGATATCAACGATTTGGTTCTTAACAATTGAGATAGGGTGTCTAGACCCGATCTCTAGAGGGTAACCTGGACGTGTTAAGTCTCCATAAAGACCTTGCACATCTTTAGATTCTAGTTCATCTTGAATAGATTTTACTTTATTCTCGACAGTGCTTTTTAATAGATTGATAGCTTGACCAAACTCTTTTTTCTGCTCATTAGGCACCGTTTTAAAGTGTGCAAATAAGTCGTTTAAAATTCCTTTTTTAGATAAGAATTTAATTCTAAATGTTTCAAGCGTCTCTTTATTATCGGTGTTAAAGTGTTCCGCTTCACCGATGTATTCTTTTATTTTATCTATCATCTTAAGTAAAGTAAAAAGCAAATTTACTGCTTTTCAATTAGACATAAAATTATAAACAGCTATAATTTTTATAATTGTTTCTTATGTTAGTCAATAAACTTACTTTCTAAGAAGTAATTGACTATCGCTTCTTTCATTAAAACCGATTGTTCACCAGCTTTAAGGCTAGGTAGGTTTTCTTTTACATTATAGTGTGGCCATCCGTCCTGGTCAAAGTGATCAAACTCGTAATAACCATAAGGCTCTAACAGACGACAGATAGCAATATGCATTAAGTTCACTTTGTCGTCTTTTTTATATCTCTTTTTGATTTTACCTAGTTCTTGTACTCCGATTAAATATATGATAGCTTCTAAGTCTAGTGTCTCTCCGTCTCCGAATCGGTCAGATACTTTCTGAACGACAGCGTCCCATCTAGCTTTTAATTGTTCGTCTCTTGCCATATTGTTAGTTGTAATGGTGACAAATATACTACAGTTCTGCTCTATTGTAATTAATAGAATTGTAATATCTTCGCACAGAATATATTTGAGTATTTATGTTTTTAGATATTATATGCCTTATCGCCGTTATTTTTGCTATTATAAAAGGAGCTAGAGATGGTTTTTTTATTTCGGTAGTTTCTTTTCTATCTCTATTTATCGGAATAATAGGAGCATTGAAATTCTCAAATATTATTAAAGAATTTCTGATGAATTCTCTAGGATGGGAATCACCTTCTATTCCTTTACTCGCTTTTGTATTGGCTTTTGTGCTGGCAGTATTAGCCGCACGATTCATTGCTCAGTTAGCAACTAAGTTTGTACAAGCGGTATTCTTAGGACTGTTTAACAGACTCTTTGGGGCTGTATTTCAGATCTTGATCGTGATCTTAGTAGGAAGTATCTTTCTCTCTATATTCGATGAGGTTAACTCGATATTTAAGTTCGTCAGTCATGAGACATTAATGAACTCAACTAGTTATAAAATATATGTATCTCTGTCTGAGTCATTATTACCTAGCTTATATGACTTAGTTAAATCTCTGTTCTCTAAGAGTATTGATATGATACAAGATATAAAAGAACCGGAAACGATCTAGATATACTTAATCGTATTCTCTTCTATCCATCCTTCTTGTTGATCATCTAGTTTCACTCTGATCCACAATGCTTTTTTCTCTAAGATATACACTTTAGTACCCTCGTGTAGTTCTTTTAGTGTACGAGAGGTGTTCTTCGCGTCTTCTTTAAGGTTTACCTTTTCAGTAAATAAGATAGCAGCTGTAGTCTTAGAAGCGTACTTCTGCTCAAAAGTAGCAGCGTATACGCTACCTCCTATCACTAGGATAGAAACAAGCATCAATACAAAGCTAATACGCTTAATAGTACTGCTGTGATTCAGATAATATACCACAAAACACAATAGTACGACAAAGGCCATTACTGTAGCTAGTGTAGCCCATTGGTCAACGGATAGCTTCCCTAACGTCTGGTGAAGTATGTCTTCGTTATCATACTGCTTCACTATCGTAATATCGTCTATAAGCTCTTTGCGCGCATAGTTTAGATTAGTCTCTGTAGCAGTGTCACTAGGATTAAGCTTTAAGGCCTTCTCATAGTAGTAAACAGCATTGACATAATCACGTGTCTTATAATAAGCATTCGCTAGATTAAAGAATACTTCTGGTGAAGAAGTTTCTTGTTTCTCTATGGCTTTAAAGGCTGTGATCGCTTCGCTATATTTTTCTTTTTGATACAAGGCATTCCCCTTGTCAAATTGATGTTTCCAAGAATCCGTTTGTGCCCATGTATGAAAGCTCAAAACAAATATAAAAAGAGTGATGATGTGTTTCATGTTGGTCTATTTGAATTGTTTTTCTAATTCAGAGATTACTGTAATTGCATTGTCATAGTCCTTATTGATATTAACTTGATCAGTCGGAGCGTAGCGTGCCCATTCACAAGCGTTCTTAATATCCATAAAGTTCTTAATAGCTTCTTCAGTAATATTTCTATCCGTTAGAATCTCTGTAATGTTTTCATTGCTCATTTCACTAGTCACCATGTCTAACTTCGCTTTTAGGAAATTGTGTAGACAGCGCTCTAGTGCTTCATAGAACAATTCTTTGTTATTGATGTTTTTCTTCGCTTCTCCTAAGTATTTTCTAGCTAGTTTATTGTTGTTTCTCAATCGGATACCATCAGTGTCTGATGCATATCTACGACGCTGTATCACGACAAGTAAGAATAACGGTATAGCTGCGAATGGTAGTACTGTAAGGACGTAGAATAACGTAGTGTCCCAATATGTGCTAGTAGAAGCTTCTACTACTGTAGGTGTAGCTTTATTCGGTTGGAACAATTCGCTCTTATCTACTACGTCTGTGTCTTTTGCCTCTGTATTAGTTGGTAGGGTAGGTCCCTCTAGTACATTAATCGCTAAACTGTCAATGTGAATAGTCTTATACTTCTTAGTACTTAAGTCAAAGTATGAGAATTCCATAGGATCAATCATATAATCCCCTTTATACTGAGGGATAATGATGTAATCGTTCACTCTGCTACCTTGCATACCGTGTACTCCAGAAGTAATCTTATCTGAACTAGTAGGGTCATACATCTCTAGAGCAGAGTGTGCTGTAGGGGTAGGTATAGTCAATAAATTCAAGTTACCCTTACCTGCAACTTCAACTTTTAGGTTTAGTTGTTCACCTGATTTAAGGCTTGTCTTAGTTGGAGTTACTTTAAATGTAAATGTCCCAACACCTCCAGAGAAGTTGTCAGGCTTACCTGCTTCTGGAAGGTCTTTTGCCTTGATAGTTACTCTACCTGTACTGTATTCTTTCTCCATATACCCAAACTCTGGATATCCAAAGAAATCACGTCTACCTGTAGGAACTTCTGCTTGTATCATTAACTCAAGAGGATCTATACTAAGATTACCTGCTTCTTGAGCCATTAATACATCTTGTTTTAATACAATGTAGTTATAATCTGTCCCTTTATACTTACCTAGCTTCACTTCAGGTCGTCTAGGGATGTCTACATTGTGCACCCAGAACTTCTCATAAGTAGGTATTTTTCTTCCTGTATATCCTGCGATATTGGTATTGAAGTACAGTTTATACGTTATCGTTACAGGTTCGTTTATATAAGGATTCTGATTCGTCACCTCAGCGACTAGATGTATTTCATCTAGAGCTTTCTGCTGTACTTGATTATATTGCTGTCTAGGGTCTTGCTTTGCTACAGCATCAGATACTGTGATGGTAATCGGTTTGGTTTTATAGACCTGTCCTTCTATTTCTATAGATGCTGAACCTATAGATAGAGTTCCTTTCTTCTTCGGTTGTAAGAAGTAAGAATAGGTTTTATTAAAAGATTTTTTACCATTTACCCAAGAGTAACTAACAGATTGGTTAGGACCTCCAACTACAGTGAAATTGTCAAAACGAGGAGGAGAGAAGTTATCTCCATCTTGGTTCATAGCAAAGTCAACGCGAACATTGTCGTTAAGCGGTATGTTATCTCTACTTACTGTTGCTTCAAAGCTGATTTGAGCTAAGATTGCTTGAGTGCAAATCAGAGCGAATAATAATATGTAGTAACGCAGTGTTTTCATTGTATTCTACCAGTCTTTTTTTCTTTGTTCATTTTGTCCAGCAGGTTGTCCTTTCTCTGGTTTACCACCTTTAGGACCTCTATTAATGAGTCTCTGCTGTACATCTTTTTCATTTTTATTCATCGCATCTAATATTCGATCCATCTGATCTTGATTAGGCGTTTTAGGGTTATTCTGTTTAGGTTGATCTTTCTTGTCTTGATCTCCTTTATCGTCTTTATCTTTATCATTCTGACCATCTTTGTTCTTGTCATCCTGATCGCCTTTATCATTTTGATCTTGATCTTTCTTGTCTTGGTCTCCTTTATCCCCTTTGTCTTTATTATCTTTATTTTGGTCTTGATCTTTGTTGTCCTTGTTTTGGTCTTTATTCTGATCCTGATTATCCTTATTCTGATCTTTGTTTTGATCTTGATTATCCTTGTTGTCTTGATTGTCTTGAGGATTCTCTTTGTTCATTTTCTTCGCTACAGCATAGTTGTAACGAGTCTCATCATCTTTAGGATTGTTTAATAAGGCCTTTTTATAAGCTTGTTCTGCTGCTTGATAATTCTTCGATTTCATATAAGCATTCCCCAAGTTATGATAGGCTTGGTGCTTAGCTTCTTTGGTTGTTGCTTTTTGTATCGCTCTAAGGTAGGCAGCTTCTGCTTCTTTGGTTAATTGCTGTTTGTATAAAGAATTTCCTAAGTTATAATCAGCTACAGACTTACTGTCTTTAGAATTAGCTATTCTATAAGAAGATTCTGCATGAGTATAATGTTTGTTCTCGAATACTTCATTACCTGTACTCAGCGCTCTACCAGCAGACTGTGCAAATGAGTAAGCAGTAAACAATAAAAATATCGTGATGTAGAATGAGTTTTTCATAATTAATCGCATGCTATTCTTTTTCATTGAACAAATTAAGTTTCTTCATCCAGATAGTCTTTCTTTCTAGTATGAATAAATCGATAAAGATCAGTAAGAAAGCAAATCCTAAGAACCACTGATATTGAGATTGGTACTCTGCGATTTGTTGATCTTCAAAATCTGTTTTTTCTATTTTGCTAAGGTCGTTTTTAATAAGGTCTACTATCTCTTGTGTATTCGAACCGTAATAATACTTTCCTCCAGTAGCATCAGCTATATATTTAAGCGTAGATGGATTGAGCTTGGTAGTAACGATCTCATTGTTCCAATCTCTTTTATATTCTACGCCTTTAGGTGTCTTAATAGGGATAGGTCCTCCTGCCTCTGTTCCTACACCGATGGTGATAATCTTTACTTTCTTTTCTTTTGCTATTTTGATGGCATTTTCCATTTCTTCTCCGTGGTCTTCTCCATCAGAGATAAGGATCATAACTTTGCTTGTATTGGGATTGTCATAGAAATTAGAAGCTACATAGATAGCATCCTCAAATGCTGTACCTTGTGAAGAGACCATATCTGTGTTCATCGTCTGAAGATACATCTTAGCAACATAATGATCTGTAGTGATAGGTAACATCGGGAATGCTGTACCTGCATATCCTACTATACCAATTCTATCTGGTCCTAGATTATTGATAATCTGAGAGACTAGTTGTTTCATCTTTGCCAATCTATCAGGAGCCATATCTTGTGCTAGCATACTCTTAGATACATCTAGTGTGAATACGATATCAACACCTTGTCTTTTGACAGTAACTACCTTTGTTCCTATCTTAGGATTGATTAAAGCGATTACAATAGATATTAGAGCTACTAGATAAATAGAAGCCTTAATGATTGGTTTATTCTTAGATTGATTAGGTGCCAAAGTTTTAATTGCTTTAGCTGTAGCAAATGATTGTTGCTTCTTTCTCTTCCACAAGATATCCCCAATAAAGATTAAGATCAATATTGCTATGATTGAAAATAGAAAAAGATATTGTTTATTGTCTAACTCCCACATAATCTATTATATGAATCCTCTGAATAATGTTTTTTGTAATGTGAAATCAATACACAATAGAATAAAAGCAAGTAACACTAAGAATTGAAACTTGTCATCAGATTTAACGAACTTCTGTTCGTCAATCTTCGTTTTTTCTAATTGATTGATTTCTTCATAAATTGCTTTAAGCTTACTAGTATCTGTTGCTCTAAAGTACTTTCCTCCTGTTGTCTTAGCAATAGACTTCATAAGCTCTTCATCTAGTTCTACTGGTATTTTCTCATATACTATTTCACCGTTCTCTCTTATTCCTACTGGAGACTCTGCTAATCCATTAGTACCGATACCAATAGTATATACTTTAATATTGTACTCTTTAGAGATCTCGGCAGCTAATGTAGGGTCTACTGTACCTGTATTATTGACACCATCTGTAAGAAGTATGATAATCTTACTTTTGGCAGGGCTGTCTTTTAATCTGTTTACTGATGTGGCTAAACCTACACCTATAGCAGTACCATCTCTTAGTACATTGTCATATTTTATACTCTTAAGATCATTTAGTATAAGTAATTTATCACTTGTCACGGGGGTCTTAGTATATGCCTCAGCAGCATAAATAACTAATCCTATACGATCTGTCACACGCTGTGATACGAAGTCTGCAGCTACAGTCTTTAGTGCTTCTAAACGGTTTGGTTTTAGATCTCGTGCTAACATACTCCCTGATACGTCCATAGCCATCACGATATCGATACCATGAGTAGAGTGTATCTGTGAATCTACATTCACGATTTGAGGTCTAGCCATACCTACTATAATGGCACTAAGAGCGAGTACTCGTAAGATAATAGAAATAGGCAATAACTTTACTAATAGTGAAGTATGCTCTTGTACACCTTGTATAGTGCTTAGCTTGACAGTAGCACGCTGTTTCTTTCTGTTTTTATACCATACAAATAGAACTATTGGTAATAGTATAAATAACCAGAAGAACTCAGGATTGGCAAAAGTTATATTCTGTATCATTGTTATTTCTCCTCTTTTTTATACTGTATTGAATCAAACATACGTTCTACTAGCTTAGGAGCTATCTCATCTTCTGCTAGATAGAATATCCATACTTGATCTTTGTTAGCACCATTGTCTGTTAATACTCCTTCGAACATTACTTTCTCTTCTACTTGATTAGTTGGGTTTTTGAATGCAAACTCACCATAAACAAGTGTTCCAAGAATACCATTTGCATTCTCAAAGCGTTCATCTTTATACTCTAAGTTTTCTATTTTATTGTTTTGTGTCAGCAATGAAATAGAATAAGTAATCAATTCCTTATCAGTATATTTATATTCCTTAGTGGTAACTACATTATTTAATACAATGTGAATAGGGTCTTCTAGTACACCATATTTAAATTGATTAAGTGATGATATACCATCTGGTTTTCCTTCTTGCAATAAAGGTTCATTCTTACGGATTAGAACTTCAGGAGTTGAGATAGTCAGTCCTGGAGCAGTACCATATGTACTAGTAATCCATTCTTTGTTCATCAGTTTCTTCGTATTGTTGAATGTAAACCAATGATAGTCTTCTTTAGCAGAAGTATTGATAATATACACTATCCCGGTCACAACAACTAAGAAAGCTGTGATAGCTGTAGGGATCCATATACGTATTCTTTTCTTTTTCTTTTTACTTTCCTCTCTTCTTCTGATTAACTCTGTTTGTGTTGCAGCAGAGATAGGATAAGCTGTATTAATACTGTCTATGACATTCTGTATTTTAGAAGTATCTGCTGTTATTTCGCCTTCAGTAGGTTGAGATTTAGCGAACTTAACTAAGTCTGCGGACTCTAGAACTCGTTTTAATTCTTTAATTACCACAGGATCTAGTTTTACCTTCTTATCATTTAAAGTTGCTTTAAGAATAGTGATAATTTCGAAAGTCGTCAATTCTTTTGCTGAGATTCCAAAAGTATCTTCTATAAACCCTCTAGTAATAATACTCATATCAGAATAGTATGGTTTAGCATCACCTCTATTCCAGTTTTTCTTCTCTTCTAATTTCTTAAGCTTTTTAACTGCCTTCTCATAAGGAGTTTTGTACTTATCATCCTCCGTAAGGTTCTTCTCTTGTTGTCTTTTGATATAGATATAGATACCTATCCCTGCTAGTACAGCGATGAAGATAAACAATAGATAGTACCAATCTGTAGAGAAAGAAGCACCTTCTTTAGAGATTGACTTTATCTCATAAAGAGGTTGTTTTAATGTATCTACTGCTACATCTTGTACATGTATCTGTATAGAGTCTGTGTGAAATAGCTTAGCATCTACAATAACAGGTACAGCAGGAATACTAAAATCACCAGCATCAAACTGAGTCAGGTGATACTTTTTAATTAACTCCTGTGTATTATCATTCTTAATCGTATCAATAGGGAATGATTCTACTACATCAAAGTTCCCTATTTGTTCTGTTGCAGGGAATGTAATTAAACTTCCTGTGTTAGAATGGGCCTTTATGGTGTATAGAAAGGTGTCTCCTATTTTTATAGCAGTAGTATCTACTTGTGTTTCTATTCTATTTTGGGCTAGAGTAGAGAAAGTAGCAACTAAAAAAATAATAGCGATATATAGAAAATTAGATTTCATTGTCCTTATCTCGATTTAAAGTATCCTAGTAATTTTTTGACATAACTATCATTCACTTCAATATTGATAGTTCCTGCTCCGCATTTTTGAAATACTTTGGTAAAGTTTTCTTCTTGCTTGTGGAAGTGAGAAGCATAGGCTTTTCTCACGCTAGCATCAGAAGTATTGATTAGCTGTTCTGTATGAGTCTCTGCATCGAATACATTAATAAGACCTACATTAGGCAGCTCTTTTTCTCTTTTATCATAGATTCTTATGCCTGTAATATCGTGTTTTTTTGCCGATATTCTCAAAGTCTGTTCAAAAGAGTGTGTAATGAAGTCTGATAGTACAAAAACAATAGCTTTCTTCTTGACTACCTTCGAAAGATACTCAAGAGCAAAGCCTACATCTGTCTTTAGACTTTTAGGTTTGAAGTCGATAAGTTCTCTAATGATTCTCAGTACATGTGTTTTTCCCTTTTTAGGAGGAATGAATAACTCTATCTGATCAGAGAACAGTATTAGACCTATTTTATCATTGTTCTGAGTAGCAGAGAAGGCAAGTGTCGCAGCTATTTCGAGTACAATATCCTCTTTGAACTGATCAGTAGACCCGAATGCTTCCGAACCACTTACATCTACTAAGAGCATCATTGTTAGCTCACGCTCTTCTTCAAATACCTTGATATAAGGTTCATTATAACGTGCAGTGACATTCCAGTCTATAGCCCTTACATCATCGCCAAACTGATATTGACGCACTTCTGAAAAGGTCATACCTTTCCCTTTAAAAGAAGTGTGATACTCTCCCGAAAAAATATGGTCACTTAATCGTTTTGTTTTTATTTCGATCTTCTTGACTTTCTTTAAGATATCTTTGGTTTCCATGACTATACAGCTTTCAAATTAACAAAATCATCAAAACCTATCTACACTTAACTATAAATAGGTTTTGTATATTAAAAGTTATCCTTGTTCTACTAAGGAACTTCTATTTCATTTACGATTTGGTTAATAATATCTACAGAAGTAATATTCTCAGCCTCTGCTTCATAAGTAACCCCGATTCTATGGCGTAATACATCTATTACTACTGCCCTTACATCTTCTGGAATTACATATCCTCTCTTTTTGATAAACGCATAACATTTAGCCGCTAGAGCTAAGTTGATACTTCCACGAGGAGATGCACCGAAGCTAATCATAGGTTTTAACTTCTCTAATTTAAATTGTTCTGGATAACGAGTAGCGAAGATAATATCTAAGATATACTTCTCTATTTTTTCATCCATATATACTTTCTTAACAGCCTCTTGAGCTCGTTGTATTTGTTCTAGAGTTACTACAGCATTAACTTGAGGTTTCTCACCAGCTAAGTTTTGACGGATAACAAGTCTTTCATCCTCTAATTTAGGATAATCTATAACTGTCTTAAGCATAAAACGGTCCATCTGTGCTTCTGGTAGAGGGTAAGTACCTTCTTGCTCCACTGGGTTTTGAGTAGCCATAACTAAGAACGGCTTGTCTAGTTTGAAAGTGTCATCACTGATAGTAACTTGTTTCTCTTGCATTGCTTCTAGTAATGCAGACTGTACCTTAGCAGGAGCACGGTTAATCTCATCCGCTAGAATGAAGTTAGCGAATATAGGTCCCTTTCTGATCGAAAAGTCATTTTCTTTTACGTTATAGATCATTGTACCGATAACGTCTGCTGGCAATAAGTCAGGCGTAAACTGGATACGGTTAAATGTTCCATGTACTGCTTTAGATAAAGTATTAATGGCTAAAGTTTTTGCTAATCCAGGTACTCCTTCTAATAAAATATGCCCCTGTCCTAACAAACCAATTAAAAGTCTATCGATCATATGTTTCTGACCAACAATAACTTTATTCATCTCCATGGTTAGGATATCGATAAATGCACTCTCTCTTTCTATTAATTCGTTTAATTCACGGATATCATAATTAGATCCTGTTGTGTCCATATCTATAGTTTTTTTTCTAAAGTAATATACTTTTCTGATTCTTACCGCAAATTCAAAAAATATTCTCTATTAAGTTGTTAATGTATGGTTAAATATAACAAAGGAGTTTCTGATTTAGGTCTGAATTGTGAGTTTCTTTTTATAATTTTAAGAACAAAACAAGAATGTTGTGATTAATAAGCGATTACTTATTAAAAATTTACTAGCGCATTATGATGAGAATAGCTTTTATGATAAGAAGAGGCAACTCAATCTGCACAGTAAATCGGGCAAAGCTAAGTTTTTAAAACATATCTGTGCTTTAGCGAATTCAAATCCAGACAATAGCTCCTATTTATTAGTAGGGATAGAAGATGAAGATAACGAAATAGTAGGTGTAGACTTCTATGATGACAGTAAGATTCAGAATTTAGTCAACGCTTATTTAGACAATCCTCCGCTTATTACCTATGATAATGTGGCTTTTAATGACTTACCCAAAGATAGGGTAGTAGGACTTGTATCTATTCAATCGGGTATCGGACTAACGACGTTTAAGCGATCTATCAGTGAGATAGCAGAAGGAAGTTATTTTGTAAGAATAGGCAGTACCTCTGTTCCTGATGCAGTAGTACCTCGTAGCACGAATAGGGAAATAGTAAAAAGCATAGAGAAGAACTCTCAGAATGATCTAGCGAGTATCTTAGATAGTGTTATCACCTTTATGACAGATACGCATCGAGATATGAAGCCGAGGTATAATGTTTTTAGAGAACAATTTATCATCTGTTGGGCAGGTAATAAAAAGATGGTTAGGGGGATGCCTTTTTATTCTAGAGTAGATATAGAGTTTGTCAATGAGCAGATTAAGTTGTTTTATTCAGATCTAGACTCCGTCACGATTGCGTATAATGGGCATAAGTTTGTGATAACGGAGTATCTAAATCTAGGGTTGAATGATAAGACGAGTTATTACCCATTCGAAGAAGTGATGATTTCTTTCTCAGAGAACGGGACTTATTCTATGACTAACACAGTCTTATTTAAAGCACCATCCTATAATAGGAATATCCTTGGACATATCTACGGATCTAGTCTTAATGTTATTTATAAACTTCAGAACAACCTTAAACTTACTTCTAAGGAAGAACGTGTCTTAGGTAAACTATGCTTTAATATGATGCTGTGCTACCTAAACGGTTTTGAAGATGCTAAAGATGAACTAATCTCCGTTAAAGATTATCTAAAATATTCGAATGACCCTCAGCTCTTTATAGCCTTTAAGGAAGTAATGCGTATCTTGCGTAAACTGAAATATGAAACAGAAATAGATGAGTAGAACACTAGTTATAGGAGATATACACGGAGGTTATAAAGCGTTATTACAAGTGATGGAACGCGCAAAAGTAACCCCTTCAGATAAATTAATTTTTTTAGGAGACTATGTAGATGGGTGGAGTGAATCTGAGAAGGTAGTAGAATATTTATTAGCTTTAAAAGATACACATAATTGTACTTTCTTACGAGGTAACCATGAGACGCTTTTAGTGAATTGGTTAGAAACAGGTAAGGAGAATAAATTATGGGAAGGCAATGGAGGCGATGCTTCTATTAAATCCTATTCATTAGATAATATCACAAAAGAAATGAGAGAGAAACATCTCCATTTTTTTAGAAACTTACAGAACTATTATATCGATGAGAGCAATAGACTATTTGTTCATGCAGGCTTTACCAATTTAAGAGGAGTGAAGGACGAGTATATTGAAGAAGGTCTTTATTGGGATAGAACGTTATGGGAGATGGTATTATCTATGGATACAACGATCAGTAAGGAAGATATTCGATATCCGAAGAGATTGTTGCATTATCATGAAATCTTTATAGGGCATACTCCTGTTACTAATTATGGTTTTAAGTATCCTATGAACTTTGCCAATGTATGGAATATAGATACTGGAGCAGCATTCTTAGGAAGTATTTCTATTCTAGATATAGAGACGAAGGAGTATTGGCAGAGCGATGTAGTCGCTGAGCTATATCCAGAAGAGGAGGGAAGGAACCATAAATAAAAAACACTTTTATTATATTTGTCACACACAATCTTGTTATATGAAGAAAATATATTTAGTACTATTACTCTTAGTAGGTACAGTAGGAGCTAGAGCACAGGCTGTTAATGAAGTAAAAGTGAATGTGTTTAATACACTAGCACTAGCATCAGTAGAAATCGGGTATGAGCACTTTATCGGGCATAACCAGTCGATAGGAGCTAATTTTAATATTAACGACCGTTTTTCTTACCACAAAGAAAAAGGAGGGAAGAACCAAAAGTTTAATACCAACAGTTTAGTTGTTAACTATAACTACTATTTTGGGTCAGGGAATGATGCACATGGCAGTGGTTATGTAGTATCTCCTTTCTTAAAATATCGCTTTGGAGATTTTAAAGAGAACCTATGGTCAGAAGCAGCAGATACATCTATCAGAACTAAAGTAGATATGAATAGCTTCATCTTTGGAGTAGGCTTCGGGTATAAGTGGGCTTTAGGGGACTCATTCACGATTCATCCTTTTGCAGATATTGCGAGAAACTTCAGTAGTGAAGTGAATGACAGATTCTCTGCTATTGAGTTTAATGCAGGGATTAACTTAGGATATAGATTCTAAATACTTAGATAATAGAATAAAATAGAGGGTGCTTACTAGCTGTAAGCACCCTCTATTTTTATAAGTATAGACTAGAAGTCAAATTTAATACCTTGTGCTAATGGTAGCTCTGTACCATAGTTGATTGTATTCGTCTGTCTCCTCATATAAGCTTTCCATGCGTCTGATCCAGACTCTCTTCCTCCACCAGTCTCTTTCTCACCACCGAATGCTCCACCAATCTCAGCACCAGATGTACCGATATTTACATTAGCGATACCACAGTCAGAGCCAGCATGAGATAAGAATAACTCCATTTCTCTCATACTATTCGTAAAGATAGAAGAAGATAGTCCTTGAGGCACTCCGTTTTGCATTGCGATAGCTTCTTCGATATCTTTGTACTTCATGATGTATAAGATAGGTGCGAATGTCTCAGCCTGTATAATTTCGTAAGTATTCTTACCTTCTATGATACACGGTTTTACATAACATCCACTCTCATACCCCGTACCTTCTAGCACACCGCCTTCTACGATGACCTTACCTCCTTCAGCTTTTGCCTTTTCGATAGCGTCTAAGTAATCTTTTACAGCTGCTTTATCGATAAGTGGTCCTACGTGATTAGTAGCATCTAATGGGTTCCCTATTTTTAATTGAGCATACGCCTTTTGTAGTACATCTACTGTTTTATCATATACACTCTCGTGTACGATAAGCCTTCTTGTACTAGTACAGCGCTGTCCTGCTGTACCTACAGCTCCGAATACAGCTCCTACTAATACCATATTGATATCAGCATGTTCAGATACGATGATAGCATTATTACCTCCAAGCTCTAGGATCGTATTACCGAAGCGCTCTGCTACAGTCTTAGATACATGTCTACCTATACGAGTAGACCCCGTGAATGACACTAGAGGAATTCTAGGATCCGTGTTGATCAGATCACCACATTCATTACCGATAACTAGGTTACATACACCTTCAGGGATATTGTTTTTCTTGAATACGCCAGCTACGATATTCTGACACGCTACACCACATAATGGTGTTTTAGAACTAGGTTTCCAGATACACACATCACCACATACCCATGCGATCATAGTATTCCAACTCCATACTGCTACTGGGAAGTTAAAAGCAGAGATAACACCTACCACTCCGATAGGGTGCCACTGTTCATACATACGGTGCATAGGACGCTCAGAGTGCATCGTCAATCCGTATAGCTGACGAGATAGACCTACTGCGAAGTCACAGATGTCGATCATCTCCTGTACCTCACCTAGACCTTCTTGAAGGCTTTTTCCCATCTCGTATGATACTAGTTTACCTAAGTATTCTTTTTTATTTCGAAGTTCTTCACCTATTTGTCTTACGATTTCGCCTCGTTTAGGAGCAGGCACTAGTCTCCAGCTTTTAAAAGCCTCCTCTGCAGTAGCCATTACTTTTTGGTAATCTTCTTTTGTAGAAGCTTTTACTTTTCCGATAAGTTGACCGTCTACTGGAGAATAAGATTCTATAATCCTACCATTAGAAAAAGAGTTAAGACCTGTAGAAGAACCATTGTTCTCTGCCACGAGTCCTAATTTTTCTAATACTTCCGAAATACCAAATTGGTTATTAGATGTCGTCATTTGTTTTTTATTTATAGTTTGTAATTGATTGTTACTTGCTAATATAAAAAAAAATATGACAGGGAGTGTAATGTACAGTAATCTACTACTCTACGAATTTTGTATTAGTAGGCATCACAGTCTGACAGCATTCACAAGTTCTCAGTTCTTCAGATGAGTAGAAATGTTTAAAATGAGGTAAGAAATCTTTCTCTATATCTGTTAGCTCAAAATAGACCTCATATAGTTTATGATTACAATTTTCGCAGAACCACATTAAGCCATCTTTTGCACCAGGGTCTTTTCTCTTTTTCTCTACTACTAGGCCTACAGAGTTCTCTGTGCGGATAGGTGAGTGAGGTACCTTAGCAGGTAGTAGATAAATATCTCCTTCGTTTAAGGTAATGCGCTTGCGCTCGTTATTCTCTTGTATATCGATATAGATAGTTCCTTCTAGTTGAAAGAAGAACTCTTCAGCTTCATTATAGTGAAAATCCTTTCTAGCATTAGGGCCACCTACGACCATAATGATATAATCAGATGCTTCTGGGTAAATGTTTTTATTGCCAACAGGTGGTTTTAATAAATCTTTATTCTCTTTTACCCATTTAAATATATTGAATGATGACTGTGTACTCATAGTATGATATATGAATTAATTACTTCTGCTCAACCAACTTTGTGGGTTATAGATATCTGTATTTCGAGACAGTAAGAACTTCAACACCGTCTGACCATTACTATTCGTACTGATAGACCCGATGTCTTGTTTTAGACTTACTTTATCTCCTTTTTTGACAGATACCTCACCTAAGTTTTGATAAACAGTTATATAATCTCCATGTTGTATTAATACAGCTTTATTACCACCAGGTAATACCTGTACCTGAAGTACATCCCCTCCGAATACCGCTCTAGCTCTAGAGCCTGCCTCAGTAGTAATCTCTACACCGCTATTGTGTATCGTCAGCTGAGTCTGTACAGGGTGAGGCTGATCTCCATAAGGTAGAGATATATATCCCTTAGCTACAGGCCAAGGTAGCTTACCTTGATTAGCTCTAAAGTTATCTGCTACGATCTTCCCTTCTGGAGTAAGCTCAAAGGCAGTAGCAGACTTAGTAGAAGCAGTAGACTTAGTCGTCTTCTTACCTTCTTTAGCTGCTTTTTCTCTAGCGATACGGTTCGCTTCTTCAATCGCTTCTTTGATCAATTGCTTAATCTTTCTATCGATTGCCTTTGTCTCCTCTTGCTTTTGCTTGATGTGTTTGTTATACTTTTGCTGATCTTTTTGTACGATAGACATTAGGTTCTTTTGTTCTCCTAGATCCTCTTGTAAATTCTTTTCGTTCTGTTGTTGTTCAGTAAGTAGTTTTTGTTGTTTTGCTTTTTGTGTACTTAGTCTAGCTAGTGCCTCTTTTAGAGATTCAGCTTTAGCCTTCACCTCATCTGCTTGAGATTTTCTATAGTCAGCATATTGTTTCATATACTGTACTCGTTTATAAGCTTGAAGGAAGTTATCTGATGATAATACGAACATCAGTCTACTTTGGCTAGACTTTGTTTTATATGATTTTAATACCAGATCAGCATAGTCTTTTCTAAGCTTAGCCAATTCTGCTTCTAGGGTATTAACCTCTTTTTCTGTTTTAGAGATATTGCTATTCGTTACAGATATTTGTTTTTGAACATTGTTTATTAACTGTCTATTTAAGTTAATCTTACGGTTGTTCTCATCTATTTCTAATAGAATATTTCTCTCTTTCGTCTTTTCTTTTTTAAGTAAATCTTTGACAATATTTATCTCCACTAAGATTTGCTGCTTTCTACGCTCCAGTTGTTCTTGCGTTTCTTTCTTTTGCCCGTAAGCAAAAACAGTACATATTAATAATAAGGATAAATACGCTCGTCTCATTTGTAGATTACTTCTTGTTGATCTTATTGTTTTATTCCGACTTGTTTATAACCTGCTGGAACTTTGTAATTAAAGTTCAAGTTATCATTAAAAGTCACATTGTCATAACGAATGTTCAAATGTATGCTTTTTTCTTGTCTTGCATCTATATTTATTTCAGTAGGAGTCGTATATTTTCCCACTTTTTTATATTCTGGATACGAAATAGTGACAACTCTATTGCTAGATGCCTGAGATATCTCTTCTTTTTTTAATAATCCATTTTGATCTTCGAAGAAGTAAGCGGATTGGATATCTTCCTCTACTTTCGCTTTGATTTTGTGCAATCCTTCTTCTATAGATGCTTCATACTTATTAGTTCCCGATTGGGCATCTAGAGCCTGACCTAGTAGCAGATTCTGAAACTTAGTATAGTTAAGGTCTGTCCCTAGCCATTGGCTTAGCATACTGAAGTCTCCTTTGAAGAATACCTTATTCCACTTCTCATAGTATTGCACTCCTTCTGGAGTTACATATACCTTAGCTATCGGAATACCTATAAAGCGAATGTTCAGCAAGATCTGTTTATCCTTTTCGATAAAGATATCCATAGAGAACTTCTTAGATTCGTTATCCGCCTCATAAGAAGCAGAAGAGCGAATAGCAGTGGTAGTGAAGTCTACTATTTGTTTATTGTGGTTGTTTAGAATTGTAAGCACAGTTTTAGCATTACTAGCCTCACTCTCGTCTAGTATACCATCCATGTTCTTCTTCTTACATCCTACAACTAGAAATAAAGTACAGATAATAAGTAGGGATATCTTTCTCATAATTGTCTAAAACTATTTTATAGTAGCAAGATAGATAAAAAAAATCCGTTTTAAATAAAGTTTAAAACGGATTTAATATTTTAGAGTCTGTTTCTGTATTAAATAATGATGAAGATATAGTCAAATAGATATATCATCGGTATATACAGGAGACGTCTATATCATGATTTAGTCTAGTACAGAGTAGTCTCCGATACTGATACTCGTATGTTTACCGTCATAAGTAGCATGGTTACCCACCATAGCATTATCTAGATTTGCATTTCTGATCGTAGAGTTTGTTTGGATAAGACTGTTTTTGATTGTAGCATTTTCTACTTTACAGTTGTCTCCTAGAGATACATTAGGCCCTACAGTCGTATTCACTAGTACTACATTCTCTCCGATATAACATGGACGGATGATCGTACTGTTCTCTAATACTACATTATCAGATACATAGTTAGCGTCCTCTTGTTCTAAGAAGCCTAACATTCTGTTATTTGTGTCTACAGTTACATTCTTATTACCACAGTCCATCCACTCATCTACTTGACCAGGTACGAAGCGCATTCCTTTTTGCTTCATATTTTCTAGTGCGTCTGTTAGCTGGTATTCACCTCCTTTGATAATATTATTATCTAGTAAGTACTCTAATTCTTTGCGCAACGTTTCACCACTTTTAAAGTAGTAGATACCGATGATCGCTAGATCAGATACAAACTCTTTAGGCTTCTCTACGAAATCTACGATGTCGTTTTTATCATTTAGTTGTACTACCCCGAATGCGCTAGGATCTTCTACCTGCTTTACCCAAATAACGCTGTCAGCATCTTTCTCTAGGTTAAAGTCAGCGCGGAATAACGTATCTGCGTACGCTACCACGATAGGCCCTTGCATAGCTTCTTTAGCACATAGGATAGCATGAGCAGTTCCTAGAGCTTCGTTTTGATAGCAGATAGTCCCTTTCGCTCCTAGTTTAGCAGCGATAGCGATTAAGTCTTCTTCTACTTTTTTTCCAAAGCTCTCGTGGATGATAAATGCAATCTCATCTATCGTATCGTTAAGAACTTTAGCGATATCTTCTACTAATCGGTGTACAATTGGTTTCCCAGCGATAGGGATTAATGGTTTAGGAACAGTTAATGTGTGAGGACGAAGTCTAGACCCACGACCAGCCATTGGTACAATAATTTTCATTTTCTAGTATCTTTATATTACAATATCTATTTTACTCCAGTGCTCCCAAAACCTCCAGCACCTCTCTCTGTATCAGTAAGTACTTCTACAGGTTGCCATTGGATTTGTTCGTATTTAGCGATTACCATTTGAGCAATGCGTTCCCCGTTCTCTATCACGAAAGGTTCTTTTGACAGATTGACTAAGATAATACCTATTTCACCTCTATAATCAGCATCAATAGTACCAGGGCTATTTAGTAAAGTGATTCCTCTTTTTGCAGCTAATCCACTTCTAGGTCTGATCTGTGCTTCGTATCCCTCAGGTAGTTCTATAAATAGACCTGTAGGTACGATGGCTCTCTCTAGAGAGTTTAGTGTGATAGGTTCTTCTAAGTTCGCTCTAAGATCCATACCTGCAGACTGATTAGTCTCATAATTTGGCAATGAATGTTTAGATTTATTGATGATTTTTACGGTAGTCATATTTATTTTTTAATGGTTAACAAAGATAAAAAAGTTATGCTGATTAAAAGAATATTATGCGATTAAGTATGAGTATGATATTGTGTTTTTTATGTTTTTATAGGGGTGGTCGGATTGTGGTCGGCTAGTGATGGGCATGTGATCGGCTAAAAAGTGCTATAAACTAGCCGATCACTTACCGATCAATAACCTAGCAAATAGTAATCATAAAGAATGAAGCTAATAAAATAAAAGACAACCCTCGTGAAATGGGAAGGTATAAGTAAGGAATTGTTATAAATTATAGCAATTCTACTCGCTAAAGTACTTTAGACTTTTTTCGGAGTTATTTTTGTGCTATTCATAAATGTAATAATGAGAAACGATGACTGTGAATTTCGTTTAGATATCTTAATAAAGATTGTATTTTTGGTCTATAGAGTTTCTAGATTTTAAACAGATGTATATAGACAATAAGTATTATCGACTAAGCACTATCCTCCATAGAGTAAAGGATATAGTGGATAATGCTATATCTAATAACTACTTTTGGCTACGGGTAGAGATAGGCCAGCTAAAGGAAGACCGAAAGGGACATTTCTATCTAGAACTCGTAGAGCATAGAGATGGTGTTATATTAGCTAAGTGTCGTGCGAATATCTGGCAATCTACTGCTTATGTGATTAAAAAATCCTTAGGTGAGAATGCAAATGAGATATTGAAGAACGGTGCTGAGATCATGTGTTACTGCGAAGTCACGTTTAGTAATCTATATGGGCTGTCTATTAATATACATCGGATAGACTTGTCTTACTCATTAGGAGAAGTAGAACGCATAAAACAGGAGAATCTAAGAAAGCTAGTAGAGCAAGGATATCATCAGAAAAATAAAGAGCTGTATCTACCTACTGTGCTTCAGCGCATAGCGTTAGTTAGTTCTAAAGGGACTGCTGGTCATGTAGATTTTATAAAACAGCTAACAGAGAACGAGTATAATTTCGTCTATCATATAGACCATTATGACTGTCAGGTGCAGGGCGATGGAGCTATAACTTCAATACAAGAAGCATTTAGTGAGATAGAGCCCGATATATATGATGTGATTGTATTGATTAGAGGTGGAGGGTCAGCTTTAGACTTGGATGTGTTTAATCACTATGAGTTAGCAGTAACACTAGCGATGAGTCATACTCCTGTATTTACAGGGATAGGACATGAGACTGATAATTCGTTATCAGACTTTGTGGCTAATCGATACTTTAAGACCCCGAGCGCTGTAGCTGCTTATATCGTGGAGAAGACAGCTATGTTCTATACGGATATCAGTAGGATGTATGAAGGTATTATGCAGTCATATGCCCAGTATATCACTCTTGAACAGCATAGGCTAGAAGTAGCAGAGAAGGAGATAAGGCTATATGGAGTAGCACAAGGCAAACAAAAGAAGCAAGAGTTAGATTCATTATCTAACAGATTGATAACAGAGGTGAGGAAACGCCTTCATACAGAAGAGTCGTTTATAGAGAGTGCGACGCATTCTATCTCCTATCGTGCTCAACGCATAGCTAGTAAAGAAACGCAGACACTAAAAGAGAAAACGAAGTTAATAGCTTATCTAGCACAACAGTGTATCTATGCACATCAACAACAACTGAATACTTCGTTAGAAAAATTAGCCTATCAGGCAAAAGGACAGTTGAAGAAAGAACGTGTGCGATTAGTTACTTTCGAAGAGATTATGACAGCGTATGATCTGAGTTCTATTCTACGGAAAGGGTTTGCGATCGTGATGCACAATGGGCAACTGTTGAACGAACACCAAGAATTAAATATAGGAGATGAGCTAGAGATAGCGATCTATAATAAGAAGTATAGAATTATATTAGCAGAAATAAAAGAAGTGAAGCAATGGAACAACTTACTTATGAGAAAGCCGCTTTAGAATTAGAGGTAATTCTGAATGACTTAAAGAATGATGAAGTCACAGTAGACGAATTAGCGAGTAAGGTAGAGCGCGCGTCTAAACTAATAGTGTTCTGTAAAGAGAAACTCACAACTACAGAACAACAAGTAGAAGGCATTATAGAGAAATTAGGGCTATAAAATAAGAACACGGTCATAGAGATACTCCATGACCGTGTTCGTCGTATGTAGTTTACTATATTATAGTCTTTCTTTCATGTTTAAGAGAAGACAGGCTATAGCGACCTGTTATAATCATGGTAATAAGTATCCTTAGTTACCAAACGAATCATGATTAATAGTACTGTTCTGTATGAAATGCCTTACGTCATCAGAAGAAGGCAACTCGAATACATCTAGGTGGAAATAATCTACAGCGGCTAATACGTGGTCAAATATATCTGCCATGATATTCTCATATACTGCCCATACGGTGGTATTCGTGAAGGTGTATATCTCTATCGGTAGCCCGTGCTCTGTAGGCTGTAGATGCCTTACCATTAGAGGATATTCTTTGTGAATATTAGGATTCTGCTGTATGTATCTCGTCACATACGCTCTGAACATTCCTATATTTGTTATCCTACGTCCGTTGATAGGCATAGATTGATCAGCTTGTGTTCTCTCGTTATATTCTTCTATTTCTTTTTGACGCTCTTCTATATATGGAGCTAATAGCTGTATCTTTTTCAGTAGTTCTATCTCATCTTTCTCTAGATAGCGAATAGAAGATATTTTAATATTGATACTTCTCTTAATTCTTCTACCTCCAGAAGTCTGCATTCCTCTGTAGTTTTTAAATGAGTCACTAATCAGAAGGTGGGTAGGTATGGTGGTGATTGTCTTGTCAAAGTTCTGCACTTTTACCGTACTTAAGTTCATCTCTAGTACTGTACCATCTGCTCCATACTTAGCCATCTCTATCCAGTCTCCTACGCGTACCATATCATTAGAAGAGACTTGAATACTTGCTACGAATCCCATAATGGTATCTTTAAATACTAATATAAGGATAGCAGAGGCTGCTCCTAATGAGATTAAAAATTTGATAGGGTCTGTGCCTGTGATGATAGAGAATATAATAATTCCTGAGAAGAAATAGACTAATATACTAGATACCTGAGCATAACTATCTAGAGGCTTATCAGCCAAACGTGGCTTACTCTTTAGGTAGTCACGAATACTGCGTATAGTGGATCTAATCACTAATGTCAAAGCTACTGTGACTAATATATCTGTTAGGGACATTACAAACTTGGTTAGGTTTGGAAAGCCTAAAAAGAAGATTGGGAACAGTATTTTGGCTAAAGCGATTGGAATTAAATGGGTAACATTGTGAAAGAACTTATTCTGTACTAATAGATCATCAAATGTCGTTTTAGTTTTAGAACTAAAAGTTTTCACTAATACGATAAAGAAGTTCTTCAGAATATAATCTAAAATGAACATACAAATCGTAAAAGATGTTAGTAATAGAATCGCTGTCACAACATGGGTAGCGTACTCTGATAAACTTAAGAAGTCTAGCAGATTATAGAACCACTGATATAGCCCGTTGAAATCTTCTGTATTGATAATAGAGTTAATATTATTAGTAACTAGATAGTTATTAATCATCATGTAATTATGGCTTTTATATTTATAGCTGTTTTAATATAAGCATTATAGCAGACAAATACAAATTAGGACTGCTAATGTGTGTGAAAAGTAACTATTTTTTTAGAGAAATTGCTTAAGAAAAGTATAAACTGTTGGAAAAAACAGGTGAATCTGAAGTGAGTGTATTGTTATGATGTAAAAAAAGGCGAAATGCTTAACATCTCGCCTTTTAAAGGGTATTTTATATCTTCTTTTAATGCTATAATTGGTTCAGCATAGAGTTGATTTTATCCAGATTAGGAGTTAAGATAACTTCTATACGTCTGTTCTTTGCCTTGCCTTCAGCAGTGTTGTTACTTGATAGCGGAGCATATTCACTTCTACCAGCAGCTGTAAGATTTCTCTTATCTATATGAGGCGTTTGCTCTAGAATAGACACGATAGTTAAAGATCGTTTAGTAGATAAGTCCCAATTGGTCTTCACTCCATCTCCTAAGTTACCTAATATCTTATCATTATCAGTATGTCCTTCTATCAGTACCGTGATATCAGGATTGTCTGCTAATACCTTGCCTAGCTCTACTACTGCTTCTTTACCGTCATCACTGATCGTCCAGCTACCGGATTTAAACAATAATTTGTTCTCCATAGAGACGTAGACACGTCCATTTTTTTGTTCGATAGTCAGTCCTCTACCTTCGAATGCATTTAAGGCATTAGATAGATTGTCTTTTAGGGCACGCATCTGCTTATCATTAGCAGCTAAGATACTCTCTAATTCTGCTACACGTCTTGATTTTTCTTCTAGTTCAGTTTTGGCTTTAGCTAGTCTAGCCGCTTCTGCCTTTAGTGTTTCTTCGCTGTGCTTCTCTAGATTGTTGTAAGAGCTCTCTAAGTCTCTTAATTTGTTCTGTGCAGCAGCGATCTCAGCATTAAGATTACTTCTTTCTTGTTGCAATTCCTTTAACTGAGCGGCTAGATGTCTTTTGATATTTTCTAAGTCTGTATTAGAACTATTCATAAGATCTAATTCACTACTTAGCTGTTCGTTTTCGGCTAATGCATCTTTGTACTGTTGATCTAGTTCATTGTATAACTTGCGTGTCACACATGATGATAACATGGTAAGAGCTAGTAAGCCTAGGCTAATCTTTTTAATTGACATAGTTTGTTGTTTTATTAAGGGGAAATAGGGTTTATGCGTCTATCTCTACAAGTATTGGGCAGTGATCAGAGTGCTTTACATCTGGTAGTATAGTCGCGTGTTTTATCTTGCTTCTCATATTCTCTGTCACTAAGTGATAGTCTATTCTCCACCCTTTATTATTATTACGAGCATTAGCTCTGTATGTCCACCAGCTGTAGTTATGCGGCTCTTGGTTAAACATACGGAAGCTGTCTATAAAACCATTGTTGATAAACTTGTCTAGCCATGCACGTTCTTCTGGCAAGAAACCTGATACTTTAGCATTGCGCACAGGGTCATGGATGTCGATAGCTTGGTGACAGATATTGTAGTCTCCACAGATCACTAGATTTGGAATTTCTTTTTTTAAATCATTAATATAGTTAAAGAAGTCATCCATATACTGATATTTAAAATCTAATCTCTCTATATTAGAGGCAGAAGGTAGGTATAGAGACATCACAGAGATATTGTCATAATCTACTCTTAAGTTTCTACCTTCGAAGTCCATGTAGTCAATGCCTGTCCCGAATACTACATTCTTAGGCTCTTGCTTACACAAGATAGCTACTCCACTATAGCCTGCTTTCTGAGCAGAATAATAGTATTGGTATGGATATCCAGCAGCTAGTATATCCGTTACAGGTATTTGATCTTCTTTTGCTTTTATTTCTTGTAGACATATAATGTCTGGATTCTCTTCTTGAATCCATTCTATAAATCCTTTGTTTATAGCAGCACGTATTCCATTTACGTTATACGAGATTATCTTCATATAAAATGAGTATGTAGTTTAAAAAATCAAAAATATAAAAAATATATTTTTTGATTTAATATCTTATCTTTGTTTTAATCAGTTATTTATACATTTTGTAATTTCTTTTTTATGAATAATAGTACTAGTCTGATAAAATAAAATGGAATAGCTGAAGATTTTAGTATATTTGTATTACTTAATTTTGAATTTTAATGGGGTTAGTAACGGCGAAAGAAGTAGCAAAGGCAATTAACGTAGATAAGTATGGTTTTCTAGGAACCTTTTCGGGGTGGATGTTGATGAAGGCACTTAAGATCACTACGTTAAATAAAATTTACGACCGCAATAAGCATTTGTCTAATCTAGATTTTTTAAATGCTATCTTAGAAGAGTTTCAAATAGAATTTGAAATAGATCCAGAAGAACTTAAAAGATTGCCTAAGAAAGGGCCTTATATAACTATTTCTAATCATCCATTAGGAGGAATAGATGGTATTCTATTGCTTAAATTGATGTTAGAACATGATCCTGATTTTAAAATTATCGCTAACTTCTTATTACATCGCATAGAGCCATTAAAGCCTTATATTATGCCTGTGAATCCTTTTGAGAACAATAAGGATGTTAAATCAAGCGTTATAGGATTAAAAGATACTTTAAGACATTTAAGTGATGGAAAGCCCCTAGGGATATTTCCTGCAGGAGAAGTGTCTACGTATAAAGATGATAAACTTATAGTAGATAAACCTTGGGAAGAAGGAGCTATTAAACTGATAAAGAAAGCAAATGTACCTGTAGTGCCTATTTATTTTCATGCAACGAATAGTAAGTTGTTCTATTTCTTGTCTCAGATAAATCCTACACTGCGTACAGCTAAACTACCTTCTGAACTATTGACTCAAAAAAATAGAGTAATCAAAGTAAGGATAGGTAGACCGATATCAGTAGAAGAACAGAGTGAACACTATGATATAAATGATTATGGTAACTTCCTGCGTTTTAAAACATACTTATTGTCTAATGCTTATAAGGATGAAGATATACGTAAATGGATTAAAGTACCGTCATTTAATTTCAAATTACCAAAAAGCGTGAAAGATATTATTGAGGCACAGCCAGTAGAGAAGATTTTAGAAGAGATTAATACGCTTAGAGAAGGTGATTATAGATTATTGCAAAGTAAAAATTACGAAATATTCTTGTGTAAATCAGAGCTAATACCAACTATTCTAACAGAATTAGGACGTTTAAGAGAAATTACGTTTAGACAAGTAGGAGAAGGAACGAATAATGAACTAGACCTAGACCAGTATGATAAATATTATCACCATATGTTCTTATGGGATAATGATACTCAACAGATTTGTGGAGCATATCGTATGGGATTAGGGACAGAGATTTATAAGAAATATGGAATCAATGGGTTCTATTTAAACGAGTTGTTCCGCTTTGAATCTGAGCTATATCCTATGATGTCTCAGTCTATAGAGATGGGAAGGGCTTTTATTATTAAAGAATATCAACAAAAACCAATGCCTCTATTCTTATTGTGGAAAGGTATTGTACATACTACATTGAGATATCCTGAGCACAAGTATCTGATAGGAGGGGTGAGTATTAGTAATCAGTTCTCTGATTTCTCTAAATCATTAATGATTGAGTTTATGAGATCACATTATTTTGATCCTTATATCGCTCAGTATGTCACTCCTAAGATGGAATATAAAGTAAATCTTAAGGATAGTGAGAAAGATTTGATCTTTAGTGAGACAGATTCTGATTTAAATAAATTCGATAAGATCATTGAAGATGTAGAACCAGGAAAGTTAAGATTGCCTGTATTGATTAAAAAATACATTAAGCAGAATGCAAAGGTAATCGCTTTTAATGTCGATCCATTGTTTAATAATGCAATTGATGGTCTGATGTATATCAAGATTGCTGATCTACCAGAAAGCACAGTGAAGCCTGTAATGGAAGAATTCGAAGCAGAACTTGAAAGAAAGATTCAAGAAGAAAATAACAAAAGCGAAAAGCAAGAGTCATAAAAAAGGAGTTTCAATTGAAACTCCTTTTTGTTTTTAGTATAGTGCTTTGATTTTGTCTATAATCGTTTGAGCTAGTTTTTCCTTGCTCTCTATAGTCCATCCTCCGATATGGGGAGATAGTAAGACATTCTTGGCTTGTATTAAGTATTGCATCGGTTCAGGAAGAGTATTATCCGAAAACATATTCTCGAAAGAAGACTTTTCGTATTCTAATACGTCTAATGCAGCTCCTCTTACTTTACCAGACTTTAGAGCTTCGACTAGATCTATAGTATTGACAGACTTCCCTCTAGCAGTATTTATAAACCAGAAAGGTTTTTTGAACCCTTGGATTACTTCCTTGTTGATTAGATACATGGTCTCCGGTGTCTGTGGAGTATGTAGACTTAGTATATCTGCTCTTTCTTGTAACTCTGCTAAACTTACTTGTTTTGCATAGGCATTCTCTAGTCCTTCTCTGATATCGTGGAAGATTACTTCACAGTCAAACCCTTGAAGGCGTTTGGCAAAAGCATTTCCCATATTTCCATAGCCTATAATACCTACTGTTTTACCTTCTATTTCATGTCCTCTGTTTCCTTCTCTAATCCAGATTCCTTGTCTTACTTCTTGATCGACTAAGTTGAGTTTATTCATTAGGCTTAGTAGCATCCCTAAGGCGTGTTCTCCTACTGCAGTTTTATTGCCCTCAGGAGCAGCGATAAGTGCTATACCTTTAGCCTCTGCGTATGTACAGTCTATGTTTTCTAGACCAGCACCTACACGTCCAATGAACTTTAAGTTAGTTGCTTTCTCTAAAAAAGATTGGTCGATAGAAAAGCGACTTCTAATAATGATACCTTCATATTCATGTATACTTTCAGCTATTTCTTCTTTACTAGCAGTGTAGTTTTCTACATTTTCGTATCCCAGCTCAGCTAGTTGTGTAATCATTAAAGGGTGATTACTATCTATATGTAATACTTTCTTAGTGTTCATTGTGGTGATTTAGCTTTAAACAATTTAGAAACCTAAAATAACTTTTGCAATTGAAAAGTAAATTAAGATTCCAAATATATCATTACTTGTCGTGATAAAAGGACCTGTTGCTAAGGCGGGGTCTATACCATACTTATTCAGTAAGATAGGTACAAAAGTACCGATAAGACTGGCGATGATAATTACACTAATCAGTGCTATAGATACAGTGATACCTATAATGTAATCGACTCCTAGTAAGAAGTGACTTCCTAGCATCATTAGGATAGCAAGTAAGAAACCATTTAATAAACTAAGTGTTACTTCTTTTCCTAATCGTTTCCATATAGATCCAGTGATAGAATTATTAGCGAGTCCTTGTACGATAATAGCAGAAGATTGTACTCCTACATTACCTGCCATAGCTGCAATAAGAGGGGTGAAGAAGAATAGTACACCAAACTTCTCCATAGCTCCTTCAAAGCTTCTAGATACATTAACAGCTACGAATCCACCTATCATGGCGAGTATTAACCATGGCAATCTTGCTCTGGTCAGCATAAGGATACTATCGTTAGCCTCTACGTCTTGAGAAATACCTGCTGCTAATTGGTAATCTTTATCTGCTTCTTCTTTAATAACGTCTACGATGTCATCTATGGTAATACGGCCTACTAACCTTCCCATCTCATCTACTACTGGTATAGCTTCTAAGTCATACTTCTGCATAATACGAGCTACCTCTACATCTTTAGTATCTACTTTTACGTAATCTACATTTCGAATATAGACATCACTGATGTGTGTTGTAGTAGAAGAAGTCAGTAAGTCTTTAAGAGATAACCTCCCTTTTAAACGGCCATCATCATCTAGTACATATATAGAATGCACACGTGATACATTCTCAGCTTGTTTGCGCATTTCTTTGACACAAGTAAGTACAGACCAATTTTCATTGACTGATACAAATTCCTTGGCCATTAATCCTCCTGCCGTGTCTTCGTCATAACGCAAAAGTTCAACAATATCTTTTGCATGCTCTAAGTCTTCCAGCTCTGAAAGCACTTCTTCTTTCTTTGATTCTGGTAGTTCAGAGATAATATCAGCAGCGTCATCCGTGTCTAATTCATCTAACTCTTCCGCAATTTCTTTAGGTGATAGAGTTTTTAATATTTTTTCACGGACATCTTCATTTAATTCTAAAAGGATTTCTGCTGTTACTTCACTATCTAATATGTCAAATATATAAATCGCTTCCTCTCCTGAAAGCTCATTCATTATCTCTGCTATATCGGCATAGTGTAAATCTTTAAGAATCTCTAATAATTCCTTTTCATTTTTTTCAGCGATTAAATCTTCGAATTGTTGTAAAGATTCTCTACTGATTTTAAACTCCATAGGCTTCTATTTTCTTTGTTAGTTCTATAAATTCTTTATAGTCTAATTGTTCTGGTCTTAAATTAAATACTTCTTCAGATCTTATTTCCTCTGGCAAGTTAAAGCTTTTTAAGCTGTTGCGTAATGTCTTTCTTCTCTGATTAAAGGCAGTTTTTACTACTGTAAAGAATAATTTTTCACTACATGGTAGACTGTAATCCTCTTTACGGATCATACGCATTACCCCTGACTTTACTTTTGGAGGTGGGTTAAATACGTGTTCGTCTACAGTGAATAAATATTCTGTTTCATAGAATGCTTGTGCTAATACTGAAAGTATACCATAAGCTTTAGTTCCTTTTTTCTCACATATGCGTTCTGCTACTTCTTTTTGGAACATACCTGAGAACTCAGGGATGTAGTCTCTTAGCTCTAATGCTCTAAACACGATCTGTGTAGAGATATTATAAGGGAAGTTACCGATTACAGCAAAAGGCTCTTGATTAAAAGCACGTACTATATCGAATTTTAGAAAGTCTTGTGCGAATATATGGTCGTGTAGCTTGTTATAATGAGCATGTAAATAATCTACAGACTCAGTATCTATCTCTACTACGAATGTTTCTATCGGTTTGTCTAATATATATTTTGTTAGAACTCCCATACCTGGACCGATCTCTAATACCTTCTTGTATCCTTCTAATGTCAAGGTATCAGCGATTCTCTTTGCGACACTTTCGTCAGTTAAGAAATGCTGACCTAAGTGTTTTTTTGCTCTTACTTTATCCATGGTTATCTTATTGATGTTCGCTGATTAGTTCTAGTTCTGTCTTAAATGTTAGCATAAGCTCACCGAAAAGGCGTTTAGCTTCGTTTTCAAAACGATCAAAATCTTCTTTATAGAACTGATCTAGTAATTCTTTGCTCTTTGTTTCGAATTGAATAGAATAAGTTTTTCCACCCATTTCTTCTTCTATGAGTACCTTCACGATTTTAGCTTTGTCAAACTTTCCTGTTGCTAATATACCTGGTATATAAGCATTTTTTGTCCATTGCATCCATACGTCATGTGCGCTCTCATGAATGTTGACTGTGATATTATATATGATCATAATTTTAAATACACTGAGTGATTTTATTTTTGCAAAGATAAAAAAAGCACCAAATGTCTTATTTCGAATATTTGGTGCTTTTTTTATAAGGTTATTGGTTTTAATTAGTCGATAATATCAAATCCTGTATAAGGGCGTAAAACTTCTGGAATTACGATTCCTTCTGGTGTTTGATAGTTTTCTAAGATACCTGCTAGTACACGAGGTAATGCTAATGAACTACCATTTAAAGTATGTGCTAATTGGTTTTTACCATCTTTATCTCTAAATCTTAATTTCAATCTATTCGCTTGGAATGTCTCGAAGTTTGATACAGAACTAATTTCTAACCATCTGTCTTGTGCTGTAGAGAACACTTCGAAGTCATAAGTAAGTGCTGATGTGAATCCCATATCTCCACCACATAATCTTAAGATTCTATATGGAAGTTTAAGGTCGTTCAATAGTCCTTTAATATGTTCTACCATTCCGTCTAATGCTTGGTAAGAATTATCTGGGTGTTCGATACGTACGATTTCTACTTTGTCAAATTGGTGAAGACGGTTAAGACCTCTTACGTGTGCTCCATATGATCCTGCTTCTCTACGGAAACATGGTGTATAAGCTGTACACATAATAGGTAACTCAGTCTCTTGTAAGATAACATCTCTAAAGATATTAGTCACAGGTACCTCGGCTGTTGGGATTAAGTATAAATCGTCAACAGTACTGTGATACATCTGCCCTTCTTTATCTGGCAATTGACCTGTACCGTATCCTGATGCCTCATTGATTAAGTGAGGCACTTGATATTCTCTATATCCTGCATCTGTATTCTTATCTAAGAAGTAAGAGATTAATGCGCGTTGTAGACGTGCTCCTTTACCTTTATATACAGGAAAACCTGCTCCAGTAATTTTATTTCCTAGTTCAAAGTCAATGATGTCATATTTCTTTGCTAATTCCCAGTGTGGTAGAGCACCTTCATGTAGAGTAGGTACTTCTCCTGCTTCGAATACATTTAAGTTATCATCAGCGTCTTTACCAGCAGGCACTATGTCTGTCGGTACGTTTGGTATAGTATATAACTTCTCTGTTAATAAAGCAGATACATTATTAAGCTCTTCAGTTAATTGTTTGCTTTGGTCACGTAAGTTTGATGTTTTTTCTTTGATGATTTCAGCTTTTGCTTTTTCACCGCTTTTCATCAACTCCCCGATGCTTTTGGATAGTTTGTTCGATTCTGCTAATACATTGTCTAATTCCACCTGTGTGCTTCTTCTTTTCTCATCTAATTCAAGCACTTCTTTTAGCAAATCGGCAACATCAAGATTTCTTTTGGCTAATCCTTTAACCACTTGCTCTTGATTTTCTCTAATAAAAGCTATCTGTAACATATTATAAATATTAATTGTAAAGCAAAGTTAGAAAATACTTTTCTATTAACAGCTATTTTACGTACCTCTTTATAAGTTTTGTAGAACATTATGCACTTTATTTGGTACTTTATTAGCTTTTCTAAATAATAATTTAATTAATAGAGTAGCTTTGAAATAATATGGGAAGTGCTTTTTTGCTTTATTACACTTTGTTTATCTTGTTATTTGTGTGAAAGAATTGATAATTTAAGTCTTGATTTAAAAAAAAGTGAGATTAGTTAAAGTAATATTTTACTTTTGTCTGAATAATTTTAGAGTCTGTAAAAAATAAAAATGGATATACTTATTAAATTATCTCAATTCTTATTGAGTTTGTCGTTGCTAATTATCTTACACGAGTTAGGACATTTTATTCCTGCTAAACTTTTTAAAACACGTGTAGAGAAATTTTATTTGTTTTTTGATGTTAAGTTTTCTTTGTTTAAAAAGAAAATAGGAGATACGGTTTATGGTATTGGGTGGTTGCCATTAGGTGGATATGTAAAAATATCTGGTATGGTAGATGAAAGTATGGATACAGACCAATTAGCTGGAGAACCACAACCATGGGAGTTTAGATCTAAACCAGCATGGCAACGTTTGATTATCATGTTAGGTGGAGTTACGGTGAACTTTATTTTAGCTTTTGTTATCTATATTGGTATGGCTTATGCTTATGGTGAGTCATATATTGCTAATAAAGATGTAAAGAGCGGAATCTGGGTTCAGAACCCTATATTAGAAGAAGCTGGTCTGAAGACGGGTGATAAGGTATTGACGGTTGACGGAAAGGAGATTGTGAAGTTTAATAGCCTGCCAGAGGCGATCCTTATGGGGAAAGATATTGAGGTAGAACGTGCTGGTGTAGTTGAACATGTACAGTTACCTGTTGACTTTTTGGGGCAAATCACAGAGAATAAAGGAAATGGTTTCATAGGATTGCGTATTCCTTTTATTGTAGGAGGTTTTGGAGAGAACTCTATTAATGAAGGTACATTAATGGTTAAAGATATTGTGAAGTCTATTAATGGGGTAGAGACACCTTTTTTTGATATGGTAAGCAATGTTTTAGAAGAGAACAAAGGAAAGACTGTTGCTGTTGTAGTGAATCGCGATGGAAAAGATACGACTGTTGATGTAAAGGTAAATCAAGAAGGTAAGATAGAGACATATTATGCTCCTGCTTTGCCATTTGATAATTTACAAAAATTAGGACTATATGAGATTAGTAGAGAACAGTATTCTTTAGTAGAAGCCATTCCTGCTGGTTTGCATATGGGTAAAGATAGAATCATGAGTTACTTCGGACAGTTAAAGAAAATTGTTCAACCTGAAACAGGTGCTTATAAAGGAGTAGGAGGGTTTAAAGCGATTTATGACATCTTCCCGCAGTTCTGGAGCTGGCAAGTGTTCTGGAGTATTACAGCGATGTTGTCTATCATGTTAGGAGTGATGAACTTATTACCAATCCCTGCTCTAGATGGAGGACATGTTATCTTTTTATTGTACGAAATGATCTCTGGAAGAAAGCCAAGTGATAAATTCTTGGGGAACGCTCAGATGGTTGGGTTCTTCATACTTATTGCATTACTGTTATTCGCTAATGGGAATGATATTTATAAGGCAATTTTTAATTAGATGAAAAAAATATAAAAAAAATGCTTGTTGTGTTTGCAGAACTAAAAAATCGTTCTATATTTGCATCGCAATAAAGGTAAGACATCACCTTCCTCCTTAGCTCAGTTGGTTAGAGCATCTGACTGTTAATCAGAGGGTCCT